>CAVQFO010000059.1:0-30756 GCA_963711725.1 uncultured Gammaproteobacteria bacterium | reverse complement strand
ATCTGGCCATAGAACAGAGGATCGAGTACTTCCGTAATTGACCCGCCCAAACGAAACGGGGAATGAGATGTACATCGGGAAGCAGTGCGCCAATCGGCACGGTTGACTTGGCCGGGTTAGTCGACGGAACGGTCATTTTCATCTCGGTCTGTTGATGGAAACCGAACATCGCTAACGGTCGCCTTGAAGAAGGCGAAGTAATCGTCCGTCTCGAAGTGGTTGCCCGCCTCGACGCGTGTCGGGAGGCGAAAGCCATCGAATGCCCTGTAGTCCGACAGGTAGCCGCCGAAGGGCTGGGTCTGGAAGGTCTTCGTCGGGTTGGCATTCGACCAGCGTTGGAAGACGACCTTGACCGGCCGACCCTCGGCATCGACCGTGACGTCGACGGCCTGCTCCAGTTTGTTGTGAGTCAGGATGACACGAGCGGAGGAGTCGTCGATTGCTTCCATCGCACGTGCTCGCTCGGGAGTAGCGCGGCCGGCGTCCAGAAAACGGCTTCCGCCACGTAGCGGCCGAACGCGGCACGGAAGTGGTCTGCATTGTTGCCGGCCCGCGCGACCGGCACGATACCGAGCAACCAGAAACGGCTCCAGCTGCGGCCTTGGGCTGCGCCATCGGAGCCGGAGAACCAGATCCGATCGCCGGCCCGGGCCTTCCAGATGAATCCGTGTGGCGCCGCCAGCACCTGTTCGGCGCGCATGGGCATGTAGCCGGGCTTGTCCTTGCTCCCGAGACTGAATTCGCCGGTCATGGCGATTTCCGCGACGGTATGCAGCGGCGTGCCGGGTGCGATGGCAAAGCGGAAAAAACGACGAGCGGGATCGGGCAGCGCGGCGACCACGGCAGGATCAAACCGCGCGGGCGCGGCTGGTTGATGCGAGACCAATTGCCGCCAGGCATTTTGCTCTGCGCGGTGGTCGGCCCGTCGCCACGCCAGGAGCGCAAGCAGGCCAACCGCCAAGACCGCAAAAATAACAAAAATCACTGTGCTCACCTGCTCATTAATCGTGACGGTGCCCGTGGAACAATGAACTTGAACATCCCCCCGTTTATTGCCTTGAACGACATAAGAGCTGTGGATGTCTCGAGCTCTGGTTGCTAAGTCAACTCTATGGCTGCGTGAGCTTGCACGCCACCGGTTCATGCATCTTTGGTTTGGTGTGTGCTTGGTTGATCTTCCACCCGCGGGCCTCATATAAGCAGAAGCAAAGACGAAAGGGCTTGCTGCGCGCGGCGCAAGGATGGCTCTGGCATGACGGTCGGGCACACAACCAAGGGCGTCGGACGGCGGACGCCAGGAATGGTCGAGGGCATCGGTTGCTTGGGCCGGGCACTGTTTTGGGGTGAGGTACTCCCCGGGGCTCGCGGTCATTCGCGATCGATTTTGGGGTTCGGGGCCGTCGATACGGGTGTCAACGGTTTCGTGGAGACCACGGCGTGAGCAGCGGCGTTTCCGTCGTCCGGCTTGCTGCGCTATTCGTCAGGCGGTTGGCCGGTTTGTCCGTCGTCTGGATGGTTCTCGCTCAAGGAACGGCTTCATCCTGGTGGGTCGGTGCACCGGTGGTCATGCTCGCCGCGGCTGCCATGCCGCCCATTCGTTCGCCCAACGCCTTCGTGTGGTGGGAATTTCTCCGTTTCATTCCATTCTTTCTGGGTCGCTCCTTGAGCGGTGGCCTGGATGTGGCGCGGCGGGCGCTGCATCCGCGCCTGCCGGTGGACCCGGGGCTGATCGAATACCCACTGCGGCTCCCACCGGGGCCGCCACAGGTTCTGATGGCCAACGCCGTAAATCTGCTGCCGGGGACGTTGACCGCCGAGGTGGAAGCCGGTGCGCTGCAGGTGCATGTGATCGATCGTCAGGCGTCATTTCGCAAGGAACTCGAGGCGGTGGAAGACGCCGTTTCGAGAATATTCGGGATTAGGCTGGATTAACCTCGAAGGTGATAGGGGAATGAAACGGTTCAAGCGGATTCTTTGTGTGACAAGCGGCCAAGACGCGTCCCAAGTGGCCTTGGATCGGGCGGTAAAATTGGCCGAAACCAATCAGGCTAGCCTTGCGGTAGCCGGCATTGCGCCTGAGTTGCCGAGCGGAGCAGGGCCGCTGGGTTTCGGGCGCAGGTCCGAGGCTTTGCAGTCAGCCGCGGAAAGCGATCTGCGGCAACGCCTCGAGGAAATCGCCGCTGGCTATCGCGATCGAATCAAGATCGAGGTTGAGGTTCTGACCGGTGTGCCGTTCCTGGAAATCATTCGCGATGTACTTCGCAACGGCCGGGATCTGGTCATCAAGGCGCCCGACCCGGGAGACTGGCTGGACCGGCTTTTCGGTAGTGACGACATGCATTTGCTGCGCAAATGCCCTTGCCCGCTCTGGCTGATCAAGCCGACGGCGCCGAAATCATATCGACGCGTCATCGCCGCCGTCGATGTGAGCGACGAATACCCGGACGCGGAAATCCAGACTCGCTGGGCCCTGAATCGCGACGTCCTGCGGCTGGCGAGTTCCGTTGCCTTGGCGGATTTTGCGGAGCTGCATGTGGTGAGCGCATGGCAAGCCGTGGGGGAGAGCGTCCTTCGAGGAGCTTTCGTGAATACGCCCACCGAGGACATCTCGGCCTACGTGGAGGAAGTCAGGCGGCGCGAGCAGCACAACCTGGACCGGCTGATCGGCGAGGCGGGCGGCTATTTGGGGAAGGACACGCTGGAGTACCTCAAACCGCAGCTTCATCTCGTGAAAGGGCCGCCTCGCCGGGAGATTCCGGTTATCGCTCAGAAACTGCAGGCCGATCTGGTGGTTATGGGCACCGTCGCCCGAACGGGCGTGCCCGGCCTGCTGATGGGTAATACCGCGGAAACCATACTGAACCAGATCGAGTGCTCGGTGCTGGCCGTGAAACCGGATGGTTTCGTGACGCCGGTGACCCTGGAGGACTGACCCAATGCAGGCGGTATGCCTCCTTGCCGCCGTGTTCCTGTCCATGAATCTGGTGGCCGGGCTTTGGCGGATTGCACAAGGTCCCACCACGGCAGACCGTATGCTGGCTGCCCAGCTGCTTGGAACCACGGCCGTGGGGATACTGCTGTTGCTGGCCCAAGCAGGTGATATGCCGGCGGGGCGGGATGTCGCTTTGGTACTGGCGTTGCTGGCGGCGGTTACCGCGGTGTCGTTTGTGCGGCGGGCCTGGCCGCCGACGGAGGCGGGCCATGACCCTGATTGATTACCTGAGCCTCGCGCTGATCGTGCTGGGTGGTTTCTTCTTCCTCGCCGGCACCGTGGGACTGCTGCGGTTTCCCGACGTCTACACACGGCTTCATGCGCTCACCAAGGCCGACAACCTGGGGCTCGGCCTGATCGTCCTGGGGCTGGCGGTTCAGGCGGAGTCCTGGTTCGCAGCGGGGAAGCTGTTCCTGATCTGGGGGCTGGTGTTGGTTTCCGGTGCCAGCGTGGCGCACCTGGTTGCCCATGGTGCGCTGCATAGGGGTATACAGCCATGGAGGCGATGACGCTATTGGGATGGGTGCTCGACGGTTTGGTCGGTGTCGGGCTGGTGTGGTTGGCGTGGCGGGCGCTGTCCAGCGCGTCGCTGTTCACCGCCGTGGTCTTGTTCGTGGCTTTCGGGCTTCTGCTGGCGCTGGCGTGGGTACGTTTGAACGCGCCCGATGTGGCGTTGGCCGAAGCGGCGATCGGAGCGGGACTTACCGGAGCGTTGCTTCTAGGAGCGTTGGCACGGTTGCGCGGTAGCGGGGCACATGAAACGCAGAGGGTGAAGGCGGACCGCCCGGCGGCTCGTGGTGGCGCACGGCTGGCAGCCGCTGCCGGGGCGTCGGCGGTGGCCTGTGGCCTGGCGGCCACGATGGTTGTGCTCGCCCCGCGGGCTGTGGGCTTGGATGCTGACGTGACCCGGAATCTCGCGGCCAGCGGCGTCAGCAATCCGGTCACCGCCGTTCTGCTCAATTTCAGGGGGTATGACACCTTGCTGGAAGCCGGGGTGCTGCTCCTGGCTTTGATCGGCGCCCGGAGCATGGGGCCCGCGGTGGATGACGCATCGACCTCGGGGCCGGCCGGTCCGGTGTTGGAGGCCCTGGCTCGCTTTTTGGCCCCGCTTGCCATTCTCGTGAGCGGCTATCTTTTGTGGGTGGGCGCGTACGCGCCCGGCGGGGCCTTCCAGGCCGGTGCGGTACTGGCGGCGCTGGGGGTGGTTCTGGTGCTCGCAGGCCGCGGCGCGCTGCCAGCCGCGGGGTTTCCCCTGCGCTTTCTGTGCGTGCTGGGGTCTGCGGCATTCGTAACCGTGGCGGCGGCCACGCTGGTCCTGCGCGGAAGTCTGATGGAATACCCGCCTGCGTACGCGGGCATTCTGATCCTGGCGATCGAGGCAGCCGCGACCCTGTCCATTGGGGCGACCCTGCTCGCACTGTTTTCCGGGCCATCGTTCGACAATGACAACGGGAGATAACCATGAGCGCCGGTATCTTTTATGCCCTGGTGGGGGCAGCGCTGTTTGGACTGGGGCTGTTCGCACTGATCGTGGAGGCCCATCTGCTCCGCAAGATCCTTGCTCTTAACGTGATGGGGAGTGGCGCCTTTCTGATGCTGGTGGGCGTCGGTGGAAGCGGCATCCGCGGAGTCGCGGATGCGGTGCCGCAAGCCATGGTAATCACCGGCATCGTGGTCGCGGTTTCCGCGACCGCGCTTGCGCTCACTCTGATGCTCCGGCTTTTCCGGGAAACCGGCAGCGCCGAGCTTCCCGGGGAGCGAGCCGAGTAAACGGCGCGTGGCGGACGGGTTGACGGTGGTTCCATGGGCGGAAGCGGTGATTTTGTTGCCCCTGACCGGGGCAATCAGCGCGTTTTTGTGGCCGCGCCGGGCGCGAGCCGTTGGCCTTGTCACGGTGGCGCTGCTGGTGGTCGCGGTGGTGGGCCTGGGAGTCCGGATGGTGCGCCTTGGCGTTTACCATCACGTGGTGGGAGGGTGGGGTGCGCCGCTTGGAATCGAGCTGTACGCCGACGGCCTCAGCCTGATCCTGCTTGGGGCCACGGCGGTGGTGGGAGCCGGGGTCAGCATGTATGCCGGGGGCTACTTCCGGGGGAGCGACGCCGAGCGATTCTGGCCCATCTGGCTTTTCCTTCTGACGGCGCTGAACGCGCTGTTCCTGTCGCACGACATCTTCAACATCTATGTGACGCTGGAACTGCTGGGGCTCGCGGCCGTTTCGCTTACGGCCCTGGGCGGCAGCAGCGACGCCCTGAGCGGCGCCATGCGCTACCTGCTTGCCACGCTGCTGGGGTCTCTGCTGTACCTGCTCGGCGTGGCCATGCTCTACCACGGGTTCGGCACGGTGGATATTGGCCTGCTGGCACAGCGAATCGCACCCGCGCCGGCCGTTTGGGCCGCGCTGGGATTGATGGGGGCGGGGCTGTGTCTGAAAACGGCGCTGTTTCCGCTGCACTTCTGGTTGCCGCCGGCCCACGCCAGCGCGTCGGCACCGGTCAGCGCGGCGCTTTCGGCGTTGGTGGTCAAGGCCTCCTTTTATGTCCTGCTGCGGATGTGGGTGGATGTGTTCGGGGCGCTGGCTGGGAATGCCGCCGTGTTGCTCGGTTTTCTGGGTGCGGCGGCGGTGTTGTGGGGGTCGCTGCAGGCACTGCGCCAAGTGCGGCTCAAGCTGCTGGTGGCCTACTCGACGGTCGCCCAGATCGGTTATCTGTTTCTCGCCTTCCCGTTGGGTTGGGCTCAGGGGGCGGCCGGCTGGGGCGCGGTCACCTACCTGGCTCTGTCCCATGCCCTGGCAAAGGCGGCCATGTTCCTCGCGGCGGGCAATATGCTGCGCTTTGGGGGCCATGACCGAATCGCGGACCTGGATCGGGTGGCTCAGCGATTACCCCTCACTACCGGTGCCTTTGCGCTCGCGGGCGTGAGCATCATGGGGCTGCCGCCGAGCGGCGGCTTCGTGGGCAAGTGGATGCTGCTGGAGGCGGCGCTGGCGCGAGGATACTGGGCGATCGCCGTCGTTGTCGTTGTGGGCGGCCTGCTGGCCGCCGCCTATGTCTTCAGGGTAGTGGGGCACGCCTTCACGCAGGCGGCGGTGCCGCATGAGGCACGGCCGGTTCCGCTGCATATGGAATGGGCGGCACTGCTGCTCGCGTGCGGCGCGGTGTTGCTTGGCCTTATTGCCCCGTTCGTGCTGTCGCTGTTGGGGATCGGTCATCCATTCGGCATGGGGGAGGCGGGCTCGTGAGCGTGGACGCCTGGATTCCGCTGCTGGTGGTTGCCAGTTCCCTGGTTCCGGGGCTCGTCATCTTCGCCTTGGCCGAGCGCCGTCTGGTGTTGCGTTCGGTTTTGAACCTTGCCGGGGCGTTGCTCAAGCTGGCATTGGTCGGCTGGATGCTCTGGGGCGTCTATCACGGCCACCACTACGAGACGCGCTGGGCGCTGCTGCCGGGGCTTGAGATGGTGCTGCGGGCCGGGCCGTTGGCGCTGCTGTTCGTGACGCTTTCCACGGTGTTGTGGCTGGTCACCACGGTCTATGCCATCGGCTATCTGGAGGGATCGCCCCATCGCAGCCGGTTCTTCGGCTTCTTCAGCCTGTGCGTGACCGCCACCATCGGTGTTGCCCTGGCGGGCAACCTGATCACCTTCCTGCTGTTCTACGAGCTGCTCACGCTATCGACCTATCCGTTGATCGTGCACCGGGGCACCGAGGCGGCGCACCGTGCCGGGCGGATATACCTGGCTTATACGGTCTTCGGCGGAACGCTGGTTCTGTTGGGAACGGTCTGGCTGTACACCCTGACCGGCACGCTGGAGTTCACCGCCCAGAGGCATCCTCGCCGGCGTGGGGCAAGATCACCGCGTCGCGCTCACCGCGATTTTCTTCATTCTGATCGCGGGGCTGGGTGTGAAAGCAGCGTTGGTGCCGCTGCATGGCTGGCTGCCGAGGGCCATGGTCGCACCCGCGCCGGTGAGCGCGCTGTTGCACGCCGTGGCCGTGGTGAAGGCCGGGGCTTTCGGCATCGTCCGCGTGGTGTACGACGTTTACGGCGTGGAGTACGCAGCCGGGCTTGGCGTGATGAAACCGCTGGCGTGGCTGGCGGCATTTACCATCATCTACGGCTCCGTTCGTGCGCTGTTCCAGGACGACCTGAAGCGACGGTTGGCGTTCTCCACCGTCAGCCAAGTGTCGTACATTGCGCTGGGGGTTGCCATTGCCGGGCCGGTGGCCACGATTGGCGGCGTGGTCCACCTGGTGCATCAGGGGCTGATGAAGATCACCCTCTTTTTCTGCGCCGGAAATCTTGCCGAGACCCTGGGCATTCACAAGATCAGCGAAATGGGCGGTGTCGGCCGGCGCATGCCATGGACCATGGCGGCCTTCACGGTGGGCGCTTTCGGCATGATCGGGGCGCCGCCGATTGCGGGGTTTGTCACCAAGTGGTACCTGGGGTTGGGTGCTTTGCAGGCGGGGCAGGGCTGGGTGATTGCCGTTCTGGTCGTGAGCAGCGTGCTCAACGCGGCCTATTTCTTGCCGATCCTCCACACGGCCTGGTTCAAACCGCCGCCGGAGGCTTGGCCGGCCGAGCGTGCCTTCGGCCGCGCGGAAACAGCCTGGATGCTGCTGCTTCCGCCGCTGGCGACGGCCGCCATGGCCGTGGCCGTCGGCCTGCTCGCGTCCATGCCGTTCAGTCCGCTGGAGTGGGCGAAACTCATTGCCGCACGAGAGTTCTACAGGCCATGAATCACGCCGCCGCATCGTTGTTGTTGTCGCTTGCAATCGGCGCGCCGATAGTGGTGCTGGCCCTGTACGCGATACGGCCCTCCCGGCCGTTGGCCTCCCGCCTGGCCCCGTGGACGGCGCTGCCGGCCCTTGTTGCCGCCCTGCTGGTCCCCGTCGACGCCTCGCTGCACCTGTCCTGGCTGATGTTGGGGGCCGATATCGGGATTGGCGACGGCATTGGTCAAATGTTTCTTCTGTTCACGGCGGTGCTCTGGTGGTTGGCAGGCCTGTTTGCCGGGGACTACATGAGCGAAGGCTCGGGCCGCGGGCGCTTTTTCGTCTATTTCCTGTTGTCGATGACCGGAAACATCGGTCTGGTCGTATCTCAGGACGTCGTCAGTTTCTATTTGTTCTTTGCATTGATGAGCTTTGCCTCCTACGGCCTGGTGGTGCACGAAGGCACCCCCGCCGCTCTGCGTGCCGGGCGGGTCTACATGGCTTTGGTGGTTGTGGGGGAGGTGGCGCTCTTCGCCGCCATCGTGTTCGCCGCCGCGGCCGCCGAATCCAGTGGCTTCGGTTCCATTCGCGCGGCCCTGGCCCACGCGCCCGATCGCGATCTCATCATGGCGCTGGCGTTCGTCGGATTCGGCATCAAGGCCGGTGTGCTCGGGCTGCACGTCTGGCTGCCGCTGGCCCATCCCGTGGCGCCCACACCGGCCAGTGCCGTATTGTCCGGGGCGATGATCAAAGCGGGGCTGTTGGGGTTCCTGAGGCTGTTTCCCCTGGGTTCGAGTGGGCTGGTGCCTTGGGGCGAGGCGTTGATGGTGATCGGACTGATCGCCGCGTTCTACGCCGTCGGGATCGGGCTTACCCAGCGGGAACCGAAGACCCTTCTTGCGTACTCCAGTATCAGCCAGATGGGTATTCTGACCGCCGCAGTGGGGCTGGGGCTCGCATCGCCCGCCGCTGTTCCCGCACTGGTTCCGGTGATCGCCCTTTATGCCGTCCACCATGCCCTGAGCAAGGGGGCGCTGTTCCTGGGCGTGGGTGTACTGGGGGCGGCTTCGGCGACGGCGCGGCGGTGGGTATGGCTGCTGATCTGGGTGCCGGCGCTGGCATTGGCCGGTGCACCGCTGACCAGCGGGATGGCCGCAAAACTGCTTCTCAAGGCCCAGACGTATCATGCCCCGGGCGCCTGGGGGCCGGTGTTGCAGGCGATATTGCCATGGAGCGCCGTGGCGACTGCCCTGTTGATGGGGCGATTCCTTCTTCTTCTGCGGCGGCCTCGTGAGGGGCATTCGGTGGCGGGCGTCCCCGCGGGTCTTCTCCTTCCTTGGGGGTTCCTGATCGCGTTGGTGGTCCTTCTCCCGCTGTGGATGGTGGGCGCGGGGTCGCCAATCTGGGCTTCGGGAAGTGCCTACCTCGGCAGCGCTTGGCCGCTGCTCGTGGCCGCCGTGGTGATCTTCGTAGCCACACGCTGGCGCGGCGGCCTGTCGCCCGTTCCCGCCGGCGACCTACTGGTGTTGATCGGTTCGGGCTGGACGCCCGTGGGGGAGTGGTTGCGTCGGTTTATGGGCGAGACCATGCCTCGATGGCACGCGGCGTGGCTGATCCGCGTCGAACATATCGCGGCCGGAGGTGACCTCCGGCCCGGGCTGGAGAGGTTGGAAGCACCCCTGGGACACTGGCGCAAAGGGGCCATTGGCGTGGTGATTTTGGGGCTGCTTCTCGCGCTTGCGGCCTGGACGAGCCTTTAGCCGATGTTAGCGGAATCGGAGGGACGGGTTCGGAGCGTTGTGGGCGCCCCGGTCCTTCGCGGCGATCCGAAGGGCACCAAAGTGGGCAGGATTGACGGTGTGAACAGAGGTGTTCACCGCGTTACTCCATGAAATACAGATTGGTACAGAGAACGGTGAGCGGCGGTGTTGGGTTCGCAAATCCAACAATGTTTTTCGGAAGTCGGATGATGGGCTTCCTTTCTGTAGGCCGGGACGCAGTGTCTTCGCCGCCAACTGCCGGAGGATCCTCCAGTCCCCGGCGAATTCTCAAGCCAGGGAGACCTCGGCCGGTCAGCCTCGGACAAGACCAGCCGCAAGCGTGAGATCCCTTACAGCGCCCTCCTGATTGGCCGGGTTTCGTGATTCGCGGTCCAGGCTATAGACTCGCAAACTTTGGCTATTTGACGAATCCAGGTCGGGGGGGGAAGGGTCTTTGTCGTCACCGAAAACGCAATACCAGGTGCATTGGCTGACGGGTCAATTTTGCCAACGCGGCAGGGAGGCGATTTATCGCCGGGTCATCAAGCGGAGAGTGCGGATTGAGTCCCGTCTGTCGGTAGTTCTGGCCGCATTGGTCTTTGGCATGTTTGCCGTTTCGGACTACCACTATGTCGGCTTGACCACCGAATTCTATCTGCTGATCGCCATGCGTGTGGTGGTGGTTGGCTCATGCCTGCTGCTGGCGTTCGCTATCGGACGCTGGGGCAACTATTCCCGCAAGCTCTGGTTGCACGCGCTGCCCCTCTGGATTCTGGCCACGGGGATCATATTGATCGTCCATTTGCGCCCCGAGAGCCTCTCCACTCAGGTAACAGCGGTAGTGGTGGCCACCATGGCCTTCTATCTCCTGATCCCGAACCTGCTGTCCGTGGTGGCGATCGCCAGTCTCTATTTGAGTATTGGTTTTTTGGTCTCCGCAGTAGTGGCGACGGGCATTTCTCCGGTGGTCACGCTTCGCATCGCGCTATTGCTGGTAATGGCCAATGCCGTAGGGTTTTTTGCCTTGCTGCGATTGGAGAGCCTGCAGCGCAAGCAATTCGCGCTGCTTCACATAGAGCGCGGTCAAAATCGGCAGCTGCTCAGGGAGATCGCTCATCGAAGATCGCTGGAGGCCCAGTTGCGCATGGTGGCCGAGCGGGACGCTCTGACGGGACTGGACAGTCGAAGTCACTTCATGAAGCGCGCCGAGGCGCTGCTGCGACGCTCCCGAGCGGGAAATGCGCCGTTCAGTCTTTTCATGATCGACGTGGACCATTTCAAGGTCATCAACGATACCTGGGGACATAGTAACGGCGATTGGGTTCTGACCGAGATCGCGGAGACCTGTATGCGATCCCTCCGACCTCAGGATGTGATAGGCCGTTTCGGTGGCGAGGAGTTCGTGGTGGCCTTGCCGGACACCCGCACGGAAGACGCCCGAATCGTGGCGGAACGCCTGAAGAGGGAGATCGCCAACATGCCGGTCAAGGAAGAAATGAGCGGGCTGCGCCTGAGCGCCACCATCGGGATCGCCGGAGCGCTAACCGAAGACGTTGACCTTGGGGCCCTGATCAAGCGAGCGGACCAGGCTCTATATGCTGGCAAGCGGGACGGAAGGAATCGGGTAGTGACGTATCGCCGGATGAGCGAAGAGGGTGCAACGGGAGAAAAATCGGAGGGTCTGCACTAGCCGTGGGGCGAAATGGGCCGGGACATCCACCCTTTGATTTTCATGAATACAGCTGGTTATAGAAAGCGGGCGCACCGATGTCAGGTGGGTAGGTTGGGCTGGCAAGCCCAACATCTACGCGGCGGTCGGAACTTGGGTTTCCTTCGTCAGCCCAACCTACGGTGCTAACCCCGGGTTTAAACCAGGGTGCCGCAGTATAGATCAGTGATGCAACGCGCGAAGCAAGTCCCGGGGCCACCCAGTGCTGGCACCGCTTGGTGAGATTGAAGGCCAAGTGTAGGGTTGGAGCGTTCTAATAGACCTGTAGACGCGCTACCGTCTGTATATCATCCCCTTGTTTGATGGAATTCCTTTGTCATGCGTCTCTTCCCCAATCCCGTCGGTCCGGGCTCACTTTGGTTCGACAACCTGACCACCGCTGATGGAACTCCGGTCGCTTATGATCCCCAGGCCCGGGCCTTTCTGACCATGCCGCCCTTTTGCGCCAACCGCGAGGTCATCGGTTGCAACTGGATCGCGCCGGAGCAGGGCGCCTTCTGCCGGTCTTGTGCCATGACCGCGCTGGCCCCAGACCCTTCCATCCCCGGTGCCATGCTCCACTGGGCCCAGACCGAGGCTGCCAAGCGGTGGGTACTCGATAACCTCGGCCGCTGGAACTGGTTTCGGCCAGAAGATCCGGGCGTGCGCCCCGTTTTCCGCATGCTCGCCGAAGGCGCGGTCCCCGTGTTTATGGGGCATGTCCAGGGCGTGGTGACCATCAGCGTGACCGAGGCCGAGCCGGTTCTGAGCGCTACACGCCGCGAGGCGCTCCATGAGCCTTACCGAACCATGATCGGGCATATGCGCCATGAAATCTCACACATGCTCTGGTGGCGGCTGAGTTTGCGGGAAGATTTCCTCGACGCCTTTCGCGAGATGTTCGGCGATGAGCGCACGGACTACCGTGCGGCGCTCCAGAACCACTACGAGCATGGTCCGCCGCCCGACTGGCGGCAGCGTTTCCTGACCACTTATGCCTCCACGCACCCACATGAGGATTGGGCGGAAACGGCTGCACACGTGCTGCACTTGACGGACATTACCGATAGCTTCGTGGCGGCGGGCCTGTCCTTGCCAGCCCTGCCAAGCCCAGCCTGGGATCCGTATTCTGAAACGGATGCCGAGCGCTTGATCCAGGTTGCCGCCTCCCTGGCTGTGGGGATCAATCACGTCAATCGATCCATGGGTTTGTCGGATCTCTATCCCTTTGCGCTGTCGGACGTCGCGCGGCGCAAACTTGCCTTTGCGCACAACTGGCTGCGCCGGGGTGCCCAGGGGCGTTAGGGAAATGGATCGGGACATCCGCCACGTTAGCTCGATGAATACAGTTGGTTATGGAAAGCGGGCACGCCGGTGTCAGGTGGGCAGGTTGGGCCGGCAAGCCGAACATTTTCGGGGCGATGGGAAGTTGGGCTTCCTTCGTCAGCCCAACCTGCGGTGCTAACCGGCGGTGTAAACCCGGGTAAAGTTGTGGTCGTCCTGGCTCACCCGCGGTTACGCGGGGATGCTTCTTCCATTCATCATTGCGGGCGGTCATTATGCAAGCCGATAGACAGTGGTGAGCGTGAAGACACTGCCCAACCCATCGTTCGAGTAGGCATGTCTGGGGCAGGCCGATCATCTCGAACCCTTGGCGGTGCGGGGCGTCGCCCCAGGCAAATCCACTGACGAGCAACTGGATACAACGCCGAAGAGACTGGAGGTAACAGAATGTTCAGCCATGTGATGGTCGGATCGAATGACATCGAGCGTTCAAAGCGCTTCTATGACGCCGTGCTCGGCGTGCTTGGTGCGGGAGAGCCGGTGCAAAATCAAAACAAGACGGGGCAAACCCGCCTGTTCTATCGGCACGACGGTGGCACGTTCTGTGTCAGTGAGCCGATCGACGGAGAGTCGGCTACCTGCGCCAACGGCAGCACCATCGGCTTCAAGTGCAGCTCGCCAGAGCAGGTCCAACAGTTCCATGACACGGCCGTTGAGCTCGGGGGCACTTCCATTGAGGATCCGCCAGGTCTGCGAGAAGGCAAGATGGGCGCGATGTACCTTGCCTATGTGCGCGACCCCGATGGCAACAAGCTTTGTGCACTCCACCGACCAAAGTAGACCCGTTGCGTCACTGCTGCGGCGTCAATGCAGGTTGGCGCAGTGAACGGTGCGCCGTGGTGCCAGGTCGGTAGGTTGGGCTGGCAAGCCCCACATCTTCGCGGGACTCGCAGGTTGGGCTCCCTTCGTCAGCCCAACCTACGAGTCCGATCCACCGTTAGGAACCGGATGGTGGGCGCAGTTGGCTTGGCGCAGGACCATGGTTTCCGGCTATTTCACTCCTCTTGCCGTTGTCATGTTGACGCTCAGCGGCATTGACTCATCCACCACGAACGCCTCCCACCGTGCGCATACATGGCGCTCGAGGGCGTGGTATTTGGCCTCGCCCGCCTGGGCCACGGCCCCGGCGAGGGGAGTGCTGTGGATGTATTGCCAGAGGAAGTCGGCGGGCGCGGGTAGACGAAGAGTCTTGGGCGTGGACTGGACATGGATGTCCCGGAAGTCGGCGCTGTGCAAGAGTTCCGTAAGGGCGTCGGTGCCGTGCAGGGAGAACACCACGCCGGCAAACGCCGCAACCTCGGGGCCCAGGTGACTGGACAGCTCCTCGGCCATGATGGCGAATATCGGCGGCGTGGGCCCGGGCACTGTGACGAACACCCGTCCACCGGGACGTGACACTCGCCGCACCTCGCGCAGCGCGGCGATCTTGTCGGAGACGAACTGGAGTCCCATCTGGCAGAGCACCACATCGAATGAATCGTCCGGAAACGGCATGGAGTCGGCGCTTGCCTCGTGCCAGTCGATAGAAAGCTCGGGTGGAGTCGCCGCCCGGGCGACTGCAAGCATGCCGGGGTTGAGATCAAGCCCGACGGTCGTGCCGTTGGCGCCCACGCGCTCGGCGGCCAATCGCGTGACCACGCCGGTGCCGCAGGCGACGTCAAGTACGCGCTCTCCGGGCTGAAGCTGCGCGTCGGTGATGAGGTCCTCGGCCACCGGCGCGCCGATGGCAGGGACGAAGAATCGCTGATAGTTCTCGGCGGGCGTTCCACCGTAGGATGTGCCGAAAGGTTGCTGTGTCATCGTGCTCCTCCACTGCGATTGGGCGCCCGGCCTTGCCGTCGCCGAACAACGCATGGCGGGGCGACTTCGCTGGATTTGGTCACTTGCAATGCGTTGTGCGGCTCACGCTGCCGGCGTGCGCGGCGCCGGTTCCCGAGCTTGGATGCTCCCTGTTGTGATGGTGAGGGCAGTCTAGATCGGCGCGGGACCACTCGGCTTCGGAGGAATTACCCAGGTGGCGTCGCTGGGAAGGTGGGTAAATTTACCCATGCGGGCGACGGGCTCAGACGAGGTGGTGTTGATAGGCGTAGGCCGTTGCGGCGGACCGTGAAGACAGGTCGAGTTTCAGAAAGATGTTTTCCAGGTGGCGGTCGATGGTGCGCACGCTCAGACCAAGCTTTTCCGCAATGGCCTTGTTGGTCATGCCGGCAGCGACCAGTCTGATGACGTCCAGTTCGCGCGCGGTGAGACCGTGCGCGGGCGTCTCGTCGATGGTCTCCCGCAGCGCCTCCACGCGCGCCAGATCGGGTTTGGCGCGAAGCCGCCGGAAAGCGGCGCGCGCGGCATCGAGCTCAAGAAGCGCTCCATCGGTGTCGCCCAGGGCCCGGCAGGCCAGGCCCATCAAAGAGTGCACCCGGGCGGCATCGTAAGGCGCCTCAACTTGCAGCCAAACCGCGAGAGCCGCGCGGGCCTTGCTGAGCGCCCCGCGCGCATCGCCTTCGGCAAGCGCGACGGTGGCGGCCGCCTGGGCGGCGACGGCTTCCAGCACCGGCATGCCGACGGCCTGCGCCATGTCTTGCAGCTCACCTGCGGCGCAGCGCGCCTCCGTCATCTCTCCCAGCTCGAGCGCAATCTCCAACCATGCCGGCAGGAGCCGGGAACGCCGCGCCGGTTCGTTCGCCGCATCGAGTACGCGGCGCATGGCGGCCGCGGCATCGGCAACGCGCCCCTGGGCCAGACGCAGGAGGGCAAGCCCGGGCTGGGGTTCGAACCCGTACTGGCTGGCCTTTCTGTATTCGCTTTCCGCCGTGAGGAACTCGCCACGCAGGCGGTGCACTTCGGCCCGCTCGTAGAACGCCTCGCCGGGGGGCCGAAGATCGGTGCCCTGGTACAGGGGCGCGCAGACGCGGCTCGCCTCCGCGATGGCATCGTCCCACGCGCCACCGTGACGCATGATCTCGGCGCGATGGACCTGGCAGGCGGTGGTGAAGGCGAGGAGCTGCGGCTGATCCGCGCACCAGCGCGACAAGGCCAAGGTCCAGGCCCTTGCCCGGTCTAGGGCGTAGACCTGCCGGCAGGCCTCGATGACGGCACAGTAAACGAGGCCCGTCATGATCGGCGACAGTTCGCCGACGGTTACCGCCGCCATCGCTTCGTCGAGCAGTGCCAGCCCGCTTTCGATCTGCTGCAGGCGGAGCAGGGCGCGGCCCTGGAGGTGGCGCGCACAGGCCGTCAAATCGGCATCGCCGAAGTGATCGCCGATCTCCGCGGCACGGGCGGCGACGGAAACCGCCTTTCCCGGGGCGCCTGCATGCAGGTGTTGTTCGACCAGCGGCAGAAGAAGATAGCCCTCCTCAACGCAGGCGTCCTCGTGGTGCTGGAGGAGCCGCTGTGCGCGGCCGAACCACCCGCCCGCCGGTCCCGCCTCGCCGCGAAAGGCGAACTCCAGGCCTATCCAGAACGCGCATCGAACGGCACGCGCCGTCTCGCCCGCCTCCTCGTAGGCCTTGTGCGCGCGGCCGAGGACCGCGAGATAGTCATTGTCGTGCCCGGTGAGGTAGGCGGACGCCGCGAATCGTTCCAGGTCTTCGGCAGGGAGTCCGCCGGTTTCGTCGGCGCGCCGGAAGCAGTGATAGGCGTCCGCCCAAGCGCGCCGCCCATGAGCCTCGCGTCCGCGGGCAACGAAGTCGGCCGTTTCAAAGCGGCGGGTGTTCCCGGGATGCTGATCGACGCGGGTCATAGTCCATGTCCAATCGCGACCAGAGCTAAAAAAATAGCAGAATGGCAAGGATGCGCGACCTCGGAACTTGACGCGAAACGGTGCGCCCCGGGACCTCTGCCCACGAGCCCAGAGGGTCGCGGGACGCTTCGTTTCTCTCGAGAACTGTAGGTTGGGCTGACGAAGGAAGCCCAACATATCCCCGGCGTTTGAATGTTGGACTTCCCAGCCTGACCTACGGCGCGGTTCAGATTGCCCGGACCAGCTCTGTGCCCCCAATTTGGAGCCAGGCCGCGCCTCAACGGCTATCCTCTCCAACAGGGGAGCGGACGGCGCCGCCGGCCGATTTCTCAGGCCCTGGATCATTGAAGCCCAAGACGAAGGGAGCTGCATGGACTCAACTACACAGGCCCGTTCGCTGGTCCTTTCGTACCTGACACTGCGAAAGTCCATCGGGATACTTGGGCTCGCACTGCCGTTCGTGCTTGCGCTCGGGAAGGTTCTCATCCAGGGGCCGGGGATCGAGCGTTCTATGAGCGCGTACTACTACACCAGCATGGGCAATGTTTTCGTCGGTACCCTGTGCGCCATTGGCGTCTTTCTGTTCTCGTATCGGGGCTACGAACGCGTCGATGACCTCGCGGGAAAGGTCGCCTGCCTGTTCGCGGTCGGCACCGCGCTGCTTCCGACCGCGCCGCTCACCGAACCGACCCATTGGGAGCGGGTCATTGGTGGGGTTCACTATGCCTTGGCCGCCGGGTTCTTTCTCGTGCTGGCGTACTTCTCACTGGTGCTGTTCCGAAAGTCGGACCCGAGAAAGACGCCGACCCGGATGAAGCGGTGGCGAAACAAGGTGTACGCGATTTGTGGGGCGGTCATTGTCGGCTGCATCGCTGTTGCCGGAGTGTACGCCGTATTCGGCAGGGGCGGCGCGCTCGAGCCGCTTCACCCTGTTTTCTGGCTGGAGTCGTTGGCGGTGCTGGCCTTTGGTTTGTCGTGGTTTGTGAAGGGTGAGGCGATTCTTTCGGATACCACGGAGACTTGAGGGGCATCCCCGGTATTCTTGCGGCCGTTGTGCCATATGCAGGGTAGGATGGGCTGGCAAGCCCAACATTCTTCCTGCCTTGGAATGTTGGGCTTCCTTCGTCAGCGCAAGCTACCGTGCTATCGATTCTGAGCGGTGTTGAACTCGGATTTGGTGATCTGGCCGTCGCCGTTGATGTCTATACGGCGGAAATTGGCGCTGAGCATGGGTGCCTTGGTGGCCTCTTTGTCATCGATGGACCCGTCACCATCCGCATCGAGGTCGCTGAATTTCAAGCCCTGTACGGGGTTGATGGTGGCTGCCTTGAACTCCATGCGGCTAATGTTGCCGTCGCCGTCGGCATCAACCCGACCGAATACCTCGCCCAAGCCGCCCGTTGAGGCGTCGGTCTCCTGTCGCGTGATGATGCCGTCATTGTTGGCATCATAACTGCTGAAATCGGGCTTGGAGTTCAAAAACGTGGTTGCCGCGGCGTATTCCCTCTTGTTGATATTCTGGTCGTGATTGGTGTCCATTCGACTGAAATTCCTCGCCAGAGACGGATATGCCTGTGCCTCGCCCCGGCTGATCACGCCATCATCGTTGGCGTCGATCTTGCTGAATCCGCTTGATGAAAAGGGATTCAGGTTCTGCAGGCCGGAGGCACAGCCACTCAGTATGATCGCCGTGACCGCGACCGTGAGACATTTGCGCATGCTCCATCTCCCCTTCGGTGAAGTTTTTCTTGCTCCTGAATCGTCTTCCTGAACGATTCTGAAACTACAAGTATCGAAGAGGGCACCGGCCCGTAAACTGGGGTATACCATCGGATTTTGTAGAGGAAGCCCCGCAAGGTAGCGACGGCGGGTTCCCCGTTTGAGCGTCTCCCTAGGTTGGAGCGGCAAGCCCGATATCTCCCCGGCCTTGGCATGTTGGGCTTCCTTTGTCAGCCCAACCTACGGTGCTCGAAAATATCGATTGCGGAGACGACGCGGGTATACTCGCATCATGAATATTCAGACTGATTCCGCGGCCGGGCAGCGCCGCATCGGCCGATGGATGTTTGGCTTGATGTGGCTCGTGGTTCTGGGTCTGCTTACTCTGGGTTTTAATGCCTACCTGGCGCACCAGCGCAACCCGAACGACCATCTGGAGAAGACCGTAGCGGCGGACGGTGCCCGTGTCGTGGTGCTGCAGCGTAATCGATATGGGCACTACGTGGCCTCCGGCTCGATCAACGGACAGCCGGTGGAGTTTATCCTCGATACCGGCGCCACCGATGTGGCCATTCCAGAGGGCGTGGCCCGCCGGCTGGGCTTGCAAAGAGGTGCTCCGGGGCGCTATGAAACGGCGAACGGCACGGCCATCGGGTACGCCACGAAGTTGGATGAGGTGAGACTCGGCGCCATTCGGTTGCGCGGCGTGCGCGCGTCCATCAATCCCGGCATGGCCGATGATCAGGTTCTGCTGGGCATGAGCTTTCTCCGCAACCTGGACTTTTCCCAGTCCGGTGATCGCCTGACCCTGACTCAGCAGCCATGAGGCCGATCAGCGTGTGGACCGGCGCGGCATCCGAAGTAGGGCCCAATAACCGAAGGGCATTGCGCCGGAACGCCCGGCTTGTGGGGCGAATGACCAATGAACGAGCGCGAAATCCTGAACAATATCCCGGACGTACGCGACGGGCTCACCCGCGTCGAACGGATCATCCTGTACGTGCTCAACGAGACCCAGCGTGAACTCGGCGGCCGGCCCGTGCCGTCGGTGATGTTGTATGGGCGGGTGCTGGAGCATCTGGATCTCAGCGAGGACGAGTTGCAGATGCATCTGGCGCGGCTGGGGCGGAAAGAGGAGTCGGACGGCGATTCCTAGGCGCTGCGTCCCGAACGGTTAGGTGATCGTCCCCTGCGCCGGCGCTCTTCGGATAAGAACGTATCCCGCTCCGATGATGATCAGCGTCAGACCGGCGGTTCCAAGTAAGGGTATTTGCAGGGCATTCATCGGTCCGAGCGCCTTGGCGGCGACCAGCGCCCGCACGACGCCGTAAGTCCCCAGGAAGTTGTGAAAGAGCACAGTGCCGGCGAGGTCTCGGCTGATGAAGAAGAACGCGCTGGTGCCCAGACCGATGAGGGAGAGAAAGGCGACCATGGGGAGCGTGTTGAACGGCGCGCTGTGCGCGTAGTGATAGAGCCCGAACAGGAGACTCGCGATGACTGCGGCGATCAATTCAGCGGTTGCGGGCCGAAGACCCGGCAGGTTCAGCACGACAGCGGTTGCGACGACGGCCCAGCACACCACGATCTCCGCCGCGGATACGACGAATACCTGGGCGTAGGCGTTGACGATGACGGTCGGGTTCAGCGACGGGGCGCCCTGGACGAAATAGAATACGAGGCCCAGCACCACGCCCACGATCATGCTGATCACCGTGCGGCGCCCGCCCGGAAATCCGAGCATCCCGGATCGTTCGAGTCCTTGTCTCCGCCAGACCCAGAGCAGCGCTAACCCTCCCGCGACACCCAGCAACAGGTTGGCGAGAAATGCGTAGGCGATCCGGGCGCCGACAGCGTCCGGGCGCAGCAAGGTGTCGATGCGGCCCTCGAAGAACCAGGTTGCCACGACCCATACGAGATAGAACGCGACGGCGCTGAGCAGGATTCGCACTCGATGACTCATGGCGCAAGGCTCCAGGCTGTATCGAAGATCGTAGGCCGGAACTGCTGGGCTTCGGTTGACCACGGTCAAGGTTGTGGCGCCTGCCGTGCCGCTGGGCACGCGGGGTGCCAGCGGCTATAAATTGACAGGGCCACGCGATCCAGCCGTGGGCCTATCCCAGGGAGCAGGCAGGGGGATGCAGGTGTCCTGCGGTTTCTCTCTGCAGGCTAGCGTGGCCAAGAACGATCAAGACGGGGGATGGATTCCATGACGCTCGTCGAGAATCCGGTTGAGTTTTCGTCGGAGGGCGCTGTTCTGCGGGGCGTATTGGTGGCGCCGTCCGGTTCGACGGGGAAACACCTGGCTGTGGTCATGGCCCACGGCACCTCGGCGACGGTCAACATGGTGGCGATCGAATATGCCCGGGCCTTTGCCCGCGCGGGTATTGCGGCCGTGGTGTACGACCACCGCAATTTCGGTCGCAGCGACGGCGAGCCGCGCTTGGAGATCAATCCGTGGATCCAATGCCGAGGCTACGTCGACGCCTTGTCGTTTGCATCCAGGCAGCCGCTGATCGATCCGGAACGGATCGCGCTTTGGGGAGACAGTTATACCGGCGGAGAGGTGGTCGTCGTGGCGGCTTGCGATGAGCGGGTCAGGGCGGTGGTTGCGCAATGCCCGGTGTTCGGCGCCGGCGCGCCGGCGTTCAGCCCGTCGGGGGACGCCCTGCGGGTCATTCGGGAGACGTTGTCCGGCGGAGACGTGAACGGCACGCCGGAGACCACCACCGGGCCGATTCCGGTAGTGTCCCCGGACCAGCTCGGTACGCCTTCGCTGCTGGCTCCGATTCAGGCGTTTCGATGGTTCATCGATTATGGCGGCCGGCCGGGGTCGGATTGGGTGAACCGCGCGACGCGGGTCATTCCGCCTACACCGATCAGCTACGTCGCGTGCCCTTATATCTGCGCGGCGTTCCTGCGGGTTCCATCGCTGTTCATGGTGGCGCCGGAGGATGAGATGGTCCACGCCAATCCCAAGGTATCCCGGGCGGCCTACGAACAGGTCCCTGCAGACAAGCAGTGGCATGACATCGCCGACGGCCATTTCGGGCTGTTGTACCATCCCGGCGAGCGGTTTGACGAAGCCTCTCAGGTACAGGTGGCATTCCTGCGCTCGAAATTGGGGGTGTAGTCGGGGGAGACGCGGCCGGGGTTGGCCCAACGTAACGGACTAATTAGACTGCGGAATGTTCCGAAATTTCCGGGGCACATCGTTTTGGCGTCCCTTCAGGAGACGCAGATTTACCCACGCGCACCTGTGAATCGAACGACACAAGGAGGATGTACATGAACCGATGGCTCAAGGGTGTGGTGCTCGGCCTTTTGGTGGTTGCCCCGCTGGCGCAATTCGCGGTGGGGGCCGAGGCTTTCGCGGGCGAGCGGGCCGATCTGCCCGCCGGCGTTCCCGCCGATTTCCCCTTTCCGGATGGGGCCGATTTGACGACCCGGACCACGCAGCTCTCCGGAGTCAAACAGATCGTTGTCAGCGCTACGTTTTCGAAAAGCCCGAATGTGGTCTACAAGCAATTCAAGGACTACGCCACGCGGAACGGCTACGCCATTGCGATGGAAAACAAGGAAGGCCACCAGTTCACGGCGCGCAAGAGCGCGCGCAACGGCCTGGTCGTGCGCATCGCGGACATGGGGTCGATCAAGGTCGCGACGGTGAGCTTCACCGTGCCCTCCAAGTAGCGCTGTCCGCCTGTTCAGCGGCCGTTTGCATCCCGACCATGCCCGGCCTAATGTCATTGAATTGAGGCTGTGCAGCGTCGGATAGATTCGGGCCGGCGCGAGAACATCGGCCGGCCGATCGCCGGTGACACGCCCCGAGGTGCCTTTTCGCGCACCCGTTCCAATGCGAAACAAGGGATCGAACGATGGACTTTGACCTGAGCGACGAACAACTCGCGTTCCAGGAGGCCGCTCGCAAGTTTGCGGCCAATGAAATGGCGCCCCACGCGGCGCGGTGGGATGCCGAGTGCATTTTCCCCAAGGACGTCATCGCCATGGCCGGCGATCTTGGCTTTTGCGGGATCTATACGCCCGAGGAGTCGGGCGGCCTTGGCTTGAGCCGTCTGGACGCGGCCATCATCTTCGAGGAACTGGCAGGCGGATGCACCTCGACCACCGCGTTTATCACGATCCACAACATGGCGACCTGGATGATCGCCACATGGGGCTCCGATTCGGTTCGCGAACGATGGTGTCCGGAACTCGTTGCCGGGACGAAGTTGGCCTCCTATTGCCTCACCGAGCCCGGGGCCGGATCGGATGCGGCGAATCTCCGCACCTCGGCCCGGCGCGACGGCGATCACTACGTGCTCAACGGTAACAAGGTGTTCACCTCCGGCGCCGGCGACACTGATGTGTTGGTCGTGATGGCCCGCACCGGCGAGGCGGGGCCCCGAGGCATCTCGGCATTCGCCGTGCCGGCCGATTCGCCGGGGATCACCTACGGGCGCAAGGAGGAGAAGCTGGGCTGGAACAGTCAGCCCACGCGCGCCGTTACCTTCGAGGACTGTCGGGTGCCTGCGGAGTGTCGCCTGGGCGCGGAGGGCGAAGGCTTCAAGATTGCCATGAAGGGCCTGGACGGCGGCCGTATCAATATCGCCTCCTGCTCGTTGGGGACGGCCCAGGTGGCGCTGGAAACGGCCCGCCGCTATCTTCACGAGCGTAAACAGTTCGGCCAGCCGCTGGCCCAGTTTCAGGCCCTGCAGTTCCGAGTCGCCGACATGGCGACGGAACTCGTGGCCGCGCGGCAGATTGTGCGGCTCGCCGCGTACAAGCTGGACAAGGCCGATCCGGAGGCCACAACCTACTGCGCCATGGCCAAACGCTTCGCCACCGATGCCGGTTTCGAGATCTGCAATCAGGCGTTGCAGCTTCACGGCGGCTACGGCTACATCCGGGAATATCCGCTGGAACGCTACATCCGCGATACGCGCGTCCACCAGATTCTGGAAGGCACCAATGAAATCATGCGCGTGATCATTGGCCGCCGCATTCTCACCGAGGGAGCCACCGAGGCGATACGATGAGCGACTACACCAATCTCAAGCTGGAAAAGCAGGGCCACGTCGCCGTGGTCACCATGAGCAATCCACCGGCCAACACCTGGACTCGTGAGGGCCTGATGGCGCTGACGCGGCTGGTGGCCGATCTCAATGCCGACCGCAATATTTACAGCCTGGTCCTCACTGGCGAGGGCGAGAAGTTTTTCTCCGCGGGCGCCGATCTCAAGCTTTTCGCCGACGGCGACAGCGCGGTGGCGGCCGAAATGGGCCGGCGCTTCGGCGAGGCCTTTGAAGCCCTGTCCAATTTCCGTGGCGTGGCTATCGCGGCCATGAATGGCTATGCCATGGGCGGAGGCCTGGAGGTGGCGCTGGCGTGCGATATCCGCATCGCGGAGGAGCAGGCGAAGATGGGGCTGCCCGAGGCCAAGGTGGGTCTGCTGCCCGCCGCCGGCGGCACCCAGCGGCTGCCATGGCTGGTGGGAGAAGGCTGGGCGAAGCGGATCATTCTCTGCGGGGAGCAGGTGGATGCCGCCACCGCTTTGCGAATCGGCCTGGTGGAAGAGACTGTAGGCCAGGGCGAGTCACTGGCCCGCGCCATGGCCCTGGCGGAGCAAGTGGGCAACCAGTCGCCGATCAGCGTGGCCTACTGCAAGCAGCTCATCCACGGCGCGAGGGATCGGACAATGGCCGATACTCTGCCTCTGGAGCGGGAACGTTTCGTGGCGCTGTTCGATACGGAAGATCAGCGCGAAGGTGTCAATGCGTTCCTGGAGAAACGCGCGCCCGAGTGGAAGAATCGGTAAACAGTGGCGGCGGCCGGGCGCCGGCGCGGTCCGTCGCTTTCGGGAAATCGTGAATCGGGCATTTCCAGGGGCATCCCTGGGGGAGTATGTTTGAAGGAAAGGCGCCGCTCCGGTGGCCGAATCGCGGCGGTCGTCCGGGAAAACGGGAGCCGCCCTGGGGCGGGGCGATATGAGCACGAATAACAAGAACAATGTTTTCAATACCAGTTCCCGGATCCGCTTCTAAGCACGGGCGCACCTGGTTCCGGCTCGGTCATCCGGCCGTATTCCGTTCACGATATGCAGATACCACGAACCTGACCGGGGGCTGTGTGGCGTTAACTCCAAAATAGCGAGCGCTTGAGTATGGAGCAGATCAGGCACTCCGTCCTCCGTACCTTGGAAGACGGCTACTACGAGGTGGACCTCAAAGGCACCTTGATCTACTTCAATCATGCCCTGGCGGATATATTGGGCCGGACTCCGGAAGACCTGGCAGGCCTCAACTTTCGTGCGTTTACCGATCCGGCGTACTGGGATGAGGTCTTGGAGATCTACAACGAGGTCTACCGCACGGGGGAATCCCGGGGGCGGTATTTCCATATGGTGCTGCGCCCGGACGGCACACCGCGCAAAGCGCACTTCTCGGTGCAACTCCTGCGCGACGAGCAGCGGGAAGCCATCGGTTTCTGCGGCATCGTGCGGGATATTACCGAGGAGGACGCGCTTCGCCGCACCAGCGAGACCCTGCGATCCGTCAGCGAACTCGTCTCGGGAACGCTGGATCTGCACGACGTCCTGAAACATTGCTGTGATGCCGTGGTCGAGCAATCCGTGGCTGATCGGGCAAGCATCTATCTGTACGATCCCGAAGACGAAACCTTTCGCCCCATGATGAGCCGGGGAGTCCGCGATCCGGGCCTGTGGAAGGCGTTCGCGAACGAGCCACCCGCCACCGCCGAAAACAGCCCCGCCTATGGCCGTGTGCTCAAGAGCCAGGAGCCGGTGATCATCGAGGACGCGACCACCAGTGACTTGTTGCGCCGGAACAGTATCGATCTGTTCGGCCTGAGAAGCGTGGTGATCTACCCGCTGGTGACCCGCGGTGAATTTGTCGGGCTGCTCGTGGTGGATGCGTTTCGGAAGAAGGTGAAGTTTCCGGAATCGGAAATTGATTTGATGAAGCAGATCAGCCGGCAACTGGCCAGCGCCATTCACCAGGCCAAACTCTTCGACGCGGTGCGCGCCGAGGCCGCTCGGTTCCGCATGATTACCACGGCCATGGAGGATCTGGTCCTGGTGCTCGATCCCCAGGGCGCGGTGGAATATGCCTCGCCGTCCTTTGCCCCGAGCACCGGGCATGACCCCGATCGCCTGCTGGGCCAGCGCATAATCGAGCTCATCGCCCCTGAGGACAGGAAGCCGGTCGTTGCGTGGTTCGAGAGCCATGCGGAGGCTTCCGGGGAGAACGGGGGCCGCGTGGAGTTTCGCCTGCGATGCTCCGGTGGGCACCATCTCTGGGTGGAGTCGACGGCCACGGCGGTACGCGACGAGGAAAACCGATTGCAGCGGGTGGTAGCCTCGGGCCGGGTGATCACGGAGCGCAAACGGCTGGAGGCGGAGCTGGCGCAGTTGGCGTTCTACGACAACGTAACGGGCTTGGCGAACCGGGCCTTGCTACTGGACCGGTTGTCCCAGGCGCTCGAGCGATTGCAACGCGCCGGAGGGCGAATCGCGCTTTGTTTCGTCGACCTGGATCGCTTCAAGGAAATCAACGATACCCTGGGTCACGCCGTGGGCGATCAGGTGTTGCGAGAGGTCGCCAGACGCTTGAACGCTTGTGTGCGCACCACCGACACGCTGGCGCGATTCGGTGGCGATGAATTCGTTCTGTTGATCGACGACGTGGGCAGCGAGGATGTGGCAAAGACTATCGTGAGCCGGTTGGAGCGGGCCATGGAGCCCCCATTGCAGCTTGACGGCCGGGAGATCCAGATGCTCGCAAGTTTCGGTTTGGCGTTCAGCCAGCCCGGCGCCACGGACGCGGACGCGCTTCTCGGCGAGGCGGACATGGCGATGTACAAAGCCAAGCAGGGTGGAGGCGGGCACCTTGTGGTGTCGGGCGACGACGGCCCCCGATGCCCGTCGTGAGGGCAAATGCCGCTTACTGCGGGAGATGGTCCCCGGCTTAGTTGCCCATCTTCACATCCCGCACGGTCAGCGGGTTGCCGTCGGCATCCAGAACCTGGATCGCGGCGATGGGCCGGCCGCTGGCACGGTCCAGCAGGGCCGGTGATGGTTGCTCCGGCGACGGGCTCCACTTGTCCGCCCATTGGCGTAGCGCGACCAGCACCGCCAGCAGATCCCGCCCCTTGTCGGTGAGCCGATATTCGTAGCGGCAGCCGTGCTCGCCTACATCGACCTTGCCGAGCACCTTGTTCTCAACCAGCAGGGCCAATCGGTCGCAGAGGATATTCCGCGCGATTCCCAGCTCTTGCTGGAAGTCCACGAACCGCCGTGTACCGTACATGGCTTGCAACACAATCCTCAGCGACCACCAGTCCCCAACCTCGTTGAGGGCCCGGGCGACCGAACATCCGTCGTCATTGAAACGTTTCTTGACCATGCTGCTAGTCTACAAAAGACAGTTGCATGATAAAACCTAATTAAATATGGTTGCGGAACGAAACCAAATAGCCATCGCCTGGGAGTCCGCAATGAACGTCGACCTAGCTCCGCTCACCGCAGCGTTCGAACGCAAGTCCCTGCATCTGCGAAATCGTGTGGCCATGGCGCCGATGACCCGGAGGTTTTCACCGGGACGGGTGCCGTCCGAGGATGTGGCCAGGTACTATCGCCGCCGCGCCGAGGGCGGAATCGGCCTGCTGATCACAGAGGGCACCACAATTGACCATTCCGCGTCCAACGGCTACGAGAACGTGCCGGCGTTCCACGGTGAAGCCGCGTTGGCCGGGTGGAAGCGGGTTGTGGACGAGGTTCACGCCGCGGGCGGTTCCATCGTCCCCCAGATCTGGCATGTGGGCGCGGTTCGCAAGGAGGGCATGGAGCCTGACCCCGCCGTCCCCGGTTACAGCCCGTCCGGCCTGTACGCGCCGGGAAAGCCCAACGGCAAGGCCATGACCCAGGCGGACATCGACGATGTGGTCGCCGCCTTCGCACGGGCCGCGCGCGATGCCAAGGAGCTGGGTTTCGACGGCGTGGAGGTCCACGGCGCCCACGGATATCTGATCGACCAATTCTTCTGGGAAGGCACGAACCAACGGGAAGACGCCTACGGTGGTTCAATGGCCAACCGCCAGCGCTTCGCCATTGAGATCCTTCGGGCCGTGCGGGAAGCCGTCGGCCCGGACTTCGCGGTCATACTTCGCTTTTCCCAGTGGAAGATGCAGGACTACGAGGCCAAGCTGGCAGCAACGCCGAAGGAGCTTGAGCAGTTCCTGCTGCCGCTGGTGGAGGCGGGCGTGGATATCTTCCATGCGTCCACGCGTCGATTCTGGGAACCGGAGTTTGACGGCTCGCCGTTGAATCTCGCCGGGTGGACTCAGAAGCTCACCGGGGTTCCCACCATTTCCGTCGGCAGCGTCGGGCTGACCGAGGATTTCATCAGCGGCACCTTCATGAGCCGGAAGGAGGCGGTGGAACACGCCGGGATCGAGGGGCTGGTGGAACGCATGAGCAACAAGGAGTTCGACCTGGTGGCCGTGGGTCGCGCGTTGTTGCAGGATCCGGAATGGCTGCTCAAGGTTAAACACGGCCGCCTGGACGAGATTCAACCCTTCGCAAAGGCCAGTCTGGCGAAACTCGCCTAGGTTCCGGTTGCGCGGTTGGGCACGGGCCATTCCCGTGCCCAACGATCAGGCAATCAGCTGAACTTGCGTTCGAACTCCTTGAGCTTTTCCGCCGCCTTTTCCTTGGTGTCTCCGTAGCGCTCCTGGAGCTTCCCGATCAGGCGGTCTCGTTGGCCCTTGACGTCCTCTAGATCGTCTTCCGTGAGCTTGCCGAATTCCTCCCGGGCTCGTCCCTTCATCTGCTTCCATCGGCCTTCGAACGTGTCTTGGTCCATGGTGTAATCCCCCGTGCAGGTATGTTTCGTGATCGTACGGTGGCAGGCCACCCCTGAATGCGACCAACCACCGCCCATGGATCTGGGGGCATGTCCGCCTGCGTCAGTGGGGGCCAACCTGTGCCCGTCCTGCGGGGAGTCCCGAGGCATGGCACGGTTTCCTGGATACTGCTGACGGGATTGGATTGCGGTTGTTTATGGGGCGGGGAGAACAAAGTTCAGGTAGTGACGCGAGCAACCAGAAAGGACGCCGGGCATATGAATACGTTTATCAATCGCATGATCAGAGCCGCCAAGCTGGATGCAGCGGTTTACGAAGAAGTTGAGGCCGATACCAGCGCCATGGGCCAGGCGGCGGCCGTCGTTGTCTTGTCCAGCGTGGCGGCCGGCATTGGTGTGATGGCCTATGCGGGTTTCTGGAAGGGATTGATCGCGGGCACCATCGGCGCCTTGATCGCCTGGGTGATCTGGGCGTTTCTCACCTGGGCCATCGGGACCAAGCTGTTGCCCGAGGCGCAAACAAGCGCCGACATGGGCGAGTTGCTGCGCACCATCGGATTTTCGTCGGCACCCGGGATGCTGCGCATCGGCGGCATCATTCCGGGGATTGGCGGGCTGTTCATGCTCGCCGGTAATGTCTGGATGCTGGCGGCAATGGTGGTCGCTGTTCGCCAGGCACTGGACTATCGCAGCACGTGGCGGGCCGTCGGGGTCTGCTTTATCGGCTGGTTGATACTGATCGCGGTGCAGTTCCTGATCTTCCAGATCGTGGGCCCGCCGCCGGCACCCATGGCCCACTGAGCCGGGGAGCGATCGCTCCCTCGAGCACTCTCTCGTGCGGTAAGCTAACCCGGAGCCGTGGCGCCCGCGCCTCGGCATCCGGGAAAAAAAGAACACCTTGCGAGGGAGTGCGATGGGTCTAATCCTCATTCAGTCAATCATCATTTCCGTCGGAATCGTCGCCGCTCTAGTGGCGCACGCGGCGCAGAGCAGGAAGCCGGATGCGGTGCTCCCTGACGGCGCCTGGTCCTACGGGCCCTTGCAGGATGGCCGGCTGGATGGCGAAGGGCGGTTGATTTAGCCGAACGACGACCGTTTCAAGGGCGGAGCTCTGGCGAGGCTGCGCCGCCGTCGGATAGGCTATGATTAATAATCTTTCAAGAATTCTCGGCGCCGCCCGAAAAGGGGGGGCGTATGAGAGCTTGCGATACATCTTGAAAGGTTGGAAAGAGCGCGCGACAGAAGAAGAGGTAGGCATGCCCAGGAGTGAAGAGGAATACCGGGAGCGCCGGGACTTCATCCGGATGCGGGTCTCCACCGAAGTGGCCTTTCGCCCGGCGAACGGTGAGGAGCAGTTCAAACGCGGCGAGACTATCAATCTCAGTGCCACGGGTGTGCTTTTCCTCGGCGCGGAGCCGATCCCGGAGGGTGAGTTGTTGGAACTGAAGGTGATGCCCGAGCACGAACGCATCCCGCCGCTGGAGGCGCAGGGCCGGGTTATCCGGTGCGCGGCGGTTGCGGGCGGGAGCGAAAGCTACGAGATTGCCGTGTCCTTTGAAGCCGTACGTTGAAAGAAGGGGGAGAGGGTGCAGAGCCCTCTATGAGGACGAGGACGGCTGCTCGTCGGTGACTTCTTCGTCGTTTTCGCCGGACCCCGCGCCTTCCGCAGGTGGTTCTACGGGTTCCTCGCCGGCGAGCTGGCCGGTTTCCAGGCGCTGCAGGATCTCCTGCGCGGTCAATTCCTGGGTGCTGTCCAGGTGGACTCCGAACATGGCGGTGTATTCCGAGAAGACACGGTTGAGCGTGTCTCGGTACAGAATCAGGTCGTCGGCCATGTCGCGAAATTTTGCGGATTCCGCGCCGCTGTCGTCGCCAGCCGGGCCTTCATCGGACTGGGATTGATCCGGAGCGGGGCGCTTGAGTTCAAGATAGCGCTCAGTAAGATCCTGAAGGCGGACATCCATGCGTGAGACCGCCTGACTGTCGTGATTCAGGTAGGTCTTCAGGAAATCCTCGTAGAATCCGCGTTCCGCGCTGAGCAGTTCTTGAACCAGCGCGGACAGATCCTCGCCGTTCTCCGTACCCAGGGCGCGCTTCAGGCGGTCGTTCAGCTGCGCTCCACGGTCCGCTTCATTGCTCTTGACCCGCTCCACCAACTCGTTGGCCGCGGCGTTGTCACGGCGGCTGCGGCGCCCGAGGTACGTTACCAGGTAAATCAGTATCGCAGTCATGAGCAGCGCGAATTCGCTGATGGCGATTACGCTGACCCAATGAACCTCATTCATCCTGTGTTCCTCGACGTCGCGTAAGAGAGTGCGTGGTTCAATCGGCTCATGTTCGGTTGATGCTAGGGCGCTTTGGTCTTCTTACCGTCGTCCGCGGCCTTTTCGTCGCCTTCCCCGTCGGCCTCCTCGTCATCGTCTCCGAAACCGGGGCGATTGGCGCGGCGCAATCGGACAAGGTAGATGGACAATCCGATAACGGCGAATAGCGCCACGTTGAAGGTCACCACCAGAATAATGACGACAACCCAATTCACCCCAGCGTCTTCCTTCTTGGCCGGCGTGGCTTCGGCATCGGGTTTGGCTTTGTCCGGGTGTTCCGCGGCTGGGGCAGATGCTTCCACGGCAGGCAGCGGGACGGTCGGCAGGACGGTCTGGAACGAGCGGCCGCTATCCGTCTTGCCCGCTACTTCCAGGCGCAGCTGATAGGTTTTGGCCGGGTCCAGCGCTTCCAGGTCGATCTGCCAATTTCCGGCTTCGTTGCGAGGCATGGTGACGGCTTCGGATGTTCCGTCGGGTTTGGTCAACGTCGCGCCCACTTTCATGGACTTCTGGTCGAGCCAATCCAGGGTCGGCGTGACCAGAACGCTGCGCTTCAGGCCTTTTTGGGATTCCAGGGGCGA
>CAVQFO010000058.1:0-17047 GCA_963711725.1 uncultured Gammaproteobacteria bacterium | reverse complement strand
ACCGACGGGATTCGCCGCAATCCGACTCGGACGAGCCAGGGCCATGGACTGAAAGGTATTCACCACAGAGACACGGAGCACACAGAGGACAAGAGAACAATCCTTACTCGTGCTTCTCCGTGCGCTCTGTGCCTCTGTGGTGAATACCTTCGTAGCTTCCCCGCTGAATGGGTAAAGCCCGCCGATACCCATCATCTCCGCCATGTTCCGCGAAAGTGGTCAATCCGGCCCCTGGGCCAGTTGGGCATAAAAGTCGCCCACGTAGCTCTGCAGCGCTCCGGCGGCAATGGCTTCCCGAAGTCCACGCATCAGACCCTGGTAGTGGTGCAGGTTGTGGATCGTGTTGAGCTGGGCGCGAGAATTTCGCCGCACCGGTCCAGGTGCTTGCAGGTACGCGCGGCTGTAGTTGCGGCAGGTGTAGCAGTCGCACTCCGGATCGAGCGGGCGGGTGTCGCGGTAGGCGGCGTTCCGGATTTGAGGACCCCGTGCTCGTGAAGAGATAGCCGTTGCGGGCATTGCGCGTGGGCAGCACGCAGTCGAACATGTCGACCCCGCGTCGCACCGCGGCAACGATGTCCTGCGGGCGTGCCGACGCCCATCAGGTAGCGGGGACGGTCTGCGGAGGGCGGCTGACGTGACCGAGAATCTTCAGCATGTCATCTTTGGGCTCGCCCACCGACAGTCCGCCGATGGCGTAGCCGTCGAATCCGATCTCCGTCAGCCCGGCGAGGGACGCTCGCGCAAGTGCGCGTACATGCCGCCCTGGACGATGCCGAACAGCGCGGGTTGTCGCCATGGGCGCTCGCGGCTGCGCCGGCCCAGCGCAGGGACAGTTCCATGGACGTGCGGGCCTGTTCCTGGCCGGGTACGGCGTGCATTCGTCGAAGACCATGACGATGTCCGAACCCAGTGCCCGCTGCACGCGCATGGATTCCTCGGGCGCGAGGAACACCGGCGCCGTCCACCGGCGAGCGGAAAGCACGCCCTCCTCGGTGATCTTGCGCATTCGCCAGGCTGAACACCTGAAAGCCGCCGGAATCGGTCAGTATCGGGCCGTGCCAGTCCATGAAGCCGTGCAGGCCGCCGTGGCGGACGAGATCTCCGTGCCCGGACGCAGCCATAAATGAAACGTGTTGCCGAGAATGATCTGGCGCCCAGCGCTGCGAGGTCCTCGGGCGCATGGCCTTGACCGCACCGTAGGTGCCCACCGGCATGAACGCCGGGGTCTCGACCACGCCGGGCGGCGAAGCTCAGCCGCCCGCGCCGGGCCGCCGTCGGTGGCCAGCAGTTCAAATTCATGACTCCTGCCGCGGCCTCCGCGTCGGCGCGCGCTCAGGAACATGGCGTCCCGTAGCTGAAGAATCGGTATCGCTCGCTGCCACCGCATGCCGATAGGCGGCCATGACGTGATCGTAGCCGGCGAATGCGGTGACCAGCATCAACAGGGTGGATTCCGGCAGGTGAAAGTTGGTGACCAGCGCGTCCACGACGCGGAACCGATAACCGGGGTTGATGAAAATTTCGGTTCGCCGGCAGACGGCCGAGCTCGCCGCCGGCCGCGGCGATCTCCAGGGCGCGCACGACGGTCGTGCCGACCGCCACGACCCGCTGCCCGCCGCGCGGGCCTCGGCCACCGCCGCACGGTCGCTCGGAGATCCAGGTACCTCGCTGTGCATGCGGTGCTGGTCCGATCGTCCTCGCGCACCGGCTGGAACGTGCCGGCGCCCACGTGCAGGGTCACGAACGCGGTCTTCACACCGCGCGCGGCGAGGCATCCAGCAGTTCCGCGTCGAAATGCAGCCCCGCCGTCGGCGCGGCGACCGCGCCGGGGCGCCGCGCGTAGACCGTCTGATAGCGCTCCCGGTCGGCCTCCTCGTCGGGTCGTTCGATGTAAGGCGGCAACGGCATGTGACCATGGCGGCCCAGATACTCCAGAACCGGCACGTCCGTCTCGAATCGAAGCCGGAACAGGTCTTCTTCGCGCCCGTCGACGCGCGCGATGCCCCCCACCTTCGAATTCGAGCCGCGTCCCCGGACGGGGCGACTTGCTGGCCCGGACGTGGGCGAGCACGGATGCCTCATCCACGAAACGCTCGACAAGGATCTCCACACGGCCGCCCGTCTCCTTCTCGACCGAACAGCCGCGCGGGTACGACGCGGGTATCGTTCAGCACCAGCAGGTCGCCGGGCTGCAACAATTCGGCGAGATCGGAAAAGCGACGGTCCGCGTAGTCGCCGGTGCGCCCGTCGAGACACAACAGGCGGCTCGCCGAACGCTTGTCCAGCGGTCGGTCGGCGATCAGCTCCCGAGGGAGATCGAAGTGGAAATCACTGCGGCGCATGGGCCGGGAATACTACCAGGGCCACGGGGCGCGGGGTAGGTGTCCGTGCTTGGACGAGGGCCGGTTCTACCTATATACTTGGCCGGCCTTCGGGGCGACGCCCCCTTGCCGGGATGGCGGAACTGGTAGACGCGCCGGATTCAAAATCCGGTTCTGGAGACAGAGTGTGGGTTCGAGTCCCACTCCCGGCACCACATTCTCCTCGTATTCGCGGCGATGAACGCCGCTCCTACCACCGTTCTATCATGTGGAAACGGTGCTCCCCGCCGCGAAACCCGGAACCATTCGCGGTCGACACGACCGCTCCTGCGCGCCGTCCTGATTCCACGTCCCGCGTCCGACGATCAGGTTGGGATTCGAACCACAGAGGGCACGGAGTTCCACAGAGGAAAGCAAAGCCCTCCTGTCCTTTTCTGTGGAACTCCGTGCCCTCTGTGGTAAATGCTATCCAGGCCAACGTTCTGCCAGTGTCACTGGATTGTCGGGTTATGCCGCGCTAATCCGGCCTCCGCCCCGCCACGCAATCCATGATGTCTACCGCCGTCTCCTCATGTGGGAGCGGTCGTGTCGACCGCGAATCGGCCCCGGGGCGAAACACCGTCACCGAATATGCATCACGTCCTGGCCCATCATCTCGGCGGTGACCAGCACCACGCCCTTGGGCGAGACGTAAAACCGCTTCCGATCCTCTTCCAGATCCTCGCCGATGACCATGCCGTCGGGTATATCGCAGCCCTCGTCGATGACCGCGCGGCGAATCCGGCAGCCCCGGCCGATGTTCACCGCCGGCAGGATCACGGAATCCTCCACCACCGAATGCGGCCGGACCACCACCTGCGAGAACAGCAGCGAATGGCGCACCACGGAACCGGCGATGATGTCGCCGCCGGAGACCATGGAGTCCACCGCCATGCCGCGCATGTCGTCGCTGTCGTAGATGAACTTGGCCGGCGGGAGCTGGGCCTGGTAGGTCCAGATCGGCCATTCCTCATCGTAGATGTCCAATTCCGGGTCTTCGCCGATCAGCTCCTGATTCGCTTCATAGAAAGCATCCACGGTGCCCACGTCGCGCCAGTACGGCTGCTCGCCGCTGTGGGGATCGTGAAACGGATAGGCGGCCACCTTGTCCTGAGCAATGGCGCCGGGAATGATATCGCGGCCGAAATCCCGGGAGGACTCGGCGACCTCCGCGTCCCGCCGCAACACGTCGAACAGGTAGTCCCGGTTGAAGACGTAGATGCCCATGGACACCAGGGCCTTGTCCGGATTGCCCGGCATGGGCTCCGGATTCTCCGGCTTTTCGGTGAACTTGAAGACGTAGCCGTCTTCGTCTGCGCTCATGACCCCGAAGGCCTTGGCGCGATCCGGGTGCATTTCCACGCAACCCACGGTCATGTCTGCGCCACTTTCCACGTGGCGGGCCACCATGGTGCCGTAGTCCATCTTGTAGACGTGATCGCCGGCCAGCACCAGGACGTAGCTGGGGTTGTGGGCCTTGAGGATATCGATGTTCTGATAGACGGCATCGGCCGTGCCCGCATACCACAGCGGCTGATCCAGACGCTGCTGGGCGGGCACCAGCTCCACGAACTCACCGAACTCGCCGCGCAGAAAACCCCAGCCGCGCTGCACGTGCTGAATCAGGGAGTGCGCCTTGTACTGGGTGAGCACGCCAATGCGGCGAATCCCGGAGTTGATGCAGTTGGACAAAGGGAAATCGATGAGGCGGAACTTGCCCCCGAACGGCACCGCCGGCTTGGTGCGCCAGTCGGTGAGGTTGGCCAGCCGGCCGCCCCGACCACCGGCCAGGATCAGGGCCATGGTGTCGCGGGTGAGGCGGCTGACGAAGCGCGGATTCCGTTCGAGAAACATAGTGTGCCCTGGCTGAAGAATTTCGACGCGGGTGCCGTAATCGACTCGGTTCCCGCTGTTGGCGCTAAGGATACTGTTCCCGGGTTACAGTGCCAACGTCATCCGCCCTTGGACGCCGCCCCCGTGTCCTCCTAACATTGTGGGACGAAACAACAACGAAACCCACCCCGGGAGGAAACCGATGAGGAAGACCACCGCCGGCCTGGCCGCCCTGTGCCTGACCCTGGCAACCACCAGCGTCACCGCCGCCACCGTCATCAAGACCAAGGAACTCTCCGGTCAAACCTCTACCATGACCGTGCAGGGCGTGATGGCCCGGATGGGCGCGCATAAGGGGCAATACGTGATCGTCGACGCCAAGAAGGGAGAGTTTTACGCCGTCAACGATCAGGCCAAGGAGGTCATCAATCTGAGCGAAGGTATTCCCTCTCCGGGCAAAGGCTCCCAGGCCAAGAAAGCACCCAAGGTGGACACCGAGCTCAAGCACGTGGGCAGCGGCCCGAAGATCGCCGGCTATCCAACGGAGCACTACAAGGTGCTGGCCAACGGCAAGGTCTGCGAGGACACCTGGCTGTCGCCCGCGGCCACCAAGGACGCCCATCTAGGCGATTTTCTGGACGCGTTCTACAAGTTCTTCAGCAAACAGCGCCGCGCCTATCAGCAAGCCGGAATGCAGTACTCCCCCTGCGACGAGGCCCAGGCCGTGGCCACCGGCAAATACACCAAGCTGGGCATGGCGATGAAGACCACGCTGCCCGACGGCAGCGTCCGCCAGGAAGTCCTGAGCATCAAAACCGGCGTGGACGTGCCCGCCTCCACATTCGAGCTTCCCAAGGGTTATCCAGTGATGACCCGCCAGGAACAGATGGAGAAAATTCGCAAGAAGCAGTTCGAGCACTATCAGGAAATGAAGAAGCGCCAGGAACAGGAACAGAAGAAGAACGGAAGCGGAAACTGACACCGCCTCACCAGGCCGACAGACGGCCGGCCCGCCGCAGATGCTTCACGTCGGCGGGCCGGTCCACGTCCATCAGCGGCTCAAGCAGCGCCACCGAGAGTTTCAGCCGCCGCGCGCGGCGAAGAGTCTGCGCCAGCACCCGTTCCGATCCCCATTCCACGCCCCGCATCAGCGCAGCCGGCGACCGGCGTGCGCCGATAAGCAGGTAGCCGCCGTCCAGCGCCGGGCCCAGCACCAGATCGGCGCCGGACTCCAGTTCGCGGAACGCCCGATCGATCATCTCCGGCGCCAGCGTGGCGCAGTCGCCACCCACGATCACCCCGAGCTCACCCGCGCCGCTGGCCTCGCGCAGCGCACCAGCCATGCGCTGCCCCAGATCCCCGGGGGACTGCGGCCGCAAACCCATCCGGTAACGCCGAGCCAGCGCCCGCAGATACGGATGGCTGCCGGCGAATCGAATCTCGCGGGAGCAATCGGGCACCGCAAAGGCGACCTGCGCCGTGCGGCCCAGCAGCTGCTTGTACACCCGGCATGCGCCGTACCCGCCCCAACGCCCGGCCAGTCGCGTCTTCACCCGCCCCGGCACGGGCCCTTTCGCGAAGATCATCAGGCGGCGCCTGGTCGTCATCGGCGCCTCCGAACCGGTTGCACGCCGTGGTAGCGCCGGTGCAGCTCGTGCGGGTCCGCGCCCAGCCAGAAGGCCATTCGCAGCCGCCACATCAGCAGGATCGTGCGCCCCACGCCGAACTCTTCCCACCGCCGGCTTGAGGTCACGATGGGCTCCGAGATGCAGGCCGGGCGCCCGAGCCGCAGCAAAGCCCGGCTCAGCGCGATGTCTTCCATCAAGGGGATATCCGGATAGCCGCCCACCTCCCGAAAGGCCTGCCGCCGCATGAAAATCCCCTGATCCCCCGTGGCGATCCCGGACCAACGGGATCGCAGATTCATGGCCCGCTCCACCACGCGCAGCGGCCAAGGCCGCCCGCTCAGACGCACATCGAACCGGCCCCAAACAGCACCGGCGGTGATCGCGTCCTCGACCAGCGTGCCCGAGTGGGTGCTGACCAGAGTATCGGCATGCAGGAACCACAGCACGTCGCCTCCGGCGACGGCCGCGCCGGCGTTCATCTGGGCAGCGCGCCCCCGCCGCACCACCACCACCCGATCGGCGAGCGGCCGGGCGCGCTCCACGGTGGCGTCGGCACTGCCACCGTCGGCGACCACGACCTCGACGCCGCGATACCGCATTGCCTGAAGCGGCTTCAGTGTATCGACGACGGCGTAGGCCTCGTTCAATGTGGGGATGATGATCGAGAGCATCGACAGACCGGGGCTGCTGACAGTTGATTCCGCTGATGATAAGCTACGTTCCGCTCTGGGGCCGTAGCTCAGTTGGGAGAGCGCAGCAATCGCACTGCTGAGGTCAGGGGTTCGACTCCCCTCGGCTCCACCAGAATTCAGAACGGCCGAACCCGCAGCGGGTTCGGCCGTTCTCGCTTATGCCTGCCTCAGACCGCGATCGGATCAGCTGCCAGGGAATCCGCCCCCAGGCGAACCAGCGGGCTGCCCTGAAGCCAAGTCAGTAGCCCCTGCTTGAGCGCGGGGGCCCCGAAGAGTTCGATCCTGCCGGCACGCACCGCCTCCTGAGCGGGAAGACGCCACATCCACACCTCCGTAAGCGTACGCACACTGCTGCGAAGCATGATGTCGACCTCGTGGCCCGGGTCTTCGCGACACAAATCCACCTCGCCGCCATCGGAGACCAGCCACCACTGGCCCATGCCCGGCGGGGCGTCGGTAAGGTGGAACTCCACCACGATGCGCCTTTCCGGAAACGCTTTCCCGCTGACACTGCGACGGATGTCCCACATCAACAAGCCCGCGTCGAGGTCTTGCTCCGCAAACTGGCTGCCCACCCATCGATGGCCCCACACCGCCATGAACTCGATCATGGCCCGCAGTTCCCCACCGGCCGGGGTCAACTCATACATCGTCATCCCTTTCGCGCCCCGCACCCGCCGAATTACGCCCGCCAGCGTGAGCTGCTTGAGCCTGCGGGAAAGCAGCGTCGGCGAGATGAGCGGCAGGCCGCGCCGCAGCTCGTTGAAGTGCCGGCTTCCCGCGATCAACTCCCGTACCACCAGCATCGTCCAGCGTTCACAAAGCAGCTCCGCGGCCTTCGCCACGGGGCAGAACTGACCGTAACCCCTGTCCATTTGCATCCCCTCCTGGCCCTGTCTTTGAGTGTAGTGCGGGCCCGATACGTCAACCAGTACACATCGTGTACTAGGCGCGCAGCGGGGACTGGAATACCGTCAATCAAGCACCGGAAGGTGTGGGCAATGACCTCCATTAACCAAGGACTATACGCCATGAACAGTCTTTACCAGCGACTCGGCGGCGCAGAAGGGATCTCCCGCCTCGTGGACGACGTCGTCGAGGCACATTTGAGCAATCCGGTCATCAAGGCCCGGTTTCTGCCCTACCTCGAGCGTCCGGAATACGTGGAACAGATCAAGAAGCACACCCGCGACTTTTTCGGGGCCGGAAGCGGCGGCCCGGAGGTGTACAGCGGGCGAAGCATGGTGGACTCACACCGCGGCATGAACATCAGCGAAGCGGAGTTCATGGCCGCGGTGGACGACATCCTCGGCGTGCTCACCAGACACGACATGGACCCACAGACCCACGGAGAGGTTCTGTCCATCCTCTATTCGATGAAGAGCGAAATCATGCACGTATAAACCGTGCTCCGGGAGGCGCGGCCACCTCAGCGGGGGCGGCGGAAAACCAGGCTTTTCATCCGCCGAATCTGATCGTCCCAGTCCCTGGTGGCCCCGCCCTTCGGGTCGCGCCCTTGTACCCCCGGTGCCCGAGTCGACCTCCGGGAAACGCCCGGTCTCAGGCCTTAGGACCTCTGTCCGCGGCCTACGGGCCCCGCACCTGGGTCGGACACCCGCAAGTTATTTCTATTGCCAAGGACAACCCCGTAACGCCCGGCTATCAGGCCTTAGAACCTCTTTTTGCGACCGAATGACAGCCTTTGCACCCAAAAACACGAGTGTTCGCTGCGGGCCGCTCACGGCCGGTCAAGCATGGAGGCGCAACAGGCCGGCCTTAATGGCAAACTGCTATAGAAATCGGCTGGTTGGCGGGAGCCGAGGCCGAGAAGCACGGTGATCGCATCGTCCCACATTCCGCAGAAACGGCCCAGACCCGGCATCTGGAAATCGAGTGGATCGAGGCATTCAATCCGATTCGCCGCGCACTCGTCCTGCGGGTATGCAAGGATATTCCGATGAACGCGCGGAACGAAAACAATACCGGCCGCTGGATCAACTGGATTCTGGCCCTGGCCATGATCGCCACGATCATCAGCCGGGCATTCCGTGACCTCAGCTTTGGGTCGCCCATCCTGCCGGGGCTGACCTTCTGTCACCGAGCAAGGCGGGGCCCATGATTCACCCGGTACATTGGCTCACTCTGCACGGACTGTTCGCCACGCTGGCACTGCTGTTCTATGTGATCAGCTCCCATGTGATGCAGCAACGGCGCAGCCCGACGGCGGCCATTGCGTGGGTCATCTTCATGCTGCTATTGCCGTACCTTGCGCTTCCGGCCTACTGGACCTTCGGCTTTCGGAAGCTGCCGCGACCGCGCTCAGCGCCATTACCCCGTGCCCCACACAGCCAACACGCAGACAGCTGGGTGGTGCGGATGGCCCTGGCGCTGGGCCAGCCCGAACCCGCAGCCTATCGCGAGCTCAACATACACGGCGACGGCCACGACGCCAGCCGGGCGTTGCTGGACACCATCGAAGCCGCCCGCCATTCCATCGATATCTGCACCTTCCTTATCGGGCGCGACAAGCTGGGCGATGCCGTGATCGAACGGCTCTGCCACAAAGCCCGCAGTGGCGTTCGCGTGCGCTTGTTGCTGGACGGGCTGGGCAGTCTCATGGGTGGCCGCCCGGCACTCAAACCGTTGACCGACGCCGGGGGGACGTGGTCGTTGTTTGTGCCGCCACTGGGCTCCCCGCGGAAGGCCCGCACCAATCTGCGCAACCACCGCAAGCTGCTGATCATCGATGCCGACCATGAGACCGGCCGTTTATGGTGCGGCGGACGCAACCTGGCGGCGGAATACTTCGAGGGTGAACCGAAAGCGCCCCCATGGCATGACCTGAGCTTCGACCTGCGCGGACCCATCGTGAAGCAGGCGCAGTCCCTGTTCGAACACGATTGGGCCTTCGCCAACGATCTGCCGCGCCCCCCTGGCCCAGCATCACCCCGTCCGGAAGAAAGCCCCGCGGATGGCGCCACCCTTATCGCTTCGGGGCCGGACCAGGCCGACGACACGATTCATGCACTGCTTGTCGCCGCCTGTTACCGCGCACAGCACCGCATCGCGTTGGTGACGCCGTATTTCGTCCCCGACGATGCCCTGCTGGCGGCGCTGTGCCTCGCGGCCCGGCGCGGGGTAACCGTTGACTTGCTGGTCCCCGAGCGCTCGAATCACCGGCTGTCGGACCTGGCGCGCGTGCGGGCGCTGCGCACCGTGACACAGGCCGGTGCCCGGGTCTGGCTCGCGCCGGAGATGCTCCATGCCAAACTGGTCGTGGTCGACGAGACACTGGCACTCGCCGGATCGGCCAATCTGGATACCCGAAGTCTGTTTCTGAACTACGAACTGATGCTTGCCTTCCAAAACCCCGTCGATGTGCGGCGTTTTGCCGCCTGGAGCGAGCGGGAGCGCACCGCCATGCGACCCTATGTTGCAAAACAACCGGGGATCATCCGGGATGTTGCGGAAGGGCTGCTGCTGTGGGTGGGCTTCCAGCTTTGACTCGAGTGGCACGCCTGTCGGGGTCGAGCCCGGACAAGTGATTGTTGTCGTGAGGAAAGCCCCCTAAAAGCGCCCGACATTGGGCCTTGGAGTACCCTTTTCGGCGCTCGGGTAGGCCCTGTAAGCAAGACGCGAGTATTCGCCGAGCCTCCGCGCGCAAGGGAGGATTCCTGGCCGGAAATGGACCTGAGCACCGCTTTCCGTGGCAATAGCGCGATAAAAGAGCCGGTTGGCTGAGGCGGAACTGGGGATTGGTTCAACAGCCTGTAGTGCGGATGTGCTTGGAGGGTGTTTCTCTGCGAGCCATCGTTGCCGCCTTCCGATGGCGTGTCATACATTCACCGGCCGGGTTCCGCCACCTTTTTGCCTGGCCCGAACCCTTGGGTATACTGACGCGGCTTCGCCCGACAACACGCGCCCCGGTAGCTCAGCCGGATAGAGCAATCGCCTCCTAAGCGATAGGTCGCAGGTTCGAATCCTGCCCGGGGCACCACTTCCGCGGCAAGTGGCCGAACGGTTCACACACACTGGAATCGTTCGATGCCTCAGGTTAGAGTCCGCTTGTCCGATAACCTCCATTGACCCGGCCCGAACGCACCCGACCAGACCCCGGACTCAGAACAAAAAATGCTCATCATTATCGGTTACCTGATTATTGTCGGCTGTGTGGTCGGCGGCTTCCTGATGGCGGGCGGTCATCCGATCGTTCTCATGCAGCCCGTGGAGCTCATGATCATCGGTGGGTCCGCGATCGCGGCCTTCCTCATGGGTGCCGGCGGCAAGACCGCCAAGGCGACTCTGCGCGCCCTGCCCGGCCTGCTGAAAGGCTCCGCCTACAACAAGGATCTCTACAAGGAAACGCTGACGCTGCTGAACAATCTGTTCGGCCGCGCCCGCCGCGAGGGCCTGCTGGGCCTGGAGGGCGAGATCGAGAACATGGAAGACAGCAGCATCTTCCAGGCCGCACCCCGCTTCATGAAGGACCATCACGCCCGGGAGTTTCTCACCGACTACCTGCGCATGGCCGTCGCGGGCCAGTTGGATCCCCATGAAATGGACAACCTGATGGATCTCGAAATCGAAAGCCATCACCACGAAGCCATGGCCCCCGTGGAAGCCCTGCGCAAACTGGCAGACGGCCTGCCGGCATTCGGCATCGTCGCGGCCGTGCTGGGCGTGGTTCACACCATGCAGTCGGTCGACAAGCCGCCGCCCGTGCTGGGCGAGCTGATCGGCGCGGCGTTGGTGGGAACCTTCCTGGGCATCCTGCTGGCCTACGGCTTTATCGCGCCGCTGGCGAACCTGTTGGAACAGCGCGTGGCGGAATCCAGCCAGTATCTGCAGTCCATCAAGGCCGGCGTGCTGGCCTTCGTGGGCGGATCGCCGCCCCAGGTGGCGGTGGAGTTCGCGCGCAAGGTCATCTACCCCAGCGATCGGCCGGGCTTTGAGGAGCTGGAAGAGCATCTCAAGGAAAACAAGATAACGTAACGTCGCCGCCCGAGCGGAGTCGGCCACCAACGGGTACGGGCGCATGAGTCTCGACGATAGACGCCCCATCGTCATCAAGAAGATCAAGAAGAGCGCGCACGGCCACCACGGCGGTGCGTGGAAGCTGGCCTATGCGGATTTCGTGACCGCCATGATGGCCTTCTTCCTGCTCATGTGGCTGCTGGGCTCCAGCACCAAGGCCCAGCTCAAGGGCATCGCCGACTATTTAACAACCCCTACCATGTCTCCATGTCGGGCGGACAGACCTCCGGCGACACCACCAGCGTGCTCAAGGGCGGCGGTCCGGACGTGGCGCGCGACGTCGGACACTTCAATCTCGGCGACGAGAAGATGAAGCAAATTCGGTCAAGCGCGGCGGCACCGACGTGGATGCCCTCGAGCAACTGAACCGCAAACTTCAGAAAGCCATCAACGTCAGCCCCCTGCTCAAGCAGTACAAGGACCAGCTCAAGATCGACTTCACCCGGGACGGACTGCGTATTCAGATCGTCGACGCCCTCAACCGCCCGATGTTTCCGCTGGGCAGCGGCAAGCTGGAACCGCATGCGCAGAAGATCCTGGCCCAGATCACGCCGCTGATTGCCAAACTGCCCAACAAGATCACCCTGATCGGCCACACCGACGCCACGCCTTTCTCCTCGCCCAGCCAGCGACTACGCGAACTGGGAGCTTCCTCCGACCCGGCCAATGCCGCGCGCCGCGCCATGGTCGCATCGGGGCTCCGGCGATCGCGTGCTGCGCGTCTCGGATCGCCTCGGTCGCCCCCTTCGATCCCGATGGTCCCCGCGCCCCGGTCAACGGCGCATCGCCGTCCTCGTGCTGAACGAACACCCGAAAAGGCGCTGCTGGATCGCAGGTTCACCCGCCTGAATGTGAACAAGACGATCAGGTCGATTCCGATGATCTCCCTGCGGCCCCGTCGAGAGCGCAAATGGAGCGCTCCTCGATGAGCGCGGCGCGGCTCAACCGTCTGCCGCCCTGGCTGCGAGCGCTGACGGCGCATCTGGTGGCCTTGGCCTCAATCGCCGTCTGTGTCTGGATATCCATCCGCATTGGCAGGGAAATTCCGCCGCTTGCCGCGATCGCGGGTGAAGCCCTGCTGGCCGCAGCTGGAGGTGTTGTGCTGAAGCTGCCGCGCTGGTGGCTGCCGCTGCAGCTGCTGTTGGCTCCGGCGGTTTTTGCGGCGCATCAGCTGAATATCGACCCCGTCTACTACCTCGCCGCGTTTGCGGGCACAGCACTGCTGATGGGCAACAGCATCGGCGACCGCGTTCCCTTGTATCTGTCCAGCCGGAGCGCCTGGCAGTGGCTGTCCGAGCAGACGCCCGCGAACGGCACCATGATCGACCTGGGCTGCGGCACGGGCCAGGGAATTGTCCACATCAGCCGGTTGCGCGCCGATGTCCAATGTTACGGCATCGAGTCGTCGCCCCTGCTCTGGCTGATCGCTTGCCTGCGCACGGCGGGGCGGCCCAACTGCCACGTTGTTTTCGGCAGCTTATGGCGTGTGGATCTGGCCCCGTTCGACGTGGTCTACGCCTTTCTCTCGCCCGCTCCCATGGCGCGCCTCTGGGCAAAGGCGTGCAGCGAAATGGAGCCGGGCGCGGCAATGGTCAGCAATAGCTTCGAGGTGCCCGGCGTCGCGCCGGATCGGACGATCCGACTACGCGACCGGCGCCGCTCACGGATGCTGCTGTGGCACATGCGCAACGCAACCCGATCCGAACACCCGGCCGGCCTGGCCGTCGGCGGGAGCCGATGACGTGGCCGGTGCAGGCACGGACAAGGCGATTAACGAGTGGGTCGGCCGTTTGTCCGAATCGCCGATCCCAGTCTGGCGGGGAAGCCGAGAGGCGTTGGAGAGGTTTGGCCGGGACGGTGAGTACAATGGTCCAAAGCTGACCCGCGCCCTGGCGCACGACCCGATGGTCTGCGCCCAGATCCTCAAAGCCGCCAACACCGGTCGGGCTTCCCGCGGGCAAATCGCCACCCTGGAACAGGCCGCGGTCATGCTGGGCTGCGGCGGATTGGAACGGTTGGGCGCCACGCTGCCGATCGTGGAAGAGCGCCTGGACGAAAAAGCCCTGGTCCCGCTGCGGCAGCTCCAGCGGCGGCTGTTTCACGTGGGCTATCTCGCCCGGGAGCTCGTCCGGCGCAATCGCGACATGCATTACGACGACGCCTTCTACGCCGGGCTCCTGCACAATCTCGGTGAGCTGGTGCTGCGCGTTACCGCACCCGAGATCTTCATCAAGATCGGCAAGCGCATTCACCGTAACGGCGACACCCCCGCGAAGGCGGCCACGGCGGTTCTGGGGTTCGAGGTCTCGCAACTTTCCGTAGCCCTGGCGCGGGAATGGCAACTGCCGCAACTTCTCCAGGCCGTGCTCGATATCGATCACAGCCAAAGCACCCGCGCCGGTCTCATCAGCGAAGCGGTAGGCCTGCTGCACACCGGCCCCCGGTGCCTGGTCGTTAACGACGAGGAAACCGACTCCCGGCTACTGCGGGTTTCGGAAATCCTGGTGGAACCGCCCTCCTTCGTGGCCTCCGCCGCATTCGCCGCGCTCACCTCGGCCGCGCGATACCTGAGCAAGCAGGCCGACGCCGAGGAGGAGACCGTCTGTGAAATCTTCCCGGCCGAACCCGTGGACAGTTTCGAGGACGAACCACCGGCCCCGGCGCCCCATCGCGACGCCCAAGACGCCGCGATCAACCCCGAGGAACTGCGCCGGCGCATCGAGCACACTACCTCGGCCGGCAACAGCCTCCCGGCCCTGTTGGAGCACTTCACCAACGTACTTCGCGAGGACATCGGGCTGGATCGCGTGGTCTTCGCCCTGCTGAGTCCGGACCGCACCAGCCTGCGCGGGCGCTATTTCCGCGGCGTGGCGGCGGACGATGCGCTCCATGGCTTCCACTTCAGGCAAAACGACGGCAGCTTGTTCACCAAGCTGCTGGAAAAGCCCGGCGCCGCCTGGGTCAACTCGCGCACGGCCGTGCGGATCAAGCCGCTGCTCACCCGCGAAGTGATGCGCACCGTTGGCACCGCCGATTTCGTCGCCCAGTCCATCTTCCTTCGCGGCCGCACCATCGGCCTGTGCTACGCCGACCGGCACACCTCCCAGGAGCCCATCACCGCCATCGACTACGACAACTTCAGGCAGGCCTGCGCGATGCTGACGCACCGGCTGGGAAATTTCTCAGGGCCGTCCAACCGGAAGTCCTGAACTGCCCGCTCGCCCTCGCCGGCGCAATCGGATAGCTGCGGGTGCATTTTCTATGTCGTTAAGGCAGTCTGTACAAGCCGTTGGGGCGGGACTGCCCCACCAAACACGGATAAAAGGGACTGTTTCAATGCACCGATTCCTGTGCAGTTTGTTTCTCGCGGCCACCATAGCCGCAGCCGGTGTTTCTCAAGCAAAAAGCCCTCCGCGCCCGTGCACGGCACCAGCCTGCTCAGTGGTGGCGCAAACGGCTCCGTGGCCGACGAAACCCGCGTCCGGCATGGAAGTGCTCTCCGGACCGCACTTGCTCTGTCGCTACCCTCGGCGCCGAAAAGGCTCGCCCACAATTCCGGCTTCTTGGGATTCCGCTTTAATCCATCAACGGTCCTGCTGCTCGAAAATATCCGATTCGAAGAACTGGCAGGCCAACCCGAACCCGCAAACGCCGCAGCCATGTTCAGAGCTGCATTCGAACATTCGCCCCAGTCCTTGGAATCGTCTTACCCGGGTCATGTTGCGCTGGTCAGGAACTTCCTCCACTACAAGTCCGCATTGGGGTTCAAGCAGTTGAACGCGGCAAGCCGCGGCGGCCTCGCCATTTATTGGGGGCAGACCACAAAGGGATGGACAGCCGTCGCCGTGAACGCCCAAATTAATAGCGGATTCCTGGAAATCACCGGGCGCGGAATGGCCGCGACCAAGTTCGAACACATTCTCGCGTCCCTGCACACCCGGAAATAGCCACAATGGAACTGACCGAAACGGAAAAGGAAGACCTCAAGACCGTTCTCCGACCACTGTTCGGCCCCAGCGTTGATACCTGGGACATGAACGAACGGATGTTGGAACTCGACGGAAAGCTGCTCAGCAAATCCCAAGAGTGCAGCCGCGCCATGGATCTCGTCCCGCGCCCCTACAACGGCTTCGGCGCAAAGCAATACGTCAAACGCGAACTCCGCCGAATAGCCAGAGCGCTGGTCAACGGAAAACGCGACCTCTATGTCACATGCCTTCGGGGCGCGGCGTATGGCATGCGTCAGGACTTCGACATGGCCGGAATGGGGCTCTGAACGGCTCCGCTGAATCCGGCCAACCCACCCTTTGGCGCCAAGGACCACGGCACCCGCTATAATCGAGAATCGCCCATCGCGTTCGACGGTTCTCGCCACCCGCAGACGAGACGCGGGGCTCCAGGCCGGCGGGCGGGACGCCGGCCCCTTCTTTCCTGGAATGCAGTGGGAACAACTGCGGCCGCGATCCCGGCGCTTTTCCCGCTAACGTCTACCAACGCGCCAGCCATTGATGGGGCCTACACTGGGCATTCAGCCCACTGCGCGAGCAGCCGCCGCCCCGGCCCCGAATCCTACACGCAGGGTGCCCGCGGTGAGGCGGCGCCACGGGCTTGTTTATTCCTGTCATAAGCCGCCTACGGGGAACACGCGAGCCTCGGCACCTTGGACAGAGCTGTGTACGGTTCATCCCCGCCTGCGCGGGGAACACTCTGGTACCTTCCCTGTTTTTAAAGAACATTACGAGCAACGAGAATTCTACCAGGAATAACGGTGGGTTTTCTTCGCCAGCGAACGGATGGCCGCTGGTCCGAATTCGGCGTACGGACGCGGCGCTATTTGCTAGGGCTCTTGCACTCAGGCGACGCACGACTATCAGCCGGCTCCGCCCCCACAGGAACACGCCAAATAAAAGGTGCGGCACCAGCGAGGCCGGAATCAGTTTCGGGCTGAGCGCAAGGCCCATGAAGCCCCAGCCGATCACCGGGAAGAACACCACCAGCGCCACCAGCCACAATGCCATAGGCCCACAACAGCGCGCGCTTCAAGGTGATACCGGGGGTAGCTCACGACGACGAACAGGAACGACCAGACTGTCACGTACACCAAGTGGAACAAGAGCCCGACCGACAGCGGCAACGGGCGGGCCGAATAGAGTTTCGGCAAAGAGCAGGCTCGGCTGGGCGGGCAATAGCGAGTGCCCGGACTGCACCATGGGCACCATAATCAGGGAGAGTAGCAGGGCGTTGCTCACCCCCGACGGCCAGCGGCCCGGCCCCGCAGGGCTTCTGATGTTTTCGGTCGCTGGACATGAGTCGTTACCTCCTTGGTGACCAAGCTTGCCGAGGCCTCTCAGCCGGCGCAGCAGGACAGCTCCGCGAACATCCCGCCGTGAACGCTTGGGCGCACAGCTTCATGACCTTCGGCCATGGTCAGGTACGGAAACAGATCCTCCGCCAGGTCATTCACGGTAAGCCGCTGGCGCACGGCCAGGGCGGCGGCCTG
>CAVQFO010000057.1:0-35858 GCA_963711725.1 uncultured Gammaproteobacteria bacterium | reverse complement strand
TTATCCAACGGCTTGCGCGCCAGCACGGCCGACGCCGTTGTAGGTCTTTTGGCCGGAATAGGCCACTTCGTAGCCGGCCTCGCGGATGGCGTCGGCGGGGAAGCGGTCGTCGGGCAGCTTGGTCTCCTGCAGGCCCAGGATGTCCGGCGTCCTGTCGCTCCAGCCAGTCCAGCACGTGGGGCAGGCGGACGTTGAGCGAATTGACGTTCCAGGAGGCGATCTTCATAGCGAGTTCCGTGGCGGTTCCGGCCCGTGCGCGCGGCCCTGCGTATGTGGTCGAATGAGCGTTGTCGCATGGTAGATGAGCCGGTGGCCGATGGCTACCGGGGTGGAAATCAGAAGGGGGATGCCGTGTCGTGGTGGAATCGCAAATCCGAGGATGCGGGTGCGGAGGCACCGGCCTCGTATTTCCTCAAGCATTACAACGAGCCCGGCACCGCGCCCGGCGTGCTGGATCAGGGCCGTCCGGCTGGGGAATGCCGGTTGCGTCTGGTGCGCTACACCGCCGAAAGCTACGAGGTGCACGAGGCGGTGCGCGTGGAGGACTGCCCAGGTCTGATTCAGGGCGGCGTGAAGACCTGGCTGGTGGTGGAGGGGACGCCGGACGCCGGGCTTCTGCAGCGCATCGGCGAGTGCTTTCAGCTTCATCCCCTGGCCCTGGAGGACGTGCTGCACGCGGGCCAACGCGCCAAGCTGGACGATTTCGACAGCCACCTGTTCCTGGTGTTGCCCCGGCCGCGTTGGGCGGGGCGGCAGTTGTCGCTGTCCCAGGTGAGCCTGTTCCTGGGCAAGGACTTCGTGGTCAGCATCGACGAGACCGGCGACGACCTGTTCGAACCGGTGCGCCGCCGCCTGGAAACCAGCCCCCAGGGCCGAATCCGGTCCAGCGGTTCCGACTACCTCTACTATGCGCTGGTGGATATGGTGGTGGATCAGGCCTTCCCCATTCTGGAGGGCTATGCGGTGGAGCTTGAGGAGCTGGAGTTGGCCGTTCTGAACGATCCCAAGCAGGAGCCTCTACTGGATCGTATCCACGAAACCCGACGGGAGCTGGCGTTCCTGCGGCGGTCGCTCTGGTCCCAGCGCGATGCCACCGGTTCGCTGTTGCGGGAAGACATGAAACTCATCGACAAGACCACGCGCTTGTACCTCCGTGATTGCCATGACCACGCGATCCACTCGCTGGATCTGGCCGATACCTATCGGGATATGAGCGGGGCGTTGGCGGATCTGCTGCTGAACATGCAGAACCGGCAGCTCAACGATGTGATGCGAGTGCTGACCATCATCGCCACCATCTTCATTCCGCTGTCGTTCGTGGTCGGCCTGTACGGCATGAACTTCAACACCGAGAAGAGCCCCTGGAACATGCCGGAGCTGAACTGGGCCTACGGCTATCCGGTTCTGCTGCTGGTGTTGCTGGGGATCGGCGGCGGGATGTTGGTCTACTTCAAGCGCAAGGGGTGGCTCTGACGCCGATTTGAAAACCACCGGCGGACGGTCCCGCCGGTGGAACGCCTCAATGCGTCTCGTACTTGAATGACACGCTGACCTTCGCCCGGAAGGCCATCACTTTGCCGTCCTCGCTGACGGTCATGTCCAAGTTCCTTAATCTCCGCCACGCGCATGTGCTTGAGCGACTGGCTGGCGGTTTCCACGGCGTTGCGCGCCGCCTCTTCCCAGGACTTATCGCTGGTTCCGATCATCTCCACGACTTTGTAAGCGCTGTCTCCCATCGTTTGCTCCTCCTGTTGCGCTCACGTTCCCCGAACGCCTCGATGCATCCGGGACTCTTCAATCGCCGTATGAGCTATGACGGTGCTGGCGCTGAGTTGCTCATTCAAGGGCGCCTGTGTCGAGCGTGCGGCTTGGCTTTGTCCATTATATGTACAATATAATAGATTGATTTAAGTATGGATATGCCTTATACGTATAGCTGTTGTATAAGATAAATCGGCAGCTACGGCTGTACAGTAACTAGACGAGGCCGGTATGGAACGAATCGCAGTGGTGGGGTCCGGTATCGCCGGCCTGTCGGCGGCATGGATGCTGAGCAGAGATCGACCCGTGACGTTGTTCGAGGCGGGCGACTATCTGGGCGGGCACAGCCATACCGTCGACGTGACCCTGGACGGCGTCACCGCGCCCGTGGACACCGCGTTCCTGGTGCACAACCGTCGAACGTACCCGAATCTGATTGCCTTGTTCGATGAGCTGGGCGTGGCCACCACCGACTCGGATATGTCCTTCAGCGTGCGACTGGAAGACCCGCGGCTGGAGTGGGCCGGCACGAACCTGGCGTCGGTGTTTGCCCAGGCTCGGAATCTGGCGCGCCCGGACTTCTGGCGGATGCTGCGGGACATCCTGCGGTTCAACGGCGAGTCGGAGCACTTGTTGGGGCTGGCACAGTCCCACGGCTTGAGCGTGGGCGAGCTGCTGGAGCGGTGCGGGTACAGCGAGCCCTTCGCCCGTTGGTACCTGGTACCCATGGCCGCGGCGATCTGGTCCAGCTCCAAGGCCGGCATCCTTGGCTTCCCCGCCGAGACTTTTCTCCGCTTTTGCCGCAACCACGGCCTGCTTCAACTGCGGGATCGTCCCCAGTGGCGCACGGTGGTGGGCGGCTCCCGGGAGTACGTCAGGCGCCTGGCTGCGGCGGTTCCCGACATCCGCATGGGCGCTGCCGTACGGCGGATCGAACGCCGCGGCGATGGGGTTCGGGTCTGTACCGACGGCACCGACGAGCAATTTGATCAGGTGGTTCTGGGATGCCACACGGATCAGTCCCTGGCGATGCTGGCCGATGCCTCCACGGAAGAGCGCCGGGTGCTCGGCGCCATCCGTTACCAGGCGAACCGGGCGGTACTCCACACCGACCCCCGTTTCCTGCCGAGCCGCCGTCGCACCTGGGCGGCCTGGAACTATCACGCCGGCGCCCACCAGGCAGCCGATCAGCCCGTCGCCGTCACCTATCTGTTGAACAAGCTGCAACCCCTGCCGTTCGGCCGGCCTCTGCTGCTGACCCTGAACCCCTATATGGAGCCGGCTGCGGATAGCGTGATCGACCGCTACGTCTACGATCATCCCGTGTTCGATGCCGGTGCCCTGCACGCGCAGTCGCGGCTCGGCGAGATCCAGGGTCGGCGCAACACTTGGTTCTGCGGCGCCTGGGCCGGCTACGGGTTTCACGAGGACGGGCTGCGCAGCGCCCAGAACGTGGTGCGAGCCATGGGCGCGGAGCAGGCCTGGCTGCCCGGGGAGGCCGCATGAACCACTGGCTGGTGCGGGGCCGCGTCATGCACAGCCGGACCCGGCCCGCGGCGAACCGGTTTGTCTACCCGGTGTTCTACCTGCGCTTCCCCTTGCAGCGCCGTGGGGAGCTGGCAGGGCCGTTGTTCTCGCTGGACCGCTTCAATCTGTTCAGTTTTCACGCCCGGGATCACGGTGCCCGCGACGGTTCGGACCTGTTGGCCTGGGCGCGGGGCGTGCTCAATCAATACGGCTTGGCGGAGGCGGGCGCCTCCGTCGAGCTGCAGACCTTTCGGCGGGGGCGCCGGCTTCGTCTTCAACCCTGATCAAGCTTCCTGGGCAAGATTGCCGGGACGAGGCCGCCCGCCTGCGCGCCGTGCTGTGCGAGGTCAACAATACGTTCGGCGGTACCCCACCTACCTGGTCGCCCATGCCGATCGGCCGTCCGATCGGGACCGGCGACCGTCTCGTTGCGGAGCAAGCGGTCTACCAGCATAGCCCTTCCGTTCTGCCGGGTGGAGGGGCACTACCGCTTCACCTTCTTCGAACCCGAGCAGGTGCGAATCGACTATCACGACCGCCGGGGCCTGGTGTTGGCGACCACCGTGGGTGGCGGCGCCGTCGCCGTTGACCACGGGGCGGCCCTGGCCCTGGGCCTTCATCGCCTATCCGTGGTATGACGCTGGCCGTGTGGCTGCGCATTCACTGGCAGGCCTTTGTCTTGTGGACCAAGGGCGTGCCCTTCCTGGGGCAAAGCCCCGCCTTCTTCGGAGCACCCCGATCATGAGCATGGATAACCGTTTACTCGTTTCCACCGATGCCCTATTCCTGAGTCAGGCTCCCATGCTGGCGCGTCTGTCCCGCCCTGCTGGAACGACTGCACGTGGGACGGCTTACGCTGACCACGCCGGACGGCCGTTGCCGGACCTTCGACGGCGTCCAGCCGGGCCCCCACGCGCACGCCGGGGTTCAGCCAGACTGGCGCGTGTTCTTCCTCGCCCGCTCATGCGCTCCGGTGCAATCGGTTTTGCCGAAGCCTACAGGGACGGCCTCTGGGAAACGGATGATCTGCGTACCCTGTCGGCGTTTCGCCGCCATGAACGGCGACGCGCTGGAAGCGGCCATCCGCGGTGGCTGGCAGCGGGTCAACTGCTCTACCCTGGAGATCCGGGGCACCTGTTCCGGCGGACAAGCCGCGCCGGCAGCCGCCGCAATATTCACGCCCACGACTACCTGGGTAAACGCTTCTACCGGCTTTGGCTGGATCCCGGCATGACTTATTCGGCGGCCTGGTTTGGCGGCGGCGACCGGGCTCTCGCGGCGGGCCAGCGGGCCAAGTACGAACGCATCCTTCAGCACCTGCATATCGGCGAGGGCGCTCACATCCTGGAGATCGGCTGCGGCTGGGGCGCCTTCGCGGATACGCCGCGGGCGACCGGGGATGCCGTGTCACGGGCATCACGTTGTCCACCGAGCAGTTCGCCTGGTCGAATCGGCGAATCCGGCAATGCTGGCCTGTTGGATCTTGTGGAATTCCGGCTGCAGGACTACCGCGATCTCCAGGGCCAGTTCGACGCCGCGGTTTCCATCGAGATGCTGGAGGCCGTGGGCGAGGCCTATTGGCCGACCTACTTCGGCAAGTTGAGACAGGTTCTGCGCCCCAGGTTCTGGCTATGATCCAGACGGTCAGATCACCATTGCCGAGGACCGCTTCCAGCGCTACCGGCGCGGTACCGACTTCATCCAGCAGTACATCTTCCCCGGCGGCATGCTTCCGTAGCACGCAGCGCCTGTCTGGTGGAGACGGCGGCGGGGTGGGCATGATCGCCCACGACACCGGAGGCTTCGGCCAGGACTACGCCGAAACCCTGCGGCTTTGGCTGCAACGCTTCGACGCCAGCCGGGCGAGCGTTACCGCGCTGGGTTTCGACGAACGCTTTGCTGCGTCTGGCGGTTCTCGATCTCGCGCACTGCGAGGCCGGCTTCAGGGAGGGCTGGACCGATGTTCACCAGATCCAGTTGGTTCGTCGGGATCGAGTTGGCCCCTATCCTCCTGTTTGCCGGCCCGGCGCTCGGCGCCAGCCTTCCGGGCGTCGCTCGTGGCGACGTCCGCCTTCGAGCTGCGAGGCAGGCGGAACTGACCTGGTGGGGTTTCCGACGTGTATTCGGTGCGCTCGCGGGCATCGCCGAATGGCGGCGCCTACGCCTTGGAGTACCTCGATCGGTGGGACTTCAGCGCGGATCAGATCCTGGACAGCACTCGCCGCGAACTTGACCGGCTCGGGTATTTACGCCCAGCGCGTGCAACCCCAGGGTTAACGGTTGCGGGCCATTATCCCGGCGGGTGCGCTCCGGGGACTACCTGATCGGGGTCAACGTTCCCGGCGTGGGCGCGCGGTTCTATTCCCATCGGCAGATGCTGGGCGTTGTCGACGACCCGGCCTTCGCCCGCGCCTTTTTCTCCATCTGGCTGGGCGCCGGAACCCGGCTGCCGGCGCTACGCGAAGCATGGCTGGATCGATGATGAACCGCCATTCGCACGCCGCACTGGCCCGATATTCCGCCTTCGCCCTGCCGTTGGCCATGGCAGCGCTGCCCGTGTATATCGTCGCGCCGAAGTTCTATGCGGATGACCTGGGCCTGGGGCTGGCGGTCACCGGCCTGGTCCTGCTGGGTGCGCGCTTGGTGGATACGCTGCAGGACCCATTGCTGGGCCACTGGGCCGATCGCTGGTTCGACGGGCGCCGTGGTCCGTTGATCGCTGTTTCGGCGCCGCCGCTGGCCCTGGGGTTCGTCGGGCTGTTCAATCCGCCCGCCTGGGACGGCCTCGCACTGGCCGTGTGGCTTGCGTTGATGCTGGTGCTGATCTACAGCGCCTTCAGTCTGGCCACCATCGCCTATCAGGCCTGGGGCGCCGAGCTGTCCACCGATCCGCACGAACGCACGCGGATTACGGCGTTCCGTGAGAGCCTGTCGCTGGTCGGGGTCTTGCTGGCGGCGGCTTTGCCGCAATGGCTGCAAACGGGCCTGGGCGCGCGCCCGGGTCTGGCTGTGTTCAGCGGCGTGTTCGTTGTGCTGCTGCTGGTCGCGGCCGCGGTCACCGTGATCGCCGCGCCGCGCCCAGGGACACGGCCCCGCGCGAATTCCGATTTCGTTCCAGCCTTGCGAACGGCCCTGGCCAACCGAGGATTCCGCCGCCTGGCGGCGGTCTACCTGATCAATGGCATGGCCGCCGCGGTTCCCGCCACCCTGGTGTTGTTCTATGTGGACTCCATTCTCGGCCTGGAGCGGTGGGCCGGGGGGTTTCTGGCCGTTTATTTCCTCAGTGGTGCGTTTGGGATGCCGCTTTGGGTGCGCTTCTCCCGGTATTGGGGCAAGCGAGGCGCCTGGTTGGTGTCGATGGGCGTTGCCGTGCTGGCCTTCGTTTGGGCGTTTTTCCTGGGCGCGAACGATGCCGTTGCATTCACGATCATCTGTGCACTGTCCGGCCTGGCTCTGGGCGCCGATTTGGCCTTGCCCCCGTCCATGCTGGCCGACGTCATCGACCAGGATGGCGGCAGCGGACGGCGCGAAGGCAGCTATTTCGGTCTCTGGAGTCTGCTGTCCAAACTGAGCCTGGCCTTGGCCGCCGGTCTGAGCATGCCGCTTCTGGCGTGGTTGGGCTACCGGCCCGGGGGCGAAGCGGGCACAGGGTCGCTCGCATTGGCCAGCGTCTATGCCCTGCTGCCGTGCGTACTCAAACTCGCCGCGGCCGCGCTGCTTTGGGCGCGGCCCTATGTCTCCACGGTTTCCATCAAACTCGGGTTGCCATCATGACTTCACGATTATTCCTGTCGCTGCTGTTGGCGCTGGTCCTGGCCGGTTGCAGCAGCGTGTCCGTTGAACGCTACGCGGATCAGGGCCCGCCGCTCGATCTCCAGCAATTCCTGAACGGCCCGTTGGAGGCTTGGGGCATGTTCCAGAAACGTGACGGCACCGTGGTCGAGCGGTTTCACGTCGCCATGGTGGGGCGCTGGCAGGGCGACACGGGCACCTTGACGGAGGATTTTACCTACGCCGACGGCAGTACCAGCCAGCGGGTATGGACCCTGAAACGGGAGGACGAACACCGCTACACAGGCACGGCGCCCGATGTGGAGGGCACGGCCGAGGGCGCGGCCTACGGCAACGCCTTCAATTGGCACTACACCCTGGTGCTGCCGGTGAACGGCGAGGTTTACCACGTGAACATGGATGACTGGATGTACCTGGTGGACGAACAGACTCTGCTCAACCGCGCCACCATGACCAAATTCGGTTTCGAAGTGGGGCAGGTCACCCTCTTCTTCCGCAAGCCCGCCGACGGGGCTGGGAGGCAACAATGAGCCTGAATCCCAGGATCCGGGACTGGCAGGATCGACGGGTCTGGCTGGTGGGTGCCAGCACGGGCATCGGCCGCGCGCTGGCACGAGATCTGACCCGGAAGGGCGCGCGAGTGGCGATCAGCGCGCGCGGCGAGCGGGCGCTCGGTACGCTGGCCAGCGGTCATGAAGAGCGTGTGCTGGTGCTGCCCATGGATGTGACCGACACGGAGGCCTGGGCGGCCGCCCTGGGCCGGATCAAGACGGCCTGGGGTGGCGTTGATCTGGTGGTTTTCATGGCCGGCGCCTATACGCCACTGCGGGCCTGGGAACTGGACTGGGAACGAGCCGGGCCCATGGTGGAGACGAACCTTGGAGGGACGTTGAAGGGGCTCGCCGCAGTGTTGCCCGAGCTACTGGAGCAAGGCGCGGGCGGCGTCGTCTTGGTAGCGAGCGTGGCCGGTTATCGGGGCTTGCCGCATGCGGTGGTCTATGGCCCGACCAAGGCGGCCCTGATCAATCTCGCCGAGTCGCTGTATCTGGATCTGCACCCGCGAGGATTGGGCGTCTACCTGGTGAATCCGGGGTTCGTTCGAACCCCGTTGACCGACCAGAACGCGTTCCGCATGCCCGCGCTGATGGAGCCCGAGGCGGCGGCCGATGCGCTGATCGCGGGTCTGGAGCGCGGCCGCTTCGAAATTCACTTTCCGCGCCGTTTTACCGCCGTGCTCAAGGCGGTGGCGCGGCTTCCCTATGGGCTCTATTTCCGGGTCATCCGCAAGGCGGTGGGGACATGAGCGCGCGGCTGCAGCGGTTGATCGCCTGGTACGAAGGGCTGAATCCCGTCACCCTGGACGATATCGGCAATTACTACGCGGAGCAGTTGTACTTCAAGGATGCCTTTCAGGTGGTGGTGGATCGGGAAACCCTTCGGAGCGTGTTCGCGCGGATGTTCGAGAAGCTGGAGCACCCCCGCTTCGAAATCGTGGAGCGGATGGAAGACGGCGGCCAGGCCTTCATGACCTGGGACTTCCACTTTGGTTTGAATGGGCGGGCCATGAACATCCGCGGTTCCAGCCACCTGCGCTTCGGCCGGGACGACCGGATCACCTACCATCGCGACTACATCGATTCCGGAGAGGAAATCTACGAGAAAGTGCCCGTGCTGGGCGGGCTGATTCGGATGATCAAGCGCCGGATGGGCTAGCGGGCCGCCGAGAAAGCCCCGTCAGCCTGCTAATTGCGGGCCGGCTTGTAGTCCCATTCCAGGGGAACACGCACCGTGTCTCCGGTCTCTGCCAGGATCTTCTCCATCAGGGTCAGGAACTGGGTCTGTTCGTCCTCAGACAAGCCCGCCAGAAGCCGGTCCTTCGCCCGGATCGCCATGGGCTGGGCCTGGTGCAGAACGTCCTCGCCGCCCGCGGTGATGGTGACGATACGCCGCCGGGCATCCTCGGGATCGCGTTCCCGATGGATCCAGCCTTTGCGTTCCATCAGACCCACCACCATGGCCGTGGTTGAACGGTCCAGGCCGAGAGCGAGGGCCAGCGCGCGCTGGCTCAGGCCACCCTTCTCATTAAGCATGACCAGAATGCCGTATTGGCGCGTGGTGAGATCCAGCGAGGCACATTCCTCGGTGAAGATCGAAGCGGAAACCTGGAAACAACGCCGGATCAGGAAACCCGGGCGCCGGTACAGATCCGTTACGCTTTCCGTCGTCCCCTTACGGGTCCTTTTGTTCGTTCCATCCATGTCCGGTCACTCTCCTGAACGCTTGCCCCCGCCCGAGTTGTCGGTCGGCCGTTCGTTCCCCCGATAGCGATTGGCTCGTTCGCCGATGAAATAATCAGATTCGAGTTATATGGTCCCAGATGCGACGCGGAACGTCCATCGCCGTTGGGCGGGCGGCCCTAGGTGGCCGGCTTGCAGGGTGGCGATGGAGAGGGCGCTAGCGCGCATGGGACGAGCCTGGTTCCGAGAGGATTGTCCTTCTCTCGCGGCGGCACTATGGGCTTGCGTTGCCCAGCCAGTCCCTTGGTTTCAGGAACCGTTCGTAGAGTTCCGCTTCAGGGGTTCCCGGCTCCGGCGACCAGTTGTATTCGAAGCGCACCAGCGGCGGCAGGGACATCAGGATGGATTCGGTTCGTCCACCCGATTGCAGGCCGAACTTGGTGCCGCGGTCATAGAGCAGATTGAATTCCACGTAGCGGCCTCGGCGGTACAGCTGGAACTCCCGTTCCGGCTCGCCGAAGGCCGTGGCGGCGCGGCGGTCCACGATGGGCAGGTAGGCTTCCAGGTAGGCGTCCCCCACCGCCCGCTGGAAGGCGAAGCAGCGATCGAATCCGCCCTCGGTGAGATCGTCGAAGAACAGGCCGCCGATCCCCCGGTGCTCGTCGCGGTGGGGCAGGTAGAAGTATTCGTCGCACCAGTGCTTGAAGCGGGGGTAGACGTCGTCGCCGAAGGGCTGGCAGGCGTCATGGGCGATTCGATGCCAGTGCACGGCATCTTCCTCGAAGCCGTAGTAGGGCGTGAGGTCGAAGCCGCCGCCGAACCACCATACCGGCTCGGCTCCGGGCTTTTCGGCGATGAAGAAGCGTACGTTGGCGTGCGATGTGGGTACATAGGGATTGCGCGGATGGATGACCAGGGACACGCCCATGGCTCGGTAGCTCCGGCCGGCCAGTTCCGGCCGATTCTGGGTGGCGGAGGCTGGCAGCGCCGCCCCCTGGACATCGGAGAAGTTGATGCCCGCCTGCTCGAACACACCGCCCTGCTGCAGCACGCGGCTGCGTCCGCCGCCGCCTTCAGTCCGGGTCCAACTGTCCTCGTGGAAACGGGCCAGTTGCTCGCGGTGTTCCAGGGCGTCGCAGATGCGGTCCTGGAGGTCCAGGAGGTAGTTGCGGACGGCGTCGGGATTGGGGTGGCTCATGGTCGGGCTCCGCGCTTGGGGTCATTCGCGGTCGACACGACCGCTCCTACCCGTGGTTCCTGTTCATTGTAGAAGCGGTCTTGCCGACCGCGAACCATCTCGGCAATTCATCCGCGGATCACGGCCCCGCTTGCCAGATCCCGGATCTGCGTAGGTTGTTTCCGCCCGCCTGTGAGGCCCACGAGTATGTCGTCCAACCGGTTCCCGAAACAGCACGCGCGCGCGCAGCGCCGTGCGGGCAGGCGGGCTGCCGCTGCGGTTGGCGCTGGTGGAGACGATGGGGCCGGCGAATTCTGCGGCACAGGGCGGCGGCCAGGGGGTGGTCGGTAACGCGCACGGCCAGGGTGTCGCGGCCGCCGGTGAGCCAGTGCGGGACCCAGTTTTGGGCGGGCACCAGCCAAGTGACGGGGCCGGGCCAGGCGGCGTCCAGTTGGGCGTGCTGTTCAGCGGACAACGCGCGCCAAGTAGGGCCCCAGCTGCTCCCGGTCGGCGGCAATCAGGATCACTCCCTTTTCCAGGGCGCGACCTTTGAGTGCCGAGCAGCTGGCGCAAAGGCCATCGGGATCCAGGGGATCACAGCCCAGGCCGTAAACCGCTTCAGTGGGGTATGCGATTACGCCGCCGCCGGCCAGCGCCAGCGCCGCTTGGCGGCAACGCTGGGCTTGGCGGTAGCTCATTCGGCTTCGTTGTCGGCGGCTTCGGCCGGTTCGGCGTGCTTGCAGCTGGGGCAGACCTTTTCAGTGCCCCGGCGTTTTGTGGTCTTGAGCGTCATGACGGGCCACTTGCACTTGGGGCAGGTCTCGTCCAGCGGCTCGTTCCAGACGGCGTATTTGCAGTCCGGATAGCGTGAGCAGGAGTAAAAGATCTTTTCCCGTAGCGTGATTTGCGCTTGAGCAGGCTGCCCTTGTTGCACTCAGGGCGTTTATGACCGCCGGTGTCCTGGGGCTTTTCCAACGGCTCGATGTGCTTGCACTTGGGGTAGGCACTGCAGCCAATGAACTTGCCGTAGCGGCCGGTGCGGATGATCAGCGGGCTTTCGCATTTGGGGCAGGTGCGGCCTTCCACGACTTCCGGCGTTTCCGGCTCCTGGGCGGCATCGTCGCCCAGGTTGCGGGTATAGTCGCACTCCGGGTAGACCGCTGCAGCCGACGAAGCGCCCGCGGCGACCCGAGCCGGATCTTGAGCGGTTTGCCGCACTTGGGGCATTCCTCGCCCAGTTCCTCGGTGGTGACGTCGGAACGGCTGACGGATTCGTCCTTGGTGACCACCTGTTGTTTGAACGGGTCCCAGAACTTGCGCATCGGTGGGCCCCCCTTCTCGCCCCGGGAGACGGCGTCCAAGTCGTCTTCCAGGCGGGCGGTGAAGTCGTAGTCCACGTACTGGTTGAAATGCTGGGGTCGGGAGCGGATGACCACCCGGCCCACGTCGGTGGGTTTGAAGCGGCGGCTGTCCAGCTCCACGTATTCGCGCTGCAGCAGCGTGGAGATGATGGAGGCATAGGTGGACGGACGGCCGATTCCGTGCTCCTCGAGCGCTGGCACCAGGCTGGCTTCGCTGTACCGAGGCGGTGGCTCGGTGAAGTGTTGCTCGGGTCGGATTTTCTCCAGTGGGGACCTGTTCGCCTTCCTTGAGCGGCGGGAGAAACTTCTCGCCGGTGTCGGGCTTGGAGTCGTCCACGCCTTCCTGATAGACGGCCATGAACCCCGGGTCTTCCACGGTGGAGCCGGTGGCGCGGAAGAAATTGCCCTCGCCGCAGGCGAGATCCACCGACACCGTGTTGATGGTGGCGTGAATCATCTGGCAGGCCACGGCCCGCTTCCAGACCAGATCGTAAAGCTTGTACTGGTCGGCGGTCAGGTGCGCCTTGATCTCATCCGGCACCTGAGCGGCCGAAGTCGGACGGATGGCCTCATGGGCCTCCTGGGCATTCTTGGCGCGGGTCTTGTAGCGATGCGGTGTCTTGGGCAGCTTGTCCGCGCCGTGCGCTTCGCGATGTGTCGCGAATGTCGTCGATGGCTTCGGCGGCAAGATCGCCGAGTCCGTACGCATGTAGGTGATCAGGCCAACCGCGCCGCCGCCGGTATCCACGCCTTCATAGAGCTGCTGGGCCACTCGCATGGTCCGCTGGGTGGAAAAACCCAGCTTGCGGGAGGCTTCCTGCTGAAGCGTGGAGGTGATAAATGGCGCGGTCGGATTGCGGCGGCGCTGCTTCTTCTCGACCTTGGCGACGGAGACTTGGCCGCCTGCGGCGTCCAGCAGGGCCTGCTCCACCTCGTGGGCGCGGTCGCCGTTGTCGATGGTGAACTGTTGAACCCGTTCGCCGCCGAAGGTGTGCAGCTTGGCGACAAAGGGTTGGCGGTCCTTCTTGAGATCCGCCTCCACGCTCCAGTATTCACGCGGCTTGAAGGCCTCGATCTCCAGCTCGCGTTCCACGATCATCCGCAGGGCGGGGCTCTGCACCCGGCCGGCGGACAAGCCGGCTGCAGATTTCTTCCAAAGCAGCGGCGAGAGATTAAAGCCCACCAGATAGTCCAGGGCGCGACGAGCCTGCTGGGCGTTGACCAAATCCATGGAGACGTCGCGGGGGTGGTCGATGGCGTCCTGGATGGCACGCTTGGTGATCTCATGGAACACCACGCGGCGCACGGGCTTGTCCTTGAGCAGTCCCCGGTCCTGGAGGATTTCCGCCAAGTGCCAGGAGATGGCCTCGCCTTCGCGATCAGGGTGGGTCACCAGATACAGGGCGTCGGCCTTCTTCAGCGCCTTGGCGATGGCGTCCACGTGCTTGCTGTTGCGGTCGATGACGTCGTACTTCATTGCGAAGTCGTGGTCCGGGTCGACCGCGCCCTCTTTGGGCACCAGATCGCGCACATGGCCATAGGAGGCCAATACCTGGAAGTCCTTGCCCAGGTATTTGTTGATGGTTTTCGCCTTGGCTGGCGATTCCACAATGACCAGGTTCGTGCTCATTGAATAATTTGTTTCCAATCCTCGGCCTGGGCCACGTTAATGATCTGTGCGGTCGTGCCGTTCGGTTCGGGGAAGGGATCGACGGGAACAAGAACCGGGGCGAATAAAAACGGCCCGTTTCGCGGGCCGCCTGTGTCTCTTGTGCCGGGTTCGTTGGGGCCCGTCCGTTCAGTGCACCAAGTGCATGGGGCTATCGAACAGCAGGTTCTCCATCCAGGCGTACGCTTCTTCCTGGCCCGGCTGATTGAAGAGGACCATCAGGGTCACCCATTTCAGCGTTTCGATGTCGATCTCGTCGTCTTCCAGGGCCATCATCCGCTCGATAATGACCTCCCGACTGGCTGGCGTCAGTATGCCCACCTGCTCCAGAAAGAGCAAAAAGCCCCGGCAGTCGCCGTCGAGCTTGATGGTTTCCTCATCGGTATAGACGCGGATCGACCGTCCGTGCTCCAGCGCGCCCTCGGGGAATTCCCGTGTCGTTGCCAGGGCATCCAGCCAGTCGAATGCCTTGCTGATTTCCAGGGGCTGGAAACCGGCTTCGAACAGCTCGGACTCCAGGGATTCGCGATCCGGCTCCGGTTCGTCGTCGTCGTTGTAGATGTAGTTCTCGAAGAGATACATCAGGACGTCGAACACGTTCTCTTTCATCTCACAAGTACTTCAGTTAACCCGGCCATTTCACCGAGGATCGGGTGCTCAGGGCTACGCTCATGCGGTTGGATGAACAAGCCTGGCGCATGATAAGCCACCGACGGCGGTACAAAATGGCCTCGTTGCCGGATTCTCTGGCTTGTCGTTAAACAACCGCCACATCTCCGACTCATCTTACAGTCGCTAGTCGCCTTGGTGAAATCGCCGGACTATATGGCTTGGCCGTGCGGGTTGCCGTTGCGTCCGGGGGGCGAGTGCCGACCGCAGTGCCCTGGGTCGACGCGACTACGGCTGGGGATTCTGCCTGGCGTAACGCCCGCCGGGCGTGCTGGTGACGAAGCCGCGAAGCTCCAATAGCAGCAGAATGGAGGAAACCACGTCCGTCGTCAATCCGGTCCTGCGGATGATGGTTTCCATGGGGGAGGGGTCGTGGCCCAAGGCTTCCAGCACCTGCCGATGCTCTTCGTCCAGTGTCTCGGCGGCGTCTTCGGCGGGCCCCGTCGGCGCCGTTTCCGGTGTCTTTCGCTGGGAGCGACCATCAGCAGCGCCGGAAGCTCTTCCCAGATTTCCTCGGCCCGCTCCACCAGCTTGGCTGCCCGTGGCGAATCAGGGCGTGGCAGCCCTTGGCCAGCGGGTTGTGGATGGAGCCGGGTATGGCGAAGACCTCCCGGCCCTGTTCAAGCGCGTAGCGCGCCGTGATCAGGGAGCCGCTCTGGACGCTGGCCTCCACCACCAGCGTGCCCACAGCCAGACCGCTGAGGATGCGGTTGCGGCGTGGAAAATTCTCGCGCCGGGCGCCCACGTCAGGTGGGAACTCCGATATCAGGGCGCCTTGTTCGGCGATGCGGTGGGCCAGATCGCGGTGGCGGGCCGGGTAAACACGGCCCAGGCCGGTACCGGTGACGGCGATGGTTCGCCCACCGGCGTCCAGCGCCCCGCGGTGAGCGGCGGCGTCAATGCCCATCGCCAGTCCGCTTGTGATGGTCAGGCCGCACCCGGCCAGGTGGCGCGAAAATCCGTAGGCCGTGTCGGTCCCGCCCGGGGTGGGGTTGCGGCTGCCCACCACGGCCAGTTGGGGGGCGGCGAGGCACTCGGGATCGCCCATCACGAATAGCGCCAGCGGCGGCGACGGAATCTCGGCCAGAAGGCGCGGATACCGAGCGTCGGTGAACGGGATCAGGCATCGGTCCGGCCCCTCAAGCCAAGCGAGGTCCGCCGCTATGGCCTCCCGGTCGGGTTGGATTAGGGCGTCGACGGATTTCTCCGCCAGCCCCGCCCGGCGCAGTTCGCGGGCCGGGGCGTCCACGGCACGGTCCAGGTCCTGGAAGTGCTCCAGCAAACCCTGCACCGCGGCGGTGCCTACCCCGGGGGCGCGGATCAGGGCCAGCCAGCGTTCAGTGTTCATGAGCCGCTCGCCAATGAGCAACGGCGAGGGCGCTTGCGCGCCGCCCGCCGTCGGTGGAGGGATTTCGTCGGAAATAGGCTGCGTCGTCCATTACGCGGTGGTCCGCCCGCGCCGTGGGCACGGGTATGTCGGGAATCAGCTATGAGTCTGTCGGGCTCGAGCATGAACCGCCCGCTCCGATCCCCCTGGGTCCGACTAGCTTCTAGGGATTTTGAACGATATCCCCAACCTGCATTTCCCGCTCGGCGCGCATGATCAGCCCGTAGCTGACCTGGCCGAAGGTGCGGAACACGATCATTTCCCCGGCGCGTTCGTCCGGCAGCTTCACGTTGCGGTTCTTGTCGCTCACGGTGTCGCGGATGACCTCTCCCTTGCGCAGCACCGCGAGCACATCGCCTACCTTCATGCCGTCGCTGCGGCCCAGATTGATGGCGACCACGTTGTATTGGCCGATCTCGTTCACGCCGTCCAGCACACTGAGAATCTGCCCCTTGACGGGATGGTCCGGCGCGCGGGGGAAGAACTGGCTGGGGATGGCCTCCTCGGGTACCGGGAGCAGCCGGTCGCCCTTGAGCACCTCGCGGTTGCTCCGGGTGATCAGCAGCGTGGCTGGATCCCCGGTGCGCTGGATCAAGCCCTCGCCCAGGTGGCGGGCTTCGACGCCTAGCAACTTGTTGGTCTTGGGATCGCGATATTCCTTGCCTCGGCGTACGATGTCGAATCCTTGGCCGGCGGCGGCGTTGGTGCCGCGGACGTACACCCGGTCGCTGGCGCTGCCCATGACGCGGCGTTCCGGCGCGGCGACCACGTAGGGCGCATTTTTCAGCACCCCGGCATCGACGATGCGGGTCTGTGTCAGGAACGGCCGTATGGCCTCCATGGGTATGGTGTCGATGGCCTGGTCGATGGGGGTGGACCGGGCCTTGGGTGACAGCTTGACCACACCGCCCGGCGCGCCGCGTTGAACTGTCAGGCGCGGTTTGCCCTCTATATAGACGAGCTTGATCTTGTCGCCCGGGTAGATAAGGTGCGGATTGTCGATATCCGGGTTCGCATACCAGATTTCGGGCCACAGCCAGGGGCTGTTCAGGAAGCGCGCGGCGATATCCCAGAGGGTGTCACCCTTCACCACGGTGTATTCCTGGGGATGATTCGGCCTTAGCGGGCTATTGGCATTGGCGAAAACCGCGGTGGAAATCACCAAGGCGGCGAGGAACCCAATCAGTTTCCTGGCTGGCATCTGAAATCCCTGAGTTGTGCCCGAAGTAGGCTTGAAATTGCTTATAGGTGATTATTACTTCTAAACTAAACGTATCAATTGTATATCACGATCCGCAACGGCGTTACCATGGCACTACTTCACATTCTGCACTATCCCGATCCTCGCCTTCGTACCCGGGCCGAGCCCGTCGAAACGGTGGATGACGACCTCCGCCGGCTGGTGGAGGACATGTTTGAAACCATGTACGACGCGCCGGGCATCGGCTTGGCCGCGACCCAGGTCGATGTGCACAAGCGAGTGATCGTCATCGATGTTTCCGAGGACCGCACTGAGCCGCTGTGTCTGATCAATCCGGAGATCGTCGCCAAAAGCGGCTCGGAGCAGATGCAGGAAGGCTGTCTGTCCGTGCCGGGTTACTACGATCTGGTCGAGCGCGCCGACGCGGTGACGGTCAAGGCCCTGGATCGTGACGGCAAATCGGTTGAGCTGGAAACCGACGGCTTGTTGGCCGTTTGCATCCAGCACGAGATCGACCACCTGGACGGCAAGCTGTTCGTGGACTATCTCTCCGAACTCAAGCGCAAGCGCGTGCGCAAGAAATTGGAAAAGCAGGCGCGGTTAGGCGAGACGCCCCCAGCACCGGCGCAAAGCATGATCTGACGCGATCCGATTGGATGGAGCGCCCCGGGGAACGGGGCGTTCACGTTTCCTGGTTCATCTTAGGTCCCCTTCGTGTACGCTTTCCGGTCCGTGGCACCGAGGCAGGGCGCGTGGGTGCCCGCTCAACCCCGATCGCACTAACTGACCAGGAATTGCCAGCAACCCATGTCCCAACCGCTCGATATCGTCTTTGCCGGAACCCCGGAGTTCGCGGTGCCCGCCCTGGAGGCATTGTTGGGTTCGGGCCATCGCGTGGTTGCCGTCTACACTCAGCCCGACCGGCCCGCCGGCCGCGGCCGCAAGCCCCGGCCCTCGCCGGTCAAGCAGCGGGCCCTGCAGGCCGGCTTGACGGTCCACCAGCCGGACACGCTTCGCGACCCCGCCGAGCAGGAGCGCTTGGCAGCGCTCAAGCCGGACGTGATGGTGGTGGTGGCCTATGGGCTGCTGCTGCCCCGGGCCGTTCTCGATATCCCCCGGCTGGGCTGCGTCAACATTCACGCCTCCCTGCTGCCCCGCTGGCGCGGGGCAGCGCCCATCCAGCGGGCGCTGCTGGCGGGAGATAGCCGCAGCGGCGTGACCCTGATGCAGATGGAGGCCGGCCTGGACACCGGTCCCATGCTGGCGCGGGAATCCTGCGAAATCAGCGGCGAGGACAACGCCCAGGACCTGCACGATCGCCTGGCTGCTATGGGCGCGCGCATGCTGGTACCGACTCTGGAGCGCCTGGCCGCTGGCGAGTTGCGGGCGGAACGCCAGGACGACGCGGCGGGCACCTACGCCGCCAAGCTGGACAAGGCCGAGGCGGAACTGGATTGGACGCGCCCGGCCGCCGAGCTTGAGCGCGCCGTGCGCGCGTTCAACCCCTTTCCCGTGGCGCAGACGCGCCTGGCCGGGCAAGTGCTGCGCGTTCGCCAGGCGCGCGCGCTTCCCGACGAGGCGAGCGCCGCCCCCGGCAACGTGGTGGCATCGTCCCCCGGCGGCGTGGACGTGGCCACGGGCGATGGTGTTTTGCGCCTGCTGAACCTTCAGCTTCCCGGCGGCCGGCCCATGGATGTCGCCGCCTTTCTCAACGGCCGTTCTCTGCCCCCTGGCACTCGGCTGGGCGACTGAACCATGGCCGCAGCGAATCCCCGTGCCGTCGCCGCCCGCGTCCTGCATCGGGTCATCGCCAGCCAGCGCTCCCTGGCGGATGTCCTGGAGCCCGCGCTTCAGCGGTTGCCGGCTGAGCGGCGTCCCCTGGCCCAGGAACTGGTGTTCGGCGTGCTGCGCTGGTACGGGCGGCTGGATGCCGTGGCCGCGGGTCTTCTGGCCCGGCCGATGCGCGACAAGGACGGCGATGTTCGCGCACTGCTGTTGATTGGGCTCTATCAGTGTCTGGAAATGCGGGTGCCGGACCATGCGGCCGTCTCGGAAACGGTGGCCGCCGTGGGCGACTTGGGCAAGGGGTGGGCCCGGGGTGTGTTGAACGCCGTACTGCGGCGATTCCTGCGGGAGCGGGGCAGCCTGCTCGAAGCCGTGGACCGTGAGGATGCCGCGCGGCTCGCGCATCCGCGCTGGTTGCTGGATGCGCTGCGTCGCGACTGGCCCGAGGATTGGGAGGCCATCGCCGCCGGCAACAACGCGCGCGCCCCCATGACCCTGCGGGTGAACCGCCGCCTTACGGATCCGGACGCCTATATAAAGGCGTTAGCGGATATGGGGGCCGGGGCCCGCCGTCACCCTGTCGCGCCGGATGCGGTGGTGTTGGAGCAGCCGCTGCCGGTGGAACACCTGCCGGGGTTTGCCGAGGGCCGGGCCTCCGTGCAGGATGCCGCGGCCCAGCTTGCGGCCAGCCTGCTCGATGCCGGACCGGGTCAAAGGGTTCTGGACTTGTGCGCGGCACCCGGGGGCAAGACCGCACACATCCTGGAACGCTGCCCCGAGGTCGGGGCCCTCACCGCCGTGGACGTGGACGCCACCCGCTTGGAGCGGGTGACCGAAAACCTCCGACGCCTGCATCTCCGCGCCGATGTGGTTGCCGGAGACGCGGCGCAGCCCTCCGCGTGGTGGGACGGCCGGCCCTACGACCGGATCCTGCTGGATGCGCCGTGCTCCGCCACCGGCGTGATCCGGCGCCACCCCGACATCAAGATGCTCCGCCGAGCGGAGGACATTCCGGCGCTGGCGACGACCCAGGGCGCGGCGCTGCAGGCGGCCTGGGAACTTCTGGTTCCCGGCGGTAGGCTGGTTTACGCTACCTGTTCGGTACTTCGGGACGAAAACGCGGGGGTCATCGCGGCATTCCTGGAGCGAAACGCGGATGCGCAGATCGAATCGCTCGCCTTGCCCTGTGGGCGGGAAAGCGGAGCGGGCCGCCAGATACTCCCCGGCGAGCAGGATATGGACGGTTTCTACTACGCGAGCGTGGCTAAGCGGTGAACGCGGCCGGGCGTTCCATGGCGAGGCCGGCGAAACGGCTGCGGCTGCTGTGCGCCACGGCCGCGCTGATGGTCGTGGTCGGTCTGGTTTGGGCCCAGAGCGGCGGGTTCCGGCTTGTCCACGGCGAGGTCAAGGCGCGCGACGGGGTGCTCTACTTCAGCGCCGACTACGATTTCCAACTCAGCCCGGCGGCCGAGGAAGCCCTGGGCAGCGGGGTTCCGCTGACCATCGGCCTCCACATCCAGGTCGTGCATCCGCGGGACTGGATCTGGGACAGCAATATCGCCGATCTGTCCCAGCGCTACGAAATCCGTTATCACGCCCTCAGCCGGCGCTATGTGATTCGCAACCTCAACTCCGGCGAACGCCGCATTTTCACGCGTCGCGACGCCGCCCTGACCGCGCTGGGCACGGTGCGCGACCTCCCCGTCTGGACCGGCGCCTGTTGAACCAAGGCGAGGGCTATCGGGTCCGCGCCAAGGCCGGCCTGGATATCGAGGCTCTGCCTCACCCCCTTCGCACGGTCGCCTACATGTCGCCGGAGTGGCAGTTGGGCACCGATTGGCACCACTGGGATATTCGCGGATGAGCCCCGTGGCCGCCCATCCGTTTAAGCGCGCTGTGGCCGGGCGGCCGCCAGCCCCGGCGATTGGCGGGATCTGACCATGCGTAAGGAAGCCTGGCTGCGAATCGCGTTGTGCGTACTCATGCTGACCTCGCTCTACCTGCTGAGCGTGGCCACCGAGAATTCCGCCGTCTTCGGACGCCTGCACACGCCCCTGCTGGTGATCAACGTGGTGGCCCTGGCTGTGCTGGTGGGCCTGATCGCGATGAATCTCTGGCGGTTGATCCGTCAGCGTCGCCAGGGCGAGACCGGCAGCCGGCTCACGGTTCGGCTGGTACTCATGTTCGTGATCCTGGCCGTAGTGCCGGTTTCAGTCGTCTATTACTTCTCCATGCAGTTTCTGGAGCGGGGAATCGAGACTTGGTTCGGCGCCCGCGTCGAACAGCAGGCCATGGAGGACGCGCTCCGGCTGTCCCAGGCCTCTCTGGACATGCGAATGCGCGAGCTGCTGAGCCGGGTTCAGCGATCCGCCGGGGAACTCGCCACGATTCCCGACGGCATGGTGTCACTGCAGCTGGGTGATTTGCGAGAACGCATGCAGGCGGCCGAGCTCACCGTGCTGGGGAACAACGGTCGGATCATCGCCGCCAGCACCCGCGATACGGCCGCAATCCTGCCGCATCGGCCCGAGGAGGACGTGCTGCTGCAGGTCCGGCAGGGGCGGCCCTACGTGGGCCTGGACCCGGTGGGCAACTCCGGCTTGAATATCCGGGTGCTGGTGCCGAGCACCGGGCCCGAAATGCCCAGCGGCGACCGCATCGTCCAGGCGCTGTTCCCCATTTCACCGCGGCTCAACGATCTCGCCGAGAAGGTTCAGGCCGCCTACGCCCAGTACAAGGAAGTCACCTACCTCACCGAGCCGTTGAAGAGCACGTTCTCGCTGACCCTGTCCCTGGTCCTGCTGCTCAGTCTGTTGTTCGCTGTCTGGTCCGCGTTTTACGCCGCCCGCCGTCTGGTCGCCCCCATCCGCGATTTGGCCGAGGGCACCGCGGCCGTGGCCGCCGGTGAATACGGCAAGCAGTTGCCGCCGGCCGGGCGGGACGAAATGGGTTTCCTGGTCCGCTCGTTCAACGACATGAGCCGCCGCGTGGCCCGCGCCCGCGATCAGGCCCGCACCAGCCAGATCCAGGTCGAGAACCAGCGCGCCTACCTTGAGGCCGTATTGTCGCGGCTATCCTCCGGCGTGTTGGCGCTCGATCAGGATGGCTCCCTGCGTACGTTCAACCAGGCCGCCGAGGATATTCTCGATCTGTCCATGCGCGAGGGTATCGGCAAGACCCTGACCATGCTGGCCGCCCGGCACCCCCATGTGGCGGGTTTCGCCGAGGCCCTGGACGCCCGTCTGCGCGGCGCGGCTCCGGAGTGGCGCGATCAGCTCACCATTCCCGGCGCCAACGGCAGTCAGGTGTTGATGTGCAGCGGCGCCACCCTGGCCGGGCGTAGTGGTTTCGTGATCGTGTTCGACGACGTCACCGCGCTGATCCAGGCTCAGCGTGATGCCGCCTGGGGCGAGGTCGCCCGGCGCCTGGCCCAGAGATCAAGAACCCGCTGACGCCCATCCAGCTCTCGGCGGAACGGCTGCGCCACAAATATCTCAAGACCATGAAGGGCAGGATGCGGAGGTGCTGGAACGGGCCACGCACACGATCGTCCAGCAGGTGGACGCCATGAAGAAGATGGTCAACGCGTTCACCGAATATGCCCACCCCGCGCGCACCGATTCGAATCCGTGGATCTCAATGCGCTGGTGAGCGAGGTGATGGATCTCTATCGCGCCAGCCCCCACCGCCCGGATCTGGTGCTGGATCTGGCGCCGGATCTGCCGCGGTGGCCGCCGACGCCGGGCGGATGCGACAGTTGCTGCACAATCTGATCAAGAATGCCCTGGAGGCCTGCGCGGAAGAGCCAGTGCCGCTTGGAATTGAGCACCCGGGCTTGGACGGTGAGCGGTTCAACGGCGTGGAGTTGCGGGTGCGTGACTACGGGCCTGGCTTCGCCGAGGATGTGATGGGCCGCCTGTTCGAGCCCTATGTGACCACCAAGCCCGAGGCACCGGCCTGGGCATGCCCATCGTCAAGAAGATTGTGGAGGAGCATAACGGCATGATCACCGCCGAAAATCTCGCCGACGGCGCTCAAGTCACGGTATGCCTGCCCCTGGGAGAGGGTCAGGCGGAATCCGCCGGCGCCTCGACACGGGAGGATTACGTATGACGGCGCCCCACATCCTGGTGGTGGACGACGAGCCGGATATCCGCAGCCTGGTCCAGGAGATCCTGGAGGACGAGGAGTATCAGGTACAGGTGGCCGCCGACGCCGCCGAGGCCCGGCACGCGCTGCGGCAGCGCCGCCCCGACCTGATTCTGCTGGATATCTGGATGCCCGGCGTGGACGGCATCACCTTGCTCAAGGAGTGGGCCGGCGACAGCGGCGATCTGCCCTGCCCGGTGGTGATGATGTCCGGCCACGGCACGGTGGAAACGGCGGTGGAGGCCACCCGCCTGGGTGCCTACGATTTCATCGAAAAGCCCCTGTCGCTGGCCAAGCTGCTGCTCACGGTGGAGCGCGCGCTGGAGGTGGACAAGCTCGCCCGGGAGAATCGCGGTCTGCGCGAAAAGGCCGGCCACCTGGCCGAGCCGGTGGGTCGCAGCCGTGTCATGCAGCGGCTGCGCGAACAGGTCAAACGTATCGCCAGCCACGACAGCTGGGTCCTGGTCACCGGCGAGGCCGGTACCGGCAAGCGGCTGATGGCGCGCTACCTTCATCGCTGCAGCCCCCGTCGCAACGGCCCCTTCGTGGAGGTGGCCGCCGGCTCCCTGGCCGGGCAGACGGCCGCCGCCGAGCTGTTCGGCGGCGAAGAGGGAGAAAGGGTGGTCTACGGCCGGCTGGAACAGGCCAACAACGGCACGCTGTTCCTCGACGAAGTGGCCGACCTGGATATGCAGGTCCAAGCCCGTCTGCTCAGCGCCCTGCACAGCCAGGGGTTCAACCGGGTGGGTGGGGCCGAGCCCGTGAAGGTGGACGTGCGTATCATCGCCGCCACCCGGGTCGACTTGGAGGAGGAGGTCAAGGCGGGGCGTTTCCGCGAGGACCTCTACTACCACCTGAACGTGGTGCCGCTGCGGGTGCCGCCGTTGCGGGAATACGCCGAGGACGTTCCGGAGCTGCTGGGCGCTATGTGGACTATTTCGTGGCCCACGACAATCTGCCGTACCGGCATTTCACCGTGGGCGCCCAGAACCGGCTGCGAAACTATTCATGGCCCGGCAATGTCCGCGAACTGAAGAATCTGGTGCAGCGACTGCTGATTCTGGGCCACGGACCGGAGGTCGACGTGGACGAGGTGGAGGCGGCTCTGGGTTCCCCGGCCGGGCTGGCGCTTCCGCCGCAAGGCGCCGCGTCAATGGCGTGCCGCTGGATCTGCCGCTGCGCGAGGCCCGCGAGGCCTTTGAGCGCTGTATTTGCAGCACCAGTTGCGGGCAGCCGGCGGCAGTGTGGGTGAGCTGGCCAAGTTGTCCGGCATGGAGCGGACCCACCTCTACCGCAAGCTCAAATCACTGGGCATCGACCCCAAGGACGCGATATGAATACAGGGGTCTCGGTATTGCGCTTCACTTCTGCAACGGACTGCCGTAACTTATCGCCGCTATGAAGATCATCATCCTGGGCGCCGGCCAGGTCGGCGGCTCGCTGGCGGAGAACCTGGCCAGCGAGGCCAACGACATCACGGTGGTCGATGGACCGCCGAGTCCTGCACGAGCTGCAGGACCGCCTGGACATGCGCACCGTGGCCGGCGTCGCCCTCACCCCCCGATTCTCTGCAGGCCGGCGCCGACGATGCCGATATGATGATCGCCGTCACCAACAGCGACGAAGTCAACATGGTCGCCTGCCAGGTGGCCTACACGCTGTTTCACACCCCGACCAAGATCGCCCGGGTGCGCGCCGCCGAATACCTGGCTATCCCCAGCTGTTCGCGCACGACGCCCTGCCCATCGACGTGCTGATCAGCCCCGAGCAGCTGGTCACCGAATACGTCCGCCGCCTGATCGAGCACCCCGGCGCGCTGCAGGTGCTGGACTTCGCCGGCGGCAAGGTGCAGCTGGTGGCCGTGCGGGCCTACTACGGCGGGCCGCTGGTGGGCCAGGAGCTGCGCACCCTGCGCCAGCACATGCCCGGTATCATACCCGGGTGGCGGCCATCTTCCGGCGCGGCCGGCCCATCATCCCGGAGGGCGACACCGTCATCGAGGCCGACGACGAGGTGTTCTTCATCGCCGCCCGCAAGAACATCCGCGCGGTGATGAGCGAACTGCGCAAGCTGGACAAGCCGGTCAAGCGCATCATGCTCGCCGGCGGCGGCAACATCGGCGAGCGCCTGGCCCAGGCCCTGGAGCACCGCTACCAGGTCAAGATCATCGAGCACAACCGCGAGCGCGCCCGCAATGTGTCGGAAAATCTGAACAAGACCATCGTGCTGCAGGGCGACGCCGCCGACGAAGATCTGCTGCTGGAGGAGAACATCGAGAACACCGATGTCTTCTGCGCGCTGACCAACGACGACGAGGCCAACATCCTGTCGGCATGCTGGCCAAGCGGCTGGGCGCGCGCAAGGTCATGTCGCTGATCAACAGCCCCGCCTACGTCGACCTGGTGCAGGGCAGCGGACATCGATATCGCGATCTCGCCCCAGCAGGCCACCATCGGCAGCCTGCTGACCCACGTGCGCCGTGGCGACGTGGTCAAGGTGCACTCGCTGCGCCGCGGCGCCGCCGAGGCCATCGAGGCCATCGCCCACGGCGATCCAGCAGCTCCAAGGTGGTGGGCCGCACATCGAGGAGATCAACCTGCCGGAAGGCACCACGATCGGCGCCATCGTGCGTGGCGATGAAGTGCTGATCGCCCACCACGACACCGTGATCGAGTCGGAGGACCACGTGATCCTGTTCCTGGTGGACAAAGCGCGGGTCGCGAGGTGGAGCGGCTGTTCCAGGTGGGCGTGACCTTTTTATAGCCCGCTGGGGCGCCACGGCGTACGTGCTTGCGGTGCGGATTCAGTCAATAACAACAACGGAAATCGATTGCTGGCCCATGGTTGAGATCAGCAACAGCGTTATCGCATCATACCCGTTCACCGCGTTCCCGGGGTAATAGGCACCTAAGGTCATGCATTATCCCGCCGTCCAGCGCATCCTCGGCTTGCTGCTGATGGTGTTCAGCCTCACCATGCTGCCGCCGGTGGTGGTCTCTGCCTCACCGAGGACGGCGTTTCCTGCCGTTCATGGTCGCCTTCGGTTTGATCCTGGTGGCCGGCTTCATGATGTGGCTGCCGGTGCGCAGCTACCGGCGCGACCTGCGGACGCGCGACGGCTTCTTCGTGGTGCTGCATGTGGGTGGTGCTGGCGCTGTTCGGCGCGCTGCCGTTCATGCTGGCCAAGGCCCCCATATGCCTGACCGATTCGGTGTTCGAGACCTGTCTGGCCTGACCACCACCGGCGCCACGGTCATCACGGCATCGACCACCTGCCGCCGTCCATCCTGTACTACGCCAGCAGCTCCAGTGGCTGGGTGGCATGGGGATCATCGTCCTGGCGGTCGCTATCCTGCCCATGCTGGGCATTGGTGGCATGCAGCTCTACCGGGCCGAGACCCGGGCCCGGTGAAGGACGCCAAGCTCACGCCCCGCATCACCGAGACGGCCAAGGCGCTGTGGTACATCTATCTCGGGCTGACCTGCTTGCGCCCTCGCCTACTGGCTGGGCGGCATGAACCGCTTCGACGCCATTGGCCACAGCTTCTCCACCGTGGCCATCGGCGGTTTTTCCACCCACGACGCCAGCATGGCCTATTACAACAGCCCCGTGCTGGACATGATCGGTGCGGTGTTCATGTTCCTGGCGGGCGTGAACTTCGCCCTGCACTTCGCGGCCTGGCGCTATCGAAAGCTCAGCGCCTACCTGGCCGACCCCGAGTTCGGTTTCTACCTGGGCGTGGTGATCGTCTCAGTGATCATCGTTTCCCTGGAGCTGCTGAACACGGGCGCCGTGCCGCCGTCCGAGTGCTGCGCCACGCCATCTTCCAGGTGATGACCTTTATCACCAATACCGGCCTGGCCAGCACCACCTACTACAACTGGCCCAGCTTCCTGCCCGTGCTGCTGATGTTCGTCAGCATTATCGGTGGTTGCGCCGGCTCCACCGCCGGCGGCATCAAGGTGGTGCGCTTCCAGTTGATGCTGCACCAGGGCTACCGTGAGCTGTTGCGGTTGATCCATCCCCAGGCCCAGTTCCTGGTCAAGCTCGGCAACCGCGCCGTGGAGGATCAGGTCACCACCGCCGTGTGGGGCTTCTTTGCCACCTACATGGCGGTGTTCGCGATCATCCTGCTGGTGGTGATGGGCACCGGCCTGGATCAGATCACCGCTTTTTCCTCGGTGGTCATGGCCATGAATAACCTGGGTATCGCCTTCGGCACCGTCAGCACCGGCTTTGGGGGCATTAGCGATACCGCAAAATGGGCCTTGTCGCTGGCCATGCTGATGGGCCGCCTGGAGGTCTTTACGGTGCTGGTGCTGTTTATGCCCGCCTTCTGGCGGCGCTGAACTAAGCTTTTGCGCGTCTTGGCCCCGCCGGGCAAGCCAACCGCCCATGTTCCCCTTTTCTCCGGTTCCCCGCGCCTCCATCATGGTTCCGGACCCGAAGCAGCGGGACGATGCCCATGTCCATGATCGAAAACCTGGAAGCGATGCTCGAAAAAGGCCAGGACAGTCCCTTGTTACGGCTGAGCCTGGGCAATGCCTATCTGGACGGCGGTGAACCGGGCGCGGCGGTGGCGCATCTGGTGGAGGCTGTGCGGCAGAAGCCGGACTATTCGGCGGCCTGGAAGAGCTACGGCAAGGCCCTGATCGAGGCGGGGCGAGTCGCCGATGCGGAATTGGCCTACGCCCGGGGGATCGAAGTGGCCGAGGCCAACGGTGACAAGCAGGCCGCCAAGGAGATGGCTGTGTTCCTCAAGCGGCTTCGCCGCTGAGTTTACTTCCTGAAAGGTCGGTCTCTGTGCTTCTGGCGGTAGGGGCTGTTGCCCCCGTCCGGCCGCTCCCGGAATCGCCGGTACAGCCACTGGTACTGGGCCGGAGCCAGGCGCACCGAGGCCTCGATTTCCCGGTTGAGGGCAGCGGCGGCCACCGCCGGGTCTGGATCCCTCAGTCCGGCCTCCGACTCCTCGCGCACATGAATTCGGAAGCCCCGAGCTCAAGGCAACCGCTCGGCGAATACGAAGACCACCGGCGCGCCGCTGCGCCGTGCCATCTGCGGGAGCAGGGTCATGGTCTTGGCGGGCACCCCGAAAAGGGCGCGAATACGCCGCTGGCCCGGGGTTCCTGATCCGGCAGGATGCCGATGGTTTCGCCCCGTTGCAGGGCCTTGTAGATCCGCGGATACCGCTGGGTGTTGCGGGAAAGGTGCGTCCGCCGGTGTGCTCCCGGCGGGCGACGAGCAGGGGTTCCAGGCGCCGGTCCCGGGGCGGGCGGTAGAGTACGTTGATGGCCATGTGGCGGGCGGCGAACACGTTCACCAGTTCCCACGCCCCCAGGTGCGGGGCCGCCACGATCAGGCCGCGGCCGCGCTCCAGCAGCGGCGTGCGACATCCAGCGCCTCGGGATTGGCGATCAGCCGTTCGATGCGGCGATAGCGCCCAAACCAGAACAGAGGCGTCTCGAAGATGGATTTGCCGAATTCCATGAAGGTTCGCCGCAGCAGCCGCTCCCGTTCCCGTGTCGAGAGGTCGGGAAAGCACAGGTCCAGATTTACACGGGCGTCCCGGCGGGCCTTGCTCGGGAGCAGCACCATCAGCCGGCCCAGTGCAGCGCCCAGGGCGTGGGACAGGCCCAAGGGCATCCATGCCAGAAGGCGCAGGACAGGGATGAGCAGGTGGATGGGGTTGAATCGGAGGGTCATGGGCCTTGTTACTGACCGTTCAGAGAGTACCGCCATGCGGCGCGCGCGCCCGGCGCATCGGGCGATTATACACAGGGCGTTCCCGTGGGCGGCGGGCCGCGCGCCGGCCCCGGCCTTGAGAATGGCGACCGGGCGTCCCACCCTGACATTACCCACGTCAACCGCTGTACAATAGGCGCCGGCCGGAAATGCCGACGGCACCAATAACGCCGCGCCGGCCGGACTGCATCAATACTAAGGAGGGGTAGGATGGACTGGAACAAGCAAATGGAGGAGATGGTCAGCACCTGGACCGACATGCAGCATCGCATGTGGGACAACTGGATGGATACGGTCAAGGGATTCGGGGGGCAGGCAGCTCCGGGTTCCGGGGAAGGCCAGGAAGACTACCGTCACAATCTCGAGGCCTGGGAGAAGTCCGTGCGCCAGGCGCTGGAGGCACAGTCCGCGTGGACGCGCAGCTGGTCCGATAAGGTGACGGACAAGGAGAACGCGCCGGAGGCCGTCACCAAGTGGGCCGAGCAGGTTCAGGAGATGATGAAAGGCTGGACGGAAGCTCAGAGCCAACTCTGGAGCGCTTGGTTCGAAAGCGTCAAGACGATGGATCCCTCGCAGCTTGCCACCAATTGGGACGGCGAAACCAATCAGGTTATGGAGGCCTGGCAGCAGGCGGCCCGCCGTGCCCAGGACACGCTGCAGGATTGGGCCAAGATGGCGAAGGATCTCAACGAAGACGAGAAACCGCCAAAATAAGCGGTCGGGATGGGCGCGGCGCCGCCCGCGCCCCGTGAACAGGCACAAAAAAACCGGCGCATCCGTTGCGCCGGTTGACATACGTTCACTTGGCTGGAGGTGATCTGCGCATCCCCTTCCTGGGAAACACCGCTCCGTTTTTTTCTTCTGCGCCGGTCCCTTTTGTATTTTTAAGTTCCGACGCCGTCCGTGGCGAAGAGCTTCCCTGAAGTCGGTGACGGTCCCTATAGTGCCAGCCCACAAGGCGGCTTTCTGTAAGGAAACGGCGATCGGCTTTGTAAGAAATATCTGAAGATCGAGTTGGGCGGGGCCTGACCAGGAACTTTTTGTGGGCATTGTAACGCCCTGTTAACAATGGGGAAATACTGGCGTAATGATTGGGTTGTTGCAGCGGGTGACACAGGCCGAGGTTCGCGTCCGGGGAGAGGCGGTGGGGGCTATCGGCGCGGGGCTTCTGGTGCTGGTTGGCGTTGAGAAAGGAGATTCCGAGGCCGCGGCGGAGCGCCTGCTGGAACGGCTTCTGGCCTATCGGGTGTTTGCCGACGAACAGGGGCGCATGAACCGCTCGGTAATCGACATTGCGGGCTCCGTCCTGCTGGTGCCCCAGTTCACCCTGCCGGCCGACACGCGCAAGGGTAACCGCCCCAGCTTTACGCCCGCCGCCGTGCCCGAAGACGGCCGCCGTTTGTTCGACCATCTTGTGGCGAAGGCCGGCCAGCGGCTGCCGCCCGAGCGGCTAGCCAGTGGCCGTTTCGGGGCGGACATGCAGGTCAGCCTGACCAACGACGGCCCGGTGACCTTTTGGCTGCGCACGCCGCCGGAGGGCGGCGCATGAAAGGCCCTGGGGCGCTCGGAACCGGCGCGGCCTGTGCTATGATCCGAAGCTTGTTCGGACATCCCTAGAAGGACGGCAAGCAAGCCATGGCGGAGCGGACGGCGAGCGTCGAGCGCGATACGTTGGAAACCCAGGTCCAGGCCACTCTCAATCTGGACGGACGGGGCAGTTCCCATCTTGGATTGGGCGTGCCCTTCCTGGAGCACATGCTGGATCAGGTGGCCCGCCATGGGCTGATCGATCTGGACATCCGGGCCGAGGGCGACCTGCACATCGACGCTCATCACACGGTCGAGGACGTGGGTATCACCATGGGCCAGGCGCTGCGCAAGGCGTTGGGCGACAAGAAGGGCATCCGCCGCTTCGGCCACGCCTATTGCCCGCTGGACGAAGCCTTGTCGCGGGTGGTGGTGGATTTCTCCGGCCGCCCGGGCCTGGAATACCATGTGGATTTTCCCCGCGCCACGGTTGGCGGTTTCGACGTGGATCTGTTCCGGGAGTTCTTCCAGGGGTTGGTCAATCACGCCCAGATGACGCTGCACATCGACAGCCTGCGTGGGCGTAACACCCACCACATCATCGAAACGGTGTTCAAGGCCTTCGGCCGGGCGCTGCGCATGGCCGCGGAGCCCGATCCGCGTATGGCCGATGTCACACCATCCACCAAAGGACACCTCTGAGGGCCGGCGCCGGTGATTGGCCGCCCCGTCCCCGCACCGATATCGCGGGTGGGTGCGCGCCGCGCTTGATCGCCGCCAGAAATTCTTTAGGCTGAGCTTCGATGGCTACCATAGCAGTGATCGACTACGGGATGGGCAACCTGCGTTCGGTGTCCAAGGCGTTGGAGTACGTCTGCGGCGACGACTGGGTGGAGGTGACCTACGACCCCGAGCACATCCGTCGTGCCGACCGCGTCGTGTTCCCGGGCGTGGGCGCCATCCGCGATTGCATGAGCGAGCTGCAGCGCCTGGAGTTGCTGGAGGTGATCCGGGAAGTGGCCGAGACCAAACCTTTCCTCGGAGTCTGCCTGGGCATGCAGGCGCTGTTGGGCCACAGCGAGGAAAACCAGGGTATTGACGGCATCGGCCTGGTGCCCGGACGCGTGCTGCACTTCGGGGCTGCCCTGGCCGAGGTGCCCGGCCGATTCAAGGTCCCGCACATGGGGTGGAACCGGGTGCACCATGACCGGGATCATCCCTTGTGGCGCGGGGATTCCCAACGACAGTTGGTTCTATTTTGTGCACAGTTATTATGCCGCCCCCGACGACCCGGCGGACGTGGCAGGCACCGCAACTACGGAATCGACTTTACTGCGGCGGTGGCACGCGAGAATATGTTCGCCACGCAGTTCCACCCTGAGAAGAGCCAGCATGCCGGGCTCGACCTGCTGGCGAACTTCGTCCGCTGGGACGGCACCGTATAACGATAGCGAGAGAGTTTATGCTTCTGATACCCGCCATCGATCTGAAAGACGGACGTTGTGTCCGGTTGCGCCAAGGCAACATGGACGACGAGACCGTGTTCTCGGACGATCCGGTCGCCATGGCCGAACGCTGGATCGAGGCCGGCAGCAAGCGTATCCATATCGTGGATCTCAACGGCGCCGTGGCCGGCTTTCCCGTCAACGCCGACATCATCGGCCGCATCTCCGAGACCTTTCCGGACGTCGAGATCCAGGTGGGGGGCGGCATTCGGGATTTCGACAGCATCCAGACCTATCTGGATGTGGGCGTGGACTATGTGATCATCGGCACCCAGGCGGTTCGCGCGCCGCATTTCGTCGACGACGCCTGCCTGGAGTTTCCCGGCCACATCATCGTCGGCCTGGACGCCAGGGACGGCAAGGTGGCGGTGGAAGGCTGGTCCAAGCTCTCCAAACACGATGCCGCCGATATGGCCGTACGTTTCGAGGAGGCCGGCGTGGAAGCCCTGGTATTCACCGATATCGGCCGCGACGGCATGATGAGGGGCGTCAATACCGGCGCCACTCGGGAACTGGCCCGCAAGGTTTCCATCCCCGTCATCGCCTCCGGCGGAGTAAGCAGCATGGACGACGTGCGCGAACTTTGCGAAGCCTCCAAGGACGGCGTTTTCGGCGCCATCATCGGCCGGGCCCTGTACGAAGGCACCCTGGACTTGGGCGAAGCCCAGCGTCTGGCTTCCGAGCTGGGCCAAGCGCCCGCCTGAGCCGAGGTGGCTGGCACTGCGCCCCGTGTAGCGTAAATTGGCTTCAACAGCCTCGAGGTTTCATGCCGCTCGCCAAACGCCTGATCCCCTGCCTTGATGTGGACGACGGCCGCGTGGTCAAAGGGGTCAAGTTCGTGGACATCCGCGATGCGGGCGATCCCGTGGAGATCGCCCGGCGCTACGACGCGGCAGGCGCCGACGAAATCACCTTCCTCGATATCACCGCCAGCTCCGAGGATCGCGACACCATGGCCCACGTGGTGGAGCAGGTCGCCGGCCAGGTGTTCATTCCGCTGACGGTGGGCGGCGGCATCCGCGAGTTGGTGGATATCCGCCGCATGCTCAATGCCGGCGCCGACAAGGTGTCGATCAATACCGCCGCGGTGAAACGCCCGGAATTCGTGGCCGAGGCCGCGGAGCGCTTCGGATCCCAGTGCATCGTGGTGGCCATCGATGCCAAGCGGGTCAGCCGCGACGGCGAGCCGCCACGCTGGGAGGTATTTACCCACGGTGGCCGCAAGTCGACCGGGCTGGACGCCGTGGAGTGGGCGCAGCGGATGACCGAGGCCGGCGCCGGCGAGATCCTGCTGACCAGCATGGACCGCGACGGCACCAAGGAAGGTTTCGATCTGGAGCTGACGCGGGCCATCAGCCGCGCCGTGGATGTCCCGGTGATCGCTTCCGGCGGAGTCGGCAACCTGCAGCACCTGGTGGATGGCGTGCTGGTGGGCGAGGCCGATGCCGTGCTGGCCGCCAGCATTTTCCACTTCGGCGAATACACCCTGGAGCAGGCCAAGGCCCTCATGGCCGAAGCCGGAATCGAAGTGCGCCGCATGATCGAAGAGACCGCGGCGTGAGCGATGCCTGGCTCGACCGGCTGGCCTGGAGCGACGACGGCCTGATCCCGGCCATCGCCCAGGATGCTGAGTCCGGCCGGGTGCTGATGTTCGCCTGGATGAACCGCGAGGCGCTGGCCGAGACGACGCGAAGCGGTCGCGCCGTGTACTGGTCCCGTTCCCGGGGACGGCTTTGGCGCAAGGGCGAAGAATCCGGCCACGCGCAGAGCGTGCGCGAAATTCGGGCAGATTGCGACGCCGATGTAATTCTGTTGCAAGTGGAACAAATTGGCGGAATTGCCTGTCATACTGGGCGGGAGAGCTGCTTTTTTCAGCGGCTCGGCGATGCGGGCTGGGAGAATGCTGATCCCGTGCTCAAGGACCCGGAGCAGATCTACAAGCCCGAGGCCCGCGCGATGAGTGATGTCCTTTCAGCGCCTGGAAGCCGTGCTACGCGAACGCAAGGCGGCAGATCCCAAGAGTTCCTATGTGGCCGGCCTCTATGCCAAGGGGCTGGATGCCATACTGAAGAAGATCGGAGAAGAGGCCACCGAAACGGTATTGGCGGCCAAGGACGGTGAACGCAAGCACATTGTTTATGAAACCGCCGATCTGTGGTTCCATAGCATGGTTATGCTCGCCGCGCTCGACATTCCCGCCGAGGCGGTGCTGGAGGAGCTGGAGCGCCGGTTCGGTACCTCGGGTATTGAGGAAAAGGCGTCCCGGAATAAATCGTAAGCGCGGGCGAATCCCGCAGGAGAGTTGTCATGGGCTTTGGTGGCATGAGTGTTGGTTCCCTCCTGTTGATCCTTCTGATCGTGCTGCTGATTTTCGGCACCAAGAAGATTCGCAACATCGGCAATGACCTGGGCGGCGCCGTGAAGGGTTTCCGCTCGGCCATGAATGAGGGCGAGAAGAAGGACAGTGAGGAACGCGGCAAGCTGGAGTCGAACGACGGCGAAGCCCCGGCCCAGCAGGCCCAGCGCGACACCAAGGAACACCACTCATCCTGAGTGGTGTTCTTCCCCTCCGATAAAGACTAACTAGATGTTCGATGTCGGCTTTTCCGAGCTGTTCCTGCTGCTCGTCGTTGGCCTGATCGTCCTCGGCCCCGAGCGCTTGCCCAAGGTGGCGCGCACCGTCGGGCTGTGGGTGGGCCGGGCTCGGGCCATGTATACCAATGTGCGCTCCGATATCGAGCGGGAGTTGGAGTTGGAAGAGCTCAAACGCGCGCGGGAAGCGATTCGGCAGCAACTGGCCGAGGATGCGACCGGCCCCATCATGCCGCCGGAGGCCGGCAGTGTGTCGGCCGCCAAGGGTGAGCCGGCGCACACCGCGGACGAACCGCCGGCGGCCGAGGAGGCCGCCGAGCCGAATGCCGGTGAATACGCCGCATACACAACCAAAGTAAAGGACGAGCCGCGGCATGGCGGAGAAGGCTGAGATCGAACCCGAAGACGCCGAACGCCCCTTCCTGAGCCACTTGCTGGAATTGCGCAGTCGGCTGATGCGAAGCGCCATCGCGGTGATCGCGATCTTCCTGTGTCTTTATCCATTCTCGGAGCGGCTGTACGGCTGGTTCGCCGGTCCGCTGGTCAAGGTTTTGCCCGCCGGCTCCCACATGATCGCCACAAAGGTGGCCGATACCTTCCTGGTGCCCATGAAGCTGTCGCTGATCTTGGCGATCTTCCTGTGCATGCCCTACCTGCTCTACCAGCTCTGGTCGTTCGTTGCCCCGGGGCTCTACAAGCATGAACGCCGCCTCGTCTGGCCGCTGATGGCCGCCAGCGTGGCGCTGTTCTATATCGGCGCGGCGTTTGCCTATTTCGTCGTGTTCCCGCTGATATTCAAGTTCTTCACGAGCATCGCGCCTGAGGGCGTGCTCCCCATGACCGACATGGGCGAGTACCTGAGCTTCGTGCTGACGCTGTTTTTCGCCTTCGGCGCCGCTTTTCAGGTGCCCATCGCGACGATTCTGCTGGTGAAGACCGGGGTGGTGACCCGCCAGGCCATGGCCCAGAAGCGGCCGTACGTGGTGGTTGCCGCCTTCTTTATCGGCATGGTGCTGACGCCGCCGGACATCGTCTCTCAAGTCCTGCTGGCCGTGCCCATCTGGATGCTCTACGAGATCGGGTTGTGGCTGTGCCGGTTCTACGCCGCGCCTGCGACGGCGGAAACCGACGAGGACGAGGAAGGCTAATCGCCACCGGGGCCGAACGCGCCATGCGACGCGGCCCGGTGTCAGCGGAGGGGGCTTTTGGCGCCGGGCGCGGAAGCGCTGTGTTCGTCGGGCGGGGCCTGCACCAGCTTGTAGCGGAAATGGGCGAACATCCGGGTGGTTTCCAGAAGCTCCGTAAGTTGGGCGTAGACCACCAGTTCCCGCAAATTGAGCTTCAGCACCGCGCCGACGTCGTAGACGGCGGCGGGGGTGAGTAAAGTCGCTTCCTTCACCAGCGGATCGACCCGCGGAACGAAAACCGCCCGAAAGTACTCCGCCCCTGACCCCGGGCCCCGCACTGCCTTGCTTCCGGCCGCCAGCGCGTCGTCCGCCAGGTGCTCGATTCCCAGTTCCAGCCCGCCGTTGGTGGTGAACGCAGCCAACGGATAGTGCCTACCTGCCAATCCGAGCCCGGCTGGATCTTCGACGGCCCGTAGGCCACCAACTCTCCCACCTTCACCTGCATGGGGTCGTCCTTAGCGCAGAAAAGCGCGATGCCGCCCGGCTCTCGTTCTTGGCGCTCTAGTTGTGGTGGCGCGGTACGGAGTGCTTCCGTGGCGCCTCGGTTTGCTTGACCACATTGGCCTTCGACCAGATGTCGTCCATATCG
>CAVQFO010000056.1:0-40961 GCA_963711725.1 uncultured Gammaproteobacteria bacterium | reverse complement strand
TCGGCCAACGGCTTGCGGGCCAGCACGGCGACGCCGTTGTAGGTCTTCTGGCCGGAATAGGCCACTTCGTAGCCGGCCTCGCGGATGGCGTCGGCGGGGAAACGGTCGTCGGGCAGCTTGGTCTCCTGCAGGCCCAGGATGTCCGGCGTTTGTTGCTCCAGCCAGTCCAGCACGTGGGGCAGGCGGACGTTGAGCGAATTGACGTTCCAGGAGGCGATCTTCATGGCGATTCCGTAGCGTTTCCGGCCCGTGCGCGCGGCCCGCGTCTGTGGTCGAATGAGCGTTGTCGCATGGTAGATGAGCCGGTGACCGATGGCTACCGGGGTGGAAACCAGGAGGGGATGCCGTGTCGTGGTGGAATCGCAAATCCGAGGATGCGGGTGCGGGGGCACCGGCCTCGTATTTCCTCAAGCATTACAACGAGCCCGGCACCGCGCCCGGCGTGCTGGATCAGGGCCGTCCGGCCGGGGAATGCCGTTTGCATCTGGTGCGCTATACCGCCGACAGCTACGAAGTGCATGAAGTCGTGCGCGTGGAGGACTGCCCCGGTCTGATTCAGGGCGGTGTGAAGACCTGGCTGGTGGTGGAAGGGACGCCGGACGCCGGGCTTCTGCAGCGCATCGGCGAGTGCTTTCAGCTTCATCCCCTGGCCCTGGAGGATGTGCTGCACGCGGGCCAACGCGCCAAGCTGGACGATTTCGACAGCCACCTTTTTCTGGTGTTGCCCCGGCCGCGGTGGGTGGGGCGGCAGTTGTCGCTGTCCCAGGTGAGCCTGTTCCTCGGCGAGGATTTCGTGGTCAGCATCGACGAGACCGGCGACGACCTGTTCGAACCGGTGCGCCGGCGGCTGGAGACCAGTCCCCAAGGCCGCATCCGGTCCAGTGGTTCCGACTACCTCCACTATGCGCTGGTCGATATGGTGGTGGATCAGGCCTTCCCCATCCTGGAAGGCTACGCGGTGGAGCTCGAGGCGCTGGAGTTGGCCGTTCTGAATGATCCCAAGCAGGACCCTCTACTGGATCGTATCCACGAAACCCGACGGGAGCTGGCGTTCCTGCGGCGGTCGCTATGGTCCCAGCGCGATGCGACCGGCTCGCTGTTGCGGGAAGACATGAAACTCATCAACAAGACCACGCGCTTGTATCTCCGTGATTGCCATGACCACGCGATCCACTCGCTGGATCTGGCCGATACCTATCGCGACATGAGTGGGGCGTTGGCGGACCTGCTGCTGAACATGCAGAACCGGCAGCTCAACGACGTGATGCGAGTGCTGACCATCATCGCCACCATCTTCATTCCGCTGTCGTTCGTGGTCGGCCTGTACGGCATGAACTTCAACACCGAGAAGAGCCCCTGGAACATGCCGGAGCTGAACTGGGCCTACGGCTATCCCGTTCTGCTGCTGGTGTTGCTGGGGATCGGCGGCGGGATGGTGCTCTACTTCAAGCGCAAGGGTTGGTTCTGAAGGCTTGTTGAAACCACCGGCGGGCGATCCCGCCGGTGGAACGCCTCAATGTGTCTCGTACTTGAATGACAGGCTGACCTTGGCCCGGAAGGCCGTCACCTTGCCGTCCTCGCTGACGGTCATGTCCAGTTCCTTTATTTCCGCCACGCGCATGTGTTTCAGCGACTGGCTCGCGGTCTCCACGGCGTTGCGCGCCGCCTCTTCCCACGACTTATCGCTGGTTCCGATCATCTCCACGACTTTGTAAGCGCTGTCTCCCATCGTCTGCTCCTCCTGTTGCGCTCACGTTCCCCGAACGCCTCGGTGCATCCGGGACCCTTCAATCGCCGTATGAGCTATGACGGTGCTGTCGCGGAGCGGCTCATTCAAGGGCGCTCGTGTCGAGCGCAAAAATCGCGATTGTCTATTCAATGTCCACTATATAGATTGATTTAATGGCGGATATGTCTTATACGTATAGCTATTGTATAAGTGCAGTCCGCGAATTAGGCTGGACATTACCTAGACGAGGCTGGTATGGAACGAATCGCAGTGGTGGGGTCCGGGATCGCCGGCTTGTCGGCGGCATGGATGCTGAGCAGAGATCGACACGTGACCTTGTTCGAGGCGGGCGACTATCTGGGCGGCCACAGCCATACCGTCGACGTGACCCTGGACGGCGTGACCGCACCCGTGGACACCGCGTTCCTGGTGCACAATCGACGTACCTACCCGAATCTGATTGCCTTGTTCGATGAGCTGGGCGTGGCCACCACCGACTCGGATATGTCCTTCAGCGTGCGGCTGGAAGACCCGCGGCTGGAGTGGGCCGGCACCAACCTGGCGTCGGTGTTTGCCCAGGCGCGGAACCTGGCGCGCCCGGACTTCTGGCGGATGCTTCGGGACATCCTGCGCTTCAACGGGGAGTCGGAGTACTTGTTGGGGCTGGCGCGGACCCATGGGTTGAGCGTGGGCGAGCTGCTGGAGCGGTGCGGGTACAGCGAGCCCTTCGCCCGCTGGTACCTGCTGCCCATGGCCGCGGCGATCTGGTCCAGCTCCAAGGCCGGCATCCTTGATTTCCCTGCCGAGACATTTCTCCGCTTCTGTCGCAACCACGGCTTGCTTCAACTGCGGGATCGTCCCCAGTGGCGCACGGTGGTCGGCGGCTCCCGGGAGTACGTCAGGCGCCTGGCCGCAGCGATTCCCGACATCCGCATGGGCGCTGCCGTACGGCGGATCGAACGCCGCGGCGACGGGGTTCGGGTCTGTACCGACAATACCGACGAGCACTTCGATGAAGTGGTCCTGGGATGCCACACGGATCAGTCCCTGGCGATGCTGGCCGATGCATCCACGGAGGAGCGCCGGGTGCTCGGCGCCATCCGCTATCAGGCGAACCGGGCGGTGCTCCACACCGACGCCCGTTTCCTGCCGAGCCGCCGTCGCACCTGGGCGGCCTGGAACTATCATGCCGGTGCCCATCAGGCAGCCGACCGGCCCGTCGCCGTCACCTATCTGTTGAACAAGCTGCAACCGCTGCCGTTCGGCCGGCCCCTGCTGCTGACCCTGAATCCCTATATTGAGCCGGCTGCGGATACCGTGATCGACCGCTACGTCTACGACCATCCCGTGTTCGATGCCGGTGCCCTGCACGCGCAGTCGCGGCTCGGCGAGATCCAGGGACGGCGCGACACCTGGTTCTGCGGCGCCTGGGCCGGCTACGGGTTTCACGAAGACGGCCTGCGCAGCGCCCAGAACGTGGTGCGGGCCATGGGCACGGAGCAGGCCTGGCTGCCCGTGGAGGCCGCATGAACCACTGGCTGGTGAGGGGCCGCGTCATGCACAGCCGTACCCGGCCCGCGGCGAACCGGTTCGTCTACCCGGTGTTCTACCTGCGCTTTCCCTTGGAGCGCCGTGGGGAGCTGACGGGACCGTTGTTCTCGCTGGACCGCTTCAACCTGTTCAGTTTCCATGCCCGGGATCACGGCCCCCGCGACGGCTCGGACCTGTTGGCCTGGGCGCGGGGCGTGCTCAATCAATACGGCTTGGCGGAGGCGGGCGCCTCCATCGAGCTGCAGACCTTTCCGCGGGTGCTCGGCTTCGTCTTCAACCCCATCAGCTTCTGGTATTGCCGGGACGCCGCCGGCCGACTGCGTGCGGTGTTGTGCGAGGTCAACAATACGTTCGGCGGCACGCACACCTACCTGGTTGCCCATGCCGACGGCCGCCCGATCGAGCCCGGCGACCGTCTTGTCGCGAGCAAGCGGCTTCACGTTTCCCCGTTCTGCCGGGTTGAGGGGCACTACCGCTTCACCTTCGAACCCGAGCAGGTGCGAATCGACTATCACGACCGCCGGGGCCTGGTGCTGGCGACCACCGTGGGCGGCGTGCCGACGCCGCTGACCACGGCGTCGCTGGTTCGGATTTTCGTCGCCTATCCGTGGATGACGCTGGCCGTCTGGCTGCGCATTCACTGGCAGGCCTTTGTTTTGTGGACCAAGGGCGTGCCCTTCCTGGGCAAGGCCCCCGCCTCTTCGGAGCACCCTGATCATGAGCATGGATAACCGTTTGACCGCTTCGACCGATTCCCGATCCCTGAGTCAGGCTCCCTACGCTGCGCGTCTGGTCTTGTCGCTGCTGGAGCGCCTGCACTGTGGGCGCCTCACGCTGACGACCCCGGACGGCCGTTGCCGGACGTTCGACGGCGTCCAGCCGGGCCCCCACGCCATGCTGGAAATCAGCGACTGGCGCGTCTTCGGCCGGCTCATGCGCTCCGGCGACATCGGCTTTGCCGAAGCCTACAGGGACGGCCTCTGGGAAACCGACGATCTGCGCACCCTGCTGCGTTTCGCCGCCATGAATGGCGACGCGCTGGAAGCGGCCATCCGCGGCGGCTGGGCAGGTCGGCTGCTGTACCGTATCCGACACCTGTTCCGGCGGAACAGCCGAGCCGGCAGCCGCCGCAATATTCACGCCCACTATGACCTGGGCAACGAGTTCTACCGACTCTGGCTGGATCCGGGCATGACTTATTCGGCGGCCTGGTTCGGCGGCGGCGATCGGGATCTCGCGGCCGGCCAGCGGGCAAAGTACGAGCGCATCCTTCAGCACCTGCATGTCGTCGAGGGGGCGCACATCCTGGAGATCGGCTGCGGCTGGGGTGCCTTCGCGGAATACGCGGCGGCGACCCGGGGATGCCGGGTCACGGGCATCACGCTGTCCACCGAGCAGTTGGCCTGGGCGAACCGGCGAATCCGGAACGCCGGCCTGTCGGATCTTGTGGAATTCCGGCTGCAGGACTATCGCGACCTGCAGGGCCAGTTCGACGCCGTGGTTTCCATCGAGATGCTGGAGGCCGTGGGCGAGGCCTATTGGCCCACCTACTTCGGCAAGTTGAGACAGGTCCTGCACCCCGGCGGTCGGGCCATGATCCAGACCATCACCATTGCGGAGGACCGCTTCCAGCGCTACCGGCGCGGCACCGACTTCATCCAGCAGTACATCTTCCCCGGCGGCATGCTCCCGAGCATGCAGCGCCTGGCGGCGGAGACGGCGGCGGTGGGCCTGATCGCCCACGACACGGGAGGCTTCGGCCAGGACTACGCCGAAACCCTGCGGCTTTGGCTGCAACGCTTCGACGCCAGCCGGGCGAGTGTTTCCGCGCTGGGTTTCGACGAGCGCTTTAGCCGCGTCTGGCGGTTCTATCTGGCCTACTGCGAGGCCGGCTTCAGGGAGGGCTGGACCGATGTTCACCAGATCCAGTTGGTTCGTCCGGATTGAGCTGGCCGCCATGCTCCTGTTTGCCGGCCCGGCTCTCGGCGCCAGCCTTCCGGGCGTTGCCGGGCGCGACTATCCGGCGTTCGTGCTGCGGGGGCAGGCGGAACTGACCTGGTGGGGGTTCGATGTGTACTCGGCGCGCTTGTGGGCATCGCCGAACGGCGGCGCTTACGCCGTGGAAATCCGCTACCGGCGGGACTTCAGCGCGGACCAGATCCTGGACAGCACCCGCGGCGAACTTGACCGGCTCGGGTATGACGCCCAGCGCGTGAACGCCTGGGTGGAACAGTTGCGGGCCGTCATCCCGGCGGTCCGCTCCGGTGACTACCTGATCGGCGTCAACGTTCCCGGCGTGGGCGCGCGCTTCTATTCCCATCGGCAGCTGTTGGGCGTTGTCGACGATCCGGCCTTCGCCCGCGCCTTTTTCTCCATCTGGCTGGGCGCCGGAACCCGGCTGCCCACGCTACGCGAAGCATGGCTGGATCAATGATGAACCGCCATTCGCACGCCGCCCTGGCCCGATACTCCGCCTTCGCTCTGCCGTTGGCCATGGCGGCGCTGCCCGTCTATATCGTCGCGCCGAAGTTCTATGCGGATGACCTGGGCCTGGGGCTGGCGGTCACCGGCCTGGTCCTGCTGGGCGCGCGCCTGGTGGATACGCTGCAGGACCCATTGCTGGGCCACTGGGCCGATCGCTGGTTCGCCGGGCGCCGTGGTCCGTTAATCGCTGTTTCGGCACCGCCGCTGGCCCTGGGATTCGTCGGGCTGTTCAATCCGCCCGCCTGGGACGGCCTCGCACTGGCCGTGTGGCTGGCGCTGATGCTGGTGCTGATCTACAGCGCCTTCAGCCTGGCCACCATCGCCTATCAGGCCTGGGGCGCCGAGTTGTCCGCCGATCCCCATGAGCGCACCCGAATTACGGCGTTCCGCGAGAGCCTGTCGCTGGTCGGAGTCCTGTTGGCGGCGGCTCTGCCCCAGTGGATGCAGGCCCACCTGGGCGCCCGCCTGGGCCTTACGGCGTTCAGCGGCGTATTCGTCGCCCTGCTCGTCAGCGCGGCCGTGGTGACCGTGGCCGCCGCGCCGCGGCCGGGCCCGGGAGGCGGAGCCCACCTCGATTTCATTGCGGCTCTGCGAGGGGCCCTGGCCAACCGGGGCTTCCGCCGCCTGGCGGCGGTCTACCTGGTCAACGGCATGGCCGCCGCTGTTCCCGCCACGCTGGTGCTGTTCTACGTGGACTCCATTCTTGGCCTGGAGCAGTGGGCCGGGGCGTTCCTGGCCGTCTACTTCCTCAGCGGCGCGGCCGGGATGCCGCTGTGGGTGCGCCTGTCCCGGCATTGGGGCAAGCGCGGCGCCTGGCTGGCGTCCATGGGTGTGGCGGTGTTGGCCTTTGTCTGGGCATTTTTCCTGGGCGCGGGAGACGCCATCGAATTCACCGTTATCTGCGCCATGTCCGGCCTGGCTCTGGGCGCGGATCTGGCCTTGCCGCCGTCCATGCTGGCCGACGTCATCGACCGGGATGGCGGCGGCGGCCGGCGCGGCGGCAGTTACTTCGGGCTCTGGAGCCTGTTGTCCAAATTGAGCCTGGCATTGGCCGCCGGTGTTGGCCTGCCTCTGCTGGCTTGGCTCGGCTACGAGCCCGGGGGCGAGGCCGGTGCGGGGTCCTTCGCCCTGGCCGCCGTCTACGCCTTGTTGCCCTGCGCCCTGAAACTCACTGCGGCCGGGATGCTCTGGGCCCGGCCTCATGTCTCCGCCGCTTCTGTCAAACTTGGGATATCGTCATGATTTCACGTCTCACGCTCGCCATTGCCTGCGCGCTGGTTCTTTCCGGCTGCAGCAGTGTGTCCGTCGAACACTACAAGGACCAGCGCCCGATTCTGGATCTGCAAACGTTCCTGAGCGGCCCGCTGGAGGCCTGGGGCATGTTCCAGAAACGGGACGGCACTGTGGTCAAACGCTTTCACGTCGCCATGGTGGGCCGATGGAAGGGCGACACGGGCACCTTGACCGAGAATTTCACCTACGCCGACGGCACCACCAGCCAGCGCGTGTGGACACTGACGCGGGTGGACAGGCACCGCTATACCGGGACAGCACCGGACGTGGAGGGCACGGCCCGCGGCGCCGCCTACGGCAACGCCTTCAACTGGCACTACACGCTGGTGCTGCCGGTGGACGGCGACGTCTACCATGTGAGCATGAACGACTGGATGTATCTGGTGGACGACCACACCCTGCTCAACCGCGCGACCATGACCAAATTCGGTTTCGAAGTGGGGCAGGTCACCTTGTTCTTCCGCAAGCCCGATGGGCAGGGAGGGGGCAAATGAGCCTGAACCCCAGGATTCGAGACTGGCAGGATCGGCGGGTCTGGCTGGTGGGTGCCAGCACCGGCATCGGCCGCGCGCTGGCACGAAACCTGACCCGAAAGGGGGCGCGGGTCGCGGTCAGCGCCCGCAACGCGCAGGCCCTGGAAACCCTGGTGAGCGGCCACGAAGATCGCGTATTGGCGCTGCCCATGGACGTGACGGATTCGGCGGCCTGGGAGTCGTCCCTTGGCCGGATCAACGCGGCTTGGGGCGGGGTCGATCTGGTGGTGTTCATGGCCGGTGCCTATGCGCCGCTGCGGGCCTGGGACCTGGACTGGGCACGGGCCGCGCCCATGGTGGAGACCAACCTGGGAGGGACGTTAAAGGGGCTTGCCGCCGTGCTGCCCGTGCTCCTCGAGCAAGGCGCGGGCGGTGTGGTCCTGGTGGCAAGCGTGGCCGGCTATCGCGGTTTGCCGCAGGCCGTGGTCTACGGCCCGACCAAGGCGGCACTGATCAATCTCGCCGAGTCCCTGTATCTGGATCTGCACCCGCGAGGCCTGGGGGTCTACCTGGTGAACCCGGGTTTCGTTCGCACCCCCTTGACCGACCAGAACACGTTCCGCATGCCTGCGCTGATGGAACCGGAGGCGGCGGCCCAAGCGCTGCTCGCCGGTCTGGAGCGCGGCCGCTTCGAAACCCATTTCCCGTGGCGCTTTACCGCGGTGCTAAAGGCCTTGGCACGGCTTCCCCATGGGCTCTATTTCCGGATCATCCGGAAGGCGGTAGGCACATGAGCGTGCGGCTGCAGCGGTTGATTGCCTGGTACGAGGGGCTGAACCCCGTAAGCCTGGACGATATCGGCAACTACTACGCCGAGGATTTGTACTTCAAGGACGGCTTTCAGGTGGTGGAGGATCGGGAAACCTTGCGCGGCGTCTTCGCCCGGATGTTCGAGAAGCTGGAACATCCGCGGTTCGAAATCGTCGACCGCATGGAATACGACGGCCAGGCATTCATGACCTGGGACTTCCATTTCGGTTTGAACGGGCGGGCCATGACTGTCCGCGGTTCCACCCACCTGCGCTTCGGCCGCGACGACCGGGTGACCTATCACCGCGATTACATGGACACCGGCGAGGAAATCTACGAGAAGGTGCCGGTGCTGGGTGGGTTGATCCGGATGATCAAGCGCCGGATCGTCTAGGGAGGAGCCACGTCGGCCCGCTAATCGCGGGCCGGCTTGTAGTCCCATTCCAGGGGAACGCGCACGGTATCGCCTGTTTCCGCCAGGATCTTCTCCATCAGGGCCAGGAACTGGGTCTGCTCGTCCGGGGAAAGGCCGGCCAGCAGCCGGTCCTTCGCCCGGATCGCCATGGGCTGGGCCTGGTGCAGAATGTTGTCCCCGCTGGCGGTAATGGTGACGATGCGCCGCCGGGCGTCCTCTGGATCCCGTTCCCGGTGGATCCAGCCCTTGCGCTCCATCAGGCCGACCACCATGGCGGTGGTGGATCGGTCCAGCCCCAATGCCAGGGCGAGCGCCCTCTGGCTGAGGCCGCCCTTCTCGTTGAGCATGACCAGGATGCCGTACTGGCGCGTGGTCAGGTCCAGCGACGCGCATTCCTCGGTGAAAATCGACGCGGAAACCTGAAAACAGCGCCGGATCAGAAAGCCGGGCCGCCGATAGAGCTGGGCGACGCTTTCCACCGTGCTTTTGCGGGTCCTCTTCTTCGTTCCGTCCATGTCTGTCCACTCTCCCGACCGGCTGCCCCCCGTGGTCCCGACCAGCCGCTCATACCCCCGATAGCGAGTGCCCGGAATGGCCGCTCGCCGATGAAACGATCAGATTCGGATCATATGGTCCCAGATGAGGAACGGAAGGTCCATCGTCGCTGGACGGGTGGCTCGGGGAGATGGGCTCGACCATCCCAGCCGCCCGAATCAAAGTACGCGCCCCCGGGAATTGTTCGCCGCGCCGAATCCAGATCGTTTCAGGCCGTGTTCTGGGTGACATCGCCGGCGCTGTCGCGTTCCTGCCCGGATCCGCCCGGGGGTGCAAACCCTCGAGAACGATGAAATCAGGGCTGCTGCCGTCACGAGTTTTGTGCGGGACCGTGGTCGTCGAGGGGGGCAGGGCAGCCCACCAGGAAACCTTGGGCCACGTCGCAGCCATGGGAGCGCAAGAAGGTCATCTGGGCCTCGTTTTCCACTCCTTCGGCGATGACCTCCAGGCCCAGTTTGTGGGCCAGCAGGATGCTGGCCTCGGTAATGGCGGCGTCGTTGGCATCGCCGGGAACGCCACGGATGAACGTCTGGTCGATCTTAAGGATATCGATGGGGAAGCGTTTGAGATACGCCATGGAGGAATAGCCTGTTCCGAAATCGTCCACCGCCAGCCGGACGCCCAGGGAGCCGCAGGCGCGCAGGATGTCTTCGGTCTTTCCGATATCCTGCATTAGGGTGTCTTCAGTGATTTCCAGTTCCAGGCAGTGCGGCGGGATGCCGCCGTCCTTTAACACATTCCGGACATGTTCGATCAGGCGTTGGTCGGCAAACTGCCGGGCGGACACGTTCACGGCGACCCGCATCGGTTTCGAGCCGCCGGAGAAGCGGGCGTGCCAGTCGGCGCACGCCTGCTGGATCACCCAGCCGCCGACCCGGACGATCAGCCCCGTTTCCTCGAGCATGGGTACGAATCGGCCCGGCGGCAAAGGCCATGGCGGGGATGGTGCCAGCGCAATAGCGCTTCCACGCTCAGCACGCGGCCGTTCGGAGGTCCATCTGGGGCTGATAGTGAAGAACGAACTCCTGCTGCTCGATGGCGCGGCGGAGGTCGGTTTCCATCGCCAGCAATTCGTGGCCTCGGGCGTTCATGTCCGGCGAATAGAACTGGTATTCCCTCGGGCCCAGGGCCTTGGCGCGGCGTAGTGCGGCATCGGCGTTGCGAAGTACCGTGTCGGCGTCCTCGCCATCATCGGGGGTTATGGCGATTCCGGCGCTTACACTGACGAAGATATCCTGGCCGGCGATCCGGAGCGGCCGGTCGAAGGCCTGGCGCAGCCTGTGCAGCGCGCCCAGAACCGGGCCGGCCGACTGGAGATCGCCCACGACGACCACGAAATCGTCGTTGCCGACCCGCGCCAGAGTGGCGCTCGGCGTGCATCGGTTATTCAGCCGGTCGGAAACCTCACGGAGCACTTGATCGCCGGCAGCGTGTCCCAATCCCTGGTTGATTCGCTTGAAGTGGTCAAGGTTCAGGGAAATGACGGCGACCCGTTTACTTCCGGGCCGGGCGCGTTCCAATTGGGAATGGATGCGATCCAGCAGCAGGACGCGGTTCGGCAGGCCGGTCAGGGCATCGTGAGTCGCCCAGTGGCGGATTTCGGCCTGGAATCGCCGCCGCTCGGTGATGTCCCGGCCCGTTGATACGAAATGGGTGATTGTCCCGGTGCGGTCCTTGAGCGGCGTGATCACCTTTTCCTCGTAGATCAGGCCACCGGTCTTCCGGCGGCCGATCAAGGTGCCGCGAAAGATGCTGCCTTGTTCCACCGTGTCCCAGATGCTTGGCGGCGCCCGGGGTCCTCCAGGCCGGAATCCAGGAATTCCGGAGTCTTGCCGATCACTTCCTCGGACCGATAGCCGGTCAGGCGCTCGAAAGCGGGATTCACATATTCGATGCGGCGTTCGCGGTCCGTGACGAACACGCTGTCCGCGGCCTGTTCCACCACCAGGGATAGCTTCCGGAGGTTTTGCTGGACGCGGCGGCGTTCCCGGCGGCCCCGGGCTTCGGCCAGCTCCCGGTCCAGCGCCGGAGTCAGTCGCGCCAGGTTCTCCTTCATCACGTAGTCCTGGGCGCCCGCCTTCATGGCAGCGACGGCGGTTTCCTCGCCGATGGTGCCGGAAATGAAGATGAAGGGGATATCGCTGTCGTATGCCCGAGTGATGGCCAGGGCATCCGTACCGGAGAACCGGGGCATCGCGAAATCGGAAAACACCACGTCCCAGATCTCGTCCCGCAGGGCGCACTTCAGATCTTCCGGGGTTTGCACGCGGCGCCACCGAAGCCGATAACCCCGCTCGTCAATGTGATTGACCAGCAGCAGCGCGTCGTCTTCGGAGTCCTCGACTATAAGCGCGTGGACCAGGGGCCGGGTTTCGTCGCCGGGCGTCATGGCCGCATGTCCTTTCAGCAGGGACCGGTGGGAGGTGCGTTGAGGAGGAGCCAGTAGAGCCCGAGTTGCCCCGCCGCGCGGACGAAGGCATCGAAGTCCACCGGTTTGCGGACATAGCTGTTGGCTCCGAGGGTGTAGCCTTTCACGCGATCCTCCTCTTCGACCGACGACGTCAGGATTACCACCGGCAGCAGGTGGGTCCGCGGGTCGTCGCGAATGCGCTCCAATACCTCCAACCCGCTGATCTTGGGGAGTTTGAGGTCCAGCAGCACCACAGCGGGCTGATCGGAAATATCTCTGCCTCCATGAATGCCGGTGCCGAAGAGATAATCCAATGCCTGTACGCCGTTGCGGGCCACGACAACGGGATTACGGATGCCGTTGGACTCGAACGCGTTGAGGGTGAGCAATTCGTCGTCCGGGTTGTCTTCGACCAGCAGGATGGCCTTTTCGCTCATTCCCCGACTCCTTGTGGTAGCTCGAAATAGAAGGTTGCGCCGCGATCCACTGCACCATCGGCCCAGACCCGGCCGCCATGTTTATGGATAACCCGCTGTACCGTGGCCAGTCCGATGCCCGTTCCCGGGAACTCCACTGCATCGTGCAACCGCTGGAAGGCCCCGAACAGCTTATCGGCATAGGCCATGTCGAAGCCGGCACCGTTGTCGCGGACGAAGAATCGCTGTTCGGCGCCGCGTCCGCGGTGGAGCCGAACTCGATTCGCCCTTCCTCCCGCTCGGAGGTGAACTTCCAGGCGTTGCTGAGCAGATTCTCCAGCGCCACCCGAATCAGGCGGCTGTCGGCTTTGGTCGACAGACCCTCGGCGATGTCCGCCCGGACCGATCGCTCCGGATCGCGGTTATGCAGCTCCTCGACGATCTCCCGCGCCATGGCGCTGAGGTCCACGGGCTCGCGTTTGATATCGGCGCGGCTGACCCGAGAGAGCTTGAGCAGGTCGTCGATCAGCTCACCCATGTGTTGGGCAGCGCGGCGCACCCGCGCCAGCTTGTCCTGGGCGGCGGCGTCCAGTTTGTGGTGCAGCTCGTTCTGCAGGATGCGGCTGAAGCCGTCGACGGCGCGAAGCGGCGCGCGCAGATCATGTGAGACGGAATAGCTGAAGGCCTCCAGTTCGTGGTTGACGCTCTGAAGCTCCTGGTTCTGGACGGCCAGCCGGGTGTTAAGCGCATGGATTTCGTTGTCCGCACGGCGCCGTTGGGTGACGTCGCGAATGTCGGCGAACACGGATTCCATTTGGCCCCGCTCGTTGAGCACGGGGCCGAGGCTGATGGCCACGGGGATTTCGCTGCCGTCCTTGCGCCGCCCCCACAGTTCCTGGCCGCTGCCGAGCTCCCGCACCTTGGGATTGGCGATATAGCCGTTTCTCAGATCCTCATGGTGATGGTGATAGCGCTCGGGCACCAGGACTTCGATGGGCTGGCCCACCAATTCCCGCCGGCTGTAGCCGAACATGCACTCGGCTTGGGGATTGAGGAATTCGATTCGGCCCCGGGCATCGCATGTGATTACGGCGTCGGGGGCCGCTTCAAGCAGCGTTCGCATGCGCGACTCGCTGGCCCGGAGCCGGGATTCCGCTTCGGCGCGGCGGATTCCGAGCGCGGCGGCAAACCATGCGGCGGCGGCGAACAGGACCACGAGACCGGCGTAGGCCCACTCCGTTCGATGGGCCAGGGTGGCGGTGGCGGCGGTGATCGCGGCTGGGGGAAGGTAGGCGGCCAGGATCCAACGGCGGGTCGTGTCTTTGTCCGTGCCGGTACCGGCCAGGAGCATGGACTGGAAGGCCACGAGACCGCCGTCGCGGGTTTGCGCGACACCGTCCTTGCTGGATTTCATGGCGCGCCAGGCGTACGGAAAGCGTTGCGCCATGGTGGAAGAATGCCGGGACGGAAACATGAACCCCCAACGATCCCCGGGTTTCAGCCCCGTCATCCAGTAGCCATCGCTATTCAACAGCCAAAGATCACGTTGCCGGCCCCGCCCCAGGCTATCCAATGCGCCAAGCAGGCGGCTGCCCAGAAAATTCACGATTAGCAGCGCACGCTTCACTCCGCCGCTGTCGTAGACGGGTGTGGCGAAGCGGATAACTGGCTTGTAAGGCTGTTCCAGGGCACCGTGTTCGACGTTGAGATCGAAGGGCGAAATGTAGATGCCGTTGCGCCGGAGGTTTGTTGCCGGCTTGACGTAATAGCGGTTGCTCTTGTCCTGAAGGTCGCCCTTGGACACGGCGACGGGTTCGCCCTGGTTCCAGTTCAGCCTCAGGATTTCCTGGCCCGAGAGGTTCAGAAGACGGATCTGGTCGTAGGAGAGCTTGGTCCGCATGAAGCCCTCGTAGGTCGTCTCCAGGCGGTGACGGGAGGCTGTCTCGGTATCGCCGAGCCACTGGTCCAGGGCCGGCACGTTGGCCAGAAACAGGAGGTCCGATTCCACCCCGGCGATGTCGGAATATACGGATTGAACCCCCAGCCGGACCGCCTGCCTGGCGCCTTGGCGGGTCACGGTGAGAATGGCGTGCGACTCGGCACGGTAGAACAGCACGGCCAAGAGAGCCGACACCAGGCACAGCGGAACCCAGATCACCAGAAAGCGTCGAGCAAAGGCCGAACCGCTTCGGTGTGCGGTTTGCTCGGTCATAGCCAAATCCCTTGTTGTTCGGCTTTTCGCTTCGGCTAGACGTGGTCGCACAGGTCGCTATGTTGTTACAAGGCAAACAACCGCGCCGGCGCGGCATTGGCCAGCGTCGCTGTGTTCAGCGACAGTAGCTTGAAAACCCAGTGCAATACCAGGTTTTATGGCCGGACAGTCTAGGGGTATTCCACGGGCGGCGGAAAGGGCTCGGACAGCCTTTGAAATCGAGGAAGGGCGGGGTATGCATGGAGCACGCCCGGCACCGGCGTGACCGGGCTTCTGCCGTGGGACGCTACCGGGGCACGTTGTCCAGCCAGTCCTGTGGTTTCAGGAACCGTTCGTAGAGATCCGCTTCCGGGGTGCCCGGCTCCGGCGTCCAGCCGTATTCGAAGCGCACCAGCGGCGGCAGGGACATGAGGATGGACTCCGTGCGCCCGCCGGACTGCAGGCCGAACTTGGTGCCCCGGTCGTAGAGCAGATTGAATTCCACGTAGCGGCCGCGGCGGTAGAGCTGGAACTCCCGCTCCTGCTCGCCGAACTCCCGGGTGACGCGCCGGTCGACGATGGGCAGATAGGCCGCGAGATAGGCGTCGCCCACCGCTTTCTGGAAAGCGAAGCAGCGATCGAAACCGCCATCGTTCAAGTCGTCGAAGAACAGGCCGCCGACGCCCCGGTGTTCGTCGCGGTGCGGCAGGTAGAAGTATTCGTCGCACCATTTCTTGTAGCGCGGGTAGACGTCGTCGCCGAAGGGCCGGCAAGCGTCCCGGGCGACCCGGTGCCAGTGCACGGCATCTTCCTCGAAGCCGTAGTAAGGCGTGAGGTCGAAGCCGCCGCCGAACCACCACACGGGCTCCGCGCCGGGCTTTTCGGCGATGAAGAAGCGCACGTTGGCGTGGGAGGTGGGTACGTAGGGGTTGCGGGGATGGATGACCAGCGACACGCCCATGGCGCGATAGCTGCGCCCGGCCAGCTCCGGCCGATTCTGGGTGGCCGAAGCGGGCAGCCCGGCGCCCTGCACGTCGGAGAAGTTGATTCCCGCCTGCTCGAACACCCCGCCCTGCTTCAATACCCGGCTGCGGCCGCCGCCGCCTTCCGCCCGGGTCCAGCTGTCTTCATGAAAGCGCGCGAGCTGCTCGCGGTGCTCCAGAGCGGCGCAGATGCGGTCCTGGAGGTCGAGAAGATAGTTCCGGACGGCGTCGGGGTTGGGCTGGCTCATGGTCGGGCTCCGCAGTTGGTACCATTCGCGGTCGACACGACCGCTCCTGCCGGCGATTCGTGTTCATTGTAGGATCTGTCGTGTCGACCGCGAATCCTTGCCTGGCCTTTCATCCGCGAATCACGGCACCGCTGGCCAGATCCCGGATCTGTGATGGCTGCTTGCGACCACCGGTGGGGCCCGCCACTATTCGGTCCAACCGATTTCCGAACAGAAAACGGGTGCGCAACGCCGTGCGTGCCGGCGGGCTGCCGCTGCGGTTGGCGCTGGTGGAAACAATGGGGCCGGCGAATTCGTCGCACAGGGCGGCGGCCAGGGGATGGTCGGTGACGCGAACGGCTAGGGTGTCGCGGCCGCCGGTGAGCCAACGGGGCACCCAAGGTTGGGCGCGGACCAACCAAGTGACGGGCCCGGGCCAGGTCGCGTCCAGTTCGGCCTGTTGCTCGGGAGGCATCGGCGCCAGATAGGGGGCGAGCTGCTCCCGGTCGGAGGCAATCAGGATCACGCCCTTGTGCAGGGCGCGGCCCTTGAGCGCCAGCAGCCGGGCAAACGCCATCGGATCCAGCGGGTCGCAGCCCAGGCCATACACCGCTTCGGTGGGGTAGGCCACCACGCCGCCGGCGGCAAGTGCCAGCGCCGCCTGGCGGCAACGTAGCATCGGGCGGAAGCCTGGATGAAACATCCGCGCTAGCTCATCCGGCTTCGCTGTCGGCGGCCTCGGCCGGTTCGGCATGCTTGCAGCTGGGGCAGACCTTTTCCGTGCCCCGGCGCTTTGTGGTCTTGAGCGTCATGATGGGCCACTTGCACTTGGGGCAGGTCTCGTCCAGCGGCTCGTTCCAGACGGCGTATTTGCAGTCCGGGTAGCGTGAGCAGGAGTAGAAGATCTTGCCGTAGCGGGATTTGCGCTTGAGCAGACTGCCCTTGTTGCACTCGGGGCATTCCACGCCGGTGTCCTGGGGCTTCTCCAGGGGCTCGATGTGTTTGCACTTGGGGTAGGCGCTGCAGCCGATGAACTTGCCGTAGCGTCCGCTGCGGATAATCAGCTGGCTGTCGCATTTCGGACAGGTGCGCCCTTCCACCACTTCCGGCGTTTCCGGTTCCTGGGCCGCATCGTCGCCCAGGTTGCGGGTGTAGTCGCATTCCGGGTAGCCGCTGCAGCCGACGAAGCGGCCGCGCCGGCCCAGGCGGATCTTGAGCGGCTTGCCGCACTTGGGGCATTCCTCGTCCAGTTCCTCGGTGGTGACGTCGGAACGGCTGACGGATTCGTCCTTGGTGACCACCTGCTCCTTGAACGGGCCCCAGAACTGGCGCATCAGGGGCACCCAGTCCTTCTCGCCCCGGGAGACGGCGTCCAGGTCGTCTTCCAGGCGGGCGGTGAAGTCGTAATCCACGTACTGGTTGAAGTGCTCGGTGAGGAAGCGGTTGACCACCCGGCCCACGTCGGTGGGTTTGAAGCGGCGGCTGTCCAGTTCCACGTATTCCCGCTGCAGCAGCGTGGAGATGATGGAAGCATAGGTGGAAGGCCGGCCGATGCCGTGCTCTTCCAGCGCCCGCACCAGGCTTGCTTCGGTGTAGCGCGGGGGCGGCTCGGTGAAATGCTGTTCGGGGCGGATCTTCTCCAGGGCGATGGCCTCGCCTTCCTTGAGGGGCGGCAGGAACTTCTCGCCGGTGTCCGCCTTGGAGTCGTCCACGCCTTCCTGGTAGACGGCCATGAAGCCCGGGTCTTCCACGGTGGAGCCGGTGGCCCGGAAGAAGTTGCCCTCGCCACAGGCGAGATCCACCGAGACCGTATTGATGGTGGCGTGGATCATCTGGCAGGCCACGGCCCGTTTCCAGACCAGATCGTAGAGCTTGTACTGGTCCGCCGTCAGGTGCGCCTTGATCTCGTCGGGGACGCGGGTCGCCGAGGTGGGCCGGATGGCCTCGTGGGCCTCCTGGGCATTCTTGGCGCGCGTCTTGTACTGATGCGGCGTCTTCGGCAGCTTTGCGGCGCCGTAGCGCTGGGCAATGGTGTCGCGGATGTCGTCGATGGCCTCGGCGGCGAGGTTCACCGAGTCGGTACGCATGTAGGTGATCAGACCGACGGCGCCGCCGCCGGTGTCCACGCCTTCATAGAGCTGCTGGGCCACGCGCATGGTGCGCTGGGTGGAGAATCCCAGCTTGCGGGAGGCCTCCTGCTGCAGCGTGGAAGTAATGAACGGCGCGGCGGGGTTGCGCCGGCGCTGCTTCTTCTCGACCTTGGCGACGGTGACCTGGCCGCCGGCTGCATCCAGAAGGGTCTTCTCCACCTCGTGGGCGCGGTCGCCGTTGTCGATGGTGAATTGCTGGACGCGCTCGCCGCCGAACGTGTGCAGCTTGGCGACGAAGGGCTGGCTTTCCTTGTTGAGGTCGGCCTCCACGGTCCAGTATTCCCGGGGCTTGAAGGCCTCGATCTCCAGCTCGCGCTCCACGATCATTCGCAGCGCGGGGCTCTGCACCCGGCCCGCGGACAGGCCGCTGCGGATCTTCTTCCACAGCAGCGGCGAGAGATTGAAGCCGACGAGATAGTCCAGGGCGCGGCGCGCCTGCTGGGCGTTCACCAGGTCCATGGACACGTCGCGGGGATGGTCGATGGCGTCCTGGATGGCGCGCTTGGTGATCTCGTGGAACACCACCCGGCGCACGGGTTTGTCCTTGAGCAACCCCCGGTCCTGGAGGATCTCCGCCAGATGCCAGGAGATGGCCTCGCCTTCGCGATCCGGGTCAGTGGCCAGATAAAGGGCGTCGGCCTTCTTCAGCGCCTTGGCGATGGCGTCCACGTGCTTGCTGTTGCGGTCGATGACGTCGTACTTCATGGCGAAGTCGTGGTCCGGATCGACCGCGCCCTCTTTGGGCACCAGATCGCGCACGTGGCCATAGGAGGCCAGCACCTGGAAATCCTTGCCCAGGTATTTGTTGATGGTTTTCGCCTTGGCCGGCGATTCCACAATGACCAGGTTTGTGCTCATTAAATATCAGGGCCTGTTAATGATTCCGAGACTAGCCGCATTGGGATTGGGAAGGATTCGACGACTGAGGACCGGGTCTAACGAAAACGGCCCGTTGCGCGGGCCGCCTGTGTCTCTACAACCTTGTTGGGGGAAACCCGTGCGTTCAGTGCACCAAGTGCATGGGGCTATCGAACAGCAGGTTTTCCATCCAGGCGTACGCTTCTTCCTGGCCCGGCTGATTGAAGAGGACCATCAGGGTCACCCATTTCAGTGTCTCGATGTCGATCTCGTCGTCTTCCAGGGCCATCATCCGCTCGATAATGACCTCCCGACTGGCCGGCGTCAGTATGCCCACCTGCTCCAGAAAGAGCAAAAAGCCCCGGCAATCGCCGTCGAGCTTGATGGTTTCCTCGTCGGTATAGACGCGGATCGACCGCCCGTGCTCCAGCGCGCCTTCGGGGAATTCCCGGGTCGTTGCCAGGGCATCCAGCCAGTCGAATGCCTTGCTGATCTCCAGGGGCTGGAAACCGGCTTCGAAAAGCTCGGACTCCAGGGACTCGCGATCCGGTTCCGGTTCGTCGTCGTCGTTGTAGATGTAGTTCTCGAAGAGATACATCAGGACGTCGAACACGTTCTCTTTCATCTCAAAAGTACCTCAGTTGGCCTGGCCAATTCACCAAGGGTCGGGTGCTCAGCGCAGCGCGGACGCGGCGTGCGAACAAGCCTGGGCCGGAAAAGCCACCAAAGGCTGCACAAGGGCTTCGTTGCCGCATCGTCTGGCCTGCCTTCAAACAACCACCGCACCTCAGCTTATCTTACAGTCGCTGGCCGCCTTGGTGAAATCGCTGGGCTATGGTTTGGCCGCGCGAGTCATCTCGCATCCGGCGGACTGACGTGCGCCGAACCCATTGCCCTGGGTCGACGCGACTACGGCTGGGGATTCCGCCTGGCGTAACGCCCGCCGGGCGTGCTGGTGACGAAGCCGCGAAGCTCCAATAGCAGCAGAATGGAGGAAACCACGTCCGTCGTCAATCCGGTCCGGCGGATGATGGTTTCCATCGGGGAAGGGTCGTGGCCCAAGGCTTCCAGCACCTGCCGGTGCTCTTCGTCCAGGGTTTCCCCGGCGTCTTCGGCGGGCTCCGAAGGCACCGTTTCCGGGTCCGTGCCGGGAGAGACCATCAACAGCGCCGGGAGTTCTTCCCAGATTTCCTCGGCCCTCTCCACCAGCTTGGCCGCACCTTGACGGATCAGGGCGTGGCAGCCCTTGGCCAGCGGGTTGTGAATGGAGCCGGGTATGGCAAAGACCTCCCGACCCTGTTCCAGCGCGTACCGCGCCGTGATCAGGGAGCCGCTCTGGACGCTGGCCTCCACCACCAGGGTGCCCACGGCCAGTCCGCTGAGGATGCGGTTGCGGCGCGGAAAGTTCTCGCGCCGGGCGCCCACGTCGGGCGGGAACTCCGATATCAGGGCACCTTGTTCGGCGATGCGGTGGGCCAGATCGCGGTGCCGGGCCGGGTAGACACGCCCCAGGCCGGTGCCGGTGACGGCGATGGTGCGGCCGCCGGCGTCCAGCGCGCCCCGGTGGGCGGCGGCGTCGATGCCCATGGCCAATCCGCTGGTGATGGTCAGGCCGCAGCCCGCCAGGTGCCGGGAAAACCCGTAGGCCGTGTCGGCTCCGCCGGGGGTGGGGTTGCGGCTCCCGACCACGGCCAACTGCGGGGCGGCCAGGCATTCCGGATCGCCCAGCACGAACAGCGCCAGCGGCGCTGACGGGATCTCGGCCAGAAGGCGCGGGTAACGGGAATCGGTGAACGGGATCAGAAATCGGCCCGGCGCATCAAGCCAGGCAAGGTCCGCGGCGATGGCCTCCCGGTCGGGGTGGGTGAGGGTCTCGATGGATTTGTCGGTCAGACCCGCCCGGCGCAGCTCCGCGGCCGGGGCGTCCACGGCCTGACTCAGATCCGGAAAGTGGTCCAGCAAGCCCTGCACCGCGGCGGTGCCCACCCCGGGGGCGCGGATCAGGCTCAGCCAGCGTTCAGTATTCATGGGTTGCTCGCCAATGGGAGGAGGCGGGGCGCTTGCGTGCCGTCCGCCGTCGGTTTGGGGATTTCGTGGGATATGGGCTGCGTCATCCATTACGCGGTGGTCCGCCCGCTTCGCGGGCGCAAGTACGATCGGGAACAGCTAGGTGCGTGTTGGGCTCGGGATGGATCGGCTGCGGAAGCGGGGGGACCGATTCACCTCTTCGATCCCCCCACGCCCCACAAGACCCTAGGGGTTTTGAACGATGTCCCCAACCTGCATTTCCCGCTGTGCGCGCATGATCAGGCCGTAGCTGACCTGGCCGAAGGTGCGGAACACGATCATCTCGCCGGCGCGCTCGTTCGGCAGCTTCACGTTGCGGCCCTTGTCGCCCACGGTGTCGCGGATCACCTCACCCTTGCGCAGGACCGCGAGCACGTCGCCCACCTTCATGCCATCGCTGCGGCCCAGGTTGATGGCGACCACGTTGTATTGGCCGATCTCGTTTACGCCGTCCAGTACGCTGAGGATCTGGCCCTTGACCGGATGGTCCGGCGCACGCGGGAAGAACTGGCTGGGGATGGCCTCTTCGGGCACCGGCAGCAGGCGGTCGCCCTTGAGCACCTCGCGGTTGCTCCGGGTAATCAGCAGGGTGGCCGGGTCCCCGCTGCGCTGGATCAAGCCCTCGCCCAGATTGCGGGCTTCCACGCCCAGCAACTTGTTGGTCTTGGGGTCGCGGTATTCCTTGCCTCGGCGTACGATGTCGAAGCCTTGGCCGTCGGCCGCGTCGGTGCCGCGCACGTACACCCGGTCGCTGGCGCTGCCCATGACGCGGCGCTCCGGGGCGGCGACCACGTAGGGCGCGTTTTCCAGTACCCCGGCATCGACGATGCGGGTCTGGGTCAGGAATGGCCGTATGGCCGCCATGGGAATGGTGTCGATGGCCTGGTCGATGGGAGTGGACCGGGCCTTGGGCGACAGTTTGACGACACCGCCCGGTGCGCCGCGTTGAACTGTCAGGCGTGGTTTGCCCTCTATATAGACGAGCTTGATCTTGTCGCCCGGGTAAATAAGGTGTGGATTCTCGATATCCGGGTTGGCGTACCAGATTTCGGGCCAAAGCCAGGGGCTGTTGAGGAACCGCTCGGCGATATCCCAGAGGGTGTCACCTTTCACCACGGTGTATTCCTGGGGATGATTCGGCCTCAACGGGCTGTTGGCATTGGCGAAAACCGCGGTGGAAATCACCAAGGCGGCGAGGAACCCAATCAGTTTCCTGGCTGGCATCTGAAATCCCTGAGTTGTGCCCGAGGTAGGCTTGAAATTGCTTATAGGTGATTATTACTTCTAAACTAAACGTATCAATTGTATATCACGATCCGCAACGGCGTTACCATGGCACTACTTCACATTCTGCACTATCCCGATCCTCGCCTTCGCACACGGGCCGCGCCCGTCGAAACGGTGGATGACGACCTTCGCCGCCTGGTGGAGGATATGTTTGAAACCATGTACGACGCGCCGGGCATCGGCTTGGCCGCGACCCAGGTCGATGTGCACAAGCGCGTGATCGTCATCGACATTTCCGAGGACCGCACCGAGCCGCTGTGTCTGATCAATCCGGAGATTGTCGCCAAAAGCGGCTCGGAACAGATGCAGGAAGGCTGCCTGTCCGTGCCAGGGTATTACGACCTGGTCGAGCGCGCCGACGCGGTGACCGTCAAGGCCCTGGATCGCGACGGCAAGTCCATCGAGCTGGAAACCGACGGCCTGTTGGCCGTGTGCATCCAGCACGAGATCGACCACTTGGACGGCAAGCTGTTCGTGGACTATCTCTCCGAGCTCAAGCGCAAGCGCGTGCGCAAGAAACTGGAAAAGCAGGCGCGCTTGGGGGAGACACCCCCGGCACCGGCGCAAAGCATGATCTGACGCGATCCGATTGGATGGAGCGCCCCCCGGAAGTGGGGGCGTTCACGTTTCCTGGTTTATCTTCGGTCCCCTTCGTGTACGCTTCCCGGTCCGTGGCACCGAGGCGGGCGGGGCGTTTGGGTGCCCCCGAAGCCCCGGATTGCATCACCTGACCAGGAATTGCCAGCAACCCATGTCCCAATCGCTCGATATCGTCTTTGCCGGAACCCCGGATTTTGCCGTGCCCGCCCTGGAGGCATTGCTGGATTCCGGCCACCGCGTGGTTGCGGTCTACACTCAGCCCGACCGGCCCGCCGGCCGCGGCCGCAAGCCCCGGCCCTCGCCGGTCAAGCAGCGGGCCCTGGAGGCCGGTTTGACGGTCCAGCAGCCGGACACGCTTCGCGATCCCGCCGAGCAGGAGCGTCTGGCAGCGCTGAAGCCGGACGTGATGGTGGTGGTGGCCTATGGATTGCTGCTGCCCCGAGCCGTTCTCGACATCCCCCGTCTGGGCTGCGTCAACATCCACGCCTCCCTGCTGCCCCGCTGGCGCGGGGCCGCGCCCATTCAGCGCGCGCTGCTGGCCGGAGACAGCCGCAGCGGCGTGACCCTGATGCAAATGGAAGCCGGTCTGGACACCGGGCCCATGTTGGCGTGGGAATCCTGCGAAATCAGCGCCGAGGACAGTGCCCAGGACCTGCACGACCGTCTGGCCGCCCTGGGCGCGCGCATGCTGGTGCCGGCCCTGGAGCGTCTGGCTGCCGGCGAGCTGCGGCCGGAACACCAGGACGACGCGGCGGCCACCTATGCCGCCAAACTGGACAAGGCCGAGGCGGAACTGGATTGGACGCGCCCGGCCTCCGAGCTTGAACGCGCCGTGCGGGCGTTCAACCCTTTTCCCGTGGCGCAGACGCGCCTGGCCGGGCAGGTGCTGCGCGTTCGACAGGCCCGCGCCGTTGCTTCGGAGGCGAATGCAGCCCCCGGCACCGTCGTGGCATCGTCGCCGGCGGGCGTGGACGTGGCCACGGGAGAGGGCCTCCTGCGCCTGCTGAACCTGCAGCTTCCCGGCGGCCGCCCGATGGATGTCGCCGCCTTTCTCAACGGACGCACGCTGCCCCCGGGCACCCGGTTGGGCGACTGAACCATGGCCGCAGCCAATCCCCGCGCCGTCGCCGCCCGCGTCCTGCAACGGGTCATCACCGGCCAGCGCTCCCTGGCGGACGTGCTGGAGCCGGCGCTTCAGCGGCTGCCGGCGGATCGGCGTCCCCTGGCCCAGGAGCTGGTATTCGGCGCGTTGCGTTGGTACGGGCGGTTGGATGCCGTGGCCGCGCGTCTCCTGGCCCGGCCCATGCGGGACAAGGACGGCGATGTCCGCGCCCTGCTGTTGATCGGGCTCTATCAGTGTCTGGAAATGCGGGTGCCGGACCATGCGGCGGTCTCGGAAACGGTGGCCGCCGTGGGCGACCTGGGCAAGGGCTGGGCCCGCGGCTTGCTGAACGCCGTCTTGCGGCGCTTCCTGCGGGAGCGGGACCAGCTGCTCGAAGCCGTGGACGCCGAGGATGCGGCGCGGCTGGCGCATCCGCCGTGGTTGCTGGATGCCCTGCGCCGCGATTGGCCCGACGACTGGGAAGCCATCGCCGCCGGCAACAATGCCCGTGCGCCCATGACCCTGCGGGTGAACCGGCGCCTCACGGATCCGGACACCTATATAGAGGCGTTGGCGGAGATGGGGGTGAGGGGCCGCCGTCACGCCATCGCGCCGGATGCGGTGGTATTGGAGCAGCCGCTGCCGGTGGAGCGCCTGCCGGGGTTTGCCGAGGGCCGGGTCTCCGTGCAGGATGCCGCCGCCCAGATCGCGGCCTGCCTGCTCGACGCCGGACCGGGTCAGCGGGTGCTGGACTTGTGCGCGGCGCCCGGCGGCAAGACCGCACACATCCTCGAGCGCTGCCCGGAGGTCGCGACCCTCACCGCCGTGGATGTGGACGCCGACCGCCTGGAGCGGGTGAGCGAGAACCTCCGTCGGCTGAAGCTCCGCGCCGACGTCCTCGCCGGAGACGCGGCGCAGCCCTCCGAGTGGTGGGACGGCCGGCCCTACGACCGGATTCTGCTGGATGCGCCGTGCTCCGCCAGCGGTGTGATCCGGCGTCACCCCGATATCAAGATGCTGCGCAGAGCGGAGGACATTGCCACGCTGGCGGCGACCCAGGGGGCGGTGCTGCAGGCGGCCTGGGAACTTCTGGTTCCGGGCGGTAGGCTGGTTTACGCTACCTGTTCGGTACTTCGGGACGAAAACGCGGGGGTCATCGCGGCGTTCCTGGAGCGAAACGCGGATGCGCGGATCGAACCGCTCGCCCTGCCCTGTGGGCGGGAAAGCGGCGCGGGCCGGCAGATACTCCCCGGCGAGCAGGATATGGACGGTTTCTACTACGCCAGCGTGGCCAAGCGGTGAACGCGGCCGGGCGTTCCATCGCGCGGCCGGCGAAACGGTTGCGGCTGCTCTGCGCCACGGCTGCGCTGATGGCCGTGGCCGGCTTGGCGTGGGCCCAGAGCGGCGGGTTCCGGCTGGTTAACGGCGAGGTCAAAGCGCGCGACGGGGTGCTCTACTTCAGTGCCGACTACGATTTCCAGCTCAGCCCAGCGGCCGAGGAAGCCCTGGGCAGCGGGGTTCCGCTGACCATCGATCTCCACATTCAGGTCGTGCATCCCCGGGACTGGATATGGGACAGCAACATCGCCGATCTGTCCCAGCGCTACGAAATTCGCTATCACGCTCTCAGCCGGCGTTATGTGATTCGCAATCTGAACTCCGGCGAGCGCCGCATCTTCACGCGCCGCGACGCCGCCCTCACTGCCCTGGGCACGGTGCGCGATCTGCCAGTGCTGGACCGGCGCCTGTTGAACCAAGGCGAGCGCTATCGGGTCCGCGCCAAGGCCAGCCTGGATATCGAGGCCCTGCCCCACCCTCTGCGTACCGTCGCGTACATGTCGCCGGAGTGGCAGTTGGGCACCGATTGGCACCACTGGGATATTCGCGGATGAGCGCCGCGGCCGCCTATCGTTTGAACGGCCCGCGGCCGGGAGGCCAAAGGCCTCGACGTTTGGTGGGACGTGACCATGCGTAAGGAAGCCTGGCTGCGAATCGCCTTGTGCGTGCTCATGCTCACCTCGCTCTACCTGCTGAGCGTGGCCACGGAGAATTCTACCGTCTTCGGGCGCCTGCATACCCCCCTGCTGGTGATCAACGTGGTGGCCCTGGCCGTCCTGGTGGGGCTGATCGCGATGAATCTCTGGCGGTTGATCCGCCAGCGCCGCCAAGGCGAGACGGGTAGCCGCCTCACGGTTCGGCTGGTACTGATGTTCGTGATCCTGGCCGTGGTGCCCGTTTCCGTCGTCTATTACTTTTCCATGCAGTTTCTGGAGCGGGGAATCGAAACCTGGTTCGGTGCCCGGGTCGAACAGCAGGCCATGGAAGATGCGCTGCGGCTGTCCCAGGCTTCGCTGGACATGCGAATGCGCGAACTGCTGAGCCGGGTTCAGCGATCCGCGGGCGAGCTTGCCACCATTCCCGACGCCATGGTGTCCCTGCAACTGGGCGATCTGCGCGAGCGCATGCAGGCGGCCGAACTGACCGTCTTGGGAAGCAACGGCCGCATCATCGCCGCCAGTACCCGCGATACCGCCGCGATCCTGCCGCATCGACCCGAAGAGGACGTGCTGCTTCAGGTCCGGCAGGGGCGGCCCTACGTGGGCCTGGACCCGGTGGGGAACTCGGGCTTGAACATCCGGGTGCTGGTGCCGAGTACCGGGCCCGAAATGCCCAGCGGCGATCGCATCGTTCAGGCGCTGTTCCCCATTTCGCCACGACTCAACGATCTGGCCGAAAAGGTTCAGTCCGCCTACGCCCAGTACAAGGAAGTCACCTATCTCACCGAGCCGTTGAAGAGCACATTCTCGCTGACCTTGTCCCTGGTCCTCCTGCTTAGCCTCTTGTTCGCGGTCTGGTCCGCGTTTTACGCCGCCCGCCGCCTGGTCGCCCCCATCCGCGATCTGGCCGAGGGCACCGCCGCGGTGGCCGCCGGTGAGTACGGAAAGCAGCTGCCGCCGGCCGGGCGCGACGAAATGGGTTTCCTGGTGCGTTCGTTCAACGACATGAGCCGCCGCGTGGCCCGTGCCCGCGATCAGGCCCGCACCAGCCAGATCCAGGTGGAAAACCAGCGTGCTTATCTTGAGGCCGTGTTGTCGCGGCTGTCTTCCGGTGTGTTGGCGCTGGACCAGGACGGCTCCCTGCGTACTTTCAACCAGGCCGCGGAGGGCATTCTCGGTCTGTCCATGCGCGAGGGCATCGGCAAAACGCTGACCATGTTGGCCGTCCGGCACCCCCACGTGGAGGGCTTCGCAGAGGCCCTGGACGCCCGCCTGCGCGGCGCGGCTCCGGAGTGGCGCGATCAGTTGACCATTGCCGGCGCCAACGGCAATCAGGTGTTGATTTGCAGCGGCGCCACGCTGGCCGGGCGCAGTGGTTTCGTGATCGTGTTCGACGACGTCACCGCCCTGATCCAGGCGCAGCGTGACGCCGCCTGGGGCGAGGTCGCCCGGCGCCTGGCCCACGAAATCAAGAACCCGCTGACGCCTATCCAGCTCTCGGCGGAACGTCTGCGCCACAAGTACCTCAAAACCATGAAGGGCAAGGATGCGGAGGTGCTGGAGCGGGCGACGCACACGATCGTCCAGCAGGTGGACGCCATGAAGAAGATGGTTAACGCGTTCACCGAATATGCTCACCCCGCCCGCACCGAGTTCGAGCCCGTGGACCTCAATGCCTTGGTGAGCGAAGTGATTGATCTCTATCGCGCCAGTCCCCACCGCCCGGATCTGGTGCTGGACCTGGCGCCGGATCTGCCCCGGGTGGCCGTCGACCCCGGGCGCATGCGTCAGTTGTTGCACAATCTGATCAAGAATGCGCTGGAGGCCTGTGCCGAGCAGAGCCCATGCCGTCTGGAACTAGGTACCCGGGCGCTGGACAGCGAACGTTTCAGAGGTGTGGAACTGCGGGTGCGTGACTACGGGCCCGGCTTCGCCGAGGATGTGATGGGCCGCCTGTTCGAACCCTATGTGACCACCAAGCCGCGTGGCACCGGCCTGGGTATGCCCATCGTCAAGAAGATCGTGGAGGAGCACAACGGCATGATTACAGCCGAGAATCTCGCCGACGGCGCTCAAGTCACGGTATGCCTGCCGCTGGGAGAGGGGCAGGCGGAGTCCGCCGGCGCTTCGACGCGGGAGGACTACGTATGACGGCGCCCCATATCCTGGTGGTGGACGACGAACCGGATATTCGCAGTCTGGTGCAGGAAATCCTGCAGGACGAGGACTACCAGGTGCAGGTGGCCGCCGACGCCGCAGAGGCCCGGCATGCACTGCGGCAGCGGCGCCCCGACCTCATCCTGCTGGATATCTGGATGCCCGGTGTCGACGGCATCACGCTGCTCAAGGAGTGGACCGGCGACACCGGAGAGCTGCCGTGCCCGGTGGTGATGATGTCCGGCCACGGCACGGTGGAAACCGCCGTGGAGGCCACCCGGCTGGGCGCCTACGATTTCATTGAAAAGCCCCTGTCGCTGGCCAAGCTGTTGCTCACCGTAGAGCGCGCCCTGGAGGTGGACAAGCTCGCCCGGGAGAATCGCGGCCTGCGCGAAAAGGCCGGTGACCTGGTGGAACCGGTGGGCCGCAGTCGTGTCATGCAGCAGCTCCGCGAGCAGGTCAAACGCATCGCCAGCCACGACAGCTGGGTCTTGGTCAGCGGCGAGGCCGGTACCGGCAAGCGCTTAATGGCCCGCTACCTTCATCGTTGCAGCCCGCGTCACAACGGCCCCTTCGTGGAAGTGGCCGCCGGCTCCCTGGCCGGGCAGACGGCCGCCGCCGAATTGTTCGGCGGTGAAGAGGGTGAAAAGGTGGTCTACGGGCGGCTGGAACAGGCCAATAACGGCACTCTGTTCCTGGACGAAGTCGCCGACCTGGATATGCAGGTTCAGGCTCGCCTGCTCAGTGCGCTGCACAGCCAGGAGTTCAACCGTGTGGGCGGTGCCGAGCCGGTGAACGTGGACGTTCGTATCATCGCCGCGACCCGGGTCGACCTCGAGGCGGAGGTCAAGGCGGGGCGTTTCCGCGAGGATCTCTACTATCATCTGAACGTGGTGCCGCTGCGCGTGCCGCCGTTGCGGGAATACGCCGAGGACGTGCCGGAGCTTCTGGGCGCGTATGTGGACTATTTCGTGGCCCACGACAACCTGCCCTATCGGCACTTCACCGTGGGTGCCCAGAACCGTCTGAGAAACTATTCCTGGCCGGGCAACGTCCGCGAGCTCAAGAACCTGGTCCAGCGCCTGCTGATTCTGGGGCATGGGCCGGAGGTCGACGTGGACGAGGTGGAGGCGGCACTGGGTTCAGCGACCGGGCTGGCGCTTCCGCCGGCAGCGGGTGCCGCCGTCAGCGGTGTGCCGCTGGATCTGCCCTTGCGTGAGGCCCGCGAGGCGTTCGAACGCATGTATTTCCAGCATCAATTGCGTGAGGCGGGAGGCAGCGTGGGAGAACTGGCCAAGTTGTCGGGAATGGAGCGCACGCATTTGTATCGCAAACTGAAGTCGCTGGGCATCGACCCGAAGGACGCCATGTGAGACCGCTGCGCTCTGTATCGCGCTTCACTTCTGGACCGGACTGCCGTAACTTATCGCCGCTATGAAAATCATAATCCTGGGCGCGGGTCAGGTCGGCAGCTCGCTGGCGCAGAATCTGGCGAGCGAGGCCAACGACATCACGGTGGTCGATGTGGACCGCCGAGTCCTGCAGGACCTGCAGGATCGTCTCGACCTGCGTACGGTATTCGGCAACGCGACCCACCCTCCGATCCTGATGCAGGCCGGCGCCGACGACGCCGACATGATCATCGCCGTCACCGACAGTGACGAGGCCAACATGATCGCCTGCCAGGTGGCCTACACGCTGTTCCACACGCCCACCAAGATCGCCCGGGTCCGCGCCGTGGAATACCTGAGCTATCCCCAGCTGTTCTCGCCGGATGCCCTTCCCATCGACGTGCTGATCAGCCCCGAACAGCTCGTCACTCAATACGTGAAGCGCCTGATTGAACATCCCGGCGCTTTGCAGGTGCTGGATTTCGCCGGCGGCAAGGTGCGTCTGGTGGGTGTGCGCGCTTATTACGGCGGTCCCCTGGTGGGCCAGGAGCTGCGCACCCTGCGGGAACACATGCCCGGCATTCATACCCGCGTGGCAGCCATTTTCCGGCGCGGCAAGCCCATCATTCCGGAGGGCGATACTGTCATCGAGGCCGGCGACGAGGTGTTTTTCATTGCCGCGCGCAAGAATATCCGGGCGGTAATGAGCGAGCTGCGCAAGCTGGACAAGCCGGTCAAGCGCATTATCCTCGCCGGCGGGGGCAACATCGGAAAGCGCCTGGCCCAGGCACTGGAAGGGCGCTACCAGGTCAAGATCATCGAGCACAACCGCGATCGCGCCCGCAATGTGGCCGAGGAGCTGAACAAGACCATCGTCCTGCTGGGCGACGCCGCCGATGAAGACCTGCTGGTGGAAGAGAATATCGAGAACACCGACGTGTTCTGCGCCCTGACCAACGATGATGAGGCCAATATCCTCTCGGGCATGCTCGCCAAACGCCTGGGCGCCCGGGTGGTAATGTCGTTGATCAACCGCCCCGCGTACGTGGATCTGGTCCAGGGCAGCGAGGACATCGATATCGCCATCTCTCCCCAGCAGGCCACCATCGGCAGTTTGCTGGCCCATGTGCGCCGGGGCGACGTGGTCATGGTGCATTCCCTGCGCCGTGGCGCTGCCGAGGCCATCGAAGCCGTTGCCCACGGTGATCCGGGCAGTTCCAAAGTGGTGGGCCGCAAGGTCGAGGAAATCCCGTTGCCCGAAGGCACCACCATCGGTGCCGTCGTGCGGGGCGACGAGGTTTTGATGGCGCATCACGACACCATTATCCAATCGGAGGATCACGTGATCCTCTTCCTGGTGGACAAGGCCCGCGTGCGCGAGGTCGAGCGCCTGTTCCAGGTGGGGGTCACCTTCATATAGGCCTCGCGGCGCCGAACGTCGGTCGCGCGGAGCCACGAGGGGGCCGGGTGATAACAACAACGGGAATCGATACGTGGCCCATGGTTGAGATGGTCAACAGGGTGAAACCGGCCTTGGCCCTCCATCGCGTTCGCGACGCACGAGGGGCCTGAGGCCGTGCACTTCCCCGCGGTACAACGCATTCTCGGCGTGCTGCTCATGGTGTTCAGCTTCACCATGCTGCCGCCGGTGGTTGTCTCGGTGATTACCGAGGACGGCGCCTCCCTGCCGTTCATCGTCGCATTCGGCCTCGTGCTGGTCGCCGGTTTCGTCATGTGGCTGCCGGTGCGCCACTACCGCCGGGACCTGCGTACCCGCGACGGTTTCTTCGTGGTGACGGCCATGTGGGTGGCCCTGGCCCTGTCCGGTGCGCTGCCCTTCATGCTGGCCAAGAACCCCCACATGGGCCTGGCGGATTCCGTGTTCGAGACCATGTCCGGCCTGACCACCACCGGTGCCACGGTCATCCACGGCATCGACCATCTGCCGCCCTCCATTCTTTACTACCGGCAACAGCTCAACTGGCTGGGCGGCATGGGCATCATCGTGCTGGCCGTCGCCATCCTGCCCATGCTGGGGATTGGTGGCATGCAGCTCTATCGGGCGGAAACCCCCGGCCCGATCAAGGATGCCAAACTCACGCCGCGCATCGCCGAGACGGCCAAGGCCTTGTGGTACATCTATCTGGGACTGACGGTGGCCTGCGCCCTGGCATACTGGCTGGGCGGCATGACCCCCTTCGACGCCATCGGCCACAGTTTTTCCACCCTGGCCACCGGCGGTTTTTCCACTCACGACGCCAGCATGGCGTACTACAACAGTCCCGTACTGGATATGATCGGTGCGGTGTTCATGTTCCTGGCGGGTGTGAACTTTGCCCTGCACTTCGCCGCCTGGCGCTATCGCAAGCTCAGCGCCTACCTTGCCGATCCCGAGTTCGGCTTCTATCTGGGGGTGGTGATCATCTCTGTGATCATCGTTTCCCTGGAGTTGCTGAACACCGGCGCGGTGCCGCCCGCCCAGGTTTTGCGGCACGCGATCTTCCAGGTGATGACTTTCATCACCAACACGGGCCTGGCCAGCACGGACTACTACAACTGGCCCAGCTTCCTGCCGGTGCTGCTGATGTTTGTCAGCATCATCGGCGGTTGCGCGGGGTCCACCGCCGGCGGCATCAAGGTGGTGCGATTCCAGCTCATGCTACGCCAGGGCTACCGCGAACTGCTGAGGCTGATTCATCCCCAGGCCCAGTTCCTGGTGAAACTGGGCAATCGGGCCGTGGACGACCAGGTCACCACCGCCGTGTGGGGATTCTTCGCCACGTACATGGCGGTGTTCGCCGTTATCCTGCTGGTGGTGATGGGCACCGGGCTGGACCAGGTCACGGCCTTCTCATCCGTCGTCATGGCCATGAACAACCTGGGTATTGCGTTCGGGTCCGTGAGCAACGGTTTCGGCAACATCACCGACACCGCCAAGTGGGCGCTTTCCCTGGCCATGCTCATGGGGCGTTTGGAAGTGTTCACCGTTCTGGTATTGTTCACGCCCGCCTTCTGGCGCCGCTGATGCCGGCGCGTTCCCTCGATCCGCCCGGAGCGTGACTCGGGTGCTCGACGCGAGCCCGAGCAGCACCGCGGCCGACCGACCTCTTTTCTCCGATTCCCCGCGTCTTCATCATGGTTTCGACGCGAAGCAGTGGAGGGCGATGCCCATGTCCATGATCAAGAACCTGGAAGCGATGTTGGAAAAGGGCCAGGACAGTCCCTTGCTACGGCTGAGCTTGGGCAATGCCTATCTGAGCGAAGGTGATTCGGGAACGGCGGCGGTGCATCTTGCGGAAGCGGTGCGGCAGAAGCCCGACTATTCGGCGGCCTGGAAGGCCTACGGCAAGGCCCTGGTCGAGGCTGGGCGGGACGCCGAGGCGGAATCAGCCTACGTACGGGGGATAGAAGTGGCCGAGGCCAACGGCGACAAGCAGGCCGTCAAGGAGATGAGCGTGTTCCTGAAGCGCCTTCGGCGCTGAGGTTATGCCTGCTTTCGGCGATAGGGGCTGTTGCCCCCGTCCGGTCGCTCGCGGAATCGGCGGTACAGCCACTGATACTGGGCCGGAGCCAGGCCCACGCAGGCCTCGATTTCCCGGTTGAGGGCGGTGGTGGCCACCACCGGGTCGGCATCCCTCAGGCCGGCCTCCGATTCCTCGCGGACATGAATCCGAAAGCCCCGCGCCCGGGGCAATCGTTCCGCGAATACGAAGACCACCGGCGCGCCGCTGCGGCGTGCCATCTGCGGGAGCAAGGTCATGGTCTTGGCGGGCACCCCGAAGAAGGGCGCGAACACGCCGCTGGCCCGGGGTTCCTGGTCGGGAAGAATGCCGATGGTCTCCCCTCGGCCCAGCGCCTTGTAGATGCCGCGGATACCGCTGGGCGTGGCGGGAAACGTGCGCGCCCCGGTGTGTTCCCGGCGGGCCACCAGCAGGGGTTCCAGCCGGGGGTCCCGGGGCGGCCGGTAGAGCACGCTGACCGCCAGCCGCCGGGCGGCGAACACGTTCACCAGTTCCCAGGCGCCCAGGTGGGGTGCGGCGACGATCAGCCCCCGGCCCTTTTCCAGCAGCCGTTCCCCAACTTCGATGATTTCCGGATTGGTGATCAGGCCTTCGATACGGGAGTAGCGCCCGAACCAGAACAGGGGCGTTTCGAAGATGGATTTTCCGAATTCAACGAATGTCCGCCGCAACAGCTGTTCCCGCTCGGTGGGCGCCAGTTCGGGGAAGCACAGATCGAGATTCACCCGCGCATCCCGGCGGGCCTTGCTGGGAATGCGCGCCATGGCGGCGCCCAGCAGCGTACCCAGAGCGTGGGCCAGGCCCAGGGGCATCCACGACAGGGCGCGCAGCACGGGGATCAGCACATGGACGGGATTGAAACCGATTTTCATTGGCCTTGTTCTGGAATGCGGGGAGGGGCCTCGGCGCGATTATACACGGGGCCCGCCGTCGGCCGGGTGAGCGTTCGGTATCTCCCTCGGTCCCGTTCGTGACAACACCGGCGGTAACCACTGTACAATAGGCAGCGGCCGAGAATATCTAGGGCATCAATAAAGGCGTGCCGGACTGCATCAATACTAAGGAGGGGTAGGATGGACTGGAACAAGCAAATGGAGGAGATGGTCAGCACCTGGACCGACATGCAGCACCGCATGTGGGACAACTGGATGGACGCGGTTAAGGGGTTCGGGGGGCGGGCCGCTCCGGGCTCCGAGCAAGGCCAGGAAGACTACCGCCACAATCTCGAGGCCTGGGAGAAATCCGTGCGCCAGGCGCTGGAGGCACAATCCGCGTGGACGCGCCGCTGGTCCGACAAGGTGACCGACAAGGAGAACGCGCCGGAGGCCGTCACCAAGTGGGCCGAGCAGGTTCAGGAGATGATGAAGGGCTGGACCGAAGCCCAGAGCCAGCTCTGGAGTGCCTGGTTCGAGAGCGTCAAGACGCTGGATCCCTCGCAGCTTGCCACCAATTGGGATAGTGAAACCCATCAGGTTCTGGAAGCTTGGCAGCAGGCGGCGCAGCGCGCCCAGGACACGCTTCAGGACTGGGCCAAGATGGCGAAGGACCTCAACGAAGAACAGAAGCCGCCGAAGTAAGCGGGCGTTATGGGCGCGGGCCCTCCGCGCCCCGCGGACAGGCATAAAAAAACCGGCGCATCCGTTGCGCCGGCCTGACATACGTTCACTTGGCTGGAGGTGATCTGCGCATCCCCTTCCTGGGAAAGACAACTCCGTTTTTTTCTTCTGCGCCGGTCCTTTTTGTGTTTTTAGTTCCGACGCCGTCCGTGGCGAAGAGCTTCCCTGAAATCGGTGACGGTCCTTATAGTGCCACCCAGTCGGGCGGCTTTCTGTAAGTAAACGGCGATCGGCTTTGTAAGAATTATCTGAAGATCGACTTTGGCGGGACCGGGTTGGGAACTTTTTGCGGGTTGTGTAACGCTCTGTTAACAATAGAGAAAAGATTGTGCAATGATTGGTTTGTTGCAGCGGGTGACACAGGCCGAGGTTCGGGTTCGGGGCGAGGTGGTCGGAATCATCGGCTCGGGCCTCCTGGTTCTGGTCGGCGTCGAGAAGGGCGATTCCGAGACTGAGGCCGACCGACTGCTGGAGCGGCTGCTGGCCTATCGGGTGTTTGCCGACGATCAGGGGCGCATGAACCGCTCGGTGATGGACAGCGACGGTTCCCTCCTGTTGGTGCCCCAATTCACCCTGTCGGCCGACACCCGCAAGGGCAATCGGCCCAGCTTCACGCCCGCTGCCGCGCCTGAAGACGGCCGCCGTCTGTTTGATCATCTCTTGGCGGAGGCCGGCAAGCGGCTGCCGCCGGAGCGGTTGGCCAGCGGCCTCTTCGGCGCGGACATGCAGGTCAGTCTGACCAATGACGGCCCCGTGACTTTCTGGCTGCGCACGCCGCCGGAGGCCTGAGCCTGAAAGGCCTCCGGCGGCGCTCGGAACCCGCGCGGCCTGTGCTATGATCCGAACCTTGTTCGGGCATCCCTAGAAGGACGGCAAGCAAGCCATGGCGGAGCGAACGGCGAGCGTCGAGCGCGATACGTTGGAAACCCAGGTTCAGGTCAGCCTTAATCTGGACGGGCGGGGCAGCGCCAAATTTGACCTGGGCGTGCCCTTTCTGGAGCACATGCTGGATCAGGTGGCCCGCCACGGGTTGATCGATCTGGACATCCGGGCCCAGGGCGACTTGCACATCGACGCGCACCACACCGTTGAAGATGTGGGCATTACCATGGGCCAGGCGCTGCGTCAGGCTCTGGGCGACAAGAAGGGCATTCGCCGCTTCGGTCACGCCTATTGCCCGTTGGATGAAGCCTTGTCGCGGGTGGTTGTGGATTTCTCCGGCCGCCCTGGCCTGGAATACCACGTGGATTTCCCCCGCGCCACGGTCGGTGGTTTCGACGTGGATCTGTTTCGGGAATTCTTCCAGGGGCTGGTCAATCACGCCCAGATGACGCTGCACATCGACAGCCTGCGCGGGCGCAACACCCACCACATCATCGAAACGGTGTTCAAGGCCTTCGGTCGGGCGCTGCGCATGGCGGCTGAGCCTGATCCGCGCATGGCGGACGTCACCCCCTCAACCAAAGGGCATCTATAACGATACGGCTCCGGTGAGTGAGCCGCCCACGCCTTGTGCGCCGGCGGCGGTTCGTCACGCTTGATCGTTTCCAGAATTTCTTTAGGCTGAGCTTCGATGGCTACCATTGCAGTGATCGACTACGGGATGGGCAACCTGCGTTCGGTGTCCAAGGCGTTGGAGTACGTCTGCGGCAACGACTGGGTGGAGGTGACCTACGACCCCGAGCACATCCGCCGCGCCGACCGGGTCGTGTTTCCCGGTGTGGGCGCCATTCGCGATTGCATGAGCGAGTTGCGGCGCTTGGAATTGCTGCAGGTGATCCGGGAAGTGGCCGAGACCAAACCCTTTCTCGGGATTTGCCTGGGCATGCAGGCGCTTTTGGGCCACAGCGAGGAAAACCGGGGCATCGACGCGGTCGGTCTCGTGTCTGGCCGCGTGCGGTACTTCGGCACCGCCCTGGCCGACGTGCCGGGCCGGTTCAAGGTTCCGCACATGGGTTGGAATCGGGTGCACCGCGATCGGGATCATCCACTGTGGCGGGGCATTCCCAACGACAGCTGGTTCTATTTCGTGCACAGCTATTACGCCGTGCCCGACGACCCTGCGGACGTGGCCGGCACCAGCAACTACGGAATCGACTTTACTGCGGCGGTGGCCCGCGAGAATATATTCGCCACGCAGTTCCACCCTGAGAAAAGCCAGCATGCCGGGCTCGACCTGCTGGCGAACTTCGTCCGCTGGGACGGCACCGCATAGCGATAGCGAGAGATTTTATGCTTCTGATACCCGCCATCGATCTGAAAGACGGACGTTGCGTCCGGTTGCGCCAGGGCAACATGAACGATGAGACCGTGTTCTCCGACGACCCGGTCGCCATGGCCGAACGCTGGATCGAGGCCGGCAGCAAGCGTATCCACATCGTGGATCTCAACGGTGCCGTGGCCGGATTCCCCGTCAACGCCGATATCATCGGCCGCATCTCCGAGACGTTCCCGGATGTGGAAATCCAGGTGGGCGGCGGGATTCGGGATTTCGACAGCATCCAGACCTATCTGGACGTGGGCGTGGACTATGTGATCATCGGCACCCAGGCCGTTCGCGCGCCGCACTTCGTCGACGACGCCTGCCTGGAGTTTCCCGGCCACATCATCGTCGGCCTGGACGCCCGCGATGGTAAAGTGGCCGTGGAAGGCTGGTCCAAGCTTTCCAAGCACGATGCCGTCGACATGGCCGTGCGTTTCGAGGAGGCTGGCGTGGAGGCGCTGGTATTCACGGACATCGGCCGGGACGGCATGATGCGGGGCGTCAACACCGGCGCCACCCGGGAATTGGCTCGCAAGGTCACCATTCCCGTGATCGCCTCCGGCGGCGTCAGCAGCATGGATGACGTACGCGAACTTTGCGAAGCCTCCAAGGACGGGGTATTCGGCGCCATTGTCGGGCGGGCCTTGTACGAGGGTTCCCTGGATTTGCGGGAAGCCCAGCGCCTGGCCTTGGAACTGGGCCAGACGCCCGCCTGACAAGACGGTGCCCGGTGTCGCTTACCGTCTCGTGTAGATCGGCTTCAACAGCCTCGAGGATTTCATGCCCCTAGCCAAACGCCTGATCCCCTGCCTCGACGTGGACAACGGCCGCGTGGTGAAAGGGGTCAAGTTCGTGGACATCCGCGACGCCGGCGATCCCGTGGAAGTCGCCCGGCGTTACGACGCGGCCGGTGCGGATGAAATCACCTTCCTGGATATCACCGCCAGCGCCGAGGATCGCGACACCATGGCCCACGTGGTGGAGCAGGTGGCCGGCCAGGTGTTCATTCCCCTGACGGTGGGCGGCGGGATTCGCGAGTTGGTGGATATCCGCCGCATGCTCAATGCCGGCGCCGACAAGGTTTCGATCAATACCGCCGCGGTCAAACGCCCGGAATTCGTGGCCGAGGCCGCGGATCGCTTCGGCTCCCAGTGCATCGTGGTGGCCATCGACGCCAAGCGCGTCAGCCGCGACGACGAGGAGCCGCGCTGGGAAGTTTTTACCCACGGCGGCCGCAAGTCGGCCGGGCTGGATGCCGTGGACTGGGCGCGGCGAATGACGGAGGCCGGCGCCGGCGAGATCCTGCTGACCAGCATGGATCGCGACGGCACCAAGGAAGGCTTCGACCTGGAACTGACCCGTGCCATCAGCCGCGCCGTGGAAGTGCCCGTGATCGCCTCCGGCGGCGTGGGCAACCTGCAGCACCTGGTGGATGGGATCCTGGTGGGTGAAGCGGATGCCGTGCTGGCCGCCAGCATTTTCCATTTCGGCGAGTACACGCTGGAGCAAGCCAAGGCGTATATGGCCGAGGCAGGCATAGAGGTGAGGCGCCTGGCCGGGGAGAGCGCGGCGTGAGCGAGGTCTGGCTCGATCAGCTTGCGTGGAACGCCGACGGCCTGATCCCGGCCATTGCCCAGGATGCCGAATCCGGCCGGGTGTTGATGTTCGCCTGGATGAACCGCGAGGCCTTGGCCGAAACGGCCCGAAGCGGCCGGGCGGTATACTGGTCCCGTTCCCGGGGCCGGCTGTGGCGCAAGGGCGAGGAGTCCGGCCACGTGCAGAGGGTGCGCGAAATCCGCGCCGATTGCGATGCCGATGTTATCCTCTTGTGCGTGGAACAAATCGGCGGCGTTGCCTGTCATACTGGACGAGAGAGCTGTTTCTTTCAGCGGCTCGGCGACGCGGGCTGGGAGAGTGTCGATCCCGTCCTCAAGGACCCGGCGCAGATCTACAAGCCCGAGGGCCCGCGCGATGAATGATGTCCTTCAACGTCTGGAAGCCGTCCTGCGTGAACGCAAGGCGGCTGATCCCAAGAGTTCCTATGTGGCCGGCCTCTATGCCAAGGGGCTGGACGCCATACTGAAAAAGGTGGGCGAAGAGGCCACCGAAACAGTTCTGGCGGCCAAGGATGGCGAACGTGATCATATTGTTTATGAAACCGCCGATCTGTGGTTCCATAGCATGGTCATGCTCGCCGCGCTCGACATTCCCGCCGACGCGGTGCTGGAAGAACTGGAACGCCGATTCGGTACATCGGGTATCGAGGAAAAGGCGTCCAGGCGCAAACCATAAGAGCGGGTTGGTCCCGCGGGAGAGTAGTCATGGGTTTTGGTGGCATGAGTGTCGGTTCGCTGCTGTTGATCCTTCTGATCGTGCTGCTGATCTTCGGCACCAAGAAGATTCGCAACATCGGCAATGATCTGGGTGGCGCCGTGAAAGGCTTCCGCTCCGCCATGAATGAAGGCGAGAAGAAGGACGACGAGGAGCGCGGCAAGCTGGAGTCGAACGAGGGTGAATCCGCCCCGGCGCAGCAGGCCCAGCGCGAGACCAAGGAGCACCACTCTTCCTGAGTGGTGTTCTTTCCCTCCGACAAAAAGACTGACTGAATGTTCGACGTCGGCTTTACCGAGCTGTTCCTGCTGCTCGTGGTCGGCCTGATCGTGCTCGGCCCGGAGCGTCTGCCCAAGGTGGCACGCACTCTCGGGCTCTGGGTGGGGCGGGCCCGGGCCATGTATTCCAACGTGCGCTCCGATATCGAGCGGGAGCTGGAGCTGGAAGAGCTCAAGCGCGCCCGCGATGCGATCCGGCAGCAGTTGTCCGAGGATGCCGCCGGTCCCATCAAACCGCCGGAATCCGACAATGACGCCAAGGGTGAGTCGGAGCCGACTCCGACGCGGGCGGCCGACGAGCAGCCGGCGGCCGAGCAGCCGGCGGCCGAGGCCCCCGCCGAACCGAACACCGACGAATCCACGGCATATATAACCAAAGTAAAGGATGAGCCGCGGCATGGCGGAGAAGGCTGAGATCGAGTCCGAGGACGCCGAACGACCCTTTCTGAGTCACTTGCTGGAGTTGCGCAGTCGGCTGATGCGCAGCGCCATCGTAGTGATCGCGATCTTCCTGTGCCTTTATCCGTTCTCGGAGCGGCTGTACGGCTGGTTCGCCGGTCCGCTGGTCAAGGTTCTGCCCGCCGGCTCCCACATGATCGCCACGAAGGTGGCCGACACTTTCCTGGTCCCCATGAAGCTGTCGCTGATCGTGGCGATCTTCGTGTGCATGCCCTACCTGCTCTATCAGCTCTGGGCCTTCGTTGCCCCGGGGTTGTACAAACACGAGCGCCGCCTCGTCTGGCCGCTGATGGCCGCCAGCGTGGCGCTGTTCTATACCGGCGCGGCGTTTGCCTACTTCGTCGTGTTTCCGCTTATTTTCAAATTCTTCACCAGCATCGCGCCCGAAGGTGTGCTCCCCATGACCGACATGGGCGAGTACCTGAGCTTTGTGCTGACCCTGTTTTTCGCCTTCGGCGCCGCTTTCCAGGTCCCCATCGGCACGATTCTGCTGGTGAAGACCGGGGTTGTGACCCGTCAGGCCATGGCTCAGAAGCGACCGTACGTGGTGGTTGCCGCGTTCTTCATCGGCATGGTGCTGACCCCGCCGGACGTGGTCTCCCAAATCCTGCTGGCCGTGCCTATCTGGATGCTCTACGAGATCGGATTGTGGCTGTGCCGGTTCTACGTGGCACCCGCCAAGCCGGGCAGCGACGAGGACGAGGAAGACTGATTGGCCGCGGCGGGGCCGCGTGCCCAGCGGCAAGACCCGGAGTCAGCGCAGGGGGCTCTTGGCCCCGGGTGAGGGGCCGGCATGCTCCTCGGGTGGGGCCTGCACCAGCTTGTAGCGGAAGTGGGCGTACATCCGGGTGGTCTCCAGGAGCTCGGTGAGCTGGGCGTAGACCACCAGTTCCCGCAAGTTCAGTTTCAGCACCGTGCCTACATCGTAGACGGCGGCTGGCGTCAGCAAAGTCGCTTCCTGAACCAGTGGATTGACCCGCGGCACGAAGATCGCGCGGAAATACTCCGCCCCGGAGCCGGGGCCCCTGACGGCTTTGCTTCCGGCGGCCAGCGCGTCGTCCGCCAAGTGTTTGATGCCCAGCTCCAGTCCGCCGTTGGGACGGGTTCGCAGCCAGCGAATGGTGCCGATCCGCCAGTCCTTGCCCGGTTGGATCTTGGACGGCCCGTAGGCCACCAGCTCGCCCACCTTGACCTGCATGGGGCTGTCCTTGGCACAGAACAGCGCCATGCCGCCCCGGCTTTCATTCTTGCGGTTCCAGTTGTGTGCCCGGTAACGCGGAGTGCGCTTTTCCGGTGCCTCGGTCTGCTTGACCACGTTGGCCTTGGACCAGATATCGTCCAGTTCTG
>CAVQFO010000055.1:0-4717 GCA_963711725.1 uncultured Gammaproteobacteria bacterium | reverse complement strand
TGGCCCGGCGGCGTGATAATGCCGGCATTGTGGCCGCCAGTGGTCAGCAGAAAGTCACGTCCGTTCGCGCGAACCGGTTGATCTTGTATACCGACCACCAGGGAGCGATATGATCCTTTTTGGTGCCCACGGAGAAAATCGGCACCCGGATGTCACCGATATGAATGGGCTGGCCCTCCACGTCGTAGCGGCCTTCGGCCAGGTCGTTGTGCAGGAACAGCTTGCGCAGGTATTCGCCGTGCATCTTGTAGGGCATCCGCGTGGCGTCGGCGTTCCAGGCCATGAGATCGATGACCTTGGCGCGGCGGCCCAGCAGGTAGTCGTGGACCATGCGCGACCACACCAGGTCCTGGGACCGCAGCAGCTGGAAGGCGCCGGCCATGCGGCGGCTTTCCAGGTAGCCGCTCTCCCACATCACGTCCTCCAACCAAGCCACCTGGGACTAGTCGATGAACAGATCCAGCTCCCCGGGTTCGGAGAAGTCGGTTTGGGCGGCGAACTGAGTCATGCTCTTTAGGCGGTCGTCGCCGTCCCGGGCCATGGCGGCGGCGGCCAGGTGAGCAGCGTGCCGCCCGGCAGTAGCCCACGGCGTGGATCTTCTGGTCCGGCACCACCTTGGAGACGACGTCCATGGCCGCCATCACGCCCAGCCGCGATAGTCCTCCATGCCCAGGTCGCGCTCGTCCGTGCCCGGATTCTTCCAGGAGATCATGAACACGGTGTGACCCTTGCCCACCAGATACTCCACCAGGGACTTCTTGGGCCGCAGGTCCAGGATGTAGTACTTCATGATCCAGGCCGGCACGAACAGGATCGGCTCCGGATAGGTGGTCTTGGTGCTGGGTTCGTACTGAATCAGCTCGATCAGCTGATTGCGGTAGATCACCTTGCCGGGCGTGGTGGCCAGGTTTTCCCCCACCTTCCATTCCTCGACCCCCGGGGGCGGCTCGCCGAACAGCTTGCGCTGCTGATCGTCCATGAAATTCTCGAAGCCGCGCCACAGGTTCTGCCCGCCTTCCTCGAAGGTCTGTTTCAGGACATCCGGGTTGGTGGGCAGGAAATTGGACGGCGACCAGATATCCAGAAGCTGGCGGGCGACGAAGTTGACCACTTCCTCGTGATGGGGCTGCACGCCCCGCACGCCGGTGGTGGCGACGTGCCACCACTGCTGGGAGAGCAGAAAACCCTGATAGATGATATTGAACGGCCAGTTGTCCCAATTCTCGTCGCTGAAGCGGTGGTCATGGGCCAGGGGCTTCACGCAGGGCGGCTCGTCCGGGTTGGTGGACGAGCGCAGGCCGTAGACGCCAAGGCGCGCCCACTTGCGGAAATACTTCTCCACCAGTTGGCCCTGCTTGCCGGGATGCAGGGACAAGTGGACCAGCCAGTCCAGATAGGCCAATCCCAACGACCCCGGCGACAGGCCGCCGGTGAAGCGCGCGGCCCAGGCGTGCATGAGGCGGTCGAGCACATGCGGCTCCCGCTCGGTTTCCTGAACGCTCAACAGGGGACTCAGCATCTGACGCTCCTTGCGCGTCGGCGCGATTGGCAAATGGCTGCTTTTCGTTCCTAACTAGTGAGGTTAGTAAGGCCCCAAACCGCTCGTACCAACCCATCCTGCGGAAGTAACGCTGATGGATTCCCGCATGTTCGGGCGGAACCGGTAGCGCCGCTCATAACTAACGCGTCAGGTTACCTAAGCGCCTCACCCGCCACTTGATCTGAATCAGGAGAAATTTACTCGGTCTTGGACGGTACGAGGATCACCGCCTCGCCCGTCAGGACATCCCGCCCCTTGACCCGGCACCGGGTATCCATGACCACGCGCAACGACGCCGGGTCCATGGAGTGGCGGCCACTTCGGCATGCACGGTATCCCCCGGAAATACCGGTGCATGGAACTTCAGGTCCTGGCTCACATAGATGGCACCGGGTCCGGGCAGGTGGGTTCCCAGCACGGTGGAGATCAGCCCGGCGGTGAGCATGCCGTGGGCGATACGCCGGTGAAACCGGCTGGCCTGGCATATTCTTCGTTGACGTGAACGGGGTTGAAGTCCCCGGTTACGCCCGCGAAGTTGGCGATATCCGCCTCGGTGATGGTCTTGGCGAAGGAGGCGGTCATGCCCACCTCCAGATCCTCGAAATAGTAGCCTTGAAATTGATTCATACTGCCCTTCTCGATTTTGGATTTAGCGTTCTTCGGCCGCCTGCAGTAGCCGCATGGGCGAGACACGGTACAACCTGCGGGTCGCCAGCATACCGGAAGTGGCGACAATCACCGCGCCGGCCACGGCCCCGATGACCATCAGCCAGGGATCGAAGGCGTACTGAGCTCGAACAAGCGCCCGGCCATTTCATAACCGGCCACCGCCGCGCCCAGGCCACCGAGCCCGCCGGCCAGCGTGCCCACGGCGGCGAACTCGGTGAGGGTCAGTCGTCGAATGAGCCGCCGGGACGCTCCCAGCGACCGGAACAAGGCACTCTCGAACTGGCGCTCCTCGCGGGTGATCTGCAGGGCGGCCAGCAGCACCACGATACCGGCCACCACCGTCAGCAGCGCCATCAGTTCCACCACCCGGGCCCCCTGGTCGATGATTCCGCGCACCGTGGACAGGATGTTGTTGATGTCGATGATGGTTACGCTGGGAAATTGCCGCACCAGCGCCGGCAGCAGATCGGTCTTGCCGGCCGGCAGATAGAAGCTGGTGATGTACGTGGCCGGTTCGCCCTTGAGCAGCGCCGGCGGGGAGACCACGAAGAAGTTCACGTTGAAACTGTCCCAGTTCACCGAACGCAGGCTGGTCACCCGGCCTTCCACGTGCTGTCCGGCGATCTCGAACCGCAGCCGGTCGCCCAGGTGGATGCCCAACCGCTGGGCCAGTTCCTGCTCCACCGAGAACTGGTCCGCGCTGTTCGGCGAATCGCCCCACCAACGCCCCGCCACCACCTTGTTGTCGGCCTGAGGCTCGCGTGGCCCAGGAGAGGTTGAATTCCCGGGCAATCAACCGCTTGGCCCGCCGATCCTGATAATCCTCGGGCCCCACGTCGCGGCCGTTGATGGCCACCAGGCGGGCGCGGATCATCGGATATAGCTTGGCCTGCACGCCTCTGCTATCCAGCAGCGCCCGTATGGCCGCAGTCTCGTCGGGCTGAACGTTGATCAGGAAGTAGTTGGGCGCGTCCTGGGGAATCTTGTCCCGCCAGGCGCCCAGAAGTCCTCGCGCACGGCGGAGAGCAGCAGCAGCGCCATGATTCCCAGGCCCAGCGCCACCACCTGAACCACCACGGTCAGGGGCCGGGCGCCACCCCCGCCAGCAGCAGGCCGCCCCGGCCCCGGTTGCGAAGACCGCGCACGACCCACAGCACCAAGCCGCGCCCGCGCCAGCGCCAGCAGCGTGCCCACCACCGAACCCAGCACGTAGAGGCTGAGTTTCAGGTCGCCGGCCTCCCACCACATCATCGCGAACACGCACAGCACCGCGCCCGCGTACACCGGAACGCCCGCCCAGCAGCTCGTTGCCCAGTTCCCGGCGCAGCACCCGCAGCGGCGGAACCCGCCGCAACTGCCAGATCGTGGGCACGGCGAACCCCAGCAGTACCAGTTGCGCCACCACCACGCCGGTAAGCAGCGGCAGCCACCCGGGGGCGGGCAGCTCCGGCAACAGGTTCCGCACGGCCGCCAACAGCAGCAGATGCAGGCCAAATCCCAGGGCACTGCCCAGCGCCGAGGCAATCACCCCCAGGCCCACCAGTTTCCAGATGAACTGGCCGAGGATCTGCCGTTGGTGGAACCCAGGCAGCGCATCACCGCCACCTGATCCAGTTGGCGGGCGGCATAGCGGCGGATGGTCAGCAGCATGGCCACCCCGCCGATGATCACGGTCAGCAGGGCGCTCAGCCCCAGGAACCGCCGCGCCGAGCGCACACTTCCTGAACGCCCGGCTGACCTTCGGTGGGCGTTCGGATGGTGGCGCCGGCCCGGCATGTTTTTCGATCCAGGCCTGAAACCGCTCGAGGCCGACGATGGCCGGCCAGCAATAGCCGGTAGCGAACCCGGCTGGCGGGTTGAACCAGTTGGGTGGCCGGCACATCGCCGGCGTTCATCAGAACCCGCGGCGCCAGGCTGACGAACCCACCGCCGCGGTCGGGCTCCAGCAACAGAGCCTTGGCAATCGTGAACCGCTTGGCGCCGAGCTTGATTGTATCCCCCGGCTTGAGATCGAGCTGTATCAGCAGCCGGGGCTCCACCCACACCGTGCCGGGATGGGGATAGCCCGAACCTTGGTCCCCGGCCCCTGCAGCCCGCCGCCCACTTCCAGGAAGCCCTTGAGGGGATAGCCGGATGTGGCTGCCTTGACCGAGACCAATTGCACCTTCTCCCCCACCAGCACCACGCTGGGGAAGGTCATCAGGCGCGCGGTCCTCAGCCCCGCGCTGTGCGCCTGAGCCAGCCATTCATCGGGGATCGGCTCGGTCATAGTCCACGGCCCGGTCGGCCGCCAACAGTTGGGCGGCCTGTTGCTCGCTGGCGCGCCCGACGCGGTCGGCCAGCCAGCTCACGGCCGTGACGGCGGTGACCGCCAGCACCACGGCCAGCATCAGTAGGCGCAACTCACCGGAACGCCAATCGCGGCGCAGCAGACGGAAAGCCAGGGCCGCCGTTCTCATGCCGGCACCAGGCTGCCCTGGTCCAACCGAAGCACCCGGTCGCAGCGCC
>CAVQFO010000054.1:0-54033 GCA_963711725.1 uncultured Gammaproteobacteria bacterium | reverse complement strand
CGCTTGTCACCTTCGGATTGCGTTGAGGCGACAACTAGTTGACTGATGGGGACGCGCTTCAGCGGATAGTAATGGTTCGGACCGTCGAAATACTTACAGGTCGCGCGTCGTCGCCCTCCCGTCGGCCCGTTCATATGTTACACCTTACCAACCCGGGTGCTGTGCTAGGACTCTATCTAACTAATTTAATTGGTGGTTGGTCTGACCCAAGGTTGACAAACCTAGATATGGCACGTTATTTGCTGAGAAGACGCGTGCTAATCAACAAAGTTAGATAATTGCGAGGGAGGGGTAGACCAATGAGAAATGCTATGCTGGGGCTCGCCTTGGGAGCTGGATTTATTTCGATTTCCCCGTTAGCCAACGCGAGCTTTGTATTGGACTTCGAGGGCGGTGCAACAGGCCGCCATAAACGGTTTCTACAATGGTGGCACAGACAGTAACGGAAATTCAGGTACAGATTATGGCGTGGCCTTCTCGCCCGCCACGCTGGGACTCATCGATTCGGACGCGGGCGGCACAGGCAATTTTGCCAACGAGCCGTCGCCTAATACTATCTTGTTCTGGCTGGACAGCAGTTCGGCGATCATGAATGTTGCTGCCGGATTCGATACCGGATTTTCCTTCTACTACACATCTTCTACCGCTGCCACGATTAACGTCTATGATGGATTGAATGCCACCGGCAATGTTATTGGATCCATCGATTTGATGCGCAATATACGAATAATTGTACTGGAGATCCAAACGGCACCTTCTGCCACTGGGATCCAACGGCGTTAGCTTCGCGGGCACTGCTTACTCTATCGATTTCGGTGGGACAGCAAACCAAACCGGGTACGACGACATTACCTTCGGGTCTGCTATGCGGGTCATACCGGAATAATGCGTCCGTGCCGGAACCGCCAGTCACTGCGTTGCTCGGACTGGGCTTGCTCGGAATCGGTTACATGCGTCGCAAGGTCGTGTAGAAAGGGTAGTTCTCTTCTTACGCTGAAGATCCTGTCGCGACGGGATCTTCAGCATTCTTGACCGCTCTTATATTATCCCAGCAATTAAATATGTTGGATCGTTTCATGCAGCATAGCGGATTCTGGGTAACGCCGAGCGTGGGCGCGGCATATTCCTACTACCTAATGTCCGAACTATGAGATAGTTACCAGCTCCACCCCTACCCCAACAGCGCCTCCGCCACCTGCGTCCCCTTGAGAAACCCCTGCCCCAGCGCCTGTGCCGCCTCCCGCATCGCCGCCAGCCGGCCCAGCGCCCGCTGCATGGGATACTCACTGCGCCGGAGCATCCCCACATAGGCCTGCGGCTTGATCCCCAGGCGGGTCAGGATCGGCGGCAGATGCCCCGGAATCGATCCCCGTTTGTCGTCCCGGATCGCCCGCCCCGACCAGTCCACCAGTTGAAGGTAGTCCTGAAGACTGAACGGCAAGGCGTCCACCTCTTCCTCGGTTTCCGCCAGAAACGGTGCCACCGCGTCTCAGGGTCATTCCCCCAGGCCTGAATCCGCTCCTGAATCGACGTGAACTCCGAGCCCTCCGGCGTGTGCGCAAGCCCCGCCCGAATCGGGTTGAGATCCACATAGGCGATACAGGAGAGCACCGCCGCCTCATCCAACAAGGCCTGGGTCTTGAACCGCCCTTCCCAGAACCGACCCTTGCAGCCGTCCTCGGCATTGGCCTGACGGGCAATGGACTCGTTCAGGCAGCGCATGAACCAACTCAAATCACCCAGACGCTCCCGGTACGTCCCTGCAAAGCGCGACACCCGCTGAAGCTCCTCCGTCTTGCCCAAGCGGCGCCGCGGCAGAGGGTAGCGGTACCAAAAGCGTCCGTCGATTTTCTCTTACCACTGCTTCAACACCTCCTCATCGCTCCACTCCCGCGCTCGTTCCGGGCGCAGGCGCAGCACGACATGATAGTGATTCGACATGACTGCATAGGCACAGACATCCACCGCGAAGATACCCGCCAAAACCGCTTCACCCGCTCCACAATCCACTGCCGGCGATGTTCGAAGCTCCGCCCACTGACACGATCCTCTCCACACAAGAAGGCGCGGCGCACACAGCGGCTGATGCAATGGTAGTAAGGCGTGGCCTCGAGCGAGACCAGTTCACGGCGGGCTTGAGTCATGGTGTTCCTCCTTGAACAGAGTGAGACTGTGTTTCTATACAGCTCAACCTAGCGCTCGCGGCGCCGGCGGTCAAGGAGGTGGGTGCGCGATTTCCGCTAACTGATTGGTTTGGTTAACCTTAAGTGGTGGATGTCCTGGTTCTTGTGTTACCAGGCAGCTCCCTGGATGTTCCAGCATATTTCCGCAAGATCTGTCGCACTCAAGCCAATGACGTCTCCCGACTTGAACACACGTTCCCGTGCAACAGTCCTGACGACGACCTGACCGCCTTCTGGAAGAAAGACGCCTCCGTCTGGCACTCGGAAGGCGTCATGGGCCTCCCCGCTCGGGGTCTCTAAGGTCGCATCCATGCCAACCCAGGTAACGCGGAATGAGCCGTCTTCCGCGCAGTCCTTCGGCGCCACCACTCCCTGCCGGTGGGCGAGAAAATGCCTACGCGCCTTGTTCAGACTCTTGAGGTTTGGCTGGTTCGCTGCGGCAACGCCAAACCTCTGCTTCAGCACGTTTAGTTTGTTGGGAAGGCCCTGCTCACTAAAGTTCCTAACCTCATCGGCGAATCCCATTGAGGCGCTTGATTTTCCCTTTCGTCGCTGCAATCGCGCAGGCCTCAAACAGTTGATCAAGATATAGCGAGAAAGCTTCAGATAGGTCGCGCAGTCCGTTCGCCAGGACCCACCGAGAGAACTCCTCCTTGAAGTGCTCGACGGTTTCATCCGGAAGGCTTGGCGGCAAAAGCTGAAAGTGAGTGATCCCCTGAAGTTCATACTTCTTGAAGTCAGGATCCGTAGCGGCGTTCAGTCCCAGTCCAAGGAATACGGACGTGCGGGTGACGGCACTTCAGTCGTGACCGCATAAATCTTTTCGATATCGATTCTCAGGGTCGGCCTGGTGCTCATGCGCCGGTACCGTTGCTGGAACGCCCGCCATAAACGGCGCGAGGAACGAGCGTCCTGACCTTGCCCCGGTCTATTGGACACCTCTTGATGATTCAATTTAGCAAAGAGGTGTTCCATGAAGTACCGCCGTTACGATAATCAGTTCAAGGTTGAAGCCGTGGAGCTGGCGCAGCAACCCGAGATCCAGACCCAGGAGGTGGCCGCGCGCCTGGGCATCCATCCGTTTATGCTGTCCCGGTGGAAGAAGGAATACCGGGAGGGACGATTCATGAGTAAGCCACCCAAAGGCGGCGATGCCGAAGCCGTCGAGCTGCGCCGACGCATCCGGGAGCTGGAACGGCGTAACCGCAAGCTCAGTGAGGAGAACGAGATCCTCAAGGAAGCCCGGCGTTTTTTCGGACAACGTCGGCCGGGAGATACCGATTCATAGCCGAGCGGCGGGAGCGCTACTCGGTCAAGCGCTTGTGTGAAGCCCTCGAGGTGCCGCGCAGCAGCTTCTATGAATGGCTGGGGCGCATCCCCAGCCTGCGGGCCATCGAGGACGCGCAGTTGCTGACCGTGATCCGCCAAGAGTTCGCGGCACACCGGGGGCTCTACGGTAGTCCTCGCCTGAAGGTGGCCGTGGAGAATCGAGGGTATGCCTGCGGGCGTCACCGGGTGGCTCGCTTGATGCGCGAAGACGGCCTGGTCGCCCGCCAGGCGCGGCGGTTCAAACCCCGCCCCGGGCGTGCGGCGCAATACCAAGTACCCAACCGGTTGTTGGAACAAGGCCCGGCCCCCCAGGCCGGTGAGGTCTGGGTCGGGGACTACACCTATATCCACACCCCTTCGGGGTGGTTGTTTCTGGCGGTGGTGATGGATCAATTCACGCGACAAATAGTGGGATGGGCCACGGCCAGGCAGCGTACCGCCGAGATGACCTGTGCGGCCCTTGAAGATGCACTCAAGCGGCATCGCCCGCGCCCGGGGGTCTTGTTCCACTCCGATCAGGGCATTGAATATGCCGCCAACCGCTTCAAGCACCTGCTGGCCATCCGCGGCTTTACCCAGAGCATGAGCCGCCGGGCGTACTGCTACGACAATGCCCATGTGGAGTCGTTCTTCGGCACGCTCAAAGCCGAATCCGATGTGGTCTACGGTGACCGGTCCTGGACGGTCTCTGAACTGATCGCGCATATCCGAAGCTACCTACGCTTCTATAACCATCGCCGGTTGCACTCGGCATTGGGGTTTCGGCCACCGGCAGAATTCGAGAAACTGGTCGCATGAACGTGTCCAATAAACTCGGGCAAGGTCATCCGGCGACCGAAGGGAGCGTATTTAATGGCTTGGTTAGGCATTTTTCGCCGCAATCTGTCGCCCCTTGCTTGTTAGGGCCCATATCATTTCGCCGGTTTTATTCTTGTTTGCTACGCGTACGAATTTATTACCCACTAAATCCACCAAAACTTTCCATGCCTCAGGCTCAGTACAGTTTGCATCCTTGCTTATTCCAGCCAAAGTGCGCCAAGTATACTTTGGGTTGGATAATGCCTTCAAAATGGACGCTTCTATGGGCGAGGCGACCGAAACGTCCTCTTCATCTTTTGAGAAAGGCGTCGCTTCTGTTTCTTTCTCTACTACCGCTTGCATTTTGGTTCTTCATCTTTGCAGAAAAACCGGCACCACTAAACTCAGACAACTTATCGATATTTGAGAATGCCAAGCCCAATGCACCAGCCAAAATAGCCAAACCCATCTCAGTGGGCTGGGCCATATAGCCAAAATAGCAAGGAACCACTAAAAGAACCGCGGCAGAGCAAACTTTGAAAACTGTTTCCATGCTCGGAATCCTGATCTTCATAGTGCATAACGAATTTCTTAAGCGGCGCGCCAGATGGCGTGTCCGGTGGAGGGCCAACAGCCCGGAACGCACTTCAAGTACTTGTTAGACCTAGACAGCATAACTCGATGCTGCAACGACAAATGCTACGAATAATACAGCTTGGAAGAAGCATAAATTCATTTGCCATACAAAGGCTCTTACCGGGAGAACATAGCCAGCTTGCCGATCACCGTATTTATTTCTAGAGAAAACAAAACGATCCATCGGGTCAAAAATGGAAGTGGGCGTATCATTTCAGAAACCACGTCGGCTATCTGCATGTCTTCCGGAACATGCGAACCTAGAGCCTCGGCTTGCTCAATAATCCTCGCTCGTTCATCTCCGTGCGCGACCATTATGCCCAGCATCTGTTCGTGGAGTTGAGCTTGGGCGCTTCCATCAACCGGAACAAAAATAGATGCGCTTTTGGCGAACAAGCCAAATATAGCTGACAAGGCGAGAAGCGACAGGCACATGTGTAGACCCTGCAGGGTTAGCGCAGAACTCAATGTAGTTATATTTGAAATCATAAGAGCTGCCGTGGCCCCGGCCCCAGCAAGGAGCCACGTAATAAAGGAATCCGCTTGCGGGCTCCTGGAGAGAATTCCAACGTAAGCGGCACTAACAAGGGCGTGCTTAGTGTTCTCATTGGTCAGCCTACTCCAGTCTTCTAGGTGACTATTATTCATCCTCACTCCTTGAAGCCGAGGTCTGCAACGCTTGCAGCATGCGCGCCCTTGGAATGGAGCCGAAGGCGCAATGGAAAGGGCGTCGCCGTGCCTGCACTTGTTAATTGCACCTGGTCTATATCTTTGAAAAATTGAAGCACCGATTGCGACAGTTCCGACGACAAAGCTATAGCCACCAAACAATACTGTTATTAGCGAAAGGGGGAGCGTGTATCTGAGCTTTAGTAGTTTGGCTTGCAGGAAGTAGACACCGAGAACGCCTGAAGCTAAAGCCATGAGACAATTTAAACCGTCGCCCCCAATAAAACCAGAATGGGTCTTCTGGTGCTGCGAACGCCTCAACCGATTGTCGAAGCGAATCGAGGTTGAGGGCCATTTTAAAGGAAACGAATACAGCATTTGCCAATAAAATAATTCCGATTATCTTCTTGATTGGCACAAATGCTCCCTTGCAATTTAACGAGAAAGCTAACGGCGCGCCGGCTAGGCGCGTCCAGTGGAGGCCCGAAGGGCCGGAAACGTGTTTGAGCGCCGAGTTAAGTGCTCTTCCCTCTTGTGGCCCACAGTGCCTACACCGAGAGCCACCTCGCTTGTACGGCAAGGGACACCGAACAAACCGAGCGCCACAAGCGCGACCCGCCTCGAGGCCGAGCCATATAGGCATCCTCCGCCCGCATTCAGGGCACCTGCTCATCTTCATCTGCCACTAACCCCTCGAACTCTCCCTGCTCAACTTGCGCGAGGACTTTCGGTCGCCGCTCGAGCCTGTTGCGACAGGCACTTGAACCTTGACGCCCTCGCGCACCGCAGAGAAACCATTCGCCGACATGTCATGCTCATCTAAGGACGACGCTTGAATACCCTCCGACTTGAGCCGCCCGCGAGAACGTGAGCTTCAATGCGCATCAGTGCAACGGGCGACGGTGATCAGCGCGCTCTCTGTATTCATTGCCTTCCGATCGAGCTCTAACGACGAAGATAAACGGCGCGCCGGCTAGGCGCGTCCGGTGCAGGCCCGAAGGGCCGGAACGAATTTGATCGCCTTGTTAGCGATCATCGCCCTGATTAGATGAATTTATCAATTTCCAACCAAGGCTTCGATATAGCCATTTCAATGTCTCAATTTCTGCGTCACGAATGCCGCTATGTCGTCTTCGGTCTTTTCTTCATCTTCTTTCATGGCTTCCAGTTTGTCCGGGATGTCATTGTTCTCTTCTACGTAGCAACTAAATTCCTGACTGTCCATGTTGAATGACACGATCTTTAGAGGCCCAGGGAGCCACCCTTCCTGCTGAAGCCTAAGACCAGCGAAGGGAGCGAATGGCATTCGATCTTCTTTTCGAATATCAAATATCCGTCGGCATATCTGGCCTTGGTGCCTATGTCATACCGCCATTCTGCGATGGCTACTTCCTTGTAAACGGTGACCTTGTGCATAGGGTTATATGCTCGCTAACAGTTAATAGACGGAAAAATTCCGTGTTTAAACACGGAAACTTTCCGGATATCACTCAATATCACGGCGAACCCCCCTCTTGCTCCACCGGGTCCTAACACCGACACCACCAGATAACTCAATAACCTACCACCCACTCCATCGAGGCACACACCATTCCCCCCAAGAGCAAAACCCGGAATAGCGATATTGAACGCCACCCCCTCCGAGTCCACTCAAACCACCCCACCCCCACAAAAAAAGCCCGACTCACCGAGCCGGGCTTCCTCATCTCCAGCGCAGCCCTGCGCCCGGCAATCTATCCCTTACAGCTTAGCCGCACTTAGAATCCCCACAACTCAAACAAGTCAAACACCCATCCATCTGAATCATGGCCTTGGTGTGGCACTTCTTGCAGAGCTGCGCGTTGGCCGGGTAATCGCTGCTACCTTCGGAGGATTCCACGGCCTCCTTGGCAGCGGCCTTTTCCAGCTCGGCCTTCTTTTGCTCGATGAAGGCCTTCTGGTGTTCGTCCAGGACTTCCGGGTCGATCATGCCGATCTTGCGGAGGTGGATTTCGATCACGTCGCCGATCTCGGCCACCAGCGAGGGCATGAACTTGCCGCCCTTTTTGAAGTAGCCGCCCTTGGGGTCGAACACGGCCTTGAGCTCTTCGGCCAGGAAGGTGCAATCGCCGCCTTTGCGGAACACGGCGGAGGCGATCCGGGTGAGCGCGACGATCCACTGGAAGTGATCCATGTTCTTCGAGTTGATGAACAGCTCGAAGGGACGGCGCGCTTCGTGTTCGGTGCCCGGGTTGAGCACGATGTCGTTGATGGTGACGTACAGCGCGTGCTCGGAGAGCGGCGTCTTGATCTTGTAGGTGGACCCTTCCAGCGCTTCCGGGCGCTGCACGGATTCGTGCATGTGCTCGATGTCGGGCTGGTTGGCGGCTTCCCCGGTCTTGCCGGATTCGGGGACGTCCTTGACCACCTCATAGCCGACGATTTTCTTGTCGATCTTGATAGCCATTGTCATATACCTCGTATTCCTTGTAGTCCCCGTTAGAACTTGCCGTAGTAGCCTTCCTTGAGGGCGTCGAACAGGTTGCCGGCGGTGTGCATTTCGCCGTCGTATTCAATCTCTTCATTGCCCGCGACTTCCATGATGGAGCCGTCGTCCAGCACGAAGCGGTAGGTGGTGTTGGCCAGGTCTTTCTCCTTGACCAGCACGCCCTGGAAGGCCTCGGGGTTGAAGCGGAAGGTGGTGCAGCCCTTGAGGCCCTGCTCGTAGGCGTACCAGTAGATGTCCTTGAAATCCTCGAAGGCGTAGTCCGTGGGGACATTGGCCGTCTTGGAGATGCTGGAATCCACCCACTTCTGAGCCGCGGCCTGGATGTCCACGTGTTCCTTGGGCGTGATGTCGTCCGCCGTGATGAAGTAATCGGGCAGGTCGTTATCGCCGCCTTCCTTGTCCGGCAGGGCCTCCTGGTTGATGAAGTGCCGGTAGGCCAGCAGCTCCATGGAGAACACGTCCACCTTTTCCTTGGACTTCTTGCCCTCGCGAATCACGTTGCGGAAGTAGTGATGGGCGAAGCTGGGCTCGATGCCGTTGCTGGCGTTGTTGGCCAGGGACAGGGAGATGGTGCCGGTGGGGGCGATGGAGCTGTGGTGCGTGAAGCGCGCGCCGGTCTCCATCAACTGGTCCACCAGGGACTTGTCGACCTCGGCGACCTGCTGCATGTAGCGGCTGTAGCGGCTATGCAGCACGCGGCCCTTGATGGTATCGCCCACCTTGTAGCCGTCGACGACCATCTCCGGGCGCTGGACCAGCATCTCGGCGGTGACTTTGAAGTCCTCGTCCATGATGGGGGCCGGGCCTTTTTCCTTGGCCAGTTCCAGGCCGGTCTGCCAGCCGGCCAGGGCCATTTCCCGGGCCACCTGCTCGGTGAACTCCAGGGACTTATCCTCGCCGTATTTCATGCGCAGCATGGTGATCGTGGAGCCCAGGCCCAGGAAGCCCATGCCGTGGCGGCGCTTGCGCATGATCTCGCCGCGCTGGGTGTCCAGCGGCAGGCCGTTGATCTCCACCACGTTGTCCAGCATGCGGGTGAACACGCGCACCACTTCGCGGTATTCCTCCCAGTCGAAATAGGCCTTCTCGGTGAAGGGCTCGCGAACGAACTTGGTGAGGTTGACCGAGCCCAGCAGGCAGGCGCCATAGGGGGGAAGCGGTTGTTCGCCGCACGGGTTGGTCGCGCGGATGTTCTCGCAGAACCAGTTGTTGTTCATCTCGTTGACGCGGTCGATGAGGATGAACCCGGGCTCGGCGAAATCGTAGGTGGAGGACATGATCAGGTCCCAGAGGCGCTGGGCCTTGATCGTGCGCTGGATGCGGCAGGCCACCAGGCCCTTGCCGTCGGTGACGTAGCCGTCGTGCACCGGCCATTCGCGCCAGATCACCGAGCTCTTGTCGCTGAGGTCGATGTTCTCGTCTTCCACTTCCTTGGCGGTCAGGGGGAAGGCCAGCGGCCAGTCGGCGCCCTCGCCCACGGCCTTCATGAATTCGTCGGTAATCAGCAGGGAGAGGTTGAACTGACGCAGCCGGCCGTCTTCACGCTTGGCGCGCACGAAATCCAGCACGTCCGGGTGACCCACGTCGAAGGTGGCCATCTGGGCGCCGCGGCGGCCGCCGGCGGAGGACACCGTGAAACACATCTTGTCGTAGATATCCATGAAGGACAGGGAGCCGGAGGTGTAGGCGCCCGCGCCGGACACATAGGCGCCCTTGTGCCGCAGCGTGGAGAACTCGTAACCGATGCCGCAACCGGCCTTCAGCGTCAGGCCCGCCTCATGGACCTTCTTGAGGATCTCGTCCATGGAATCGCGGACGGTGCCGGAGACCGTGCAGTTGATCGTGGAGGTGGCCGGCTTGTGTTCCTGGGCGCCGGCGTTGGACGTGATGCGTCCGGCCGGGATGGCGCCGTGGCGCAAGGCCCACAGGAAGCGCTCATACCATTCCTCGCGCTTTTCCTTGGTTTCCTCCACGTCCGCCAAGGCACGCGCCACACGCTTGTAGGTGTCGTCTACCGTCTCATCGATGATGCGCCCGTCCTTGGCCTTGAGCCGATACTTCTTGTCCCAGATGTCCAGCGATGCGCTCTGGACCGGAATATCGGCGACGGCATTGGGCAGCGCGCGCACATTGGCTGCGGTTTTCATTAACACTCCCCCTCGCTCTGAGCTTTGTTGGTTAAGGCCGCGAGTATGTTGAATTTTTCGGCCTTATCCACAACATATGAACAAATTATTCACCCGGACCCCCTACATGTTGGGGTTCGACCAAGAGCATAACCCAATAGATGGGCATGTCAACGGGTTGTCATCTAGGGTGTGGGTGGGTATTGGAGGGAGTGGGTGTGTGGCGGTTCGCGGCGGGGAGCGCCGCTCCTGATATGGATTGACCTGTCAACTATTGGCACTGATTTTTCGGTAATGGATGTCCTTTTCAATGTCTTCGGGTCAGGGTACGGAAGGCGAACTGCGACGGTGGATCACTCTGATATACGTGGGTTGGTTACCGACCGGACTTCACTTCGTCGCGGAGCTGCCCTTCTCTACAGGCGAGGGTCGTCTCTCCCAAAGGAGAGCGCCTCATAGGAGCGCCAGGGGTTCTCCTACCGGCCCTCCATACCCTGGCCCGAAGACACTGATTGCATTGCTCTCTAGTGGTTGCTGGCTGCTCAGGCGCTAGGCGGTGGCACGGCTGCCATGCGCTTTGCCCATCGCCTCGCAGGCGATCGCCCAGATAAAGCCGGCCAGCTCGCGCGCCACCGCCGTGGTGACCTGCTGCTTGATCTTGCCGCTCTCGATCAGGCTGCGATAGCGACCGCACAGGCGTTTTTGCGCCTGCCAAGCGATGGCCTGCACCCGTGGCGAGGTCAGCGCAGCCCTCCGCTCGATACAGCGTGTCTTGCGCGCCGGGAAGCGGTAGTTCCAAGCCGCCTCCACCAGCACCCGGCGACGTGGCCGTTGCCGGTCTTGGTGATCCCCCCTGACGGCGGGTCTGCCCGCTGGAGTGCTCGCTGGGCACCAGGCCCAGGTACGCCATCAGCTGGCGGGGCGAGTCGAAGCGGCTAATATCGCCGAGCTCGGCGAGCACCGTCATCGCCGTGATCATGCTCACACCGCGTAGCGCCATCAACGCCTCGACCACGGGCGTGAGCGACCAGCTTGAGAGCGCCGCGCGCATCTGATCCTCGAGCCCAGCAACCCGGCGCTGCGCCTCCTTGACCGCCTCGATGTACTCCTGCAATACGATCTGCTGGATGGGCGAGTCGAACGTCACCGTCTCGAGCCAGCGGAAGTGGGTCTGCGTCCAGCGGCTCTTGCCCTGCGCATAGACTTGGCCGTGACGCAGGAGAAAAGCCCCCAGCCGTTGCCGCGCCTTCGTCTCGATGGCCTTCATGTCCTCGCGCGCTCGGGTGAGATCCCGAATCGCCTCCTGCTCCTGACCCGGAACCCACACCGCCGTGAGCTCGCCCGAGCGCGCGAGTCGCGAGAGGCTTTGCGCATCGCGCCGATCCGTCTTCACGCGATCGCCGGCCTTGCGCGGAATCAGCGACGGGGCGACGACCTCGCAGGCATGCCCGCAGGCGGTAATCTGTCGATACAGCCCGTACCCGCAGGGGCCCGCCTCGTAGACGAACAGCAACTGCTCACCGCCGTACTTCGCACTCAGCCGATCGATCAGCTTAGCGATCGCCTTGGGCGTGTTCTTGATTTCGCCCTGATACTCGGGCTGCGCGCGACCGCACTCGGCCACCGCGATTGCAATCGTCTCCTTGTGAACATCCAGCCCAACGTACGCCCCGTAGACACTCACCGCCTCCAGCGCCCGCTCAACTCCGGCCAGCCCCGTCGCCAGCTCCACGCCTCGTACCCGTTCTACTGTAAACTGCTCCATGACCTGCCCCCTCAATGTGGCTCTGCGTTTATGGTTTGCCCTCTCAACGTAACCCACGAACGTTGAGGTGGGCAGGTCAATCCATAATGTCTACATGGGACGATTTTCGTAGGCTTGGCTTTGTGGTTCTTCGTGGAATCTTCGTGAGCTTCGTGTCCTGAAGCGGTCAAAATTCGCGGCGGGGAGCGCCGCTCCTACATGAGGATTCCGTAGGCGGGGCTTTGTGGGGGCTTCGTGTTCTGAGGGGGGCCGTTCGCGGTCGATACGACCGCTCCTACACGAGAAGGCGTGTCGTTCAGCATTCGCGGCGTGGAGCGCCGCTCCTACAACATATTGGGGATCGGCGGGGGTTTTCAGCAGACGTCCGAGGGGGTCATGCCGGCCATTCCGTGGATCTCCACGGGGTCGAAGCCCAGGAAACGGAGGATTTCGTTCTCCCGGCGGATGGCGTCGTTGTAGCCGAGTTCCATCAGGGCGCGGCAGAAGCCTTCCTCGAACAGCAGGTAGCTGATGATGGTGGAGCCCTGGCCGGTGGTGGCGCCGCTTCCGCGCAGGAAGAAACGCAGCACGCGAGGCAGTTCGCGGGAATAGGCGGCGGCGATTTCGTCGAGCTGCTCGCTGGGAGAGATCACCAGTACGTCCACGGGACGCAGTTCCACGCCTTCCCGGGCCCGGACCTTCGGGGGAATCAGGCTGATGGTGTGGTTGACCCGCTCGAGGCGCTCCACGTCGCTCTCCAGGGTGTCGAGGAAGGCGCTGTTGAGCAGGTGGCCCATCACCTGCGCCACCGAGGGATACCCCGGGCCCTTGCCGTCGCGCGGCCGCGGACCGTCCAGGTTGCCGCTGACGCCGATGACCATCACCCGGTCGGCGCCGAGGTGCAACGCCGGGCTGATGGGCGCGACCTGCCGCACGGAGCCATCGCCGAAGTATTCGCGGTTGATGCGCACCGCGGGGAACACCGCCGGGATGGCGGAGGATGCCATCAGGTGGTCGATTCCCAGTTTCGTGCGCACGCCCAGTCGCCGCGCCCGCCGCCAGCCGGCCAGGTCTTCGGCGCCCTGAAAGAAGCTCACGGACTCGCCGCTGTTGTACCCGGACGCGGTGATGCTGAAGGCTCGAAGATTGCCCTCGTCGATGGCTTCCTGGATCTTCTCGAAGCGCATGCTGCGGATCAGCATTTCCCGCAGCGGCGTGTTGTCCAGCAGCGAGAGCGGGCGCTCGGCGCCGAAGCCGCCCAGGAAGATGGCGCTCAGCCACTGGCCCGAGCGTTTCAGCATCGATGCCGTGCCGGTGCGGTAGACCTGCTCGGCGGAGAAGTTGCGCCACACCTGCTCCAGGCCGCGAACGCCCTGGCGAAAGCGCGCGGCGTGGGTAGCCACGGCAGTCGCATTGATGGCGCCGGCGGAGGTGCCGCAGATGATGTCGAAGGGGTTGTGCACGTTGCGCGGCAGGATATCCGCCACCGCCTTGAGCACCCCCACCTGGTATGCGGCGCGGGCGCCGCCGCCCGATAGAATCAGGCCGGTCTTTCGTTCGATAGCGGTAACGGGTTTAGTCATCGTTCTCTGTGTCTGGTGCGGCATCTGACGGCCGCTACTCCTCCTCCTGGGCGTACCGCTGCCGACGCGCCCCCTTTTGCTCCATCATAGCTCCATTACATGCCGCCTCGCACTAACCCAACCGGGCGGTGTCCGTCGCCGGCAGAGTCTCACGCCCGATCGACCAACGCCCCCACCCCGACCTGCTGCGCGCAGTGCGCCGAACAGTAGAGCGTGCCGCCGTTTTCCACGCCGTGACCGATGGTCTTGCAACCGCAAATGCTGCACTCCGGAGCCAGGGGGTGTATGGCGCATTCGAAGCAATCAAAAGTGTGCGGCCGGCCGTTCATCTCGATGGTGAACGCCTTGTCGTAATCATTGCCGCAGGACTCACAACGTATGGCTGTCCTCCTCTGGAGTGTGCGCTTGCGCGCAGCGTCAACCGTCCAGGGTGAACCCGATCTTCACGGTAACCTGCCAATGGCCGACGTCGCCGTTGTCCACATGCCCCCGCACGTCGGTGACTTCGAACCAGCGCATCCCGTGAATCGTCTTGTTGGCGGTGCGCAGTGCGTTGCGCACGGCCTGATCCAGGGAGTCCGGCGACGAGCCCGTGATCTCAATGTGCTTGTACGCGTGTTCGCTCATGGTTCCTCCGCGTCATGGCTTCGGATGCTCAATCACGTTTAAGTAATTTCCGCAGGTCCTTGAGTTTTCTGGTGTTAACAACTTGTTCCGGCTCGACCCAACCGCGCCGCGCCTGGCCCACGGCCAGCTCCATGAAGGCGAGGTGGTCGGTGGCGTGGGCATCCGTCGACAGGGCCAGCCGCACGCCCAGTTCCCGGGCCAGCATGCAGTCGCCGTCGCTGAGATCCATGCGGCTGGGCTGGCCGTTGACTTCCAGCACACAACCACGCTCGGCGGCGGCGCGCATCACCGCTTCCAGGTCCACCTCGTAAGGCTCGCGCTCGTTGATCAACCGGCCCGACGGATGTCCCAGAATATTGAAATGGGGGTTATCCATGGCCTTGACGATGCGTTCGGTCTGGCGCTTGCGGGATAACCCGGTGTCGTAGTGGATGGAGCACACGGTGAGGTCCAGCCGCTTGAGAATGCGATCGGGCAGGTCCAGCGACCCGTCCTTGAGAATGTCCACCTCCGCCGCCTTGAGCACGGTGAAACCCTCCAGGCGGTCGTTGAGCCGGTCGATGGCGTCGACGGCCTTGGCCAGCCGGTCTTCGTCCAGGCCGTGGGCCATGGTGACGCGCTTGGTGTGATCGGTGACGGCCAGGTAGTCGTAGCCGCGCTTGCGGGCGGCTTCCGCCATTTCCTCCAGGGTATTGCGGCCGTCGGTGGCGGTGGTGTGCGCGTGCAGATCTCCACGGATGTCGTCCAGGGTGATCAGCTTGGGCAGGCTGCCCTGCTCCGCCGCCTCAATCTCGCCCCGGTCCTCCCGCAACTCCGGCTCGATGAACGGCAGGCCCACCGCATCGAAGACCTCCTCCTCCGTGCGCCCGGCCACACGCTGGTCGCCCTGGAACACGCCGTACTCGTTGATCTTTAGATCGCGCTCCACGCCGCGCTTGCGGATCCGGATATTGTGGGCCTTGGAGCCGGTGAAATAATGCAGGGCTGCGCCGTAACTATCTTCGGAAAGCACTCGAAGATCCACTTGTAAGCCATTGCGTAACCGTACTGTTGAGCGCGTAGTTCCCTTGGAGACGATTTCTTCCACGGCATCGTAGGCCGTGAAGCGATCCATCACGGCGGCGGCATGATCGGTGGTCACCAGGATATCCAGATCGCCCACGGTTTCCTTGCGGCGGCGATAGCTGCCGGCCACCGTGACGTGGCCTATGTCTTCGGCCCGGCGCAAGTGTTCGGCCAGGGATTCGGCGAATTCCCGGGCCTGATACCACGGCGTTCGCGCCTCCTTGCCGCCACCCTGGCTGGCGCCGAGCCGCCCCACCGCATCGAGTATCTTCTGCTCGGTCTTGCGCCCGAAACCGGAAAGCCCGGCGACGCGGCCCTGCTGGGCGGCCTCGCGGAGCTGCTCCAGGCTGCGCACGCCCAGTTCCTTGTAGAGCGCCTGAACCCGCTTGGGTCCAAGCCCCTGCACGTCCATCAGGTCGGACAGGGCTTCCGGGACTTCCTGCTCCACCTCGTCCAGCAGAGGCAGCTTGCCCGTTTTGACGAGAGTGGCGATCTTGTCCGCGAGGTCCTTGCCGATGCCGGGCAGGTCAGTCAGGTCTTCGTCCGAATCCACCATCTCGGCGGCGCTGCGGGAAAGCCCCTGGATTACGCGGGCGGCATTGCGGTAGGCGCGAACGCGAAAGGCGTTGGCACCCTGAATCTCCAGCAGGTCCGCCAGGGTATTGAATTCCTCGGCGATTTCGCTGTTGTGAATCGGCATTGGCGGCTGCGGAGTCAGTATTCGGGCGGTGCGTAGAAACTCAGGGTTTTCAGAGGCATCCGGCCACTATTTGTGATCTTGTGTCGCTCCCCGGGGTCGATTCGCAGGAAGGTCCCCGCCCGCAGGGCGACATCCTCCCCCTCCACGGTGGCGCGGCCTTCGCCTTTCAAGACGTAGAGCCACTGATCACTGTGTTCGTGGCGATTGTCCGGCCCGCCGACCGTCTCGCCGGGTTCAAGCACCATGCTGGCCAGTTGGGCCCGGGCGCTGCTCGCCAGCACGCGAAAGCCATCCGGCAATCCTTCGTCGAGTTGCATCTGTTCCATTCGTTCTACTCCATCTTGTGGGCAACGTAACGCCGCAATTGCCGGGCGTTGTCTACGGCGTACCCCTGGGCGTCGTTGTTGAAGTAGGCGTAGACATCGCGACCGTCGCGAAGCAGTGCGGCAATCCGGTCCGCCTCCGCCGTGAGGTACTGGTGGGGATAATTTCCGGCGTAGTCTTCCCCGTGGAAACGGATATAGGTCCAATCCGCGGTCAAATCACGGGGATGGTCTTCGATCATGTCGTGCACACACAGCGCGGCCCTGTGACGGCGGAGGATGCCGAACACCTGGTCGGTGAACCATCGGGGATCGCGGATTTCCACCGCCCAACGCCGGTCGGCGGGAGCCTGCGCCAGGAACTCCTCCAACCGTTGGGGGTTTGGTCGCCAGTTGGGGGGCAGTTGCACCAGGATCGGCCCGAGGGCCGGCCCCAGGCCGCGAGCGGCGTCCAGGAAACTGGCGATGGTCTGCGCGCCGTCCTTGAGATGCTTGATGTGGGAGCCGTAGCGACTGAATTTGAGGGCGTAGACAAAGCCGTTCGGGGCTTCGCGGCGCCAGCGGCGGAAGATGTCCTCCTCCGGTAGCCCGTAGAAGGTGTTGTTGATTTCCACCGTATCGAAGTGTTCGGCGTAGTACTCGAACCACCGCCGCTCCGGCAGATCCTCCGGGTAGAATCCGCCCCGCCAGTGTTTGTAACGATACCCGGACGTTCCGATCCGAAGTTCACCCACACCGGCCGACATCAGTTCTCCCGCACCGAATGCCCCACTGCCGGCGCCAAATGCCGCAGAAACCAGTCGCGCGCCAGGGCAGCCACTTCATCGAGCTTGCCGGGCTCTTCGAACAAGTGGGTGGCGCCGGGGATGATCTCCAGGCGGTGGCTGGAGGCCAGATGGCGGCTCACCCCCTGGTTGAGCTCGATGACGGCGGTATCGAGCCCGCCCACGATCAGCAACGTGGGCGCCTCCACCCTCTCCAAGAAGTCCTTGGCCAGATCCGGTCGGCCGCCACGGGAGACCACGGAACGAACCACTTGCGGACGCTCGGCCGCGGCAATCAGTGCAGCCGCGGCACCGGTGCTGGCCCCGAACAATCCGATCGGCAGCTCCCGTATCCGGTCCTGCCGGCCCAACCAGTCCACTGCCTGAACCAGGCGCCGGCCGAGCATTCCGATATCGAAGCGCAGTTCGCGCGTGCGCTCGTCGATCTCGTTCTCCTGCGCCGTGAGCAGATCGAACAGCAGCGTCGCCAGGCCGGCGCGGTTCAGTGTCTGCGCCACCTCCCTGTTGCGCGGACTGAACCGGCTGCTACCGCTGCCGTGGGCGAATACAACAAGGCCCGTGGCACCATCGGGCACGCTCAAATCGCCGGGCAGCGAAACCGCGCCGGCCTCCACTTCAACCGACTGTGAATCTACGATACTGGCGTTCACCATGAGCATCCTCCATGAAAAACAATCGCGACAATCCCGTTGCTCAAGCTCCTTGGAGGGCACCGCTATGGGGCGGCGGCCTCTCTGCGCCAGGCGGACTGCAACAGCTCGATCACTTCTTCATCCGCGGTCTGGCCAAAATCCGCATACCATTGCCCCACGCCCATGAACGGTTCCGGGGTCTCCAGGCACACGACGTCGTCCGCCTCGTCCCGCAAACGCCTCACGGTCTCGGCGGGCGCCACCGGCACCGCGACGACGACCGAGCCGGCGCCCACCGCTTGTACGGCCTCCACCGCGGCGCGCATGGTCGCGCCGGTGGCAATGCCGTCATCAACCAGGATGACGCACCGCCCGGCCAGGTCCGGGAACGGCCGGTCGCCCCGATACGCCCGCTCGCGACGCTGGAGCTCCTCGCGTTCACGGTCGGTGACCCGCTCCAGCGTCTCGCCGCTGATACCCAGTTGATTGACCACGTCGCTATTGAGCACCCGGCCCCCGCCGGAGGCGATGGCTCCCATGGCAAGCTCCTCCTGCCCGGGGGTGCCCAGCTTGCGCACCACCATCAGATCCAGCGGTGCAGCAAGGCCCGCTGCGACCCGAGCAGCCACCGGCACCCCGCCTCGCGGGAGCCCCATGACCAACACGTCGGAGCGATCGCCGTAGCGGCCCAGTGCCGAGGCAAGGGCGTCGCCGGCCTTTTCGCGGTTGGGGAAAGGCAAGCGGGACATGGGCTCGCCCTCACTCCAGAAGATCGGCCGACTGGATGATCTCGACCCCAAGGTGGTCGAGGTCTTGCCGCGTCTGTTCGTCGGTGGCTGAATCCACCGGCCGGGTCAGATCCCAGATGAACCAGGTCTTGAAGCCGGCTTCCATGGCGTCTTCGGCCGTCCATTTGACGCACACGTCCCGCGCCAGGCCGCACAGCATGACTTCACGAATCCCGCGCCCCTTGAGGTATCCGGCAAGGCCGGTTGGCGAACGCTTGTCGTCCGGCCCCCAGTTGTTGCGAAAGCCGCTGTAGGAGTCCACCGCAGGATCCGTGCCCTTGCGGATAATCACGTCGATTTTCCGCCAGTCCAGGTCCGGGTGCAGTTGCGCTCCGGCGCTCCCCTGAACGCAGTGGTCGGGCCACAGCACCTGTTCATGCCCGTACAAGTCCATGGTGCTCATGGGCTCGCGGCCCTTGTGGCTGCTGGCGAATGAGATGTGGCCGTCCGGATGCCAATCCTGCGTAGCCGTGTAGTGCGGGAACAAATCCGCGTCCAGTAGACGCTGCACGGGCCGCAGAATCCCATCGCCGTCTTCCGTCGCCAGGGGGCCGCCGGGCATGAAGTCCGGCTGGATATCCACCAGGATCAGCGATGTCCGCTCGCGGTCGAATTCGAGTCCTTCGGCTACCATGGATCCCACCTCCTGCAATCCGGGCAAGCCTCTCAAAAGTCTTGACTCTACTGGGTTTAGTGGTGCCGTGAAGCGGCCGATCCAAGGGGCGTGGCCGGCCTTCGACCAGCCCGCTCACTCGGGTATCCTCGGGCAGCCATCCTCGCATCCAAACGGAGCTCCCCATGAGCGTCGACTCCTTGCTGGAAACCACCGATCTCCTTGCCCGGCAGTGCCAGGAGCTGTCATTCGAGCCGCCTGTCGCCTGCGTCTACAATCCGCTGATCTATGCATGGGAACCGTACCGACGGTATGTAGGGCGCTACGCGCGCCCGGGAGTCAAAGCGGTGTTGGTGGGCATGAACCCGGGCCCATGGGGCATGTGTCAGACGGGGATCCCCTTCGGCGACGTATCCGTGGTGCGGGACTGGCTCGGGATCGAAGCGCCGGTCGAGCAACCCGCCGCGACGCATGCCAAGCGCCCCATTCAGGGGTTTGAATGCACCCGGGGGGAAGTCAGCGGAAAGCGTTTGTGGGGGTGGGCGCGGGACCGTTTCGGCGATCCGGCGTCATTCTTCAAGCGTTGTTTCGTGGTGAACTACTGCCCGCTGGCGTTCCTCGAAGCATCCGGCCGAAATCGCACGCCGGACAAACTACCGGCCGCCGAACGCCAGCCGCTCACCCGAGTCTGCGACGCGGCGTTGCGGGCCGAGATAGAAATATTGGACCCGGAATGGATCCTGGGCATCGGGCGGTTCGCCCAGCAGCGCCTGACCGATCTCTTCGACGGCCGGCGCCGAATCGGCTCGCTGCCTCACCCCAGCCCCGCGAACCCCGCGGCCAACCGCGGCTGGGCCCAGTTGGCGGAGCGAGCCTTGAGCGACCAGGGAATCACGCTGTAGACGCTACCGGGCCCGGCGCCGAACGCGCGCCGGGCCCGAGATCAACCCGCCCCTATTGCGGGTTGCCGGTACCCACCACCGGATTATCTTCGTCGTCTTCGGGCTGCGCCATTTCGGCGCTAACCGGCGGCGTATGGTTTTTCACCTTCTTGTTGCGCCGGTCGTTGACCTCCTTGAGCTTGCGTTCCATCGCTTCGAAGGCGTTGCGTATGACCGTCTGGGCATGGACGAACCGGTCTTCGATCCGTTCCTTAACAATGACCAGATCATGATGCTTGGGGAGCGTCAGTTCGATCCTGACGCGAAAGGCGTTTCCGTGTTCGTGACCCCGGTGTGGCTTCTCCACGGCCACACGGCAGGAAGTGATGTTGTTGTTGAATCGTTCCAGCCGTTGGACCTGCTCTCGAATGTAGTCTTCGTTCCAGTCGGCCGCGCTCACGCCATGGAAGGTTATTTCAGGTGGCACTTGCATATAACGTTGCCTCCCTTTGCCAAGTCCCGAGAAACCGCCCGCCGCCCCTCGGCGCGCGGTGCGTCTCGTCCACCCCTGAAGCAGTGATTTGGGCCGAGCCTTCCGAAAAAAAGACTCTCCCTAGGATGACCGGCCGGCCGTGGCGGGGTGAGCGGCCGATTCCCTGAAGGACTCGGCCTCCACGAAGACTCGCTTTACCCGCGGGAACGCCCGTTTGATGCGCTGGTCCAGGTCCTGGATGGTTTCTTCCAGCCTGGCCGCCGGCAGATCGTCCGAAAATTTCACGCTCAGGTTCACCAAGATGTAACTTGGGCCCATGTGCAGGGTCAACACTTCATTGACCCTGCGCACCTCGGGCAGCTCGTCCGCCAGGCGCCGAATGCCCTGCACCACCTCCTGATTGGCGCTTTCTCCAATCAACAGCCCCTTGGTCTCGAAAGCCAGCCAAACCGCCGTGCCGCCGAGGATCAGACCGATCAAAACGGAGGCGATACCGTCGAAATAATCCAGCCCCGTCCACTGCCCCAGGCCGATGCCGGCGAAGGCGATGAAGATACCGAGGATAGCCGCGGAATCCTCGAACAGGGCCACGAACAGCGACGGGTTCTTGCCCCGCTGAACGGCCTCGATATAGCCCCACTTCCCCTTCGTCCGCGTGAATTCGCGAATCGCAAAGACCCAGGCCGCGCCCTCGAACAGCAGGCTGAACCCCAGAACCACGTAGCTCACCATCACCTTTTCCACCGGCGTGGGCTCGAGGATGTGCACCACGCCCTCGTACAGCGATACCCCGGCGCCCACGGCGAAAATCAGTATGGCCACCACGAAACTCCAGAAGTAGACCTCCTTGCCGTAGCCGAAGGGAAAATGCTCGTCGGGCGGGCGGCTGGCGCGCCGCAGCCCGTAGAGCAACAGCACCTGATTGCCGGTATCCACCACGGAGTGGATCCCCTCGGACAGCATGGCTGAGCTGCCCGTAATCCCGGCGGCAATGAATTTGGTGACCGCAATCAGCAGATTGCCGGTCAGCGCGGCGATGATGACCCGCGTGCTGTTGTCTCGCTGCATTCCCCATCCTGATCTGCAAAGGCCGTGGCGCGTCGGGCGGCATTGATCGGCGGTTCCCTGAACGCCCACAATAGCCGTGGGCGACACGCCCGGAAATCACCCGGCACTCGAATATGCCCCATACCACACTGATCGAACCCGACGACCTCGCGGCCCTCCCCACCGACGGGGACTGGGTGATCCTCGACTGCCGCTTCGAACTGGCCGACCCGGAGGCCGGCACGCGGGCTTATCGGGAGGCTCACATCCCCGGCGCGGCGTACGCGCACCTGGATGATGACCTTTCGGGCCCGATTACCGCAACCAGCGGCCGGCATCCACTCCCCGACCCCGCCGCACTGGCCCGGCGGCTGGGCCAATGGGGCATCGGGCCGGAGACCCAGGTGGTGGCGTACGACCAGGGCCCGGGCCACTTCGCCGCACGCGCCTGGTGGCTGCTGCGGTGGATGGGACATACACGCGTGGCCGTGCTCAACGGCGGTTTCGCCGCCTGGCGGGAACGGGGACTGCCCACCACCCGGACCCCGGCGCAGGCGCGCCCAACCACTTTCACGGGAACACCCGCAAGCCAACCCACGGTCACTGCCGAGGACGTGCAGGCGATCCTGGGGAAACCCGACCAGGTAATTATCGACGCCCGCGCTGAGGTGCGTTTTCGGGGCGACCAGGAGCCGCTGGACCCGGTAGCCGGCCACGTGCCCGGCGCCCGCTGCCTGCCGGCCTCGGCCAACCTGGACGAAGCCGGCCGGTTTCTGTCGACCGAGGAGCTGCGTCAACGCTTCGCCGACCTGCCCGAACACGCGCGGATCATTTGCATGTGCGGCTCCGGCGTCACCGCCTGTCACAATATCCTGGCGCTGGAACTGACCGGGCGGGACGACGCCGTGCTTTACCCGGGCTCGTGGAGCGAATGGATCAGGGACCCGTCCCGGCCCGTCGCCACCGGCGGTGAAAGCGATTCGTGAGCGCCGCCCGCATCTCCCATGTAGTGGGTTTTGATGATGCGCCCTTTTCGCGGGGCCATCGGGGGGACGTGCTCATCGTGGGTGCCGTTTTCGCGGGTGACCGCCTGGACGGCGTACTCAGCGGAAAAGTCCGCCGGGACGGCCGCAATTCCACCGACACCCTCACCCGGGTAATCGGCGGTTCGCGGTTCAGCACCCATCTTCAGGCCGTGCTGATTCAGGGCATCGCCTTCGCCGGGTTCAACGTGGTGGATCTCCAGGCCCTACACCAGCGCCTGGGGCTGCCCGCTGTCGCCGTGGCCCGCAAGCAGCCCGACATGGCCGCCATCCGCCGCGCGTTGCTGACCCGCGTCCCCGGGGGCCGCCGCAAGTGGGCCCTTATCGAGAAGTTGGGGCCGATGGAGCCGGCAGCGGGGCTCTACGTGCAACGAGCCGGCATCGGCCTCGGCGAAACCGCGGCCCTGCTGGAGCGGTTCGCGCTCAGCGGTCATCTGCCCGAACCCCTGCGCTGCGCCCATTTGATCGCCGGCGGCGTGACCGTCGGCGAATCGCGGCATCGCGCCTAGCAGAGTGTCGCGTTTGGCGCGCAGCCGCGTGGATTGGGCGGCGTCGGGCCGGTGATGCCTTCGCAACCGGAACCCGGCGGGCTAGGATACGAACCGGGCTGGAGACAACACGCTTACGGTCCCGATCCGTCCACTTTGCGAGGGAGATTCGATGCTTACCGTTTACTCGATCCGCGAGGGCCGCGTCGTCGGCCAGGTTCACGATAACGGGCAGCCGCTGCCCGAGGAAGTCCTCTGGATCGACCTGTTGCACCCCAGCGTCGAAGAAGAGCGTCTGGCGGAAGAAACCATTGCCGTCGACATACCCAGCCTGGAAGAAATGCAGGAGATCGAGGCGTCCAGCCGCCTCTACCGGGTGGACGGTGCCCTGGTGATGACCGCTACGGTGGTGGACCACGCTGAAAGCGACAATCCACGCAATGAAGCCGTCACGTTCATACTCACGGATACCACCGTGGTGACGTTGCGCTACGCGGATCCGATGCCTTTTCGGCTGTTCCCGAGCCATCTCGATCGGGACCCGTCGCATCATCTCACCGCGAGAGCGGTTCTCATAGGCCTGCTGGAGGTCACTGTCGATCGCCTGGCCGATATCCTGGAGTACGCCGGCGCGGGCATCGATTCCATCTCCCAGCGCACCTTCCGCACCGAAACCAGCGGCTACCGCCGAAAAAACCTGGAGGAACTCCTTCACGATGTGGGCCGCAAGGGCGAAGTGGCCTCAAAGGCCCAGGAGAGCCTGTTCACCTTCATGCGCCTGCTGAGTTTTCTGCGGGCGGGGCTGACCACCCCCGTCGGCCGCGAAATCAACACCCGCCTGAAGACCCTGGTTCGGGACGTTCAATCCCTCACGCACCACGCCGCGTTCCTGTCCAACAAGGTCAACTTCATGCTCGACGCCATCCTGGGCATGATCAACATCGAGCAGAACAGCATCATCAAGATCTTCTCGGTAGCGGCCGTGGTGTTCCTGCCCCCTACCCTGATCGCCAGCATCTACGGCATGAATTTCAAGCACATGCCGGAATTGAGCTGGACGGCAGGATACCCCTTTGCTCTGGGGCTGATGGTGGCGTGCGCTGTGTTGCCGTATTGGTATTTCAAACGGAAGGGATGGTTGTAGGGGCGGCAGCGGGCCGGAGGGAGTTTCGTTTTCCTCCTGTAGCGATGGCGTGTCCCGAAAGCGGTCGAAGCGCGGAATTTCAGGAAACGCCGCTATAACGCCATTCCGTCGTTCCCGCGAAGGCGGGAACCCAGAATCTTCAAAGGCATGGGTTCCCGCCTTCGCGGGAACGACGGGAACTTGGGCGGGAACTTGGGTAGGCATCCATCGGCAAAGCGTTCACCACAGAGGGCACAGAGTTACATGAAGGACAAGAAGATTGCCTTTCCGCTTCTCTGTGTAACTCTGTGCCCTCTGTGGTTGAAACCCGGTCGATTTGTCGGCTTGCGCTCCGCACCAAGGCTGCCTGACTGCGTGGGAACCTCCTGGATTGCACTGCACTTCATCCACGTTACGACGACTGGCGCGTGGGTGGAGAGGCGTAACCCGTGTCCGGGTTTGGACAAAGAGGGGGACCAAAACCACACCCCTGCCCTATCCATCAGGCCCGAATATAACTCCATCCGTCCGCCTGCAGCTCCGCGATCAAAACCACGGCGGCTGGCGTCACCCGACGCGTTCCCGCCTCCCGGCCCAGGGCTCGCAACGTACTGCCGCAACACACCGTACAAGGGTCTGTTTCCGGATCGGGATTCGCCAGCATCTCCTCCAGGGCCGCGCCATTGACCACCAGACGAACTTCCGCATCGGGCCGGGCTTTGCGCAGGCTCACCACATGGCGTCGGGCCCGGTGAAGGGCGTCCCGGGTGGGGGCATGGATGATCAGACCCAGCGGGCGGTTCTTCACGCTCTATACCTCCTCTGTAGCCAGCGCGGCGGTGGTGCGGTTCAGTTGAATGCGTCCGCCAGGCCCTGCTTGATCTCGCCGATGTAAGCCATGGTGTGCTCGTCCCGGTGCCGGGGGCGGGGCAGTTCGATACGGTATTCCGCCGCGGCGCGGGCAGGCATTCCGCTCAGGAGAATGACCCGGTCCGACAGGAACACGGCCTCTTCGATATCGTGGGTGACGAATATGACGCTGATTCCGCTGTCCCGCCAAACCCGGAGCAGCTCATCCTGCAGAGCCTCCCGGGTGATGGCGTCCAGCGCACCGAAGGGCTCGTCCATGAGCAGCAGGTCCGGCTGCACCGCCAGCGCACGCGCCAGGCCCACACGCTGGCGCTGTCCGCCGGAGAGCTGAACCGGGAAGCGGCTCTCGAACTCCGCCAGACCGACCTTCTCCAGAGCCCGGCGGGCCCGATGCGCGCGCTCCGCCCGATCCAGGCCCAACCCCTCCAGGCCGAATAACACGTTGCCGAGCACTCGCCGCCAGGGCATCAACCGCGAATCCTGAAACACCAGCGCGGTGGGCCGCCCGACCTCGCCACATTGCGCCCGGACTGTGAGTTGGCCGCCCAGCGGTTCACCGAGGCCGGCCACGGCGCGCAGTAGCGTGGACTTGCCCACGCCCGACGGCCCCACCAGCGTCAGAAACTCCCCGCGCCGGACGTCCAGGTCCAACCCGGCCAATACGGGAACCGACCGGCCGTCCTGCCGATACCCCAACTCCAGGCTCCTCGCCTCTACGACTGCTGCCATACCAACACCCGATTCCGAATCAGTACGAACAACGTGTCTGTCAGCGCGTACAAGGCTGAAATGGTCAGCATATAGACCACCACCACGTCCGTGGCGAGCAGGCCCGAGGCGTCCATCATGCGCTGGCCGATGCCCGGAATACCGAACAGTTCCGCCGCCACGACCGTCATCCAGCCCTGGCCGATACCCGCGCGCAAGCCACCCAGGATCCCGGGAGACGCGGCCGGCAGCACAACCTTGAACAATTGCCCCACCGTGCCCGTATGCCCGAAGGCCCGCGCCAGTTCCAACAGGCCCTCATCCACGGACTGCACCGCGCCCAGCGAGGTGTAGTAATTGATCCAGAAAATGCCGATGGCGATGATGAACGTCGCCGCCGTCTCGCTGACGCCGAACCAGATGATGGCGAAGGGAATCCATGCCAACGGCGGGATCGGCCGCAGGACACGGACCAGTCCCGCTTGCGCCGCTTCCACCCGCGGCAGGCGGGCCACCAGGACGCCGGCAGCCACACCCGTCACCGAGCCTATGGCCAGGCCCGCCAGATAATGCCGAAGGCTGGCCAATACCTTCTGCAGCCAGATACCGGACCGGATCTCCGCCACCAGCGCCGAGGGAATGGCGCTGGGCGGCGGAATCAGCGTGCGCGGCATCAGCCCGCTTCGCGAGACTGCCTCCCATACGAGTATCAGGACAACGACGCCCGCGGCCGCCGTAAGCAGTCGCAGAGGCCGTTTCACTTAGAGGCGGTAACGTTGTCGAAAAAGCGGTTGTCGAAAAGCTGGTCCAGATCCAGCTGCTGCTTCACCACCCCGATCTCCTGCTCATATGCATAGAGTCGGCGGGTACCATCCTTGATCTTGTGGGGATTTGCCACGAAACCCGTGGAGGGAGATTTCAGGGATTTGGCCAGCAATTCCACCGGCAGGAGACCCTTGCCGATATATTCCGCCAGATACTTCGCGGACCTGTCCGGTTGCTCGTTGAGCAGCTTCGTGGCCCGGACGTGCAGTTGGACGAGCTTGTCTACCGCCTCCGGGTGCGCGGCAATCACCGGCTCCATTACCGCCACCACGGCACCGGGGTGATCCGGCAGCATTTCGTCGCCGCGGACGATCACTTTGGAATCGGGCAGGCGCTGACCGACGATGGTAAGGATCGGCTCCATGATGGACGCGGCATCCACCGATCCGGCCAGCAAACCCTGCTGAATGGCGGAGGCGCCCATGCCCACGATTTCGACCTGATCGAGCTTCGCGCCCAGGCGCTTCTGAATCCAGTAGCGCAGAACCGTATCCGGCACGGAACCCTTGGGCATCGTTGCGATCTTGAGCTTGCGGCCGTGGGCCTTTTGGAAAGCGGCCAGCGCGTCGGCGCCCGGGTGCTCGCTCCAGATCTTGGCGAAGGAACCGCCGGCAATCACCGCCATCTGATCGTAGACATTGGAGGCCACCACCTTGATGGGTACGCCCTTGGCGCGGGAGACCATGGCGGGACCGATGCCGATATAGGCCACGTCCAGGGTGCCGGAAGCCAGCGCCTGAATCATCGCCGGCCCCGACGAAAACCGGGTGAGCTTCAGGTTGAGCCCTGCATCCTTGACCCATCCCTCGCCTTCCATCACGAAGAGCTGGGACATGGGCATGATGGGGATATAACCCACCCGCAGCGTCACCGGGCCGGATTCGGCGGCGGTGGCGGCGATGGAAAAAGGCAGAAGTACCAGAAACAGGGCCGCTAGGGCCCACTTGCGGGTCGGCAAAGCCATGTCCGTTCTCCCTGGGTGTGGTCGACGGGACTCTATTGAGAGATCGCGGACTATAGCCGGAGAGGCGGTTTCCGAAAAATATCGATTGGTTCTTTGATTATTCCGCCGGAGAGACGGCGACAAAGGGGTCGGACGTTGGATTCGCGGTCGAGACGACCGCTCCTGCAAAAGAAGATACGCCGTGGGAGCGGTCGTCTCGACCGCAAACAAGAACCGCGACAACCTCAGAGCTTGTCGAGCACCCGCGCCTGGTATTCGGGCTCGCTCCAAAGCGGAGAGCGCCGGCCGCCCCGGTTACGTTCCAGGGAGGTCATCAGCAAGGCCAGGCGCTTACGCGCCCGGCTGTGCCCATCGTGGTCCGCCGGGTCCAGTTGGGCGATGAGGTCCTCCACCTGGCGGATCTCCTTGCGGGTTTGGACCTCCGGGGGTACGAACCCCGCGTTCTTAAGAATCCGATAGGCCATGCGCAACTCGGCGGGCACCAGACTGTCATCGTCCAGGCGCAGGGGTTTCCCCTCCCCCTCGAGACCGGACAGTTCGCCCCGTTCCACCGCCTCCTGAATTCGAGCCTCGGCAATCTCATCGATGAATAGCATGGCTGATGTCTCGTCTGGAAAGCCAGCGAAACGCTGACTCTATTCAAAGCCCCGCGCGGTGATGCTCTCCGCGCAACACTCCAGTCGGTGTCGGAAGCTCTTGCGGCGGTCGGCAAACAACCGCCGGCCTACGAACCAACTGCGAGCCCGAAGCTCCCGCGCGGCGGCGTCGGTCTGATAAAGACACCAACGCGTAAGGGCTTCGTCTTCGTCCACCATTGTAACGCCCGCGAGCCGCTGGCGAAGCACCATGAGATCCTGATGGTCGCCGAGCCCCTCGCCGAGATCCGACAACTCTCCGGCGATCACCGAAAACACCTTCGGCCAAAGCCCCTCGAGAAACTCCATCTGGTGCCTGTGGTACTTCACCTGCTTGCGCCACTCGTGAAAGTGCATCGCCTCGCCAGCCGGGTAGGCGCGGTCCATCGCGCGGCGGCCCGCACCGTAGGTGGCGGCCGCGCCCGCGAGCAAGGGCGCGTAAGACCCCGACGTCATTCGCCACCCGGCCACGCGTGCACGTGCTTCCCGCAAGTCGGCCACCACGGCGGCGCGAATCCCGTCGGCGTTACGATGCGAAGGCGGTGCATCCATGCTGTCGAGCATCGCCGATCTCACGGAATCAAGGCCCTCCGGCACTGCAACGCCGGCCTTTCCCGCCCGTTCCAGCAAGCCGTCGAACGTAGCGCCCAGCACATCGCGATCCCGGGTCCCGGAGAACGCGCGGGCCTGATCCCGAAACCACGCGTTTTCGGCCCGGTACACCTCCGGCGCCGTCGGACGCACAAGCCGAAGCATGGCCCGGGCCCGTTTGTGAAATTTGCGCAGGTCGTGCACGGCATCGGCGACGGCCGTGCTTGGCTTTTCGACCTGTTTGATCAGGCGATCGATTTGCCGACGCATCAAAGAACGAACCGCCCTTTCAGGCGGTTCGGAGAGTTTCAGCGCGGTCTGGCTCAGGGCTCCACCTCGTCGGGTTCGGGTTCGAACTTGAGACGCTTGCGCATCAGCGCGTAGTACATCACCGGGATGACCAGCAACGTCAGTACGGTGGAGGCGAAAATCCCGAAGATCAACGAGATGGCCAATCCCTGGAATATGGGATCGTCCAGGATGAAGAAGGCGCCGATCATGGCCGCCAGCCCGGTGAGGACAATGGGTTTGGCGCGCACTGCCGCGGCACGGATGACGGCCTCGTCGAAGCTGCGGCCCCACTTCAACTCCTCGTTGATGAAATCCACAAGGAGGATGGAGTTCCGCACTATGATCCCCGCCAGGGCGATCATGCCGATCATCGAGGTGGCCGTGAACTGGGCTCCCAGCAGGGCATGCCCCGGCATGACGCCAATCACGGTCAAGGGAATGGGCGCCATGATGATCAACGGAACGAGATAAGACCGGAACTGGGCCACCACGAGGAGGTAAATCAGGATCATGCCCACCGCGTAGGCAATGCCCATGTCACGGAAGGTTTCGTAGGTGATCTGCCATTCGCCATCCCATTTGATGGATGGACTGGTGGCCAGCTGCGGCTGCTGGATGAATTCCTGCCCCACCTTGCCCCCGCCGGGAAGGCCGTTGTCGGCCAGGTCGAAGACCATTTCGAACATGCCGTAGAGGGGGCTGTCCAATTTACCGGCCATATCGCCGGTGACGAAAACCACGGGCAGAAGATCCTTGTGGTAGATGGCCTTCTCCCACTGGGTATCCACCACACGCACGACCTGGGACAGCGCGATCAGCTGGCCTTTCTGGTTGCGCACGTGCAGCCGCAGGATGCTGTCCAGGCTCGACTTGTCGCCTTCCTTGAACTCCAACCGGATGGGCACGGGATACTTCATGTGGGTGTCGTGCAGGTAGCTGGCGTCATCTCCGCCCAGGGCGGCATCCACGGCTGCGACCACGGTCCGGGGCGAGACCCCGAGCAGCGCCGCGCGTTGTCGATCGATGCGCAACAGGTACTTGCGGGCCGGAGCTTCAATGCTATCGTCGATATCGACGATATCCGGTGTCTTTTCGAACTCCTTGCGGACCTGCTCAGCCGTTTTGATCTGAGAGGCGTAATCCGAGCCATAGACTTCCGCCACCAGAGGCGCCTGCACCGGTGGCCCCGGTGGCACCTCCACGATCTTGACGTTGGCGTTATACCGCGCGCCGATCTCCTGCAACGGCTTGCGCACGGACAAGGCGATCTCGTGGCTTTGGCGATCACGCTGATGCTTGCCCACCAGATTCACCTGGACGTCGCCCTGGTTGGCATCCGAACGGAGGTAATACTGGCGCACGAGACCGTTGAAGTTGATGGGCGCGGCGGTGCCGGCATAGGTTTCGTAGTCCTTCACCTCCGGCACCGTCTTGAGGTAGGCGCCCAGGTCGTCCAGCACCCGCTGGGTCTGCTCCATCGGCGTGCCCTCGGGCATGTCCACCACCACCTGGAACTCCGACTTGTTGTCGAAGGGCAGCATCTTCAGCACCACCAGCTTGAACACCGGCAGCAGCACGGCGGCGCCGATCAGCACCACGACGCCGCCCAGCATTGCCCAGCGCCATACGCGCGGACGACGCTCGGTACCCAGGAACGGCGTCATCACGCGGCGGAAGAAGCGCAGCAGCCACGGTTCCTCGCCTTCGCTGTCGCCGGCGATGCGATGGGCATGGCTGCGGCGCAACAGCTTGAAGGCGAACCAGGGGGTGACAACGAAGGCCACGGCCAGCGAGATGACCATGCCGGTGCTGGCATTGATGGGGATGGGACTCATGTACGGCCCCATGAGGCCGCTGACGAAGGCCATGGGCATCAATGCGGCGATTACGGTGAAAGTCGCCAGAATGGTGGGCTGACCCACTTCATCCACGGCGTCGGGAATGGCCTTGAGCAGAGTCCGGTCGCCCATGGCCATGTGCCGGTGGATGTTTTCGACCACGACGATGGCGTCGTCCACCAGGATCCCGATGGAGAATATCAGCGCGAACAGCGACACGCGGTTGATGGTGAAGCCCCAGGCCCAGGAGGCGAACAAGGTGATCAGCAGCGTGATGATGACCGCCGAGCCCACGATGATCGCCTCGCGCCAACCCAGGGTCAGCAAGCACCAGCACCACCACGGCGCTGGTGGCGAAAATCAGCTTGGCGATCAGCTTGTTGGCCTTGTCGCTGGCGGTCTTGCCGTAATCCCGGGTGATGGTGTAGTTCACCCCTTCCGGGATGGTCACGCCCTTGAGCTCCGCCATGCGGTTTTCGATGGCGTCGGTAATGTCTACGGCGTTGGCACCCGACTTCTTGGCGATGGCGAGCGTTACCGCCGGCTCCAGGGCGGAGTGCTGTTTGCTGGCCTTGCCAAAACCGATGAACACGGACTTCTCCGGCGTATCCGCGCCATAGCGCACGTCGGCCACATCGGACAGGTAAATGGGCTTGCCGTTGTGAACGCCCACCACCAGCGATTTGACCTGCTCCACGCTGGAGAGAAAATCACCCGCCTGGACCGGGATGTACGTGTTGTCCGTCACCATTTTGGTGTCGGGACCGGCGACATTGCTCTCCTGAAGCGCCCGGCTCAGCTCGCCGAAGCCCAGGCCGTAGCCCGCCAGCCGCGCGGGGTCGAGTTGGACGTGGACCACCTGATCCGGGCCGCCGATGGTGTAGACGTCCCGGGTACCCTTCACCCGTTTCAGTTCCACTTCCAGGCTGTGGGCCACGCGCAGAAGATCGGAGCTGCCCACATCCGGATTCTTCGACCAAAGCGTCAAACCCATGATGGGCACGTCGTCGATGCCCTTGGGTTTGATGATGGGTTGGCCGACGCCGAGATTCTGCGGCAACCAGTCCATGTTGGAGTAGATTTTGTTGTAGAGCCGGACAATGGCTTCGTTGCGCGGCTCTCCCACCTTGAACTGCACCGTCAGGACGGCCATTCCCGGGCGGGAGATGGAGTAGACGTGCTTCACCCCCTTGATTTCATCCAGCACCTGCTCCGCCGGCGTGGAGATCAGATGCTCGACCTCCGTGGGCGAGGCGCCCGGATAGGCGATGAACACGTTCGCAAAGGTCACGTCGATCTGGGGCTCTTCCTCCTTGGGCGTGACCATCACCGCGAACAACCCCATGAGCAGCCCTACCAGGGCCAGCAAGGGCGTGATCTGGGAGTTCTGGAAAGTCCGCGCGATCCGGCCGGAGATGCCCAGCTTGCGAGCGCCGCTCATGAGCCCTTCCCTTCGGCAGCAACCTGCGCCGCAGCTTCCATGGCAGCCAAGGGATTCAGCGCGACGCGCTCACCGCTGGACAGGCCCGAGAGGATTTCCACGCCGTCGGTCCCTGCGCTGCCGAGCCGGACCTGCCGCAGGTGCGGGCGGCCCTGGTCATCGAGCACGTAAACCGCCCGAAGTTCACTGCGATAGAGCACCGCCTCCTTCGGGACTGTCAGGGCGTCGCTCTGCCCCACCGGCACCTCCACGTCCAGGAACATCCCCGGATACAGCCCGGAGCCCTCGCCGTTGAGTTTCACGCGCACCCGGAAATCGTGGGTCTGGGGGTCGGCAAAGGGATAGAAAGTGAGCTCACCGGTATCGTGACGGGAGCCGTCGGGCAGCACGACCCGGGCATCGGTCGGCTTTGCGAACCCGAACCGCGTACTGCTGGGGAATCTCGACGTTGACTCGCAGTTGATCCAGCGAAAGCCCCGTCATCAGAGGCTGGCCAGGGCGCACCGCCTCGCCGACCTCCACGTGCCGCTGCATGACGATACCCGGCAAAGGGGGCGGTGACCCGGGTATAGGACAACTGGCGCTCCGCCTCCTTCACACTCGCTTCTGCCGCCTTGAGCCTGGCGTCGGCGGATCCCTTGGCCGCCTTGGCCTTGTCGTAGTCCGCGCGGGACACAAGCTTGGAGCCGATACATCCGTGACACCCGCCGGAAATTGGCGTCCGCCTCCTGAGCACCCGCCTGGGCCTCGGCGAGCTGCGCACGCGCGCGCCGCAGCCGCGCCTGCTGCTCGGTATCGTCGATCTGGATCAAGACCGCGCCCGCGGGAACATAGTCATGCACGTCGTAGTTGATGGCCTTGATCTGGCCCGAGGTCTGGGCGGAGACCGTGCTCTGGTTCACCGCCTCCACCACGCCATCGAACGTGCGCCACACGGTCCGTGGCTGCTTTTGCACCACCACGGATTGCAGCTCAGCAGCATGAGCGCCACCGACCGCAAACGCCAGCGCCGCGACCCACGCTGCGAACAAGTGCTTGGTTTTCATTCTCGACTCCTGGTTTCTTCACGCGCGACGTCCGAGGGATCGCTGGTGGGAACCTTTGTAACACCCGGGCCGCGCGGAATTCTGATCGGGATCAAACCAACGCCAATTGGCTCTACCCGCATACTCTGGGGGGTATATTACCAGAAGCGATACAGACTCTGCCACATGGCGCGTCGGGCAAGCCGTCGACCGGCGTCACTCGCAGTAGATAAGAGCTGAGGAGGGTTGGTGTGAGATTTCGCATTGTCCCGCCCAACGCCGCCTGCGATTCTCGCCGCATGGTTACTTGATTTCATCCCCGATGACTACGTCCTGCTCGCCGAGGTCCTGGCCGAAGACGCCGCCCTGCGTCGCTGGGTCCTGCAATTGGAAGACGTGCCCGGCAACAGGCGCTACTCCATTCTGGGCGGACTCGCCGTCCATTTTCGCGCTGCCGGCCGCCCGGACCTGGCAGCCCTGGTCCAGGCGCTATACGGGAAGGGGATCGATGAAATGGTCAAGACAGGGATGGAGGCGCTGGCCAACGGTCGATGACCTCGCCCGGCGCCCCTTGGAAACCGCAGCCGCTCGCGCGCTGCGATCCTTGGAAGTGTTTCCCTGCGCTAACCGGGCGGCAGTCCGGCAGTGGATTGCAGAACCTTGACCATGGCCGCCATGTCCTCATCGCCATAGCCCATGCCCCGGGCGGCGGCCACGATTTCCCGAATCGACGCGGTGGTGGGCAGCGCCGTGCCGTGGTCCCCGGCACTTTCGAGAATCAGGTTCAAGTCCTTGAGCAACAGGTCCACGGGGAATTGCTTCTCGAAGTCTCCCGATCGGATCATATCGCCCTTCATTTTCATGAAAGCCGAGCCCAGGGGGCCGCCGTTGAGGATTTCGAAGAAGGTATCCATGTCGATATCTTCCTTGCGCCCCAGGACCACGGCCTCGGAGAGCGTTGCCATCAGGCCGCCAAGAACCAGATTCACCACGAACTTCATGGCGGTTCCCTGGCCAAGGGCGCCGCAGTAGAAGATCTTCTTGCCCATGGTCTCCAACAGCGGCGACATCTCGTCCACCAACTCCTTGTCCCCGGAGGCCAGGATGGCGAGCTGCCCCTCCTTGGCGGGCTTGACCGTGCCCGAGACCGGACAATCCAGCAGTTGCCCTTCCTTGGTCTGGACGGCGGCCTCGACCTGCAACACGCTGTCCCGGGAGACGGTGCTCATGTTGATTACGGTGGTACCCGGGCGCAGACCTTCGAGCAAGCCGTCCTGCTGCATGACGGAAGCCCGCAGGGCGTGCGGGTCCGAGACCATGATCACAATCACGTCACAGGCCTCGGCCAACTGCCGGGGATTGCTTTCCACCGGAATGCCTTCCTTGCGGAAGGGTTCCGCCTTCTCCGGCGTCCGGTTGTGGACCCGCAGGGCATAGCCGCCCTTGTGGATATTCCAGGCCATGGGCGCTCCCATGGCGCCTAGCCCAAGGAATCCGACGGTCTTCGCCATGTTGTCCTCCGTTATGTCCGTTTTCGCCTTGCAAACTTCGGGACCGCGCTCACCGAAATCAACCCTCGCCCTCTGGGCTTCGCAAGCACAGGTGGAGCATCTCGGCTATATATACCCTCGGGCACGATGGGTCGTTGCCGCGGTACGGGCCGGCGGCCGTTAACTTACACGACCCGGGCCGATCGAAACCAAGCGCTGCGGAGCGGCACCCGCCAGGGATCATCCTTGCCCCCACAGATCCGGTTCGCTAATCTGCGCAAAGCTGATTAAGAAAATACGGATGTACTTGACCGCGCCGGCGGGTATCGCGCCCAACGGACACTGCCGGACAGCAAGCAAGGCAAGGAGAGCCATGAACCCCAGCACAGCGTTTCCCTGGCCCGAAGGCTTCAAACGCGTACCCGAAGAAGAATGGCGGCATCGCCCTATCGACGATCTCGCAATCCGCTACGACGCCGTTGAACATCAGGGCTGGTACCGCAACCTCGAACCCACCCTGGACCAACTCGGCAGCTTCCTGCGGGAAGGCGACGTGCTCCTGGACTACTCCGCCGGCACCGGCATCCTCGCCCGGCGACTGCTTCGCAGCGATATCAACTGCGCCGTGCTGCTGGTGGACGCCTCTCCCAAATTCCTCCGTCTCGCGCTGGAGCGCCTGGGCGACGACCCCCGGGCCGCGTTCCGCCTGATCCGCTATCTGGAGCCTGAGCGGCGGCTGCAACTGGTGCAGGAAGTCACGGACGCCGAGGTCCTGGCTCCCGGAGTGGACGCCGTGGTCTCCACCAACGCCATTCATCTCTACTACGGCCTGGAGGTCACGCTGAATTCCTGGTCGGCCGCGCTGAAACCCGGCGGGCTGGCCTTCGTGCAATCCGGCAACGTGCGCAATCCCAGCGCCGCCCCGGATCACTGGATCATCGATGAGTACGGTCGATGCCGATCCATCGCGCCGCCATGGATATCGTGGAGGAAGATCCTCGGTACGCGGCCTATCGTGGGCATCTGGATGACGCCCTGCGCCAGCGGAAATACGATCAGCTTCGGGAGAAGTTCTTTCTGCCCCCTCGGGATCTGGGTTACTACACCGATGCCCTCGAGGCGGCCGGCTTCGAAATCCAGGCGGTGGATTACGTACCCCTCGAAGTCCAGTTCGAGGAATGGTACGAATTCCTCAGCACCTATCATGAAGGGGTATTGGGTTGGGTCGGTGGCTCCGCGCGCATCGACGGTAACGAACCCACCGCGCAGGCGATAACCGACCGGCTCCGCCTTATCCGGGAGGCCCTGAACCGCGTTTTCGATGGAGCCCCACGTTCCTGGCGGGTTGGACCTATATTCGTTGCAGCAACGGAAGGACGGACACGGATAAGTGATCGACACCAATCCCAAGGGGCATCGGATGCCGCCATTCTCTCCACCGGCATGTACGTGCCAGCCAAGGAGATCAACAACGAACTGCTGCGGGAGCGCTACAGCGCCCGGCCGGGAGGCATGGGTCGACAAATACCAGGAGCAGACCGGCATCACGCGGCGCTGGCACGAGCCCCGCAGGACTGGGCCACCTCGGACTTGGCCGTGGTAGCCGCAAAGAAGGCGCTGGAAAGAGCAAACCTGGACCCGCAGGACATCGATCTCATCATCCTGGGCACGGAATTTCCCGACTACGTGGTACCCGGCACCTCGCTGGTGGTGCAGCACAAACTGGGGGCGATCGAACGCCGGCACCTACGACATCAATTGCGCCTGCGCCTCGTTTCCCACCGCCCTGGCCAACGCCGCCGGGATGATCAAGGTCATGCCCGGCATGCGACAAGGTGCTGATCATCGGCGTGTCCATGGCCTCAAAGCTGTTGGACCACGAAGGGCCCATGGCCCTGTTGGTGGGTGACGGCGCCGCGGCGGCCGTGGTCGGACGCTCGGAAAATGCCGGCTTCGGCGGTTCCGTGCTGTTTGCCGACGGCAGCTTTCACCAGAGCTTCGGGATCTTCTCCGGCGGGCACCTTCGAGCCGGCCATCCGAAGAATCGGTCAGCCGCCGGGCGCACCCAGCTTCAGATGACCATGCGCATCCCCTCTTACATCAACAACGAGGGCTGGCCGCGCCAGATCCGCCGCTTCCGGGACCAATACGGCGTATCGCTGGACGACATCGACCACTACATCTTCACCCAGTTCAGCCTGCCGTCCATCGAAACCGTGATGGCCGAACTCGGTCAGCCGATGGAAAAGGCCCGTCTGACTTTGGATCGCTACGGATACATGGGCTCGGCATCCATTCCAGCGACGCTGCACGTGGGCATTCGGAAGGCAAAATCCGACCGGGCGACCAGGTTCTGTTCGTCGCCACCGGCGGCGGCTACAATCAGGCCGTCACGTCTGATGCATATCACGGAAGACCTAGCATGGGGTAAGGACGATCCCGAATGAATTTTCGCAACGCTGAAAAGCGATCGATAGGGAGATTCGGCCATGGCTGAATGGATTTCGCGCCGCCTCGGAGGCCTGGACACGCTGCTGCAAATACCGCGCAGCGACGAGTCCGCGCGGCCTGCTGCTGAGCCTGCACGGCTGCTCCCAAACCCACCGTGACATCGCGAACATGCCGGCTGGGCCTCCGCGGCTCAGGAATATGGCCTTGTAGTCGCCCTTCCCGCCGTGCCCGACGCCGACATCTACGAGCATCTGCCCAACTGTTGGGACTACTACGACATGGGCCATGCCGGGATAACCGTCATAGCCGCTATCTGTTGGCGCTGGTGGGCGAATGCCTGGATGACCCGGCCTCGACATCGATCCCGACCGAGTCTATATCACCGGCCTGTCCTCTGGCGGCCACCCAAGCGCTGGTCACCGGCCTGCTAGCGCCCGATGTGTTTCGCGGGCATAGGCGCCTGCTCCGCGCCCACTATCGGCACCGGCCGGAACCAGGTCTGCGGTGGCGGCGCCAGCGCTGAACCAAGCCTGGGCGGACGCCATGGAACTTTGCGGTGCGAATCTCCCCGCCTCCGACACCCAGATTGCCGCCCTCGCCTTCGGCCGCCGGGATGCACTTTTGCATCCCGACCACCATGGCATCAATGCGGAAGTGCTACGCCGCCTCTACCGCACCGGTGACCCGTCACCCGCCACCTGCACGAGACCGTGGCGGAAACCACCTACGCCGACAACGCCGGCCCCCGGCTGTCCGTACTCGCATTCGATGACATGAAGCACCAATGGCCCGCGGGTCCAGGCCTTCAGAGCAACCCGTTCTTCCGCCGTACCGATGTGGATTTCGCGCATTATTTGGCGGGCTTTTTTGAGCGCAACAACCGCCGGGCCAAGGCCAGGCCGGTGCGCGAGAAACGGCCGGCGTACGCGGCACGGTAAGGGCTTGGATTTACCCCTCCCCGCCGGGGAGGTTGTCCCGCAAGCCAGCTTTGCCGACGAGCACTCGGCACGCGAGCCCTCCATGTTTCTCAAGCCGTCATTCCCGCGCAGGCGGGAATCCATGCCTTTGAAAAGACGGGATTCCCGCCTGCGCGGGAATGACGAGGGGGTGCTAAGGAGACGCTGACTTATTCACACGGCCGCGTTACGGCCTGAGAAGCCGGCATGGTAGGCGCGCCGCGCAGCGCCGTAGTCGTTCTACGGCCAAGCGGCGCAACACCCCAGGGCGGCTTCTCAGGCCGTAACCCGAAGGGCTCAGCCCTGTTTTGGCCCCCGGCGGTGTTGCGGAACCGGCCCCGTAGCGACGGCTACGCGACCGGCACCGCGCCTACCCAGATGACCAAAACAGACCTGAGCGCGGACGCGTGAATAAATCAGCGTCTCCCTAAGACAGCGTTTCCTTGAATGCTGGGTTTCGGCGTCTCTCGCGACACCCGTCCTGGAAGGTGAAGCACCGGGGAGAGGGAGCCAATCCGCGTCCCCTACGCCATCAACCTCCTGCGGAACAACCCGATTGCGATGGCGCCCGCGGCGACCCCGTAACCCACCACAACCCCCAGATGCAGCGGCACCAGCGTCACCGCGCCTCCAGTCATCAGCGGACGAATCAGTGCCACGGCATGGGCCAGCGGGAGGCACAGTGCGGCCTTGGCAATGAACGGCGGCAGGCTCTCCAGCGGAAAGAACACCCCCGAGAGCAGCAGCATGGGCGTGATCGCCAGGGTGAAGTAGTACATGAAGAAGTCATAGCTGTGGGACAAGGCGGTGACGATCATCGCAAGTGCGGCGAACGTCAGCCCCATCAGCAACACCACCGGCAGGACCCAGACCACGCCCCAGCCGCTGGTAAGCCCCAATCCGGCGCTCACCAGCAGGATTGCCGCCGCGTTGATCAGCGCCTTGCTGCCCGCCCAGACGATCTCGCCTATCACCACGTCGTCCACCGTCAGCGGCGCACTCAGCATGGCGGCCCAGGTTTGCTGGACGTTGAGGCGAGTGTAGGCGGAATACAGGGCCTCGAAGCTGGCCGCCGTCATGGCGCTGGAACAGACGATGCCGGAGGCGAGAAAGGCCGAGTAGCTCATGCCCCCGATGTCCCCGACCAGACGGCCAAAGCCGTACCCCAGGGCCAGGAGGTACAGCAAAGGCTCGCCGAAATTTCCCAGCAACGACGGCACCAACAATTTCCTCCAGACCAGGAAATTCCGGCGCCACACGGGAACAAAACGGAGGCTGGCGGTGGGCATCGGATCAGTCCCTGAGATCCCGGCCGGTGAGCCTGAGGAATACGTCTTCCAGATCCGCCGGGCGGTAGATGTAGCGCCGCCCGGACAGATGGCTCAAACGTTCCAGTAGCGGCTCCCGTTCACGGGCGTACACGAACACGGTGTCTCCCACCTCTTCAAGGCGAAAACCCGCCTGACCGCGAAACACCGACACCACATCTTCCGGCGGCCTGCCACGCAGCTCCGCCACATGGGGCTCGATATGCGCCGCGATCAGGCCCGCCGGCGTATCGCACGCCACCACGCGGCCCTGATCCATGATTGCAATGCGGTCGCACAGGCGTTCCGCCTCTTCCATGTAGTGTGTGGTGAGAATCAAGGTGCGGCCTTCCGCAAGAAGCCCCCGCAGCCGTTCCCAGATATGCTGGCGGGCCTGCGGATCCAGGCCGGTGGTGGGCTCATCCAGGACCAGCAGTTCGGGATCGTTGATCAGGGCGCGGGCCAGCGTCAGCCTGCGTTTCATTCCCCCGGAGAGCTCGTGGATCGCCGCATCCGCCCGGTGCTCAAGCGCTGCAAACCGCAGCAGGTCGCTAATCCGCTGCTGCACCCCCTCTGCGCGAAGGCCGAAGTAGCTCGCGTACGTGGAAAGGTTCTCCCGAACACTGAAGTCCGGGTCGAGATTGTCGAACTGGGGTACGACGCCCACCCCCCGCCGCATGGCCCGCGCCTGGGCCGGGACAGGGTAGCCCAATACCACGAGTTCACCTTCGGTGGGCGGCGTGAAACCCATCAGCATGCGCAGGGTCGTGGTCTTTCCCGCGCCGTTGGGCCCAAGCAGGCCGAAGCACTCGCCCCGTGGCACCTTGAGGTCCACTCCGTCCACCACCGCGCGCTCCCGGAAACGCTTCACCAGGCCGCGGGCCACGACCACGGGATCGGTATCGTCGGCAACGGGATAACCGTCCGCCGCGGCGGTTTCCTCTTCAAGGCGCAACACGCAAGCCCCTCCGGCGGCCGATCGATGACCACCGCCCGTTTGTCAGAACGACTCCACCCAGGGCCGCAGATCCAGCTCCTGGGTCCACGCGCTGCGGTGCTGGCGGTGGAGCTGATAATAGCTCTCGGCGATGGCATCGGGATCCAGGAGGGAATCCGGGCCCCGCTCTTCCTTGAGATGCGCGCGCCGGGGCGAGTCGATTTGGCCGTCGATGATCACATGTGCCACATGGATGTTCTCCGGACCCAGTTCCCGGGCCAGGCTCTGGGACAGCGCCCGCAGGCCGAATTTGGGAACGGCGAGGTTGGCGAAGCCCGCTCCACCGCGCAGGGAGGCCGTTGCGCCGGTGAGCAGTATGGTGCCACCCCGGCCCTTCATGCTGGCTGCGGCGGCCCGCCCCACCAGGAAGCCGCCGTAGCAGCCGATACGCCAGCATCGTTCGAAATCCTCGGGCGCTATATCCACGACCCGTCCCGGCTCGAACGTCCCCGCGTTGTAGATCACGACCCGGGGTGCCCCCAGATCCTGAGTTACCTCCGCGAACAGTCGCTCCACGGCCGCCGGATCGGTAGCATCGCAAGCATAAGGTTTCAGCCCCTCCTCGTTTGCGCGTTGCTTCAGGCGGTCCTCGGAGCGGGCGGCGATGGCCACCTTGAACCCTTCCCGGGCAAAGCGCCGGGCCACGGCCAGCCCCAGGCCTGGCCCCGCACCCACGACCAAGACACTTCCGGTATCAACCACGGCTCTCTCCTTCCAATTGGGATATCAGGACCCAGCAGTTAGGTGGTGGCGCAATACCCCGCCGTCAACGGCGTGGCCCCGTTCAGGACGCTGCGCTGAAGAGCAGGAGCAACCGCAAGAGCAGTGCCGCCATAATCAACCCCATCGCGCCCACCATGACGGCCATGCCCCGCAACAGGAGAACGCGACGCTTGGCGGCCGGGCCTTCGAGAACGGGCGTATCGCGGATGACCCGCGCACCCGGCGGCGGGAAACGCCCGGCGCGGGCGACACGGGAAGCCATGCGCAGGAAATGGAGTGCGAGGAGCAACAGCGGCCCACACACCACGGCCACCAGGCCGGCCCCGACCCATCCCATCCGCCCGGGTCCGCCCGTCGCCCAGCGAAGCAGATCCGGAAGCCAACGCTGAATCGAGAAGACCAGTACGCCACCGCCGAGTCCGACCACCGCAACCAGCGCCGCCACGCGCCGCTGGGCCGCCGGATCCGCCTTGCTAATCTCATTCACGGCGTGAAGCCCTCAGGGCTCGGCAAAGAAGCCGGCGACCGCGTCGGCAATGAAGGCCGGGTTCTCCACGTGGATACCGTGCCCCGCGCCGGGCAATTCGCTCAATTCGGCATCCGGCCGGAGCCGTTCGAGCACGCCGCGAAGCTCGGCGACCGGGTGGACCAGGTCCGCTTCCCCGTGGATCAGACGCAATGGCTGGCGCACCTGCTCAAACGCCGATTCCACGTCGTAGGTGCGCGCCGCCTGGAGGTTGTACCGGAAGGCCTGCAAATGCTGCGCATCCACCGACTCAAATGCTTCGCGCATATTCGGAATCATGTCGGGATATTGGCTCAACATGGCTTCGGAATACACCAGTCCGGCGGTCACACGCGTGAGCAGATCCGGGGTTACCGTGGACTGCTCCCAGACCCGGTTCCAATTCTGGTAGTGCTCGGTGCGGTTGCGCAACAAGGCCGCCAGCAGGCACACCTTGTTCACGGCTTCGGGCCGGGTACCCGCCAGGCTGACGGACACCTCGGAGCCGAACGACAACCCGACCAGGCCAAAGCGTTCCAGCGCCAAGTGATCCACCAGCTCCAGCACGTCGGCCGTATGGCGTGGAATGGCGTACCCCTCGGCGGACGGCCGCGGGTCGATCATGGTGGCACCCTGCCCCGCAAACTCCAGGCGGACACACCGATAACGATCCCGAAGGCGTTTGACAATCGGAAGGTAGGTATCGACATTGCCCAATATCCCCGGGAGAAACACCAGGGTGGGTCCTTCGCCTTCGATCTCGTACTGAATTTCGACCCCGTCGCTCAATCTGAACTGCATTCGCCCATCCTCAAAGCTTGATGCTACTGAAAGAGTTCCTTGACGCTCTTCGACGCCGCGGCGGCCGCGCCTTCGACAATGGGCGCCAGGTAATCCCCGGCCCGCCCCGCCAGTTCCGAGCCCGCTTCGTCCGCCAACTTGCCGCCCAACTTGCGGAAAACCGACTTGAGCACGCCGGTCAGGGACGTATCCGGTGCACCCGCGCGGATCAGCGCCTGGCGCAGGCGCTCCCGCTTCGCAGGCGGCATATAGTCCTCGATCAACGCCGCCATGGCATCGCCGGAGAGTTTTACAAGACTGGCCGAGAACGATCCATCCGTGGCATGCCCCAGGTTCTGCAGGCGCGCCCGCAGGTGATCGGCCACCAGCGGATTCTCGATTTCCAGGACGAACAAGTCGCCCTGCTTCTGGATCAGCGGCCGCGTAAGAGCCTGGAGGACCCGACAATCCAGGTCATCCACATTGAGTCGCCGCAGCTCCCTGTCGTAGAGGAGATTGCGAGCCTTGGATCGCGTGACCCGCAGCCCCTGCACCAGGGAATAAAGCGAGGGATTACGATCCACCAGCCCCAGTCGCTCCATCAGCTCCAATACCAGCAGATCGACCTCTCGCTTGGGCAATGCGCCGAACGCGGGCGTCAAATAGCCCTGCAGAAACTCCATCAGCGCCGCCCTGCATTCCTTGTCGGTAACACCATCCAGTGTGTTGCGCATATCCATCGCGGCTTCCCCGATGTTGTCGGGCCGGGCCCTATTTTTGTTTGGAGAGCTGATTCTTGGCTTGAGTTGCAAATCGGTCCAACAGGTCCTTGGCCTGCTGGTTCCCCAGGTTCGCCGCACGAACGATCAAACCCAGACCAAGATTCGGGTCGTCCGGCACGCCCTTCTCGCCCGTGCCGCCCAGATAGGCGATACCCAGGTTGTACAGGGCCGTGGGATCGTCCTGCAGCGCGGCCCGCCGAAGCCAGCGCATTCCGCTCTTCGTGTCCTTCTCGACCCGAATTCCCTTGTAGAGCAGGCTCCCGTAAACCTGCTGCGCCTGAGCCGAGCCCCCTTCCGCGGCCTTGCGCAGCCACGGGATGCCCTTCTGGGGTTTCGCGTCCACGCTCTGGAGCTTGATGTAGGCCAGGCCCAGCAACAGCTGCAGGTCCGGCCCCGCGTCCTTCGCGACCGGCCCCAACATATCCACGACCTGTTGTGGATGGCCGTTCTGCAAGGCCGTAACGGCCTGCTGCTTGAGGATATTCGTGTCGGCGGCCGTGGCGGCGCCGAACGGAGCCAGCAACAGGGCCAATACCGCGGCTCGAAGTGCGGATTTCATGGGGGTGGTATTCATGGGTTCCCAAGCATGGCCGAGTGGCGACGGGACGGCAAGAGGGGCGGTGTGTGGAGGCGGCGAAGCCTCATCATCAGAGGCCCCATCGGGCCCCGCCAAGCTTCAAGCCGGAGCTAAATCGTCCCGCTAACGATCGGCTGGAACGCCGTCAGCCGATCCAGCATGGTGGCGTTGCCCAGCCCCTGGCCGGGGAACGTGGTGGTGAAATTGCCCTGTTCACCGTGCAAGGCCATGTAGTTCAGGATGACGGTCTGCACCAGCAGGTTGACGTTGTTGGCCGCGGGGCTGCCCGCCGTCTCCACCGAGCCGTCGGAACGGAAATAGCCCAGTTGCTGGTGTTGGGCCTGTTCGCCGGCGCTGCCGCCCATGAGCATCGGCCGGCCGGCCGGGTTGTAGACCAGGAAGAACGAGGCCGCGGTGGAGGATTGTCGCCGGTCCACACGCCCTTGCCGCGGCCTTCAACGGAATCGTCCACCATGCCGTTACTGGCCACGGAGCCGTCGCTGAACACGTAGACCATCAGGGGCACGCCCACCCGGGCCGCGTATTCCAGACAGGCGCCCATGCAGCGGCCGGCGCGCAGATCGCGCTGCTCGCCGGTGGATCGGTCGCCGGTATGGTAGTCGAAGCCGCCCATGGTGACGGTGCCTGCGCCGGCATAGCCGTTGACCACCAGCTTCATGACCGCCGCCGTCTTGCGGAACTCCGAATCGCTGTCGTATTCCGGCCTGGCTGAAGATCCCGCCAGCGCCCACGATCTGCGGATCGACGGACGGATTGAGCGCGGTGGGATCACCATAGCGGTCCGCCAGATCCGCCGCTCTTGACGTAGCCGCACCGCACCATGTCCTTGATGACCGCGTCACGTGGTGACCTGGGTGTTTACGGAATCGAGCTTCATGTTCGCTGATGCGCTCGATGGACTCCATGACCGCCACCGCGTCGGACTGGTTCAGCAGGCCCACCAGCTTGCCCGTGTCCACCAGACCGGTGACGTCGCTGGGGCGATCCACCTTGGTGGGCCGCAGCTCGGGATCCATCATGTCCGCCGGTGCCATGGAGTTGCCGCCGGAATCGGAGTTGCGGCTGACCGATCAGCGTCAGCAACGCACCGTCCGCACCGGCCTTGGCGATGCCGTACATGGGGTTGTGCGGGTTGTTGCCGGTGTCGTTGTCCGAACGCGCCGGGATGACGGCGCCGTTGGTGGCGGCCGCGGTGCCTGCGGACACCCGTTCCAGAATGCCGCGCAGGAAGGCGCTGTCGGAGTGGAACGCCAGGCCCAGCGACGTGTTCACGAAATCCGTGCCGACGCCGCCGGTCGGCGACGCCCGGCACCATGTCGCCCGGCATGCCCAGTTTGCTGTACCCGGCGGTGGTCAGAAAATCCAGCTGGCCGCCGTTCAGGCCCACCAGCACGTTGGATCCCGACATGTTCGCGCCGCCGGCCAGATCGAAACAGATGAACGGAATCTTGCCGGCACCCGCCGTGGCGATGCCGCAACTGGTCTTCAGGCTGCTGATATCCGCGGACAGTGCCGCCCGAGCCTCATGGGGATTGGCGAACAGACCGAACAGTGTGGGGCCGGTGACCACGGCCGCGCCGGTCATCAGTCCCTGGGAAATGAACTCGCGGCGCGTGATCGGCCGCCGATGATCCGGGTGCAGCAAGGGCTCGTCCGGGCGAAGACCTTTGCGCTTGTTTCGTTTCATGAGTCCTGATCCCCTGATTGCAGCGTCGTCGCCGCCGTGCCCAGCATGGCGGAGCACGTCGCCTTGACCACCGTCTCCGTCCTGCCCGCGGCACAGCCGCCGCCGCAGGCCGTCAGGCCGTCGATGAGATTGTTCAGCTCGGTCTTGACCGAACTGCGGTTGGGCTGGGTCGACAGACTGGTGCCCATCATGTTGTCGAGCAGCGGATCAAGCACAAGATCCCGCTTCGCCGTGCTATCGAACGCCGTCCCGGCCGCCGCCGTGAAATCGAAGCCGGGGAAGTAGCTGGCCCGCAGACTGGTGTCGTCCACCAGCGCGTTGCAGTACTCGATCGCCAACTGGGAGATCGCCATCTGCTGGGATGACAGGAAGCCCTTCGATATTGGGCGAGGACGGCAGCTGTTGCCTGATGTGCTGAAGGTGGTGGCCACCGTCGGACTGGCTGATCGGCACCCCGGTAAGCGACGACATGGTGGCGTTGATTTCGTCGAAGGTGCGCACGCCCACCGTCGGGGATTCCGGCAAATCCGACGGAGTGGCTGGCGTGGGGGGCGTCGGCTCGGTGGAGACGTGCGTATTGGAACCGATCCGATTGAACGTCAGGAAGAATTGATCGGAATCCACACCCTTCTCCACGCCGATGATGGTGCCCAGCCGGGACAGCAGCTGCCCGCTGCCCGCGCTGTACTGCGATGAGGTCACCGTCGTATTCGAGATTGGCGTAGGCCTGGCCCACCGACGCCTCGTGGCCGTTGATGCCGAGTCTGATTCCCTGAATGCGGAATGCCGTCCGGGGTGGCGCTGGAATCCAGGCTGATGAACGTGGGCTTGTCGAAGAGATAGCTGTAACTGTCGAACTGACTCACTTCGAACATCACATAGCTCTGCGGCACGTTCACCAGGTCGCTGACGCCGAACAGCAGGATAGAACTTCTGGCCTACCCCGGCGTCGAAGTTCTGGGCGATTTGGCTTTGAGTCAGCGCGCGGTTGTGGATCGCCACCAGGCGGATCACACCCTGCCACTGCCGCGATCGCCGGACACCTCGTTGCCCAACACCAGCGCATAGGTGTTGTCCCAGTCGGCGAGCATTCCCCCCGGCCTCGGGATCGAGATCGGCCGACCAGCTCGCCGTTCACGTAGATGCGGCGGCCGTGGACCGGGATCGAAGGTCATCGACCACGTGCTGCAAGGTCGCCTGCAGGACTTCGTCGCCGTCGGCGGTGGAGAACGCCGGATCGCCGTTCTGCCCGTTGCGCTGCTGCGATCGAGGAAATCGTAGTTGTATTGGGTCTGGCCCAGGGTGAAGTTGCGGGCGGTCGTGCCGGCCGAATAGCTGACGATGCGCGCCGGACCCTCCTGGGTCGACGTTGGCCGGAGCCACCCAGGCCTCGACGGAATACTCGCCGGTGGCCTGGATCAGGTCGCTCAGCTTGTTGCTGGCGGTGGTGGAGCCCTGGGCCTTGCCGGTTGCGACATTGATGCCCCAGCCTGGAACCAAGTTGCTCCGCCGCTCAGGGTGAGGTTCAGCGCCGGCTCCACACCGCTGGTGTCGTAGGCGGTCTGCCCGTGCCCGTCTTGAACTCGTAGAGCGCGATCAGTTGCCCACGTAGCGGCCGCCGCCGACGGAGACGATACCGTCTCCGCAGCGCCAGCGCCTTGCGAGGTGACCAGCGCCGGGTCAACCGGGTGGCCGGAATGCCATCGACGAACTGCTGGATCGCAGTCTGCATGGTGTCGGCGTTGCTCGCGCAGTCACTCCAGCAATTGTGAAATTCGCTGCGCAGGCGGATCACCAAACGAGAGGCCGACGGGTCGTCCAGATTGATCTTGTCCTTGACCGCCGCATAGGCGGCGCTCAGGTCGCTGCTGGCGAAATACGGCGCCTCGGGGGCGCTGGCCGATTCCGAATGGCAGGCGGCGCAATGCGCCTGCAGAATCGGCCGCACTGTACTGTCGAACAAGGTGGCGTCGGCCGGGAACGTCTTGCTGTCACCCGGATCCCTGCTTACGGGCGCGGTCAGCACCACCTGGCTGGTGGCGCCGGTGGAACCGCCTGCCCAGGCGGAAATATAGGCCTTGATCACGTCGGCGCAGGCCTGGTTGCTGTCCAGCCAGCAATTGTGGCCGCCTCCGACCTTGGCGACCATGCGCGACTGTGCGGGATCGCTCAGGTCCACCACGGTGTTGGCGGCGGAATAGGCCTTGTTGATGTCGTCCTGCTCGACGAAGGTGGGCGTCTGTCCGCCGGCGTTGTGGCACGATCCGCAGCGGTTCGTGCCCTTGAGGTTTTCCCAAAGGTTGATGCGAAAGGCCTGCACGTCATCGGTGGCCGGCGGCGGCCCCGTGTAACTGCTCTTTGCACCGTCGGAACTGGTGTTCGGCAGCTTCTGGGTATCGGCACCACCACCCCCGCAGGCGGCCAGCACGGACGAGAGAAGCACCACGAGCAGCAATCGCGCTCCAGCAAACGGCTCGCGGTGGCCCCCGTTCCCGTCACCCGACGCTCCCCGGCGATTGTTCTTTCCGTTATAGCGATCCATTCCCGGACTCTCTGTACGTATAGGGGATCGGCTCCGGTCAATTGCCCATGCAATAGACCGCCGCATCGGCGAAGACCCGCTTCATCTGGTAGTTGCTGGCCTTGAAGTTGGCCACCATGGTGGCAACCTGGCTCCGGTCGGAACTGTCCTGAGGCGAGCGGAGGCAGACGGCCTTGAACACCTTCTTCACCTGGCACTGGGCGAACGCCTCGCTGCTGGCCAGTTCCTGGCCCAACGACTTGGCGCCGGTGCCGCTTCCGGTGAGACCGGAGCTCCAGCCCAGCACGGCATTCGGCCCACTGCGCCAGTAGTTGTCCCAGTGGTCGTCCGTGGTGATGTAGCCATACTTGAAGTTGTCCGTATGGATCAGATACTTCTCCATCACCCGCGTGCCCGTCACCGGATCGGTGGTGCCGGGCGCGTTGTAGAACAGACGCCCGTTCTCTCCTTCGGGATCCAGCGTTTCATCGAATTTGTAGTCGTAGTACGCGTACGCCTGGACCATGGGGTCCATGCCGCTGTGACAGCCCACGCAGTTGTTGAGAAAGATCCGGCTGTCGCCGCCCGGGCTGCGGGTGACGTCCTGGCGGATACGGTCCGTGGGCCGGGTGATGTCCTTGATTTCCTGCAAGTCCTTGCACAGGAAGTTGATCATGGTGTAGCGGAACATGGCGCGGTTGGTTCCGGCCTTGAAGAAGGCCTTCGCAGCCGCCCGGGTGGTTATGACGCCGGAGGTGGCGCTGGCCGGCAGGCCCGCCACAGTGGACTGGGTGGTCTTGACCAGATTCGCCTTGAGATCGATGCCCTGGTTTTCCAGGGCCTCGTAGTGGGCGTTATTGCTGACCGAATAGGCCGGCAACCCCAGGCTGGAGTCTCCCACGTAGAGAATGTCGGCCCACAGCACTTGCGTGAACGGAATATCGTCCCGGACCATGCCGATCACCGTGGCGGTGAAATCGTTCAACGGCGCGAATACGGTCTGATCCCGATTGGTCCAGGGGGTAACGAAATTCTTGAGCGTGACATCGTAGAAATTGTGGTTATCCATCGCCAAGTAGGCCGCGTCCTCGGCCTGGCCACTGGTGATGTCGGTTTCCATCTGGTTGAGCACGCTTGCACTGGGCGGCACGCCGGCCAGGCGGTCGTGGATCCGCTTCGCCTGCTCTCGGGCTCCAGCCCAGGCGGACCCGCTCGCCAAGGCAAGAACGCCAGCCAGTATCATCCCCCCAACCACCCGTTGTCGGGCGGTGTTATTCTCCGGATCCTGCATACCCGAGAGTCCTTTGTTCCAGCGCAATCTAGTCCGATATCTGCGTTTTTTTCGTTTGCAACGCGAAACAGATACGGAAGGTGCCCTAATTGCTATTACAGCGCTTGTTTATTGATCGTAAAGTATATAGACCGATTCTGCCTAAGTGCATGTCGCCAAACAGTGACACATTCCGTTTTTGTGATACAGGTCTCCTAGAACGCACTGTCGTTTCCCGCCGGGTAAAACTAGGATTACTGCATAAACCGGCAGGGCCGGATAGATCAACACGTTCTGTAAACGCTGGGGCACGGGCCTTGAGCCCGGCACGAACATCTGGGGGGGAAACCATCGGGCTGCCGTCGCGAACGGGAAAGCCGTTCGTCGGAAAATCCGATGGCCGAATAACGATAATGCTCAGGAAGAATCATCCACGCCAGGCAGGGCTCGCGGTCCGAACCTGGGCTGGCCTCGTGTTGTCGGCCGCCGCCGCCTTGCCCCTTGCCGGATGCGGCGGCGCCAGCACCGGCGGCGGCCAGGACCCGGACCCCGTGGTCGTGGACTATCCCGTCGCCTATGTGAAAAGACCCCTGCCCACCGACAACCAGGGCAACCTGACCGAGCTGGATTCCCGCCGGGCCGTGGAGTACCACGCGGGCGGCGATCTTTATGTGCGCGACCGTGCCTCGCCCTCCGCCACGGAGAGGAACGTCACCGGTTCGATCACTGGCGGCAAGGGCGACGTGAAGGACGTTTCCGTCTCCTACGACGGAAATACCTTGCTGTTCGCCCTGCGCCTGCCCGATATCGACGGCGCGGACCCTGCGGACCAGCCGACCTGGAATATCTGGGCCTACGACATCGCAAATCGACGTCTCAGCCGCGTCATCGCCTCCGACATTACGGCGGAGGAAGGCCAGGACATGGGCCCCCACTTCCTGTCCGACGGCCGCATCGTGTTCACTTCCACCCGTCAACGGCAATCAAAGGCCACGCTGCTGGACGAGGGCAAACCGCAATTCGCCGCGCTGGACGAGGATCGACGGGAACCGGCGTTGAACCTGCACGTCATGAACGCCGACGGCAGCGATATCCAGCAGATCTCCTTCAATCAAAGCCACGACCTGGATCCCACCGTGCTCAGCGACGGACGCATCGTTTTCACGCGCTGGGACGACATGGGCGGACGCAACCGGATGAGCCTGTACACCATCAATCCGGACGGCACGCGTCTGCAATTGCTCTACGGCGCCAATAGCCACAACACGGGCACGGCCGGAACCACCATTCAGTTCCTGAAGCCACGGGAACTGCCCGACGGCGAGATCCTGGTTCTGCAGAAACCGTTCACCGCCACCGGCGGAAATCTCCTGGCGGTGGACAGCAATACCTATGTCGAAAACACCCAACCCACGGCCGCCAACCAGGGGCTGGCCGGGCCCGCGCAACGGGCGGCCACGGATTCCGATGTCCACACCGACGGCACCCCATCTCCGGGCGGACTGTACAGCGCCGCCTATCCGCTTCGCGACGGCACCGACCGCTTGCTGGTGAGCTGGACCTCCTGCCGCATCGTGGACAGCGGGCGCATTGTGCCCTGCGCCACCCAGGGTTCTGTGGACCCGCAGGCAACGCAGGCGCCTCCGCTCTACGGACTCTGGGTCTACGATCGCGGCGCCGGCACGCAGCTCCCGGTGGTGAAACCCCAGGAAGGGATCATGTATACGGATGTGGTCGTGGCCAAATCCCGGAGTCTGCCCGCCATCGTCTCGGACGCGACGCCTCCAGCGTCTCTCGTCAGCGAGCACGTGGGCATCCTGGATATCCGCAGCGTCTACGACGTGGACGGCGCCGCCACCCAGAACATCGCCGCACTCGCCGATCCCGCCCAAACCACGGCGGACCAGCGGCCCGCCCGGTTTCTTCGCATCGTCAAGGCGGTGGGCATCCCGGATCGCGATGTGCGCAATTTCTCCAACACGGCCTTCGGACGCAGTAGCCAGCAACTCATGCGCGAGATCATCGGCTACACGCGCATCGAGCCCGACGGCTCCGTGAGGGTCGAGGTCCCCGCCGATGTGCCGCTGGCCATCAGCGTGGTGGACAAGAACGGCCGGCGGATTTCCCAGCGGCACCAGAACTGGATTCAGGTCCGGGCCGGCGAGACCGTATCATGCGTGGGCTGCCACAACGCCAACAGCGGTGTTTCCCACGGCCGCGACGACGCCTTCAATTCCATCTACAGCGGCGCCGCCACCAGCGGCCAGCCCTTTCCCAACACCGTCGCCGCCCTGTGGGCCAATATGGGCGAGACCATGGCCCAGACCCGCGCCCGCATCAGCTGCTACACCGACTGCGCCGCGCTGAAACCAACCCTGGACGTGGTCTTCCAGGACGACTGGACCGATCCGGGCGTGCGCGCCCCGGATGCCGCGTTCAGCTACGAGTACAGCAATCTCAGCACCACCGCGCCCGGCACCGCGGCCTGCGAGACACAGTGGGATTCCACATGCCGCGTGGTTATCAATTATCCGGACCACATCGCGCCCCTGTGGACCCTGACCCGCCAGACACTGGACGGCATGGGCAACGTGCTTACCGACCACACCTGCGTGGCCTGCCACAGCACGACTGACAGCATGAACGCTACCCGGGTGCCCGCAGGCCAACTCGATCTCAGCTCCACCCCGTCCAGTGACGAACCGGATCACCTCACCTCGTACCGGGAACTGCTTTTCAACGACAACAAGCAGATCCTCAATGGCGGGACCCTGGAAGACGAACTCGTACAGGCCACGGACGCCAGTGGAAACCCGGTCTTCGAAACGGACAGCAACGGCAACATCATCCTCGACGGCGGCGGCAACCCCATCCCCGTGATGGTGCCGATCAACGTCCCTCCGACCATGTCTACGGCGGGGGCGGCGGCATCCAGCGGCTTCTTCGACCTGTTCGCCAGCGGGGGTAGCCACGAAGGCTACCTCACACCGGACGAACTGAGGTTGATCGCGGAATGGCTGGACATCGGGGGCCAGTATTACAACAATCCGTTCGACGCACCGATCAACTGATCCATGACCATGCCGATGAGATCAGAGGTGCAGGGAGTCTGCCAGGCGGCCGCCATCGAACCGCCGAGTCTCCCGCTGCCATGGACGACGAACGTCAATCTGGGAGATATCACCGTTCCGCTCTCGCCACACCGGGGACTCCGCGCCCTGTTTCTGATGCTGCTCTGCTGCCTGCTCGGCCACTGGGGTCTCGCCCGGGCCGATGATGCGGCGCGCGTGAAGGTCGCCGACCCGTATATCGAGATGCACACGGGCCCGGGACGCGGCTATCCCATTTTCCATGTGGTGGAACGCGGTGCCTGGGTGGACATTCTGCGACGGCGCACCGACTGGTTCGAAGTCCGCACGGCCAATGGCAAGGAAGGCTGGGTCTACATCGACCAGATGGAACAGACGCTGCAGCCGTCGGGGGCACCCACCCGGTTCGAGCGGGCCGATCAGGCGCAATTCGCGAATCGCAGTTGGGAGATGGGCGCGCAATGGGGCGATCTGGCCGGGGCCAACGCCATCTCGCTGTATGGCGGGTACGCCTTCAATCGCAACGTCTCCACGGAGCTGACCGTCACCCAGGCCCTGGGCCAGTTTTCCAGCGACTGGCTGTTGGATCTCAGCCTGCAGCAGCAGCCTTTCCCGGAATGGCGCATATCGCCGTTTTTCGAGTTGGGCGTGGGCATGATCCGCACCCAGCCCTCCTCCACCCTGGTCCAGACGGAGGATAGAACCGACTCCACGGCCCACGTCGGGATCGGCGCCCGGGTGTACCTGACCCGGCGCTTCTTCTTCCGGGCGGAATATCGCAGCTACGTGGTCTTTACCAGCCGCAACGACAACGAGGAAATCGGCGAATGGAAGGCAGGTTTCGCATTCTTCTTCTGACTGCCGCCTTGGCGGGAGTCGCCGCGCCGCCGGCACAGGCCGCCGACAACGGCGGCGATAACGACCAGGTGGTGCAACCCCAGGTCCAGCGCCGCACGATCAAGGCCCCGGACATCGATGCCGAAAACTTCGAGGTCGGCGTCTTCGTCGGCGCGCTGAGCATCGAGGACTTCGGAGTGCACCCGGTCTACGGACTGCGGGCGGCCTACCACGTCACCGAGGATTTCTTCCTGGAAGGCACCTACGGGCGGTCCAAGGCCGGCGAAACCAGCTACGAGACCCTCAGCGGCTCCGCGAAACTGCTCACGGACCAGGAACGCCAATTGAGTTACTACGATATCTCGGTCGGCTACAACATCCTGCCGGGCGAAGCGTTCATTGGGGACGACTGGGCTTTCAACACGGCGCTGTACGTGGTGGCCGGCATCGGCAATACCAGCTTTGCCGGAATGACCACTTCACAACCCAGTTCGGCGCGGGCTACCGGCTTCTGGCGAACGACTGGCTGGCCGTTCACGCCGATGTTCGCGACCACATTTTCGACACGGATCTTCTCGGCGAAAAGAAGACCACCCACAACCTCGAGTTTCACGCCGGACTGACGGTGTTCTTTTAGGGCAGGCTTGATATGAAAACCATAAAACGATTCTGCGTACTGGCCCTCTTC
>CAVQFO010000053.1:0-51824 GCA_963711725.1 uncultured Gammaproteobacteria bacterium | reverse complement strand
AGCGCCACGGAGGCATCCACGGCTTCCGCCATTTCCTGCATCAGCGGCCGCGCGACCTGGCGGATGCCGAAACTGGAGAGGGTTGCGTAGCCCAGAGCCAGAACGCCGGTGCCCAACTGGTAGCGTTCCAGCCGGGAGGAATAGGACAGATAGCCCAGCTTGGTGAGCGTGTAGGTGAGCCGGGTGACCGTGGGTTTGGGGAGCCCGGTTCGGTCGGCGATCTCGCGGTTGCCGAGGAATCCGTCGCCGGGCCGAAAGGCACGAAGGACTTCCAGGCCCCGCGCGAGAGCCGTTACGAATTTCCGGTCCTTGGCGCCGTTGCGAATGTCCGCCTCGGCGTCCAAAGGGCCGCCGGCCGGCATTCCCGCATCGTGGAGATTGTTTCGCATGGCGGTACTTCATTCCGCATGGTTGCATTCGACTCTGGCACGCCCTATCCTGACTGTCAAGGCTGTAAAACGTGATTTCGCCAAGCGAAACAAGGATTTCAAGGGGCGCCCGTCGCGGTGTTTGCCGAGCCCGCGCCCCAGGGACACGATCGGAGACCTCGATGCTCGACGCCTATATCTATGACGGCATTCGCACACCGTTCGGACGCCACGCCGGCGCGCTGGCGCCGGTCCGCCCCGACGATCTGTTCGCGCGTGTGCTGGAAGCGCTGGTGCAGAGAAGCGGATTCGATGCGGCCGCCTATGAGGATGTGATCGCCGGCTGCACCAACCAGGCCGGCGAGGATGCCCGCAACCTGGCCCGTCATGCCGGCCTGTTGGCCGGGCTGCCGGTGGAGACTGCGGGTCTGACGGTGAACCGTCTTTGCGGCAGCGGCCTGGCGGCCATCGTCGATGCGGCGCGGGCGGTGACCTGCCGGGAAGGTGAGTTGTTCCTGGCCGGCGGCGTGGAGAGCATGAGCCGCGCGCCCTTCGTCATGGCCAAGAGCGAAGCGGCCTACTCGCGGCAGTTCCGCATGTTCGATAGCACCATAGGTGCGCGCTTCCCCAATCCCGGCGTCCAGGGCCGCTACGGTGCGGATACCATGCCGGAGACCGCGGACAACGTCGCTGCGGATCTGGGCATTACCCGGGAGGAATCGGATCGCTACGCGGCGCGCTCCCAGGATCTGTACGAAAAGGCACGAGCCGAGGGCTTCTACGACGACGAATTGCTGGCCGTGGAAGTACCCCAGGGCCGCAAGAAGCCGCCGCTTACGGTCGAGGCCGACGAGCATCCACGCCCGGGCACCGGCCTCGACAAACTTGCCCGGCTGTCTACGCTGTTTGAAGGCGGCGTCGTCACCGCGGGCAATGCCTCCGGGATCAACGACGGCGCCGCGGCCGTGGTGGTGGGCTCCGCCGCTGCCGGTGAACGGGCGGGGGTCAAACCCCGCGCGCGGATTGTCTCCGCCGCCGTTGCCGGTGTGCCGCCGCGGGTCATGGGTCTGGGGCCGGTGCCCGCCTCCCGCAAGGCCCTGGAACGGGCCGGCCTGGCGTTATCGGATATGGACGTCATCGAGATCAACGAGGCGTTCGCGACCCAGGTGCTGGGTTGCGCCCGCCAGCTGGAATTCGACGGTTTCGACTCCCGGCTCAACCCCAACGGCGGCGCCATCGCCGTGGGCCATCCGCTGGGAGCCTCCGGCGCCCGGTTGACGCTCACCGCCATGCGCCAGCTGGAACGGATCGAGGGGCGCTACGCCCTGGTGACCATGTGCATCGGCGTCGGTCAGGGCATCGCCGCCGTTATTGAACGCGTCTAGGAGCTTGCCGGGCCGAGCGGCATGGAAGCATCATCCCGCTTCCGCAGCCGGTTTATGCTGAGTCCGACAGTCTCCCCCGGCGGCCCGCCGCATTAACGAGAGGAATTGAATTCGTGAAGACCTTTAGCTGGGAAGACCCTCTGTTGCTGGAGCGCCAGTTGGAAGAGGACGAACGCATGGTCCGCGACGCGGCCCACAGCTATTGCCAGGACAATCTGATGACGCGCGTCCTTGAGGCGAACCGCCACGAGATCTTCCATCGCGAGATCATGCAGGAGATGGGCGAGTTGGGCTTTCTGGGCCCCACCATCCCGGAGGAGTACGGCGGCGCGGGCGTCAATCACGTCTGCTACGGCCTGATTGCGCGGGAAGTGGAGCGCGTGGACTCCGGCTACCGTTCGGCCATGAGCGTGCAGTCCTCCCTGGTGATGCATCCGATTCACGCCTTCGGCTCCGAGGAGCTGCGGCGCAAGTACCTGCCCAAGCTGGCGACCGGCGAGTGGGTGGGCTGCTTCGGCTTGACCGAGCCGAACTTCGGCTCGGACCCGGGAGGCATGTTGACTCGGGCCAAGAAGGTGGATGGCGGTTACCGTCTCTCCGGCTCCAAGACCTGGATCACCAACTCGCCCATCGCCGATGTGCTGGTGGTCTGGGCGAAGCTCGACGGTGTGATTACCGGCTTCGTGCTGGAGCGCGGGATGAAGGGGCTGGAAACCCCTAAAATCGAAGGCAAGTTCGCGCTGCGCGCCTCGATTACCGGTCAGATCGCCATGGACGACGTGTTCGTTCCCGAGGAGAACAAGTTGGACGTGGAGGGCCTGAAGGGTCCGTTCAGCTGCCTCAACAAGGCCCGCTACGGCATTGCCTGGGGGTCCATGGGCGCCGCCGAGTTCTGCTGGATGGCCGCCCGCCAGTACACCTTGGACCGCAAGCAGTTCGGGCGCCCGCTGGCGGCCACGCAGCTGATCCAGAAAAAGCTGGCCGATATGCAGACGGAAATCACCCTGGGCCTGCAATCCGTGCTGCGCTTGGGCCGCCTGATCGACGAGGGCGAATGGGCGCCGGAAATGGTCTCCCTGCTCAAGCGCAACAACTGCGGAAAGGCCCTGGATATTGCCCGAACCGCCCGTGACATGCATGGTGGCAACGGGATCGCCGACGAGTACCACGTGATTCGACACGTGATGAACCTCGAGGCGGTCAATACCTACGAAGGCACCCATGACGTTCACGCGCTGATTCTGGGCCGGGCCCAGACCGGCATTCAGGCGTTTACCGGATAGCATTACACTAGCGCGCCGGCTCGCATTCAAATAAGGAGGTCACCGTGGATCCCCGACACCCCAACTACCAGCAGGACGTGGAACGCGAACCCATGGAGTTCGACGTGCTGATCGTCGGCGCCGGCCCGGCCGGTCTGTCCGCCGCCATCCGCCTGCGCCAATTGGCCGACGAGCGGGGTGAGGATTTGTCGGTCTGCGTGATTGAAAAGGGGTCCGAAGTGGGCGCGCATATTCTTTCCGGCGCCGTCATGGATCCCCGCGCAATCAACGAGCTGATCCCGGACTGGAAGGACAAGGGCGCGCCGCTCAATACCCCGGTCACCAAGGATGAATTCCTGTTCCTGACCGAGAAGAAGGCCCACAAATCCCCGATTCTGCCGCCGCAGATGCAGAACCACGGCAACTACATCGTCAGCCTGGGCAACGTCTGCCGCTGGTTGGGAGAGCAGGCCGAGGCCGCCGGTGCCGAAGTGTTCGCCGGCTTCCCGGGAGCTCAGGTGCTGTACAACGACGACGGCTCGGTGGCCGGCGTGGCCACCGGCGACATGGGGTTGGACGCCGAGGGTAAACCCGGCCCCAACTACGAGCCCGGTGTGGAATTGCGCGCCCGCATGACCCTGTTCGGCGAGGGCTGCCGCGGCTCGCTGACCAAGGAGATCATGGAGAAGTTCGACCTGCGCAAGGACAGCGATCCCCAGACCTACGGCATCGGCATCAAGGAGCTGTGGGAGGTGGACCCGGCCAAGCACGAACAGGGCAAGGTGGTCCACACCGCCGGCTGGCCCCTGGACAACGACACCTACGGCGGCTCGTTCATCTATCACCTGGAGGACAACCAGGTCGCCATCGGTTTCATCGTCGGCCTGGACTACAAGAACCCCCACCTCTCGCCCTTCGATGAAATGCAGCGCCACAAACTGCACCCGGCGGTCAAACCCCTGTTCGAAGGCGGCCGCCGCATCAGCTACGGCGCCCGCGCCCTGGTGGAAGGCGGCATCCAGGCCCTGCCCAAACTCGGCGCCCCCGGCGCCCTGCTGATCGGCGATTCGGCGGGCTTCCTGAACGTGCCCCGAATCAAGGGCTCCCACAACGCCATCAAGACCGGCATGCTCGCCGCCGAAGCCGCCTACGACACTCTCACCGGCGGCGGCAACGACGCCACCGACGCCTACGAAAAGGCCGTGCGCGGAAGCTGGGTCTGGGACGAGCTGAACCGCGCCCGCAACGTGCGCCCCGCCTTCGCCAAGTGGGGCCTGTGGGGCGGCACGCTCTACACCGGCATCGACACCTTGCTGTTCCGGGGCAAGGCCCCCTGGACGCTGCGGATCGCCCACGCCGACAACGAAACCCTGATCCCCAAGGACCAGGCCCCGAAGATCGACTACCCCAAACCGGACGGCAAGATCACCTTCGACAAGCTCTCGTCCGTGTTCCTCTCAAGCACCAACCACGGCGAAAACCAGCCCGTCCACCTGCGCCTGCGCGACGAGTCCATCCCCGTGGACTACAACCTCGCCCAGTTCGACGCCCCCGAACAGCGCTACTGCCCGGCCGGCGTCTACGAAATCGTCCGCGACGACGACGGCGCCAACCCCCGGCTGCAGATCAACGCCCAGAACTGCGTCCACTGCAAAACCTGCGACATCAAGGACCCGAAGCAGAACATCAACTGGGTGACACCGGAAGGCGGCGGCGGGCCGAACTACCCGAATATGTAGCTTCCCACCGGGCCGGGAGGCTTGCCACGGCGTTGCCGGAAAGATGCCCGGTTTTGCAGCCATCTCTCTGGGTCGGATGTTTGCGCATCGCGAACCTTGATAGGTCTCAAGCCATGCGCAAAGAACCCCCAAAAACGCACGAATCCCTAACGCGCGTTTGACGCTAAAACCTAATAATGATAAAACACTAAAACCTAAATATTGTGCAGCACTAAAACCTAATTTGGTCCGCCAGCCACGCCGAATCGCGGGCATCTCCATGGCCACACCTTCTGAAAAATTGGCCAACTCCCTTGAGGTTCTTGGTGCGCTTCAGGAAAAGGGAGTCGTCGCCATCCGTTCGGCCGATCTAAGCCGGGTGCATCGGGAACGGCTGCTTCGAGCCGGATTCATAAAAGAGGTGATGCGCGGCTGGTACGTGCCGACCCGACCCGATGAGCACCCCGGCGAGAGCACGGTTTGGTACGCCTGTTTCTGGGAATTCTGCGCCGCCTATCTCCGCGAACGCTTTGATCAGGACTGGTGCCTGTCGCCCGAACAATCGCTACTCCTTCACACCGGCAACCGCGCCGTACCTCGTCAACTTCTCGTCCGCGCACCCAAGGGAGGCAACAAAGTCGCGGCCCTGCCGCACGAGACGTCATTGCTCGATGTGCGCGCGGCGATGCCTCAATCAGGAGACATGGTGGAATACGAGGGCCTGAGACTCTATGCGCTGCCTGCGGCCCTGGTGGCGTGCGGCGCCAGATTCTTTCTCCAAAACCCGACCGAAGCCCGCGCCGCGCTGGCGATGGTCCGCAATGCTTCCGACGTCCTCGAACCTTTGCTTGGAGGCGGTCACAGCACCGTTGCAGGGCGGCTTGCAGGGGCATTCCGCAATATCGGGAGGGAAGCCATTGCCGATGACATCGTGAACACAATGCGCGCGGCCGGCTACATGGTGCGCGAGCAAGACCCCTTCGCATATCAGGGACACATCCTCGGGCCCCGTGAAGTCTCTCCCTCCGCCAACAGGCTGCGGCTGATGTGGGCGGATATGCGCGGCACGATTCTGAACGTCTTCCCGCAAGCCCCGGGCCTGCCGGCCGATCCATTGCACTATCTTGAGCGTGTCGCGGAAGAGTATGCCAACGACGCATATCACTCGCTGTCCATTGAAGGGTATCGGGTGAGTCCTGAGTTGATCGAGCGGGTGAGAAGCGGGGGATGGAATCCCGATCACGACGCGCGAGACCGCGCCCATCGCGACGCTTTGGCTGCGCGCGGTTACTGGCAAGCGCACCAAGTCGTGCGCGCGAGCATCCAGCGTGTTCTGCAAGGCGAGAACGCCGGCAGCGTCGTCGAGCAGGACCACGGGCGCTGGTACCGCGAACTTTTCACCCCGAGCGTCACGGCCGGTTTGGCGAGGTCACGCGATCTTGCCGGATACCGGAACGCCCCCGTGTATATCCGTCGATCCATGCACGTGCCGCCTAGCCCCGATCAGGTCCGCGACATGATGCCAACCTTCACAGATCTGCTGAGTGAGGAGACGGAGGCGGCCGTCCGAGTTGTGCTTGGCCACTTCATCTTCGTATACATCCATCCGTATATGGACGGAAATGGACGAATAGGTCGGTTCTTGATGAATTTGATGCTCGCCTCGGGTGGGTACCCGTGGACCATCGTTCCCCTCGAACGGCGTGAAGATTATATGGGGGCACTCGAACGGGCCAGCGTCGACCAAGACATTGAGCCCTTCGCCACATTTCTGGCCAGCTTGGTTCAGCGTACGCTCAAGCGATGGCGGTAACGTGGGATTAGCGCAATTCCAGACTGCCGTCGGCGGCCGAACCATTAGCCGTTCGGGTCTACTCAGCAGAGAGGCATCAATTTCTGCAACACTTTGTATTTTCGGTTTAAAAGTCTTGAGTGTCCGGGCTTTTCCTTTCCCGACGCCCCCGAACAGCGCTACTGCCCGGCCGGCGTCTACGAAATCGTCCGCGACGACGACGGCGCCAACCCCCGGCTGCAGATCAACGCCCAGAACTGCGTCCACTGCAAAACCTGCGACATCAAGGACCCGACGCAGAACACCAACTGGGTGACACCGGAAGGCGGCGGCGGGCCGAACTATCCGAATATGTAGCTTCCCACCTGCCCGCCATTCCGGCGGGCGTATCGTGCCTTCGCCCCGGTTCTTCACCGGGGTTTCTTTTTTGTTGTGGAGACGCGACGGCGCGATGAATACGGTAGGTTGGGCAGACGAAGGAAGCCCAACACCTGGTTCGCCGGAAAAACGTTGGCGTCGAGACCTCAACCTATCGGGCTGGAGTGGTAGAAGTGGTCACGTGGTGAGGTTGGGGAATCGCGTTCGGGGTGTACCCAAGACCTTTGTGAATAGCACAATCAGTCTAAGTGTCTGTATGAGCGGTGGGAAAGTTGTGGGTGTCCGGACTCTCGCACAAGGACAGCGATCCCCAGACCTACGGCATCGGCATCAAGGAACTCTGGGAAGTGGACCCGGACAAGCACGAACAGGGCAAGGTCGTGCACACCGCCGGCTGGCCCCTGGACAACGACACCTACGGCGGCTCGTTTATCTATCACCTGGAGGATAACCAGGTCGCCATCGGCTTCATCGTCGGCCTGGACTACAAGAACCCCCACCTCTCGCCCTTCGAGGAAATGCAGCGCCACAAGCTGCACCCGGCGGTCAAACCCCTGCTCGAAGGCGGCCGGCGCATCAGCTACGGCGCCCGCGCGCTGGTGGAAGGCGGCATCCAGGCCCTGCCCAAACTCGGCGCCCCCGGCGCCCTGCTCATCGGCGATTCGGCGGGCTTCCTGAACGTGCCCCGGATCAAGGGCTCACACAACGCCATCAAGACCGGTATGCTCGCCGCTGAAGCCGCTTACGACACCCTAACCGCCGGCGCCAACGACGCCACGGGCGCCTACGAAAAGGCCGTGCGTGGAAGCTGGGTCTGGGATGAACTGAGCCGCGCGCGCAACGTCCGCCCCGCCTTCGCCAAGTGGGGCCTGTGGGGCGGCACACTCTACACCGGCATCGACACCCTGCTGTTCCGGGGCAAGGCCCCCTGGACGCTGCGGATCAGCCACAGCGACAACGAAACCCTCATTCCGAAAGACCAGGCCCCGAAGATCGACTACCCCAAACCGGACGGCAAGATAACCTTCGACAAACTCTCGTCGGTATTCCTGTCCAGCACCAACCACGGCGAAAACCAGCCGGTGCACCTGCGCCTGCGCGACGAATCCATCCCCGTGGATTACAACCTCGCCCAGTTCGACGCCCCCGAACAGCGCTACTGCCCCGCCGGCGTCTACGAAATCGTCCGCGACGACGACGGCTCCAACCCACGACTGCAGATCAACGCCCAGAACTGCGTCCACTGCAAAACCTGCGACATCAAGGACCCCAAACAGAACATCAACTGGGTGACGCCGGAAGGCGGCGGCGGGCCCAATTACCCGAATATGTAACCTCCCATACGCCCGCCGTTCCGGCGGGCTGATAGTGCCTCTTGCCCCGGCGTCTTCCGGGGTTTTTTTTTGGGGGGAGATCCATGTCTCGTGACCGGGGCTGTTTGTACAGCGCGTGGCTGTGAAGCGTTACGCTTGGTTTGTGAGGAGTGGACGTGATCGGCCGGGAGTGTGCGTACCGCAGTGGGTCGATGTTGGAGTGTAAGAAGTGACCCCCAGTCTTCGATCGAGGAAGGAAGTCGGCGTCTTGCGCAACCCGCTGGGTGTCTCGGGGAAAAGTCTTGGGTGTCCTGGTTTTCCCTGGGGAAAAGAAACGGGAAAATTATGGGGGAGACAGGTTGATCGGCGTCAGGGACATTGTAGACATCCCGGCGCTGTTGGGGCTTAGACGGGCCAAATTGCCGCCAAAATGGGTCGGCTAAGCCCGAAAACGCGGTGTTTTTCGGAACAATAGATAGACCATTCAGTTGGTTGTGTTGGTCCGACCCCGTTTGGCCCGGTTTTAATGGGATAGAAGTGTTGTGAACACAAGCCTTCAGCCGATTTAGTCGCCTAAGCAGGAAATGCTGCCTTTAATAAAGGCGTAAAAACTTGCCATGTTATCGGCTGCCTTTACTATGGAAGGGAATGATCCCTGTGCAAAAGGCAGCCGATAACATGAATATGCCTAATCCGGTCGGGCGTGCCGGCCGCTACCTGCAACAACCCACTGGCTACCGCGCCTTTATCCCGGCGCCACTACCTCCCAACCCGCCCGTTCGCCTGGAGGGTGAGATTCAGCAGTGGTTATCTCAGGCGGACCGTGCGCTGGGCCGCCTCGACGGCTCCATCCAAACACTGCCCCATCCGGACCTGTTCGTTGCCATGTACGTGCGCAAGGAGGCGGTACTCTCCAGTCAGATCGAGGGAACGCAGAGTTCCTTGCAGGACTTGCTGGCCGCCGAGGCGCAGATCTTTTCGCCGGAACGCCCTCGCGATGTCGATGAGGTCGTCAACTACGTGCGCGCCATGAACTATGGGTTGGACCGCCTGCGGAACCTGCCCGTGTCTGTGCGCCTGATTCGCGAGATACATCAGCGGCTCATGCAAGGGGTGCGCGGGCAGCACTTGGCACCGGGAGAGCCCCGCACCACCCAAAATTGGATCGGGCCGGCCGGCTGCACCCTGGTCGAAGCCTCGTTTGTTCCGCCGCCGCCTCATGAAGTGCTGCGGCTATTGGGCGACCTGGAGTTGTTTCTCCACAGCGACGCGCCGCTACCGCTGCTGATCCGTATCGGTCTGGCTCATGCCCAATTCGAAACCATCCATCCCTTTCTCGACGGCAACGGGCGTGTCGGGCGCCTGTTGATCACCTTTCTGCTGTGCGAAAAGGAGGTGCTGCTCAAGCCGGTGCTCTATCTCTCCTACTACTTCAAGCGATACCGGCAACAGTACTATGAGTGTCTGCAGGCAGTGCGAGATCACGGAGACTGGGAGCAGTGGTTGATCTTTTTCTTGCGAGGCGTTTTTGAAGTCAGCCAGCAGGCCACCGAGACGGCGCGGCAGATCCTGCTGCTGCGGGAGCGGCATCGGGAATTGATCACCGACCGCTTCGGGCGAGCCGCGGGCAATGGGCACCGGGTGCTGGAGCATCTCTACCAACACCCCATCGTATCCGTCGCCGAAGTTCAAGACTTGATCAACACTACCTATCCGGCCGCCAACAATCTGGTGCACCAGTTCGAACGCCACGGCGTGCTGCAGGAAATCACGGGACAAAAGCGGAACCGCAATCGCCGGGACACCCATAACTCGAGGGCCATCAATACAAAGATTTAAATGTGCGCGCACGCCTGTCCACCGCCCCTCACCCGCGATGCAGGAAGGCTGTTGCCTCTTCCTGGGTTTCATGGATGTGCGGCACCGGATGCTGCTTGTGCAGTTCGTCGCCCAGTTTCATGCGTAGTGGTTTCAGTCCGGGACACCCCCAACAGGAAATTGCGAGGACATCCACGACCTATACCCCGCCGATTCATATAGTTAGCTGCAATCGCGGCAGCGCTCAGATAACACCTTTGAAGGGCTGCAGGCGGCTGGCCGTGACAATTAACCCCTGGGCCGAGAGGGTGCCCAAGTACTCGTCGGGCGACTTGGGTGGGTTGCTCAGTGCCGCCCGATGGGATTTTGCGACGCTGAGGACGGCTGCTTCGTGCAAATCCATTTGCTGTTCCACGAATGTATCCGGGTCCACGGCTTCGATCCCGAAGCGGTTCAATATTTTCCCCGGGAAATCTTTCCGATTGAAGGTGACGATGAGTTGGGCTCCCGCCCGGATCGCCGCCGCGAGGACATGGCGGTCGTCTGGGTCGGGAAGTTCAAGCCCTTCAATTAACGGCTCGTAGTGCTCGACCAGGCTGTCGGGGACGGCGTCGTCCATAAGTGCGCGCGTGCGTTAGAGGTGTTTCTTTAGTTCCGGCCGCTGCTTGATGACATTCCGAATCCACTCGTCGTGAATCTGGTTACTCCATTTCGCGGAGAAGAGCCCTGTCGCCGCCAGCCTGATCAGGAAGTCGCGCAAAGGTGCCGGATAAAGCACGCAGGCGTCGTAGACGACGACAAACCGCATTAGTACCCCATATCCAGTTCCTGCGCCTGCTTGACCAGTTGGTCCATGGCTTCCTGGTTCTTGCGGTCGCGCTCGGTTTTGTATGCCAACAAGTCCTGATAGCGGATTCTGCGGTGCGTGCCGACCCTGGAGAACGGGATATCGCCGTGTTCCAGCAGTTTGACCAGGTGCGGTCGGGACACGTTGAGGATGTTCGCCGCTTCCTGGGTGGTGAGTTCAGCGTGGGTTGGAACGATGGTCACTGCGTTGCCCTTAGCCATCTCCGACAGCAAATCCCGGAGCAGCGCCAGCGCATGGCGGGGCAAAACCAGATCCGTGTCGTCCAGGCGGACCCGGGCCCGATCGGCTTCGGGACGTTTGGCTAGCAGCTTACTCAGCTCAGTGGCGCTGGAACGAGCAAGGGAGATCGTCTCAGTGTCGGGCAACGAGCGGGGGGTCTCGGCTGTGCTCATGGGGGTCCTCTTAGCAGGCGAAGATACTCTCCCTGAGAGTTTAACGAAATAAACGAAAGTCGCAATAAACGAAACTGCGGTGATTCGGTGTTGCGCCGTGATCATGCGGATGTGCGGGACCAGGCCGAGTGTCGGCGGGGGCGTTGTCGAGCGGATCAGAGTTCGGGACAGAGTTCGGGACACCCATAACTCGAGGCCCATCAATACAAAGACTTAAATGTGCGCGCACGCCTGTCCACCGCCCCACACCCGCGATGCAGGAAGGCTGCTGCCTCCTCCTGGGTTTCATGGATGTGCGGCACCGGATGCCGCTTGTGCAGTTCGTCGCCCAGTTTCATGCGTAGTGGTTTCAGTTCGGGACACTCCCAACATCAGTGTTCGGCGCAATGAACCTAACTGTCCGTATGAGCACGGCGAGAGTTGTCGGTGTCCTGGCTTTCGTGGCCCAAGACTCTCTGGCAATGGCGGAGCGTCCACAGCTCAGCCCCCAAACAGAAAGGCTTCCAACTTTTCTGCGGCTTCACAAATTGCGAGGACATCCACGACCTATACCCCGCCGATTCATATGGTTAACTGCAATCGCGGCAGCGCTCAGATAACACCTTTGAAGGGCTGCAGGCGGCTGGCCGTGACAATTAACCCCTGGGCCGAGAGGGTGCCCAAGTACTCGTCGGGCGACTTGGGTGGGTTGCGCAGAAAACCGGGGTCAGAGAACAGTTGTTGCTCATATAAGGTCAGAATTGTTCTCTGACCCCGGTTTCCGCCCAATCTCTTCGGGCGGTACCGTGGATGTCCCGGCGTCCCGTTTATCCTATGGCGCCCCGAATTGCCTCGAACTCGGGTTCGACACGGTTCCGACCGTTGCGCTTGGCAAGGTAGAGCGCCTCGTCGGCGGGCCGGATCAGGTCGTCGGCCCGGGTGCCCGCCGACGGTGTGATTGTCGCGACTCCGGCGCTGACCGTGACCACGGCGCACTTTTCCACTTTCGTCGCCCGATGCGGGACGCCCAGCGCCTGGATGCTCTGGCGCATGTTTTCCGCCAAGCGGTATGCGTCGTCCATATTGGTATCCGGGAGAATGACGGCGAACTCCTCGCCGCCGTAGCGGGCCGCCAGGTCGCTGGGTCGTTTTGCGGCGGCTTTTACCCGTTCGGCGACCCGGCGCAGGCAGGTATCGCCTTCGACGTGGCCCTGGTTATCGTTGAGGGCCTTGAAGAAGTCGATGTCGACAAGCACCAGCGAAATGGGCGCGGACCGTCGCTGCGCCCGTCGCAGTTCGCTTTGCAGCACCTCGTCGAAATGCCTGCGCGTGGCCAGCCCCGTGAGGCTGTCCCGGATCGATATCTCGCGGAGTGACGACTCGGACTGCTTGCGCTCGCGGATTTCCCGGGCGTTTTCGAAATTGAGGCGAATGGAGTCGACCATCGCCTTGTGGATCGGCAACATGGCGTTCATCGTCACGATGATGTAGACGCCAAGACCGAGAGCCACGGCGATGTTCATTGAGCCACCGAGCACGAACAGCAGCACGACGCCCGGCGCAATAACGGGCATGAAGAAGGCCAAGAGCGCAGGGATGTACACCGTGTAGCCGCTGATGGACGCCGCGCTCATGCCGATCATCCATGCCGTAGCCACCATGGTGTAGACGGGCTGTCCCTCAACGGGAAGGAAGAGCCACCAGGCGGCCCCCCAGACGGAGGCCTGAAGGAAGGTGGTTGCGACGAATATGCGCCTCGAGCGCTCCGTAGCGGCGTTTGCTGCACGGCGCAGGTAAGCCACGTACACCGCAGCCCGGAGGGCGGCTGCGGTTAACAGGCAGACAAGCCAGCCAATCAGTATCGGATGGTCGGCAACGGGCCAGAAGACCCAGGCGAACAGGAGCCCCACGGTCGAGGTGCCAAAGACCCCGTTGGGTGTCTGGCGAAACGCGATCCGAAGTTGCTCATTACGGACCAAGTGCTTCCGGTCTTTGCCGATGTTCGACGGCGTAAGGTCCATTATCGGTGTCCGGGCAATGCGCTCATTCGACGGTGGTTTGGTTTTTGGCCCAACTCATAGTCTACCAAACCAGCGACAACGGGGATGGCGACCACTTCTCGTTGACCTGCGAAGATCAGGAGCGGCAAACGCGGTTTCGGCGGTGCTGGTCACTTGTGCGTCGGTGTGGTCGACGTGTCCGGATTGCTGGCGGACGGAACCACGCCGGGCATGAACTTCATCACGCTGTTAGAGCCCATCAGGTGCGACGAGGAAGAGGGCAGCACCGTTCATGTCGGCAATGCGGACAGCCGCGCCGTGGACGTTCATGTCATCGGCGATTACGCTTACTTCAGCTGCGCCCGAGAACCGGGACATCCGCCATTCTTGATGAGGCTCGTCAGCAGGTCGGGCACCACGTTGAGCATGTGCCGCTGTTCCTGGTGCCATTCTGCCGTACTCCGGGGTCGGGGTGTCGGCAGGGCGGTGATGCCGCCCTGCCGCGCCGTTCAGCTCGCGAGGAGCTCCTTGAGTTTGTTGTCTATGAATTTGACGTCGGTCTGATTCAGACCGGGCCCGCCGGCGAAGTGCCCCCAGATGGACGGCACCGGGATCAGTTCCGCGCTCGGCATGTGCTCGACTTCGAACTCACTGTCTTCCGTCGGGAAGTAGAGGTCCGTTTCGCCCGGCATGACGTAAGCCTTCGCCTTTATTGCACCCAGCGCCTTTTTGAAGTCCCCGTTGTAGAGCTCGTTGTCGCTGATGTCTCCGTGCTGCCACGTCCAGAGCATGGTGAGCAGGTTGTTGGCATCCCTGGGCAGGAACAGGCCCTCCCAGAAACCGACAAGGAAGTCCTCCAGCGACGAGTAGCCCATTTCCTTGAGGTCCAGTTCGTGGCGGTAAAAGGCCTGCGAGAAGCCCCAGCCCGCATAGACCCGTGCCATGGCCCTCAATCCCTTCATCGGTTTTTCCTTGTACCAACCGTCCTGGAAGGCCACGTCCGCGGTCAGTGCCGCCTTAACGCCCTCCAGGAATACAAAGTTGTGGCGGGAGCACTTGGCGGATCCGCAGAACGGCGCGATGCGCTCGACCATGTCGGGATACATCGCCCCCCAGTGGAAGCTCTGCAGCGCCCCCATGGACCATCCCGTCACCATCTTCAGCGTCTCGATGCCGAATTTCTCGGTCACGAGCTTGTGCTGCAAACGGACGTTGTCGTAGGGGGTGACCTTGGGAAAGCGGGCCGCGTTGTAGGGTTCAGGCGTATTGCTCGGCGACGATGAGAGCCCGTTGCCAAGCATGTTGGGGATGATGATGAAATACTTGGACGGGTCCAGCGCCATGCCTTCCCCGATAAGCCATTCGTTGTCGTAGTGCTGGCCCGAATACCACGTGGGATAGACGATCACGTTGTCGCGCTTGGCGTTCAGTTTCCCAAAGGTCTTGTAGGCTAGCTTGCAGTCGCGCAATGTCGCTCCGTTTTGAAGAACGGCATCGCCCGCATCGTAGATTTCATAATCGAGACCCATCTTTTCTCTCCTTTAACCGATTGACCGATCAGACACGTTTTTCGGTAGCCCCAAGCGTGTCGGGCGCTTCAGCGGGCAGGAATATCGAGATCAGGTAGTACGCCACGCCGCCTACCACGCCCGCCGAAATTGCCGTGGACCATTCCGGGACCTGGGTCTCGACGATGAAGGCGGCTACCGAGCCGATGGCCCAAGCGGTAAACGCCGAACCCCGCCAGTTCGCACGTACCTCCGCCCCGCGTCGTACCAGGTACTGATCAACCAGGATGACCGCACCAATGGGTGGCACCAGGATCCCCAGCAACGACAACCAGTTGATGAAGAATGCCCAGACGTTCCCGGCGGCGACGATAATGCCGATGGCGCCGAGCACCACGGCCATCAATCGCATGTGGGTATGCAGAATGCGTGACCAGCCGGTGGCGGCGTTATAAAGACAGTGGGCGCACACCGAGCCCAGATTGCAGTAAAGGAATATGAACGCCAGTACGCTCAACCAAGTGAGCTGCTGCGCGTTCATGTAGCCGAACATGTTGTCCGTGCCGAACGGGTTGGCGTTCGGAGTCGCCAACGCGGCCGTCATTACGCCCCCCACCAGCATCGCCACCAGGTTGGCGAAAGGAAACGCACTGAACGTTGCCGCCAGGGAACTCTTGCCGTCCTGCGCCCAACGGTTGAAGTCTGCAGTCACGGTCCCGGCATCGATGAACAGGGCGATCACCATGGTCAGACCGACCCCCATGGGCATGCTCACGGCGGGATTGTTGCCCGCGTAGCTGACGATGGCGTCCCACGTGGTCGTGCTGGCGGCGTCGGCCGCTACCCAGAGTCCGAGCACCACGAACAGCGGTACGGACACGGCACCGATCCAGTGCAGGCCCTTCACGCCCACGAAGGTGATCCCGATGTATAGGGCACCGGCGATAACGGTCATCAAAACGTAGTTCAACTCGTACGTGCTGCTGACCAGTGCGCCGGTGATTCCGGTTTGCACCGCATACCAGCCCAGCAGCAGCGTGGACAATAGCCCCGAGGCGAACACGTAGCCTTTGCGGCCGAACACGACGCTGGCGAGCAGGGCGAAGTTCACACCTCGCCGCGTACCAAGCAGCCCGAGGCCGCCCACGTATGCGAACATAATGAGATTGCCCACGATCATCGCGGTCAGTGCCCGCTTAAAGCCCATGCCGAGCACCAGGAGGGAGCCGGTCATCGCGCCGGTGATGATCATGGGAAAACCCAGCCACACCAGCATGACCGACAGCATGCTGCGCCTCGCATGCGCCGGAACGGACTCGTGCTCGTACTCTTCGCCGAGCAGTTGGTCGACCTCTTCCTCGACGCGCTCGATGGCGTCCGGGTCGTGATAGTCGGAAGTTTTCATTTTCGAGCCAGGGTCTTGCATCGCTTTGTCCTCACATCTCTTTGGTGCCGGTTATAGGCCGGCTCTCTGTGCGGCACAGAGAGCCCGTGCGAGCCCGAGTGGGAGCAACGGTCCTGGCGCGGGCAGGTCCTGTACCCGGAGGAGGGTGCGACACAAAAAACCCCTTTGCCCGTATCGTTTTCAGACGGACAAAGGGGCCGCATTGCCCCCCCGCAATGGAACAGGGTCCACGCAGCACTGCATGGATGTGCCCACACCTGCCTACCCATGCGCCCTTGTACACGGCGCCGCGTAGCCAAATGAGACTGTTTACCCCCGCCCCCTTGCGGAAGGGCTTTATGTATCGGGTATTCACGGTGGTTGCCATGAACCCCCGCACCCTTCACTTCCGGACCCACGTTGGTCCTCACAAAGAGTGCGTAAATTAAGCTTTAGTATACGCCTGGGAGTTTGTCAAACCCCTGTTCCCCCGCCTAAAGATCCATTCCGGACCAATGACGCCGCGGAACCGGTCGAGGATTTCATGGCCAGCGTGGCGGCCTATGAAAAGAAGTTGCTGACCGCGGCGCTGGGACGGGCCGCATTCAACCGGACGGTTGCCGCTTCCCGCCTCGGGTTGGGCTACCATCAGCTTCGGCGTTTGCTGAAGAAGCACGGCATCGCGGAGCCCTCGCGCGAGGCCGGCTGATTGCTTCGAAATGTGTGTGCGTTCAGATCCGCTGGTTGGACAAGGTGACCGCCCGCGCCCTGGGTAATTCCGGAATCCTGTCTTGTACGCCAACGACCCGAAATCACCGCCCAGCCCATGTTTCCGTGTATGGCGTGCCGTGCCGCTGCACTGCATCATAGAGACGCGCAATGATGTCATTGAAATCAGCGATTTGACGGGTTCCAAATCGCGGACTAGGAATGGGTGACAATTGATGAACGCCGCGCGACCACGTCCGCCCGCCTCAACCCGGCAGGCAGCCTTCGTGGAGGAACCACATGCTTGAACCCAGCGAGACCACGCCAGCAGACCTCGACGAGATCTGTGCCCGCCACATCGGCCGACCCGGGGCCCTGCTGCCCATTCTTCATGATGTTCATCACCGCTTCGGCCATATCTCCCGGGAAGCCGTGGCGGGTATCGCGGCAAACCTCAATCTGACCCGCGCCGAGGTGGACGGCGTGGTGAGTTTTTATGCCGACTTCAAGGCTGAGCCCACCACCGGTCGGCGCATCCGGGTATGCCGTGCCGAGGCGTGTCAGGCGAGCGGTGGCCGCGAGGTCTGGAACGCCGCCGTGTCCGCCGCCGAAGCCTCCGATGGCCGCGTGGAAGTGGAGGCGGTGTACTGCCTCGGTAACTGTGCATGCGGACCGTCCGCCGAGTTGGACGGCCGGACCCTCGGACGCGTGGACGTGGATCGGGTTTCGGCTCTGATCCGCGATCTGAGCGGGGAGACGCGGGCATGAAGGCTTTCGTATCCAAGGACAGCAGCTCGCTTTCCATTGGCTCCGGAGAAGTGGCGGAGGCGGTTGAACGCGAGGCCGCCGCCCGTGGCCTGTCGTTGGAATTGGTGCGCACAGGGTCGCGTGGGCTCTATTGGCTGGAGCCAATGATCGAGTTCGAGCAAGGCGGGCGCCGCGAGGCATTCGGACCGGTTGCCCCGGATGACGTGCCGGACATTCTGGCGTCACTGGTCGAGGCAAGGGCTCATTCCCTCTATCTCGGGGCCGTGGATGAACTCGTTGCAGAGCAGGGGCAGTACCGCGTGAATTTCCGCCGCTGTGGGGTGATCGATCCTGTGTCCTGGCACGACTACGTTGCCGCGGGCGGCACCGCCGGCCTGCGAAAGGCGCTCGGCATGGATGAGGATGCGGTTATCGAGGCCGTTACCCGATCCGGTCTGCGGGGGCGCGGTGGTGCCGGCTTCCCGACGGGGATCAAGTGGCGGACGACCTATGAAGCCCAAGCCGACCGGAAGTACATCGTCTGCAACGCGGACGAGGGCGACAGCGGCACGTTCGCCGACCGCATGCTGATGGAAGGCGATCCCCTGAGCTTGATCGAAGGGATGGCGATCGCCGGCTTCGCGGTGGGAGCGGAGCAGGGTTACATCTACCTGCGCTCGGAATATCCTCACGCCCATCGGACCCTGCAGCAGGCCATCGACGTGGCCTACGCCAACGGGCTCCTGGGCGCGAACATGCTGGGCTCGGGTCGCCGATTCGATCTGGAGATCCGCCTGGGCGCCGGGGCCTACATCTGCGGCGAGGAAACCTCCCTGTTGGAGAGTCTGGAAGGTAAACGAGGCACCATCCGGTTCAAGCCCCCGCTGCCGGCGCTCAATGGCGCCTTCGGCAAGCCCACGGTGGTCAACAACGTGATCACCCTGGCGACGGTGCCGGCCATCCTGGGCGACGGCGCCGAGGCCTACGCGGCCCTGGGCACCGGCCGATCCCGGGGCACGTTGACCGTGCAGCTGTGCGGCAATGTCCTGCGGCCCGGGCTCTTCGAGCTGCCGTTCGGCGCCACTCTGGGCCACCTGGTCGAGACCCTGGGCGGCGGTACCGCGTCGGGACGGCCTGTGCGAGCGGTTCAGGTCGGAGGCCCCCTGGGCGCGTATTTTCCCGGTATCGCTTTTTGACACGCCGCTGGACTACGAGGCGTTTGGCGCCCGCCAGGGCATGATCGGCCACGGGGGTGTCGTAGTCTTCGACGATACCGTGGACCTCGCCGAGCAGGCCCGATTCGCCATGGAGTTCTGCGCCATCGAATCGTGCGGCAAGTGCACGCCGTGCCGCATCGGTTCTACCCGGGGCGTTGAAGTTATCGACCGGATTCGCGCCGGCGCGCAGCGCGATGCAAATCTCACCCTGCTGCGCGACCTGTGCGACACGATGGAACAGGGTTCGTTGTGCGCCCTGGGTGGGCTCACGCCCTACCCGGTGCGCAGCGCGCTCAAACATTTTCCGGAAGATTTCGGCGTTTCGGCCGGCGGGGCCTAGGAGGTTTATTCGATGGCACTCATGCAAGAGACTGATTTCGGGACACCGGCCAGCATCGACAGCGCCACCGTCGCGCTCACTGTGGACGGGCAGTCCGTGGAGGTTCCCGCGGGTACCTCCGTGATGCGGGCCGCGTTGGAGGCAGGCATTACGGTGCCCAAGCTGTGCGCCACCGACAGCCTGGAGCCGTTCGGCTCCTGCCGACTTTGCACCGTGGAGATCGAGGGGCGCAAGGGCTACCCCGCCTCCTGCCACACCAGCGTGGAGCCGGGCATGGTGGTCCATACCCAGACGCCGGCCCTGGAGAAGCTCCGTCGCGGGGTGATGGAGCTCTACATCTCCGACCATCCGCTGGACTGCCTGACCTGCTCGGCCAACGGAAACTGCGAGCTTCAGGACATGGCCGGTGCGGTCGGATTGCGGGAGGTCCGCTACGGCTTCGAGGGGAAAACCACTTGGACGCCGAGGTGGACGATTCCAATCCCTATTTCAGCTTCGATCCCAGCAAGTGCATCGTCTGCTCACGCTGCGTGCGCGCCTGTGACGAGGTACAGGGGACCTTCGCCCTGACGGTGCATGGCCGTGGATTCGACTCGGTGATCAGCGCCGGCCAGGAGGACGCGTTCCTGGATTCCGAATGCGTTTCCTGCGGCGCCTGCGTGCAGGTCTGCCCCACGGCGACGCTGATGGAAAAGACGATCATCGAGCACGGCCAGCCTGAGCGCAGCGTCGTCACCACCTGCGGCTATTGCGGCGTGGGCTGCTCGTTCAAGGCCGAGCTCCGGGGCGACCAGGTGATCCGCATGGTCCCTTACAAGGACGGCCAGGCCAATCACGGCCACTCCTGCGTCAAAGGACGCTTCGCCTGGGGTTACGCCAGCCACCCGGACCGTATCACCAAGCCCATGATCCGGGAGCGCATCACCGATCCCTGGCGCGAGGTGAGCTGGGAAGAGGCCATCGGATTCGCGGCGCACCGTATCAAGGATGTTCAGGGGGCGTACGGACGGGGCGCCGTGGGCGCGATTACGTCGTCACGCTGCACCAACGAGGAGACGTTCCTGATGCAGAAGCTGGCGCGGGCCGTGTTCGGAACGAACAACGTGGATACCTGCGCCCGGGTCTGTCACTCGCCCACGGGTTACGGCCTGAAAACGGCGTTCGGCACGTCGGCCGGCACCCAGGATTTCGATTCGGTGGAGGACGCCAATGTAATCCTCGTAATCGGAGCTAATCCCACCGACGCCCACCCCGTATTCGCCTCCCAGATGAAGAAGCGTCTGCGCGAGGGAGCGGGCCTGATCGTGGCGGATCCGCGCCGGATCGACCTGGTGCGTACGCCCCATGTGGAGGCGGATTACCATTTGCAGCTTCGCCCGGGGACCAACGTGGCGCTGGTCAATGCGCTGGCCCACGTGATCGTCGCTGAAGGCCTGGAAGACAAGGCGTTCCTGGCCGAGCGCTGCGAGCCGGAGGCCTACGCCGAATGGCGGGAGTTTATCGCCCGGCCGGAGAATGCGCCCGAGGCGGTGGAGGCCGTCACCGGCGTGCCCGCGGAAACGCTGCGCGGCGCGGCGCGCCTCTACGCCACGGCCGGCAATGCGGCGCTCTACTACGGTCTGGGCGTGACGGAGCATAGCCAGGGCTCGACCATGGTCATGGGTATGGCCAACCTCGCCATGCTCACGGGCAACCTGGGTAGGCGGGGTGTCGGCGTCAACCCGCTGCGCGGGCAGAACAACGTCCAGGGTTCCTGCGACATGGGTTCGTTCCCCCACGAATTTCCCGGCTACCGGCATGTAGGCAACGACGAAGTACGAGCCGTCTTCGAGCGGGAGTGGGGCCTGTCGCTGGACAGCGAGCCGGGACTGCGCATTCCCAACATGATCGACGCGGCCATTGCCGGCAGCTTCAAGGCGATTTACATCCAGGGCGAGGACATCCTGCAGTCCGATCCGAACATCAAGCACATCGCCGCAGGCCTGTCGGCCATGGACTGCGTGATTGTCCAGGATCTGTTCCTCAACGAAACGGCCAGCTACGCTCATGTCTTCCTGCCGGGCTCCACCTTCCTCGAGAAGGACGGCACCTTCACCAACGCCGAGCGGCGCATCAACCGGGTGCGTCGGGCTCTCGTGCCGCCGGGCGGAATGGCGGACTGGGAGATCACTCAGGCCCTGGCGCGGGAGCTGGGGTATCCGATGCACTATGAACACCCCAGCGAGATCATGGACGAGATCGCCCGCACGACGCCCACCTTTGCCGGTGTCAACTACGACAAGCTGGACCGGCTGGGCAGCATTCAGTGGCCGTGCAATGAAAAGACGCCCGAGGGGACCCCCACCATGCACGTCGATACCTTCGTGCGCGGCCGCGGTCAGTTCATGCTCACGCCCTACATTCCCACCGAGGAACGCAGCACCCGGAAGTTTCCGTTGCTGCTCACCACCGGGCGCATCCTCAGCCAGTACAACGTCGGTGCCCAGACCCGCCGGACCGAGAACCGCGTGTGGCACGCCGAGGACCTGCTGGAGATCCATCCCCATGACGCCGAGCAGCGCGGCGTTCGCGACGGCGGCATGGTCTCCGTGCGCAGCCGCATTGGCGAGACCACGTTGCGTGCGGTTATCACCGACCGCGTCCCGCCGGGCGTGGTTTACACGACGTTCCACTTCCCGGAGACGGCGGCCAATGTCGTGACCACCGATCAGTCCGATTGGGCCACGAACTGTCCGGAATACAAGGTCACGGCGGTGGAGGTGGCCTCCAGCAACACCTTGTCGGATTGGCAGAAACAGTATCAGGAACAGCGGGAGAAGACCCTGGGGCTTCCTGTCCGGGAGCCCGAAGCGCCCGCCGAGGCGGGTCAATGAAAAGCCGTCGAGGGGCGACTGCCGGAAAGCGGGCGGTGGCGGTTCCGGTGGTTATCGAGCCCGATTCGCCGGCCTTGTTGCGCCGCGCGGCGCCTTACAGCGAAGTGCCCATGGGGCGCTGGGCCGCCGGGGGGGTGGAGCAGGGCCTGCGCCGGGTGCCGGAGGAGGTCCCGGTAGCCTTGCGGGTGAACTGCGAGGACTACGCCGTGATGTTGGCCAGTCCGGCCGATCTCGAAGACTTCACTTACGGCTTTCTGCTCACTGAACGATTGATCGAACACCCGGCGGACGTGCGTGAACTCGGGATTGTCGAGCGCGAGGAGGGCATCGTGGTTCGCGTGGAAGTGAATGCCGGTGTCGGTACCAAACGGCAGTCGGGCGGCCGGCGACTGGCGGGCTCCACAAGTTGTGGTTTGTGCGGCGTCGAAGCCCTGCGCGACGCCGTGCGTCCGGTCCGGCGGGTGCAGCCAGCTGCCGGAATTTCCGCCCACGCCGTGCGTCGGGCCGTGTCAACACTCCGGGATTGGCAGCCACTGAACGCCAGCACCGGCGCCCTGCACGCGGCTGCGTTTGCCAGGGTTGGGGGCGAGATCGTCATCGCCCGGGAGGATGTAGGCCGGCATAACGCGTTGGACAAGCTGATCGGCGCCATGGCAAGAGCCCAGCACTCCCCGGGAGACGGCTTCGCCGTGATGAGCAGCCGCTGCAGTTACGAACTGGTGCAGAAAGCGGCCTGCTTCGGCATCGGCATGCTCTGCACCGTTTCCGCGCCCACCGCGTTGGCAATCCGCCTGGCGGCGGACGCCGGCATGACTCTGATTTCCCTGGCGCGACCGGACTCCTTCGTGGTGCTCGCCGGGGGCGAAACCCTGGAGTGAGAAAGAACAATGCAGACGGAGAAACTCGTGCGAATGGCCAACCAGATCGCTTCCTATTTCGAGGCGTATCCGGAGGAGCGGGCCCGCAAGGAGGTTCTCGGGCACATCACAGCCTTCTGGGAACCCCGCATGCGCGCGGAGCTGGCCGCCCACGCCCGCAGCGGGGGCGAGGACCTCAGTCCACTGGCCCGCTGGGCCGCAGAACAACTATAGCGGCGGGCAATACGCCGCACAGCGACCATGCCGTGCCGGAGAAAGCTGGTCGGATGCGGGCGCCCATCTGAGGTCTCATAAAGACTTGCCACTGGCGGTCGCACCATGGCGCAATTGGAGGAGAAATATTGCTGTGGATGGCTATGATGCACGCCTTTTCTCGAAGCAGCGAATCACGGCTCCGCGCAATTACAACCGATGGTTGATTCCGCCCGCAGCGCTGGCCGTACACTTGTCCATGGGGCAGGTGTATTGCACTCAGTGTCTTTAACCTGCCGCTCACCAAGGTGATCGGTATTACCTACCAGGCTCGGGATGACTGGCGCCTGACCGGTCTCGGCTGGATCTTCATATTTCGATTCTGGTTCTGGGCTTGGCGGCGGCCTTTGGAGGGCGCTGGGTCGAGCGCGTGGGGCCGCGCAAGCCATGGCCGTCAGCGCCGCCACCGTCGGCGGTGGCTTCCTGATTTCCGCCCTGGGGGTGCGCACTCACCAACTGTGGCTGCTTTACCTCGGCTACGGCGTGTTCGATGGCATTGGCCTCGGATTTGGGTACGTGTCACCAGTGTCTATGCTGATTAAATGGTTCCCGGGCGGGCGCGGTTTGGCCACCGGCATGGCGATCATGGGCTTCGGCGGCGCGATGCTGGCATCTCCCGTGTCCGTGCCGATGATGTCCCATTTCTGGTCGGCCACCTCCGTGGGTGTCGGGCAGACGTTCGTCGGTCTGGGCATCCTCTACTTCGTGGCCATCGGTTTCGGTGCCATTATCGCCCGGGTTCCGCCTGAGGGATGGAAGCCGGACGGCTGGAGCGGCGAGGTCGCCAATGGCGGTGGCAAGGCTACCCTGGTCACCGACAGCCACGTCCATATTGATCAGGCCATGAAGACGCCTCAGTTCTACCTGCTATGGGCGGCGCTGTTCCTGAATGTGACCGCCGGCATCGGGGTTTTGGGCCAAGCCTCTGCCATGAGCCAGGAAATGTTTCCCGGGGTCATCGCGGCCGGCGCCGGCGCACAGAGCTGACGGACAATCGGGAGAATAGTGATGTCGAGCAAAAATGGTGATCATAGGGTTCAGCAAGTCATTGCTTGGCTGGTCGAGTTTGTCCCGCTTGTCATCGGGGTGGCCTCGAGCTTGTCGAAGGCGATAAAGCTGTTCCGAGTTTCGCGATCCGTGGAATGCCCGGGCGGCTGAAAATCGGCACCGGGACATTTCGCATTTCCGAATTCCGGCGCAAACGCGCCGTCGGGCGGTTAAATCGGGCTCGCGCTGGTCTTTACAGGCACGGCTCAATCCGACAGGAGCGTCGATGGACATCAGACAATTGGAATACCTTGCCGCCCTGGCGCAGGAGAAGCATTTCACCCGAGCCGCCGAGCGGTGCAACGTGACTCAGCCCACCCTGTCCGGCCGTATTCGTCAGTTGGAGCAGGAACTGGGTGTGCCCATCGTCGAGCGGGGGCAGCGTTACCACGGGCTGACGCCGGAAGGGCATCGTGTCCTCCAATGGGCCCAGGTCATTCTGGAAACTCGGTCCGCAATGATGCAGGACCTCGGCGAACTCAAGGGCCGTCTCAGCGCACGCCTGGTGCTGGGTGTCATTCCGTCGGCGCTACCCATGGCCACGTCCGTGACCCGCGTGGTTCGCGCCGCACACCCCAGCGTCACCTTCACCGTCTATTCGAAGACCTCCAACGAGATCTTGCGCGACGTGCAGGAGTTCCATATCGATGCGGGCATCACCTACCTGGACAACGAGCCGGTGGAGCGGGTGGAGACACTCCCGCTTTACATGGAACGTTACTGCCTGTTTCTTTCGGCGGATCACCCGTGGGCCGCCAAGAACCACGTCACCTGGGCCGAGGCGGCGCAGCTTCCTCTGTGCCTGCTTACACCCAACATGCAGAATCGCCGAATCATCAACCAGTCCTTTCGCACGGCCGACTGCAATCCTGAGGCGGAGATCGAGACCGACTCGGTGGTGCACCTCTGGGCGCAGGTCCGATTCTCCGGCTGGGCCAGCATCATGCCGGAATACTTCAGCGAACTGTTCGGCAACGATAGCGGCATCATTGGGGTGCCTCTGCGCGAGCCGGACGTGGAATACGCCGTCGGGGTGGTGGCCCTGGCGCGCGAGCCGCTTTCTCCGACCATCCGGGCCCTGTTCGAAGCCTGCCGGGACAACCCGCTGCTGCCGCTGCGCGATCTGAACGTCTGAACTCCGCCGGCCGACGCTTAAGCCGCTCCGCCGCGCAGATCCAGCCCGCGTCGCGCATCGCGGCAAGGCTTCTCTGTTACAGCCGCGGCAAGACGACGACCATCGGTTGAAGCTCGCTTTCATGAGCCGGATGCATCAGATCCTCAACCGGGACTAGGGAAGCAAGGTGCGCTGCACCGCCCCGGCGTCGGACCCCGCCTGATAATATGTCTGGATTCATGACTGCCCGGAAGTGGGACCGTCCCGCTTTCATTCCGGCGGCAGCCGGCGTATGCACGGGAGATTCGAGACATGGCCGGGCACGACACAAGGGGGCCACGTGCAGTAGCACCGGCATCACAGGCATGCACCGGGGTCAAGTCTTGCAATCCAGCATTCGCTACCTGCGGACGTTAAAACTTCCTGCTCCAGCCCTCGCCCGCCCGCCACTCACCGGCGGGAGTGTTCCGGGTGAGTGGGGTCGGACCAACGTATGCACGGGAATCTTCTGCGATATCGGTTCATGAGGCGGTTCATGAGGAGGGCGATTTTCAGGTTGGCCGGCCAATTTGCTGGCAATTGGTCCGATCTAAGCGCGAGCTCGAGCGTAGAAGGGCTGTAGGGCGCAATGCCTTTCGGTTACTGCGCTCTACCCGTATTACCGCCGGACGCGACCTGAACAACCGGGCGGTGCACCGACCCGATTGTTTGCTCGTAGGCATTCGCTGCGCCCACATCCCATCTCTTCTTGAGCTTCGTCACTCCTTCGCGGCCTTCGTGACCCAAAACCAAGTCAATCCCCGGATGGTGCCGCCTTGCCGAGGAATCGGCCGATGATCTCTTGGCATTCCCTTGAGCGCAGCCTTTCGGCGAAGATTTCCGATTCGTGGTCTATCGTTTCCATGACCACGCCGTGCAGGCCCCGTTTGATCAGTGCTTTGCTCTGGCGCATGGCCTGGCGGGGTTTGGCGGCAAGCCGGGCGGCTATCTGCCGGGCATGGGACTCCACCTGATCGTCGTCCAGGGCGGCGGTTACCAGGGCGGCGGTCTCGGCGGTTTCGCCGTCCATGGGTTCGCCGAGCAGCAGCAGCTCGGCAGTGCGGCGGGCGCCCACGGTGGCGGGGAGCAGCAGGCTGGAGGCGGCTTCCGGGGTGAGGCCCAGGTCGACGAACGGGGTGTGCAGGCGGGCGCTTTTCCCGGCGTAGACGAAGTCGCAGTGCAGAAGCAGGGTGGTGCCGATGCCCACGGCGACACCGTTGACGGCGGCAACGATGGGCTTGGGGAAGGCGGCCATGGTTCGGATCAGGTCCAGGCCGGCGCTGGGCGGCGGGGCTGTGTCCAGGGCGCGATCCTGGAAATCCTGCAGGTCGTTGCCGGCGGTGAAGCAGTCGGGCGTGCCGGTGATCAGAACCGCGCCGACGGCATCATCGCTGCCGGCGGCGAGGAAGGCTTCCTTCAGGGTGAGATACATCTGCCGGGTAAGGGCGTTCTTCTTTTGCGGCCGGTTGATCCGCAGGACCATTACGCCGTCGGTGTGTTCGGTCTCGATGTCCGGGGATGCTTCGGTCATGGCTGGATTCTCCTCGCTCCGGGTATCGGGTTTGTTCGGGATGGCTGTGATTCAGTAATGATAGTTGTCCGCATATTGAAAAACGTTTCCATTTTTGTAAGTGTTCGAAGGCGCCGATTTTCGATCGTTCGCGAATATGCCTCCGGCGACGGAGTCGACACACAAGGAGACAACCGATGCGTGCAGTACTGTGCAAGTCCTACGGGCCGCCGGAGAGCCTGGTGGTGGAAGACGTTCCGTCGCGGCCGCTGGGCGAGGGCGAGGCGCGGGTCCGCGTCGAGGCCTGCGGCGTGAACTTTCCGGACACGCTGATCATCGAGGGCAAGTACCAGTTCAAGCCGCCCATGCCGTTCTCCCCCGGCGGCGAAATCGCGGGCGTGGTGACCGAGGTTGCCCCCGGTGTGGATGGCGTGGCGGTGGACGATACCGTGATCGGGATGATCGGCTGGGGCGGATTCGCGGAGGAGGCGGTAGTGTCCGCCGACCGCCTTATGCAGCGCCCGGCCGCTATGGATGTGGTCACCGCAGCGGGTTTCGGAATGACCTACGGCACGTCCATGCATGCCTTGAAACAGCGCGCGCAACTGCGGGCCGGCGAGACCCTGGTGGTGCTGGGCGCCGGCGGCGGCGTGGGCCTGGCCGCGGTGGAGATCGGCAAGATCATGGGCGCGCGGGTCATTGCCGCGGCGAGCACGGCGGAGAAGCTGGAGACGGCCCGGGCCCATGGCGCGGACGAGACCATCAACTATGCCGAGGAATCCCTGAAGGATCGGATCAAGGAGCTGACCGACGGCCGGGGCGCGGATGTGATCTACGATCCCGTGGGCGGGGATTTCACGGAGCAGGCGCTGCGGGCCACCAACTGGAACGGCCGCCTGCTGATCATCGGTTTCGCCAGTGGGCCGATCCCCAAGCTGCCGGCGAATCTGCCGCTGCTCAAGGGCTGCTCCATTGTGGGCGTTTTCTGGGGTCGTTCCGCCAGCGCGAACCGGAGCTGGAGGCGGAGAACTTCCGGGAGCTGTTCCAGTGGTATCTGGACGGCCGGATCAAGCCCCATGTGAGCGCCACCTATCCGTTGGAGGAGGCGCCCCAGGCGCTCCACGACCTGATGGAGCGGCGCGCCGTGGGCAAGATCGTGCTCAAGCCCTGAAATAGGGTTCACGGAGCCGCCGTTTGAGAATCTTGCCGATGGGGCTGCGCGGCAGCGAGTCGCGCGGCTCCAGGCCGGCCAGGCGTTGATTCCGGCCCAGCCGGGCATTGGCCCATTCGAGAATCTCTTCGGGCGTGGCATTCCCGCCGCGCAGCACCACCAGGCCCAGGGGTGTTTCGCCCCACCGTTCGCTGGGGATGCCGATGACTGCGGCGTCGGCCACGTTGGGGTGCTGGAGCAGCACGGCCTCCAGATCGCTGGCGTAGATGTTGAATCCGCCGGAGATGATGATGTCCTTCTTTCGGTCCAGGATTTCCAGGAAGCCGTCTTCGTCCAGCCGGCCCAGGTCGCCCGTCTTGAAGAAGACCCGGCCGTTGGCGTCGCGCCAGATCATGTCCTCGGTTTGCTCCGGCCGATTGTGATAACCGACCATCATGGTGGTGGCGCGGCCGACGATCTCGCCCACCTCGCCGGGCGGGCACGGGTGGCCCTGTTCGTCGAGGATGCGAAGGTCCACGCCCTGGGCGGGGCGGCCCACGGTATGGAGCTTGTCCGGGAAGGCGGAGGCATCGAGCACCGTGGTGACGCCGCCTTCGGTCAGCCCGTAGATCTCGAACAGCTTGCCCGGCCAGCGGTTCAGCGCGTCCCGGATCACCTCGGCGCGCAGCGGCGCGCTGGTGGAGAGTTTGGCGCGGAAGGCGGACAGGTCGTAGCGGTGGAAATCCGGGTGTTCGAGGATTCGCTGGTATTGCACCGGCACCAGCATGGCGTGGGTCACCCGCTCGCGTTGGCAGGTTTCCAGGAATTCGGCGACGTCGAACTTCGCCATGAGAACAAGGGTGCCGCCGCCGGCCAGGGTCGGCAGCGCCGCTACCAGTGTGGTGTTGGAATACCAGGGAGTGGAGACGATGGTGACCGCCTCGCCGTTGAGGCCGAAGCGGGCCATCCGGTGCAATTGCCGGGCGCGCATGCGATGGTCGTGGAGGATGCCCTTGGGTGTTCCGGTGGTCCCGGAGCTGTAGATGAGGTTGAAAGGGTCCTCTTCGTCGACGGTGGCCGGGGCCAAGGTGTCTGCGCCCGCCGCCAGCCATGTTTCGTACGGGGTCCAGCCGGAGGCGGTGAAATCCAGTGACAACCTGTTCTCCGGCGCAATGCCCTCCAGGGCGTCCGGGCGATCCACCAGGGCTTCGTAGCCTTGCCGAGCGGCCAGTACCACGCTTGGCCTGCAGTCCCGCAGCATGGCCTCCAGCGCGTCCGCAGAAACCATGGTCGACAGTGGCACCGCGCAGGCGCCGGCATGCAGGGTGGCCGCGTACATCTCCACCAGTTCGATGCAATTCCGCGCCATCATGGCCACCGTGTCTCCGCGTCCGACCCCGGCTGAATTGAGGCGGGAGGCAGCCCGGCGGACGCGGGTGTGGAATTCGTTCCAGGAAACACGTCGCTCGCCTTCGACAAGCGCGATTCGGTCAGGGTTGGCTGCCGCGGCCGCGGCAAGTCTCACATGGAACGGATCGACGGACTCGCTCTCCTCGGCGGGCGTGACGGGACGGCTTCCGGGCATCGATGTCTTCCTCCAGGCGCTATTCCGCTTAGCGGATCATGATTCCGTTTTTCTTGACGGCAAGATTACTCCGTGCCAGATTCGGTAGCAACGCGAACGTTACGAGAGCCCGTATGTACCCTGATCTGAATGGAAAATCCGTCATCATTACCGGGGCGGCCAGTGGCATTGGCCGAGCGGTTGCCAATCAGTTCGCCGCCAACGGCGCGCGCCTGCTCATCGTCGATCGTGACGCCGAGGGACTCGCCGCCACTCAGGCGGGTCTGCCCCAGGATACCGACTGCATGACACGGGTCATGGATATCGCCGACGAGCCTGCGGTGCTGGAGATGGTGGTGGACGCGGTGGAGCGCTTCGGCGGGGTGGATGTGTTGTGCAACAACGCCGGGATCTCCGGATCGCTGGCGGATGTAACGGAACAGGATATCGGCGACTGGAAGCGGATTCTCGACGTGAATCTGCTGGGACCTGTGTTGACCACCAAGTATGCCGGGCGTCGCATGCGCGACCGCGGGCGAGGCGCCATCGTCAACACGGCCTCGGTGGCGGGTATCCGTTCGGGTGCGGGCGGCAACGCCTATAGTGCGTCCAAGGCGGCGTTGATCAGCTTTACGCAGACCGCCGCCTGTGATCTGGGTGGCTTCGGCGTACGGGTGAACGCGGTTTGCCCTGGCCTGACCGAGACCGGCATGACCCAGCCGATCTTCGATTACGCCCGGGATCGGGGCAAGGCGGACAAACTCGGTTCCCGGTGCGAACTTCGCCGCTATGCCGTCCCCGAGGAGATCGCGGCGGTCATCGTTTTCCTGGCAAGCGACCAGGCCAGTTACGTTACCGGCCAGGCCCTGCCCGTGGACGGCGGGAATACCGCTTCCCTGAACCTTCCAGGCATGAAGGTCTGATTTCCCGTCCCGGTCGGCGGCCGGGGCGCGGACCAGTGGCGGGCGAGGCCCGCGGGAGATAAAACGCATGTTTGAACGGCATCTGGCCGTGTGGCCGGACGGCGTACCGCGTTCGCTCACGCTACCGGGAACCAGTGTGTACGAGAACCTCGCGTCCAGCGCGCGGCGCCACCATCGTCCTGATGACGCGCTGGGATCGCCATACCGTCGCCGAGCTGATCCAGCGCCATGGCGTCACCCATTGGCGCACCATCACCACCATGGCCGTGGATTTTCTCTCGGATCCCGATTTGGCGGATTACGATATTTCCAGCCTCAAGGCCATGGGCGGCGGCGCCGCGGCCATGCCGGCCGCCATCGAGCAAGCCCTCCACGAAAGGACGGGCCTGCACTACGTGGAGGGTTACGGCCTGTCCGAGACCATTGCCGCGCCTTGCCAGGAACACTGACAGACCAACTGGACACAGCAATCGATGGATGACACGACACTAGTGCACGGCCCCCAGGTCTTTCAGGGCTACTGGAACCGGCCGCTGGAGACCGAGGACGCGTTTGTCGAGTTGGACGGAAAGAGATTCTTTCGTACCGGAGACATGGGCTATTTCGACGCGGAAGGCTACTTTTTCCTGGTCGATCGCATAAAACGCATGATCAATGCCTCTGGTTTCAAGGTTTGGCCGTCCGAGGTAGAATCCCTGATGTACGCACACCCCGATATCAAAGAGGTGTGCATTATCGCATCTCCCGATCCGCGTCGCGGGGAAACCGTAAAAGCGGTAATTGTCCCGACTGCCCAAGGCGGTGAGAGGCTGTCCGCGGACGACATACAGCGCTGGTGCCGGGATCACATGGCGGCGTACAAGATCCCACGGCATGTGGAATTCGTGGAGGAGCTTCCGCGCTCGGCAACCGGGAAATTACTCTGGCGTGTACTGGAAGAGCGCGAGCGCGAGTCGGCCGCGCGGGCGGACTGTTTGTGAATTCGGTGTGGCGGGCAAGCCGCCGAAGATGCGCGATACGGAGCGGGAGGCTCAAGGGCCGATGCTCTCATAATAATGAAGTTGTCGTAGCGGTTCGGCGCCGCGGCGTCAGCCCCCCTTTGGCGGATACGGAAACACGGATATGACAGCAAGCGAAGCGGGCCATTCCGTCACCGAAGAACGGGACCTCAAGGCCCTGGCCAAGAACGACCGCAACTTCGTCACCGCGTTGGCGCGCGGCTTCGAATTGTTGCGGGCCTTCCGGGCCGGCGAGAAATACCTGGGCAACGGCGAACTCTCCGAGCGGACCGGTATTCCCCGGCCGACCGTGTCCCGGCTTACCCACACCTTGACCCGGCTCGGCTACCTGCGCTACTCGTCGCGGCTGGAGAAATATCAGCTGGGCGTGGGCGTGCTCGCGCTGGGCTACCGCTATCTCGCCAATGTCGGTATCCGCGAGTTGGCGCGGCCCCTGATGCAGGAGCTGGCCAACGCCACGGACTGCATGGTGGCCATGGGCGCGGCGGACCGTTTGCAGATGACCTATGTGGAGGTCGCCCAGGGCGCCGGCCCCATGATCATCCGGCTGGAAGTGGGCTCACGCCTGCCCATCGCCACCTCGGCCATGGGCCGGGCGTATCTGGCGGGGCTGCCCGAGGCGACCCGGGAGCAGTATCTGGAGGATATTCGCGCCGCCAACCCCAAGGACTGGCCCCGGATCGAGGCCGACCTGAAACGGGTGTTGGATCACTTCAAGGCCACCGGTTTCTGTATTTCCGAAGGCGAATGGGATCGGGAGATCAGTGGTGTGGGCGTGCCCCTGGTGCTGGAAGGCGGGGCCCAGGTGCTGGCCTTCAACTGCGGCGGCTCCTCCCTGCGCCTGACCCGTCGGGTCATGGAGGAGAATCTGGGGCCGCGCCTGCGCGATCTGGTTCGAAAGATCGAACGCCAGCTCGACGGAGAGGCCTTGATCGCATGAGCGGTTCCTCCGACGCTAGCGACTCAAGAGGTGGGCGGACGGCCGTGTACTGGGACACCGGCAGGGGGTTTCACGGCGTCCTCGGATATCGGCAGAAAGTTTGGGAAGAAGGCCGCGCCGAGGTGGTGCTAGAGATACAGCCGCACCACTTGAACATGGGCGGTGTGCTACACGGCGGCGTATTGTCGTCGCTTCTCGATGTGGCCTGCGCCCAGGCGGGGCTTTACTGTCCGGACCCCAGGCGCATGCGCCGGGCCCTGACGCTGTCGCTGTCCACGACGTTCACGGGCCAGGCCAGCGAGGGAGAGGTTCGGGCCATCGGCACGCTGCGCTCCCAGGGGCGAAGGATCTTCGCCAGCAGCGGCGAGATCGTGGATGCCGAGGGCAACCTGCTGGCCATGGGCGAGGGCACCTTCCGTTATCGAGGAGGTAGCGAACACCCGGAAGGGGTCCCCGTCGATTAGGCGTCCGTAGGACTCGCGACGCATCCGGCGGCGCTCGCTTCGATTCCCCCAGGTCCGAGAAGAGGCCCTACACCACGTAGACGGCCACGTTGGTCGCCACGCATGCCGGTTTTTCGGATCCTTCGAGTTCCACGCTTGTTTCGTAGCGCGCCTGAAAACGGCCTTCGCCCATGGGTTCCAGCGAGAGGAGTTTGACGTGGCTGCGCAGCCTTGCGCCGCTGGGCACGGCCGCCGGGAAGCGCACCCGGTCCATGCCGTAGTTGATAACGGCGGTGATGCCGGAAACCCGCAACACGTCACGATTGAGAACCGGGATCAACGACAGGGTCAGCAGTCCGTGGGCCACCGGTCCGCCGTACGGGGATTCCCGCCGGGCACGCTCCGGGTCCACATGGATCCATTGGTCGTCGCCCGTGGCCTCGGCAAAGGCGTTGATCCGGGCCTGGTCCACGGTCAGCCAATTGCTGGTTCCCACGGCTTTGCCCACCAGGGCTCTCAGGCCTTCGATCCCATCGATTATTCGGTCTTCCACGCAGCACCTCCCGGCTCGTAAAATTTCGCAAAGCGGAACATCATTCCATAATTATTGCCTCCCTTTCTTCTTACCCTATACTGGGGCGAAACAGCAAGGGAGACGGCGTTTTCGCTGGCCCCTGGACGATCACCGGCGCGCCGGAATCGGGACCCCGGACCCGGTGCGCATTTTCCTGCCGGAGGAGTATTCATGGCACACCAGTTTGCCAATCGCCGGGACCTGGAGTTCCTGCTCTACGAGGTCTTGCGCGCGGAGGAACTGTGCGACCGCGAGCGCTATGCCGAACACAACCGTGAGACCTTCGACGCCGCCCTGGATACGGCATACCGCATCGCCGAGGACTTGTTCGTGGGGCACAACGCCAAGGCCGATGCCCACGAGCCGCATTTCGACGGCGAACGGGTCCACATGATCCCGGAAGTGAAAACGGCGGTGGACGCGCTCTGCGAGTCGGGTTTCCTCGCCGCCGGGCAGGACTATGAAATGGGCGGCATGCAATTGCCCCTGACGATCTCACAAGCCTGCCTCGCGTTCCTCAAGGGCGCGAATGTCTCCACCACGGCGTACGTCCTTCTTACCGGCGCCGCCTCCAACCTCCTGCTGGCCCATGGCAGCGCGGAGCAGATCGAGCGCTACGTCCGGCCCATGCTGGAGGGGCGGTTCTTCGGCACCATGGTGCTGACCGAGCCCCAGGCCGGTTCATCGCTGGGCGATATTCGTACCACCGCAGTGCCCCAGGACGACGGGACCTACCGCCTGTCGGGCAACAAGATCTTCATTTCCGGCGGCGACCACGAGTTGAGCGAGAACATCGTGCATCTGGTACTGGCCAAGATCCCGGGAGGGCCGCCGGGGGTGAAGGGGATCTCGCTGTTCATCGTGCCCAAGTACCTGCTCGACGACCAGGGCCGTCCGGCCCGGCGCAACGACGTGAGCCTGGGCGGCCTGATTCACAAGATGGGCTATCGCGGGACAACCTCCACCATGCTCAACTTCGGCGAGCGCGGAGAATGCGTGGGCTATCTGGTGGGGGAACCCCATCAGGGCCTGCGCTACATGTTCCACATGATGAACGAAGCGCGTATCGGCGTGGGTTTGGGCGCCGCCATGCTGGGCTACGCCGGCTATCTGGAATCGCTGGCCTATGCTCGGGGCCGCACCCAGGGGCGCCCGTTGGCCTCGAAGGATCCGGCCGCGCCGCCGGTGCCCCTGGTCCTCCATCCCGATGTGCGGAGAATGCTGTTGACCCAGAAGGCCTATGTGGAGGGCGCGTTGGCGCTGTGCCTGTATTCCGCCCGCCTGGCGGACGACAAGGCAACCCAGCCCTCGCCGGAAGCGCGTCGGGAAGCCGCGTTGCTGCTGGACCTGATTACGCCCATCGCCAAGGCCTGGCCCTCGCACTTCTGCGTGCAGGCCAACGACCTGGCGATTCAGGTCCTCGGCGGCTACGGCTACACCCGCGAATATCCGGTCGAACAGCTCTACCGCGACAATCGCCTCAATCCCATCCACGAGGGCACCAACGGTATCCAGGCCATGGACCTGCTCGGCCGCAAGGTGGCGGCCGCGGAGGGCGCCGGGCTTGAACTGCTGGTTTCGCGCATCCGGAGTACCTGCAGTTCGGCCCGGGCGGCCGGGGGCGAGACGCAGAAGTGGGCCGATGACCTGGAGGCCCTTTTGAGCGAAGCGCTGGAGACAACCGCCGTACTGCGACGCTGCGCCGAGCAGGGCGATCCCGAACGCGCCCTGGCCGACGCCTGGCAGTACCTGCACATGCTCGGTCATGCCGTGGTGGCTTGGCTGTGGCTGGAGCAGGCGCTGGTTGCGGCGCCTCACGTGGATGATCACTTCTATCGGGGCAAGATCGCCGCCTGCCGGCACTTCTTCTACTACGACGTCGCCACTGCGCGGCAGCTGGCGGCGGACCTGCGGCGTCTGGACAGCCCGGCGCTGGCGACGGACCCGGACTGTCTATAGGGAGAAACCGCTTGCCCTCGTGATATGGATTGCATCGCAAGACACGCCACGTCAGGCGTAATCCGACGATTCCGACAAGCTGCTAGGGCGCTAATCCCGGCAACGGAGGAATCGCCTCGGGCTGGTCGAACAGGACGAAATGGCTGCAACCGGGGACCAACCTGATATCCAGGGCCGGAGCGGCGCGGGCACTGGACTCCATCAGGGCGGCGTCCAGCACCTTGTCCCGCTCCGGGACCAGGATGGTTCCCCTGCGCAGGTGCTGGTAAACCCCTTCATCCCGCTCGCGCATCCAGGATTCGATGGAGGAGATGTTGCGGACCATGGTGCCGCTGGTCCTGGCGTTGAACGGCAGACCTTCGATCAATTCCCGTTTGCGTTCGTTCTCCAGCGGCCCCCACGCGCCCCGGTTCCGGGAGTTGATGGGCTGGTGGCGCCAGACGGGCATCATGAATGGCAGCATCCACAGCTCCATGGCCGAGATTTCCCGGTAGGCCTTGCCGCCCGGCAGCACCGGCGCCTCCAGAACGACTTCCACGGATTCGAAGAGGTCCGGCCGCCGGGAGGCCGCCTCGATCACCACGGCCCCGCCCCGGGAATGCCCGTGGACGCGAACCGTATTGGACCGGGGCAGGTGTTCCAGGGCCTGGAGCAGCACCTGCGCGTCGTATTCGATGGTGTCCTCCGGTTCATCCGGTTCCGCCGGCCAGTCCGCGGCCTGGTAGTGCGGCTGCTCGATGGGGATGTGGTAGCCGCAACTGGTCAGGGCGATCAACTGCACGTCCTTTTCGCTGTAGTAGTCGGTGAAATAGCGCATGTCCTCCGCGAAACCATGCATGGCGACCACCGTGGCACGCGGGTTCTCGCAGCGTCGTTCCGCCACCGCGGCCTGGCCCACCTGGTAGACGACGCCGTCGAAGGGCTCGGCATGCCGCTGTGGGGTCGTCTGGTACGCCAGCCATTGGCGCCAGAAGTAGGTGCCGCCGATGACAGCGCTGGGAACGGCGATGCTGAAGAACATGTATCCCTCCGGATTTGGCCCGACCTGCGCGGGTAAATTCCGCTAAGCGAAATCGTGTTTTATGATTATTGACGACGCGGGCGGGACGTGACAAGTTTGAGGCCAGAGAGACAAGGGATTTTGAGACGGCTATTGCGTCTCGCCCCGGATGGGAAGGCCGGTCCGCGGATGCTCGCGGAAAGGATCGGCATATCCCCTATAACTATAGGAGGAGAGGGACCATGTTTGATCGGCACCGGCAGGTATGGCCGGAGAAAGCACCCCACAGTCTGACCCTTCCGGCCACCAGCCTGTACACGAATCTCGAGATATCGGCGCGCCGATACCCTGATCACGAAGCCATCATCTTCTACGGGCGGTCGATTGCCTACGGGCGGCTCCGCGACGAGGTGGATGCCCTGGCGGGGTTCCTCCAGGAACTGGGCGTCAATCGCGGCGATCGTGTGCTGCTGGACATGCAGAATTCCCCCCAGTTTGTGGTCGCCTATTACGCGGTGCTGCGGGCCGACGCCGTGGTGGTGCCGGTCAACCCCATGAACCGCACCGCCGAGCTTCAGCACTACGTGGCCGACACCAACGCCAAGGTGGCATTGTGCGGCCAGGAGCTCTTCCCCCTGTTGGAACCGCTCATGGGCGACGCCGACGGCGCCTTGTCCCACGTCATCGTGGCCGCCTACAGCGATTACCTGCCCGACCATACCGATCTGGATCTGCCGGACGCCCTGGCCGCCCCGCGCAAGGCGATCACCCGGCCCGGCGTGACCTTATGGTCCGACGCCATCGGCGCGGGGCACGAGCCCCGGCCTCATGAGGCCGCCCCGGAGGACATGGCCGTCCTGGTCTACAGTTCCGGCACCACCGGCATGCCCAAGGGCTGCGTTCACACACATCGCTCGGTTATGGCAACCACGGTTTCCGGCCCCGCCTGGCTGGGCGGTACCACGCCCGACGAGGTCAACCTGCTGACCCTGCCCCTGTTTCACGTGACCGGCATGCAGACGGGTATGAACGGGGCCGTGTTTTCCGGCTCCACTGTGGTCCTGATGAACCGCTGGGACCGCAAGACCGCTGCTCGCCTGATCGAGCGATACCGGGTCACGGGCTGGACCAACATCGCCACCATGGTCATGGACATGCTCTCCGATCCGGACGTCCGCAATTTCGACCTGTCCAGCTTGCGGCGCATCGGCGGCGGCGGCGCCGCCATGCCCAAGGCCGTGGAGAGCAAGCTCCACGAAATGACGGGGTTGCACTATATCGAGGGCTACGGCTTGTCCGAGACCATGGCCGGCACGCATACCAATCCGCCGGACTCGCCCAAGGCGCAATGCCTGGGCATCCCTACATTCGGAGTGGATTCGCGGGTGGTGGACGTGGATTCTATGGACGAGCTGGGCCCCAACGAGGTCGGCGAGATCGTCACCCACGGCCCCCAGGTGTTCGAGGGCTACTGGAACCGGCCCGAGGAAACCCAGCTGGCGTTCATCGAAATCGATGGCAAGCGCTTCCTGCGCACCGGCGATCTGGGGTACTTCGACGATGAGGGCTATTTCTTCCTGGTCGATCGGATCAAGCGGATGATCAACGCCTCGGGGTTCAAAGTGTGGCCCGCGGAAGTGGAATCCATGCTTTTTTCACACCCGGCCATTCAGGAGGCCTGTGTCATCTCGGCGCCGCACAAGCGCCGTGGTGAAACGGTGAAGGCCTATATCGTGCTCGCCGCGGATCAGGCCGGTAAGGTAACCGACACCGAGATCATGGAGTGGTGCCGCGAGCGCATGTCCGCCTACAAGTGCCCCGAACGGATTGAATTCGTCGAGGAGTTGCCGCGTTCGCCCACCGGCAAGATCAACTGGCGGGCCCTGCAGGAACAGGAGTGGCGGGAGTCCGCCTGAGGGGTGGGCCGTCCAGCGGTGCCCCCACGCCGGTCGGGTCTTCGGACACGCCCGGGCCTGTGGATTGATGCACGAAGTTCCGCCTAGCGGATTCTTGTTCCGCATTTTGACAAGCGACCCGTATCGTGCCAGATTTCGGGTTTGCCACGCGCCACCGATGCCGAACCGGCGCCGCACACCTTGCTCCGCCGCGGTATCGACGGCGGACGCCATCAAGATCAGTGGAGGTAACACCCATGGTGAAGCTCAGCGACCCGTCGTTGCTTCGGCAGGAGGCCTATGTCGCCGGTGAATGGACCGCGGGCTCGGGCGGCAGCCGGTTCGATGTGTTCAACCCGGCAACCGGCGACAAGATTTGCGACGTACCCGACATGACCGCGAAAGACGCGGTGCGGGCCATTGAAGCCGCCGATGCGGCCTGGAGCGAATGGCGTGCCACGCCGGCCCGGAAACGCTCGGCTTTGCTGCGGGCCTGGTTCGATCTGATCAAGGCCAACGCCAAGGATCTGGCGGCGATCATGACCGCCGAACAGGGCAAACCGGCCAAAGAGGCGTTCGGCGAGGTCCTGCACGGCGCGGCCTACGTCGAATGGTTCGCCGAGGAGGCCAAGCGGATCGAAGGGGACGTGTTGGCGCCCCAGAACGGGCGCAGGCGTGAATTCGTTTTGAAGCAGCCGGTAGGCGTGGTCGCCGCCATTACGCCGTGGAACTTCCCCAGCGCGATGATTACCCGCAAGATCGCGCCGGCGTTGGCCGCCGGCTGCACCGTGGTCATCAAGCCGGCGGAAGACACCCCCTTGTCCGCCCTGGCCCTGGCCGAGCTGGCTCATCGGGCCGGCTTCCCCACGGGGGTGATCAATGTCCTGCCCGCCAGCCACGGCGCCGAGGTGGGCGGCGAGTTCGCGCGCAATCCCACGGTGCGCAAGCTGTCGTTCACGGGGTCCACCCAGGTGGGCAAGCTCCTGATGTCCCAGTGCAGCGATACCCTGAAGAAGCTCAGCCTGGAGTTGGGTGGCAACGCGCCATTCATCGTTTTCGACGATGCCGACCTGAAGACGGCGGTGGCCAGCGCCATGGGAATCAAGTTCATCAACGCCGGCCAGACCTGTATCTGCGCCAACCGCATGCTGGTGCAGGACGGCATCCACGACGCCTTCGTGGAGCACCTGTCCAAGGCCGTGGACGGCCTCAACATGGGGCCGGGCGCCGACCCCGAGACGAACATCGGGCCGCTGATCAACAGCAAGGCCCTGGACAAGGTGGAAGGGCTGGTAGCCGACGCCGTGGACAAGGGCGCTAGCGTCGCCCGCGGCGGCAAGCGCCACGAACTGGGCCAGACCTTCTTCCAGCCCACCGTGCTCACGGGGGTCGAACCGGCGATGAATGTCTTCTCCAACGAGATCTTCGGCCCGGTGGCCGGCGTGCACCGCTTCTCCGACGAGGAGGAGGCGATCCGGCTCGCCAACGATACGCCCTACGGCCTGGCGGCCTACTTCTTCACCCGCGACATGGGCCGGACCTGGCGCGTGGGCGAGGCCTTGGAATACGGCATGGTCGGCGCCAACGAGGTGAGCTTCACCTCGGAAGTCATGCCCTTCGGCGGCGTCAAGGAGTCCGGCTTCGGCCGTGAAGGGTCCAAATACGGCATCGACGAATACCTGGAAATCAAGTACCTGTGCGTGGGCGGGCTCTGAGCCCGGCACCACGCCCAAAAGGAGAATACCGATGAGTCGAAAGGCCAAGGCGGCGATCTGCCGCGAGGTCAACGCGCCAATCACCGTGGAGGAAATCACGGTGGACCCGCCCAAGCGCGACGAGATCACCATCAAGCTGGTGGCGTGCGGCGTCTGCCACAGCGACCTCTCGGCCACCAACGGAACGTTGCCGCTGCCCCCGCCCGTGATTCTCGGCCACGAGGGCGCCGGCATCGTGGTCGAGGTCGGCGAGGGCGTCACGCGCTTCAAGGAAGGCGACGCCGTGCTCAGCTCTTTCGTGTCCATGTGCGGCAAATGCCGCAACTGTGTGCGCGGCCGTCCCGTGCTTTGCGAGCAGGCATCGAAGAGCTTTTATCAGCTCCCGGACGGAACGGTGCGCACCCACGATGCTCAGGGCAATCCCCTGAACATCTTCTCCGGGTGCGGCGTGATGGCCGAATACGCCACCTTGCACGTGGACAACGCCGTGAAGATCGCGGACGACGTGCCCCTGGAACGGGCGGCGCTGGTTGGCTGCGCCGTCATGACCGGCGTGGGGGCAGTGATCAATACGGCCGGCGTGGAAGCCGGTTCCACCGCGGCGGTATTTGGGGTCGGCGGTGTCGGCCTGAACGTGATTCAGGGCTGCCGCATCGCCGGAGCCGATACCATAATCGCCGTGGACACCAGCAATCCGAAGCTGGAGCTGGCGCGGCAGTTCGGGGCCACGGACCTCATCAATATCAGCGACGTGGAGGACGCGGCCAAGGCCATTCGCAAGCTGACCGGCGGCGTCGACTACGCCTTCGAATGCGTGGGCAGCGGCGCCGTGGTAACCCAGGCCTACAACGCTTTGGGCAAGGGCGGCACCGCGGTGGTGGTGGGCGTGGCAGGCGGCAAGGATCAAACCACCTTGCGGACCGTGCTCTTGCCCATGGACGAACGCGCAGTCGTGGGGAGCTGGTACGGCTCCGCCCGGCCTCAGTACGACTTCCCACGCCTGCTGTCGCTTTACCGGCGGGGGCGGTTGATGCTGGATGAACTGGTCACGCGCACCTACAGCATCGACGAGGCGCCCCAGGCTTTCGCGGATCTGGAGGCGGGAGCCAACGCGCGAGGGGTCATTGTGTTCGACAGCTGACGAGGCTGTCGGATCGGCTTGAACGGACTTGGCCGACCCCAGGCCCGTTGTGATGAATTTCACACTGGGCCCGGGGTCCATGGATTAGTATCGAAAGGAGAAGAAACAAGAACACGATAGCAGCGTCGGCGCATGACGGGGTGCTCCGCCGCAAGGAGCAGGCATGGGATTGCGGGGGCGGCCGGCCGGGCAGCAAACACCGCCGGGTGCGCCGAGCGACCCGGTTACCTCCCGTGCCGGGCGCCACCAGCGGATACGGCTTTTGGTTTTGGCCATGGCGGCCGCCAGCTACGGCCTCGACGCGCTGTGGCTGGGCGTGTACGCCGCTTTGGGGGCGACCTCGCCTTCGATCCCGATGCTCTATCTGCTGGCCGGCCTCGGTTCCATCGGCTTCTACGCTCTTGTCATCGTCCGCGGCTGGAATCTGCGAGCCGCCGATCCCGATCTGACTCTGGTCGGCGCGGCAACAGGTTATCTGATCCAACTGCTGTTTCTGCAGTTCGCGCCCGAAGTGGGCATCGTCTTTCTGACGAACATCTTCATTGTCGCCGCGTTCGGGGCGCTCTCCATGAACACGCGGCAGTTCTCCGTAAGCTGGCTGGTCGTCACCACGGGCGTGGGTTTCGTGCTGGTCTCCTCTCCGCAACCCGTGGTTATCCCCGACAGCACCTGGGCGCTGCGAGTCGCCACCTGGCTGATGTTCTGCTCTTCCGTGGGGCGCGTGGTATTCCTGAGTCGCCGCGTGACTCACCTGCGGGACCGGCTGCGCGACCGCAATTCCGCTTTGCGCACCACCATGAACGCGGTCGAGCACCTGGCCCGGGTCGACGAGCTGACTCAGGCCTGGAATCGACGCGCCATCATGGCTTGCCTGGAAGAAGAGGCCAGTGCCGCCACACTAACCGGTGAACCGATCTGCGTGGCCATGTTCGATATCGACCACTTCAAGCAGGTGAACGACCGTTACGGCCATCTTGTGGGCGATCAGGTGCTGACCCGGTTTACGGAAATCGCCACGGCAAGCCTTCGCCAGAACGACCGGCTCGGGCGCTACGGTGGGGAGGAGTTTCTGCTTGTGTTGCGCCAAACCCCGCTCGCCGCTGGGGCGGCGGTGGTGGAACGCATCCGCGATGCTGTGCAAGGCGCAAACTGGGCTTCGGTCCAACCGGGGCTCGCCGTAACCGTTTCCGTGGGCGTCACCGAGTTGCAGGCAGGTGATTCCGTGGAGTCGCTCTGTCGTCGGGCCGACGCCGCCTTGTACGAAGCCAAGCGGTCGGGCCGAAATCAGGTTCGGGTCGATCGCAGCTGTGAGGCGGTCTGCGGCGAACTTGATCCATCCTCCAGCGCGCCATAGCCGGCAGCGGTCGCGAACGAGTTCGACCGCGCACCTATTGGAATGGCGCGCCTTCGTCACATTCTTCGGTTTAGCGCAACAACACCCCAGGTCGGCCTTTCCGGCCGTAACTCGGGTGTGTGCATAGATCAGCGTCTCCCTAGGGCCTACCCCAGCGGCGTCGGTTGAACGTTCCCGGCGGCGTCGCAATCTACCCGGTACATCAAACAAGTGGCTGTGAGCGCCGCGAGCCGATGCCGCACGAGTCCTCGAACCGCCCGCGGTCCCCGGCTTCGCGCCGGCGGCAGGTTTGTCCGTAACGCAACGCCACCCTCACGGCCACAACACAGGGAGACACAGCCCATGGCGAAGGCGCGAACCCCCACCCGCCCGCAGGACAAACGCATCGCTTTGGTCGTGCAGGGCGGGGGCGCGCTGGGGGCATACCAAGCCGGCGTTTACGAGATGTTGGAAGGCTACGGCTTCGCCCCTGACTGGGTCGCCGGCACCTCAATCGGCGCGTTCAACGCCGCCATCATCGTGGGTAATCCGCCGGAACGGCGGATTCCACGGCTGCGGGAATTCTGGAATCGGTTGACCCATGTGGATCCGCCCGGGGTGGAATCCTTCCCGACAAGGTTGCGGCAGTTGTACAGCTTGTACAGTGCGGGCCTGGCGTTCGGTTTGGGACGGGGCGCCATGTACCGGCCGCGCATGATGGATCCTCTGGGGAGTTTCGGTCCCCGACCACCCGTCCGGTACCAGCCTTTACGACACCAGCCCCATGCGCAAGACCCTGGAAGAGCTGGTGGATTTCGATCTGCTGAATGAATCGGAGATCCGGCTCAGCGTGGGCGCCGTCAAGGTGTCCAATGGAGAAGCGGTCTACTTCGATACCACGAAGCAGACAATCGGCCCCGAGCATGTAATGGCGAGCGGTTCTCTTCCACCGGGCTTCCCGGCCGTGGAGATCGATGGCGAATCCTACTGGGATGGGGAGCTGGTCTCCAACACGCCGTTGGACGTGGTGCTGGACGACGATCCCCGGGTCGACACCTTGTGTTTCATGGTGGATCTGTGGGCTCCGGAAGGTCCCGACCCCGGATCCATGGCGGAGGTGATGACCCGCTGCAAGGATCTGATTTACGCGAGCCGGTCCGAGCGCCACATCAAGGCCTATCGGCGTACCCACAACATGCGCCGGGCGATTCGCGAGATCTTCAGCCGGCTGCCCGAGGACGCCCGGAACGATCCCGAGTTGCGCGAACTGGCCGATCTGGGCTGCGACACGACGATGAACATCGTCCGCCTGGTATATCCCGGAAGGGAGTGGGAGCTCACCTCCAAGGACGTGAACTTTTCCCAGTCAATGATCCACGAGCGGTGGAGTCAGGGCGTTTTCGACGCGAAACGCGCTCTGCATCACCAGGGCTGGCTGCAGACGGCACCTCGCCACGAAGCCGTTCTGGTGCACGAGCTTCCGCGGATCCGCCCGGACCAGCAGCAGGAAGAGCCTGATGAGGCGGACGAACCGGATGCCCGGGAAGAGCGTCGGCGGGCCGTGGGCGGATAGCGGCCAACGGCAGAGAAGAATATGTGGCCGGGCACGCGCGAAAACGCAATTTTCATCGGAATACAAGGAGTCGATCATGCGCATGAAGGACAAGGTTGCAATCGTCACCGGCGCTGCCAGTGGAATCGGCAAGGGAATCGCCGAAGCGTTTGCCCGCGAGGGAGCCAAAGTTGCCATCGCGGATGTGGACATGGATGCCGCCCAGGAGGCGGTGGAATCCATAAAGAAATCCGGCGGTACGGCCATGGCCGTGAAAATGGATGTGACCGACGAGAAGCAAGTGGATTCGGGAGTCGACCGGGTGGTCGACGAGTACGGTGCGGTGGACGTGCTGATGAGCAACGCCGGCATTCAGCACATCGACCCCATCGACAAGCTCTCCTACGAGGACTGGCGCAAGGTCACCTCCATTCACTTGGACGGCGCGTTCCTGGCTACCCGCGCCTGCCTGCGGCACATGTACAAGAACGACCGCGGTGGCACCGTGCTCTACACCGGATCGGTCCATTCCAAGGAAGCCTCGCCACTGAAGGCGCCTTATGTGTCGGCCAAGCACGCGCTTCTCGGGCTTGCCCGGGAAGTTGCCAAGGAAGGCGCCGAGCACAACGTGCGCTCCAACGTCATCTGCCCCGGGTTCGTGCGCACGCCGCTGGTGGACAAGCAGATTCCCGAGCAAGCCAAGAACCTGGATATGACCGAGGACGAGGTTATCGAAAAGGTGATGTTGGCCGAGACGGTGGATACGGAGTTCACCACCGTGGAGGACGTCGCCGAACTGGCGGTGTTCCTGGCGTCGTTCCCGTCCAAGGCCCTGACGGGGCAGTCCGTGATTGTCAGTCACGGCTGGCACATGGAGTAGAAACAAAGAAGGGGCGCCGGGGGAGGCGCCCCTGTTGAGGCTTCACTAAAGCGAGATGGAAGTGAGCCTTAACTCGATGTGCTCAGCGCTTAGAAATTGGCGCTGAGGTTGACGCTCCAGGCCATCTGGTCGGACAGCTTCATCTTGGCGCCGGTTGCGTCCTTGGCGCTGCTGTCGCCTCCCAGGTAACCAACGGTCGCCCAGCTCTTCAGAGAAGGGGTGACCTGATAGTGGGCCTGCAAGTCAACGAACATGCGGCTGAACTCCGTCTTGGAAGCCTTGGAGTCGTTCTTGGAGATGAAGTCACCCGCGGCACCCATCAGTGTGACCTTGTCGCCGATCTTGCCGGTAACACGCACGGCCGGCAGGTACTGGGTGAGTTCGTCGGTGAGATTGGTGATACCAAGGCTGCCGAAGTGCTGCACGGAGGTGCTGCTCAGGTAGTTGTCCGGGCTGTTGTTGATCATGCTGGAGAAGGTGTCGAATCCGCCGGCGACCAAGCCGCCGTGCTGGATTGCGGCGATCTGACCTTCCAGTTTGACCGGGCCCGTGCTCCAACCGAGTCGCAGGAACTCGGACTCACCCGTGTTCTCGTACAGCGCGCCTTCGGCGGCACCGAAGATGACGTGCGCGGAGCCGGTGATTTCGACCGGACCGGCCTTGCCCTTGGCGAACACCGTCAGGAGTTTGGCCTGCGAGAGGGCATAGGTGCCGCCGTCTTTCGGCTTGGTGGAATTCCAGTAACCGCCGAGGGCGCCCCACAGCCAACCGCTGTTCACGCCAACCGCGCCAAGCGCGTACAGATCGCCATCGTCCTTTTCATTGGTGAAGCTGCCTTCCTGGCGCTTGTCCATAACACCGAGCACGGTCGTTCCACCGAACTTCCGCAGCGCGAGGATGCGGTCGCGACGGTCATCGGAGGTCAGGAAGTTGAACGCCCAGTTGGCTTCCTGGCGGCCCACGCGGACGGTCCAGCCGGCCAGCGGGAACTGGACGAAGCCGTAGTCCAGGCTCACCAAGTCGGATGCCTGGTTGGTGTAGGGGCCAGCCATGCCGTTGGTGGCGTGGGTATCGCCTTCCCAATTGGTATCGGAGAGTTTCAGGCGAAAGTTCAGCGATACACCGTCGTCGTTCTTGAGGGTGCCCTTCAGGCGCAGCAGCTGGTTGTAGCCGCGGCTGTAGTTGTGGGTATTGTTCTGGGTTGTGGTCTTGGTTGTGGTGAGGCCTTCATAGGGGCTGTAGGCCAGAGGCGTCATCAGAGTCGGTGACTGGTTGCTGTCCAGCGCGTTGCCGTCGCTGCTGAATCCGGACCAGGTGTAGTCGCCGCCGAAGGTGGCGGAAGCTGCCTGGCCGGCCATGGGCAGCGCCAGCGCGGCCGCAATCACGAGAGCTGAGGTGGTTTTCTTCATTTTGGATAATCCCCCCTGGGAATGATTCATTATTGGTGCGTTCGTACTTGTCGCGGCCCGCTGCACGGGGCCGCCCACGAGCCGCCGAAAATCGGTTGGGCCCGAAGTCGTTGGATTCGGAGTGGTGGGTCCTGGCCAGTGGCGGAACCAATTCGCCGAATCAGCGTCTAGATTGTTGTAATCGCGCAACACCGTTTGTTTTTGTGCAACGTTATGCCCGCTCATCATCCAAACGCCGGGAAAACGGACAACTCCCGAAAAGAGGGGAAAGATTTGGAAAAAATGGGGGGTACGTTCCGAAACGAGGGGTATCTCCGCCCAAATGACGTTTCCTCGTGGGGCGGATAGGTCAATAGGGGGAGAAAGTGCTTGGACACGACAAATCTGCTGTTATCGCTTTTGTTCAGCTCGATAGGAATGGGCTATTTCATTTACGGCAAACGCCAGCAGCGGGCCGTGCCGTTGCTGGTGGGGGTCGGGCTGATGGTCTATCCGTATTTCGTGGCCAATGCCTGGGCCATGGCGGGGATGGGCGTCGCCCTCATGGCGGTGCCTTATTTCATCGCACTCTAGTGTGCTGTCCCATAGATGACGTGCCCATCAGCGAACCGCTGACTCTATACACGCGCCCGCGATGTTCGCTCTTGAAAAAGAAGCGGACGCCCGGGGAGGGGCGTCCGCAATGGCTCTGCTATTGCGAGATGGAGGAGAGCCGGTAAGCGTCGATCAGAAGTTGGCGCTGAGGTTGATACTCCAAGCCGTCTGGTCGCTCAATTTGGTGTCATTGCCCGCGCTGTCCTTGGCGCTGTCGTCACCGCTCAGATAGCCTAGCGTCGCCCAGGTCTTCAACGTTGAAGTCACCTGGTAGTGGGCCTGGAGATCGGCGAAGTAGCGGTTGAATTCCGCTTGGCCCAGAGCTGCGTTATCGGAGTCGTTCCGGTAGATGTAATCGCCGGCGGCGGCCATCAGTGTGACCTTGTCGCCCACCTTCCCGGTTACCCGGGCGGCACCGAGGTATTCGCTGAGGCCATCGGTTACGTCCGTGACACCGAACCCGCGCCCGATTGAGGTCACTGTTGTGTTGCTCATGCTGTTGTCAGGGCTGTTGTTGATCATGCTGGAGAAGGTGTCGAAGCCCGTGGCGATCAGGCCGCCCTTCTGCACACCCACGATCTGACCTTCGATCTTGACCGGGCCGGTGCCCCAGCCGACACGAACAAACTCGGATACGGCGGTGCTTTCGAACAGTGCGCCGTCATCACCACCGCCCAGGATGTTGATCGTGCCGGTCAGATCGATTGGGCCGGCCTTGCCCTTCGCGAAGGCCGAGACCAGCTTGACGCCGCGCAGGGCATAAGTGCCGTCGCTGTCGCCATAGTAGTAGCCCCCGAGGACACCCCAGAGCCAGCCGCCGTTGACGCCCACCGCCGCCAGGCTGTACTGGTCGCCGTCGTCCAGTTCATTGGACAGGGAGCCCTCCTGGCGTTTGTCGGTCAACGCGAACACCGTGACGCCGCCGAACTTGCGAATCGCCAGGATGCGGTCACGGCGGTCGTCGGAGGAGGTGAAATTGAAGCCCCAGTTGGCCGTCTGGCGGCCCACCCGGAAGGTCCAGCCGGCCAGCGGGAACTGTACGTAGCCGTAATCCAGGGCCACGATGTCGGTGGAGTCCCCAGTGGCGACGCCGGGGGTGCCCGCCACGCCTGCGTCCGCGCCCGTGTGACTGTCACCCTGCTGGACGTTGTCGGAGAGTTTCACCCGGAAGTTCAGGGACACGCCGTCATCGTTCTTCAGGGCGCCCTTCAGGCGCATCAGTTGAGTGTAGCCGGTGTTGTAGGAGGCGGTGCCCTCAGCCGAGCTGGTGTCGGTTCGGAAGCCGCTCCACGTGTAGTCGCCGCCAAAATCAGCCGACGCCGCGTGCCCGGCCACCGGAAGCGCCAGGGCGACGGCCACGGCGAGTGCAGATACGGTCTTGTTCATTTCCATTGTTCCCCCTCAATAGGTCCTTTGCTGTCCTGCATCGTTTTTGGTGTTTCGCCGTGGCCATCGGCCGCAAAGTCCCAAGTGGTCGGGTTCGCGGTGCTGCCACGGATGGCTGCAAGCTAAAGGGGGGCAAGAATTCCGGCAAACGGACAGCCGCCGTCGTGTGGACGTGGCCTGACCGCTTGCCGGTTACGTTTCGGGCCGGCGATACGCGGCGCGACGGGTGGGGGGTGGCTCAGGTCACCAGGAAGGTCACGGCCCACAGGCCCATGGCCGATATCGCGGCCCACAAAACGACGCCCTGGACCAGGGGGCGCCAACCGACCGAGGCCAGATGGCGGCGTGACAGACCGGCGCCGATCAGAAAGAGGCACACCGTAAGGCCGGCTTCGGCGACCAGGCTGGTTGTCGGAGCCAGGGACGCTGTTCCGGGCAGAAACGTCCGGGCCGTGGAGGCGAGGAGGAAGGCACCCACGAACCAGGGCACGGCCACTCCGCGGGGGCGGCTGCGTTGTTCCTCGCTATTGCGCCGGCTGAAAATGGAGGCTGCGGCGGCTACGGGGATGATCCACAGCGCACGGGTCAGTTTGACCGCGGTAGCCGTTTGCAGCGCCTCCTGCCCGTAACCGGACGCGGCGCCCACCACCGAGGAAATATCGTGTATGCCGATGCCCGCCCAAGTGCCGAACTGGGCCTGGCTGAGGTCCAGCAGGTGTCCGACCGCCGGGAACAGGTAAAGGGCCGCGGCGTTGAGGAGGAATACGGTCCCCAGGGCGACGCCCATTTGCGCCTCGCCGGCGGCGATCACGCTGCCGACGGCGGCGATCGCGGAACCGCCGCAGATCGCCGTTCCGGCGCCGATCAGCATGGATGTGATCCGTTCGATCCGCAGCAGGCGCCCGATGCCGTAGGCCAGCGCAAGGGTCGCGACAATGCTCACGGCGCCGAAAACCGCGCCCCGGACTCCGGCCTGGACCACCGCATCCAGGTTCATGCTGAAGCCCAGAAGCGCCACGCAGACCTGCAGAAGGTGCTTTGATGTCTTCCGGCTGAAGGAGGGATGGGGATTGCCCAAGCCCAGACCGAACACCGCGCCCAACGCCAAGGCCTCCGGCGGATGGACCCAGGGCGTGAGGCACGCGATCACGGCGGCCGCGAAGGCGAGGGAACCAAGAGGGCCGTGGATTTGGGCAGCCGACCGTGCTTCGGCGGTAACCGTGAATTGCCGTTGACTGTTCATAAACTGATCTCCCGGAAAGAGGGGGACAGCCTATGACCGAACAATGTATGTTAAAAATATATATTGGAAATAGATGAGATAGCTATTAGTTATGGCAATGAACTTCAACCAATTGGCGGTGTTTCACGCCATAGCCGAATCCGGCAGTGTGAGTGCCGCCGCGGCTCGTCTTTACGTCAGCCAGCCGGCAGTGTCCAAACACCTCAAAGAGCTGGAAGGCGCGCTGGACACACAGCTCTTCGACCGCTTGCCGCGCGGCATGAGGCTGACCCAATCCGGTGAGGTTTTGCGGGGCTACGCGCAGCAAATCTTCGCGTTGTCCGAGGAGGCGCAAACGGCGCTGTGCGACCTCAAGGGCTTGCGCCGAGGCAGGCTGGCCATCGGTGCCAGCACCACCATCGGCAACTATCTGCTACCGGCCGCCATGGCAGTCTTTCGTCGGCGTTTCCCGGAAATCCGGCTGTCCCTGCAGATCGAGAACACCGAAGCGATCCAGGATAGCCTGACGGGGCGTCAACTGGATCTGGGATTCGTGGAAGGACCGGCTTGGGAGGGCGACGTGCTCACCGAGCCGTTCTACCACGACGAATTGGTGGTGATCGCGCCCCCCGGGCACTGGTCGATTCGAGGAGGCGGGCTGAGCCTTCGGAACCTGGCCGGCGAATCCTGGGTGATGCGGGAGCCAGGATCGGGAACGCGTGAGGTGGTGGAGCAGGCTCTCGCCCGGGAGGGCGTGCGGCTGCCCGAGGGTCTCTGGCTGGGCGGCACCGAGGCGATCAAGTCCGCGGTGGCTCGGGGGGCGGGGCTGGCGATTGTGTCCCGGCTGGCTGTGGAGAAGGAGGTCTCGGTGGGGATCCTCGCGGTGTCGCCGGCCCAGGGGTTCCCCATCCGGCGGCCGCTCTACCGCCTCGGCCTGCGGGATCGGACCCCCAGCGCGGCCGCGACGGCGATGCTCGGAATCATGGACGAGCTTTTCCCGCGAACCCGGTCTTCAGCGCAGTAAGGTCGCTCAGGAGCCGCTGTGCGTCCAGTTCACCGCGGTGGGGGGCTGGGGCTGCTTCGGGCCCGGATACGGACAGTCGCTGTCGGTCACCCGGAAATCGTGTTTGCCTTTTCCCGTTCCCTGACGCACGGCGTCCGCCCGGATGCCCGAGGCGCAAAACACGATACTCTTAACCGGCGATCCCATCAATTCGACCGGTCCCCTGATAACGTCATGATTGAAGCTGATTTCCCGGGTGGGCTGGTCTTTCAAACCATAAAATGTATATCGCTAGCCCGTCGTACACTGCCTTGATGTAGAAGTAGTAGGGGGTCCCCGCGGTCAGGCCTTGAATCGTGCAATTGGGCGCCTTCCTGTTCAGGGTGATCTTGGGTTCGGAGCTCATCTGGCCGGGGGGATTCCCGCGATCGGAACTGCTATTTGCCCCGGTCCCACCGTCGCGTCCGCGACCACCGCAAGCTGCGATCAACAGCAATCCGCAAACCGGGACGACCAAGGCCGTGCGTCGCAAGGCTGGAGTGGAAATGTATTCGTGCAGACGACCTATCTGGAGGTTGTTATGCCGCGCGCACCGTATAGTGGAGACGTCGCTGAGACGGTAGCCGCGGCAATCCGTCAAATTTCCACCTGAATGCCCAACTCGATCACCCGCTCCGGAGGAAGTCCGTAGAAAGCGGTTGCGTTCAACGCATTGCGCGCCATGAATGCGAACAGCTTCTCCCGCCAGACCATCATGCCGGGAACCTTGTCGGTGGGGATCAGGCTGGCCCTGCCCAGGTAGTACACGGCTTCCTCCAGGACCAGGTCCGGAATCAGCTCGAAGTCCTGACACAGGCGCAGGGCCACCGGGATGTTGGCGCTTTGCATGAAACCGTAGTAAGCCCAGACGCGGTAGAAGCCGGGTCCCAATTCCTCGATGGCCAGTCGCTTGCCAGTGGGAACCCTGGGTACGTCCTGCGTAACCACGGTCAGCACGATGACCCGTTCGTTGAGCACCCGGTTGTGTTTCAGGTGATGCAGCAGGATGGGCGATGTCTGGGGCCCGGTTCCGGTAATGAAGACAGCCGTCCCCGGCACCCGCACTGGATTGTCGGTTCGAAGCTGGTTGACGAATTCAACCAGCGGGATCGTGTCTTCGCGGCGTTTCGCCAGGAGTTGCCGGCCGCGGCTCCAGGTTGCCATCAGGAAATAGACGCCGGCCGCCGCCACCA
>CAVQFO010000052.1:0-32485 GCA_963711725.1 uncultured Gammaproteobacteria bacterium | reverse complement strand
ACCACCCGCCCCGGAGGGCACAGAGCAAGGCCATCAAACATGTAGGTCGGATTAGCGCGCCAGCGCGTAATCCGACAGCACGTGGAATCCTCTCTGTGTCCTCCGTGGTGCGACTCTCCGCCCCGCCGGCCCGCGCGCGCCACGTGCCATATGAGCTACCCCTTATAAATCTCAAGAAAGTCTATTAACATTTTCGCGGGCTGGATTTATTCCATTCCGGCACAAGACCCTATAAGCTTACGCGCTCAAACATGACAGGATAGTCAGAATACAGCCCTCTAGGAGCCTGTCTCTCATGACCCGAATCGCGAATATTATTGGCACCGGCCACTACGTCCCGCAGCGCCGGGTGACCAACGAAGAACTCAACGAGCATTTCACCAAGCTCGGAAACCCGGACGTGATCGGCAAGTTCGCCGCCAGCACCGGGATCAAGCAGCGTTGGTACGCCCCGGCGGACTGGGCCACCTCCGACCTCGCCGTGGAAGCGGCCAAGGCGGCGCTGGAACGCTCCGGCCGCAAGCCGGAGGACGTGGATCTGATCATTCTCGGTACCGATTCGCCGGACTACATCACGCCGGCGACCTCCACGGTCACCCAGTACAAGCTCGGCGCCAAGAATGCCGGCACCTTCGATGTGGGCTGCGCCTGCGCCTCGTTTCCCACGGCGCTGTCGGCGGCGGCGGGCATCATCGCCACCAACGCCTCCATCAAGACCATCCTGGTAATCGGCGTGTACATGATGGAGCGCATGGGCGACCCGGACGATCCGACCATCTTCTTCTATGGCGACGGCGCCGGCGCGGCCGTGGTCGAGGCGGGCACCGAAGAAGGCTTTGTCGGCGCCGCCTACCGGGCCGACGGCTCCTATGCCGATGCCTGGGGCATCTTCTCCGGCGGCACCAAGGAGCCGGCCAGCATCGAGTCCGTGCAAGCCGGGCGCACCAAGGTCAAGCTGGTCAAGCGCTATCCGCCGGAGATCAATGACGAGGGTTGGCCCATCCTGTTCAACACCCTGGCCGAGAACCATGGCTTCACGGTGGACGACGTGGACCAGGTTATCTTCACCCAGGTGCGCAAGCCCACGATCGAGCACGTCTCCGACGTGATCGGCCTGCCCCACGAGAAGGCGCACACCATCATGGAGGAATGCGGCTACACCGGTTCCGCCTGCATTCCCATGGCCTTCGACGACGCCATCCGCAAGGGCAAGATCAACGCCGGCGACCTGGTGGTCATGATCGGCTCCGGCGTGGGCTACAATCAGGCGGCCTGCGCGATCCGCATGACCGACAAGCTGGTTCGGGACTAAACGGCAAGCCCTGCCCAGCCCGCACCGCCAACCCGGCCGGAACCTCTCCGGCCGGGTTTTTTTGTGCCCACACCTGCCGACCTTGTAACCGAGCGCGGCGCCAGCCGCCCCCCATTCAGTCCTTGCTCTTGGAGCGGGACGGCTTCCGCTTGGCCGCCGGAGCTGGGGACGCCTTGGCGCCGGGCTTGGCCTTTGCCGTTGACGATCCACGGTTCTTGGCCGGCGTCTTTTTCGCGGCGGCGGTGGCTGCCTTGGGCGGGTTCTTGCGGCGGGATTTGGCGGACGGGGACGCGGCGGATTTGGCCGGGGCCTTTTCCGCACCCGCCGGTGCCGACGGCGCCGGTCTCGTCAGGGGGATGGCCCGCAGGTGATCGCCCGAACACGGGAATGCGCTCTCCGCCGCCTTGGGGTCGTCGTTGGCGATCCAGACGCTCTGGTCCCCCTGCCACGACCCATCCTCCACCGAGTGCACGAACTCCGCCACGATACGGGTGGTCAGCTCGGGAATCTCCAGAGTAAAGGCGTGGCAGTAGTGCTGGATCAGCATCAGCCGCGAGTTGCGGATGTGGCGCCGAATGATGTCGTGCAGATGCCGGGGCGTGAGGTTGTCGTATTCCGCGTTGAGGACCAGGGTGGGGCAGGTGACCTTGTCCAGTTCGGGCGTGATGCTCTTGAAGCTCTGCAGCGACTCCATGAGGTTCTGAATGCCGTACAGCTCGTTGGAGGCGGCCCCCACTCGCTTTATGACTTCCATCAGCTTTTCGTTCTTGCGCATGAACTCGTTGCTGAAGTTCAGCGGCATGAGCAGATCCAGGTAGAACTCGAACCCCACGCGCGCCATGCCCACGTAGAGATTGTAGGAATGCCCGGTTAGCTGGGGATCCAGCTCGCTGAACGTGCTGGCGGGGATCAGGCCGCCGATGCGATCCGGAAACAGATAGGCGTATTTCAGAACGACCACGCCGCCAAAGGAGATACCCAGCACGTACGGCCGTTCGATGCCCAGATGTTCGTGGAGGGCATGCAGGATCACGGCGTGATCGTCAAAATCCGCCCCCAGCACCGGCTTGGACGAATGCCCCTGGCCCAGCAGATCGTAGCTGAGCACGCGGCAGCCGGCCTTGGGTAGCAGCTCGAAGTAGGGCGCCCAGTGGCTGGTCCGCATGGACAGGCCGTTGACGATGGTCACGACCGGGTCCGTCTCGTTGCCGTAGAGCTCGTAGTAGATATCCAGGTTCTTGTATTTGAAGATGGCCATGGCGCTTCAATGTCCTTCGCGCAATTGACAGAGCTCTTCCAGGAAGCGGTCGTAGACCTCTTCCACGCGGCCCCACTGCTGCTCGATGATGGCTTCCTTCTCCTCGCGCTCCAGGGGCACGGGCACATCCTTGAGAAGCCGGATCTGGGCCTGGATCTGGCGCCCGTTCTCCTCCTCGATTTCCTTCAGCGCGGACAGGAACGGCGAATCAAGCGGGATCGAGGCGGGCAACAACGGCAGAAAGCGGACATCGGCCATAAAGGCGTGGCTCAAGGCCAGGTATTCGTAGAACGTCCGGTCCAGCTCAAAGAAGCCCTGCATGTACCTGGCCGCCCCGGTGTGGTTCACCAGGAACAGGTTGAGGTTGGTGGCCTCCATGTACACGAACGGGTTGCTGCTCCATTGGGTCGCCTTGCCCAGCAGCGTGGACAGCTCGATTTCCTTGAAGTACTGATTGTGCAGGAACTTGTAGGGCAACCAGTCGAAGGGCTGAAATTCCACCTTTGCCAGGATGGTGGCATTGATGCTCTTCACACCCTGGAGAAACAGACAGATCCGCGTCTGTTCGTCCGGGCCCAGGGGGTATTCACTGAGGTGCTTCCTGACCAGCTTCCTTAGCTGCTCTGAATCGGCGGGCATTGCCGGTCTCCTTGTTTTTGCAACGGCACGACGGCGGGCTGTACCCCGAAGTCCAACCGATTGTAGCCAATCCGTGATTGTGAACCCAATCCGCAGTAAGCTGATCGAACGGATGCCCTAACAAGGAATCGCCGACGCCCCGGCCCCGCACCGGGTCGCGAATTCCCCCGAGCTCCGCACCAATAACTAGAATACGACGAGGAGGAGTGGACTCGATGGCGAGCACATCCAACAATCTTCTCTGCCTTGGACCCCACGGTTTCCACAGTATTGCTTACAGGCAATGGGGCAGCGCCTCCAATCATCAGCATCTGGTATGCGTGCATGGGCTGACCCGGAACAGCCACGACTTCGACCGCTTCGCCCAGGCCATGGAAAGCGATTACCGCGTGACCTGCCCGGACGTGGTCGGGCGCGGGCGCAGCGACTGGCTGCCGGTCAAGGTCGACTACGGCTATCCTCAGTACACCGCTGATGCCGCGGCCCTGCTGGGTCGATTGAACACCCACGAAGTGGACTGGGTGGGGACCTCCATGGGCGGACTCATCGGCATGATGCTGGCGGCACAACCCAATTCCCCCATCCGCAAACTGGTCCTCAACGACATCGGCCCTTTGATACCCGGCGCGCTGATCGTTCGCATCAAGAGTTATCTAGGCCAGCCGGTCCACTTCGAAACCCTGAAGGAAGCCAAGGCCTATTTTCAGGAGCTCTACGACTCCTTCGGGCCGCTGAACGAAGACCAGTGGCTTGAAGTCGCCATCAACAGCACTTATCAAAAACGGGACGGTTCCTACGGTTTGGCCTACGATCCCGGCATCACGGAAGGTTTTCCGGCCGAAAACGAGGACATCGACCTGTGGGGCAACTGGGACATGGTCAAATGCCCGGTGCTGGTCCTGCGCGGCATGAAGTCCGACGCGCTGACCGCCGACATCACCGACCAGATGCAGCGGCGGGGCCCCGGCTGCGAGGTGATCGAGGTCCCGGAGACCGGCCATGCACCGCCGCTGATGGATCCGGAACAGATCGAACGCGTTCGCAAATGGCTGCTGGCGTGACTAGTGTACTGCGCGCCGGCAAATGATCGATGATCCGCCCCGGTGGGGCGGCGCGGGCTGACGGGAGATTACATGCGCCAAGCGCAGGAGGAGCAAAAGGCCGGGCGGATCGACGGTGTCATCGCCCAAATCAGGGAAAGATGGCCGGAGAAGACAGCCGACGAACTCACCCGGTTCGTCACCGAATACTACCGGCGGGCGGCGCCGGACGATCTGGGCGAACGGCCCATAGAGGATTTGTACGGCGCCGCCATTTCCCACTGGCATTTGGCACGCACCCGCAAACCGGGGCAGCCCAGGATCCACGTCTTCAATCCCGACCCCGAGCAACACGGCTGGGAGTCCACCCACACCATCGTCCAGATCGTCACCGACGATATGCCGTTCCTGGTGGACTCCGTATCCATGGCGCTGAACCGCAGCGACCTGACCATCCACGTAATCATCCACCCCATCATTGCGCTGCGGCGCGACGACCGGGGCAACTCATCGCCGTGCCGGGGGAACCCGAGGAGCATGCGGGCCCCTGCGAGGCGTGCATGCACTTCGAGGTGGACCGCCAAACCGAGGCGGATTTCCTGGAACATCTTCGCCGCGAAATCGCCGCCGTGCTGCACGACGTTCAGACCACCGTATCGGACTGGCAGGCCATGCGGGAACGCATGACCGCCGTGATCGACGAGCTGACCACGGCCGGAACGCGGCTGGAATGCGACGAACTGGAGGAAATCCAGGCGTTCCTGGAGTGGGCACGGGAGGATCACTTCACGTTCCTCGGCTACCGCTGCTATGACCTGAAAAAAGGCAAACGCCTGCCCGCCTTGCACAGCGTGGGCGGCACCGGGCTGGGCATTCTGAGAGAGGACGCCGCGTCGGGCCATGAATCCCGCGCCTTCAAGGCGCTGCCCGACGACGTCAAGCAAGAGGCCCGCACGGGCAGCGTGCTCACCCTGACCAAAACCAACCGCCGCGCCACCGTGCACCGCCCCAGCTATATGGACTACATCGGCGTGCGCCGTCTCAACGCCAAGGGCGAGGTCATCGGCGAGCATCGATTCCTGGGCCTCTACACGTCGGCCGCGTACAACCGCAATCCGCGCAGCATCCCCATCCTGCGCCGCAAAATCGACCAGGTCCTGAAGCGGGCGCACCTGCCGCCCACCAGCCATGCCCACAAGGCACTGGTCAATGTGTTGGAGACCTATCCCCGCGACGAGCTGTTCCAGATCAGCGCCGAAGAGCTGCACGACATCGCCATCGGCGTGCTGCACCTCCAGGAACGCCAGCGGGTGCGCCTGTTCGTGCGCCGGGATCCATTCCGCCGGTTCGTCTCCTGCCTGGTATTCACGCCCCGCGACCGTTACAACACCGATGTCCGCCAGCGGATGCAGCACATCCTGGAAGACACCTTCCACGGCGATCAGAGCGAATTCAGCATCCGCCTCTCGGAATCCGTGCTGGCCCGCATCCACTTCATCGTCCGGATTCCGGATCACGTCATCCCCGACTTCGACCCCGACGCCCTGCAACGGCGCATTGCCGAGACGGTGCGCTCGTGGAAGGACGACCTGGCCGACGCCCTGCTGGACTACTACGGCGAGGAGCGCAGCAACCGCCTCTACCAGCGCTACGGCGAGAGCTTCAACGCCGCCTACCGTGAAGATACCTCGCCCCGGGCCGCCGCCCACGACATCGAGCGGCTGGAACACCTCAATCCGGACCAGACCCTGGCCATCGTGCTGTACCAGCCACTGGAAGCCACCGAAGGACTGCTGCGGCTGCGGCTGTTTCACTACGGGCGTCCCGTGTCCCTGTCCGACGCCCTGCCGGTACTTGAAAACATGGGCGTGAGGGTGATCGACGAGCGCCCCTACGAAGTCCACGCCCATCAGGACCGCCCGGCCTGCTTCATCCACGATTTCGGCCTGCAGTACAACGAACGCCAGGACTTCGAATTCGAGCGCAGTACGCAAGATCTTCGAGGAGTCCTTCGCCGCCGCCTGGCACCGCCGCGTGGAAGACGACGGCTTCAACGCCCTGGTGCTCGCCGCCCGGCTGGACTGGCGGGAAATCGTCATCCTGCGCGCCTACAGCCGCTACCTGCGCCAGGCCGGCACCACCTACAGCCTGAGCTACATGCAGGAGACCTTCGCCGACAACCCACGCATCGCCCGCCTGCTGGTCCGCCTCTTCCACACCCGCTTCGATCCCCGGCGCGTGGACGACAAGCGGGCCTCGCGGCTGGCCGAGCAGATCGAACTGGCGTTCAACGACGTCCCCAGCCTGGACCAGGACCGCATCCTGCGCCGCACCTTGTCCGCCATTCAGGCCACGGTCCGCACCAACTACTACCAGAACACCGGCACCCGGCACGTCAAGGATTACGTTTCCTTCAAACTCGAACCCTCCCTGATTCCCGAAATGCCCCAACCCCGGCCGCGCTTCGAGATCTACGTCTATTCTCCGCGTACCGAAGGCGTGCACCTGCGCGGCGGGCTCGTGGCCCGGGGCGGCATCCGCTGGTCCGACCGGCGCGAAGACTTCCGCACGGAAGTGCTGGGGCTGATGAAGGCGCAGATGGTGAAGAACGCCGTCATCGTTCCGGTGGGCGCCAAGGGCGGCTTCGTGGTCAAGAATCCGCCCGCCGGAGCGCGACGCCCTGCAGGACGAAGTTCGGGCCTGTTACCGCATCTTCATCCGCGGGCTGCTGGATATCACCGACAACATGATGGAGGGCAGCGTCGTCCCGCCCGGCCGGGTGGTGCGCCACGACGGCGACGATCCCTATCTGGTGGTGGCGGCCGACAAGGGCACCGCCACCTTCTCCGATCTCGCCAACGAAATCTCCGGGGAGTACGGCTTCTGGCTGCGGGACGCCTTCGCATCCGGCGGCTCCAGCGGCTACGACCACAAGAAGATGGGCATCACCGCCCGGGGCGGCTGGGAAGCGGTCAAGCGCCACTTCCGCGAGCTGGGCGTGGACATCCAGAACGAGGACTTCACCGTGGTCGGCGTGGGCGACATGTCCGGCGACGTGTTCGGCAACGCCATGCTGCTGTCCCGGCGAACCCGGCTGATCGCCGCCTTCGACCATCGCCACATCTTCATCGATCCCATGCCCGACGCCGAAACCTCTTTCCGTGAACGGCAACGCCTGTTCAACCTCCCCCGGTCCTCCTGGGACGACTACGACCGCAGCCTGATCTCCGAGGGCGGCGGGGTTTATCCGCGAAGCGCGAAATCCGTCACGCTCTCGGCCGCGGCCCGGCAAGCCCTGGACACCGAGGCCGAAACGCTGACCCCCAATGAACTGGTGCAGGAGATCCTGCGGGCGCCGGTGGACCTGCTCTGGAACGGCGGCATCGGCACGTTCGTCAAGGCCACTTCGGAGACCCACCTGCAGGTGGGCGACAAGACCAACGACACCACCCGCATCGATGCCACGGAGCTGCGCTGCCGGGTCATCGGCGAAGGCGGGAACCTGGGCGTCACGCAACTGGGCCGTATCGAATTCGCCCTGGGCGGCGGCCGAATCAACACCGATGCCATCGACAACGCCGGCGGCGTCGACTGCTCCGACCACGAGGTCAACATCAAGATCCTGCTCAACGAAGTCGTGCGCCAGGGCGATCTGACGATCAAGCACCGCGACCGATTGTTGACGGAGATGACCGACGAGGTCGCCGCCCTGGTTCTGCGCAACAACTACCGCCAGACCCAGGCGCTGAGCACCATCGAAGCGCGGTCAGCGGAGCTGCTCAACGAACATGCCCTGTTCATGCGCCAACTCGAGCGGGACAAGCGGCTCAACCGTCGCCTGGAGGCCTTGCCCAACGACGAGGCCCTGGCCGACCGTGAAGCCGCCGGCCTGGGCCTGACGCGCCCCGAAATCGCCGTGCTGCTGGCCTACGACAAGATCAGCACCTTCGAAGCACTGCAGGAAGGCGATCTTCTGGACGAGCCGTACATGGAGCGCGAGCTGATCGACTACTTCCCAACGCCGCTGCGCGAGCGTTTCCGCGACAGCATGCGCGACCACCGGCTTCGGCGGGAGATCATCGCCACGGTCGTGACCAACGAGCTGGTCAACCGCATGGGCACCGGCTTCATACACCACATGCGTGAAACCACCGGCAGCCACCCCACGGACATCGCCCGGGCGTTCTATGCGGTCCGCGGCATTTATCAGCTCGACGAGCTGTGGGCGGGCATTGACCAGTTGGACAACCGCATCTCGGCCGTCATCCAGACCCAGATGCTGCTGGAAGTCCAGCACCTGGCGGAAAGGGCCATCCTCTGGCTGCTGCGCAATGCGCCCCGGCCCCTTCCCGTCGGCGAAACCGCGGAATACCTGCGCCCCACCGTGCTGGAGCTATTCCAGCGGCTGGACGAAGTACTCCCGGCCGAGGAGCATGACAAACTCGCCGAGGAATCCGACCGGCTGCGAACCACGGGTATCCCGGAGGAGCTGGCCCGACAGATCGCCGCCATGGATGTATTGTTCGCCGCCCTGGACATCACCAAGGCCAGCCGCGAAACCGGCGTCAATCTGGAAACCGCCACCGGCGTCTACTTCCATACCTCCAGCCTGCTGGACCTGGGCTGGCTCAGCCGCGCCATCAGCACCGTGGCCACGGAGGATTCCTGGCAGGAACGCTGGCGGGCCGGCCTGGAAGACGACTTCTTCCTGCAACTGCGCCAGCTGGCCACGGGCGTGCTGCGCGGTGCCGGCGACGGGCAGAGCGCCGACGCCATTGTCCAGGACTGGGCGGAGCGCCACCGCACGGCCACCGATCGCCTGATACGCATGCTGGAAGAGCTCCAGGGCGCCGCCCGCACCGACATCGCCATGCTCTCGGTGGCCGTGCAGGAACTCAAGAACCTGGCCCAGGCCAGCACCGAAACGGCTTAGCAAGGATGAATCATCGCCGCAGAGGCACAGAGCAATCCATCAACCCATGCGGATAGGATTCGCACGCGAGCGCGTAATCCGACAACGCCTTCTCTGTGCCGCTGTGTTGAACTCTTAGCGGACCCATGACGCCCATGACCACAACCGTCAAACTCCACTACCGCGAACAAGGCGAAGGCCCGCCGTTGGTCATCCTCCACGGGCTGTTCGGCTCGGGGATGAACTGGAACCGCGCCGCCCGGCAACTGTCGGACCGGTTCCGGGTATTCACCCTGGATCTGCGCAACCACGGCCATTCGCCCCACGCCGACACAATGACCTACCCGGAGATGGCCGCCGACGTGGCCCGCTTCCTTGGCGACACCGGCCTGGAACAGGCCGCCGTAATGGGTCACAGCATGGGCGGCAAGGTGGGCATGACGCTGGCGCTCGAACACCCGGAGCGGGTTTCACGCCTGTTGGTGGCGGACATGGCCCCCGTGCCCTACGGCAATCGCGATCACCATCGGCTGATCCGCGCCATGCTCCACGTGGACATCGCCCACCTGGCCTCCCGCCGGGAGGCCGATGTCGAGCTCCGGCAGGATGTCCACGAACCGGGCATTCGCCAGTTCCTGCTGACCAATCTGGAACCCCACGACGATCATTGGCGCTGGCGCGTGCCCCTGGAGATCCTCCAACGAAACCTGGACACCATCGCCGACTATCCGGAGCCGGACGGCCGCTTCAACGGCCCCACTTTGTTCCTCCACGGCGAACGGTCCAACTACGTGCTACCCGAACATCACCCGCGGATCCGCGCCCTGTTCCCGCAAGCGCGCATCGAGGCCCTCCCCGGCGCCGGCCATTGGCTGCACGTGGACGACCCGGAGGGGTTTCTGGCCCGAAGCGCCGCGTTCCTCGACGAGGACGCGACAGCGTAAACCGCCGATGCGGTTTCCGGAGCGCAGCAAATCGATTTGGCGTCGTGTCCCGGCGACGGTGGCCGAAACCATGCGGAAAACTCTATAATGGCGCACGTTTTTCATAGGGCTGGCGAAACCGTGCCTTGGGAGCAAATGCCGCACGGCGCCGACGGCCCCACCCGACACCCAATGTGTCCGCCCCTGCCGCAACGGCTTCCGGAGTAAAGGAATGTCTGAAGATCTGCGTGAAAGCGCGCTCGAATACCACCGCCTGCCCGTGCCGGGCAAGATCCAGGTCACGCCCACCAAACCGCTGGCCAACCAGCGCGACCTCGCCTTGGCGTACTCTCCGGGCGTGGCCGCCGCCTGCGACGCCATCGTGGAGGATCCGGGTCAGGTCGATCACCTCACGGCCCGATCGAATCTGGTGGCGGTGATCACCAACGGCACGGCCGTACTGGGCCTGGGGGCCATCGGCCCGCTGGCAGCCAAACCGGTGATGGAAGGCAAGGGCGTGCTGTTCAAGAAATTCTCCGGCATCGATGTGTTCGACATCGAGATCGAGGAGCGCGACCCGGACAAGCTGGTGGACATCATCGCCAGCCTGGAACCCACATTCGGCGGCATCAACCTGGAAGACATCAAGGCGCCCGAGTGCTTCGAAATCGAGGAGAAGCTGCGCAAGCGCATGCAGATCCCCGTCTTCCACGACGATCAACACGGCACGGCCATCATCACGGCGGCGGCGGTACTCAACGGCCTGCGGGTGGTGGACAAGAAACTGGAGGACGTCCGGGTGGTCGCCTCCGGGGCCGGCGCGGCGGCCATCGCCTGCCTGGACTTGCTGGTGAGCCTGGGCGTGCGCAAGGAAAACATCCTGGTCTGCGACAGCAAGGGCGTGGTGTTCAAGGGCCGCCAGCAGGCCATGGACAAACGCAAGGATGGCTATGCGCGGGACACGGAATACCGCAGCCTGCAGGAGGCGGTGGCCGGCGCCGATATCTTCCTGGGCCTCTCCGCCCCGGGCGTGCTCTCCAAGGACATGGTCAAATCCATGGCCGACAAGCCGCTGATCCTGGCCCTGGCCAACCCCATTCCCGAGATCCTTCCCGAGGACGCCCAGGAAGCGCGGCCCGATTGCGTGATCGCCACCGGTCGTTCCGATTACCCCAACCAGGTCAACAACGTCCTGTGCTTCCCGTTCATCTTCCGCGGCGCGTTGGACGTGGGCGCCACCGGCATCAACGAAGAGATGAAGCTGGCCGCCGTCAAGGCAATCGCCGATCTGGCCATGGCCGAATCCTCCGACATCGTGGTGGCCGCCTACGGCGGCAAGCCGCTCAAGTTCGGGCCGGACTACCTGATTCCCAAACCATTCGACCCGCGCCTGATCACCAAGATCGCCCCGGCGGTGGCCAAGGCGGCCATGGACAGCGGCGTCGCGCGCCGCCCCATCGAGGACTTCGACGCCTATCGGATGCGGCTGAGCCAGTTCGTGTTCCAGTCCGGCCTGGTGATGAAACCGCTGTTCGAGCGGGCCCGGCAGAACCTCAAGCGTGTGGTCTTTGCCGAAGGCGAGCAGGAGCGGGTGCTGCGTGCAGTGCAGGTGGTGGTGGACGACGGCCTGGCCAAACCCATTTTGATCGGCCGGCGCAAGGTCTTGCAGATGCGCATCAAACGCCTGGGCCTGCGCCTGAAGGCGGGCGAGGACTTCGAACTGGCCGACCCCGAGGACGATCCGCGCTACCGGGAATACTGGACGCTGTACCACAGCCTGATGGAGCGCCGGGGCGTCACCCCCGACCAGGCCCGCAACATCGTGCGCACCCGCGCCGCCGTGATCGCCGCGTTGATGGTCTATCGGGGTGAGGCGGACGCCATGATCTGCGGCATCATCGGTCGCTACCACCGGCAGTTGGCCCATATCGAGAGCGTGCTGGGCCGCCGTCCGGGTGTGCGCAACCTCGCCGCCATGAGCACCTTGATCCTGCCCAAGGGCACTTTCTTCCTGTGCGACACCTACGTCAACCGGGACCCCACCGCCCAGCAGATCGCGGAAATGACGGTCCTCGCGGCCGACGAAGTGCGGCGCTTCGGCATTACGCCCAAGGTGGCCCTGCTGTCCCATTCCAGCTTCGGCTCTTCCGACGCGCCGTCGGCGGCGAAGATGCGCGAGGCCCTGGAGTTGATCCAGGACCGGGATCCCTCCCTGGAAGTGGACGGTGAAATGCACGGCGACGCCGCCCTGTCGGAGGAAATCCGGCGGCGGATCATGCCCAACGCCCACCTCAAGGGCCAGGCCAACGTGCTGATCCTGCCCACCCTGGACGCGGCCAATATCGCCTTCAATCTGCTCAAGATCATGGGCGACGGCGTCTCCGTGGGGCCGATCCTGCTGGGCACGAACAAGCCCGCTCACATCCTCACACCCTCGGCCACGGTACGCGGCATCATCAACATGACCGCCCTGGCGGCAGTGGAGGCGGCCATGATGACGCCGGACACGGCGCTGCCCGGCACCGACGCCAGCTGAACGCCGCCGCCCATCATGGCTGAGGCAGAAGCACCGCTCGGCATCCTGGTCAGCAACCTGGGAACGCCGGACGCGCCCACGGCACCGGCATTGCGCCGTTATCTGGCGGAGTTCCTCTGGGATCCGCGGGTGGTGGAGGCGCCCCGGCCGCTTTGGTGGCTGGCCCTCAACGGGGTGATCCTGCGGGTCCGGCCGCGCCGGTCGGCCGCCGCCTACCGGCGCGTCTGGGAGGCCGACGGCTCGCCGTTGCTGTCCATTGCCCTGCGCCAGCGCGAAGCCCTGGATGCCACGCTGGCCGACCGACTTTCAAGCCCCGTGCGGGTCGCCCTGGGCATGCGCTACGGCCGGCCCGCCCTGGGCCAGGCCCTGACGGAGCTCACCGAAGCGGGCTGCGAAAAAATTCTGGTACTACCGCTGTATCCTCAGTACTCGGGCTCCACCAGCGGCTCCACCTTCGACGCCGTGGCCGCCGGTCTGGCGGGCCTGCGCCGGGTGCCGAGCCTGCGCTTTGTCGCGGACTACCACGACGACGACGGCTATATCACCGCCCTGGCCAACAGCATTCGCGATCACTGGGCCGCGCACTCCGCCGGCGAGCGCCTGCTGTTCTCCTTCCACGGCATCCCCCGGAGCTACGCCGACGCCGGCGATCCCTATCCGCAACAGTGCCGGCGCACCGCCGAACGGGTCGCCGCCGCACTGGGGCTGCCGCAAGAACGGTGGCAATTGGTGTTTCAATCCCGGTTCGGGCCCAAGGAGTGGCTGCAGCCCTATGCCGACAAGACCCTGGAGGCCCTGCCCGGGCAAGGGGTGAAATCGGTGGATATCATCTGCCCCGGATTCTCCGCCGACTGCCTGGAGACACTGGACGAAATGGCCGAGGAAAACCGCCATGTCTTCCTGCGCGCCGGCGGCGAGCGGTACAGCTACATCCCGGCTCTCAACGACCGCGCCGACCACATGGAGGCCCTGGCGAATCTGATCGAACGCAATATGGGCGGCTGGCTCTGACCGTTTCCCTGCCGTTATAGTTAGGCAGACACCGCACCGACAAGGAGGCCTCCAATGCGCACGCCCGTCCTCGCCCTCGCCGCCGCGATAACCCTGGCCGTAACGCTCCCCACCGCCCGCGCCGGCGAGACCCTGAAGCCCGGCATGTGGCGCGTCACCACCACCACGCACATCGAGGGAATGGGCACCATGCCGCCCCATACCTTCTCGCAGTGCTTCCGGCCCGAAGACGTCAAGTCACGCGAGGACGTGGTCAAGCAAAGCCAGCAGCAGGGCTGTACGGTCGACGACCTGAAGACCAGCGGCGGCACCACCCACTGGAAGGTGAGCTGCGACAAGCAGGGCGGCCACGCCACGGGCCAAGGCACGTTCACGCTCGCCAGCCCCACGTCGTACACCTCGAAGGTGAATATGACCATGAGCAGCGGCGGCCATGAGATGAGCATGAAGCTCGATACCGTGGGCCACTGGTGGCATGAGGGCTGCGACTGACCGGGTCCGCCTCCGCCGGGCGGCTCTTGCATCGGCCGGCCGCCTTCCCCATCTTTGAACCCACCACCGACCGCCCGGCTCCCGGCGCGGTCGGCCCCAATAACGAGTCCAAAACCAGAAGGAGCCCACCATGCCCCATGCAATCGTGGTCCACGAAACCGGCGGACCGGAAGTCATGAAGTGGGAGGAAGTTTCCGTCGGCGATCCCGGCCCGGGCGAGATCCTGATCCGCCACACGGCCGTCGGCCTGAATTTCATCGACGTCTATTTCCGCACCGGCCTCTACAAGCCGCCGGGCCTGCCGTTCACGCCGGGCATGGAGGCTGCCGGCGTGGTGGAAGCCGTGGGCGAGGGGGTCGAGCATCTGCGGGTAGGCGACCGCATCGCCTACGCCAACGGCCCGCCCGGCTCCTACTGCGAGCAGCGCGTGTTCGCCGCCGACAAGGTGGTGAAAGTCCCACCCGAGATTTCCGACGAAGCGGCGGCCGGAATGATGCTCAAGGGCATGACCGCCCAGTACCTGCTTCGCCAGACCTACCCCGTGAAGGCCGGCGACACCATCCTGGTGCATGCCGCTGCCGGGGGCGTGGGCCTGATCGTCTGTCAGTGGGCCCGGCACCTGGGGGTCACGGTGATCGGTACCGTGGGCAGCACCGAAAAGGCCGAGCTGGCCAAGGCCCATGGCTGCGACCATACGATTCTCTACAAGAACGAGGATTTCGTGGAGCGGGTGAAGGAAATCACCGGCGGCCAGGGCGTGAACGTGGTCTACGATTCGGTGGGCAAGGATACGTTCATGAAATCCCTGGATTGCCTCAAGCCCAGGGGAATGCTGGTGAGCTTCGGCCAGTCCTCGGGCTCCGTGGAGCCCTTCGATCCCGGCATCCTGGCGGCCAAGGGCTCGCTGTTCCTCACACGGCCCACGCTGTTCACCCACATCGCCGACCGCAAGGCACTGGAATACACCGCCGGGGAACTGTTCGACGTGGTCGCCAAGGGCGTGGTGAAGATCGAAGTGAAGCAGACCTTCCCGTTGATCGACGCCGCCAAGGCCCACGAAAGCCTGGAGTCCCGCAAGACCACGGGGTCCACCGTGCTGCTCCCGGGGTAACGGACAAGTTGGCGGCGATGAACGCCGATGACCGCGATTGTCCGGCAATTCGGTGACGCCGCCGGACCTTCCGCCTGAAAGGCATTGACCACAGAGGATACGGAGTTCCTCGGGGCAAAGACCAGACGGCTTTGTTTTCCTCTGTGTGACTCTGTGCCCTCTGTGGTTCGAATTCCGGCCTGATCATCGGATGACGCCAGGACAGAGCACACGTCTTGCCATGCAATCCATATCAGGAGCGGCGCTCATCGCCGCGAACCGCTAAACAGAAAACGGCAGCCTCGCGGCTGCCGTTTGTTTTGGCCCCTCCCTGGGCCGGACAACGATGGGTGCTGTTAGCGGCTGACCACACCGCTGACCACGGCGGGGTCCAGTTCGGCCGTGCGCTCGGCCTTCAGCTCGATGGACACCCGGCGATCCAGCGCCAGGCCGTCGATATCACCCGGCTTGGCCTTGGCTTGGGTTTCGCCGAAGTAGCTCAGATCGATCCGACCCGCCGGTACGCCGGCTTCCGTCAGCGCCTGCTTGACCGCTTCGGCGCGCTGAGAGGAAAGGGCCAGATTGCGCTGGGCACCGCCACGCTGATCCGCAAACCCCGCCAGGTGCACCTGCATTTGCGGAAAACGCTTCAAGGTATCCGCCAATTCCTTGAGCTGTTCGCGGGCCCGCGGTTCCAACTTGCCCGAGCCGGTGCGGAACAGGACGTCCATGCCGAACGTTCCGGCCAGCGTGCCGTTGTTCAGCTTGCTGGAGAGTCGCGCCACCTTGTCCGCCATCTCGGACTGCTGGGCCTTGAGTTCCGCGTTTTCCGCCTGGGTGCTGGCGAGATCGGTCTTGAGCCCGGAGATGGTGTTGCTGGCCTGGCGGTTCTCATCGCCCAGCTCCCGCTTCACGGCGACCTGCTCACCCACCAGGGTGCCGCCCAACGCGCCCACCAGCGTACCGATGGGACCGCCCACCAGCGTGCCGATCACGGCACCGACGCCGTAGCCGGCCATCACATGGGATTCGATATAGGGATTGTCGGCCTCGTTGGTCGCCGCCTGGGCACTGCCGCCCAGCGCCAGGGAACCTGCCAGAACCGCAACGGCCAGTTTGGAATGCTTGCTCATGATCTTGCTCCTCATTTCGTTTTCAAACGGGGTGTCGTGCTTCCACGGTTCCCATTGAACAAAGACGCGGTGACCGCGCCGGGGAGCGGAAAAGGCAATGCGGCGATCAATTGTGGCGGGAACATGGCAGTGTCGCCGCCAGACCAAACCCTTCTTTTCCAGAGAAGCCGAGGGAAATCTCGCCAAGACGCCAAGGACGCCGAGAGAACAAAACTCAAGGATTGGATCCTTGGCGCGCTTCCCGGCTTGGCGAGATTTCCCTTCTCTCCATTCGCAATTTTCGATGGCGGCAAAAAAAGCGCCCCCTGAACGGGGGCGAACGGCGACGACACACTGGCGGGAAACGGAAGAGAAGGTGACTCAGGGAAAGCCTCTGTAGCGGTTGGCACCCGCAAGCAACGGTCGGTTTTGAGCCGCCTTCGCCACAACCGCGAAATGCTTGGGTGCGTCCGCCCGCCACTGGGCACGCAGGGCGCCGGACCACATCCACGCCGCAAGGCCCAGCAGGGCCACCACCGCCAGCATCCAAGGCCAACGGCGGCGACGGCGCGGCATCTCCCAGGCGCCCAGTTCGTAGTAGCGGGTGCGTTTCCTCATGGTCGTGTCCTCTGCGAATGACTCGTAGGTTCATTGCAACGCGCATGGCATGGCCCGCCGGAGGAACCAATCTGGCGGCTCACGGACGAAATGTGGCAGAGTTGAGGCGCTGCGCCTTCGCGCACCCCCTGGACATGAGGCAGGCCATGGTACGGAAAATCGCCGTCGTCGAAGACGAGGAAGCGATCCGCGAAAACTACATCGACGCGCTGGGCCGCTACGGCTATGAGCTCAGCGGCTATGCGTCGCGGCCGGACGCCCTCAAGGCGTTCGACCGCCGCCTGCCGGATCTGGTCATCATCGACGTGGGGCTGGGCGACGAACCGGAGGGCGGCTTCGAGCTGTGCCGGGAGCTGCGTTCCCGTTCGGAGACCCTGCCGCTGATCTTCCTGACAGCGCGGGACAGCGACCTGGACACCATCTCCGGCCTGCGCCTGGGTGCCGATGACTACCTCACCAAGGACATCAGCGTGCCCCACCTGCAGGCCCGGATCGCGACCCTGTTCCGCCGGCTGGATGCCCTGCGCGAAGGGGCGCCCAAGGACACCCGCCTGGAACGCGGCCACCTGGAAATCCAGCCCGAACAGATGCACGTGACCTGGCGCGGCGAGTCCGTGCCGCTTACCGTCACCGAGTTCTGGATGGTGCACGCCCTGGCCCGCTACCCGGGCCATGTGAAGAACCGCGATCAGCTCATGGACGAAGCCAAAGTAGTGGTGGACGGGCCCACCATCACCTCGCACATCAAACGGGTGCGCAAGAAGTTCCAGGCCATGGATCCGGAGTTCGACCGCATCGAAACGGTCTACGGCATGGGCTATCGCTGGAAGCCGTGAGCCTTCGCAAGAAACTGCTGCTGATCAGCCTGATCGTCCTGGTCCTGCCCTGGTCGGCGTGGCAGTACCTGCGGGAAATGGAGCGTTTCCTGCGCCACAGCGAGGAGCGGGCCGCCCTGGCCACGGCACAGTCCATCGCCCGCGCCTTCTCCGATCTCTCGCCGCGCCTACGCCGCGCCGCCACCGAAGGCGCCCTGTACGTGCGCCGGGCTGACAGCCCCATCTACGTGGACGGCTACGACGACGAATGGTCGCCGGGCGTCGCCGCCGCCCAGGCATTCCCGGCGGGGAGTACCGATCCCGCCCTGCGGGTGGCCCTGGCCGAAGACGACACCGCCATCTACGCCATGATCCGGGTGGCCGACCCGCACATCGTTTACGACCGGGCCGCGCCGGGCCAGACCAGCCCCAACGATCACCTGCTGCTCACCGTGGAGAGCCCCGACGGCCTGCGGCACTATCGCATCGCCACCGCTGCCCCCGGCTGGGTCCAGGCCACCTTGTTGGGTGCCGGCCCCCACCATGCGCGCATTCGGGGCGAATGGCAGGAAACCCCCGGCGGCTATCAGGTGGAGCTGCGGATTCCCCGCGATCTGAGCGCCACCGCCCTGGGCTTCGCGGCGGCCGAGGTCTCCCCGGGGGGCGGCCCGGCCACCGTCGTCGGCACCGGTCCGGTTGGCGAACCGGATCGACCCCTGTCGCTGGTCGGGCCCCGCGATGTGCGGGCCCGGCGGCTTGCGGAACTGGCCCCGGAGAACGGCCGTGTCTGGCTGGTGGGGCCCGGCGGCTGGGTCCTGGCCCACGCGGGCATCCTGTACCGGGACCGGCCCGGCGGGCAGAGCTGGTTCCTCACCCGCTGGTTCCGTTCACTGCTTTATCGGCACCTCATGGATGCCCCGCTCAGTGGCGACCGCGAACGCGACGCCGGCAGCACCCTGCGCCTGCGGGGCGATGAAGTGGCCGCAGCCCTGTCGGGGAATTCGGCAACCCGTTGGCAGGCCGCCCCGGACCAGGCCACCGTGGTGCTGTCGGCCGCGGCGCCGATCACTCCGGGCGGGCCCTCGGACGCCGCCGTGGTGGTGGAAGAAGCGAGCGACGCCCTGCTGTTGCGCACCAACCAGGCCATGATGCGCCTTCTGGGCCAGACCACCCTGGCCTTCGGCGTGGCGCTGGCGGCCCTGTTCATCTTCGCCAGCGTGCTCTCCACCCGGATTCGCCGGCTGCGCGACGCGGCGGAGGCGGCCGTCACCGAAGAGGGCGAGATGGCCGAGGCCTTCCCCCAGTCCACCGCGGCCGATGAATTGGGCGATCTCTCCCGCAGCTTCGCCCACACCCTGGGCGCGCTGCGGGACTACACGGATTACCTCAAGAGCCTCGCCGGCAAACTTTCCCATGAGCTTCGCACCCCCCTTGCCGTGGTCGGATCGTCCCTGGAGAACCTGCAGCAGGAGCCACTGTCCGACAACGCCCACAAATACCTGGAGCGGGCCCGGGGCGGGACTGCCCGACTGAGCCGCATTCTCCAGGCCATGAGCGAGGCGCGACGCCTGGAACAAACGCTGCGCAGCGAGGAGTCGGAACGCTTCGACCTGGCGGATCTGGTCCGGGCCTGCATGGACGGCTATCGCGACATGGATCCGCAGCACGTCTACACCGTGACGGTGCCCGAAGGCGGGAGCCCGTTCGTCGGCGTCCCCGATCTGATCGCCCAGATGCTGGACAAGTTGGTGGACAACGCCCGCGACTTCACTCCGAACGGAGGCTGGATCAACGTGGAACTCGTGCCCGCCCATGGCGCGTGGGAACTGCGGGTGGAGAATCAGGGCCCCCAGCTGCCCGAGCGGATGCAGGGCCGCCTGTTCGATTCCATGGTCTCCCTGCGGGAGTCCGAAGGCGACACGCCCCACCTGGGGCTGGGCCTGTACATCGTGCGCCTGGTCGCGGACCTGCATCACGGCGGCGTCCGCGCGGACGACCTGCGGGACGGCACGGGCGTGCGTCTGAGCGTCCTGCTCGCGGGTACGGACGCGCCCTCTTCACGACCCCGGTGATACCCGGTCTTTTTGCTGCGTGCAGGCTACTCAAAAAGGTCTATAACTACAGAACTCCGCGCCACAAGTACGGGCGGCGGAAAAGCGTTTGCTTGACGAACCCCCGAACCCGACGACTGGGGAGACGACGATCTATTCACGCGGCTGCGCGAATGGGTTCAGCGTCTCACTACTAAACACAGCCGCGCGGGCGCGCTGCCGGAACCGCAGGAGGGCTGCCATGCATGACATCGAAATCACCGAGATTACTCCGCTGCCGGAGTGGAGGCTGGTGCAGTTCAAGGTGGAAACCGAGGTCGGTCAGGAGCTGTGCTGTTACATTCCCGGCCGGGAGCTGAACACCGATCCCCGCTACCACGGCGACTTCCGTGATGCCTTCGAGGCACGGCTGGATGAAATCCAGGATGTGGTCCGCGCCGAAATCAACGCATTCCTGGATCAACGGCCGGACGACTACACCGATCCCGGCTGCAGCCACCCCCTTAAGATCGAGCTGGAACCTCGCGAACTGCAATTCGCGTGAACCAAAGCGACGGCGGCAGAGCGCCGGGGGATTCGCGTTCGAGCCTCGCTACTCGTCCGCGCCGACCACCCGGTCGCGGCCGTCGCCCTTGGCGCGGTACAACGCCTGATCGGCGCGCTTGAACAATTCCTTGCCGCTTTCCCCGGCCTTGTGGGCGGCGTAGCCGACGCTGACCGTCACCGCGGGGGCGCCCTCCACCTCCGGGCGGTGCCGTGAAATCTCGTAGCGGATGCGTTCACCGATCACCCGGGCCCCTTCCACATCACAGCGGGGCAGGATGGCCACGAATTCCTCGCCGCCGTAGCGGTAGGCCGTATCCATGTCGCGGATGCAGCTCTGCAGGCGGTGGGCCACTTCCCGCAGCACCTGGTTGCCCGCCTCATGGCCGAAGGTGTCGTTGAAGCGTTTGAAGTGGTCGATATCGACCACCAGCAGGGACAGGTCGCTGCCACCCTGGTCCCGTTGATGGGCATCGATCAGAAGCGTCAGGCGCTCCTCGAAGCTGCCGTAGTTCAGCAGGCCCGTGAGGCTGTCCCGCGAAGCGCGGCGATCCAGCTCCCGGATACGTCGCTGAAGGTCCGAGTTCAGGCTGGAAACCTCGGTGCGCTGGCGCTGCAATGACGAGTACATCTCGGCGTTGATCAGGGTGGTGCCCAGAAATGCGCTCAACTGCTCGATCAGGCGCTGCTCGGTTTCGGACAGTTCGAACACCTCGTCCAGGCTCATCAGCCAGAGCACACCCACCGGTTCGCCGCGCCGAAGGATCGGCGTGATCAGGAACGTCCGGGGATTGCCCATCAACTCCAGGGACTTGCTGTCCTTCTCCGACATGGGCAGATGCAGCACCCTACGCACATCGGGGAAATAGAAACTGGTGCGCTGAAGGTAGGCCAGCGGCGTCGCCCCGTCGGCGGACCCCAGCCAGTAGCGCGTATGCTCGTAGAATTCGTCCAGTTGCCGCTTGACCCCCTCAAAGCGTTGATCGCGCACGGTCAGGTGGCGCACCGCCAGGGCGTTGTCCTCGGGCTCGAGAAAGCCGACGAGATCGAAAGGATGGCGCTGGAAGAACTCCGCCGCGGCAGCCTCGAAGATGGCGGTGGTATCGGTGAGGTTGTTCACCTCGGTCATGAAATCCAGGAAACGGCGCTGCTCATCGAGTAGCCGCTCGGAGGAGTCACCGCCCGCCCGCACCCGCTGATAGATCATCGCCAGCTCGAGCTGGGGGGCGACCTTGGCCATGACATCGAGGGCGGCGTTCACCGGCAGCTCGTCAAGGAGGCCCGGCTCTCCCAGCAACAACACGGTGCCCAGGGGATGATCCCGACCGGTCAGCGGCAGCGCCGCCACACGGGGAATATTCCACTGGCGGAAGTGACCCGCGAGGGTGTCCGTGAACAGGTGCCGGGTGGTTTCGTCCATGATCCGGACTTCACCGCTGCGGAAGGTATCGGTAATCGGATCGTTGCGGTCCAGCGGGGAGCGAAACCCTGTCAGCGGTCCTTCCATGTCCTGAAACGGCGCGGGCAATCGTGCCGCCCGGCAGACCAGGGCGCGGCGGGCCGGATCATGCAGGTTGACCAGGACGCCGCCAATCCCGGCCATCCCGTCCAGCGCCTCCGTGAGCACCGCCAATACCTCGGTCGCTTCTTGGCAACCAACAAGCGCCTGGAGCAACTCCGCGCTCAGGGCGGCGTCACTGGCCGGCGGCTCGACGCGTGAGTTGTTATCGGCGGATTTCCGGGAATCCATCTCTGTATCTCGGGCACCGGCCTCCTGGTTGGACGGGGAATTACCGACCCGGTTGATGTGCATGATTAAAGAGTGGCATCGATTGGACCGCACCACAACTGTGCAGCTTCGGAAATCTGATCGGGCGGTCAGTTCGCCCGACAAGTACAGCCGGGGCCGCCCGGGAAGGCGTGATAGCGCGCCCCCCGGTCGAGCGGTGGGCGACGGTGCCCACCGGGAACACCCGGATGCTCACCGCGTCAGCCAACCCTTCGCGCGCACCGTGAGCACGGCATACGGGAACAGCCAGAACAGGGCGAACGCCGAGAAATACGCGTACAGAATGCCGAACACGAAATCCCAGGAGCGTTCGCTGCGCAGGTAGTAGAGCATGTTCAACCCGGCCATGAGGCCGATGGCGAACAGCAGGCGCAGCACGGTGAGGGGATATTCGATGCCAATGTAGATCAGCAGGCCCAGGGATGCGTAGGCCACCGGGTATCGGAGATTCGTGATCAGGCTGTCCGCCAAGGCGATCAACAGCCAGGGCAAAGGCCGCTTCCAGACGATGCCGAAAAAGCGGATTTCCTCGCGCACATAGGAACGATCCCAGCGCAGGTACATCTTCACCAAGCGTTTGTAAGTCAGCGGCACGATGGTGTGAACCACCCCGCTGCGCTGGTAGACGGTGTCGTAACCTTCGGCGAGGATGAAGTTGGTCATGGACCGGTCTTCGCCATAGGTACAGGCCACGCCCATGAAGGTCTGCGCCATCCAGCGCTCCAGCACCTTTCGCACCACGGATACGCGATAGGCCGCCAGGGCCCCGGGGCAGCAGTACACCGTCCGATAGGTGGACTGCACGGCCCGCAGGAAGTCGAAGGCCAGGGTATAGCGCACCTGCAGCATGCGGGGGATGACGCCCGCACCCCGGTTGTAGACCTGTACGCGGCCGGCCACGGCGCCCACGCGGGGGTCGCGAAACGGCCCCGCCATGGCCAGCAGCGTGGTGCCGTCGATCACGCTGTCGGAGTCGATGGTAATGACCACCTCGCCCCGGGCGCGGCGGAACCCGGCCTCAAGCGCGGCCCGCTTGCCGCGGTTTTCCGGGAATTTCAGAGTGGTGACCAGGCCTGGATGTTCCGCGGCCTCCGCCTCGATGTGCGCCCAGGTATCGTCGCGGCTGCCGTCATCCACGACCAGGATCTCCAGGCGGTCGCGCGGATAGGCCGAGGCGGCGACGGAGGCGATGGATTTGCGCACCATCGGCCCCTCGTTGTAGGCCGGGATGATCACGGTCAGCGGCGGGGCGTCGTCCATGGTGGCCGAGGCGAAGGTCCGGTAGCGGAACCACAACAGGGTCCGGAACAACAACATCACCAGGCCCATGAACGCCCAGAAAAGGCTCGGGGAAACGATCAGCCGCGACCAGCGATGGCGCTCCACGGCCTCCAGCAGGGGCACGAACACGTCCCCCACCGCCGCGACATAAATCAAGGCCGACAGGGCGGCGAGAATCACCCCACGCATGAGCCAGTCCCAGGCGGGACTGTGCTCCATGGAAACTGAAGCACCGTTGGACAATCCCCGATTCCCCCAAACGGGCCCGAAGGCCCTTGCGACCGATCCGAATGCACCCCCGCAGTTTAGCCGCGATCAATTATTAGACCAGCGGAATCTCAAGAGGTGCCACCATTGATGCTGCGATGCAAAATATTTCCGGTCATGCTCCGGCAGCAGGCTTCATACCAGCGCCCCGACCACCCACAGCACGCCCATGCCCGCCACCATGGTGAGCATCACGCTGCGGGTACTCCAGGCCACGACGAAGGCGCACGCGCCGGCCAACAGCCGGACATTGTGAACATTGAGACCTGGGTCGGAGCCCGAGTAGACGATGGCCGGCAGCACCAATGCCGATAGAACCGCCGCCGGCACGAAGCGCAATGCCCGCTGCAGGCCGGGCGGCACATCGCGGCGGCCGAACCAATGAATGAACGACAGGCGCAGGGCAAACGTGCCCAGCCCGATCACCGCCATCAGCAGCCAGATCGCTGGAGCCGAATACTCTGTCATGACCCACCCTCCGCGGGCGCGTCGGCGCGTTTCCGGTCAGCCATCAGCCCGGCGGCGATACCCGCCACCGCCCCGGACATCAGGCCCAGATTCATGGGCAGGCCCTGGGCCGCCACGGCCACGACGCCACCCACCGCCGCGGCCAGAGCGGTGGGCTTGTCCTGAATGGCCGGCACCAGCAGCGCCATGAAGATCAGGGGAACGGCGAACCCAAGCTGCCAACTGGCGGGCACCTGCGCGCCCAGCGCGACGCCGATGGCCGTGGAGCCCACCCACACCGCCCACATGGGCGCCGCACCGCCCAGGTAGAACCAGTGCTCGTTGCCGCGCTCTGGATGAGTGCCGAAGCGGATCATGCTCACAGCGTAGGCTTGGTCGGTCATCACATAGGCCAGCGGCCATTGCCAGCGTTTCGGGAGCTTTGAGAAATAGGGCGCCAGCGATGCGCTGTACATGGCGAACCGCAGGTTGATCACCCAGGACGTGAGGATGATCACCCAGGGCAGGGCGCCGCTGGCGATCAGCTGCATGGCCGCCAACTGGGACGCGCCGGCGAAGATAATGATCGATGAACTCAGCGAGGCCGCCGGCGATAACCCCGCGTCGATACCGGCAATGCCGGCAGTCACGCCAAAAGGGACCACGCCGGGCAGTATCGGCAGCATCACGCGGGCGCCTTCCAGAAATGCGTCACGCGGTCGTTGGGCAGGCATAGGGACTCCTGAAACACGTCCCTGGTCGATATGGGGCCACTCCGTGGCCGCTCCGAGGGTGGTCGATCAGCGGTTGGGGGATTCACCCGTCGCGCCGGCATCCGGCAGAGGCGACGCGTCCATGTCGAAAAAGGCGTACACCCCGTCGTGGCGGGAACGGCGCAAGCGGACGCGCTTAATCGCCTGGCAATTCAGCCGGGTGGGATTCTCCCTGGAGTTGAGCAGCGCCGATTGCAGATCGCGGCGGCTGCGGGTAAGGATCAGCGCCTTGCGCTCGGCTTCCTCCTCGGAGGCCGCTTTGACGTAATGGGTCACGTCGAATCCCAGCAACTGCGGTTCCCCGGTAAGGTTAAGCAGATAGTTTTCGCCCCGCAGGGCGACCCGGTAAAGCGGCACCTTGGCCTTCCTTCCGTTTGATTGAGTGGTACGGCGGCGTGAATGTGCAAGGATACGGGTTAAACGGACCTTGATCTATTCCCACCGGGATCGGACCCATGGATTCATCGAAGAAAGACACCCATCAGCGGGCCCCCCAGGACGGCGCCAACGAAACAGCCATCCTGGAATCCTGGCGGCATAACGCCGGCTCCTGGACGAACGCGGTCCGCAACCGCCGGATCGCCAGCCGCGAGGCGATGACCAATCAAGCGGTCGTCGAGGCCGTAACCGCGTTGGCACCCTCATCAATTCTGGATATCGGCTGCGGCGAGGGCTGGCTGGCTCGCGAACTGGCGGCTTGGGGCATCCGCGTCGTGGGCGTGGACGCCGAACCCAGGTTGATCGAACGGGCCCGCAAAGCCGGCGGCGGCGAGTTCCATGTCGCGAGCTACGCCGAAATCGCCGACGGCGCCCTGAATGCCCGTACCGAGGCCGCAGTATGCAATTTCTCCCTGCTCGGCAAGGAGTCCGTGGACGGGCTGATTGCCGCCATACACGGGATGCTCCCTCCACAGGGCCCGCTGGTCATTCAGACACTGCACCCTCGCGAAGCCTGCGGCGAAAGTGCCTACCGAGACGGCTGGCGCCCGGGCTCCTGGGCCGGCTTCGGCCCCGAATTCGACCGGCCGGCGCCGTGGTATTTCCGGACGGTGGAGAGCTGGATCGGCCTGCTGGAACGCAGCGGCTTCCGGCGCATCGAACAACGAGCGCCCCTGAACCCGCACACAGGCCGTCCCGCCTCCATCATCTTCATTGCCCGGGCATAAGCTAAGCCAATAATTGATGATTTTTGTTCATAAGTCTTGTTCCGGTTACCCCCTGCACCGGAAACAACGCGGCGCCTAGAATGGCCTCATTGCTGCAGTGCGTCATTCCCACAACAAGAGGTGCCGACATGAAAATTCACGCCAACGAATATATGGGCGACGTTGCCAGCCGCGACGCCGAAATCGAGCGTCTCATGGAGGAGGCCCGCCGGATGCGCGCCGCGTACATGAACAAGCTGGTCAAGGACGCCTGCCAGGGCCTGGTCCGGCTGCTGAAGTTCCATCACGGCGACCACACCGGCAACCACCGGCTCGCCCACTAGTGCGGTGTGTCAGCCAGGTACGGCGCGAACATCGCCAAGGAGACGAACGACTTCCGACTCGCGCTCGCTGATCCGACCAACACGCCGATAATCCACCGCGAGAGGTGGACCAAGCGCAGGCCGGATTGGCAAGCGCTTTCCAATAAGCCCACCGCCCGCCGCCGTTGTCGTATTCCCCTGCTTCCCCACCACACCGTCGGAAGCCTACACTGGCTTCATGAAGAGCCTCTCCAACAAAGCCCGGGACCTGCTCAGCGCGTTTCTCGATCACCTGAGCAACGAGCGCCGCGTGTCGCCGCTGACGGTGAAGCACTACCGCCGGGATCTGGAAACCCTGGGGGCCTGGTGCGTGGAGCAGGGCGTGGCGGACTGGGAGCGCCTGGACACGCAGCACGTCCGCGCCTTTGTCGCCGCCCGCCATCGTGCGGGGCTTTCCGGGCGATCCATTCAGCGGCTGCTCTCGGCTATTCGCAGCTTCTTCCGCTTTCTCATGCGCGAAGGCGAGGCGAATTACGATCCTGCCGCCGGCATCAGCGCGCCGAAATCGCCCCGCAAACTCCCCGACGCCATGGACGTGGACCAAACCGCCCGCCTGCTCGACGCCCACGACGACGACCCGGTGGCCATCCGCGACCGCGCCATGTTCGAGCTGATGTATTCCTCGGGCCTGCGTCTGGCCGAATTGGTCAGCCTGGACCTCAACGACCTGGACCTGCGCGAGGGGAGCGTGCGGGTGACGGGCAAGGGCGCCAAGACACGGGTCCTGCCGGTGGGCCGACAGGCCCTGGAAGCCCTGGAGGAATGGCTGGACCTGCGCGGGGGGTTGGCGGACGTGGACCAGACCGCGGTATTCGTGAGCCAGCGCGGCGGCCGACTGTCGGCGCGCAGCGTCCAGGCCCGGCTATCCAGCCTGGCCTTGCGCCAGGGCCTCGGCCGCAAGGTGCACCCCCACATGCTGCGCCATTCCTTCGCCAGCCACGTACTCGAATCCAGCGGCGATCTGCGGGCCGTGCAGGAACTGCTGGGGCACGCGGACATCAGCACCACCCAGGTCTACACCCACCTGGATTTCCAGCATTTGGCCAAAGTGTATGACGCGGCCCATCCGCGGGCGCGGCGGCGGGACCGGGACGACGATGACGGGAAAGATTCGTAAACGCGGAGAACATGAATGTTTTTCTGTCGGATTACGCTTCGCTAATCCGACCTACGCTGCTACCTCTTCCCGGATCAATGTAGGTCGGATTAGCGAAGCGTAATCCGACAACTCTTACTCCTTACCAACCCCCACGAATTCCATCTCTTGCTTCCCCCAATCCACCGGATAGATCCCCTGCTCCACATACCGCCGTATGCTCGAATACGGCCAATCGACCGGCGACGTCACGTATCCATGTTTCACGGGGTTGTAGTGGATGTAATCAACATGGCGCGCAAAATCCTCCTGATCGCGAACGACGTGCTCCCAATAGCGGGGCTGCCAGATCGGCGACAGCGCCAACCCACTGTGCTTGGTAAACCAGGTCTTTATCAGGCGCCAACGGGTCGCGAAGTCACCATCCCCAGGCGGAAGCGTCCAGACACAGTGAAGGTGATCGGGCAGCACCACAGCTGCGTCCAGGCTGAAAGGATATCGCTGGCGGACGTTTTGAAACGCGCCACGCAGGACCGTGGTCATGGCTGGTTCGGCGAAGATTGGCCGCCGGTGTGCGGTGACGACCGTAAAGAAGAATGATCCGCCTGGAATAAATGCTCTTCGGTAGTCCATTACCTGATTGGTTGTCGGATTACGCTTCGCTAATCCGACCTACATTGGCTTCGTGCCCTTCGTGGCTTATCGAAAGATCGCCGGAATCACCCCGCCAAATGCCGGCGCACGGCGCGCCCGGTCAGCTCCCCCAGCTGCTTGAGGAATACCGTGCCCTGGCTGGCGTGGAAGCGGTCGCCCTGGAAACTGCCGATGGACAGGATGCCGATCATGCCGTGGTCCACCACCGGTATCAGGGCGCCGGAGGCGATCCGAGGAGCGGTCTCGCCGAACAGCACCTCCAATTGGGCCGCGGTGAGCAGGCCGCAGCGGGGACGCTGGTTGTTGATGAAATCCTGGAAGGGTTCCAGAGAGGCATCGTCCGGCGCGACAAAATCCGGATGGTTCTGACGGTCGCCGTCGGTATCGAACAGGCGCAGTGCCACCGCGTCGGCCTGGAACTGGGCTCGCAGGCCGGCCTTCAGGCCTTCCAGAAAGGTCTCCAGATCCCGGCTGTCCATCAGCTCCAGGGTGAGCGCGTGCAGGCGCTCGGAGAGCCGGTCGTTGTCCCGGGCCACCTGTAGCAGGTCGTCGAGACGGCGCGTGAGCAGCCGATTTTCGTCACGCAGAACCCGTGACTGGTATTCCAGCAGGGAGATCGCGTCGCCACAGTCATGCGGTATCCGCAACGAGGCCGTCAGCTCTTCGTTGCGTGCGAAGAAATCAGGGTTGTCGCGCAGATATTCGACAACGGCGTCCTCGGGCAGGACTTCTTCGGTCCCGCGCTTGCTCTGGATGCTCATAGTTCTATTTCACCCTCGAAAACGCTGGCAGCAGGCCCGGTCATCCACACCGGCTGCCCCTCCCCCTGCCAGCTTATCACGAGCTCCCCGCCGGGAAGCCTCACCGTAACCGTATCCGACAGGCGGTCCTGCAACCGGCCGGCAACCACCGCCGCACAGGCCCCCGTGCCACAGGCCAGGGTTTCCCCCGCGCCGCGTTCATAGACCCTAAGACGAACATGCTCCGGATCGACGATCTCCATGAAACCGGCGTTGACCCGATTGGGGAAGCGCTCGTGGTGCTCGATGCGCGGCCCCAATGTCGCCACCGGCGCGTCGTCCACACTGGAGACCACCGTCACCGCGTGGGGGTTGCCCATGGACACCGCGCCGATGGTCAGCACCTGCCCATCCACCTCCAGCCGGTAGGTGTTCGCTCGCGGGCCCGCCTGGAACGGAATGCGCTCCGGCTCCAGCACCGGCACCCCCATGTCCACCCGCACCTGGCCGTCGTCCAGCAACTCGATACGGCTCAGCCCGCTCAACGTTTGAACCGTCAGGCGATCCTTGTCGGTCAGCCCCTTGTCCACCAGAAACCGGCCCAGGCAGCGCACGCCGTTCCCGCAGTGCTCCACCTCGCCGCCGTCCGCGTTATAGATGATGTACCGGAAATCCGCACGGGGATCCGTGACGGCCGCCGCAAGCAGCACCTGATCGCAACCGACTCCGAAACGACGGTCGGCGAGAAAGCGCACTTGCTCGGTGCTGAGGCTGACGGACTGGCGGATCGCGTCGATCACGACGAAGTCGTTGCCCAACCCGTGCATTTTGGTAAAGCGCAGGTGCATCGGGAATTCCTGACTAGGGCCTGTTAACGTTCCTGCCGTGGGCTGCGCCGGGCCTCTCTTGGCGCAAGCCTAGGCGACGTGAGCGCTGTGTAGCACCGCTACATAACCGAGTGCCAACACCGGATTGCGCCAAGAGAGGCCCGGCCCTTCGGGTTGGGCCTGACAAGCGCCTATGCCGTGTTGCTCGTCGTTCATTTAGAATCACTAAACTTCTCTTCTCGCGCCTTGCCTAGGCGCCTGTCAGGCCCGACGCAGCTCGCGGCAGGAACGTTAACAGGCCCTTGAGTGTCCGCTGCATTTTGCGGTGTCGTGGGGCGGCGACGCAAGGAGGAAGTCGCGTAGCCCGGATGAAGCAAAGCGGAATCCGGGGATTCCTGGATTCCGCTTTGCTTCATCCAGGCTACGACTACTGGCGTGTGGGTGGAGAGGGGTAACCCACGTTGCGGTTGCACAGGGAGGGGAAGTTTCAATCGAGACCGATCGTGCCCCCTCGCCCGTCCGCGGGAGCGCGGGAATTCAAACTCCTTGGCGCCCTCCGTATCCTTCGTTGTTTACCCATCAGCCCGCAAGTCCATCTGATCGGCTTTCTTCCACAGGCATCGATCCATCACCACGAACAGACCCGCCTCCCGGGCCCTGTTCGCGGCATCGGCATCAATAACGCCTTCCTGAAGCCACACCGCGGGCATGCCCAGCTCGATGCACCGGTCCACCACCGGCCCCACGCGCTTCGGATTGAGGAATACGTCCACGAGGTCGATACGGCCGGGGATGTCGCCCAGGTTGTGATAGACCTTCCGGCCGAGGATCTCGTCGCCGTTCGGGCGTACCGGGACAATATCGAATCCGCGGGAAATCAGACCCTTGGCGACGCCGTGGCTGGGGCGCTGCTCCTTCGCCGAAAGGCCAACCACGGCGATGCGCCGTACGCCTTGCAGGAATTCGCGGATTTGATCGTCGGAGGGATTTCGGAAGGATTGATCGGGCATGCGGCCTCCTGGTTTGCTGTAGTTCAGGAGGTGGGGCCTTGCCGGGACGTTTCACAAGGATAGCGAGAGCGCCCCGCACGGGAAACGCGGATTCATTCGCGGCCGTGTCGACCGCGAACCACCGCTATTCCGGCAGCAAAGCCTCCCCGGCCAGCAACTGATCCATGGTCTCGCGGCTGCGAACCACATGAACCTGATCGCCATCCACCATCAGCTCCACGGCCCGGGGCCGGCTGTTGTAGTTGGAGCTCATGCTGAAGCCGTAGGCCCCGGCCGAGCGCACGGCCAGCAGATCGCCGGCCTCGATGGCCAGTTCCCGATCCTTGCCCAGGAAATCGCCGGTCTCGCAGACGGGGCCCACCACGTCGTAGGCACGTTGGGCGCCGGCACGCGGCAGCACCGGCTCGATGGCCTGCCAGGCGCTGTAGAGCGCCGGGCGCAGCAGATCGTTCATGGCGGCGTCGACCACGGCGAAGTTCTTGTGATCGGCGTGCTTGAGGTATTCCACCCGGGTGAGCAGCACGCCGGCATTGGCGACAATGGCCCGCCCCGGCTCCATCAACACGGTCAGGCCCCGGCTTTCCAGATGCGGGCGCAAGGCGGCGGCGTAGGCGGCCGGTTCCGGCGGCTGCTCATCGCGGTAGCGCACGCCCAGGCCACCGCCCAGGTCGATGTGGTGCAGGCGAATACCCTGCGCGGCGAGGCGGTCCACCAGCTCCAGCACGCGCTTCAGGGCATCCTCGAACGGCGCGGTGGAGGTAAGCTGGGAGCCGATATGGCAGTCCACGCCCACGATCTCGATGTGATCCATGTCCCGGGCGCGCAGGTAGACCCGCTCGGCCTCGCGGATGTCTATACCGAACTTGTTCTCCTTGAGGCCCGTGGAGATGTAGGGATGGGTCTGGGCGTCCACATCAGGGTTCACCCGCAGGGATACCCGGGCCGGGCGGTTGAGGCCGGCGGCCACGTGGTTCAGCCGCTCCAGCTCCGCCTCGGATTCCACGTTGAAGCAAAGGATGTCCGCCTCCAACGCCCGGACCATTTCCTCGGCCGTCTTGCCCACCCCGGAAAACACCACCTTGCGGGGATCGCCGCCGGCCCGGAGCACGCGCTCCAGTTCACCGCCGGAGACGATATCGAAACCGGAACCCAACCGGGCCAGCAGGCCCAGTACGGCGAGATTGGAGTTGGCCTTGACCGCGTAGCAGACCAGATGATCCTGGCCGGCGAAGGCCAGATCGAAGGCACGCCAGGCGCGCTCGATGGCCGCCCGGGAATAGACATAGCAGGGCGTGCCGTGGGTGGCCGCCACCTGCGAGAGGTCCACACCCTCGACGAAAAGCCGGCCTTCGCGATAGTGGTAGACGTCCATAAGACTGTCGGTCCCTAATGGTGCCTGCTTGGGCTGTCATTCCCGCGGAAGCGGGAATCCATGCGGCCTTCCGGCTCTGCACGGCGTTTTATGGATCCCCGCCTTCGCGGGGATGACGGTTCATGTATGAGCGCCGAGGCGCGCCAGCATCATAGCCCGCCTTCGCGGGGATGACGGTTCATGTATGAGCGCCGAGGCGCGCCAGCATCATAGCCCGCCTTCGCGGGGATGACGGTTCATGTATGAGCGCCGGGGCGCGCCAGCAACATAACCCGCTTTCACGGGAATGACGGTTCATGCGGGTGACACCGCTTTGAATGAGTGCCCTTCGTGTCCGCCCCTATTGAGC
>CAVQFO010000051.1:0-35633 GCA_963711725.1 uncultured Gammaproteobacteria bacterium | reverse complement strand
CGCGCCGAAGCAAACAGCCGCTGTGCGGCCGTTGTGCCGCCCGATTTCTGTGGGCTCCCGGAAAACCATGACCGGCGGCCATGTCCGATGGAATCGATTGCCCGGCAGCCGCGTGTGCAAGCGAACCCAGAATCTGGCACGCCGGATGCGTTCAGTCAAGCTAGCGGAATGTTATTCCGCTTTGCGGAATCGACTTGACTGCACCGACAGTGACTACGGACTAGTACCCCGCCGGAGGCAGGCGATGGGCGAACAGCAAAAACAAGGGAACCGGGGAAATAGCCAGGGCCACCGTGACCACATAGGCCGGCACGGAGAAAAGGCGGCTCATGCCGGCCATCAAAGCAACCCCGCCACCGCCGCCGATCACGGCGTTGCCGGGCAGATTGAAGATCAGGGCGATGGCGAGATAGCGGTGTCGGAGCAGCCAGGGCGCGATGCGCGTGGGCGCCCGGCGCAGCCGCGCCGCCAACCGCTGGGAACCGTCCATTTGCGCCAGCTCGGCAACCAGATCCGCAGCGCCGGCCAAATGCAGCCATCGGAACAAGCCTCCCAACACATCCAGGGGCACCAGCCGGCCCACCGCGAAACTGAGCACCAGCGCGGCGAGCGTGGAGCAATAAACCAGGACGATGGCCTTCACGCCGAACAGCAGCATCAACGCCAAGGCGATTTCCATGCCGGGCACGAAGGGCAAGGCCATGAACAGGATGTAAACCAGGATCGCCAGCGCCAGGGCGTAGTCTCCCCAACGGGCGTACGCGGGGCCTACGGCCGCGGCCACCGAGTCGACCACGCGCTCGCCGACCCAACGAATCAGAAGCAGGACAACGACCGACACGACGGGCCGGCTCGCCACCCTCAACCAGTAACGCCCGAGGTCCTGGTCATCGCAGGGGCGGGCTCAGCCGCCTTCAAGGAAGGCCCGCCTGCTGCCGGCCAACAACAACAAGACGATCCCCACCAGGGAAAGCAGACCGACCAGACCCAGGCCCCGCTGCACGGCAAGGGAGTCGGCCACGGAGCCGAAGCTGGCCATGCCGGACCCGGCAATCCAACAGGGACGTGACCACATTGACGCTCAACACCACCAGGGACAGCCACCAGGCCCAGGTCTGGCGCGTAACCAGACCCCAGACCAGGAACACGTCCAGCACCACGTTCACGGATTTGGATAGCAGCGTGGGATCACCGCTGGTCAGTGCCGGCCAGGTCTGACTGAAGAACTGCCAGGCCGCGCCCAGGCCGAAAAGCAGCGCGACCACCGACACCCCCCAAGGGAGCGGTTCCTTACTGGACTCCTCCATGTCGTCTCCTCCTGCTCAACGGCGGCGTGATAAACCCGTGATCACGTAAAACCTCCCAGCGAACCCCCGGGAGAGCCCCAGGCTGCCGGACCATTGAACATGCGCCTGCCGCACCAAGGGTCAGTCGGGCCGGCCCGTTGGGAGCCGGCCCCGACGATCCAACGACCACCCCGCGTGGGTCGAAGGAGAATTTCAGTGACCGAGGACGAAGTACGACAACGAGCATTCGCCATGCCCCTGCATAGCCCGGCCTTCCCACCGGGGCCCTACCGCTTCATCGACCGCGAATACCTCACCATTACCTACCGCTGCGAAGCCGAGGCCCTGAGCCGGATGGTACCGGAGCCCCTGGAACTGGCCGAACCGAAGGTGAAATTCGAATTCATGCGCATGCCGGATTCCACCGGATTCGGAGACTACTGCGAAGCGGGCCAGGTCATCCCCGTGAAATACAAAGGGCGCGACGGTGCCTTCAGCCCCATGATGTTCCTCAACGACGAGGCGCCCACCGCGGGCGGCCGTGAGCTCTGGGGCTTCCCCAAGAAGCTGGGCCAGCCCAACCTCGAAGTCCGCAAGGACACGCTGGTGGGAACCTTGAACTATCAGGGCGTGCGCGTGGCCACGGGGACCATGGGCTACAAGCATCGGGAGCTGGATCGCAAGAAGGTCCTGGAGGAACTGACCAGCCCCAAGTTTTTGCTCAAGGTCATCCCCCACGTGGACGGCACGGCGCGGATCTGCGAGCTGGTGCAATATGCACCCGAGGAGGTGACCGTCAAAGGCGCGTGGACCGGTCCGGGCGCTGGACCTGGTGCCCCACGCCTTGGCGCCGGTGGCGGACCTGCCCGTGGCCTCCGTGGAATCGGTCGTGCACATGGTCACGGATCTGACCCTGCCCCTGGGCGAGGTGGTCCACGACTATTTGGCATAGCGACCTCTAGGGAACGCTGACCGACCAACGCGGCCGTTGAATGGATCAGGTCTCCCTAGACGCCGCCGTTGACGCCCACGCGAATGACCGCCATGTTTGTTCATGGACGGGGCGCGTGCCGCCAGGGGCGGCGGCGGCCCGAGTATCGTCACGGAACGAGACCCGGGCAAGACGCATGACCAAAGACGAACTGAGGCTGCCGGTACTTCTGGGGCTGGCGCTGGCGTTGACCTACCTTACCTATCTGCTCTGGGCGCCGTTCGTCGACCCCATCGGCTGGGCCGCCGCCTTTGCGATCCTGTTCTCGCCGGTCCACCACTGGCTGGAACGCTACATCCCCTGGCACGGCATCCGTGCCGGCGTCATGACCACCGCGGTTATTCTGGTGATCGTCGTTCCGCTCTCGATACTCGGCGTGACCTTGGCTGTGGAGAGCGTCCGCATGTTCGGGGTGATCCAGAAATGGCTCGCCGCGGGCCATTCCCCCTGGGTTCAACAGCTCCTGCATTCGCACTTTGTCATCGACCTGAAGCAGCAGCTCAGCAACCTCGCCAACAACCAGAATTTCGATCTTTCCTCTCTGAGCCGTTCCTTCGCGGAACGGTTTGCCAAGGCGACGGTGGCCCAGGCCACCAACGTCGCCCAGAACTTCTACGAGTTCCTTTTCGCGTTCGCGCTGATGGCGTTCACCCTGTTCTTCTTTTTCCGCGACGGCCAGAAGATCGCCTCACTGCTGCGGAATCTGATCCCGTTGCCGCCGGCGCAGCGCCAGCGCATCAGCCGTGAATTCCAGGAAGTCGTCAATGCCACCATCGTCGGCGACCTCGTGGTCGCCCTAATCCAGGGCAGCCTGGGGGGACTGGCGTTCTGGGTGCTGGGCCTCGCCGCGCCGCTGTTCTGGGGCGCCGTGATGACCTTCCTGTCGGTGCTTCCGGTGATCGGTGCGCCTCTGGTGTATGTGCCGGCCAGCGTCTTCCTGGTAGTCCGCGGCGAACCCACCGCCGGCGTTGCGCTGCTGCTATGGGGTAGCATCGTGGTCAGTCAGATCGACAACGTGCTGCGCCCGATCCTGATCTCCGGGCGCACCAAGCTGCCCACACTGGTGCTTTTCTTCAGCCTGCTGGGCGGGATCTACGTGTTCGGTTCTTCGGAATCATCGCCGGCCCGCTGGTGGCCGCTCTGTTCATTTCCATGATCGGCATCTACCAGGACGCGCTGGGCCTGCGCCCGCCGCCCGTCGACGGCAATCCCCGGCCTCGTGACCCGCAGCTTCCAGGGCCGGCAGGCATAAACGCACCTCCAGACCCGGGTTGCCGTCACCCAGCACCACGTCACCTCCGTGCGCCGCCATCACCGCCCTGACCATGGTCAGACCCAGGCCGTTGCCCGGCCGGCTGCGCGCCGGATCCAGGCGGGTGAAGCGTTCGAACACCTTGTCCCGATGCTCCTCGGGGATACCCGGCCCGGAGTCGCGCACGGCCACCACGACCCGCACGCCTTCGCGTAGACACGCAGCGACACCGCGCCGCCCTCGGGGGTGTACTTCACGGCGTTGTCCAGCACATTGCTCACGGCCTGGGCAATCAATTCCCTGTCGCCGGCCACCATGGCGTGCTCGGGCAGCTCCAGGGCCAGGGTGACCCCGTTGGACTCGGCCAGCGCCTCGTACAGCTCGGCCACGTCGCTGCAGACCTCGGCCAGGTCCACTGGCGTCTCCGGCACCCGGCGGGCGCCGGACTGGAGCTGAGCCATGGTCAGTAGCGCGCCGAAAGTGCGCAGCAGGCCGTCGGCATCGGCGATGGCCCGGTCCATGGCCTCCCGGTACTGGGCCGGATCACGGGCCTCCAGCAGGGTGACTTCCAGGCGCCCGCGCAGGCGGGTCAGCGGCGTGCGCAGATCGTGGGCGATGTTGTCGGACACCTCGCGCATCCCCGTCATCAGCGATTCGATACGCTCCAGCATGGCGTTGAGCCGCCGAGACAGCGCCGCGAACTCGTCGTCCCGCGGCCCCAGCGGCACCCGCCGGCTCAGATCGCCGCCCATGATTTCGCCGGCCGTGCGCGAGATGGAATCTATGCGCCGCAGCACGCTGCGCCCCATCCACAGCCCACCCACGGCAGCCATCAGCAGGGTCAGACCCAGGCCTGCCAGCAGTGAAAGCAGCAGGTTGCGCTCCAATTCCTGAGTCTCGTTCATGGCCTGGCCCACCAGCAGCCGATAGCCATGACGCAGCTTGACGATATGGGCCCGTACCACATGCACCGGATCTCCGGCACGGTCCACCACTTCGGTATCCGGCGGCAGATGGAACTCAGTCACCGTCTCCCGTCCCTTGACCGCCTCCGGCACCTGGCGAGATTGCCCCGCAGGATGCGGCGGCCCCGTAGGTGACCAGCAGGTAGAAACGCTGGCCGGAATCCTCCAGCCCGCCCTGGGTGCCCAGTTTGGCCGCCGCCTCCACCCGGGAGCCCACCGCTTTCTCCAGGCCCGCCAGTCCCCGGGCCTGATAGACCAGGGCCAGGGCATCGGCCTCGCCGCTGAGGCCGGCGTCGATCTGGGCCCGCAACTGCACCCGGGTGGCGAAGAACACGGCCACGAAGATTCCCGTCACCGCCACGGCAAACAGGGCGGCATACACGGCCGCCAGCCGGAAGACCGTGGTATGTCTAAGGGAGGTCGGTTTGCTCACGGAGGCTGTACCCGGCGCCGCGGATGGTGTGCAGCAGGGGGGGAGCAAACCCCTTGTCGATCTTGCCGCGCAAGCGGCTGATATGGACATCGATGACGTTGGTCTGGGGATCGAAGTGGTAACCCCAGACGTTCTCCAGCAGCATGGTCCGGGTTACCACCTTGCCGGTGTTGAGCATCAGGTATTCCAGCAGCCGGAACTCCCGGGGCTGCAGAGCGATGGGCTGGCCGGCCCGGGTGACGCGCCGCTCCAGCCGGTGCAGCTCCAGATCCGCGACCCGCAGCACCGACAGCGCCTCCTCCGGATTGGCCCGGCGGCCCAGCGCCTCCAGCCGCGCCAGCAGCTCCGAGAACGCGAACGGCTTGGCCAGGTAATCGTCGCCGCCCGCGCGCAGACCGCTGACCCGGTCGTCCACCTCGCCCAGCGCGCTGAGGAACAGCACCGGTGTGCGCAGCCGCGCAGCCGCGCAGGCTCTGCACCAGTTGCAGGCCGTCCATTCCGGGCAGCATGCGGTCCACCACCAACACGTCGTAGGCATCGGTGAGGGCCTCGGCCAAACCCTGGGCCCCATCCCCGGCGATCTCCGCCGACATGGCCGCTTTCGCGCAGGCCCCGCGCCAGGTAGGCGGCGGCCTCTCAGTCGTCTTCTATCAACAAGCAGTATAACAACAAAACAATACATAAAAAAAAAAATAAAAAATAATATATTCGCATGGCGGCATGAAAAAATCGGCTAACCCTACCGGATGTTAATGTTTCGGCAAGGTTCCGCCTAAGCTGGCTTATTCCTATTGTGGTCGCATTCGCCAACAAGGGATAGACGACAAACCCATGCACTCCACCCGCAGAGCGAGATTCCTGCAACGGCGGCCGCTGGTCCTGCTGGCCGGCTGCGCGACCTATCACCCCCGGCCGCTGCCCTACGCGCCGGACCTGGCCGGACGCGTCCCGGCGCTTGCAGTACCCGCCGCCGATCGGCCTGCCGGGCCTGAAGCCGGCCCCCTTCAACGCCCGGGACGGGCTGGACGCCACTGAGACGGTGATCCTGGCCGTGCTGAACAACCCGGACCTGAAAGCCGAGCGGCTGAAGCGTGGCATCGGCCGGGCCCAACTGATGGACGCCGGCCTGCTGCCGGACCCCCAGCTTTCCGCGGGCATGGACCACCCCACCGGCGGCGGGCCCAGGCCTGATGAATGCCTACAACCTGGGAATCAATGCCAGGACTTGCGGGCACTGATCACCCGCGGCGCGGCCAAGGACTCGGCCCGGGCCCAGCTCGGCAGGTGGATCTGAAGTCTTGTGGCAGGAATGGCAGGTCGCCGAAAAGGCCCGCCAGCTATTCGCCCCTACCCGGGTCCAGGAGCGGCTGCACACGGTCTATGCAGCGGCCCACGACTCTACCGGCGGCGCTACCAGAACGATAAGGCGGCCCTCCGGCGCGGGGATATCACCCTAGTTGGCCGCCGGCGATCTGGCGAGCCTGGTGGATGCCGGCAGCCGCCTGCGCCAGCTGGAGACTCAGCAAAATCAGACACCACAACCTCAATGCCCTGCTGGGGCTAAGCCCACCGTGGCGCTGCATCTTGACCGGCGCGCGGAGCTGCCGCCGCTGTCCGAAAAGGAGCTGGATCACGCGCTGTCGGCCTTCCGCAGCGGCGCCCGGATCTGCTTGCGCTCCAGGCGGGCTACCGCAGCCAGGAAGCCGCGGTGCGCAAGGCCATCCTCGAACAATTTCCCAGCATCAACGTGGGCTTGAGCCGGGCCCGGGACACCGGCGGCGTACAGACCATCGGGCTGAGCGTGTCCATCAGCCTGCCGCTTTTCAACGGCAACCGCGGCGGCGTCGCCATCGCCCGGGCGACCCGCGCCCACCTGCGGCAGGCCTACCAGGCTCGGTTGGATCAGGCCGCGGGCCAAGCCGACCGGCCTTCCGCAACGGCGCTGCTGGCCCGCCAACTGCGGCAGGCGGAGGATCGTGTCCCCGAGCTGGAGCACGTGACCCATCAGGCCGGACAGGCCTCAAGGCCGGCGATATCAACGCCGGCACCTACATCACGCTGCGCGCGCGGTTGCTGCACACCCGGGCCGAGGCAATCCAGTTGCAGAGTTCGCTGCAGCAGACCCGCGTCGCCCTGCAGACGGTGCTGGCACTGCCGTTGTCCCTTTCAAGAAAATTTTTTTTTTTTTTTTTTTTTTTTTTTTTTTTTTTTTTTTTTTTTTTTTTTTTTTTTTTTTTTTTTTTTTTTTTTTTTTTTTTATATATATATATATATAAAAAAAAAAAAAAAAAAAAAAAAAAAAAAAAAAAAAAAAAAAAAAAAAAAAAAAAAAAAAAAAAAAAAAAAAAAAAAAAAAAAAAAAAAAAAAAAAAAAGAGCCCCCAAACAATGAGATGATTATCCTGCTGGCCGCTCTGTGCCCCGCCTGGGCGCTGGCCGCAAACGCGGCGTCCGTCGCAGCCCAGCGTGCTGGTGAGCCTTCAGACGGTACAGAAACGGAACCTGGAACGCACCATCACCGCCTACGGCAAGGTCAGCCCGGACCCGGATGCGGTCAGCGCGGTCAACGCCGGCCATGAGGTTATCGTCTCCCGGCTGTGGGTCACGCCGGGCCAGAAGGTAGGCGAAGGCGACAAGCTTGTGACGCTGGAAACAGCTCCCTCCGCGCGCATGGCCTACCGGCACGCCAGGGCGGAGGCGAATTCGCCCGGGATGACCTGGCCCGCAAACGCCGGCTTAAACGCCAACTGGCCACCCGCGCCGACATTGCCGCGGCGGAAAAGGCGCTCAAAGACGCGCTATCCGCGCTGAAGACGCAGAAAGAGCTGGGCAACGACACGACCCATACCGTTGTCACGCGCCCTTTCCTGGAATCGTCACGACCATTGCCGTAACCCCCGGCCAGCGGCTGCAGGCTGGCGGCCCGGTGCTCAACCTGAACCGTCTTGATCGGCTGGTCGTCCGCCTGGGCGTCGAGCCCGAAGAGGCCCCCGCCGTTCCGAAGGCGCCCGGGTACGCCTGTCGCCGCTCTTCGGCGGCGGCCCGACCCTCGATGCCGCATCGACCAGGTCCAGGGCATTGTCGATCCGCGAACCCGGCTGGTCGACGTGCTGGTCCGGCTGCAGGGCCCAGACCGCTCATCTGCTCCCCGGCATGCAATTGCGCGGACGGATCACGCTGCCCGGCGCAAAGCCCTCGCGGCGCCCCGCTCCTCGGTACTCAAGGACGCCCAGGGCGCCTACGTTTCGTCGTCCGCGGCCACACCGCCCATCGCGTGGACGTCCGGACCGGCATCCGCACGGAACACTGGATCGGCGTATCGCGGCGACGGCTTGCACGCCGGCGACCGCGTGGTCATGCGGGGCAACTACGAACTCAGCGACGGCGCCGCCGTGCGGGAGGCGCGGCTCATGAGTTTCGCCCAGTGGTTGGAAAATCATCGCCGCTCCATTCTGTTTCTGCTGGCGCTGCTGGCCGCCGGCGGCACGCTCAGCGCCTTCAAACTCCCGGTGGCCCTGTTCCCCAGGTGCAGTTCCCCCGAGTTGAGGTGTCGCTGGATGCCGGCGACCGGCCCGGCGGACCAGATGATGCTGCAGGTCACCCGCCCCGTGGAACGGGCCGTGCGTGGCGTGCGCGGTGTGCGTTCCGTGCGCTCCACCACCAGCCGCGGCAGCACCGATATCTCCATCAATTTCGACTGGGGGCGGAACATGGCCGAGGCCCTGCTGCAGGTGCAGTCGGCCGTCAATCGAACCATTCCTGACCTGCCCGCCGGCACCAGCTTCACTGCCCGGCGATGGACCCCACGGTCTTCCCGGTCATCGCCTACAGCCTGACCTCCAAGAACAAAAGCCAAGTGCACTGCGGACCTCGCCGAATACCGGCTGGTGCCACTGCTCTCCCGGGTCAAAGGCGTCGCCAAAGTCGGCGTGCAGGGCGGCAAGCAGGCGGAGTACCGCGTCAGCGTGGACCCGGCCCGGCTGAATGCCCTGGGCCTGTCCATCGAAGACGTCGCCAACGCCCTGTCAGCCAGTAATGTTCTCACCGCCGTGGGCAAGCTGGAAGACCACTACAAGCTCTACCTGGCCGTCACCGACACCCGGCTGAAGAATCTGGGCGAAATCCGCCACACCATCCTGCGCAGCGGCAAGGACGGCCAAGTGGAGCTGGAGGACGTGGCCCAGGTTACCCGCACCACCGCGCCGAACTGGCAGCGCATCACCGCCGACGGCCGGGATGCGGTGCTGCTGAACGTCTACCAGCAACCCGGCGCCAGCGTCGTGCAGCTGGAAAAGGACCTGCAGGCCGCTCTGGCCAGCCCGGCCGGAAACTGCCGGAGGGGGTGAAGCTGGCCCAGTGGTACGACCAGAGCCAGCTGGTTACCGCCTCGGCCGCCAGCGTGCGCGACGCCATCGTCATCGGCGTCCTGCTGGCCGGCCTGGTGCTGCTGGTCTTCCTGCGCAACCTGCGCATCACGCTGGTCGCGGTCATTGCCGTGCCGGCGGTGCTGGCCGCGACCATGGTGCTGCTCTATGCGCTGGGCATGAGCCTCAACATCATGACCCTGGGCGGGATGGCCGCCGCCGTGGGCCTGATCATCGACGACATCATCGTCATGGTGGAGCAGATCGTGCGCCGCGTGCAGGAAACCGGCGAACACGGCTCCCGCCGGGTGCTGCAAGCGGCCCGGGAATTTACCCGACCGCTGGCGGGCTCCTCCGCGTCCACGGTGATCATCTTCCTGCCCCTGGCCTTTCTCAGCGGCGTCACCGGCGCCTTCTTCAAGGCCCTGTCCCTGACCATGGCCGCCGCGCTGGTCATCTCCTTCCTGGTGACCTGGCTGGCCGTGCCGCTGCTCTCCGACTTCCTGATCACCGCACGCCATGCCCGACCGAGCACGGCGGACCCATCCAGCGCCGCCTGCTCGCGGCTATACCCGCGTGATGGTGCGCCTGCTGCGCCGGCCCTGGTGGCTGCTGGCCGCCCTGATCCCCCTGATCGCCGCCGGCTGGTTCGCCTATCACAAGTCGGCACCGGCTTCATGCCCGCCATGGACGAAGGCGGCTTCATCCTGGACTACCGCGCCGCGCCGGGCACCTCCCTGACCGAAACCGACCGCCTGCTGCGCCAGGTCGGCAGGATCATCAGCGCCATCCCCGATGTGCGCACCTATTCCCGGCGCACCGGCGCCCAGCTGGGTGGCGGCATCACCGAGGCCGACAGCGGCGACTTCTTCGTGCGCCTCAAGCCGTTGCCCCGCCGCAGCACGGAAGCGGTCATGGAAGAAGTCCGCCACAAGGTCCATGCTCAGGTGCCCGGCCTGGACATCGAACTGGCCCAATTGGTCGAGGACGAGATCGGCGACCTCACCGCCGTGCCCCAGCCCATCGACATCAAACTGTTCGGCGACGACGTCGGCCAGCTGCGACAGCTCGCTCCCAAGGTGGCCCATGCCATCGGCCGCATCCCCGGCGTAGTGGACGTGCAGGACGGCGTGGTATTGGCGGGCGACTCCCTGCGCATCGATGTGGACCACGTCAAGGCCGCCGCCGAGGGCGTCACACCCGAGGACGTCACCCGCCAGCTCCACGCCTACCTGCACGGCATCACCCCCACCATGATCCAGGAAGGCAACAAGTTCGTCGCCGTGCGCGCCACCCTGCCCTGACATGCGAGCCACCACCGATCAGATCGGCCGCCTGCTGCTGCGCGCCCCGGATGGGCACGTCTTTCCGCTGCAGCGGATCGCCAGCGTCAAACCCTCACCGGGCAACCGGAGATCACTCGCGACGACCTCAAGACCATGGTCGCCGTCACCGGCCGCATCAGCGGCCGCTCCCTGGGCAAGACCATCGCCGACGTCAAAGCCGCTCTAAACCGCCGGGCCTGCTGCCCGCTGGCGTCTACTTCGAACTGGGCGGCCTCTACAAGCAGCAGCAGATCGCCTTCCACGGCCTGATCGCCGTGTTCGGCGCCGCCGTGGCCCTGGTCTTTCTGCTGCTGCTGTTCCTCTACGAGCGCTTCCGCGTCGCCCTGGCGATCATGGTCTGCCCGATCCTGGCGGCGCTGGCCGTGTTCATCGGCCTGTGGGTCACGGGCGTGGAACTCAACATCACCTCCATGATGGGCATGACCATGGTGATCGGCATCGCCACCGAAGTGGCCATCTTCTATTTCTCCGAGTTGGCCGTGCTGCAGCCCGGCCGGCCCAGCGCCTCGGCCCTGATCCGCGCCGGGCGCAACCGCATGCGGCCCATCGCCATGACCACCCTGGCCTTCATCCTGGCGTTGCTGCCGCTGGCCCTCGCCCTGGGCCAGGGTTCGGCCATGCAGCAACCCCTGGCCATCGCCATCATCTCCGGGCTGGCCGTGCAGATGCCGCTGGTGCTGCTGGTTATGCCGGTGATCTACGCCATGCTGCTGGGCCGATCGGAAAACCGGACGCGGTAACCGTGAGATATCTTCCCAGAGGCTGCCTGAACGGACATCGCCCATGCGATCGAATCAAGCCATAGCATCCATCGCCTGCCGGCTTATCGGTATCGCCTTGCTTTGTGCCGGCACCATCGCCCACGGCGAGGAATCAGTGGCCACCGCTCGGGCGCACACGGTGACACCCCGGCTGATTGCTTACGCCCAGGTGGTCCCCGTCGCCCTGGCGACCCTGCCGGCCAATCCGTGTGGTCTCCGGCCTTCCCCTGCCTGGGCAACCGGTGAAGGCGGGAGAAGTACTGGGTCGGTTGCAGGGCCCTGAGATCGACTCTCGGCTCGCGCAAGAAAAGGCGGCATTGGAAAGCGCCCGGGCGGGCATGAAGGCGGCCCAACACGCCCTGGCCGCGCAGCATCGCAAGCGACTCATCACCTCAGCACGGACCAGGACGTCGATCAAGCCGAGGCAGCGGCATCCCGTGCCCAGGGGCGCGTGCGACGGCCCAAGCCGCCCTCGCGGCGGACCGGGATACCGCCGTGCTGCGCGCGCCAGCCGGCACCGTAGTAACCGTTGAAGCCAGCGACGGCGAACGGGTGCGGACAGGCCAGCGGCTGGCCACAATGCAAACGGCCGGCCGGCTTTGGTTGAAGGCGGCCTACTACGGCACCGATTCCGCCGCCCTTCATGTGGGAATGCGCGGACTCTTTACCCCTGCCAGCGGCGCCGCGCCGATCCCCATCGAACTGGCCGGCATCATCCCGACCACGGCTCCCGACGGTGGCCAACCTGTGCGCCTGCGGCGTATCCACGCGAACGCCGTTGGGTGGCAGGAGAGTCCGGCTCAGTCACACTGAAACGCGCCCCCTATACCGCCGTAACCATACCGACCAGAGCATTGATCCTGGACCGTGGACGCTGGTGGGTACTGCTGCATACGGCCCAGGGCGACAGGCCGCAGATGGTGGTGCCCGGCCCCCGCAGGGGGGATCAGACGCACTGATCCTCAAGGGCCTGAGCGACGGTCAACAGGTGGTGGTGAGCCAGGCCTACGCCCGCTATCACCACGACTTCTCCCGGCACTATCAACAACCGGACTAGTGGCCTATCCAGTTGATCTCGTCGGTGTCGTCATTCCTGCGGAAGCAGGAATCCATCTTGGTATGCAAAGACCTGGGGCCTCACTTTCGCGGGGACGACTCGTGAGATTCAGCTTGACGGACCACCAGTTGTGAATGAGCTACGCCGCCTACTGACACGTCCTCTGCTCTGGTCCCTGGTTTACAGCGGCCTGATCGCTTATGGCGTTTATGCCTTGATGCATATTCCCGTCGAAGTGCTGCCACGATTCGATTTTCCCCAAATCAGCATTATTACCCATCAGGCGGGCGCCACGGCGGAGGAGCTGGAAACGATGATCGCCCGCCCGCTGGAAAGCCGCATTTTTACGCTGCCCAACCTGGTCAGCGTGCGCTCGACCATGGGGCACGGCATCGTGCAGACCGATATCCGTTTCGCCAAACCAACCCGCAACTGGATCTGCAGGCAGTCAACGGCGCCATTGATCGCGCGCGCGGCAAGATACCGGCTTCGGCACAGCCCTACGCCGAAATCATGGGCAATGCGATCAACGAGGTGGCCGATTACACCCTGCTTCCCGCCGATGTACGCCGTGAAGGTCCAACGGGCGCTACTGACCCGCGTGGTGCCGGCCCTGCGGGCCCTGCCGGGTGTGCAGCGCGTGGATGTCTACGGCAGCGGCGACGAGGCCCTCTGGGTGCAGCCCGACCTGCAGGCGCTGCGCCACTACAGGTGCCGGTTACAGCCGTCACAAAAGCGCTCCAAGGACAAGTGCTGCTCAGCCGGGGGGGTTTTCGACCAAGGCCATCAGGATGTCCTGATCGAAACGCGCAGCCTGCCCACCAACCCGCCGATCTGGAAAATACGGGTGGAGCCCCCGATCCTTTCCCTGCGCGATCTTGCGCGCATCGTGCAGGCCGCCGGACCCATCCACAACGTCGTCGAACTGGACGGCCGTCCAGCCATCGCGCTGACTGTTTTTAAACAGCCCGGTGCCTCGACCCTGCCCGTCACACGGGCCATCCAGCCAGCCTTGACGCAACCCGGATCAGTTGCCGCAGGGCGTGCAATGGGTCGCAGTATGACCAGGGCTATATCGTGCACCTGATCGGCGCGGACCTGAGCCGCAATTTGGTGATCGGCGCCGTACTCGCCATCGGCGCGCTGTTCTGGATTCTGGGAGCAGGGCGGGGCATCTGGGCACTGGCCATCAGTCCGCTATCGCTGTTGATGGCGATCGCCGGATTGTACGCTCTTGGCCAGAGCCTGGATCTGATGACGCTCGGGGCCTTGACTGTCGCCGTGGGGCTGCTGGCCGATGATGCCATTATCGTGCTCGAGAGTATTTTTCATCGTTGGGAGCAGGGCGCTGCCCACTGGGAGGGTGTGCGCCAGGGGCTGCGGGATATCGCCGGCCCCGATGTCAGCGGCACTCTGACCACGGTAGCCGTCTTTATGCCGCTGATTTTCGTTGGCGGCTTGGCAGGTTTGTTTTTCATCCCGTTCGCTTGGCCATGGCCCTGGCGTTGTTGGCCTCGCTGGTCTTTCGTTGAGCCTAACGCCACTGTGGCTCAGTTTCACCAAGGCCAGGCCGCGTGCAGCGCCCACTGGGCGGGCGCGTTCTCGACCGGCGCGCGCTCGGAACGAGCATCTGCTGGGTTGGGTGATACGCTTTCCGCGCCTGAGCCTGGGCTGTGGATCCTGCTTTTGGCCGCCGCCGCGCTGGCGCTGGTTCCCATTAATTTCTTACCGCTGCCCAATGAAGGCGTGTTGCTCGAAAGTTTCAGCCTCCCCCCTGGCAGTTCACTGCCCGATACCGAAGCTGCCCTGAGGGATCACCCGCCGTCTGTCGGCCGGATCCGGTGGTGGCGCACACGTTTGCGCGAATCGGATCGGCCTCCGGTACCGCCTATGCCGAACCGGCTTTCGGCGGCGAAATCCAGATCAAACTCAAGCCCGGCGTCCGTCAGGAGCCTTGACCGTCTCCGCCGGCAGTTGCGGCCGGAACCCGGCACGGGCATTCAAGTTGCCCTGGGTACCCCCACGCTTGAACGCGTGGGAGAAAGCCTCTCCGGTTTGCCCCAACCCTTCGTTATCCGCCTCTTCGGCTGACATCGTGAAAAATGCGTGCTCTGTCGGAGCGCATCGCCCACGGCTGCGCCGTGTCGCCGGTTGAGCGATATTTTCAACAACGACGGTTATCCGGTTACTCAATTGAGGATCCTGCCCAGACCGACGGCTCTGCGGGCACGCGGCCGACGCCCGCACAGCTTTATGCCCAGCTGAACCCGTTGATGGCCGGCGAGGTGGTGGCCCAGGTTCCCTATGAAAATTATCCGCTGGCTTTATATGTACGCCTGGCCGATGCGCCACACCTGTCGCTGGAGGATCTGCGGGCCCTGCCGATCCGGACCATGGGCTGGACGCCGCTGGGCCACTGGCCGACTGGAAATGGCCGCCACACCCAATCAGATTCGCCATATCGACGGTGCGCTGGCCTTGGAAATCCTGGCCACCCCGACCGCGGGCCCGGGCAGTTCGGCCGCCCGACACGCGCTGGCCGACCTGCACCTGCCATCCGGTTATCGTATCGCTTTCGGTGGGCTATGCGCGGAGCTGGAAACGCGGCCTCGGCCTGCGGTGGCGCGCTGCGCGGCTTTTTTTCTCATGGTGGGTATCCTGGTCCTGCAGTTTGAGGGATGGTTGTTCCAGCCTTGCTGTTGTTGCAGATCCCCCTTGCTTTTACCGGTGGCGCAGCCGCGCTGGCGTGAGCGGCGTGGGATTAAGCGCTTCCGGGCTGGTGGCTTTTCTGACTTTGGTCGGGATCAGCCTCAATCATGGCATCGTGCTGCTTTACCGTGCACGGCGCAATGAGATAGCCGGCATGGCGCTGGAGGCCGCGGCGCGAGGCCGTGCAGGTCCGTTTCCGTCCCATCATGCTGACGGCTTCACAGCTATCCTGGGGATGCTGCCCACGGCTCTGGGGTGGGGGCAGGGGGCGGGGCCCGAACAGGGGCTGGCCGTGGTGATTGGCGCGGCATTTTTTGGAGCGCCTTACTGAGCACCAATCTGCTGCCTGCGCTGTATGTGCATGGCGGCGGAAATCTATAGTTTGGTGGCTTACCCGGCGTCCGACATGGCAAGAATAGTTGATCCATCCCTCATTACAATCCGTTCCATGCGCGTAGCCGTAGAGCACGGCGGAAGCCACCGCCAGCATCGCAGCGCATACGGCAGGTTCCATCGAACAGGTTCCGGCCGGATACGCCGTAGGCGCCCTGCATGGCGAGGTTCAGCCCGGACAGGGGGCTGGTACTGACGCCGATGGCCCAGGCCGAGAGGAAGGTCAGGGCCAGCAGATTGGGGTCCGGGTGCAACGGCTTCAGCAGCGTGGCCACGGCGGCGATGCTGATAACGGGATGCACGCCGGGGATCGATACTGCCACCATGAGCAGCAGAACCAGCACCGCCTGCAGACCGCCGAAGTGGGCAAAGGGCAGCCAGTCTCCGGGCCCCCCGAACGCGCTGCTTAGCCCTGCCGCCATCACCCCTGCGGCCAGGAACAGCGCCAGTTCGTTGCCCATGCGCGGCAAACCCGAGACTACGTGCCGTCCGACCGGCGACCACACGCCGGCGCCCCGCACCATCAGGTATCCCAACGTCACCAGCGGAGCGAGCAGGCTGATCAATCCCAGAACCGAAAGGTCCGGCGCGTAGAGATGGGCCGCCACCACCGCCCCCGCGAGCAACCCGGGCAGCCAGAGGCTGCCGTAGTGCATGGGATAGCCGCGGAAATCGTCCGCGCCCTCCCGGGATATATCCAGGTACGTGATCAATAATGACAACCCAGCCAACGGCAACCCTACCCCCACCAGCGTGCCGATATTCGCCTGCGGCGCGAACGTCAAGGCAGCGGCCATGGCGGCGAAAAACGGCGACCAGAACGCTGCAGCCGAAAAACCGCGCGTCAGCACGCGCACTTGGCGGCTGTCCAGACGCGTCCCCAGCGCCATCCGCTCTCCCAACAGAAACACCGTGGAGAAGTTGATCACGGAACCGAACAGATGCACGCCGACCAGCGTGGAGGCGACCGCGCCGCGCCCCGCGGGCAGCGTCAGCTCACCCTCGGCATCGGGACGCGTAATCAGGCGCAAAAAACTGACCGCCGCCAGCAGCGCGATCAGGCCGCTGTTGGCCGCAACGGCCTGGATCCACTCCGGCTCGGCGCCTCGAACCGCGCCCCATGTCATGCCGGCGGCCCCGACGGCAAACAAGGCCGATGCCTGGCGCTTGGATCGGCGACTCATGTGAGGCCAAGCGACACCCCCGCCGCCCACGCAAACAGGCCCGGCAGCCAGGCGGGCGCGGCGGTCGACAAGGTATGAGCCACGGCGGCGACGATGGTTGCGGCGAGCAGCACGCCCGCCGCCGCGCGCCGCGGCTCGAACGATTCGGAGCGCTGGGATTCGATCAAGGCTTTGGTCACACTGGGCGGTTTCCGTTTCAGGGCGCTCAGGATACCAGGAGTACCGGGAAAACTGACCCACCCGGCATTTGCTGCCCGGGCGGCGTAATTGGCGACAGATGGAGTCATATCGAAAACCTTGGATTAATGTTCCGTAATGTTTTATTGTGAATATGCAAGCTATTTTTTATTTTTTATAAACATTCGAGGCCTATTATGTTTTTCAACTAATCGCGCTATATTCAGCTTGCGCGAAGCCTCTATTTTCGGAATGAGCGAGTGCTTCCCGGAAAATCGGCAGATTGCGTGGGTTCCTTTGAATTTTCTTATCGAGACAAGTGAGGAGCATTGGACATGAATCGGTTTGGTCGTACTGCCGCCGTGAGCGCGGTCTTGATGTTCGGCTTGGCCATGATGGGCAACGCCCTGGCCGAGGATGCTGCCGCCCCCGCAACCCAACCCGCCGCTGGACAGCAGAAGGCGGAAGCTCCGGCCGCGAAGCCGGCCGCCAAGCACACCAAGCGCGCCATGAAGGGCAATGCCCAGGTCAAGGCCGTGCAGGAAGCGCTGATCAAGAACGGCGCGAAGTTGACGGCTGACGGCGTCATGGGCAAGCACACCCGCATCGCCCTGCGCCAGTACCAGAAGAAGAACGGTCTGAAGGCCACCGGCAAGGCCGACAAGGCCACGCTGGAGAAGCTGGGAATCGCCAGCTAAGGCTGAAGTCTCGGCGGGACGCTGCGGGCCACCGCGGCGCCCCGCCGATATACTGGGGGCATGAATCCAGCCCCCGTACACATCCTTGGCGGCGGCAGCATCGGGCTGCTGCTGGCCAGCCGCCTCTCGGCTGTCGCCCCGGTCACGTTAATCCGCCGCCCGGGCGCTCGCTGCTCATCGACCCAACGCATTCTGTACCGGTTCGAGGACCGGGCCACCGAAGTCACCGTCCAACAAACGCCGGCAGACCACCCGCGCGGCCCCCTGCAACAGCTGATCGTCTGCACCAAGGCGTACGACGCCGAAGCCGCCGTAGGCTCAATGATTCCCTATCTCCAACCCCACGCTTCGGTGCTGCTAATGCAAAACGGCATGGGCAGTCAGGAGCGCATCGCCGCCGCCTGGCCGCACCTGAACCTTCACGCGGGCACATCAACGGAGGGCGCCTATCGGCTGACCCACGCGGAGGTGGTACACGCCGGCCGCGGGCTCACGCGCATCGGGCCGCTTCAGGGCGAGCCTCACCCCTGGCATGAGCTGTTTCAGCAGGCGGGGCTGCAAGCCGAGGCGGTGGATTCGATCCGCCCGTACCTGGCGGACAAACTCCGGATCAACGCCTTGATCAATCCGCTGACGGTAATCTACGACTGCCGTAACGGGGAGCTGCTGGGCAATGATGAGGCAGTGGACCGGATGAAACGACTGGGCGACGAGGCGGACGTCGCACTGGCAGCGGCGGGCTTTGAATTTTCGGAGTCGGCCTTCGAACGGGCCGCCGCGGTGGCCCGAACCACCGCCGACAATGTCTCCTCCATGCTGCAGGACTCCCGCGCCGGCCGGCGACTGGAACTGGAAGCCATTACCGGCTATCTGGTGGAATTGGGCGAGCGTTTGGGGGTGGACGTGGGGGCGCACCGGGCGATTCTGAGCGAGCTGCGATAACTCACGTTACCAGGATCAGGTTTTGCGGCTTCGCCGGGTTGATGGGTTTCGCTGCGCTCTACCCATCCTACATTGACTGCAGCTTAGCGATGACGCGCCCCGTCCAGTGGGAAACCGCCATGGTCAGCAGCACGCAGGCGGCGAAGGCGTAGATCGCCGTATGCAGCGACACGTGGGCCACGGCACCCAGCTTGACCGAAGCCACCAGCACCGCCACCACGAATACGTCGAGCATGGACCAACGCCCCAGCCGGTCCACGGCTTCCACCCAGCGCTTCAGTCGGCTGGCGTCGCGCACCGGTGCGAACCACACGCCCGCCAGGGCCAGTATCTTCAGCACCGGGAAACACAGACTGAACAAGGTCACGATCACCAGGATGAACCACTGCTGATCGTTCCAGAAACCGATGATCCCGCCGACGATGGAAAACGTGTGCTCGGCGATGATGAATTTCTCGATGGTCAGGGTCGGCCCCGTCACCCCGATCACAAACAGGACGGAGGCACTCAGCAACGCCACCGCCAGAAACGCCGCGCTGCGCGGAAAATGCCGGGCCATGACGAAGGATTGTTGTTGCCTCTCCATAGCGATCCTCTGAATGGGCGAAACCCGTTCGGCTTGACGGATATTAACCAGTGCCTCGGTGGCGGCAAGCGTCGGCGAAAACCATGCCCGCCTTCAATAACTTGCAACTTGCCCGGCATGAGCGCCGAGGGTACCTTGAAACCTGGGCCGCGGCCACGGCGCCGGCGAGGCCCTGCGCGGGAGCCACCGAAAAAAATGCGCCAGAAGTCATGCGGTAGGGCAATGCGAATCACCGGCGACGCAGGCGAAGCTCTGGAGGCCCCGAACACCAATAACAATCAAGTGATGGGGGATACATGGAAGAGCAATCCGCAAACCAGGGCAATCTGATTCGCGAACTGAGCACCCCGCTTCAACAGGCCGGCGGCTGGATGAAGCTGACCGGGGTTCTGCTGATTATCGACGGCGTGCTGATCGCGTTGAGCATCGTCGGCATACTGGTGGCGTGGGTGCCGATCTGGCTGGGCGTCCTGCTGTTCCAGTCCGCCTCGGCGGCCAACGAAGGTCAGGCCACGGACAACAAGGATGCACTGATGCGCAGCCTGAACAAGCTCAAACTCTTTTTCACCATCAACGGCATTCTGCTGCTGATCATGCTGATACTTGGCGTGCTCGGCTTCTTCATGGGCGGCATCGGCATGATGGGCGCCTTCATGCAAGGCGGCGGCATGCACTAGCGGATCCGCTGACAATAACGCCGCCGCCCTAACGGGCGGCGGCATGTAGCCAACAAAAAGCCGCCTCCGACATGATTCCCGGCGGCGGCTTTTTTCGATTCAGCAGCCTGCATGGCGCCTGAAGCGCGCGCCCTAAAGCGCGGCGGCCACTCGATCGGCTTCCAGCTTGGGCGCGGCAGCGAGGATCTCCTCGCTGGCCTGATCCGCGAAAGCGGCGAAGTTCTCGTGGTACAGGCGCGCCAGCTTGGCGGCCGTCTCACGATAGGCCCCCTTGTCTCCCCAGGTATTCTCCGGAATCAGCACCTCATCCGGCACGCCGGCGCAGCTGGTGGGCACGGCCACGCCGAACATCGGATCAGCCACGGTCTCGGCCTTCTCCAGCGAACCGTCGTGGATGGCGTCGATGATGGCGCGGGTGTGCTTGATGCTCATGCGCTTGCCCACGCCGTAAGGGCCGCCGGACCAGCCGGTGTTGACCATCCACACGTTGACGTTGTGCTTGCGGATCTTCTCGGCCAGCAGCTCGGCGTACTTCGTCGGGTGCCAGACCAGGAACGGCGCGCCGAAGCAGGACGAGAAGGTGGCCTGGGGTTCGGTGATGCCCATTTCGGTGCCGGCCACCTTGGCGGTGTAGCCGCTGATGAAGTGATACATGGCCTGGGCCGGGCTCAGGCGGCTGACCGGGGGCAGCACGCTGAAGGCGTCGCAGGTCAGGAAGATGACGTTCCTCGGGATGCCGCCGACGCCGGGGATCTTGGCGTTCGGGATGTACTCCACCGGGTAGGAGCAGCGGGTATTCTCGGTGATGGAGGTGTCCGTGTAGTCCACCGCGCGGGTTTTGGGATCGTAGACCACGTTCTCCAGGACGGAGCCGAAGCGGATGGCGTTATAGATGTCCGGCTCGGCCTCGGCGGACAGATCGATCACCTTGGCGTAGCAGCCGCCCTCGATGTTGAACACGCCGTCGTCGCTCCAGCAATGTTCGTCGTCGCCGATCAGGCGGCGCCGGGGGTCGGCGGACAGGGTGGTCTTGCCGGTGCCGGACAGGCCGAAGAAGATGGACACATCGCTGGGATCGTCCTCGTTCTCGTTGGCCGAACAGTGCATGGACAGCACGCCCTGCTTGGGCATGATGTAGTTCATGATCGTGAACACGCCCTTTTTCATCTCGCCGGCGTATTCGCTGCCCAGGATCACAAACTCACGGCGTTTCAGGCACAGGCTGATGCTGGTTTTGGAGGTGACGCCCGGAACCTTGTTGTTCGCGGCCAGGCGCCCGGCGTTGTAGATCACGTAGTCGGGCCGACCGAAATCGGCGAGCTCTTCGGCGCTGGGGCGGATCAGCATGTTGCGCATGAACAGGGCGTGATAGGCACGCTCGCAGATCACGCGAATCTTGATCCGGTAGCGCGGGTCCCAACCGGCGTAGCCGTCGATCACGTAGAGCTGATCGCGCGTGTTGAGGTAGTCGACGGCACTCTGGCGGTTCGTCTCGAACGCGTTCTCATCCAGGCTGATGTTGACGTCACCCCACCACACGTCATCCAGGATCTCCTGGTGCTCCACCACGCGCTTGTCCTTGGGGCTGCGGCCCGTCTTGGCTCCGGACAGGGCGATCAAGGCGCCGTTATCCGCGATGACGGTTCCCGTCTCGTGGGCCAGGGCCTCCTCGTAAAGCCTCGGCGGCGCCGGGTTCCGAAGGACTCGTGTTACCAGGATACCGTGTTCGTGCAAAGTGAAATCAGACATCTCGCCCTCTTCAAAAACGTTCCGGATTCCGTTCAGTTGTCATCAATTCGCAAAGGATAGCCGAAACCAATCCATGGTTGGACCCAGAATTGACCAACGGCAAAGATTTTTTTATCCAATCGACCCAGGGAGCATCCCGGAGTCGCCGATCGGATACTCTCAAGGGAGGTAAGCTCCACCGAGGGAGCCGGCCGCCTTGCTGGGATATACCGGCTAGCCGGACAACCACTCCAGCCGCGAACGGAACCGACGCCGCCAGGCCTCGGCCAGCGGCTCCAGACCAACCAACCGCTCCAAAACATCCAACGAGGGGCGGTGAGTCCCCTGAACTTCCCAGAGCTCGGCAATACTGGCGCGCGCCGGATGAGCCTCCAACAGGACCAGATCATCGCCGGCACGAGCCACGCCCGGTTCCAATACGCGATAGAGCCAGCCCGAGCGCCCCGTGGACACGAGCTCCCGGGCCATGTCGTCCACGCCGGTGTGGTGATTCAGCTTCCAGCAGGGAAAGCGCGGCTGGGTAATCTGAATGACGGCATCGCCGAAGCGGAAGATATCCCCCACATACGCCTCGGCTTCGGTCCACCCCCGGGTCGAAAGGTTCTCGCCGAAAGCACCCGGCTCGAACGCGATCCGCGCATCGGGGAATGTCTGCCGCCAATACGGGTAATGCTCCGCGGGATAGTGGTTCAGCGCCCGATCCGGGCCGCCGTGGTTGCGTTGGTCCGCCTGTTCGTCGCCTTCCAGGCCCTGCGGTCCGATCCGCAGCTCGCCATCCACGGCTTGCTTGTCGATCGCCGATGGATGCCCTTCCTCCGACAGCAACCCCACGCGGCCCGCGAAAACCGCGTCCACGCAAACGGACATCAGCCCGGCCGGGTCGCGACCATGGAGGGCCGGTCCGCCAGCGCCTCGTACCAGCGATTGAGCCCCGGGAAGTCATCGCCCCAGTTCAAGTCCGGCAGCCGGAAATTGAGATAGCCGAGCGCCGCGCCCAGAAGGAAGTCGCCCAGGTCCGGCTGGTGCTTGGGACTGGTCACGGCCTTGGCCGCCGCGGGGAGCCCCCGGTGCAGCGAGTCGAATCGCCGCTGGCCCAGTTCACTCTGATCGAAATCCGGGTCGAACTTGCGCCCGGCCACCACGCCCACGGCGGCATCGAGCAGGCCCTGGCCAATGCCGGCCTTGTGCAGCACCAGCCCTTCCTCGCCGGCCGGGATCAGGGCCGGTTCCGGGGCCAGGCGCTCCAGATAGAAGGCAATGAGGAGACTCTCGGTAATCACCTGCCCCTCGTCGGTCACCAAGGCGGGAACGCGCGAAAACGGATTGCGCCGCACCAGTTCGTCCGGACTCTCCCAGGGATTGACGAAATGGTATTCGCAGCGCTCCTTGAGTCCCTTCTCCATGATAACCAGGGACACGAGCCGGGCGTACGGCGAGGTCGGCGACAGATACAGTTCCATGGCACTCGACTCCTGCGGGCCTCGGGATGGCATGGTTTGAAGGCCAACTCTACGCCCCGCGAACAGCGGAGGAAAATAAGTTCTTGCGAACGGAGTTATCAGAAAAACCGCTGGCCGGGAGAATCGGCCGGGATTCGCGGTCGACACGACCGCTCCTACATCGAACTGTGCCGTAGGAGCGGTCGTGCCGACCGCGAACCGCCCCATGCTGCGTTCCGCCATTTATCCGAACCGCCCCCGCTTGAGCATCTCTGCCTCGGCGTCGGTGGTCTCCCGTCCCAGCAACTCGTTGCGATGGGGAAACCGCCCGAATCGCGCCACCACGTCCCGGTGCTGCTCGGCGTGTTTGACGAAGCCGGCGCACTCCTCGGGGTACTCGGCGGCAAGGTGGGTAAACAACTCCACGGAATGGTTCTGCGCCGTGCGGTTCTCGGCATGCATCAACGGCATGTAGAAGAAGGCCCGCTGATAAGGCCCGAGTTCTCGATCCATGCCCGCGTGCACACCGTCTTCCACCAGCCACTGGGCCCGGGAATCGTTGTCGTAAGCGCGGGGATCGTCCCGGTGGATGTTGCGGGAGAACTGATCCAGGAGAATGATCAGTGCCAGCCTGCCCGAGGCCGTGTGGGCCCAATGATCCAGATCCCGGGCTTCGGCCTCGCGGTATAGCTCGCCGAAACGCTCACGAATTTCCAGGTCCGTCTCCTCGTCGCCACCGAACCAGAACTCTCCGCGGTTCTCCGGCGCCTTGCCGAACCAGTAGTCGAGCACGTCGCGTTGGGTCATTCGTTTGCTCCAGGCCGTGCGTTCGCGGCGAGGAACGCCGCTCCTACTAGTGTAGTGCGTCGTATTATTTGGCACTTATAGCGGTTTTCCAGGCGGTCAGATGCCAGGCGCGGTTGCGCAGGCCTAGCCGGGCCAGGTTAAGGAGACGCACTACACTCGAATAGGCGACTCGCTTTGATTGTAGGAGCGGCGCTCGCCGCAGCGAACCCCGATCAATACCGCCGCATCTGCCCCACCAACACGCCCTGTATCTGCAACCTCGTCCGGCGAATACGCCATCGGCGCCATGGCGCTGTTGGCCGGATGCAGGATCACCTGCCCGGGCCGCTGCTCGATACGCTTGAATGTGGCCTCCTCGCCACGGACCAAGGCGACCACGGTCTCGCCGTTGCGGGCATGGGAACGCTGTTCGATCACGACCCAGTCGCCGTCCAGGATGCCGTCCTCGATCATGGAATCGCCGCGAACCTCCAGCACGTAGCAATCGCCTGCGCTGCGCAGATACGGCGGCACCGAAATCGTCTCCGGCACCGGCACGGCCTCAATGGGCCGGCCGGCGGCGATGATGCCCAGCAGCGGCAGTTCGTCCTCCGCGGGCAGCGCCGGCTCGGCCAGGTGCACGCCGCGCCGACCGTCCATGGGCTCCACCAGCCCCGCTTCGATCAGGGCCTGGATCTGTTTGTGGAGAGAGCCCCGGGAGCTCAGGCCCAGGGCTTCGCAGATTCCGTCCAGGGTGGGCGCGGGCTCTCCCAGGCGATGCTGCTCCCGCAGAAAATCCAGCACCTCTTGTTGCCGGCGCGTCAGGTTGATCATGATTCCCTTGTTTGTTCTCCGTTTGTTCTCTTACATTAGCAGGGAGAGAACAAACGGAGAACAGCCTTGTCCGCACCCGCCGAACAACTTCAGCCCCGACCGGACGCCGATGGCGCCCGCCGTCTGGCCGCGCGCCTCAAGGCCAAGTACAAGAACCGCATCACCGGCGAACTGGTGGTACCGGCCCGGGAAGGCCGCTACGCCGCGTTGCCCGATGAGTTGGACGCCCGCCTCAAGACGGCGCTGGCGGGCCGGGGCGTCACCCGTCTCTACAGCCACCAGCGCCAGGCGTGGGACGCGGTGCGCGCCGGCCGCCACACGGTGGTGGTCACCCCCACCGCCTCGGGCAAGACCTTGTGCTACAACCTGCCGGTGCTCCAGGCCGCGCTCACCGACAAGGCCAAGGCGCTGTACCTGTTCCCCACCAAGGCGCTGTCCCAGGACCAGGTGGCGGAGCTCATGGAGCTGAACCAGGCCGGTGAACTGGGCGTGCGGGCTTTCACCTTCGACGGCGACACGCCGGGTGACGCCCGCAAGGCGGTGCGCACCCGAGGCGACATCGTGGTCACCAACCCGGACATGCTGCATCAGGGCATGCTGCCCCATCACACCAAGTGGGCGCAGTTTTTCGAGAACCTGCGCTATGTGGTCATCGACGAGATGCACACCTACCGGGGCGTGTTCGGCTCCCACGTGGCCAACGTCATGCGCCGGTTGCGCCGCATCTGCCGCTTCTACGGCTCGGACCCCGTGTTCATCCTCAGCTCGGCCACCATCGCCAACCCGGCGGAACTGGCCGGCGGCCTGATCGGCGACACGGTCACGGCCATCACCGAATCCGGCGCGCCGGCCGGCGAGAAGCAGCTGCTGCTGTGGAACCCGCCGGTGATCAACGCCGATCTGGGCATTCGCGCCTCGGCCCGCTCCCAGGCCACCCGCATCGCCCGCATGGCCGTGAAGAGCGGGCTGAAGACCATCCTGTTCGCCCAAAGCCGCCTGATGGTGGAAGTGCTGACCAAGTACCTGAAGGACGTGTTCGACAGCGATCCCCGCAAGCGCCCCCGGGTGGCCGCCTATCGCGGCGGCTACCTGCCCACCGAAAGGCGCGCCACGGAAAAACGCCTGCGCTCCGGCAATCTGGACTGCGTCATCTCCACCTCGGCCCTGGAGCTGGGCGTGGACATTGGCGCCCTGGATGTTTGCGTGTTGAACGGCTACCCCGGCACCATCGCCGGGACCTGGCAGCGCCTGGGCCGCGCCGGGCGCCGGGAGCGCGCCGCCCTGGGTGTGCTGGTGGCCAGCAGCCAGCCGCTGGACCAGTACATCGTGCGCAACCCGGAATTCTTCCTGGGCGCCTCCCCCGAGCACGCCCGCATCGACCCAGACCAGCTCCTGATCCTGCTGGACCACGTGCGCTGCGCCGCCTTCGAGCTGCCCTTCCGCCAGGGCGAACGCTTCGGCGGCCAGGACCTGGAAGAGCTGCTGGCCTACCTGGAGGAGCAGGGCGTGCTGCACCGGGAAGCGGACCAATGGCATTGGACGGAGGACAGCTATCCGGCCAATTCCGTGAGCCTGCGCTCCGTGGCCGAGGGCAACTTCGTGGTCATCGACACCACCGACGGCGGCAAGCGCGTGGTGGCCGAAGTGGACTACTCCAGCGCCGCCGAGACCATCTACCAAGGCGCCATCTATATGGTTCAGGCCGCGCCCTACCAGGTGGAGGAACTGGACTGGGAAGGCCGCAAGGCCTTCGTTCGCCAGACCCGCGCCGACTACTACACCGACGCCATCGACTACACCCGCCTCAAGATCCTGGACAGCTTCGAGCGCGCCCCGGCCCCGCGCAGCGAGAGCGCCTGCGGCGAGGTGCATCTGGTGCGCCGCATCGCCGGCTACAAGAAGATCCGCTACTACACCCACGAAAACGTGGGCTACGGCAACATCAACCTGCCGGATCAGGAAATGCACACCACCGCCGTGTGGTGGCAGCTCCGCCCCGACGAACTGGAATCGGCCTTCCCCAGCCGCCAGGAGGCCCTGGACGGGTTCCTGGGTGCGGCCTACGCCATGCACCACGTGGCCGCGCTGGTGACCATGTCCGAGCCCCACGACCTGGGCCGGGCCGTGGGCGACGGCGACGCCACCTGGTTCGCCACCGTGGGTGCCAACGGCCGGGGCCGCATGCGCACCTTCGACGGCGAAATGCACCCGGACCACGCCGCCCGCTTCAAGCCGGCGCTGTTCCTCTACGACAACTATCCGGGCGGCGTGGGCCTGTCCACGCCCCTGTTCGAGCAGCGGGCCGCCGTGGTGCGGGACGCCCGCGACCTGGTGGCCGCCTGCGACTGCCAGCACGGCTGTCCGGCCTGCATCGGCCCCATCCTCGCCTCGGACGAAGTGCGGGGCTTCTCGCCCAAGCAGGCCGCGCTGACCGTCCTCAACCTGTTGGAAACCGATGTCGCTCAAAAACCGGCTTGATACCTTGCGCCGCCAGAGCGGCACGGCCCCGGAGCCGACCGCGCCGCCGGCGGACATCGCCCGGCGCGTCCAGCAGCTGCGCGGCAACGCCGCCTCACGGCCGGCCCGGCGACGAGCCGACCCGGACGAACTGGCCCGCGCACTGGGTGGCGAGCGGGTGGATGAATCGCTGATCCACGTGCTGCGCCGGGTACCGCTGGGCACGACTCACGGCGCCCGCGCGCTGGACGCACCGGAACCGATCCCCGAGGTGCTGGGCGGCGATTTCACCGGAGCGGCCGAGGAGCTGCTGTTTTTCGACACCGAAACCTCGGGCCTGGCCGGCGGCACCGGCACCATCGCCTTCCTGGTGGGGCTGGCGCGGGTGCGGGGCGCGGTGCTGGAAGTCCACCAGTACATGGTCACCGCCTTCGCCGGCGAGGCGGCGCTGTTCGAACGCATCCAGGGCCTGCTCGCCGAAGCCGGCGCCCTGGTCAGCTTCAACGGCAAATCCTTCGACCTGCCCCTGCTCAAGGATCGTTCCCGGCTCCAGGGCCGGCCGTTGCCGCTCACGGATCGACCCCACCTGGATCTGCTCCACCCCACCCGCCGCGCCTTCGCGGCCCGCTGGCCGGACTGCCGCCTCGCCACGGTGGAACAACGGCTGCTGGGGTTTCACCGAGAAAACGACCTGCCCGGCTGGGAGGTGCCGCAGGTGTGGTTCGACTACCTGCAGCGCGGCGACATCCGCCGCCTGCCCGCCGTGGCCGAACACAACCACTTCGACCTGGTCTCGCTGGCCGCCCTGATCCCGGCCCTGGCCGACGCCTATCACGATCCCGGCCGCTTCGGCGCCGACCCCCTGGCCATCGCCCGACACCGGCTGCGCGGCGGCGACGAAGCCGCGGCCGCCGCTCTGCTGCAAACCCATGCCAGGGAATTAGGGCCGGAAGCCCGCCTGGAGCTGGCCCGCATCTTCAGGCGACGCGGCCAGTGGGCCGAGGCCTGTGCCATTTGGGAGGCCTTGATCGAACAAGGCAACGTGGAGGCGCTGGAACGGCTGGCCAAATACCATGAACACGTCCGCCGCGACCCGGATCGCGCGCTGTGCTACGCCCGCCGGCTGCCGCCGGGCATGGAGCGGGAACGGCGGCTGGGAAGGCTCGAGGCGAAGCGGGGTTTGGCTTGAAAGCACGCCGCCTCGCCCCGATGCGAATAAGCGTTTGAGGAACAGGCCCAATGTAGCCTGGATGCAGCGAAGCGGAATCCGGGGTGCCTACGGCGATTCGCGGTCGTGTCGACCGCGAACCCAAGACACCGCGACCCCACCAACAACAACGGAGGACATCAATGTCCCAAATCAAAGGCAAGACCGTCGTCATCACCGGCGCCAGCAGCGGCATCGGCGAGGCCTGCGCCCTGCGGCTGGGCCGCGAAGGCGCCAAGGTGATGCTGGCCGCCCGCCGCAAGGACCGCCTGGAAACGTTGACCGAGAAGCTCCGCGCCGAGAACATCGATTGTGACTATCGGATCGTGGACGTGAGCGACCGCGCCCAGGTGGAATCGCTGGTGACTGACGCTGTGGACCGCTTCGGCCGAGTCGACGTGCTGATCAACAACGCCGGCCTGATGCCCGCCTCCAAACTTGAGGACCTCAAGGTCGACGAATGGGACCGGATGATCGACGTTAACATCAAGGGCGTGCTCTACGGCATCGCCGCCGCACTGCCCCGGTTCCAGGCCCAGAACAGCGGCCATTTCATCAACATCGCCTCGGTGGCCGGCCATATCGTCTTCCCCACCGGAGCCGTCTACTGCGGCACCAAGCACGCGGTGCGCGCCATCTCCGAAGGCCTGCGCCAGGAAGCCGGGCCGCACATCCGCACCACCATCATTTCGCCGGGGCGCGTGGCCACGGAACTGACCGACACCATCACCGCGCCCAAAGCGGCGGAAGCGATGAAGAAGGCCTACGAAACGGCCATCGACGCCGACGCCATCGCCCGGGCCGTCGCCTACGCCATCGAGCAGCCGGAGGACGTGGACGTCAACGAGATCCTGATCCGGCCCACGGCCCAGGAGCGGTGACGCTGCCCCCCGGGGGAGTTGTAGCCCACGAAGGCTCATTTATGCTGTCATTCCCGCGGAAGCGGGAATCCATCACTTTGAAAAGACTGGATTCCCGCTTCCGCGGGAATGACGGGGTGAGCCCGCGTTTTCAATGTAGGGTGGGTTAGCGAAGCGTAACCCACCAATCCGGCGAAGCCGCAAACCCTCTACCTGATTGATCGATCGTTGTTTTCACCACAGAGGGCACAGAGTCACACAGAGATGACAGGAAGATTATCTTTGTCATTCTCCGTGCGACTCTGCGCCCTCTGTGGTTAGTGCCCTGCGGGAGAATGCCCTGCCATGTCGGATTACGCTTCGCTAATCCGACCTACATCGGGTGTTCGTGGCTTCGCCTTCCTCAATACCACTCATATTCCAGGTTCGTCCGCACCAGGCGCTGTTCGCTGGCGTCGGTGAGTCCGAAGGCCACGCCCGCACGTACCTTGAAGAACGGCGTCACCCGGAAATCCACCGCGGGCGAGATGAGGTGTACCTGTTCATCGGCCGGGTCGGGGTTGTCGATGGGACCGGTTTCGCCGAAAAATTCCAAGCGCGGCTGCCAGCGCTCGTTGAGCCGGTAGATTGCGGCCGCGGCATAGTGGAACACCCAGTTCTGGCTGCTGTTCTCGCCCTTGAGCACTTTCTCCAGCGCCGGGTTGAGGTCGATGGTCCAGCGGCCGAAGTCCTTTTCGATAATGGCCTTCAGATCCAGCTCCTGGGTGTCCTCGTCATGCTTGGGCAGCTCCAGCTCGGCGTAGAGGCCCAGGTCCACCGGCAGCTCCCCTTTTTCGAAGAAGCGGGTGCGCACCCGGAAGCGGCTGCCGGCGTAGTGGCTTTCGCCGGTGCCGGTGTCGTAGTTGAAATCACCGTAGGCGGCCACCTCCCAGCGAGAGGTCAGGCCGTAGCTCAGTTCCGGGCTGTTGCGCAGGAGGTTGTCGTTTTCGCCGCCGTTCTTGGTGCCCAGCGCGGTATAGGCGGTGCTGTTTTCCAGCTCCAGCTCACCCTTGGCCGCGGTGCGATAGGGATAGACCTCCATCTCGTAATAGTTGAATGCCCATGCCGGTGCGCTCGCCGCCAGCAGCGCGCCGGAGACCAGCGTACCCAGATCGCGTTTCGTGCTGCCTTCCTGCTCATGACTGCCCCCTGTGTCGGATTCGGACAAAGCGCGGCCGTGGACCGGGGTTGGCCGGCCGCGCGAATTTTCGGTGTGTATCAAAGGCCCGGCGGGCGCCGGGCCCGCCCTACTCGGCGATCAACTCCGCCTTGGCGGTATCGGGATGGAAATCGCCAAAAACCTTGTAGCGGCCGGGTTGCAAAGGCCCGACATAGACCTGGATGGTGCTGCCGGGCGGCACGATCTGCTCGCGGTTCAGGTCGATGCTTTCGAACTCCTCGATACCCGGCCCCTTGTTGGTGACCTTGAGCTTGAATCGCTTGCCGGCCGGCACCTTGAGCTGCGTGGGCTCGAACTGAGCCTTATGGATCGTGAGGTTGATCACCGGCAGGTCGTCCGCCATGGCAGCGCCGGCAAATCCCACGGCGGCCGCGGCCACCGCCAGCACGGCCCAGCGATTCAGGATCTTCTTCATGGTCTGCTCCAGGTGCATTGTCAAACTTTCGCGAATGATAACGATTCTCGATTACGTTTGCAATCAGTTGAGCACAACCCGCGAGAAGAGACAGGGCCATAAATGTAGGGTGGGTTAGCGAAGCGTAACCCACCAATCCGGCAACGCCGCAAAATCTGATGTCGGATTACGCTTCGCTAATCCGACCTACATTGGATCTTCGTGGTTTACCGACGGTCCTGCTAATCCAGAACGAACCTCGCCCGCACCACTCGCACGCGGCCGCGCTGAATGTTCTCCAGCAGGTTCTTCGCCATGGTACCCATGTCCGGCCCCATGAGAATGTGCAAACCCAAGGGCGGCGCACCGGCCTGGCCCATCTTTCCGAGGATGCCGACGAAGAAGGCTTCTGCCTCGCGGGTAGTGTCCTGCCAGACTGTTTCGCGAAAACCGGCGCGTCGCGCCCCTTGCCGAAGCTCGTCCTCCGTTCCGACGAAGCTGGTCTCGGGCGAGCGGGCCCAGGGCACGGGGTAGGTAAGCGGCTCACCGTCTCCCTGGATAATTTCGTACTGCACGAAGATCCCGCCCGGCCGCAGCACCCGCGCGACCTCGGCGAACAGGCGGTCCTTGTCGGGCAGGTTCATGGTCACGTGCTGGGTCCAGGCGCCGTCGAAGCTGTCGTCCGGGAAAGGCAAATCGGTGGCATCGCCCTGGCGGAACGAAACCCGGGCATCCAGGCCGGTGCCGCTGCTGAGAAAGCGCGCGATCTCGCAGTAGGCCGGGGTCAGGTCCACACCGGTGACACGGCAGCCCACCGCCCGGGCCAGTTGCCTCGCCGGCCCGCCGATGCCGCAGCCGATATCCAGCACATGGTGATCGGCTGCGAAGCCCGCCAGTTCGATCAGCTCACGCGTGGCGCGGCTGCCCCCGGTATGGAATTCGTCCAGGGGCGCCAGATCCTCGGGTTTCAGCGCCGTGGGCTCCAGCCCCGCTGCCTGCAATGCCGCCCGGACGGACTCATCGACACCGGAACGGCCGTAGTGATTCGCGACATCCTGGGAATTCATGATCGAGTACCTTCGCTGGGTTTGTGAGTTGCGGGCATCGTTCCCGCCGGCTCAAAGTCCCTCTGGGGCCGGCTTCGGTGAGGTGGTACGAAGCGGCGCCTTCGCGCCGGATCACGCCCGCGGCCTCCAACTCGCGGAGGCGCTGGGCCAACAGGCTGGGCGACACCAACGGCACGCCGCGCCGGATTTCATTGAATCGGCTCGCGCCGCAGATCAGTTCCCGTAGAATCAACACCGTCCAACGCCCGCCGATGACCTCGGCGGCCTTGGCCATCGGGCAGAACTGGCCGTAACCCTTCATGAACTGAACCTAGTACAGCGCCGGCTAGTCGGCTAGTACACATTCTGTAGCTCAACCTCAAAAGAATGTCTCGATGAGTACTGTGATCGTCCTCAACAAGCCCTTCCGCGTGCTTTGCCAGTTCACCGACGACCGGGGCCGGGAGACATTGGCGGACCACGTCTCCGTCCCCGGGGTCTACGCCGCCGGCCGGCTGGACTACGACAGCGAGGGGCTGCTGGTGCTCACCGACGACGGCCGTCTGCAACAACGCATCGCCAATCCCAAGGCAAAGCTGGCGAAGACGTATTGGGCACAGGTGGAGGGCTCGCCGTCTTCGGAAGCCATCGAACAGCTGTGCCGAGGCGTGAAGCTCAAGGACGGGATGACCCGGCCCGCCCGCGCCAAGCTGATCCCAGAACCGATAGTCTGGGCGCGCAATCCACCCATCCGCTACCGCAAGAATATCCCCACGCGATGGATCGAGCTCACGCTCACCGAGGGCCGCAATCGCCAGGTCCGCCGCATGACGGCGGCGGTAGGGCATCCCACGCTGCGCCTGATCCGCGTGGCGGTGGGGCCGTGGCGGTTGGATGAACTGGAACCGGGGGAGTGGCGGGAGGTTTCGGCGGGGAATTTGAGATGATGCGGAAGTAGGTGATTTCCCCCTCTCCCTGTCCCTCTCCCGCGGAGGGGCGATGGGACGTACTAGCAAACGTCGGTGGTTAATCGCGTCTCCCTTGGCGGATGTCGGGAAAGGCATCGAAATCCGGGATTTCGCCCCCCTTCAACACCACCTCGTCATTCCCGCGTAGGCGGGAATCCAGTCTTTTCAAAGGCATGGTTTCCCGCCTACGCGGGAATGACGGCGAACGGGCAGGGACGTAGCCGGGATGGAACGAAGTGAAATCCAGAATCCCCCAGGATTTCGCGCTGCTCCATATCGGTAAACGTTTCGTGCTCCTTCGTGAGAGCTTCGTGCCCTTCGTGACCTGAAGCTCAATAGATCCCCGCAGAAATCACGACCGCGACTTGGTATGCCGCGTCGCCGCGGCAGTCGTCGGGTCCTCCGGCCACGGATGCTTGGGATACCGCCCGCGCAGGTCCTTACGCACCTCGTGATACGCCCCGCGCCAGAACCCGGCCAAGTCCTGGGTCACCTGCACCGGCCGGCGCGCCGGGGACAGCAGGTGCAGCATCACCGGCACACGCCCGCCGCCGACTCTCGGCGTCTCCTCCAGGCCAAACAGTTCCTGCAACTTCACCGCCAGCACCGGCGTCTCGCCGGCGCCGTAATCCAGACGAATGCGTGAGCCGCTGGGCACTGCGATATGGGTGGGTGCCTGGTCGTCCAGCCGGTGCAGCCGCTCGTAGCCGAGCCGCGCCTCCAGCGCCGACTTCAGGGGAAAGCCCTTGAGCTGGGACAGTCGGGTCACGCCGGGGCAAAACGGCGCGGCCCACGCCTCCAACTCCGTCAACAAAGCTTCATCGCTGAACTCCGGCCATTCCTCACCCTCGACGCCACGCAGGAATTCCACCCGGGCCTGCCACTGGCGCAGCTCCTTGGTCCAGGGCAGGCAATCCAGGCCCCGCTGGCGGATGCCGGCCATCAGGGCGGCGGTTATCGCCTCGGGATCGGGGTCGTGCAGCGGCGTGTCCGCCAGCACCAGGCTGCCATAGCGCCGCTGGCGGCGGGCACGGACCACACCGGCGTCGTCGTCCCAGTCGACCTGCTCGGCGGTTTCGAACGCGTCGGCGAAGTGTTCTTCCAGCGCCGCGCGGCTCAACTCGCCGGCCAGATAGATCCGGGCGTCCTGCGCTTTGCCGTCCAAGGACGCGGCCACCAGGAACTCTGATTCCCGCAGGGAATCCGCTTCCAGAAGCCAGGCGCCGCGACCGTTGGCGAGACGAAAGCGCGGATCGCGGCCGGGACGGCGCTGGGCGATGCGGTCGGGATAGGCGAAGGCGAGCAGGATACCGGGGCTGTCGTGGGTCTCCGGTTCCTCTGGGCTGCCGGGCTGCCGCCGCAACAGATTGGACGCCGCCCGCCGTACCTGGGTCAGACGCCCTTTCCCGCCCGCCCGGAGAGCGGCAATGCGCGAAGCGACGTCGCTATCGCGGCCGGCATCGCCGGAGACGATATCCCGCTCCGTCAGCACGGCGGCGAGCTCGCAGGCCATGCGGGCCCAGCCCAGGCGGGCGCCGTTGATCACCATGTGCGCCAGGCGCGGCGCGATGCCCAGCCCCGCAATGGCGCGGCCGTGCTCGGTAATCCGCCCGTTAGCGTCCAGCGCGCCCAGTTCCCGGAGCAGGCCGCGGGCCTGCGACCAGGCCGCCGCCGGGGGCGGGTCCAACCAGGCCAGTTCGCCCGGCTCCTGGGTGCCCCACTGGGCCAACTCCAGCACCAGGCCGCTGAGGTCCGCCTCCATGATCTCCGGCGGCGAAAATGCGGCCAGGCGGCTCTGCTCTGCTTCGGCCCAGAGCCGATAGCATGCGCCCGGTTCAATGCGGCCGGCACGGCCCGCGCGCTGCTCGGCCGCCGCCTGGGAAACCCGGATGGTCACCAAGCGCGTGAGTCCGCTGACGGGATCGAAGCGGGGGCGGCGTTCCAGGCCGGCGTCCACCACGACGCGCACGCCCTCGATGGTGAGGCTGGTCTCGGCGATGGCGGTGGCCAGAACCACCTTCCGGCGGCCCTGTGGCGCGGGCATGATGGCGGCCTCCTGCTCGGCCTGAGACAGGTTGCCGTACAACGGGGCCAGCAGCACATCGTCGGGCAAGCCGTCGGCGAGTAGCCGCTGGACCTTGCGGATCTCACCCGTACCGGGAAGAAAAACCAGCACGGAGCCGGGTTCGCTCGCCAGGACCTGCCGTACCGTCCGCGCCACGGCGAGCTCCACCGGCCCGGAGCCGGCGGGCCTGTAGTGCATATCCACCGGATAGCTACGGCCCCGACTGGTCACCACCGGGGCATCCCCCAGCAGCCGCGCCACCGGCTCGCCGTCCAGGGTCGCGGACATGACCAGCAACCGCAGATCGGGCCGCAACGCCTGCTGACACTCCCGGGCCAGAGCCAGGCCCAGGTCCGCCTGCAGACTGCGTTCGTGGAATTCGTCGAAAAGGATGGCGCCGTAGTCGGAGAGTTCCGGATCGTCCTGCAGCATGCGGGTGAGCACGCCTTCGGTGACCACCTCGATGCGGGTGGCGGGGCCGACCTTGGTATCCATGCGCATGCGGTGGCCCACCGTGGCGCCGACGCTCTCGCCCCGTTGCGCGGCCATGTACCGGGCGGCGGCGCGAGCCGCCAAGCGCCGGGGCTCCAACATGACGATGCGCCGGCCGCTCAGCCAGGGCTGGTCCAACAGATAGAGGGGCACGCGGGTGGTCTTGCCCGCGCCGGGCGGCGCTTTCAGCACCAGCGCGTTGGACTCGGCCAGGGCCCGGCCGATTTCGGGGAGTACACCGTCAATGGGGAGTTCCATGGCGGTGATTCTACAGCGGAGAACAAGAAATGTAGGCCG
>CAVQFO010000050.1:0-19371 GCA_963711725.1 uncultured Gammaproteobacteria bacterium | reverse complement strand
GTAGTCATAGTTAAAGTGACCAAAATCATCAGCATCACCACCGGAATTAGCCTTTTGGTATGCATACACCTCTTCCGTAAAACTTTTTTTGCAACAATATCAAAATCGATTATCAGCTTTTTTAAAGCGACACCTAATCCAGCAGCCATTTATTGGCGATCATCGAAAAATCTCGCAAGTTTATTACACCATCATCATACGGATCCACTGGCGTAAAGACTGGCTTAATAGGCTGGGTTACACGACTGCTTTGCCCCTTTGCAAGGTATAATATTTCTGACTGTGACATTGCATAATCATAAATCTCAAAATCGTCTATCCGCCCGATGAAAGGCTCACCGCTGCTGCCGTTACCTGCGCCCATATAAGATTCTCCTGCATTGGCACCGTTGATGGCCTTTGTGTTGCCTTGGCTTTGGGCCACCAGAAGACCGTCATGATATATCCGCATAATCCCGCTGCCGGCCTCTTTAACAAACCCATAGTGCATCCAGACATCATTAGATTCGTATACATAACCGGGATTCCAACTCACTTTGTCCCAAAGGTTCGGGTCGCTTGGGCCAGCCTTGAATTTCGCCGAACTAATAACTTCAGAATCGATATTTATCCACATCGAAACTGTAATAGCATCGGAGATATCGCCGAAAATTTCCTCTGGCAGTGATATACTGCTGTTGCCGTCAAACGCTACACAGCTACCGATATGGCCATTGCTGTCCCAAACTGCGTTGGCATCGCCGATCGCTTCTATCGCTCCATCTCTTTGATAGCCCGACGAATCATAAACTATATCCCCTGAATTTGTACTGAACGTATAATGTACCTGAAGATGGTTCGTCGTCCGGCTCACAAGCATCAACCGCATAATCGTTCAACAACCACCGATTTGACATCTCTATTAAATCTCTAAAATCTAATACGCAGTCACAATTGAAATCTGCTTCCTCGCAGAAACAATATTCCACACCAGCTAGTGTCTCTATCGCTGTTGCCGTCAACACTTCCGGGTAAAAACGAACATCGTCTATTAACCCTTCCCAGTAGCGACCATTGGCTGTTGCCACCTACCCACAGCGGATCAGTATTGTTGTTCAAACCGCTAAACGTCGCAGTTTCAGGCTCAACAACGCCATCAATATACAACTTCAAATCCTGACCATCGTATGTCGCTGCCAGATAGTGCCACTGGCCGTCATTTACGTTTGTTTCGCCATCACAATGATGATAAGTGCTCGAATCGGAATTCATATAGATGCTCATGCTGTCACTCGTATCGCCGTATCTGCTGAGCCTGTATGCCTGATCACCCTTGGCTAGAACTGTCTGATAAGCAGTGTCAAAATTATCAACCTTTACCCATGCCGTTACTGTAAACTCATCACCTGGATTGGTCCACTCACCATTACCAATATCCATATAGTCACCATCGCCATCGAGATGAAGAACATTGCCTGGCTGTTCGTCATAGACTATCTCCGCATCGCCCATCAGTATCCCGTGTCGCTCATTTCCCGAAACGTCGTTAGGACTGCCGTCATCGAAACTCCAAAAACCCTTAAAGAATACTTACGCCTGCCAAATCCTGAACCTCAGCTACACTGAGAACTTTATTGTAAACACGCAGATCATCTATAGCCCCGTCATAAAAGTTTGCCCCATCGCCACTACAGCCCAGCTTAAATTCCTCCACCGCCGTTAGCGTGTTGTCTTTATCCACACCACTGTGAAACAGTGCACCATTGAGATAAATCTTCATTTCAGCAGAAACCGTATCCTTGGTCATGGTCCAGTGGTTCCACTGACCTTTGTATTCCGATTCCGAAGTTGGAGCCAAAGCAATGTTTTCCGAACCAGCCACCCATTGAACTGCATCGCCGGAGGTTACATATAATACCCTATACATGTTGGTAACAGAGCCGCCGTTGGATAGAGTACCGAGCAGATAATGATGAACACCGTTGTCGCAAGTCTCGCCTCCATATTGCCAGAAAGCAAAAGTTACCTGAGTCGTTATCATATCCAAAGCAGCCGGATCCATATCAACATAATCACTGGTGCCGTTAAAGCTCAATGCATTGCCGTCAACACCATCTACCCAACTTGCACTGCTTATAGTACCGTGATGTCCGTAACCGGAAGAATCTGTCATGCAGTACCGCTGCCTTCATCGAATTTCCACCACCCTAGCAGATTGATATCAACTATCGCATCGATGATCGGAGTATAATCCTGATTACTCTCAGATGAAAGTCACGTTGCTATACACCCTCTCAGTTGGATTGAAAGTATAACCGGTTTTTGGAAGGTGTAACCGTGCCGTTCCAGCCGGAACTCTACCGTAGCACTGTATACGCCGCCGCCGCTGGTAACCGGATTGCCGGGCAGACCGTTCATCGTCACGCCGCTCAGACTGCCAACCGAACCTGAAATAGTAATTGTGGGCTCCGCAAATGCCTCTATCTCTGCATCGCCAGTGCCCTGTCGTAAATCCGAAAATCATCTATCATGCCGTTATAAAAAACGTCAGGAGCAGTAGATGCGCCTATATTAATATAACTCACACCGCTTATAGGCTTGGTATTACCAGATTCGGTGCCAACCAGCACGCCGTCTTCATAAATCCTGAGCACACCTTCGCTCACAGTCTTGCTCACCGCCCAGTGTCGCCATGCACCGTCCAGTGTACACGGATCTTGATCAACCTGAAGACTATTGGTAGGTCCAAGTGTAAATTGGACATCTGTGCTGTTTACCGGCAAATAAATTCACTATCTTACTAGCCGTGGAACCGCTAAGATCGGTTAGGCCTTCTATAACGCAAGCCTTGGTGCCAGACTCATCTCTTCCATAGCTCCAAAACGCTATAGTTATCGCATCGTCTACGGTCGAAAAAGCTGACGCTGGCAGACTGGCATAATCACTATCACCATCAAGGTCTGAAGCCCGCCGCTGCCGACTATACCGCTTACCCGATTACAGCAGAACAACCGAACGAGGTACGCCAGAACAAGGCCCGTATTGCTCAGTGGACACGCATTCCAGGTGGAAGACGGTGAATCCGTGCTGGACGCCGCCCTGCGCCAGGGCCTGTTGATCCCCTACAGCTGCCGGGGCGGTACCTGCGCAACCTGCATGGGCAAGGTGGTCGAGGGCGAAATCGACTATCCGGGCGATCAGCTGCCCGAGGCCCTGGACGAAAAGGAAGCGGCAGTGGGCCAGGCGCTGTTCTGCCAGGCCCGCCCCCGCTCGGACCTGGTTATCGAAGTGCGCGAGGTCCGCGGCGCGGACGAAATCCAGCCCCGCAAGCTGCCCTGCCGCGTGGTCAAGATCGAAGACCTCTGCCATGACGTCAAACGGCTGTATCTGAAGCTGCCGGGCAACGAACGCCTGCAGTTCCTGGCCGGCCAGTACATCGACATCCTGCTGCGCGACGGCCGACGCCGCGCCTTCTCCCTGGCCAACGCCCCCCACGACGATGATCTGCTGGAGCTGCACATCCGCCACGTGGCGGGCGGCGAATTCACCAGCAAGGTGTTTCGCGACATGCACGAGAAGGCTCTGCTGCGCCTGGAAGGGCCCCACGGCAACTTCTTCCTCCGCGAGGACTCGGCCCGGCCCATCCTGATGATGGGGGAGGAACCGGATTCGCGCCGCTAAAAGGCATTATCGAGCACGCCTTCGAGCTCGGCATCCAGCGCCCAATCCACCTCTACTGGGGCGTGCTCTCCGCCCGGGACCTCTATCTGGACTCGCTGCCCCGCGGCTGGGCCGAACAGCACCCGGACTTCCATTACGTGCCCGTGCTCTCCGACCCCCAACCCGAGGACAATTGGAGCGGCCACATTGGCCTGGTCCACAACATCCTCCTGCAGGACCATAGCGACCTCAGCGACTTCGATATCTACATGAGCGGGCCGCCGGCCATGATCGAATCCGCCCGGCGCGATTTCGAACATCATGGCCTGAATCCGGAACACCTGTATTACGATTCCTTCGATTTCGCCGCCGATACGCTCAAGCGGCAGAGCCGTTCCGAGCCACCGGCGTCGCAAGAACCATAAAAAGTACAAACAGCACTTGGGACCGCTTTCCACGGTCCCGCTTAGACCGCAGAATAAGGACAGGGATCAGAGGCTCGACCAAGGCGGAGGCGTCGGCGCCATTCCGCGTAATCCCAAGGGCCCGAGACCGAACCGATATGGACAGCGAGAATAACCGGCGCACCGGCCCGCGAGGGCTGCGGGGATACCGGCTGGCACCCCTGCTGGCCGCAGTCGCCGGCATATTGATCACCGTGGCCGTGGCCGCCCTGGCCTATCGGTCCGAGAATCAACGCTGGGATTACGCCTTCCGGCACGCGGCGGGCGAGGCCGTGACCACCTTCCGAACGGGGATTCAGTCCAGCCTGGATATCCTCTCCTACGTCGGTTCCTTCCGCCGCAACTCCCAAGCGGTCACCTCCACCGAATTTCACAATTACGTCCAACCGATCCTTCACACCCATCGCGGCGTGGAGTTCGTGACATGGATGCGATACGTACCGGAGAAGGAGCGCAGACGTTTCGTGGAGTCCATGAAAGCCGCCGGGCACACCGACTTCCACCTCTTCCAGCTGGACGATCAGGGCAAGCCGATACCCGCCGCCAAACAAGACCACTACCTTGTAGCCACCATGACCGAGCCGTCGGAGAACCGTCGTATTGCCATGGGCTTCACGCCCCGCCTGGGCGAGCACGCCGACGAGCGCGGCCAGGCCATCGAGCGCGCACTCAAGACCGGGAAGCCCGCCGCCACCGGCAAGATCAAGCTGCTTGGGCACCGGCCGGGCCAATCGCCCTACGGGCTGATCGCGGTACTCCCGATCTATCGGGAAAGCGGCGGCGGCGCCAACCCCCCCCCAAGACGACCGATGGGAATGACCGCGATCGGCTTCCGGCTGCCCGACGTGGTGAGTTTCATGAACGCCCCCGGCGCCGATGTCGGCCTGCGCCATCTGCTGACCTTGTGGCTGGACGACGTCACCGATCCCGATCATCCCACCCCGCTTTACCGCGACCCCGCTCGGCAGCACGATGCCGCGCCCCGCGCTGCCGAGGCCAGCTACACCCGGGATCTGCACGTCGCGGGGCGGACCTGGCGGGTGACGTTCACCCCGGCCGAGGGCATCTTTCCCACCACCGCCCACTGGGGCAGCGGCTTGGCACTGCTGTTCGGGCTGGCGCTCACTGCCTTGCTCTACCTCTATCTGCGCAATCTGCTGGGGCGCAACCAGGCCATCCAGGACGAAGTCGAGCGGCGCACAAGGGAAATTTCCGAGGCCAACCGTTCTTTGGCCGAACGCATCCAAGAACGAGACCAGGCACTGGGACAACTGGCCGAAAGCGAAGCGCGTTACCGGCTGCTGGCCGAAAACGCCACCGACCTCATCACCCGCCATGCCCCGGACGGCAGCACGCTTTACGCCTCTCCCGCCAGCCGCACCCTGCTGGGCTACGAGCCGGAGGAAATGATCCGCCTGTCCGCCTACGACCTGTTCTTCCCGGCACATCTGCCTCGGATCAAAATGGGCCACGCCTACGCCCTGCGCCACCCCGGGGTCTACCGCGGAACCTACAAAGTGCGGCGCAAGGACGGGGTGCACATCTGGGTGGAGAGCACCCAGCGCGTCCTTACGAATCCGCGAACCGGCGAACCGGAGCAGGTCATCTCGGTCACCCGCGACGTGACCGAGCGCAAGCGCGCCGAGGGCGCACTGAAGGAAAGCGAAGCGCTGTTCCGAAGCGTGTTCGACGAGGCCGGCGTAGGCATGGTGCTATTCGATCCCTACAGCGGCCGCTGCCACCGCGTGAATCATGCCTTCTGCGAGATGGTGGGCTACACGGCGGCGGAACTGCGCGACATGACCTTCCATCAGCTCACCCACCCCGCGGATCAGCACATCACGCCCGGCTACATCGAGCGAATGCTGGCGGGGGAAACCGAACACTATCAGGTGGAAAAGCGGTATCTGCACAAGAACGGCCAGGTGGTCTGGGTTCTCAGCAACGCCACCATGATCCGCGACCGCCAGGGCGACCCCAAGGAAATCATCTCCCAGATTCAGGACATCTCCGATCGCAAGCGCGCCGAGGAAGCGCTCGAACAGCTGGGGCACCAGCGCGACATCATCCTCAATACCGCGGCCGAAGGGATTCTGGGGCTGGACAACCACGGCCGCATCGTTTTCGCGAACGCGGCCGCGGCCTCGATTCTGGGCTACAGCCCGTCGGACCTCCTGGGCAGCGACGTGCTGGAACGCCTGCAGCCCTACGGCCCCGACCAGCAACCCATCCACGCCGCGGACTGGTCCATGCTGGCCAGCATGGACGAACGCCTGCCCCGCCAGGAATCCGGCGACGTCCTGACTCGGCGCGACGGGACTCTGTTCGCCGCGGAATACACCAGCTCGCCCATCGTGGAGGGCGGGCGGGTCACCGGCGCCGTGGTGGTGTTTTCCGACGTCACCGAGAAGCGCGACATCGAGGCCCGTTTCCGCAGCGCCTTCGACGACTCCGCCGTGGGCATGGCCATGACCTCCCTGAGCGAGTACCGAATCATGGCGGTCAATCAGGCCCTTTGCGATTTCCTGGGCTACAGCCCCGAGGAGATCATCGGCAAGGCGCCCCCGGAGCTGACCCACCCGGACGACCGCGACCCCAGCAGCGGGGCGCTGCGCGGCCTGCTCGCCCAAGGAAAGCGGGCCGGAGCGGGGCTGGAAAAGCGCTATCTCCGCAAGGACGGCAGTGTCGTTTGGGCATCAATCAGCGCCTCCGTGGTTCCGGATCTCACCGGCGAACCCGCCTACCTGGTGACACAGATTCAGGACATCAGCGAACGCAAGCGTCTGGCCGAGGAACTCGCGGCCGCCTCCGCCGCCCGAGACCTGCTGCTGGATACGATCGAAGAAGCAGCGCTGGTGGTGGACGGCAACGGCCGCGTATCCGCGTTCAACGCCCTGGCCGGCGACCTGACCGGCTACCCGGCCGCCGAACTGGTCGGCATGGAGATTGACCAGCTCCTGAGCGGCAATGGAAACCCGGACCGGCTGCAGCGGGCCGACGGCGAAACCGTCGCCGTGGACGGCGTGGAGGTCCCCTTCGACCCGGGCAATCAGGACGGCGGCCGGTTGATTATCCTGCGCAGCCCACATTGAAGCCCCTCGCCCGGGCCCCGACCATCGAACACGGGCACCCGGCAAGTCCCGCCGCCGCGTCATCACGCAAGCACCAATTCGGTTTATGCTGATTGGAGAAGCGGGACCTTGTGCCTGGGATGCGGCCAGAAGGAACGGCGGCGATGATTCACGGAATATTGCTGGATCTTGCGGGTGTGCTCTACCAAGGCGACCGGCGGCTGCCCGGGGCCTCGGAGGCCCTGGCACGGCTTCGCGAGAACGACTTGCCGGTACGGTTTGTCACCAACACCACCCGCAAGACCAAGGCGCGTCTGCTGGCCCAGCTCCATGACCTGGACCTGGCGGTGGAGGACGACGAACTCTTCACCGCCGCCGAAGCCACCAAACGGGTGTTGCGCGACCGGGGGCTGACCCCGCACCTGTTGATCCACCCGGATCTGGAACCGGATTTCGCGGACCTGCCACCCGGCCGGCCCAATGCCGTGGTCGTGGCGGACGCCGGCCCGGCCTTCACCTACGACAACCTCAACCGCGCCTTTCGCCTGATCCAGGACGGAGCACCGCTGCTGGCCGTGGCCAAGAACCGCTATTTCAGCGAGAACGAAGGGCTGAGCCTGGATGCCGGGCCGTTCGTCGCCGCCCTGGAATACGCCGCCCAAGTGGAAGCCGAAGTCATCGGCAAACCGGCCTACGCCTTTTTCGCCGGCGCAGTTGCCAGCATGGCGGGCGAGGCCGATGCCACGGTGATGGTGGGCGACGACGTGGAGTCGGACGTCAACGGCGCGCTGGACGCGGGCCTGCAGGCCCTGTTGGTGCGCACGGGAAAATACCGTTCCGGCGACCAGAACGCGGTCCACCGGGGCGGCGAAACGGTAGACGGTATCGGCGCCGCGGTGGACTGGATCCTGGATCACCGGGGCGGCGGCTAACCGCCATCCACACTGTTCACAGGCGCGGCGTCGATGTATAAAGTGAGCGCCTCCGACCCGCAGCCATCCGGTTTGAACCTATGCCCTACGTCGACAACGAAGGCGCCCGCCTCTACTACGAAACCCACGGCGACGGCCCGCCCCTGGCACTCATCATGGGCCTGGGCGGCACCGTGCAGTCCTGGGCGCTGCAACTGCCGGACTTCGCCAGGCACTATCGCGTCATTGCCATGGATAACCGCGGCGCCGGACGTTCCGACAAGCCGCAAGGCCCCTATTCCACGGAGCTGTTCGCCCGCGACCTGCGGGCGGTCCTGGACGACGCCGGCGCCGAACGCGCGCACCTGCTGGGCGTATCCATGGGCGGCCTGACGGCCCAGGACTTCTACCACATGGCGCCCGAGCGCGTGCGCAGCCTGGTGCTGGGATGCACCGGCGTGGGAGCCAACGACCCCGCCGCCGTGCCCACGGATCAGGAAGTCATCGACGCCCTCTCCCTGGATCGAAGCGAAACCGACTTACGCACCGTGATGGAGGCCATGAACCGGGTGTTCTACCACCCGGATTTCCGGGCCAAGGTCCCGGACCTCACCGACCGCGTCTTGAAACTGGTTCAGGCCGACCCGCAGCCGCCCCACGCCTTCGAGGCGCAGCTAGAGGCCGCACTTTCCCACAAGCCGAACTCCCCGCGTCTGGACGACATCCGCGTGCCCACCCTGGTGATCCACGGCGCGGACGACCGCGTCTGGCCCCTCGACAATGCCCACTACCTGGCGCAACACATCCCCCACGCCCGTCTGGTGGTCATCCCGGGGGCAGGGCACATGTTCACCATCGAGAAACCGCGCGAGTTCAACGCCGCCGTCCTGGAGTTCCTGCGGGACGTGGATGGGCGCGGCTGAGCCGCATATGGAAATCACCTCGGGAATACCGCATTCTGCGGAAAATCACTCGAAGGAAGGGACATGACCGACCCCCGCCCTGCCAAGACGCCCGCGGGCCGCCTGCGGCTGATCGCCACGCTCCTGAGCATCGTCCTTCTGGCCGGCTGCGCCCAGACGCCCAACCAGCCGGACAATGTCGCCGATCCCTGGGTGTCCGTAAACCGCAACATCTACACGTTCAACGACCGCGTGGACACCTATGTGCTCAAGCCCACGGCGGACGCTTATCGCTTCGTCACCCCGAGGTTCGTGCGCAATCGCGTCACCGACTTCTTCGACAACGTCTCCTACCCGGGCGTAGTCCTCAACGACTTGCTCCAAGGCAAGTTTTCCCAGAGCCTGCACGACACCACCCGGTTCGTGATCAACACCGTCTGGGGCCTGGGCGGCCTGTTCGACGTCGCCTCCCAGATGGATATCCGCAGCCACAACGAAGACTTCGGCCAGACCCTGGCGGTCTGGGGCGTGGGCGAAGGCCCGTACATCGTTATCCCCGTGCTGGGGCCTTCCACCACGCGAGACGTCTGGCAATACCCCGCCGGCGTCGCCACCAATCCCATCACCTACTACGCCACCGGCGCGGTAAGCTGGCCGCTGTTCGGTCTCCGGATCATCAACACCCGCGCCAACCTGGAACAAGCCAACCAACTCCGCAACGAAGCCGCCGTGGACCCCTACGCCTTCACCCGCTCCGCCTACCAGCAATACCGCACCAACCTCATCTACGACGGCAACCCGCCCGCCCCGGATTTCTTCGAGGAAATGGATCAGGAGGATCAGGGCGGGGGGAAGTGAGGCTGATTTGAGTTCGGGTCACGACGGGGCGTGACGGATTCACGAATTTCCATGAGCCTCACGCATGCGGTTTAAGCTTTCCTGTCGAAATGGAGATCGGGCGTTCGACTATATGTGGACAACGGATGCCGTTGTCCCTTTATCGACGACCAAGAGGAAGCAACCGTGCCCCGGATGATCTTTGTAAACCTGCCTGTTCGAGACCTCCATGCTTCGATGGCTTTTTATACGGCCATCGGCTTCGAGAACAACCCACAATTCACCGACGACACCGCCGCTTGCATGGTCTGGAGCGAAGCAATCAACGTCATGCTCCTCACCCACGCAAAATGGCGCGGTTTCACCAACCGCCCGATCCCGCCTTCAACCTCAAGCGAAGTCATGCTCGCCCTATCGTGCGACAGCCGTGAAGCCGTCGATGCGATGAACGATGCGGCCGCCAAGAATGGCGGCACGGCAGACATCAACGCCATTCAAGACCTCGGTTTTATGTATAACCGAAACCTCGCCGATCCTGACGGCCATGTTTGGGAAGCGATTTGGATGGACCTAACGGCCATGAAGTAACCGTGGAGAACGAGCCCATAGCACCGCCCTGGGAAGGGACGCCATAAAGAGCGCGGCGTCTCGAAGCGAAACAGCGAAACAGCGAAAGCGAAACAGGGACATCCACAACTTTAACGCCGCCTAAACAGCCATTTACGCTCATCCTGAGCCGATTCCCTTGATCTGATTTTCCGGCCACGCTGCTCTCCGGCTGTACAAAGGCACAGCTTCATCCCTGTTCAAGGAGGACCACCATGACCTACTCGCTTCGATGAGTCGCAAGGGCAACTGCGAGCACAACGCGGTCAGTGAGCGCATCTTCGGTTCACTGAATACTGAATGGAGCGCTGGCCAGCGAGCGCTACAACACTCGCGAACAGGCCCGACGGGGCGTGATTCACTGCATCGAAACGGAGTACAACAGCGAGCGGTTCCATTCCACCCTCGGCCACTGCATGCCGAGAAAGATCGAATTGGATGCTGCTGTTTAAACGAGCGCCCGCGGAGAGGTGGCCCGAACAACTGGTCGGTCGTCGGTTGGGAGGGGGCAAGTTGTTCGCCTCGCCAGCAACCCGACCGGAGGCACTGCGGAACTCCCGCGGCGCCTTTAGGGGCTTCCCTCTCGCGGGGAGACCACCGATCGCCCACTTTGAGGTTATTAAAGAGACTTGGGGGTCCCCGTTCCGGTCCGACGGAACGCTGGCAGAGCCGCTTCCCACTAAAAGCCTTTCTCTTTTTTTTCAGTATTTTGAAATCAACCACACACAGACCGGGACCCGCCCATCCCAAGGTCTTCCAGCGGAACACCCAACGTTATGCCGGCGTCGCCGGCATTGGTGGCTCCGGACATCCCCTCACCCCCTTCGTGATATCCCAATAGGGGAAAACTATACTGGCTGGTGTGTGGAAGTTTGCCGGTCCGGCCGCGGTGCCGCCGGACAGAAAGTGGATGGGTGGGCACAACCAATGGGTAAACGGAAATTACTCTATATGGACGGGGCAGAGCCCCAGGCCGCGGTTAATGTGGGGGCCCTCAGCGCCGACTGGGATATTCGTGCCGCCACCAGCACCGAACAGGCCGAAGACTTGATCGCACGCGGCGATATCAAGGTGGGCCTGATGGTGTTGGACCGGGCCGACCGTCCGGCACCGTCGGACGAGGATCTCGTGCTTCTGGGCGGAAACATGGAATGGGTGGCCGTTGTTTCTCCGGAAGGACTGGAGGCAGCCGAATTCAGAAATTTCATCGGGCAAGGTTTTTTCGACTTCCATACGCTGCCGGCCGACTACTCCCGACTGGGTGCGGTGCTCGGCCATGCATACGGCATGGCTCAGCTCAAGAGCTTTAAAGGGTTCCCAAACAGTGAAGACGCGAAGCGTGAAATCGTCAGCACCAGCCCTGCAATGCAATGCGTGTTCGCCTGCATTCGCAAAATGGCCACTGCTGATGCTCCGGTTCTCATCCAGGGCGAAAGCGGCACTGGAAAGGAACTGACCGCCCAAGCGATCCACCGGAATTCCGGCCGGGCCAAAGGGCCGTTTGTAGCGGTAAACTGCGGCGCGCTACCACCCGGCCTGATCCAATCGGAGCTGTTCGGCTATGAAGCCGGCGCCTTCACCGGCGCGGCACGGCGCAAGATAGGCCGGATCGAGGACGCCGCAAACGGCACCCTCTTCCTGGATGAGATCGGTGATCTTTCCCTGGATCTCCAGGTCAACCTGCTACGTTTCCTGCAGGAACAGACCATAGAACGCGTAGGCGGCCGAGAGCCAATCCAACTGGACGTTCGCGTGATTGCCGCCACCCACGTAGATCTGGAAAAGTCGGTGGCGGAAGGACGTTTCCGGGAGGACCTTTACTATCGGCTTAACGTCCTTCGTCTGCAGGTTCCCGCCTTGAGCGACCGCCCGGAAGACATAGAACCGCTGGCTTTGCACTATTACAACCGTTTCATTACCGAGAAGAGCAAAACCGTGGAGGGCTTCAGCACGCACGCCATGCAAGCGATGAAACGGTATTCATGGCCCGGCAACGTACGCGAGTTGATCAACAGAATCCGGCGCGCCATGGTCATGTGCGAACGACGCCTGATCACCCCGACCGACCTGGGACTTGAGCGCCGGTTCCAGCCCCGGCGCTTGAGGACCCTGGCACAAGCCCGGGACGCGGCGGATAGAAACGCCATCACGGTCAGTTTGAGGCATGCTCAGAACAACGTGACCGTTGCCGCGCGGGAGCTCGGCGTCGCCCGGGTGACCCTGTATCGTCTGATGAAGAAATACGGCATAACCTCATGACCGCAGGCTGTGATAAGCCAGGGTCGTCCCACCCCTTCGCTGCCCCCAACCGCAGTCCCGTTTTTGAACCGCCTTCAGCGCGTGGCAGCATCCGTCGCCGAGCGCCGGTCCAAATGTTACAGAGATGAAACACATTCTGTCTGGATCAAAAGAGAACGCGGCAACCACCTGTTTCATATAGATAAATATTGCACCGGAATCGTCGAGAAGGTTTATCGCGAGAACGGTCCGTTTCATATTCGATACGACCTCCACATCCAACTTTCCCCCGTCAAACCCCGACCCCTCGCTCAATTTCATTTCTTCTCAATACGTTATGAGACAACCAATGAAGCATTTTCGCCGTGGCACGGAACTGGCAAGGAGATATCGGGCACTGGGTCGATGGAATGCGCCCGGTGAGTCAATACCCAACGATATCAGGGGTCCATCATGAAGAAAGCCATACTGCTGAAAAACGCCTTATTGGTAGCAACAACGGCAACGAGCCTGGGACTGGTCAGCCCGGCATTTGCCAACCCCACGAACACGGGCTCGAACCATAACAACGGATCTAGCTCTCAGACGGCCACGGCGACCTCGACCCAATCGGGCTCGGGAGCCGCCGCCAACGAAGGATCCGACGCCTATCAGAGCAGCTACAACGACAACTCCACCTATACCGACAGCTCGACCAATCCGATCGATTCCCGAAGCACATCCGTATCCGCTTCGACGGTGCTGAACGGCAACGTCAACGGCGGCTCCGTGAACGGAATCGGCAACGTCGGCGGAGACGCCTCGCGGGGCGGTGACGGCGGCAATGGTGGCGCCAGCGGTTACGCCAACGCGAACGCTGACAGCGGGCCGGTTTACGGTGGCGACGGTGGCCGGGGCGGCAACGGCGGCAATGGCGATGCCAGTGCTTACAGCGGCGACGCCTGGGCCAACGGCGGAAACGCTGACGCCGCGTCCTCGGGCGGCAGCGCCCAGGTCGGCAACGCCGGACAGGGAGGCGCTGGCGGCTGGGCCGAGGGCAACTCGACCGGCGGCGACAGCACCGGCGGTAACACCAGCGGCGGCAACGGCGGCAACGGCGTGCCGGCGGCTGGCGGCGCCGGCGGTGCGGGCGGCAATGCCGGTAACGGCGGGGCTTCCGGCGCCGGTGGTGCGGGCTCCTCGACCGCCAATGCCGGTGGCGGCGGCGCGGGCGGCGCCGGCGGAACCGCGACCAGCGGTACGGCCGCTGCCACGGCGACCGGCGGAGGCGGCGGCACCAATACCACTGGCAGCGCGACCGCTACCGGCAACGGCGGCGGCGGCGGCGCGGGCGGCATGGGCGGCGACGCCACCAGCGGCCAGGCACTGGCGACGGCCACCACAGGTAATGGCGGCATGGGCGGTGCCGGCGGCAACTCAACCGGCGGCAATGCTGGCACCTTCGACATGTCCAACTCCATCTCCGGCGGCAGCCTGTCAAACTCGGCAGGGATTACCACGGTCAGCCAGAACACCGGCGCCAACGCGCTGGTACAGCAGGGTGTGACGGTTCAGGCGAATCTGTCGCTCCAGTAACCATGTTTGGGCATCTGCACCCGGGAGGGATTGCCTCCCGGGTTTTTGGCTCGAAAAGGTAAAGGATTTGGCCATGAGACACGGCATCATTGCTGCGCTAGCGGTATCAGCCATCGTCGCCACCTCAGTGAAGCCGGTTGTCGCCGAACCGCCCGGCTCCGGCGATGCTCCCGACCCAGCGCTCGGCGCCAGCCTCCCCGACACCGCCTTGGCCTCGGAGCGTGGCGGCTCCGCGTTCCCAGTGAACAATATCAATGAGCTCAACGCCCAGCTCTATGACAACCAGGCCGCGGGCAACGTCACGGGGACCAACAGCGTCTCCGGCAGTGCGTTCGCCGGAATTTCCGGTTTCGCAACGGTCGTGCAGAACTCGGGCAACAATGTGATCGTTCAGAACGCGACGATCCTGAACGTGCAACTGAAATAGGCTGCAGCAGCGGCCACGCACGGGGAGACAGACGCCGATGACCTATGCCCCCGGGTTCCCCCCGAAAAGCCTCCTGGGCGCCCTGCTCCTGTTGTGGGGCACATCGTCGCCGGCTGGCCAAGTCGTCATCCCCGGCGCCGGATCGGCCTCTCTGTCGGTCCATGTCATCAGCATCCAAGAGCGCAAGTTCCTGGCCACTGTCCGCCAGCAATACGACTACAGCTGCGGTTCGGCTGCGGTGGCGACCTTACTGACCTACCAGTTCCACGATCCCGTGGGAGAGGCCGCCATATTCAAGGCCATGTGGAATCACGGCAATCAGGCCAAGATCCAGCGTGAAGGCTTTTCGATGCTGGACATGAAAGAGTACCTCGATACGCGTGGCTATGTGGCCAACGGCTACCGGGCCGGGCTCGACAGGCTCGCGCAGGCGCACATCCCGGCTATCGCGCTGATCTCGGAAAAGGGCTATGCGCATTTCGTGGTGATCAAGGGCGTGGGCCCGGGCCGCGTCCTGCTCGGGGACCCGGCCTCCGGAACACGGGTGGTTACACGCACGGAGTTCGAGAAAAACTGGCATGTCCGGATTCTGTTAGTGATTACCAACGCCACCGACAAGGCCGTTTTCAATAGCGCTCGGGACTGGCAGGTGCAGCCGAGAGCGCCACTGGGAACAGCGCTGGCGCCCAGTAATCTCGTGAACGCCGTCTTGTTGCTACCGGGCCCGAACGACTTCTGAGGGACACGGCATGGCTACGCAATGGAAACACCTCACGGCATCCGGGTCCCTGATCCTGGCGCTGTGCGCGACGAGTGCGGCGCAGGCGGCGATACCGCCGGTCGACGAGGCCCCCCTCGCCACGGCCCCGGTCAGCCGGAATACTCTGGCCGGCCTGCGCGGCGGATACCGGGTCGGCAACGCGGCCCAGGGCTTAGAGCTGTCCTTCGCGATCACCCGCGTCTCCTATGTCAACGGGGAGCTTGTGGCTCAGAACGGGTTCTCGCTGCCTGCCGGTAGCGGGGCTTCAGCGTCCACCGCCCAGGTCATTCAAAACGGCCCGGGCAACACGTTCGGCCTGTCGGCGGACCAACTTGGAAACGGCGCACTGACGGTAATACAGAACACCCTGGACAATCAGGTCATCGGCAACATTACGGTGATCGACGCCACCGTCACCAACCGATCGCTGGTGCGGTCGATGGCCATTTCAGGCGCCGTCGGTCAGGCCCTGGCCAATTCCTTGCGTTAAGAAGACGCCGATTGACCCGCGCGTTCGCTGGAGTCACCCCCTAGAACGTGACCGGCATTCGCAGCGTGAGCTGAACGTCCGGTGTGTCCTGGGTCAGTCCGGCGCCGATGGTGAGATTGAAACTGGTGCTGGGCGAGTAGCGGAACGAATACCCCAGAAGCAATGTGCCGAGCTGCACCGATGTAGCATCTCGGGCCGCCCGGCCTTCAAAGCGGGTTTTGGTGATGATAGTGTGCTCGTAGCCGATGCTGAAGGAAGCGCGGTCGTTGAGCCCCAGGCCCATGCCCATGTTGAACCCGATGGCGTCGCCCGGGTCGACTGTCCCGATATAACTTCCCGCCACGGACTTGTCGACGTCGCGCTTGATGTTCCACAGGTAGCTGATCCCGCCAAAAAAAACCGCCGGATCGGATGGATAGATCACCGTCAGCCCAGGCTGCACGCCGTAGAATCCCGAGCCGGTAGGCAGCTCTTCCTGCAGCATTCCAGTAGCGGCGCTAGAGGCCTGCGAATAGCGCACCTCGAACGGATCCGTTCCCGTACGCGTTTTGAACCGCAGACTCCCGACGTAATAGGCCCGATTGTAGCCCCCCTTATTGATCTGGTAACGCATCGCTAGCTCAATGTCACCCAGCCCCTTACCCTCCGCATTGAAGACCGTATTCTGCGCAGAGCCCTGATTGAACGGACGGGTCACGGAATCGTCGTTTCGATAAACGTAGGGAATCTTCAGCTCGAATTCGAGGCGATTGGTCAGACCGTAACGACTGGTCAACGCACCGATCAGCGTTGTGCGGTGGACCTCCCTCACGTCAATCACCCCAATGGTAATCGCCGGAATGATCGTGTAGCCGATGAGGGCAACGCGGTTGGTGGAGGAATAGGAATACTGCAGTGAAGGCTCGATGACCAGATCCCCGCGGGGCGTCAGGACGCCGGCTTGCTCGAACAGGGGGGCGACTTGCGGAGGGCTTTCCTCGGCCTTCCGGCTGGGCGCCCGCCCCACAGGCGCGGTCTGCACCTGGGCTAAGTACCGGTCGCCGCCCGGCGGCGCCGACGACATTCTTGCTGCAGAGCAATCTGACGGGGAAGCGGAGTATCCGTCACCGCACCCACCAGATTAGTCCGGGCCAACGCGCCATGGCCAGTAATCAGCCCACCCAGCATGATCAGAGCAACCGCAACCGTTCCCTGTGCCATGTCACCGTCTCTGTTTACCCTGCGTGGTCTAGGGGAACGCTGACGTATTCACGCGGCCGTAACCCGACAAGGCTCAGGCCTTTTTGGCCCCTGCCGGGGCTGCGCCTACCCAGATAAGCAAAGTAGGGTTGGCCACACTCGTGTAAATACGTCGGCGTCTCTCGAACTCAGTAAAAGCCCCCTCATGGTGAAAATAGTAGCCGAAGTGCGCCCGCGCGCAACGGCCCGAATGGCACACGCTGACAGCCGCAAAGTTTCCGTTTGGTCGCAGGTCAGGGTCAGGTCTTTACTCTTGCCTAAACCACCTGCCATTGATGTTTGGTTCGAGAGCACCTATCCCGTATTCCCCGGCAACGCGATGCCGGGCCCCAAAACCTTTCGCAGAAGAAACGGATGTGGCAAGCGAACAAGTAGCACCGGAGGCAGGAGGTGTTGCGGTGAAATTGCTTTCGACGGTTGACCTCGGCCCCGAGATTGAGGGTCCGGCAGGGCGCCAGCTTCGAATGCGGATGATCACCATCGAGCCGGGCGGGATCTTCGGCCCGATCCACGATCACAAAGACAGGCCGGGTATTGTCCACATCCTGCAGGGAACGATTACCACCGACCATCGGGATGGGGTCGCGACGGAATACGGGCCAGGGGTTGGTTGGCCCGAAGACAGGGAAACCAACCCCTGGCTTGAGAACAGGGGATCGATCCCAGCGGTGGGAATTTCGGCCGATATTGTCATGCAGGAGTAGATTGTTACGGCGCAATGCCCTGTGGTTATTGCGCCCTACGTTCTGGATGGGCACGGATTCGTTGTGGATGTTGGAATTCGCCGGCACGGAGCGGAAGCCGGGGTTCCTGGATTCCACTGCGTTGCATCCAGGCTGTGGCCAGCGCATCGTAGCAGCTCATACGAAGGGGGCTTGCCGTGAACGAAGTTGTAAAGGGCCACTGCCGCTGCGGACGTATAGAATTTGAGGTGTCGTCGGAGCCATTGATCACCATGGCTTGCCATTGCACGGGATGTCAGAGAATGTCCTCAAGTGCGTTCAGTCTGAGTTCGCTTTTCCCCGATTCGGCATGCTCGATCACATCGGGAGAACCCGTGATCGGCGGACTGCATGGGAGCACGCGCCATTTTTTCTGTGGACATTGCATGAGCTGGTTGTTCACGCGGCCCGAAGGCATGTGTGACTTCGTAAATGTCCGCTCCACCATGCTGGAGGATGCTCGGCACTACAAGCCATTCATCGAAACGTATACAGCTGAAAAGCTTGAGTGGGCCGAGATCGACGCAAGATACAGTTTCGAGAAATTTCCTTCCCAGGAGTCATTTCCCCAATTACTGCACGAATATGCGAGCCATAAACCGTAGGTGTACGGTCTAACGGATTGTTCTAAGAGTTGACTGGACCAGGCAAGGGGGCGCCTTCCTTCACAAGTTCGACTCCACCATGAAGCTGCCTGTGTTTACGGCGGCATGAAGGAATGGGCTATGGGTTTCCCGAGTCAGGCTTAGCGTGAGAAATGGTGGGCACCGCCCATCCTTGGAGGAGTTTCCGATGGCACAACGGATCGACGCCGATTTCGCACGCGATTTCCTTCACCGCCTCCATACGGCAGTGAATGCCCACGACGCCGAGGGCGTGGCGTCACTGTGCAGCGAAGAAGTCCTATGGGACGATCCCGCCGCGCCGGTGCCCTTGCGCGGGCGCGACGCCGTGCGCAACTTCCACCGGGACACCATGTTCCGGGCCATACCAGATGTGCGGGTCAAAGTGATCGACGGCCCCTACCTCAGTTTGGATGGCACGGGTGCCGCCGTCCGGTTGCGCATCAGCGGAACGATGACGGGGCCGCTCATCCCGCCCGGCTTTGGCCCAACGGGGGGCGTAATCGAATTTGAAACCGCCGAATTCTCGCACTTTGCCGGCGACTTGCTTGACCACCACTCAGTGGTGCTCAACATGCTCGAGCTTGCCCGCCAGATCGGTGCCGTCCCCAAAACTGGCAGTTTGGGCGAGCGCATGGGCATCTGGCTCCAGCGACTCAGCGCTGGCCGAACACGAAGACAGCACGGCTGAGCATGCGCTCCCCTTTCAGATTTGTCGCCGAGCGGCACGATCATACCGCCGCTGGAGAGCGGCCTCGGATGACTCCCCTCGACTCCGCTTGGACCGATCGAATCGGGCTGAGACAAGTTGGTAGACCTTCGTGAATCCGCAGGTCGATCTACTTCACTCCAACTCCGCCAACACGG
>CAVQFO010000049.1:0-6801 GCA_963711725.1 uncultured Gammaproteobacteria bacterium | reverse complement strand
AGGAGACTCTGATTAATTCATCCACCGCTCGGTATAATACGGGCTGGGCGTGCAACCAGGGTTCAACCGATGAAGCAGACCACCTTTGCCTCGCAGGCCTTTGAGGCCAAGAAGCGGCAGACGCGCCGGGAGAAGTTTCTCGCGGAGATGGAACAGGTGGTTCCGTGGAAGGAGCTGATTGCGGTGATTGAGCCCCATTATCCGAAGGCGGGGCGGCGCGGTCGCCCGCCGATGCCGCTGGGCTCGATGCTGCGCATCTACTTTATGCAGCAATGGTACGCCCTGTCCGATCCGGCCATGGAAGACGCGCTCTACGAGATTGTCTCCATGCGCCGCTTCGCGGGGCTGGAGTTGCTCGACGATGCGCTGCCCGACGAGACCACGATATTGAAGTTCCGCCGCCTGCTCGAGCGTCACGGGCTGACTGCGCAGATGATGAACGTCATTCACGATGTGCTCGCCGCCAAGGGCGCCATGCTCAAGGGTGGCACGATGGTGGATGCGACCATCGTCAGCGCGCCCGCCTCGACCAAGAACAAGGCCGGCCAGCGTGATCCCGAAATGCACCAGACGAAGAAGGGCAATCAATACTACTTCGGGATGAAGATCCATGTGGGCGCGGATGTGAACAGCGGCTTGGTGCACACCGCCTCGGTCACGCCGGCCAATGTGGCGGACATCACCGAATTGCCGGATCTGCTGCGCGAGGACGACCACGCCGTGTTCGGCGACAAGGGCTACGTCAACAAGGAACTCAAGCGTGCCGCGCGCAAAGCGGGCGTGTACTGGGGCGTGGCCCTGAAGGCGAGCAGCACGCACAAGCTCACCGGCGCCAACAAGCGCACCAACCGCTCCTGGTCGTCGGTGCGCAGCCGGGTCGAGCACATCTTTCGCGTCATCAAATGCCAGTTCGGCTACCGCAAGGTGCGCTACCGTGGCATTGCGAAGAACGCCGCACAGGTGTTTTCGTTGATCGGCCTGACCAATCTGTACCTGGCGAGGAGGCAACTGATGCCTTGAGGGCGGAACTCCGCCTGCTGAGCCCGGAAACGGGCCCTCGGGAGCCAATGAGCTCCTGAAACAGGCGGTATGCGGCAAACAATCGCTCATTTTTTGCTCTGTCCTCGAACAGACGCGTCTTCTCGGCTAGAAAGCGAATAGTTCAGATGTTCCTTAGGGTGGTGCGAGCCGGCTAATGAGGTTGTTAAAGCAATATCTGGCAGACAAGTTAAGCCGCTAACCGTCTTCACACGGCAAGGGCCCTTGGTCCAGTCCTGCCGCGCCCATCATATACAAGACAGACGCTGCCCTAGCGTCAGTAATCGGGACTCATGCCCGCGATGAGCATACTGCTGCCATTCTCGATGGCGACCAGCTTGCCTTTCCGGTGCTTCACCGAAAGCTCGGCGGTATTGCCCTTGCTCTTTTTCAAGCGGCCATCGGCCGTGTAAGCATCGTCCCAACTCTGCTTGTTCAAAGTGTGGTGCGCCACCTGGCCGCCCTTGCAAGGGTAGGCGAACCGCGCCTTGTCCTCGGGCACGGTGATCGACGTGACTCGCCCCGTCAGTACGTCATGTTCAGCCGAGCGATGGGCATGCCGCTGGCGTTTTCCAGGGCAACCAAATTTCCCTTGTCGTACTTCGTCGTAAGGTCGGCGGTGTTGCCCTTGCTCTTCTGCCAGTGGCCGTTTTCGGCGTAGGTGTCGTCCCAGGCCTGTTTGTTCAGGGTGTGGTGGACGATCCGACCGCCGCTGTAGCGGTAGCCGAATTGCGCTTTGTCTTCGGGCACGGAAATGGCGGTCACGCGACCCTGCTTGTCGAAGTCGTACTTGAGGGTTTTGTTCTGTCCCTTGGAATAATGGATGGCGCTGGGCAGCCGGGACAGAGCACCCTTGCCTTTGTAGACGTAGCTGGCCTTGCCGCTGCCGGCCGTGCAGAATCGCTCGCCGTCGGCCTTGCGGTCGATTTCCTTCAGGCGCTGGTGGGCCTTGTCGTACTTGAAGGTGAACCGGTACAGCGGGGCCTTGCTCAACATCACGCGGACGTTGCAGAGCTCTTCGGCGTAGACCAGATACGGGCCGTCGTAGCGATAGTGCAGGCTGATCTTGTCCTTGGTGTCCTTTTCCCGCACGAAATCCTGGCGGACGAGTCGCCCCTTGCCATCGTAGACGTTGTGGATCTTGAACGCGGCGAACAGGCCGCGATACTCGGTTTCTTTGGGATGGCAGCCGTAAACCGCCCGGGTGCCGTCATTGAGACCGATATCGTAGGCGGTGAGAACGTCGCCTTCCTTGCGAAGAATGCCCGGTGAGGCAAAGGTGGCGCGCACGAGTTCGGGCGTGCCGCCCTCGCCGTTGAGCTGGCGGGCCAGCGTGTAGGCGCCGCATTCGGCATTGGCGGGTGATTTCGCGGTATTCGGTGTTCCTTCCTTGGCCTGGACGGTGGTGACCGTCAACATGGCGCCCAGCGCGCATGCGGCAATGATTAGCCGTCTCATGTGCTCTCCTCCTGGTGTCGTTATCGACTTCTCTTGTTATTGGTAGTTACCGGGCGCCATGGCGGAACGCCCGTTCAACGGATGCAGATCGCTCATTCCCAAGGGGACAGAACCGCGTCCTTTCTCTGTGACCATGGGAAACGAGGCAAGTTCGGCCACCGGTGTCGTTGTTGTTGGCTCATGCCGGGCGCCGCTGATCCGCGCTCATAGTGTAGCAAGGCTTTGGCGAGGACGGAGGTCCTGGGTCAGAGGCTGGCGGCGAGCCGGCTGCCCTGATCGATGGCGCGCTTGGCATCCAGCTCGGCGGCGAGGTGCGCACCGCCGATAAGGTGCGTAGACAGCCCGGCGTCCCGGAGGCCGGCAAGCAGGTCGGTGCGCGAGACTTGGCCGGCGCAGACCACCACGTGATCCACTTCCAGCAGGCGCGGCTTGTCGTCCATGATGATATGCAGGCCCTGATCGTCCACGCGGTCGTAGTGAACGCCGGACAAGGTTTCCACACCCTTGGTGCGGATGCTGGCGCGATGGATCCAGCCGGTGGTCTTGCCCAGGCCGGCGCCGGGCTTGCCGGTCTTGCGCTGAAGCAGGTAGATGCTACGCGGAGACGGTTCCGGTTGCGGACGCACGCCTTCAACCCCGCCGCGGCTGTCCATGCCCATGTCCACACCCCACTCCCGGAAGAAACGCGGCACGTCCAGGCTGGGCGGCGTCCCCGTGTGGGTCAGAAACTCGGCCATGTCGAAACCGATGCCGCCGGCGCCTATGATCGCCGCCCGCTCGCCCACCGGCTTGCCGTGCAGGAGGACATCCACGTACGACAGAACCTTGGGGTGGTCCAACCCAGCGATATCGGGAACCCTGGGCAATACACCGGTAGCCAGGATGACCTCGTCGTAACCGTCGGCCTTCAATCGCTCGACGTCCACCGGCGTGGAGAGATGCAGCCGCACGCCGGTCAGCTCGATGCGGCGCGAGAAATAGCGCAGCGTCTCCGTGAACTCTTCCTTGCCGGGAATGCGCTTGGCCATGTTGAACTGGCCGCCGATTTCGGCCGCCGCCTCGAACAGGTCCACCTCATGGCCCCGCTCCGCCGCCACGGTCGCGGCGGCCAGGCCTGCCGGGCCGGCGCCGACCACGGCGACGCGTTTCTTCGCCGCAGCCGGACGATAGTTGAGTTCCGTTTCATAGCAGGCGCGGGGATTGACCAGACAGGTCGCGCGCTTGCGCTCGAAGACATGGTCCAGGCAGGCCTGATTGCAGGCGATGCAGGTATTGATCTCGTCGGCCCGATCCGTCGCCGCCTTGCGCACCCACTCGGGGTCGGCCAGAAGCGGACGGGCCATGGATACCATGTCCGCGTCTCCGTCGGCGATCACCCGCTCGGCCACGTCGGGCATGTTGATCCGGTTGGTGGTTATCAGGGGCACGGAGACCTCGCCCTTCAGGCGGCGGGTGACCCAGGCAAAAGCGGCCCGGGGCACGGATGTCTGTATCGTGGGGATACGCGCTTCGTGCCAGCCGATGCCGGTATTGATGATGCTCGCGCCGGCCTGCTCCACAGCCTTGCCCAGGCGAACCACCTCCTCCCAGGTGGACCCGCCCTCCACCAGATCCAGCATGGAAAGCCGGTAGATGATGATGAAATCCGGACCCACGGCTTCGCGAACCCGCCGCACCACCTCCACGGGAAAACGCATGCGCTGCTCGAACTCGCCGCCCCAGGCGTCATGCCTGCGATTGGTACGCGGGGCGATGAACTGATTGATCAGGTAGCCTTCGGAGCCCATGATCTCCACGCCGTCGTAGCCCGCCTCCCGGGCCAGCTTGGCGGCCCGCGCGAATCCACGGATCTGGCGCTCGATTCCACGCTCGGTCAGGGCGCGCGGCTTGAACGGGGAAATGGGCGAACGTACACGCGACGGCGCGACCACCAGGGGATGGTAGCCGTAGCGGCCCGCATGCAGGATCTGCATGCAGATCCGCCCGCCTTCGTCATGAACCGCTTTGGTGACGATGCGATGCCGCCCCACTTCGCGGCGCGCGGTCAGCTTTGAGCTGAATGGCGAAAGCCAGCCTTCGATGGTGGGAGCGATACCCCCGGTGACCATCAGGCCCACTTGGCCGCGCGCCCGCTCCGCGAAATAGACCGCCAGCTTCTCGTAATCCCGCTTGTGGTCTTCCAACCCGGTGTGCATGGAGCCCATGAGCACACGGTTGGGCAGAACCGTGAAACCGAGATCCAGCGGGGAAAGGAGGTGGGGATAGGGTTTGCTCATCGGATTCTCACGCCCGTGACTTGCACCAATGGTGCATGTCTAACATGAAGGCCGAAAACAAACGAGCGTTTCAAACAAAAATTACGGCCGAAGCTGGCATTGCGCCTCTCTTCTGGCCAGTGAGAGCAGCCGTAGCCTGGATGAAACGCAGTGGAATCCAGGAGAGTCGCCCGCAGCCGGGGCGCCTTGGCGCAGTGTAAGCCCAGGAATCCCCGGATTCCGCTTTGCTTCATCCGGGCTACGCGACTGATCGGTAAACTCCCCCTCTCCCCCGGCCCCTCTCCCGCCAGGGGCGAGGGGAGGAAGAAAGCCCGTTCAAGCAAGCCCTCTGAATTCACACCCCTCGCCCCTCTGCGGGAGAGGGGCCGGGGGAGAGGGGAATCAATCAATCCGACTCGGCGTCGCCTGAATACGGACGAATCGCCGAGCCGGGTCTCTATCGCGAGAGAGCGGACCTAGCCGTTGAAGGCGTTGCCGCGCCGGCGACCACCGCCGGGTTTACCGCTGCCGTTGCCGGCGCGCGGTCGACCGTTGCCACGGGCAGGGCCCGGGCGGCCGCCGCCCGGCCTTTGGGCCTTGCGGGGCGCGGAAGCCATTGCGGTGGGCTCGAAACCCGGGATGCTTCCGGTAATGATCTCGCTCTTGATCAGGCGCTTGATGGCCATGAATTGGCCGCGCTCGTCACCGGCGACCAGGGAAACAGCCGCGCCCTCTTCGCCGGCCCGGCCGGTCCGCCCGATGCGGTGGACGTAGTCTTCCGCATTGGTGGGAAGATCGTAGTTCACCACATGAGGCAGGCGGTCGATATCCAGGCCACGGGCGGCCACGTCGGTGGCCACCAGGGCCTGAACCGAACGCCGCTTGAACTGCGACAGGGCCTTGGTACGGGCCGCCTGGCTCTTGTTGCCGTGAATGGCGGTGGAGCGGATGCCGTCCGTTTCCAACTGCTTGGCAAGGCGATCGGCGCCGCGTTTGGTCCGGGTGAACACCAGAACCTGGCCCCAGCGTTCACTGCCGATGAGGTGGCTGAGCAGCTCGCGCTTGCGGCCGTGGTCGACGAAATACGCCGATTGGGCGACGGCTTCGGCGGCGGCATTGGGCCGCGCCATCTCCAGCACCTGGGGATTGTTCAGGAAGCGGTGAGCCAGCTTCTTGATCTCCGGCGAGAACGTCGCCGAGAACAGCAGCGTCTGGCGGGTGTTCGGGAGCTGCTTGAGGATGCGCTCGATGGCCGGGAGGAAGCCCATGTCCAACATGCGGTCCGCCTCGTCCAACACCAGCACCTGCACATCGGCCAGGCTCACGGTACCGCGGCTCATGTGGTCCATGAGGCGGCCGGGCGTGGCGACCAGGATATCGGTGCCGCCGCGCAGCGCCTTGATCTGGGGATTGATGTTGACGCCGCCGAACACCTCGGTGTGGCGCAGCGGCAGGGTCCGGCCATAGGCGCGGACGCTCTGTCCCACCTGAGCCGCCAGCTCGCGGGTCGGCGTGAGCACCAGGGCGCGCACCCGGCGCGGGCCGCCGGTTGCGCCGGCCATGAGGCGGTCCAGCAACGGCAGGGTAAAGGCGGCGGTCTTGCCGGTGCCCGTCTGGGCGCTGGCCATGATATCGCTGCCGTCGAGAATCAACGGGATCGTGGCCGCCTGCACGGGGGTGGGGGTTTCATAACCCTGAGCGGAGACAGCACGAAGCAGTTCGGCCGAAAGGCCGAGAGAGGAAAAAGACATTAATGCCTACCTGATTTGGTTGACCAAGGCGAGGGACCCTGCGCTTGTGCGCGGGGCCGAGTAGTGGCTAATCGGGGAATCGCCTTGGCAATCAAAATCCGCGACAAGCCCGGATCACGCTTTGGGAGACAACATTCGGTTGTCCCGCATGATCGCGGCGGGAGGCCAGCCTTAGGGAACTAGGAGAAAAATCCGGGGGGCGGGTCAAACGCTGGACGGCAAGTTACCACAGGCACCCGGACAGGTCCATCACTTCCGTTGTGGGCGTGAAGGCCCGGCTCCCCACGTGGCGGGCAGTT
>CAVQFO010000048.1:0-21761 GCA_963711725.1 uncultured Gammaproteobacteria bacterium | reverse complement strand
GTTAATCAGAATCAGCGATGCATCGATTGCCCCTGGCGTTGACGTGGCGTTGGTGGATTTGAGTGCCGAGATGGGGGAGTTTTCCCGTCTGCTCTTCGGCTTTTCCCTGGAGACGCGCGTCCATTCCGCCGCGGGCCCCTATCCCATGCCTTCGCGCCCCAGCGACTTGGGGCCGGACGATGTGGTCGTCGAAGTGCACGCGCGCTTCAGCCGGTTCTTGCCCTTGGCCACTACCCTGGAGGTGGAAGCGGAGGCGTTTGTGGACCGCGGCGTGGCGTCTTCAACGACGTTCCCGAAGGCCTCCCGTTTGTTCCGCAATGCGGATATGGTGTTCCTGGAACAACGCGAGGGGGATGCGCTGGTGGGGCTGCGGGCGTTTGCACGCCTGAAATCCGAAGAGGTCAGCGACCACGTGGTAGGCCGCGCCCGCTTGGACGTGGACGGCAAGGGCCGGTATTGGGTGCCGAAGGACAAGACCCTGAAGGAAGTCACCTGGAATCCGAACGGCTGGTTCAGCGATGACCACTACGGGCGATTCTCGGCCCCAGAGTGGCGCCGTTTGCTGGACGTGGTCAAGGGTCAGGAGCCGTCGCCGGATTTCGCCATCCAGCAGTACTCTAGTGGCGCGCAGTTGGAGGTGCTGGCCGATTTTTTGGGAACGGATACGATCGAAGGAACCGCCTGAATGCCTTTATACCGAGGAGGCCGCGGCCATCAGCAGGCCGCCAAGCGGCTTAAGAGCGGCGACTTGCCGATAGCGCTTCACAACGACGACGAATCGGTGCTGTGGTACGAGCATGGGCCAGACGATTATTCGGACTCGGGAGCGCTTTTCTACGGGCCGTACCTCCTTTATGGATACTGGCCCTGGCGGATGCCGTTGCTGTTTCTTGCCTATTTTTGTGCCTGTGTCTCAGGAGCGGGCTTCATCATCTACGGCCTTGCAAGCGACGCCACCTCCACCGACCTGTACGTTGCACTGGTTACCTTGGCAATCGCGGTATTCGGGTTCTGGCACGGGTTCAGGAACTTTCGCTACCGCAAATACATCGCCTTCGACCGCAAGCGCCATCTCGTGCACATTCCGCGGCTGTTCGGTATGGGGATGGATGTGGTGCGCTGGGAGGATGCGGGGTTTTGTGTGGTGAATACCATCACGGGTTATGCGGGCCTGCGCACGGCGGGCAATATATACGTCTGCCGGCCTCCTTGGGATCTGGTGCGCCACGGCTATCCCCCAATGCGGTACAGAGTCTGGATTGAGGGCGAAGCGGATTTTTATGGGGGAGGGGAACCCACTGAACGCATCTGGCGGGGCATTGTGGATTTCATGACCCAGCCGCCGGCCCAGAGCCAGATAGGTGATTACAGCAATATGGCCCGCACGGTGGAAACGGTGTGCGGCGGAAGTTGGGATCAGTTTTTCCGCTATGAATGGCCGCGGAGACTGGGAGCTCCGAAAGGCATGATGAAGCACTTCCGCCCGGAGCTGCTGGCCTCGGAGCCCAACTGGATTCGGGAGCCGGACGGGCAGTGGCGGTACGTGGAACCTACCGGAGAAGCTCGTACCGAGAGTTCAGATTGAATAGGTGGAATCTCCTAAGCGGGCCGGCTACTCCAAGGCGTTCAGGAGCGGGCGTTAGGGGGGAAAGGCGTGACCGGGGTCGGACCAGCGCAACGCCCTGAATGGACGGATAAAATACGGCCGAGCGGGCGAGCTCTGAGCGGTTCCACCCGCAACGCTCTGAATAGACGGGTAGTCGGACCAACGCAACGCCCTGAATAGACGGGTAAAATCAGCCGAAAAGCGACGCTCAGGACGCTTAGAAGCACGTTTTTCGGCCCCAAAAGCCGGTTCTAAGGAGGGAACCCATGCCGCGAGCCAACCGCCATTTTCTGCCGGGCCACGTCTGGCACATCACCCATCGCTGCCACCGCAAAGAATTTCTGCTGAAGTTCCAGCGTGACCGGAGGTGTTGGCGGAGGTGGCTGTTTGAGGCAAAGAAGCGATTTGGGCTGTGCGTGTTGAACTACATCGCCACGTCGAACCACGTACACCTTCTCGTCATGGACCAAGGCGAGGGCGAGATTTCCCGAAGTATGCAGTTGATTGCCGGGCGCACGGCACAGGAATACAACCGACGCAAAAGCCGGCTGGGCGCTTATTGGCAAGACCGTTATCACGCAACGGCGGTTGATACGGAAGGCTACCTCGCCCGGTGCATGGTCTATATCGATTTGAACATGGTTCGCGCAGGGGCGGTGGCCCATCCCCAGCAGTGGGACGTATGCGGTTATCGGGAGATTCAAGATCCGCCGGCGCGGTATCGCATTATTGACCGCCAGGCACTGAGGGAACTGCTGGGCATAAGGGACGAGGAGACGTTGCGTCGCGAGCATGGCGCTTGGGTCGCAGATGCACTCAAGAATGAAGATGGCAAACGGGAAGGGGCTTGGTCCGAGGTGCTGGCAATCGGCCGGGAAGAGTTTGTGAGCGGGGTTCAGGATCAGTTGGGGTATTCCGCACAGCACCGGGAAGTGGAAGAGCATAGTGATGCACACGTATTACGGGAAGCCTCCGCTTCTTACGAGCACGATTTTGAGCCGAAAATGAGCCCTCTAAGGGCCTTGGAGGCTACTTTTTCCAGTGAAGGATATTGTGAATCAATAAGTTATGCTGGTCCGACCCCGCGCAGGACGCTTAGAAGCACGTTTTTCGATACCAAAAGCCGGTTCTAAGGAGGGAACCCATGCCGCGAGCCAACCGCCACTTTCTACCGGGCCACGTCTGGCACATTACCCACCGCTGCCACCGCAAAGAATTTCTGCTGAAGCTCCAGCGTGACCGGAGGTGTTGGCGGCGTCGGCAATGCGGCCGAGCTCATTCGCTATGTCAGCGATCACGATCTCTTGCCTGACAACCGCCGCTAAATCGGCCTTCGCATTGCTGGCGTGATTGACATGCGGCTGCCTCTGCCCGCATATGTCGATGGGGAAGCGGAGCCGGGAACGCAGCTAGTGAGCACACGACGTCAAGACACACGCCCGCGGGACGCGGACCCAATACGGGGCGTGGACGGACTACGAGCGGCTGATTTCCAAGCTGCTGGCTCCGGAACGCTTTCCTCATCCCGTTGACCGCGTAGAGCGCATCGACACCCACATCTCCACCGTTCTGCTCGCCGGAGACTACGCCTACAAGATCAAGAAGCCCCTGGATCTGGGTTTTCTCGACTTCTCCCGGCTGGCGGATCGGGGCCACTATTGCAACGAGGAGCTGCGCCTGAATCGGCGTCTGGCACCAGAGATCTATCTCCGGCGTGCGGAGATTACCGGTGCCGTCGATGACCCGGTCTGGGACGGGCCCGGGCCCGTGATCGAGTATGCGGTGTGCATGCGCCGCTTCGATCGTCAATGGATGCTGGATGCGCTTCTGGAGCGTGGGGAGCTTGTCCCCGCCCATATTGATGCCTTGGCGGATGGGCTCGCGGCGTTCCACGATGAGGCCGCCGTTGCGCCGCCGGATTCGCCTTACGGCGGTTCGGAAGTGGTGCTTCGCCCGGTGCGGGAAAATTTCGACACATTGTTCCGTCTGCTCGAAGACGAGGAGATGCACAGGCGCCTGCGGTCGTTGCGTGACTGGACCGAAGAGGCGGCCGGGAAGTTGTCGCCGGTTTTCGAGGAACGACGCGTGTCCGGGTACGTGCGCGAGTGTCATGGCGATTTGCATCTGGCCAACATGGTCATGGTGGATGGTCGTCCGCTGGCCTTTGACGCTTTGGAGTTCGATCCCGCGCTGCGATGGATCGATACCATGAACGAACTGGCCTTTGCGGTTATGGATTTGCAGCGGCGTGGTGCGCAGGCGTTCGCGTGGCGGCTGCTCAACGGCTATCTGGAGCGCACCGGGGACTACGCCGGATTGCGGGTCTTCGACTTCTATCGCTGCTATCGGGCCCTGGTCCGCGCCAAGATCCATGCGCTCACGGCCGCTCAGAGGGAGGGCGACGACGCCCGGCGCGCCCGTGGCGAGTGTCTGGAATACATCGCCCTGGCCGAAACCTACGCCCGCCCGGCCGCGCGGGCGCTGGCAATCACCCATGGCTATTCCGGCAGCGGTAAGAGCACAGTGGCGCAAGCCCTGGTCGATCGTTGCGGCTTCATCCGCGTGCGATCGGATGTGGAGCGCAAGCGACTGCGAGGATTGCGCGCGGAGGATCGTGCCGGCGCCGCTCCGGGGGAAGGGCTGTATGCCGCTCGCGTGACCGCGGAAACCTACACGAGGCTGTGCGACCTGACCGAAGTGGTCGTAACCAGCGGCTTCCCCGTGGTGGTTGATGCCTCTTTCCTGAAGGCCGAGCAACGGCGAATCTTTCGAAAGCGGGCCGACGCCTTGGCGGTGCCGTTTCGGATCGTCGATATCGATGCCCCGCTGGACCTGCTGCGCGTTCGGTTGGCTCGGCGGTTGACGGTTGCCGCCGAAGCGTCCGACGCCGATGCGCAGGTTCTTGACTATCAGTTGTCCCAGGCCGAGCCCCTCGGCGAAACCGAGCGGTTCAACACTGTTTCCGTCGAGACCGATGGTTATGCGTGGAAGCAAGCCGTTGATTGTTCTGTGTTCTTAAAAAGAACCTAGGGATTACCCTCTGGCATCCGCAGGGCCTCCCTGGTGGCAAATCTTCGCGGAACCCCATAGCGTAGGAAGTCCTACGACGCGGCTGCCAAGCCGCTTGTATATAGCGAAGGTCCGGAAAGGGCAGAGAAAGGATCCCTAAAGATCGGAGGCGGAGCCCCGATCGTTGCTGAAAAGGGAATTCCTGTCCCTCGTTCCATGATGGCAAAGACGAGGAGGGGCCAATGGAAGCGCGAAAAACCCAAACAAACCATACTTTGGGTGTTAACAGGGAAGTCGTTCACGAGCTGGGAGAAATTCTTCAGCAGATGCATGATCAGGGCGGAGCGGGGTCCGTTCTCGAATCCGAGCCGCACAACCCGGCCCGAGAGCGATACCGGCTTGAGACGGCGCGCGCCGTCGAGGCCGCCGCCGGACGTTTGGAGGCCGCCGGCGATGACGAGTCCGCTCGTCGCGCGGAGGAGGAAATCGTGCTCTGTCTTTCCAAGTACCTGGTGGAGACCGAGTCCTTCTCCGAACTCTCGCGGGCGTTTTCGCACTAGGGAGTCCGGTCGAATACCAACTGTTTTGTTCTTACGGGGAACTACGGCCCGAGCTCGGATTGAGCGGGCCTCTTGTAGACGATTGGCGGCCCGGCGGAGTCTTCCGGCGGGCCGCCGGTCGTGTTTTTCATCATGGGCCCGAGGGCCTGCGGCAGATGTCGCACGGACGTTTGAATAGGGACAAGGAACCACACATGTACACCAGTTCCACGGTTTACGTGGTCGATGATGACCCAGCCATGCGCGATTCACTGAGTTGGCTGCTGTCTTCGGTGAATCTCAAGGCGGAAACCTTTGCCAGCGCGGACGACTTTCTCGCCCGCTGGGAACCCAGCCACCCCGGATGTTTGCTGCTCGATCTTCGCATGGCCGGCATGAACGGCCTGGAGCTCCAGGAACGCTTGGTCGAGCGCGGGCACGAGATACCCATTATCTTCATCTCCGGCCACGGCGACGTGCCCACCGCGGTCCGTGCCATGCAGGCCGGCGCTGTGGAATTCCTGACCAAGCCGTTCTCAGAGCGCTTCCTCCTGGAGCGCGTGCGTGTCGCGCTTGAGAAGGATATCGAGGCGCGGCGGAAGCGGCGTGAGCTGGAAACCGTCAAGGCCCGTTACGCGGTGCTTACGCCCCGTGAGCGCCAAGTGCTTACTCGTGTGATCACCGGTATGGTCAATCGCGAAGTCGCCGAGGATCTGGCCATCAGCCCGAAAACCGTGGAGTTGCATCGCTCCAATCTCATGAAGAAGATGCATGCGGATTCCGTGCCGGATCTGGTGGCGATGTGCCTGATGATCGATGAGCTGAAAGACCGCATGAATCACAGCTGAAGCGCCCCCTCGGCCGGGGTTCGGCGCTCCTCGTCCACCTTCTTCAGTACGGTCTGATGTGCGCTGCGCTGCGGAGCGCACAGCCGTCGCGGAACCGTTCCTGGAGCCGTTGGAGCTATACTGTGTAGCCTCTATCAGAATCGGGCCAGTGCGAGCGACGCCGACGGTGTTCCCGCTGCGGGCGCTGGCCGAGTCCGACGAGCCGGAGAACGGACTGGTATGCCGAGCGAAGAGCGTCAAGAGGCGCGACATGTAGAAGGTGCTTCCGCGGGCCGCGACAATGAAACGGGTGGCGGGGTTGATGCCTTGCCCGGAGACGCGAGCCGGCCCCTGATCGTAGGGATCGGCTGTTCGGCGGGAGGGGTTGAAGCCTGCCAGAAACTGTTTGCGCTGTTGCCCCGCATCGAAAATGTGGCATTTGTTCTGGTTCGGCACCTGGATCCGGAGCACGACAGCGCGATGAGCGCCGTTCTGAACGAGGTTACGTCGTTCGCCGTGGAGGAGGCCGAAGACGGTGTGGCACCGCGTGGCGGCTATCTCTACACCGTGCCCGCCGATCGCTATCCCGAGGTTCGAGACGGATGTTTGCGCCTTTTCGAACGAGACCAGGGCGACGCACGTCGCAACCCCATCGATCTCTTTTTCAGTTCTCTCGCCGAGCACCAGCAAAGCCGTGCGGTGGCCATCGTGCTCAGCGGCGCCGGCTATGACGCCGAACAAGGTGCGCGCTTGATCAAGGAGAGGGGAGGGTTCGTCATTGTTGAAGAACCCACCACCGCGAAATTCAGTGGGATGCCGCGGCAGATCATCGATGCGGGACTGGCTACCCACGTCACACCGCTGGAAGAATTACCCACCGTCCTGGTGACCGATATCCGCGATGCCCTCGGATTTTCCGACGACGATGGTGACGCGGCGGATCTGGGAGGCCAGGACGCCGCCGCACTTGCATCCATGCTGCGTTTCGTGAGAAGCCGTTGCGGATACGATTTTCAGGCTTACAAGGACGGCACCCTGATGCGGCGGGTTCGCCGGCGGATGAGCAGGCATGGGCTACGCGCGCCGGCGGAATACCTGGAAGTGTTGCGGGCCGACAGCAATGAAGCGAACCAGTTGTTCAGGGACCTGCTGATCAGCGTTACGAGTTTTTTTCGGGAGCCAGCGGCCTTCCGGTACCTTGAAAACGAAGTCCTCCCAGCGTTGGTGTCCGGGAAACAGCCGGGCGATCAGATCCGGGCTTGGGTTCCGGCGTGCGCCACCGGTGAAGAAGCGTATTCCGTGGCGATGCTCTTGCTGGAACAGGTGGAGCGTACGGGAAAGCGTTACGAAGTCACCGTCTTCGGCACGGACGTCGATGAGCAGGCCCTCGAAATCGCCCGGGCGGGCGTGTATGACGACAAATCAACAGCCGATGTGGGGGCGGAACGCCTGCGGCGTTTCTTCATCGAGGACGGCCAGAATTGCCGGGTCTCCAAGGAACTCCGCGAGGCCGTGGTGTTCGCCCCGCAGAATGCTCTGACGGACCCGCCGTTCTCCAAGCTCGACCTGATTTCCTGCCGTAATCTGATGATTTACCTCCGGCCCGAGGCCCAGAGAAACCTTTTGTCCACCTTCCATTTCGGATTGATTGAAGGGGGGTATCTGTTTTTGGGCAATTCGGAGACCGTGGGGCCTTCCCGGGATCTGTTCTCCGTGGTGTCCAAAGAGTGGCGAATCTACCGGCGGATCGGCCCCAAGCGCCTGCGCCGCGGCGAGTCGTCGCCCGGCCTGCGGCACTCCCGCGGAGAGGAATCCGGCGCGGAGTCTCATTACAGCCACGGCTATCGGGAGCGGGAACCTCGGCGCGATTCACTGGGCGCCTTGGTCCAGCCGATGCTCCTGCAGGAATATGCGCCGGCGGCCGTGTTGGTTGATAGCGCGCAGAAAATCCTTTACTTCAGCGGGCCCACGAGCCAGTTCCTGGAAATCCCGGTCGGCGAACCGACTCTCGATCTCGTCAGCATGGCCCGCGATGGTCTGGCCACCAAGCTTCGGGCCGGCCTGCACCGGGCCTTGCGGGAGGATATGCGCATTACGGTGAATGCCCGGGTATTGATCGATGGCGAGCGCTGTCCCACCCAGATCGATATCCGGCCCCTGCGCGCCCCCAAGGCACTCGCCGGCCTGTTGTTGATTACCTTCGCTCGGCAGCAGGGCGAGACCTATATCCCGGAAGACGGCGAGTCGGAGCCGCATGCCTCCGACGAAAACCTGGTTCGGGAATTGGAATTCGCCCTGAAGGCGACCAAGGAGGACCTGCAGAGCACCATCGAGGAACTGGAAACGTCCAACGAGGAGCTGAAGGCCGCCAACGAGGAAGTGACCTCCATGAACGGGGAGCTTCAGTCGGCCAATGAAGAGCTGGAGACGTCCAAGGAAGAGCTGCAGTCGCTCAATGAGGAATTGAGCGCTATGAACCGCCAGCTTCAGGGCAATGTGGACGAGCTGGAACGAACCAACGACGATCTGTTCAATCTGCTCAACAGCACCGATGTCGCGACGCTGTTTCTTGATCGGAGCTTCCGCATCAAGCGCTTCACACCTGCCTGCCGGCAGTTGTTCAACGTGATTGCCAGCGATATTGGCCGGCCCCTCAGCGACATCTCCATGCGCTTTGACGGCCAGGCCCTGCTTGACGATGCGGAGCTTGTGCTCGACCGGCTCACTCCTTGCGAGCGAGAGGTCCAGGCTGAGGGTGGGCAGTGGTTCACCCGGCGTATCCTGCCGTACCGAACCCAGGACAACAAGATCGACGGCGTGGTGGTCACCTTTAACCAGGTTACAGCGCTCAAAACCGCCGAGGATGAGGTCCGCCAGCAGGCAAGGCAGCAGGCCGCAGTTGCGCGGCTGGGGCAGCGCGCCTTGTCCACGCTGGATCTTCAAGGGATTTTCTCCGAGGCCGTAAGCACGGTGGCCGGCATACTCAGCGTGGAATGCACCGCGCTGCTCGCCTACGACACCCAGACCCATTGCGTTACCGTTCGAGCCAACGTCGGCTGCTCCGATTTCGGCGGCGTTATTCCGCTCGACGAGACCTGGCCGGCGCCGCACTGGGCCCGGGCTCTGGCCAGCCGCGCGCCGCTGGCGTTGGACGAACCGGATATGGTCAAGGACGCCAACGCCGCCTCCTGGTTCTCCGATGGAAAAATCCGTAGCGGGCTGGCGGTGGGAGTGCACTGCCGGGGCGAGCCCTTCGGCGTCCTGGTGGCCTATACCAGCCGCGAACTGACCTTTAGCCGTGAGGAGAACAACTTCATCCACGCGGTGGCGCATATCCTGTCGGCGGCCATCGACCGGCGCCGCTACGAGGATGAATTGTCGTATCTGAACTCGACACTGGAACAGCGCGTGGAGGAGCGTACCGGAGCCGTTCAGTTGCTGCGCGACACTGCCTTGGCCGTCAACTATGCGCAGCGGATCGGTGAGGGCGTGCGGCAGGTTGCCGAACACTTCAAGACCTACCTGGGATGGCCTTTGGCTCGAAGCTTCGTTGCAAGCCAGGCCGCGAAAGGCCGGTCGGCCCGCGGCGAGAACTGGAGTGTTCAATGGTGGATCGATCCCTCGTTGGAAAGCCGGATCGAAACCGGCCCGCGGTTAATCCGGAATCCGCGCCGAAATGTCGGCCCGGTGGCGGCGGCGCTGCGATCCGGGAAACCGGAATGGTTCAGCGCGGACCACCCGGAGGAGCTGGCCGAGCTCGAGCCGGAGCTCGCCGCCGCCGGCGTTCGCAGCGCCATTGCGGTTCCCGTTCTCTGGCGCGACGAAGCGGTGGCGGTATTGGAATTCATGACCCCCGAGCCGGTCTCTCCGCAGCCGGAGATCCTGGACGTGGTGGTGCAGATCCGAACCCAGTTGGCGCAACTGGTGGAACGGATCCGGGCCCAGACCAGTGCCCTGGAGCAAGAAGAAGAACTCGCCCACATCAGCCGGGTCGCGAGCATGGGGGAAATGGCCAGCAGCATCGCCCATGAGCTCAACCAACCCCTGGCCGCCGTGGTCAACTACGCCGCCGGTATCAGCCAGATGCTGCAGAGAGAGGGCGGCGATCGGAACGAAATGATCAAGGCCCTGGAGCAGATCCGCAATCAGGCGACCCGGGCCAGCGACGTGATCCAGAGCTTGCGGGAATTCCTGCGCCGGGAAGAACCGCGCGATGAGCGGTTCAACATGAACGACCTGATGGACAAGGCGTTGCTTCTCACGGAGGCCAAGGCGCGGACCGCGGACGTCGTGGTCGTCAAGAACTACGACGAGGACTTGCCGGACATCATGGGACATCGGACCCAGCTGGAACAGGTGGCGATCAACCTCATCGTCAACGGGATCGAAGCCATGTTGAACGACAGCCACCCGTCCCGCGAGCTGCACGTGAGCACCAAGAGAACCGATAGCCGGCATATCCAGTTTTCCGTCAGCGACATGGGGGCCGGGATCTCGGCTGAAGACCTGCCGAAAATCTTCAAGGCATTCTTCACCACCAAGGAGTCGGGAATGGGTATGGGATTGTCCATCAGCCAGTCCATTGTCGAATCCCATGGCGGGCGCATGTGGGCCGAGCCCAACATGCCGTGCGGGCTGACCGTCGGAGTATCGCTGCCCATCGCACGCTCTATTGCGGAGGAGCACGGCGCCTGAGGGCCGTGCGGCGAGTGCCGACGGGCTGATCCCGATCAAAATGCACGAACTTTCTCTATGCCAGGATATCGTTCGCGCCATCGAGCGCGCGGCCCGGGAGCGGGGATTTACTCGTGTTCTGCGGGTGGAGTTGGAGATCGGCGTGTTGGCCGGCGTGGAGATCGAGGCCCTGCGGTTTGGCTTCAAGGTGGCTGCGCGCGATTCCGTGGCGGATGGGGCGCACCTGGCGATTGACCGGCGAGCCGGTTCGGCCTGGTGTGAACACTGTCGGCGCGAGGTGAATATCCCCGACCGATTGTCGTCCTGTCCCCTTTGCGGCGGCTACGGTCTGCGGCTGACGGGTGGGACGGAGATGAAGATAAGAAACCTGGAGGTGGAGTGATGTGTACGACTTGCGGATGTGCCGACGCTGGCGATGTCCATCTGGATGGCGTGGCCCATCACCACCACGGGCACGATCACTCCCATCACCACGGCGAGGTTTCCCGGACCGTCAGCCTGGAGCAGGATATCCTCGCCGAGAACAACGTATATGCGGCGCGCAACCGCGAGCGGTTGGCGGCCGAGGGTATTGTCGCGCTCAACCTGGTTTCCAGCCCGGGCGCCGGCAAGACCAGCCTGTTGGTGGAGACGTTGAAGGCGCTGACGGCTCCGGTCGCCGTGATCGAAGGCGACCAGCAAACCAGTAACGACGCCGACCGGATCCGCGCGACCGGCGCCCCGGCGGTTCAGATCAACACCGGCAAGGGCTGTCATCTTGACGCACACATGGTGGGCCACGCGCTGGACAGCCTTCCCCTGGAGCGGGGTGCAATGCTGTTCATCGAGAACGTGGGCAATCTGGTCTGCCCGGCGGAGTTCGACCTGGGGGAGGCGGCCAAGGTCGTTATCCTTTCCGTCACGGAAGGGGAGGACAAACCGCTCAAGTATCCCAATATGTTTGCCGCATCCCGGTTGATGCTGCTCAACAAGATGGATTTGTTGCCACACGTGGACTTCGACGTGGACCGCTGCGTTGAATATGCCCGTCGCGTCAACCCGGATCTGGAGGTGTTGGAAGTCTCGGCCCGGAGCGGCGAAGGCATGCGGGCGTGGCTGGATTGGCTGCGGGCGCGCCGGTCCGATGCCGCTCCCGGCCGGATGGCCGCTGGTCTCTGAGCATGCCGGTCGCAGCGATCGAGAATCCGTCCGGGCTGGCCCGGCTTGGCTTGCGGGTGGGAGGCCGGGTTCAGGGTGTAGGCTTCCGTCCGTTTGCCTATCGACTGGCGCGGGAGTGCGGGGTCAGCGGGTGGGTCCGCAATCGTCCGCAAGGGGTGGAATTGGAAGTCCAGGGCACGGCCGCGGCTCTGGGCCGGTTTGCGGATGGGCTTGCCGTCGCGCCGTGGCCGATTCGGGTCGACAGCCTGGAACACCGGTCCCTCGACTGCCGCAAGGACGAGCGGGACTTCACCATTCTGCCCAGCGTCGAACAGGGCGAACGCGGCGTCGTTGCCCCGGATACCGGTCTTTGCCCGGAATGCCTGGCGGAGCTGTTCGATCCCGCCGATCGCCGGTTCCGCTATCCGTTCATCAACTGCACCCATTGCGGGCCCCGCTACACGATTACCGGAAAACTCCCCTACGATCGGCGCAATACCTCCATGGCGGGCTTCCAGCTTTGTCCGGACTGCCAGGCCGAGTATGACGATCCGCTGAACCGCCGGTTCCATGCGCAGCCCAACGCCTGCCCCGTGTGCGGACCGCGTCTGACCTTGTTCGCCGGCGGCCGGCGCGTGCCCAGCGCCGATGTGGTGGCCGCCGCCTGGGGCCTGCTAAAGGACGGCCGCATACTGGCCGTGCGCGGCGTAGGCGGTTTTCATCTGCTGTGCGACGCCGCCAACGCCGATGCGGTAGCGCGTTTGCGCACCCGCAAGCAGCGGGAGGCCAAGCCATTCGCCGTCATGGTTCCGGGCGTGGCGGCGGCGCGGACACTGGCGGAGGCGAATCCCAGCGAGGCGGGTCTGCTGGCGGGGCCCGAACGGCCCATCGTGTTGCTCAGAAAGCTGTCGGGTTGCGACCGCCAGCTGGTGGGTGTCGCGCCGGGCGTGCGCGAAATCGGAATCATGCTGCCCTACGCCCCGTTGCACTACCTGCTGTTCCACGAGGCTGCGGGGCGGCCGGCCGGCGTCCAGTGGCTCGACAATCCTTCGGCGCCGGTGCTGGTGGCGACCAGCGCGAACCGCGGCGGGCAGCCCCTGATCGCCGGCAACGACGAGGCGGTACAACAGTTGGGCGATATTGCCGACGCCTTTGTGTTGCACGACCGGGATATCCTGGTCCGCTGCGATGACAGTGTCGTGCGTTGGCAAAGCGGGGCACCGGCGTTCGTGCGCCGCGCCCGGGGCTATGTGCCCGAATCCGTGCGCCTGCCATCGGGCGGGCCTTCGGTGCTGGCGGTGGGTGCCGGCTTGAAGAATACCGTATGCCTCACCGGAGACGATCGGGCGGTGCTTTCCCAGCACAACGGCGATCTGGACAACCGCGCCGCCTGCGTGGCGTTCGAAGATGCGGTGGACCACTTGCAGGACTTGCTGGGGCACAAGCCCGCGGCGGTTGTCCGCGATCTGCACCCGGATTTTCACGCCAGTCGCTATGCCGAGATTTTCGCGGCGGAGCGGGGGATACCGTGTCTCAGTGTGCAGCATCACCAAGCTCATGTGGCTGCGGTGGCTGCCGAACACGGCCTCAGCGGACCCATCCTGGGCTTGGCCCTGGACGGCGTCGGCCTGGGTACGGACGGGACGGCCTGGGGCGGTGAATTGCTGTTGTTGGATGGTATTGATTTTCAGCGGCTGGGGCATTTCCGGCCCCTTGCGCTGCCGGGCGGCGATCGGGCGGCGCGCGAACCCTGGCGTATGGGAGCCTCGGTTCTGCACGCCCTGGGGCGCAATGACGAAATCGTTTCCCGGTTCGCCGAACATCCGGCGCAGGCGGTGGCGGAAATGCTGCGCTCCGATGTGAAAACGCCACCCACCAGCAGCGCCGGGCGGCTGTTCGACGCTGCGGCGGCCTTGCTGGGCGTGCGCCATTGCGCCAGCTACGAGGGCCAGGCGGCGATGGAGTTGGAGGCTCTGGCGGCCCACTGGGGGCCGGAACCCGCGCGATCCGGCTTGTATCGGATTACCGACGGCAACGGCTTGGATCTGCTGGCGTTGATGGATGTGCTGGCGCGGGAGAATGAACCCGCGCGCGGGGCGGCGCTGTTTCACGCCGTCCTGGTGGATGCGCTGGCCCAATGGGCTCTTCGAGCGGCCAAGACGGCGGCCACGCGGCGCGTGGTATTGGCCGGCGGCTGCTTTCTGAACCGCGTGCTGGCCAGTGGCCTGCGCGGCCGGCTGAGAGACAAGGGCCTGCATGTGTTCCAGGCTCGGCAGGCGCCGCCCAACGACGGTGGGATCAGCCTTGGCCAGGCCTGGATCGGCGTTCAAACGATGAAAGGAGCCTGAGCCGTGTGTCTGGCCGTGCCTGCGCGCATCGTGGAGATCGGAGAGGACGACCAGGCCGTGGTCGATCTGGGGGGCGTGCGCCGTTCGGTGTCGTTGATCCTGGTGGACGGCGCGGAGGTGGGCGACTACGTGATCGTGCATGTCGGCTATGCGCTGAACCGCCTCGATCCCGCCGAGGCGCAGCGCACTCTGGAGCTTTTCGAGCAGCTGAATTGAACCGGGGCGTTCCAACCGGGCGGCGGGCGACTATGAGACGCTTTTCATGAAGTTTGTGGATGAATTCCGCGACGGCCGACTCGCCCGTCGTATCGCAGCGGCCATTGCCGAGGCGGCGCGACCGGATCGGGACTATCACCTGATGGAGTTCTGCGGCGGCCATACCCACGCCATCTCCCGGTACGGCATCGCCGATCTGCTCCCCGCCAGCGTCAAACTAGTCCACGGCCCCGGCTGCCCGGTCTGCGTGCTGCCCATTGGGCGGCTGCAAGGAGCCATCGATCTGGTGAGCAATCCGGCGATCACCCTTTGCAGCTATGGGGATATGCTCCGGGTTCCCACGGCGAAGGGTCACAACTTGCTCAAGGCCAAAGCCGACGGGGCCGATGTGCGCATGGTCTATGCCGTGGACGATGCCTTGCGGATCGCCCGGGAGGAACCGGAGCGCCAGGTGGTGTTCTTCGCCATCGGCTTCGAAACCACCACGCCGCCCACGGCCGTGGCCATCCGGCGAGCCCGCGCCGAAGGGCTCACCAACTTCTCCGTGTACTGCAACCATGTCCTGACCCCGTCCGCCATCCAGAGCATCCTGGATTCCCCCGAAGTCCGCCGGGTGGGCAGCGTCCGGGTGGATGGCTTTATCGGTCCCGCCCACGTCAGCACCGTGATCGGCAGCCGGCCCTACGAATTCTTCGCCGAGGAGTATCGACGCCCGGTGGTCATCGCCGGTTTCGAGCCGCTGGACGTGATGCAGGCCGTGCTCATGCTGATCCGCCAGCTCAACGAAGGCCGGGCCGAGGTGGAAAACGAGTTCAGCCGGGCCGTGAACCGGGCCGGTAACGGGAAGGCTCAGCGGCTGGTGGCCGATGTGTTCGAGCTGCGGCGGGAGTTCGAGTGGCGAGGCCTGGGGCTGGTGCCTTATAGCGCGTTGCGGATCAAGGCCGACTACGCGGACCTGGACGCCGAACGGCGGTTTGGCATGGCCGCGCCTTCCATCCCCGACCACCAGGCCTGCGAATGCCCGGCCATTCTGCGGGGCGTCAAGCAGCCGCAAGATTGCACCTTGTTCGGAACGGCCTGCACGCCGGACCATCCCATGGGGTCGTGCATGGTCTCGTCAGAGGGTGCCTGCGCCGCCCATTACCTCTATGGACGGTTCCGAACACAGAGAGTAACGGCCTGATGCATTCCTTCGGCAAGAAGCTGGATCTGCGCAACGGCCGTGTTGAAATGATCCACGGGGGCGGCGGCAGGGCCATGGCGCAGTTGATCGAAGAGCTGTTCGTGGCCGCCTTCGACAACGAAATCCTGCGCCGCCTGGACGACCAGGCCCGATTCACGCCGCCACCGGGGCGCATGGTCATGGCCTGCGACAGTCACGTGGTGTCTCCCCTTTTCTTTCCGGGCGGTGACATCGGCTGCCTCAGCGTGCATGGCACTTTGAACGATGTGGCCATGTCGGGCGCTCGCCCGCTGTATCTGGCGGCGTCCTTCATCCTTGAGGAAGGCCTGCCTCTCGAAGACCTTCGCCGCATCGTGCAGTCCATGGCCACCGCCGCCAAGGAGGCGGGCGTGCCCATCGTCACCGGCGACACCAAGGTGGTGGAGCAGGGCAAGGGCGACGGCGTGTTCATTACCACCACGGGCGTCGGCGTGGTCCCGGAGGGCCTGGAGATCGGCGGCGACCGGGCGCGGCCGGGCGATGCCATCCTGGTCAGCGGCACCATGGGCGACCACGGCGTGGCGGTGATGTCCAAACGGGAGAACCTCAGTTTCGGCACGGGCATCGAATCCGATACCGCGGCCCTGCACAACCTGGTGGCCGACATGGTGGAGGCCGTGCCGGAGATCCACTGCCTGCGCGACCCCACCCGGGGCGGACTGGGCAACACCTTGAACGAGCTCTGCCGTCAGTCCGGCGTGGGCATGCGCATCCGCGAAGCGGATATCCCCATGCGCGAGGAGGTGCGCGCCGCCTGCGAATTCCTGGGGCTTGATCCGCTCTATGTGGCGAACGAAGGCAAGTTGATTGCGATCTGCCCCGAAGCGTTCGCGCCCACACTGCTGGCCGTGATGCGCGCGCATGCGCTGGGCGGCGAGGCGGCGGTCATCGGGCGGGTGGTCGACGATCCCGACGGCTTCGTGGAAATGGAAACCGGTTTCGGCGGACAGCGGGTGGTGGACTGGTTGTCCGGCGAACAGCTCCCCCGTATCTGTTAGGGCCTGCGAACGCTTCTGACGCAAGCTGCGTTGAGCCTGTTAGCCGCCCAGGCAAGGCGCGAGGAGAGAAGTTTAGTGATTCTAAATGAACGACGGACAACACCGCGTAGGCGGCTAACAGGCTCAACCCGAAGGGCCGGGCCCCTTTTGGCGCAATCCGGTGTTGGCGTTCGCTCATGTAGCGGTGCTACGCCGCGCTCACGCGGCCTAGGTTTGCGCCAAAAGGGGCCCGGCGCAGCGTGCGTCAGAAGCGTTCGCAGGCCCTTGTGAAGATCCTGCTCCTTTGCCACGGCTTCAACAGCCTCACCCAGCGCCTCTACACGGAGTTGGCGCGCCTCGGGCACGAGCTGTCCGTGGAGTTCGATATCAACGACGAAACCACCATCGAAGCCGTGGACTTGTTCCAGCCGGACTTGATCGTGGCGCCCTACCTGAAACGGGCCATCCCCGAGCCGGTATGGTTTAACCGGGTGTGCCTGGTGGTGCACCCGGGGATCGTCGGCGATCGCGGCCCCTCGGCGCTGGACTGGGCGGTTCTGAACGCTGAATGCGACTGGGGCGTGACCGTGCTCCAGGCGAATGCGGAGATGGACGCAGGCGACATCTGGGCCGCCGAGACGTTCCCCATGCGACCCGCGGCCAAGGCCAGCCTGTACCGCCGGGAGGTGACGGATGCAGCCTGGAGGGCGCTGGAGACGGCCTTGAACCGCTTTCAAGCCGAGGGCTTCCGGCCCCGGCCGCTGGATTATGGATCGCCGGACGTGCGTGGGCGGCTGCGCCCGCCAGTCCGGCAAGAGGATCGAGCCATCGACTGGGCAGCGGACGACACCCGGGCGGTCCTGCGCAAGATTCGCAGTGCAGACGGCTTCCCCGGTGTATCCGACCGGATTGCGGGGCTCCGCTGCCGCCTGTTCGATGCTCATGCGGAGGACCGGCTGCGTGGAGCGCCCGGGGATCTCCTGGCTTGGCGCGACGGCGCGGTGTGCCGGGCGACCACGGACGGTGCGGTGTGGATCGGTCACCTCCGCGCGCTGGAAGGGGACGCACCCCATCCATTCAAGCTGCCGGCGACCCAGGTCCTCGCGGAGCGGGTGCTGGGCCTGCCGGAAGACCGGCTCGGCTTCGAGGAAGACGGCCGGGCAAGCTACCGCGAGATCGGCTACACCCTGGATCAGGGGATCGGCTGCCTGCGTTTCGATTTCTACAACGGCGCCATGTCCACGGAGCAATGCCGACGCCTGCTGGCGGCCTACCGGGAGCTGCGCGCCTGGGGCCCTCGGGTGATTGTGCTGCTGGGGGGCGAGGAATTCTTTTCCAACGGCATTCACCTGAACCGGATCGAGGCGGCGGACAGCCCCGCGGATGAGTCGTGGCGCAACATCAACGCCATGGACGACCTGGTGCGCGAGCTTCTCACCACCGAAGAGGCGGTGACCGTCGCGGCCCTGCGGGGTAACGCGGGCGCCGGCGGGGCGTTCCTGGCCATGGCCGCCGACCGCGTGATCGCCCATCGCGGCGTGGTGCTCAATCCGCACTACAAGAACATGGGCAATCTCCATGGCTCCGAGTATTGGACGTACGTGCTGCCCCGGCGGGTGGGCCGGGACAATGTTCAACGGGTAATGGGTCGGCGGCTGCCGCTGGGGGTCCCGGAAGCGGTGGAGCTGGGCTTGGTGGACGAATGCCACGATGTACGGGGTCCGGCGTTCAGCCAGCTGGTGATGGAGCGCGCCCGACGCATGGCCGACGACCCGGGCCTGGGCGAACGGCTGCGGCTCAAGGCGGCACGGTTGGCCGATCTCGAACAGGCCCTGGATGCCTACCGCGACCAGGAGCTGGAGCACATGCGCCTCAATTTCTATGGCTTCGATCCCAGCTATCATGTGGCCCGCTACAACTTCGTGTACAAGCGCCCGCATTCCTGGACGCCGCTGCACCTGGCCGTGCACCGGTAAAGAGGCCGGTGCCTCGCCAAGGGGTTGGGAAATGCGATCCCCGCCCTCATGCGGAAGCGGATGTCCGCGGACTCGAGCAAGGCTTCGCGCAATCAATTTCAGAACCACGAGGAGAAAATGAGCATGGCAAAGACCGATGTCTATTCCCTGGCTGTGAGCCTGTCCATCAAGAAGGCGCGCCGGATCGTCAAGGGTGCTTTGAAGGAAGGACGTGAGCGTTCGCTGATGCCGCTGACCGTGGTGGTGCTGGACGCCGGTGGTCAGCTGGTGGCCATGGAGCGGGAGGACGGCTCCGGAACGCTGCGCTTCGAAGTGGCTCGGGGCAAGGCTTATGGAGCCCTGGGCATCGGCCTGGGCAGCCGCACTCTGGCGGAACGCAATAAAGGTCGCGAGGCCTTCCTGGGGGCGGTCGCCGCCGCTTCCGATGGTCGCTTCGTCCCGGTGCCGGGCGGTGTGCTCGTGCTGGACGGGCGTGGACGCGCGATCGGCGCCGTGGGCGTCAGCGGTGATACCTCGGATCAGGACGAAGCCTGTACCCTGGCCGGGATCGAGGCGGCCGGGCTCAAGCCCGGTATCGACGCCGGCACCGACTAGCGTTGTCGGGTAGGCTCCTTGACCCACGGCGGGGCGGGTTTGGTCTTCTGTTTGAGCGCCGCTCCACGCCGAGTGCGAGGGGAGCAGGAAGCGGATCAACCGATGCAGGGTGGGTTAGCGAAGCGTAACCCACCAATCCGGCGAAGCCGCAAAAACCGGTAGCCCGGATTCCGCTTCGCTTCATCCGGGCCACATTGCTGTCATTCCCGCGAAGGCGGGAATCCATGCCTTTGATAAGACTGGATTCCCGCCTTCGCGGGAATGACGAGGCGCGAGGTTTCCTTAGCCCCTGGGTTTCCGTGTCTTTCGTGACACCATGCTCCACGAAGGACAAGACGATCGCCTTTGCCCTTCTCTGTGCGACTCTGTGTTCTCCGTGGTGAACGCTTTGCGGATTGATGCCTGCGCAAGATCGCGGCTTGCGCTGCGCTAAGCCGATTGGCATCAGCCGATCTCCTTCCTGTGTTCGCAGGCCGCGACGTCTCTGCCGACTGGCGCCGTAGCCTGGACGAACCGCCGTGGGATCCAGGAATCCCCGGATTCCGCTCCGCTTCACCCGGGCCACATTGCCGTCATTCCCGCGTAGGCGGGAATCCATGCCTTTGAAAAGACTGGAATCCCGCCTGCGCGGGAATGACGAGGCGAGAGGTTTCCTTAGTCCCTGGGTTTCCGTGTCTTTCGTGACACCATGCTCCACGAAGGACAAGAGGATCGCCTTTGCCCTTCTCTGTGCGACTCTGTGTTCTCCGTGGTGAACGCTTTGCGGATTGATGCCTGCGCAAGATCGCGGCTTGCGCTGCGCTAAGCCGATTGGCATCAGCCGATCTCCTTCCTGTGTTCGCAGGCCGCGACGTCTCTGCCGACTGGCGCCGTAGCCTGGACGAACCGCCGTGGGATCCAGGAATCCCCGGATTGCGCTTCGCTTCATCCGGGCCACATTGCCGTCATTCCCGCGTAGGCGGGAATCCATGCCTTTGAAAAGACTGGGTTTCCGCCTTCGCGGGAATGACGAGGGGCAGGGTTTCCTTTCACTCGTAGCGCAAGGCCTCGATGGGCTTGAGATTGGAGGCTTTCCGGGCCGGATAGATGCCGAAGAAGATGCCGATCCCGGCGGCCACCAGAAAGGCCAGGCCGATGGACCAGATCGTCACCACGACGGGCATCTTTGCCGCCACACTGACCAGCCAGCCCCCGCCCACTCCCAGGACGATACCGATTGAGCTGCCGATGATCGACAGCAGAATCGCCTCCATCAGGAATTGCGTCAGTACATTGGCTGGCGTGGCGCCGATGGCCATGCGGATGCCGATCTCCCGGGTCCGTTCAGTGACCGAAACCAGCATGATGTTCATGATCCCGATGCCGCCCACCAGCAGCGAGATGGAGGCGATGGCGCCGAGCATGAACGACAGCGTTCGGGCCGTGGTGGCGGCGGTTTGGGCTACCGCCGTGAGGTTGCGGATGGTGAAGTCGTCGTCCTGGCCGCGCTGGATGTGGTGGCGTTGGCGCAGGAGTTGGGTCATTTCCCGTTGGGCCTGGGGCATGGCCTCCTGGGAGCGGGCCTGGGCCATCATGAAGCGCACGGTGCCGGGAAACAGAGTGCCGAACAGTTGTCGCTGGGCGGTGGTCACCGGCACCAGCACCGTATCGTCCTGATCCCGCCCGTCCAGGCTTTGGCCTTTTGGCGCCAGCAGGCCCACCACCAGATACGGGCTTTTCTGAATGCGGACCATCCGCCCCACGGGCTCCTCGCCGCCGAACAGATTCTGGGCCACGGTCTGTCCCAGGATGGCGACCCGGATGGCGCCGCGTTCCTCGGTGTCGGTGAATCCGCGCCCCTCGGCCAGGGTCCAGTTGCGGACCTGTATGTAGGCGTTGGTGGTGCCCACCACGAGGGTGCTCCAGTTATTGGAGCCGTAGATGAGCTGGGCGGTGCCCGGCAGCGAAGGGGCGACCGCCGCCACGGCCGGCAGCTCGCTGATGGCCTGGGCGTCAGCCACGGTCAGGGTGGGCTGGCTGCCGGCGCCCATGCGCAGGCCGCCCGAGGTGGAGCTGCCGGCGAGGACGATGAACAGGTTGCTTCCCATGGAGGTGATGGCCTGATTCACCATGTACTGGGTGCCCTGGCCGATGGCCAGCATCAGCACCACCGCCCCCACGCCGATGATCATGCCCAGCATGGTGAGGAAGGTCCGCAGCCGGTTGGTGCCCATTGCCCGCCAAGCTTCGCGTGCCAGTTCGAGGCCGATCATGCGAGGCCTCCGGCGCTGGCCAGCAGTTCTTGGGCGGATCCGTCGGCGGCGATGCGCCCGTCCACGAACCGCACCAGGCGCTTGGCGAACTGGGCGATGTCGGGTTCGTGGGTCACCACCACGATGGTAATCAGCGGATCGGCGTTGAGATCGGTGAACAGCCGCATGATCTCGCGGCTGGTCTGAGTGTCCAGGTTTCCCGTGGGTTCGTCGGCCAGGACCAGCCGCGGTTTGTTCACCAGGGCCCGGGCAATGGCCACGCGTTGTTGCTGGCCGCCGGACAATTGATTGGGTTGATGATCGCTGTAGCGTTCCAGGCCCACCTTGACCAGCATCTCCATGGCACGCCGCCGCCGCTCCCCG
>CAVQFO010000047.1:0-3941 GCA_963711725.1 uncultured Gammaproteobacteria bacterium | reverse complement strand
CATTCTGCCATCCCGCTTGAAACAGGCCATCGCCGGTCGCGACGCCGCGCCCACCAGCGGCTGCGACGGCTGCGCGATGGGCGGCGAAGGGGTGTCCGTCCGCAGCCCCGGCTCGGCAGGCCAATCAGGCCGACAGCGGAACCTCGCCCGTTGGATTCGACCGACGCCGACGCGGCTGATTGATTTCCCTCTCCCAGCGTCGCAGCGTCGTAGCCTGGAAGAAACGCAATAGAGTCCAGGACTCCCCCGATTGCGTTTTGCTTCATCCAGGCTCCGCACCCCGTCAATAGTCGTAAAAAATGCCCCTTCTCCCCCTGGTCCGGCAGAAACGGGGAGAGGGGCATTATCCAAACTCAAACTGACAGTTTCAGGTGCGAGATTCCGCCCGACTCGACCCCGGCCAGATCCTTCTCCCGCGCCGAACGCCCAAAGCGGGGAATCAACATCGGAACCCGCGCCTTGTACGCCCGGTAGCGGGCGCCGAAAAAGCCGATGAGGTCGCGCTCTTCGAACTGGAGACCAACCAGGATGTACCCGGTGGATGCCGCGGCGAACAGCAGCCGGCTCCAGCTCATCTCCGGCGCACTCCAAAAGACAATGACGAAGCCCAGCATGATGGGGTGACGCACGTAGCGGTACAGGCCATTGATCTGGAACGGTGGGTCCTGGGCGGCCGGCGCCGTAGCCGGTCGTAGACCTGCTGCAGGCCGAACAGGTGGGCGTGGCTGATCAGGAAAGTGGACACCAGCACCAACACCCAGCCCAGTCCGTACAAGGCCCACAATAGCTCGGCGGCGGCCCCCTCCACGGACCAGACCTGCCCCGGCAACGGCCGCCACTGCCACAGCAGGAGCGCCAGGCACAGGCTGGCGGCCAGCACGTAGGTACTGCGTTCGGCTGATTTCGGAACGAAGCGGGTCCACCACCGCTTGAACGCCGGACGCGCCATGACGCTGTGCTGCAAAGCAAAAAGGGTCAACAGAGCCAGATCGATAATCACCGCCGTGATCACGTCGCCCCCGGCGCCGGAGTTGATGGTCTTGGGGACCCCGAAACCACCAATGAACCCCACTGAATAGACAAATGTCACCAGAAACACGCCGTAGCTGGCGATGCCGTACAACAATCCAATCAAACCGCCCATGGTTGTAACCTCCTTTCGATACTGTCGGGCTCGCAAATCACCCAGTCTTCCTCCACTTCCACGCCGCCGCGCAGGGTCTGCAGGACCACGCAGCAGTGTGCTGCCCGTTCCCGCAGCACGCCCTTGGAGGCGTCGTCCACACCCGGCGGCACGATGAGGCGGACCCGCACGGTCATGCGCTGGAATGCCACCGGCACGTCCCGATCCACCACCAGGGCGCCGCGCACATCCACTTCCGCGGTCACGTCCACATGCAGGTCCAGGACAGGCAGTCCGGCCCGGTCGCTGACCATGCGGATCGTGCTGGCCAAACAGGTCGCCAGCGCGGCGCAGAGGATGTCACCGGGATTTGGAGCATCGTGATAACCGCCTACGGCTTCGTGGATGCCGATGGCCATGGGCGCGTCGGTCACACCCATGACTACCGTGCCGTGGAACGGATCGTCAGGCGGCGAGTGACGGGCTCGTGCATGGTCCGTGATCCAGGCGTCCGCGGGATCGGTACGGTAATGGGCCCGCAGGGGGTCCTGCCGTTGACGCACAAGGCCTTCGGATGAAACGTTCATGGTCCGCATCTCCTTCACAATGGGTGAAGACGATGCTAACGGGCACGGCGGTGCGCCCGATTGAGGCGACGGGCCTCAATCGCGGCGTCCGGAGAGAGTCAATGCGCGGAATTTAGGGACACATGTCCCGAATCGTCCGAGGAGTCGGCGGTTTCGCGCCGACGCGCCCGGCCCAGGCCGGCCTCGCGCGCCATGACGATGGCCTGGGCGCGGTTGCCCACGCCGAGCTTGGCGAAGATGCGGGAAATGTAGTTGCGGACCGTCTTGGGGGTTACAAACAGGGCTTCGGCGATCTCGCCGTTGGTCAGGCCCCGCGCCACCTGCTCCAGCACGGCTCGCTCGCGGGGCGTCAGATCGGGAAAGGCGCGGGCCGGCACGGCCGCCTCGTCCTGGGCAAGAAACTCCAGGGCCTGCTGGCTGAAATCGCGCCAGCCGGACTCATCTTCCCGCAGGATATGGTTGCACCCCTCGATGGGCACGAAACGCGCACTGGGGATCAGAGAAGCCAAGCGCAGTCCCGCATCGAAAGGCACCATGCCGTCGCCGCGAACATGGAACACCAGGGTCGGCGCCGTAACCTTGGTGGCCTCGTCCAGGACATCCACCTCATGAAACGCCCGCCAAAGCCGCACTGCTTCCCTGGGGGACGCGGTTCGCCGCTGGAGTTCCGCCAGCGCCGCCAGAAACGAGGCAGGCGCGTCCGGCATGAGAAGCCTGCAAAACAATTCGCGGAAGGCGGGGACATCCTTGCCCCACCCCACCTCGATCATCCGCGCCAGGGCATTCGCCTCTTCGGCGGCGTGGCCGCTCTGGCCCCGCGCCAGACCCCCGCAGCCGTAGGAACCGAATAGAATCAGGCGGCTCACGCGCTCCGGGTAACGCGCGGCGAAGGCGACCGAAATGGCGCCGCCCTGGCAGGAGGCCAGCATCGGCGCCCGCTCCACCCCCAGATCGTCGAGCACCGCGCGCAGGTCCTCGACCCAGACATCGAGACCCTGGGTTTGGGGGTGCCGCTCCGAAAGACCGCTACCGCGGAGATCGTAGCGGATCAGGGTGTGCTCCCGGCTGAACGCTTCCAGCCAATGACGGCGCACGGGGCTGCGCCAATCGTATTCCACATGGGTCAGCCAATTGCCCACGCGCACCACCGGAGCCCCGCGTCCGGATACGGCGTAGGCGATGGAAGTGCCTCCCGGGCCCTGGCAGAAACGGATCTGCTGTCGCATGACCTCAGTATAGTGCCTGGACCGGTCCCGCGCCGGGCACCGGGCTACCCGCATTGCTCGGCCGAATGCGAACTCTGCAGGCTATAGCTCGGGCGGACTGGAAATATTTCCCGCGACCCAATCGGTCAGTTGCTCCAGCTTCCGCCGATAGGGGCGCACGGCCGGCCAGTCCGGCTTCGTCTCCTGGATCATGGGATCGGGGCGCTCTTCCATTTCGATGAGCTGGCGCTTCTGCTCGGCCGTGAAATGAGGGTTGTTTCGAATTTCCCGCTTGCGCCGCTCGAGATCGTCCTTCTGATCCTCGGCATCGTCCAATGCCGTCTCCGCGGCCAGGACCCGACCCTGGGTGTTCTCAAACTCCGCCTCCGTCCAACCGCGGCGTTGGAGCAGCACTTTGCGCTTACGGTAGAAGGCCTGGACTACATCGTCGTAGTCACCGGCATGGGCCTTCATGCTCATCTGAAGTTTGTGAGTCGCGATGCGCGTGCGGATGTAGCTCTCCACCTTATCCCGCGTCAGCGGCGCCTCCCCGGCCCAGGCCGCGGCGACGAACACCGCCAGCAGCATGGCCACCATGAGTCTTTGCCCCCTCATGAAAACCCTCCTTCGTCTTGACTCCCGCCTACAATCTACCAATTCCCACGGTTGCGTCTAAGGGGGCCCCCCACTGGACTGGGGTGGGGATTGCCGGTCCGCTCACCCGCTGTTTTCCCGGATATTGCTGCCCCCATGGGCGCAGACGGCATCAGCCGTTTGCAGAACAACTCCCGAAATCCGGGGATATCCTTGCCCCACCCCTGCTCGTACATTTGCGCCAGGGCATTCGCCTCGTTGGTGGTATAGCCGCCTCCTCCCCGGCCACGGCACCGCGGTCATAGGATCCAAACAGGATCAAGCGGCTGACACGCTCGGGATAGCGGGCGGATAGCGCATTTCGCGCTCCAGCCCGGGGCAACAGGAATAGGCCCCGCGGAAAACCCGCGAGGCCTTTGAGTGCAGGGTGAA
>CAVQFO010000046.1:0-39288 GCA_963711725.1 uncultured Gammaproteobacteria bacterium | reverse complement strand
GCGTTCGCCGTGGGTCTGCGCCGCCGGGATCTCACCGCCGCGCAGGATGCCTAGCGCTCGGCGAGGACCGTCAATCGCCGGCGAGTCAATCCAGCGTCTTGCGGTAGTAGCTTCCCTGGGCCTCATAGCCCTGCGCCTCGTAGAACGAACCGGCACCGGTGGTCGCAAGCCCCACCAGCTTGCAGCCCTGCTCCCGTGCCCAATCCTCGAAAGCGCTTACCAGTCGGGTGCCCACGCCGGAGTGGCGCAGTTCCTCGGCCACCACCATCTCGTCCAGATAGGCCACCGGCCCTGCGGCATAAAGCGCCGGATGGCGATATCCACACAGGTAGCCCATCACCTGGTCATCCACGAGGCACACCATGCAGCAATCGTGATCGTCCTTCAGCGCGGCGGGAAACGCTTTCATGAAGGCCTCGTGGTCCACTTCCTCCATGGGATTGAGCTGATCCGCCAGGGCGTAAACTTCCTCCGCGTCTCCTTTTCGAGCCGCGCGGATTTCCATTGGCCTGACCTGCATAAAACGCACTCCATTGTTATCGAATTACCCCTATTGTACGCCGGAATCGACCCTGGCGCGGAACATCCGGGCCGACTCCGCGGTCCCAAGGGACTGCGACAATATCTCCTGAAAACCTAGGAAACCTGCAATGAGCGACCCCTCCCAAGACACCGGCGGCAGTCGATTCCGATTGGTGCTGATCCTGTCGCTTGCCTTGGTGGCCCTGGCCTCGGCGGTCATCGGCTGGGAACTACGGGGCGTGTTGCAAACGCCGACCGCCGGCGAGTCTCTCCCGGTTCTGGGCCAGGCGCCCAGCTACCAGGGCCTCATCGACCAGACCGGCGCCACGGTGGACTCCTCCGACTTTCACGGAAAGGTCCAGGTGGTGACCTTCCTGTTTCCGTACTGCACCACCTATTGCCCGCTGATCGCCGCCCACCTCGCGGGCTTCGAGAGCGTGCTCAAACGCGCCGGGCTGCAGGACAAGGTGAAACTGGTGGCCTTCGATGTGGACCCGGCGAATACCGGGCGCCCGGAAATGCGCGCCTTCCTCAAGGAATACGGCTGGAACCCGGACGACCGCCATTGGGAATTTCTTACCGGCAAGCCCAAAACCATCCGACGGGTCGTCACCGGCGGTTTTCACGTGGCCTACCGACGGGTCCGGGAGGGCGACTCCGACACCCAGGGCGAGCCGTCCCTGACCCCGCAGCCGGAGGTCATCAACAAGCTGGCCCGAACGGCCAAGGTGGATTACGACATCTCCCACAACGACGGCCTGGTGCTGGTGGGCCCGAACGGTCGCCTGCGCAAGGTCTACGATCAGGCCGACATGGTCTCGAACCGGGAATTGCTGACGGAGGTCAGGCAACTGCTGAACGCATCGGCCCGGTAGGCCGGGGGCTTCTGGACCGACCCGCAAGAGCGGTGTTAGCGTCTCTCTAGGGAGATTCGGGAAACCCGCCCGTCGCCACCGGACAAGGCCTCGATGCAGACATCGCAAAACGGAAGCGCCCGTCGTCGGCTCAGCTCCGGAGCCAACCGTATCGCGCTCTATGGCGCCATCCGCGGCACGCTTGCAGCTGCGGTCCCGTTCCTGCTCCTGCGCCAGACCGGCCACCCGGTCGAGGCCCTGTTCTCCGCCATCGCCGTACTGAACGTATCCATCGCCGACAGCGGCGGCCCTTACCGCCAGCGCCTGGCCGTGATGAGCGGCGTCGCGTTGATCGTCCCCGTGGTCTTGTTCGCCGGAATGCAGGCGCAATCCGTTTGGTGGCTGGCCGTGGGGCTGACATTCGTGGTGTCGTTGCTCGGCGGGATGGCGCGGCTCTATGGGGGCGCGGGAACCGCCGTGGGCCTGATCAGCGGCATCGTGTTCCTGGTCGGAATCGAGATCCCGGCGGATCTCACCCAAAGCCTGGTCTTCGCGTTCAGCTATTTCGCCGGCGCCGCCTGGACGGTCCTGATCGCGCTGTTGGTCTGGCGTCTGCGGCCCTACCGACGCGCCCGCTACGAACTGGGCGAGGGATTCAGTCAGCTGGCCGTCATTCTGGAGGGCGTCCGCAAACAGGCCCGTGCCGCCGACGCCAGCCATAGGGACGAAGCGCAGCTGGCCCAGCAGCAGCGCCAGGTCGGCGCCGCCTTCGAAACCACCGAACAAATCCTGGGAGAAACGGTGGCGAGCACGGAAGGCATGCCCGGATTCCTCTCGGACCTGATCGTCCTGCTGCGGGCGGGTGCGAGAATCAACGCGGCGGCGGCCAGTCTGGGCAGCGCACTCGACCGGTCCGGCGACGCCCTGAGCAGCGACGGCCGCGGTCCACTGATTGCGCTGCTCGGCACCTTTGAAATCGCCTGCACCAACACCGCCGCCGCCCTATTGGACCAGACCGGTGATTATGACCTGAGCCAGGCTCGGGGCCGCCTGAGAGATTGGGAACAGGCCACCAGGGATGATGAATCCCTGGAAGAAGTCCACACCCTGCTCAACGTGATTCTCCGCCAGCTGGAAAGCGCCCAGCGGGTCATGGAACGCCTGGCCGAGCCTCACCGCGCCGGTGCCGGCTCCGGCCTGCTGCCACCACTGCACGGCACGGCGTTTCCCGCCGTGACTCTGTCCACCCTGCGGTCGAACCTCAGTTTCGGATCCCTGGTCTTTCGGCACGCGCTGCGCGTTGCGGTGGCGGCCTCCGCCGGCACCGCCGCCTATCTGCTGCTGCACATTCCCCACGGCATCTGGTTGCCGTTGACGGTGTTGATCGTGCTCCAGCCGCAATTGGGCGCCACGCTCAGCCGGGCCTTCCAGCGCACCGGAGGCACGGTATTGGGCGCGATGCTGGCCGGCGTCCTCGTGTTTCTCTTCCAAGGCACGCCGGCTATGGAAGCCGCAATTCTGGTGTGCCTGTTTCTTACCCTGCTGTTTTTCCGCCGACGCTACTGGATTGCGGTCACATTCCTCACACCGATGATCATCCTGCTGCTGAGCCTGCTGATTCACCACCCCTGGATTGAAATCATCGAACGCATCGGCAACACCCTGGGCGGCGCCGCCCTGGCGCTGATTGCCGGCTACCTGCTTTGGCCCAGCTGGGAATACCGTCAGCTCCCCGACGCCATCGCGGAAGCCATCGAGGCCAACCGCCTCTATCTGGCCGAGCTGGTCAATGCGGTAACCCGGGGCGTGGAGCCGGGCTGGCCGCTGGCGCACATACGCGCCCGGACCGAGCTGGCGACCACCAACGCCCGGGCTTCGCTGGACCGGATGCTCAACGAACCCCGCTGGCAGCGCCGCGAAGCCCGCAAGGCCGTGACCACCATCACCCACGTGGAGCGTCTGTGCCGCCACGTCACCCGCTTGTCCATCTACCTGCATGAAACGCCGGGCATCAGCATCGCGTTCGGCCCCTTGGGCGAGGCGTTCGACCGATCGCTGACCAAGCTGACGGCGGCGGCCAGGCACTCGCGGCCGCCCCAAGAAGAAGACGGAATCGAGCAGGCCTATCTGCAGGCCAGGCGGGATTGGCGGGCCACAGCGCCCGGGCGCGGTGCCGACCTGGCCCCGGTGGAAGCGCTGGTAAGCAGCGTCATCGGCGACATCCAGAGCCTTCGCGCCGCCCTGGAAGGCGACCCGGTCGCACCCACCCCGCTATACTCCGACCACTGACAAACCCAATTTTCCACGCCGCAAGGAGTGACCTCATGAAGTTCTACGACTGCCCCACGGCCCCCAGCCCCCGGCGCGTTCGCATCTTCCTGGCGGAAAAGGGACTGGAGATACCCACGGTCACCGTGGATCTGGCCAAGGGCGAGCACTTCTCGGAAGACTTCCGCCGCCGCAACCCCACCTGCACAGTCCCCATGCTGGAACTGGACGACGGCACGTTCATTTACGAGGCGGTGGCCGTATGCCGCTACCTGGACGAGGCCTATCCCGAGCGGCCGCTGATGGGCGATTCCCCCAAGACCAAGGCGGTCATCGAGATGTGGAATCACCGAGTGGAAATGGAGGGCTTCCTGGCCGTCGCCGAGGGTTTCAGGAATCGATCCGCCGGCTTCAAAGGCCGCGCCCTGCCCGGCCCCCGCACCATCGAACAGATCCCGGAACTCGTGGAACGCGGGCGGCTGCGCTACCAGTACTTCCTCCAGGACCTGAACGACCGCCTGGAAACCAGCCGCCACATCGCCGGTGATGATTTTTCCATTGCCGACATCTCCGCACTGGTGACCATCGATTTCGGCACCCGTGCCGTCAAGGTTCCCATTCCCGACGACCACACGCATCTGCTGCGCTGGTACCAGGAAGTCTCGGCGCGACCGGGAACCCAGGTCTGAGCCAGCGTTCGAATCCGGCCGTGCATCCAAACGCCGACACCCCGCGTATATAGGGTCGGGCCGCGCCATGTCCGGGCCCGGCCCGCAATTGACCGGGGAGAAGATCCACCATGACCCAGGACGATGAATTGCTGGACCTGCTGTTGCTCTCCGGGCGCGGCGACCAGAACGCCTTCGCCGATCTCTATCGGCAAACAGCCTCCCGGCTTTTCGCCGTAGCACTGCGGATGCTGAGCCGACGCGACCTGGCCGAGGAAACTCTGCAGGAGGCCTACGTCAACATCTGGCACCACGCCCGGGACTACGACGCCTCCCGGGGCCGGGTGGTTACCTGGATGAGCAGCATAGTCCGCTACAAGGCCATCGACCGTCTGCGCCGCAAGACCGTTCAGGAAGACCCGCTGGACGAGCGCCAGTGGGAAGCCTTCGATGCCCATGAACCGGGTCCGCTGGACCTGGCGCTCCAGGGCGGCGACGCCGCGGCCCTGGACGTTTGCATCGAGGACCTCTCCGAGATGCAGCGGCGCTCCATCATGTTGGCCTTCTTCCAGGGGCTGACCCATCAGGAACTCACCCAGACGCTGGGCAAACCGCTGGGAACGGTAAAGAGCTGGATCCGGCGCGGCCTCCAAAGCCTGAAGCAGTGCCTGCAGAAATGAACTATTCCAACCCCGAACTCCGAGACCGCCTGGCCGCCGAATACGTGCTGGGCACCTTGCACGGCGCAGCCAGGCGGCGCTTCGAACGGCTGATGGTCATCCACCCGTTTCTCAAGGAGGACGTCCATCACTGGGAAAGCAGGCTGGTCCCGCTGATTACACGCCTGCCGGAAGTGGAACCGCCCAAACGCGTGTGGCGGGCGATCCAGAAGCGGATCGGCGACGGCAAGACCCGTCGGCGCCCCGCGTTGTTCTGGCCCTTCGCCGCCCTGGCAAGCACCGCCGCGGCCGTGGTCCTGGCCGTGCTGCTGATCACCGCGCCCACATCCAATCCGCCGCTGGTGGGCGTGATCGCCGATTCCAACGGCCAGCCCGAATGGGCCCTGACCGCGGCAAGTGCAGGGCACCGCCTTCGGATACAGGCGGTCGCGCCCAAGGCGGTGGCCTCGAACAAATCGCTGGAATTGTGGCTGCTGCCCAAGGGCAAAGGCGCCGCGCCGGTCTCACTGGGTCTTCTGCCGCGCAGCGGCGAACGAACGGTGGATCTAAATACCGCCGGCGGCCAGACCGAAATCGCCCTGGCGGTCAGCCTGGAACCGGCCGGCGGTTCACAAACGGGCCTGCCCACCGGGCCTATCGTCTATCAGACGCGGTTGGTGCGGATGTAGCGATGCATTGACTGCCGGCCCACGACCGACGCGGATGAAGTTGGGGGGAAGACCAATCTTGTCAGCCCCGGCCCATGAAAAAGGGAGCACCAGGTGCTCCCTTTCACACGGAACCAGAAGCCAGGACTCAACCGATGAACCCGGTCGGCACCGGGTCCAACCCCAGCGCCTGGCGCAGCACCGCCCAGTGCATGGTCTCGTCGCCCTCGATGGAGGCGGCGGCATGGGCCAAGTCGCGGTTGTGGAATTTGGCGATGGTGCCGAGATACGCCTTGGCGGCCCCCTCCTCCAGGCTGGCTGCGTAGCGGACCACATCGGTTTCGCTGTGGATCTTGCCGGCGGGAATGCCGTAAGCGGAGGCCAGCTCGCCGGCCGAGGACGACAGCGGCGCCTTTTCCGACACCGCCTTGCCGCCGTTCTCCTGCACCAATCCCTTCAGCGCCGCTGCGTGGGCCTTATGCTGGCTCTGGAACTCCACGGCCACCTTCTTGGTACTTGGTTTCAGCAGGCCACTCAGGGCGCCCACCTGGTAGGCGGCGATAGCCTGGTACTCCAGCCCCAGCGCGACGTTCAGCAACTGCACATCGGCGGCCATTCGGTCGCTGTCGCTCATGCCGGAGGAATCGGTCTCCATGGCCATGCCGCTCTGGGCACAGGCCGCAAGAACGCCGGTACTCATACCCACACCGACCAGCCCGGCCCGGCGCAGGAACTCCCGGCGGCTGCCGGCATTACTGTTGCGAGTCTCGTCCGTCATTGTTCAATCTCCGTATCGCGTGAAGGTTTCCGAGCCCGGGAACCCAATGGGTCCCCGGGCATCGCACTTCCTGATACGGAGCGACGGCGAATGCGGATGCAGTTCAGAAACAAAGCGTGGCCGCGCCGTTGCGGATCAGCTCGTGCATGGGGCTGGCGCCCGTGATGATCACGCCGTCGAGCAGGTCGTCCTGTTCATAGCCACGACTCTTCACGCAGGGTGTGCAGGCCCACAGCGTGCCGCCCCGGGAAATAAAGTCCTGGATCAACTCGGCCAGCGGCTCCAGCGGCGCGACGTGCGTGGTCTTGGCTGCGCGCTTGCGCACTACATCCACCCCGGAGCTGGTGAGGAACACCGACACATTCATGCCGGCGGTCATACCTCCGTTGGCGATGGTGAACGCGGCGGACGACAACTCGTGGTCGATCCCATGGGTGATCATCACGACCAAATCGCGGGTGGGTTCGTTCATGACGGGGTCCTCCTGAAAATGCATTTCGTTGCGTTGCACCTTCAGTCTGGACCCTTGCCGGAAACCGAAGCATGACCGAAACTCCTGAATAGTTGACCGCGGCACCGGGAATATTCGGGAAAGCATGGACGTACTATCCGACGTATTGCAGCGGGTGCGGCTATCGGGTGCGGTGCTGTTCCGGGGAGAGTTCTCCGAACCCTGGTCGGTAAGCAGCCCGCCGCCCAACAAACTGGCACCGTTGCTGCTCCCCACGGCCCGTCACATCGCCCTGATGCACATCGTGGCCCACGGCGGTTGCTGGGCGGAACTGGGCGACGGCGATGCGCGGCGCCTGGAAGAGGGCGATCTGATCATCCTGCCCCGGGGGGACGCCCACACCCTTGGGAACCGGCCCGGCGCCCTCAGCGAATCCGTTGTGCGCCTGCTGCCCGGCGCCGGAGAAGAAGGGCTGCCGGTCATACGCCATGGCGGCGGGGGTGACGGTACGCGAGTCGTGTGCGCATTCCTGCACTGCGACGACGCGCCTTTTAACCCTCTGGCCTCCACCCTACCCCGCCTGCTTCACCTGCCTGCGAGCGATATCGGCACCACGGGTTGGTTGCCTGCGGGTATCCAGCAACTGGTCCAGGAATCAGCCGATCCCGCCCCCGGCGGGGCCTGCCTGCTCTCCCGGCTGACGGAGCTCCTGTTCGTTGAGGCGTTGCGCCGACACATCGCCGGCCTGCCCGAAGACCACCGGGGCTGGCTGTCGGCGCTGCGTGATCCGCTGGTCGGCCGCGCCCTGGAGCGGTTTCACAGGGAGCCGGCGGCTGCCTGGACGGTGGACGCTCTTGCCCTGGACCTCCACTCCTCACGCTCCGTACTGTCGGACCGCTTCCGCCAATTTCTGGGACTGAGCCCCATGGCCTACCTCACCCGCTGGCGAATGCAACTGGCGGCGAACGCCCTGCGCGAGAACGCCGAAGCGGGCATCGCCGCAATTGCCGCCGAGGTGGGCTACGGTTCCGAAGCCGCCTTCAGCCGGGCGTTTCGGCGGATTACGGGACAGCCGCCTTCGGCTTGGCGGGAATTAGGAGGTCGCGGCGATGCCCAGGAATCCGGAAACGAATAGCAGGGGCGGTCGCACCGGAACGGGTCTTCTTGCAGGGGCGGCGCTCATCGCCGCGACCAGCCGGCCAGTCAGTTCGACTATTCCTCCGCCAAACGCCGCTCCCCATGATGCCGCGGATGCATCCCCCCGGTCGCCGCCATGGCGATCAGCGCTACCAGCACCGCCGGAGCAAAGCCCAACAGTGCCACACCGGTAACATCCTTGATCCAACCGGCCAGCGCGGGGATCAGAAAGACCAGGCTGTTGCCGATGGCGAAGGCACCGGCGGCGAGCTTCCTCACCTGGGATTCCGCGACCAGCCAGGCCGGCAACGCCAGCGCGAACGTCAGCATGGAACTGGTGCAAAACCCGAGAACGGCGGCGCCCCAAATCACTCCGGCAGGCCCCGACAGGAAAAGCACGGGCACCATGGACACCGCCCCGCCGGTTACCAGCAGCAGCGGCCAGCGTCTGCCCAGCAGGCGGTCGGCGAAGGCGATCAGTATTGCCGAGGACAGCAACTGGGAGCCATTGAGCATGGCGAGTCCGGTATCCAGCAGGTCGATACGCCCCTGAACACCCAGAATGTGTGAGAGGAACACGTTCCCGGAGAAATACAGCCCCCCGGCCGCGCCCAACAACAACGCCACTTTCCAGATCAGCGGATCGCTCCAGGACAGATGCGGAATGGCCGCGGCCGGCGCCGGCACGCCGACGGCACGACCGCCGCGGGCCCGGGCATAGACGATCAAACCGACCACGATCAGAGGCACGGGCAGCGCCCATACCGAAAACGCCCACAGCCAATGTTCACCCAGCAGGTGCCGAACCAGCGGTCCGGTCAGTGCCGCGGCGATCAACTCGCCGGATAGCAAGCCGTTGGTGTAGACGGCCGTCACCCGCCCGATCCGCATCGGCATCCAGGCCCTGGACAACACGGGCATGGAGGTCTGCAACAGCGCGATTCCCGCGCCCATGATCGCGGTTGCCCCCAGGAACAGTACATAGCCATCCGGAAAGCTGCGCAGGCTACTGCCCACGGCGATCACCACCAACCCGCCCGCGGCAGTGCTGACCGCGCCCAGGCGCCCCACCAACCAACCGCCCATCAGCGCCCCGGCACCAATGAACAGCGCCGGCAGGCTGGTGGCCATGGCGACCTGTCCCGTGGAGAAACCGAAGGACTGCTCCAGATGCGGAATCAGAGGAGGAACGATCAGCACCGTGAGCCGGAGATAGACCCCCAGGCACCAAAGCAGAACGTACAGAATGACGGGGCTGGCGCCCATTCGGTCCACTCCTGGCATGCGAGGAAAATCCCCCGGCGGACGGCAGCCGTCGGGCCGGGTCGCGGCGGCCCCGATGATCCCGCATCGAGGCGCCCGTGTCACTCCGCGAAGGGGCTTGACTCCCATGAGTGGCCTTGAGAGATTCGGTCTCTATTCAGAGCGAGTGTATCCCGTCCGCCTATGATCCCCCTCAAACACCTGGTCGCCCTCTGTGCCGGCGTCCTGTTCACCGTCCCCGCCCTGGCCGACGGCGATTTCAACGCCTGTGTCAGCGACCTTCAACAGCAGGCTCGGGCCCGGGGTTTGTCGGAGCACGTGGTCAAGGACGTGCTGGGCAGGGTGAGCTACGTTCAGCGGGTTATCGATCTGGATCGCCGCCAACCCGAATTCACGCTGACCTTTGCCAACTATCTCAACCAGCGGGTTACCCCGGAGCGGGTCGCGCAGGGCCGCGAACTCTATCGGCAACACCGCGAATTGTTGCAGCGGATCACCAACCAATACGGCGTGCCGGGACGCTACCTGGTGGCCTTCTGGGGCATGGAAACCAACTTCGGTCGGTTCTTCGGCAACATGTCCACGCTGGACTCGCTGGCCACCCTCGCCTGCGACCCACGGCGCAGCGACTACTTCACCGGTCAGCTGATGGACGCGCTGCGGATCGTGGACCGTGGCGATGTCACGGCGCAACGGTTGAAAGGCTCCTGGGCGGGCGCTCTGGGGAATTTCCAGTTCATGCCCAGCGTCTTCCTCCAATACGCCGTGGACTACGACGGCGACGGCAGGCGCGACGTCTGGAACAGCCTGCCGGACGCCATGGCTTCGGCGGCGAATTTCCTTAGAGGACTGGGCTGGAAGATCGGCACCCGCTGGGGCCGGGAAGTAAAGCTTCCCGAAGACTTCCCCTACGAGACGGCGGGCCTGGACGATCCCCGCGCCCTGGATGCCTGGCGAAAGCTGGGCGTGACGGAGGCGAGCGGACGTCCACTTCCGGAGGACACCGTCAAGGCCTCACTGCTGCTTCCGGCCGGCCACGAAGGCCCCGCTTTCCTGGTCTATCCCAACTTCCGCGTGATCATGGGCTGGAATCGGTCGGAATTCTACGCCTTGTCCGTTGGCTACCTGGCGGATCGCATTGCCGGTGCCGGCCAGCTCCAAAACCCGCCGCCCACCGACCTGCCCAACCTGGATCGAGAGACCGTCCGGGCGTTGCAGCAGCAACTCAACGCCAAAGGCCTGAACGCCGGCGAAGCCGACGGCATCCTGGGACCGGCAACCCGCAGCGCCTTGCGCGCTTACCAGGAACGCCAGGGCTTGATCGCCGACGGCTATCCCAGCCGCAAGGTCCTGGATCTACTGGGGGTTTCTACCAAGTAGGATGCGCCGGAAGCTGTAAATCACCGCTCCACGCGCTTGCATTCCTCGTTCGGAGACCACAGGTTCCGTCGTTCATCGACCTTGGCCCAGCAGAATCGCAGGAGATGAAATGACCATATTCGACGCCTTGCGCGAGGATCACGATATACAGCGGACGCTGCTGCACGATCTGGTGGACACCACCGGAGACAGCAAACGTCGCGACCAGCTGTTCGAACAAGCGAAGGTCGCGCTGCAGGATCACGCAGCGGCGGAGGAACGGTATTTCTATGTGCCCCTGCTGGAACACGACCTCACCCAGGAAATGGCCCGGCACAGCATTGCAGAGCATCAACAAATCGACGAACTCATCGGCAAGCTGGACCGCACGTCATTAAGCTCACCCGCGTGGCTGGACGCCGCCCGGGAACTGCGGCATCTGGTGACTCATCACCTGGAGGAAGAGGAGCACGAAGTCTTCCAGCAGGCCGGCCGCGTGTTGGAAGACGATCAGAAAGAGGAGTTGGCCGAAGAATACCGGCGCGACATGAGCGCGCCCCAGGAGTAAAACCCGGGGCTACTTCCCTTTGCCGCCAGGGAGAGTGTCGTGCCCCCTGCCATTCCCGCGCAGGAGGGAATGGCAGGCCAGGAAACGCGACCGAATCAACGGCCGAGACCTTGCCGGCGTGCCTTGCCTCCGCAACACTCTCCGGACTCAGTGCGAAAACAGTACCGGCACGGTCATCTGCGTCAGTATCCCCCGCGACACCCCGCCCAGGAACAGTTCCCGAACCCGCGAGTGTCCGTAGGCTCCCATAACCAGCAGATCGGCACCGATATCCGCCAGCGCCGAAAGAATGGCGTCGGTGGTAGTCAGACCTCCGGGTACCAGACGCTCGACCCTCGACTCAAGCCCTCGCCGCTGCAGATAGGCCTGCAGTTCCTGGCAAGGCGCTTCTCCGACCACTTCGTGTCCGGGCGCTACGGTAATGATGGTGATTCGTTCGGCGGCGTGCAGGAACGGAATGGAATCGAATACGGCCCGCGCAGCCTCCCGGCTACCGTTCCAGGCGATGGCCAGGTGTTTTCCCACCACCCGGTATTCGCCGGCATACGGCACGACCAGAACCGGCCGTCCGGTGCTCAGCGCCATGGCGCCCGGCAGCGCCACAGGGTAGGACGCGGCACGATCGTCGGCATCGGCCTGGCCGATCACGGTCAAGTCCGCATAGCGCCCGAATTCGCTGGCGCTGGTCAGGGGATCGCCGGCCACGGTCCGCCACCCGGCGTTCTTCACGCCCGCTGCATTCACGGCGTCCTTGAACATCTGCTCCACCTCGTTGGAGCGGGCGCGGAGGTGTTCGGCCTCTTCGGCCGCCCGGCGGGCGTCCATGCTGTAGCCGATACCGGCACCCATGTCGGCGGGACCTGCAGTGATGTATCGGCTTATTTCGGGCTCCAGGTGCACGCCCATGAGCTGGGCGCCGAAGGACTTGGCCAAACCCACCGCCGTTTCCAGCGTGTCCTTCGAGCGCGATCGGTTGTCCAGGCAGACCAGAACGGTCTTGTACGGCATATACGGCATTTGCGTAACCCTCGCATCCGGCGGGACCGGCCGTCCGCCCGTCCCTTTGCAAGCAATATTGCGCCCCTGTTCCGTTTCTCCATTTGACCCGGGTCAATAACACTGGCGGTTGACCGCTTCAGCCGGCTGCCGCTCACCCGCGGGACCTGCGGCAGTAGTCTGCCAACGCGTCGTAGAGGTGGTCGAAGAGAAGCCTGACGGGCCGCACGGCGCGCAGGTTCTCATGCATGGCAAGCCACATTTCCAGCCCGAAGGCCACCTGGTTCGGCAGGACCGGCACCAGGTTGGAATCAAGCGCCGCCATGGGTTTCTGAACGCCGCCAATGCCCAGGCCGGCGCGAATGGCTTCCAACTGCGCGACGTGGCTGTCGCTGCGGAAATCGAAGGCCTCGCGGCGCAGGTTGCCGCCGGCGCTTTCCAAACCACGCACGGAACCGGAGAAGGAGCGGAAATCGGTGTCGAACCCCACCACGGAATGCCCCTGAAGGCCCTCGACGCGGGCGGGCACGCCCCGGCGGGCGAGATAGTCCTTGTGGGCATACAGCCCCAGCTCGACCTCGCCGACCCGTTTCGCCACCAGCGCCAGTTGCTCCGGGCGCGTCATGCGCACCGCGATGTCCGCTTCCCGGGTGAGCAGGTTCGAGAGTCGGTTTGAAGTCACCAGTTCGATGGCGATGTGGGGATGCTCGGCCCGGAACGGGGCCAGCATGCGCGGCAGCACGCCGCAGCCAACGATCTCGCTGGCGGTGACGCGAACGGTCCCTGCATCGTCCCCCGTCTCGCCGGAAACGGTCCGTTCCAGAGCAGCGGCGGCCGCCTCCATGGCCTCGGCGTGGGGCTTGAGATCAAGCGCCGCGTCCGTGGGTACCAGACCGCGTTGCCCCCGCACGAACAACGACAAACCCAGCGCACTCTCCAGGGCATCCACATGCCGCCCAATGGTGGGCTGGGTCAGCCCCAGGCTCCGGGCCGCCCCGGAAAGGCTGCCCTCGCGAATGACGGCGAGCATGGACCGATACAGGTCCCAGGTCGGATTGGCCATAGACATACATTTATGTATAACTATCCGTCGTATTTAGTCAATTCCAATTCATTATCAAATATTGGATCGTATCCCCACAGTCAACAGGGGAGAACGACCATGACTCGCAAAGTACTGATTATCGGGGCCACCGGCAGCGTCGGACGGGCCATCACCATCGCCTTTCTGCAACACGGCTGGAACGTCTCCGCCCTTCATCGCGACCCTGTCCGGGCGCGCGGGCATTTTGCCGACGACGACGCCGTCGACTGGCAGCGCGGAGATGCCATGTCCCGCGATGATGTCTGCGGCGCCGCCCAAGGCATGGATGTCATCGTCCACGCCGTAAATCCGCCCGGTTACCGCGACTGGAAAGGGCTGGCGGTACCCATGCTCGACAACACCATCGCCGCCGCCAAGATGACCGGCGCGCGAATCCTCTTCCCCGGCAACGTCTACAACTACGGCCCCGACGCCTGGCCCCTGGTCGGCGAGGAAGCGCCGCAAAACCCACGCACCCGCAAGGGCCGTATTCGGGTGGATATGGAGCGGGCTCTGCGGCAAGGGGCGGCGCAAGGCGCCCGCTCCATCGTCGTGCGCGCCGGTGATTTCTTCGGGGCGAACGGGGCCAGTTCCTGGTTCGAGGCGGTTCTAGTAAAACCCGGCAAGCCCGTCCGTTCGGTGACCTACCCCGGCGAACACGGTGCGGGACACAATTGGGCCTACCTGCCGGATCTGGCGGAAACCTTCGTACGCCTGGCTGAACGCGAGAGCGAACTGGGCGCACTCGAAACCTTCCATTTCGGCGGCCACTTTCTAACCCGCGGCGTTCGAATGGCCGAAACCATCGCCCGGGCCGCAGGAAATCCGAACGCACCTATCCGGCGTATGCCCTGGTTCGCGGTCTACGCCGCAGCCCCTTTCAACGTGACCATGCGCGAGCTTCTGGAGATGCGCTATCTCTGGCGCGAGACACTGCAATTGGACAATCGCAAGCTCGTTGCCTTTCTCGGGGAGGAACCCCACACCCCTTTCCAAGAGGCCGTGAAACGCACTCTCGAGGAGCTGGGGTGTATCGGCCCCAACGCACGTGAAGCCTCGGGGAGCGGCGCGATGGCTGCCTGACCGGTGAGCCGGAGGCCAGGCGGCTCGCGGTCGAGACGGCGGCTCCTACCCTCTTTCACGCAGGAGCGGTCGCCTCGACCGCGAATCCCCCACCCACCATGCTCCCGGGCGCGCTAGAATTGCAGGAGAACAATATCGGAGGACGAGGCGATGAGACTGCTCTGTGTTCTGCTGTTTACCGTCCTGGCCGCGCCGACGGCGGCGGGGGCGGACGTCGTAAAGGCGTTCCCCATTCGTTACGAATTGGTGCAGCTCACCGGCAACGGCCAAGCCGTTCTCGCGAAGGGACGGGCCATGCTGGTTCCGGGGCATTCTCAACCGCTGAGCCAGCAGCAGGCGCCGGCACCCGCCTCGGCCAACAGCGACACCGAGGTCACACTGCACTTTTCCCTGGATCGCAGCCTGAGCAAGGAACCCGGTTCGCCGCCTCACCTGATTCTCGATTCCCAGGTGAAAATCACCAAGGTGAGCACGCCCCGGAAAGTGGAAGTTCCCGGCAAACCGAATAGCTACATCCAGGGCAAGAAAACGGACACCATGAGCTACGCCAACACAAGCTGGCGCGCCAAGGGCGATCCCACGCCCATCGTGCTGCCCTTCACACGCGATGGCCGCAGCTACCGTCTGACGGTCATGTTCGTCAATCCTTGAGCAACGAATCCAGCCGCTCCAAGTCGTTGACCACCCGCCAGTGGCCGCCACCCGCCTCCACGCGGCTCTTCCATTGCTTGAGGCGGTCCATGTATTCACGGGGATCGATATTGTCGCTGCGAAGTTTGGTCACGTTCAGGGCGATCACATTGAAGCCGTCCAGCTTGAGCGGGATATCCCGAACGTAGCCCTTTTTCAGGTCCTCCTTGAGATCCGAGAAAATCAGCACGGTCTTGTGCCGGGCGCCGCTCTCGTTCAGATACTCGGTGGCCTGCAGCAGGCCGCCGGTGATGTCCGTGTAGGCTGAGGGATGCACCCCTTTCACGAACCCGTCGACGGTATCCCGAAACAAGCGTTTCTGTTCATTGGCCTTGCTGGGACGGTCGGCGAAGATCACCTTGGCGACAATATCCTTCTCGCTGAAACTGCCCGTATCGATGCGGGCCACGGCAAAGGCGTCTCCCGTATCCAGTTTGGTGAGCACGAAGTTGATGATCTGCTGGGCCTTCTTCAGCTCACCGGTGTACGTCCCCGAGGTATCCAGCAGCATGTAGACCCCGCGGGTATCGGGCGCCGGCTGGGTGCAGCCCGCCAACAACACGCAGGCGGCTACCAGCCCCACGGCCGCGCGCAGCCAGCGAACCCCGGTCCGATGTAACTCATTGACGGCCCCGCTCATGCTCCCGCACCCCGCTGCAGGTTGCTGCCGGTGGAGGCATCGTGGTGGTCCGCCCGGGCGGTCTTCCGACCCTTGATCTGACGCTCGATCCAAAGCGGCGCGAAAATCAGCAGATCATAGAAATGGATCAGCGTGCGGCCCAGTGACCAACCCAGGTTGCCGACCAGCCGCAGCGCCCACTCCGCGGCCCGCAACGCACCCACCGTGATGACTCCCGCCACGCTGCGCCCGGCGTGGAAGAAGGTCTCCAGCGGAATGGCGACGAACGTCAGCGCGAAGGGCAGGATGAACCCCATGCCCATCTGCGCCGCAGTGGTAATCCACTGCCCCTGGCTGGACACGGCGCTTTGCTGATTACTGAGCAGCGACTGGACCAGTGCCGCGTCGTCCAAAGCCAGCAACTCACGCATATAGGCCAGTCCCGCCTCGATGCTGGCCAGGGACAGCAGGAATCCGAAAGTGATCCAGATCATGCGCACCCGCAGCTTGTCGTTGAGCGCGCCGATGATGGGGAACAGCCGCGTGATCCGCAGCGCCTCCATCATGTAGATGCCCAAAGCGATCTCCACGAAGATAATCACCAGGGCGGCCACGTTGGCCACCTTGAATCCGCCCTGGAGCACGGCATTGCCGCCCACCATTTCCTGCATGGGCCGGGCGATCAAATGGAAGTTGATCATGGCGCCGCCCAGAGCGATGGCCAGGACCAGCGCCGCCACAAGGAATTCGGTAATAGCGGAGGACGACAGCATCCGCAGGGCCCGGTCCGAGCCCTGCACTATCTGCTGGTAATCGTCCATGTAGCGATCGATGGTCTTGGCCCGGTCCAGCAGGCTGCGCACGTTCTTGTCCATCTTGCGAACGGCGCCCTGCACCAGACGCCAACGCGGCATCATGCGGTTGAGCTTCTCGTGGCGGTCCTGCACCGCTTTGCGGTAGTCACCCGCTGCCGATTCGCTGGCCTTTTCCAGCGAGCCCTGAATGTCGGTGAGCACGTTGGCCACCATGGGGTCACCCTTGCTGGGGATTTTGGCCACGGCATCCACAGCCTTGGTCCAGCCCGGGGGCTCCGGCGGCACCTCAATGCTCTCCTTGTAATCCTTTTCCATGGCCGCCACCTGCTCCTGAAGCCGGCGCTGTAGTGCCGGACATTCGGACAAGTCGTTGGTCACGCTGTCCTCGATGCGCTCGAACTCCCGCTCGATCATGCGTTCGGCCGCCTCCCGGCCTTGGGCCAGGAGCACCTCGCGATTGCGCACGGTGACCCGTTCCTGAAGCCGGTGCACGGACTTGGCGGACAGACGCATGGCGTTCCGCACCGATCGGCTGAAGGCCTGAAGGGCCTGATGGGCGGGCTGCCGTGCCAGGTAAAGCAGCAGGGCCAGAACGACCAACCAACCGATGACGGCCAGCGGTGATGTGGGCATGAGTTGGGCGAGCATGTTTGCCTCCTTTGCAAACCGGGATCGAGAAAGGGCGCAGCACTTCCTCACCCGGCCGCGGCCGGCACGGGCAACGCGCCGTAAATCCGGGCCTGTGGGGCACCGGCCGGGCCGTGGGGTTGGTTTGGAAGCCCCCTCAATCCAATCGCGCTCTTGGGCGCGGGGTTGGTGTTATATCAATCGTCTAACGCAAGGGCGGCAGCGACCGCCATAAGTGCCGATTTGTTCTCCATTTTGAGAAAAGTCTAGACGGTGATTTTCATGGCTGCTTGTGACTTGCGTCACCGATTGGAGCATTGGTCGCCGCCCGGGAGGGGACTCCGGACGCCAAACGGGGCGGTGTTCTTGCCGGCGCCGGCAAGGTTAGTATGTTGCGCCAGGGCGGCGTCGCCGCCAGCCAGGCCAGTGGACGGAAAATGACAAGGATTACCGCCGTGCATTCCGTAGGCATCCGCCTTTTGGCATTACTCGCCGCGCTGTGGGTTGGCGCGCTGGTCTCCGCCGCCGCATTCGCCGATACGGCGCCGGGCCAACTGGAACCGGAAAAGCTCACCAAAGAGGTGAATGGCGTCGCTTCCGCCATCAAGGCGAACACCCACGCCACCAGCCCCACGCTCAAACAATGGGACCGTCAGTTAACGGACCTGGAGAACAAGGCCGAGGGCTGCGCCGACAATGCCCAGCGCCAGGTCGACACCTTGAACCAAGGCCTGACGAAACTGGGGCCGGAGTCCCCGAGTGCGTCCACCACCGCGAAACGCACCCGCAAGGCCCTGCTGGACCAAAAGAATGCGTCCGAGCAACGCCTGACCACCTGCCGGGCGATCAGCGTCAATGCCCATAATCTCCACGATGAGGTCCGCCGGTTGACCGGCATACGCCTCGCCCGCGCCCTGTTCACGCAAGGGCCTGACGTAATCGATATCGCCCACATCGCCTTGACCCAAGCGGGGAACTGGAGCCGAGCGGCCGCCACGGAACTGCTCAGCCGCAGCGGGATTGACCTGTTCACCCCGGGGGCCGTGGCAGTGCTGGCGGTGGTGCTGGCCCTGGCCGGGGCACTGGGCTTGCGGGTGCGCTGGCGCCTGCGAACCTGGGCCCAGCGATGGACACACTCGGAAAAGGCGCGCTCGGCGTTCGGCATGGCCGTAATCGCAACCGGCGCCCGCTATTCCCTGGCGCTCTGCCTGTCCGGTGCCCTCGCGACGTTCTTCTACCGGCTCACCAGTCGACGCAAAGGCGATCCCGTTCATCGCCGTAATCGCCTTCGGCCTACCCGCGGTGCTGGGCCTGATCATGCTCATCCGCGTACTGCTCAATCCGCCAAGACCGGCAGAGCTGTATCTCGATCTGGAACCGGAAACGGCCCGGGCGCTGGCTCGGCGGCTCCGAGTGCTGGTCTGGGTGATCTACGTGGGGTATCTGGTACTCGCCACACTGTTTGCCCGCAGCCTACCCAGCGACCTGATTCTGGCCGCCCGCGCCGTATTCGCCCCGGTACTGGTCATCAACCTGGTTTGGGCCACCTGGCTGCTGGGGCGCATCCCGCCACTGTCCCGGACACGGATGCTCCGGTTTTTCATCATCGCCAGCTTCCCCGTGGCCCTGGGCTGTGAGTGGCTGGGCTACCGCACGCTGTCGGAAGCCATATTGCGCGTAGTACTGGGCACGCTGATTATCGCGGGTGCCGGCGTGCTGGTGCATCGACTGATCCAGGAAGCCTTCGACGGCCTCAATGAAGGCCACCGCCGCTGGCACCGGTGGGTGAGGCGGACCATGGGCGCACGTCCCGGAGACCCCTTGCCGGGGGGGCTGTGGCTTCGAGCCATCGCCACGCTCGCGCTGTGGGGCGGATGTGCGTATCTGCTCCTGGCCAACCTGGGCCTGTCGGCAACCGCCATGGCCCAAATCCGGCAGTTCGTAATCAACGGCTTCAGCATCGGCTCGCTGACCATCAACCCCGCCCGGATCGCCTTTGCCTTGGCCCTGTTCGGCATCATGTTGAGCATCATCGGCTGGCTCCGCGCCCGCCTTTCCAGCGGATGGCTCAGCAGAACCCGCATGGAGCGTGGCGCGCGGGAATCGGTGGTGACCATGACCGGTTACGCCGGCGTCGCTATCGCACTGGTCATTGCACTGAGCGTGGCCGGCTTCTCGTTCACCAACCTGGCCATCATCGCCGGCGCCCTGTCCGTGGGCATCGGCTTCGGCCTGCAGAACATCGTCAACAACTTCGTCTCCGGCCTGATCCTGCTGTTCGAGCGGCCGATCCGCACCGGCGACTGGATCGTGGTGGGCAACACGGAAGGCTACGTGAAACGGATCAGCATCCGTGCCACCCAGCTTCAGACCTTTGATCAGGCGGATGTTGTGGTCCCCAACTCCGAGCTGATCTCCAATCAGGTCACCAACTGGATGCTGCACGATTCGCGCGGCCGGGTGATCGTACCCGTGGGCGTGGCCTACGGCAGCGACACGGAGAAGGTGAAACGACATCCTGCTGCGAAGTGGCGAAGACACCCACGAGGAAGTGGTGACCGACGGCACCTCGCCGGCACCGATGGTGCTGTTCCGGCAGCTTCGGCGACAGCTCCCTGGATTTCGAACTGCGCTGCTTTATTCGCGCAAGTGGATATGCGGCTGCGAGTGATCAGCGATCTCAATTTCGCCATTGACGCCGCCTTCCGCCAGCGAAGGCGTGGAGATTCCCTTCCCGCAACGGGACCTGCACGTTCGCGACTATCCGCGGCAAGGCGCCGACGAACGCGACGGGAAACCGCAGACTGGCGTGGACCCTGGCAAAACCCAAGGCGACCAGAGGAACCGGACCACCCGGACGCAACGTAAAGCGGAGCGCGACTGTCCAATCCATGCGGCCGCCTTCCATCCGTCGTTCCCTTGATCTCGATCATTGCACGGCCGGCAGCCAAGGGATAATTTGCGAATCATTCTTATTAACGACAGCGCTTGCACCCCACCGTGACCGAGAAACCCGAGACCAGCCAAATCGAGTCACTCCCCTATCGCAGGAGCAACTTCCGCGCCGCTCTCTGGGCGACCTGCCGCACCGCCTTCACGCCCGCATCAGCGGATTCCACCATCAGGCCATCGCCGCGGGTTCCATCCTCTCCCCGGAGGAACTGGAACGCCGTCTGGTGGAAATGGGGTTCGTGGAAGGGGCGAGCGTTCGCATTGAACACCGGGGCGGTCTGCGTGGCGATCCCATTGGCGTCCGCATCGACGGACGCAGGCTGGTGGCGCTGCGGCGCCAGGAAGCCTTCTTCATCGCCGTGGAGGAACAGGGCCCGTATGAATGAAGCAGCCGCACCACTGCGTGTCGCCCTGGTCGGCAACCCCAATTCCGGTAAAACCGCCCTGTTCAACGCCCTGACCGGCTCGCGCCAGCGTGTCGCCAACTATGCCGGTGTTACCGTTGAACGCAAGATCGGCTTTCTGGAAACCCCGGCCGGACGCCGCGTCGAGTTGGTGGACCTGCCCGGCACCTACTCCCTGCGCGGCCGCAGCCCGGACGAAATTGTCGCCCGGGACGTTATCCTGGGTTGGCACAAGAATGAACGCGCGCCGGACGTCCTGGTCTGCGTGGCCGACGCCACCAACCTGCGCCTGGTTCTGCGGCTGGCGCTGGAACTGCGCCGCACCGGCCGGCCCACCGTTCTCGCCCTGAACATGATGGACATCGCACGCCGACGCGGCGTGGAAATCGATATCGACGAGCTTTCGGCCGCCCTGGGCGTGCCGGTCATTCCGGCCGTGGCGGTCCGGCGCGGAGGCACACAGGCGCTGCGAGAGGCACTGGACACCGTCGCCGAGACGCTGGACGAACAAGACCGACGCGGAGGCCATGGCCTGGTCCGAGCCCGACGCCGATGAACTGCGGGCGCTGGACAACGCGGCTCAGGCCATCATCGGCCGCAGTGTGCGCAACGCCGGGCGTCCGGCCGGCTTCACCCAACGCCTGGACCGGCTGGTTCTTCACCCGCTGGCCGGGCCCGTCATTCTGCTGGCGGTTCTGTTCCTGGTATTTCAGGCAGTATTCAGCTGGGCCGAAGTCCCCATGGATTTCATCGAGTCCGGTTTCGCCTGGCTTCAGGGCGCCGTCACCCACACCATGCCCGCCGGGCCGCTGCGCAACCTCCTGGTGGAAGGGCTGATCTCCGGCGTGGGCGCGGTCATCGTCTTCCTGCCGCAGATCCTGATCCTGTTTCTGTTCATCATCCTGCTGGAGGACTTCGGCTACATGGCCCGGGCGGCCTTTCTGATGGACCGCACCATGGGGCGGGTGGGCCTGCACGGCCGGGCCTTCATCCCACTGCTGTCCAGCTTCGCCTGCGCCATTCCGGGGATCATGGCGGCGCGGGTGATCGAGAATCCGCGTGACCGCCTGGTCACCACCATGATCGCGCCGCTGATGACCTGTTCGGCCCGTATCCCGGTGTACACGCTGCTGATCGCCGCCTTCGTCCCGCGCCGCACCCTGGCCGGCGGGATCAACCTGCAAGGCCTGGTGATGTTCGGCCTGTACGCCGCCGGCATCGTCGGCGCCATCCTGGTCGCCTGGGTTCTCAAACGCACGATTCTGCGCGGGGCGCTGGAACCCCTGCTGCTGGAGCTGCCGGACTACAAGCTACCGAGCCTGCGCAACGTCTACCACGGCCTGACCCTGCGCGCCGGCTTCTTCCTGCGCCGGGCGGGAACGATCATCGCCGCCGCCATGGTGGTGCTGTGGTTCCTCTCCAGCTACCCCGCCCCACCCCCGGGCGCGACCGGCCCGGCCATCGACTACAGCTTCGCCGGCATGCTGGGCCACGCCCTGCACCCGTTGCTCTCGCCGGTGGGCTTCAATTGGCAGATCGCCATCGCCCTGGTCACGGGCCTGGCGGCCCGGGAGGTGATGGTGGCGGCCCTGGGAACGGTCTACGCGGTGGGCGCGGCGGGAACGGTGCGCCATCCACGGCCTGGCGGCCACCCTGGCAGCCCAATGGACGCTGCCCGTGGCCCTGGCGCTGCTCGCCTGGTACGTGTTCGCACCGCAGTGCATGTCCACGCTCGCCGTAACCCATCGGGAGACCAATTCCTGGCGCTGGCCGGTGATCATGGCGGGCTACATGTTCGTGCTGGCCTACGTGGCGGCATTCGGCACGTACCACGTCGCCAGCACACTGTTATGAGATCGGTCAAGTATGTGGCAACAACTGACAGTCGCGGTTCTGGTATTCGCCTGCGGGCTCTGGCTGCTGTGGAACGTCATCCTGCCGGCCCGCATCAAACACGCCATCGCCGGGCGGGACTCGGCGCCCGCCGGCGGGTGCCACGGCTGCGCCATGTCCACCAAGGGCTGCCCGTCCGCCTCGCGGCCCGCCAGGACCAATGAGACCGGCTGCGGGACCTCGACCGTTCGGTTTGAACGCCGCACAGACCGTTGATCGATTTCCCCGTACCCGGGTGCGGCAAGGGGATTTTCCGGCCGAACCTTGGCGGTAGTGCCTTGCCCCGGGCGGCAGCCCGATCGGAGGAGAGTGGGACCAGGCCCCATCGCCGACACCCCATCACGTAACCCTCAGGCCACCGCATCCTCCCGCAAAGCGGACTCCTGCGCCATGTGCTCGGCCAGCAGATCCAGAAACACCCGAATCTTTGCCGGCACGTAGCGAGTCTTCAGATAGACGGCGTTGAGCGGATACGCCGGCGTGCGGTAATCGGTCAATAGCGGCTTCACGCGTCCGGCGCCGATGGAATCCCGGTACGCCCACAGCGGGCCCAGATGCATGCCCAAGCCGGCCTCCACCAGGGCGATGCCGGCGGTCATGCTGTTCACGGCAATACGCCCTGAGATTCTTGCCTCTTCCCGTCCGCGTGGCCCCAGGAACTCAATGGGCCGCTCCACGTTCGAGCGGTTGTACAGCACGAAATCATGGCTCCCGAGATCGGCCGGCGTACGCGGCTCGCCCCGGCGCCTCAGATAGCCCGGCGACGCCACCAGTACCCGGGGAACCACGCCCAACGGCTTGGCCACCAGACGCGAATCGGGAAGCCGGCCGATGCGCACCGCCACGTCGATGCCCTGCTCCGTCAAATCGGCGAACCCACTGCCCAGGATCAGTTCCATCTCGAGATCGGGTGCCAACGTCCCCAGTCTCTGAACCACCGGCGCCACGAAACGGGCGCCGAAATCCACGGGTGCGGTGATCCGCAGGCGGCCGGACGGCCGTTCCCGGGACCCCGCCACCCGCGCCTCCAACGCGTCCTGCTGTTCCAACAGGGAACGCAGGCCCTCGGCATACACGGCGCCGGCATCGGTTGGCACCGATCGCCGGGTAGAGCGCTGCAGCAGTTTCACGCCCAACCGGGCTTCGAGACGGGCCAGACGCCGGCTGACCGTGGAGGGATCGGCACCCAGTTGCTCGGCGGCGGCGCGCAGGCTGCCGGCCTCGACCACGCGCAGGAACAAGTTTTCGTCCGTATCGGCCATTACGTGCGTTTTCTGCAATTACCAAATGCCTTTTTTATATCTACCTGATAATTCCGCAACGGTCTACGCTTTGCTCCAGGTTCATTCATCACAAGGGAGATGACCATGGATACACGCACATTGGGCAAGAACGGCCCCCGGGCTTCCGCCATCGGCCTGGGCTGCATGGGCATGTCGGATCTGTACGGAGACACCGATCGCAAGGAAAGCATTGCCACCATCCACGCCGCACTGGACGCCGGCATCACGCTGCTGGATACCGGCGATTTCTACGGCATGGGCCACAACGAGCTGCTGCTGCGGGAAGCGCTGCAGGGGCGCAACCGGGAGCAAGTGCTGCTCAGCGTTAAATTCGGTGCCCAGCGCGATCCCGCCGGCAACTGGCTGGGCGTGGACAACAGCCCCGCGGCGGTGAAGGCCTCCCTGGCCTACACGTTGCGCCGGCTGGGCACGGACTACGTGGACATCTACCGGCCGGCGCGGGTGGATCCCAACGTCCCCATCGAGGATACGGTGGGCGCCATCGCGGAGATGGTGGAAGCCGGCTACGTGCGCCACATCGGCCTGTCGGAGGCGGGCTCGGAAACCCTCCGACGCGCCAACGCCGTGCATCCCATTGCCGACCTGCAAATCGAGTATTCACTGATTTCGCGGGGCCTGGAACGCGACGTGCTGCCCACGGCGCGGCAACTGGGAATCGGCGTCACAGCTTACGGCGTGCTGTCGCGAGGGCTGATCAGCGGGCATTGGTCCAGCGGCCGAAACCTGGCGAAGAACGACTTCCGCCGCTACAGCCCCCGCTTTCAGGACGGCAACCTGGAACACAACCTGAAGCTGGTGGAAGCGCTCCAGTCCATCGCCGAACAGAAGAATGCCACCGTGGCCCAGATCGCCATCGCCTGGGTACTGTCCCGGGGCGCCGATATAGTCCCACTGGTGGGCGCACGCCGCCCGGCTCGCCTGGAGGAATCTCTGGGAGCCGTTCAGATTCGTCTGAGCGAGGAGGATCTGGCCGCCATCGAACAGGCGGTTCCACCCGACGCCGCTGCCGGCGCGCGCTACGCCGAGCACCAAATGGCCTTTCTGGATAGCGAACGCGGCTGAACGGCTGCCCCCTCTTCCGCGCCGGGAGGGGGGGGCAACCTCAGACGGACTTCAACTCTCTCGTTTCAGGATCGCACCTTGCGCCCTGTTTCCGCGCCGGCCAGATCCTCCTCCCGCGCCGATCGCCCGAAACGCGGAATCAGCATGGGAACCCGCGCCTTGTAGGCCCGATAGCGGGCGCCGAAGAAGCCGATCAGGTCGTGCTCTTCGAACTGCAGCGCTACCAGGATGTAGCCGGTGGAGGCCGCGGCGAACAGCAGCCGGCTCCAACTCATCTCCGGCGCGCTCCAGAAGACGATAATGAAACCCAGCATGATGGGGTGGCGCACGTAGCGGTACAGGCCGTTGATCTGGAACGGCGGATCCTGCGGCGGCCGGCGCCGCAGCCGGTTGTAAACCTGCTGCAGGCCGAACAGGTGGGCGTGGCTGATCAGGAACGTGGACACCAGCACCAGCACCCAGCCCAGAGCGTACAAGGCCCACAACAGATCCGCCGCTGGCCCCTGCACGGACCAGACCTGCCCGGGCAACGGCCGCCACTGCCACAGCAGCAGCGCCAGGCACAGGCTGGCGGCCAGCACGTAGGTGCTGCGTTCGGCTGATTTCGGAACGAAGCGGGTCCACCACCGCTTGAACGCCGGACGCGCCATGACGCTGTGCTGTAAAGCAAAAAGGGTCAACAGGGCCAGGTCGATAATCACCGCCGTGATCACGTCACCCCCGGCGCCCGAGTCGATGGTCTTGGGAACACCGAAGTCGCCGATGAAACCCACCGAGTAGACAAATGTCACCAAAAACAAGGCATAGCTGGCGATGCCGTACAACAATCCAATCAAACCGCCCATGGTCGTGTCCTCCCTTCGTCGCTGTCGGGCTCGCAAATCACCCAGTCTTCCTCCACTTCCACACCGCCGCGCAGCGTCTGCAGAACCACGCAGCAATGGGCCGCGCGCTCCCGCAGGACGCCCTTGGAGGCGTCATCCACGCCCGGCGGCACGATAAGCCAGACCCGCGCGGTCATGCGCTGGAAGGCCACCGGCACGTCCCGGTCCACCATCAGCGCGCCGCGCACGTCCACCTCGGCGGTCACATCCACCTCCAGGTCCAGCACAGGCAGCCCGGACCGGTCCGCCACCATGCGGATGCTGCTGGCCAGGCAGGTGGCCAGGGCCGCACAGAGGATGTCGCCGGGGTTGGGGGCGTCGTGGTAACCGCCCACGGCCTTGTGAATGCCGATGCCGATCGGCGTATCGGTCGCGCCCATGGCGACCGTGCCGTGAAACGGGTCGTCCGGCGGCGAATGGCGGGCCCGGGCATGGTCCGTGATCCAGGCTTCCGCCGGTTCCGTGCGGTAAAGGGCGCGCAGCGGGTCCTGCCGCCGGCGCACCAAGGCTTCCGATGAAACGCTCATGGTCTGCATCTCCTACACAACGGTAAGGACGATGCTAACGGGCAAGGCCATGCGACGGATTGAGGCGGTAGACCTCAATTCGGGAGGCGAGGATGAGTCGGTTCTAGGAGGTTAGGGACAGGTGTCCCGTATCGGAGGATGTCTCGGAGGTTTCGTGCCGCCGCGCGCGGCCCAGCCCCGCCTCCCGGGCCATGACGATGGCCTGGGCGCGGTTGCCCACACCGAGCTTGGCGAAGACGCGGGAGATGTAGTTTCGAACGGTCTTCGGCGTGACGAACAGCGCTTCGGCGATCTCCCCGTTGGTCAGGCCCCGCGCCACCTGTTCCAGCACCGCCCGCTCCCGGGGCGTGAGATCCGGGAACGCGCGGGCCGGCACCACGGCCTCGTCCTGGGCCAGGAACTCCAGGGCCTGCTGGCTGAAATCCCGCCAGCCGGGCTCGTCTTCGCGCAGGATATGGTTGCGACCCTCGATGGGCACGAAGCGAGCACCGGGAATCAGGGAGGCCAAGTGCAGTCCCGCGTCGAAGGGCACCATGCCGTCGCCGCGGACATGGAACACCAGAGTCGGCGCCCGCACCCGGGCCGCTTCGTCCAGGACATCCACCTCATGGAATGCCCGCCACAGCCGGACCGCTTCCTTCGGCAGCGCGGTCCGCCGCTGCAGTTCGGCCAGTGCCTCGAGAAAGGCGGGAGGCGCGTCCGGCATCAGCAGCTTGCAGAACAACTCCCGAAAGGCGGGGGTATCCTTGCCCCACCCCACTTCGATCATTTGCGCCAGGGCATTCGCCTCGTTGGCGGTATAACCGCCTCCTCCCCGGGCCAAGCCGCCGCGGCCATAGGACCCAAATAGGATCAAGCGACTGACGCGCTCCGGATAGCGGGCGGCGAAGGCGACGGATATGGCACCGCCCTGGCAGGAAGCCAGCATCGGCGCCCGCTTCAGGCCCAGATCGTCGAAAACTGCACGCAGGTCCTCGACCCAGGCCTCCAGGCCCTGGGTCTTCGGGCGCCGCTCCGACAAGCCACTGCCGCGCAGGTCGTAGCGGATCAGCGTGTGGTCCCGGCTGAATGCCTCAAGCCAGTGCCGGCGAACCGGACTGCGCCAATCGTATTCGACGTGGGTCAGCCAGTTGCCCACGCGCACCACGGGCGCCCCGCGCCCGGATACCGCATAGGCAATGGAGGCGTCGTCAGGTCCCCGGCAGAAGCGGATCTGTTGTCGCATGGATACCAGTATAGGGCGGATAGCGCATTTCGCGCGCCAGCCCGAGGCAACAGGAATAGGCCCCGCGGGAAAACCCGCGAGGCCTTTGGAGTGCCGGGTGAGCCGGGCCTACAGCATGCCGGAAAGGTATTGGGCGACGGCGTCGGTGATGTCGGTGGGCCCGAACTCGGTATCGCCGAATCCGGTGCGCGGCGACCAGGCCCAGAGCACCGTGCCCAGGTAGTTGTCGTCGCTGCGGGCGCCGCTGGCTTCAATGGCTTGCAGGGCGGCGGTCGCGTAGTCGACCTGGCCGTTCGCCGGGGCGGCCGCGCCGCCACAGGCGGAGCCGGAACAGTCCTGGAACTCGTGATACGAGGCCGCAGCCGGGATACCGAACTGGTACTTCACGCCCAGGGCCTTCGCCCACTGGGCCATGTTGCCGGCATGGGCGGTAGCGATACGCAGATAGTCGTCCACGGACGTACGCTGCCCGGAGGGGTCCGAGGACAGATCGTAGAGCGGATCAATCCAGTAGCCATTGCCGTGGGCGGTGAGGATTTCGGCCACTCGGGTGCTGCTGTCTGTACCCGGCCGCAGGGCGTTGGCGCTGCCGAAGATGCCGAAGAACCGGCCTTTGGGGTGGGCGGCATCCACGCAACCCTGGGCGGAGGAGGCAAAATCCTCGGCAATCCGAAGATAGAACCGATACTGGCCGTTGTCCTGACTCACATTGAAGGGCTCGAGATCGAATTCGATACCGTTCACCGCGGGGTCGCTGCATACGGTTTCCGCCACCTTGTCGGCGAACGCCTGCGCCATGGCCGGTGACAGATCGTTGAAGCCGCCCAGCGGGCCGGAGCCCTGAACCATGCCGTCGAGGATAGGCGTAATGATAGGGGCGCCGCCGATCAATTCGGACTTCACGCCGTCGGCGTAGGCGAGGGCGGAAGCGTTGGTGGCAGTGCCGGCGGAATCCGTCGCGTCCTTGGAATAGTAAACGTGCAAGTCGTCGGCGGTGCACTTGGTCGGATCACCACCGGAACAGAACATCTCCAGATCGCCGCCGTAGGTGTAGAGCTCTTTGACCCGATGCCCCGTGTTGGCGAGCAGGTTGTAATTCTTGATGGCGTCCACGAAGGACCCGGTGATGAATTTGTGGCTGGCGTCCTTGGGGTCGTACACCCAGGCTGCATTCGCTTTTGGCGGGAAGGCATCGGCGATGGAGGCATCCGGGGCCGGTGAGGAATCGGCGGTGGTGCCGCTGCTCGGCTGGGAACTCTGGGCAGGCGCGTCTTGAGCCGGTGCATTGGAGGATCCGCCGGAATTCGTGGCCGGCGCGGTGGCCGTCGTACCCGATCCGCTGTTGGTGCCGGAGGGATCGCCACCGGCCGCGCCGCCGCCACATCCGGTGAGAGCGACCATGGAGGAAACCAGGAGAGTGGCGAGGGGCAGACGCCCCGGGAAGTGCTTGAACATACGTACCTGCCGAAGTCGATACCGAAAAAGGGCCTGGTCCCTTGCTCCGCGCGGATGTTCCGTCTCTGCATCGCGGCCGCGAGAACGGCTTGGCGCTTCCTTTCCGCTCGCTCCGGCATACGCCGGCCCAGGTGCTGCTCAAGGTAGGTTTCCCGAAGGTTTCAAAGCGTGCGCTGGTAAGCGCTTTTGCCCATTGCGCCCGGCTCTTGCGTGGAAAGCGCTTAGCTCGTCACAAAACGTTTTGAGCCGGAATAAGACCCTGACCCGGGCAGCACGCACAAACTGTCGCTTAAAGGCGTCACAATTTCGCCGAAGACAGCCTTTCAGAGCATGAAAACCGTGGATGTTGGTCTGATACCGGACGCCCTGTGCCACAGCGCGATTCCGTCGATATCCGTCCGACGGAGACTGTGAAATGGAGAAAGCCCCGCCGGCGGGGCTCTGTAAGGAAAAACAAACACGACGCTTTGGCCGGCGCCAGATCAGGCCCTGCGCTACCGCCCCCATCTTCGATCCGGGCGGCGGCGGATCCGTCTCGCCCACCTCGGCATTGATGGAATCCTCGGTGAGAAGCCGTTCCCCGGAGATCGGTTCGCCACACGGCGCTCCCCCTTGCCAGCGCCGAGCGAACCGGTGTTCAACCGCGTTTCCACTCGCAATTGTCTTCTGATTGTTTTATGATGCATTGCACCATACTTACTTACTTAGTGGTAAGATAGTTGGAAACCCTGAAACGAGGTACACTGCAATGATGAAGTTACTGCACTTCGCTTTGACCCATCTCCCGCACGCCTCGGAGGGAACCGAAACAAGATGGAAGCACGGACGCGCCTACCGGCGGGCCGAACATGAACTGAGCGCGCTCAGCGACTCCGACCTCCGTGACTATGGGGATCAGCCGCGGCGAAATTCCCTACGCGGTGCGCTACGGCCGCCGGAGCTGATAAGGCTGAACCGCCGCCCCAGGGGGTTCCCGAACTCCGCGCCCTTGAAGCGGGCCGGGAACCCGCCCCCTCCGCACACAGGCAGGGTGAGTCGGGAACGCGCTTGGCGTAGAATCACGACGCTGGCGCGCAACGGCATCGCCCCGGCGCCATGGGTCTGGCCTGACCTGCGAGCGGAGCAATATGTTTATCGACGAGTATCACAGCGTGGTGGACGGCAGGGTACGAATTACTGCCGCCCAGGCGAGCCGCTTCGCCAAGGATGTCGCGGGCGACTTCAACCCCATACATGATCCGGACGCCAAACGGTTCTGCGTGCCCGGCGATCTGTTATTCGCCCTGGTGCTCGCTCGCTATGGCCTGTCGGAGCGGATGAGCTTTTCCTTTCGCGGCATGGTGGGCGACGACGTGCCTTTGCACTTCCCGGCCTGGGACAGCGGCTCCCTGGAAATCACCGATAGCAACGGCAAGGTCTATCTCCACGTCGAGCGCGAAGGCGAGACCACCTCGGACCCGGCGGTGATTGAGGCGTTCACCCGGCGCTACGTGGCGTTTTCCGGCCGCAATTTCCCTCATTTCCTGCATCCGCTGCTGGCCGCCCGGAAGGTCATGTTCAATCCCGAGCGCCCCATGGTGATCTACGACAGCATGGGCTTTGAACTGAGCCGAGTGAATGAACCCACGCCGGAGATGGAACTGGCTGACTCACGGCTGGAAGTGGCGGGGAAACGCGCCGATGCCCTGCTGGATTTCCGCATCTCCGCCGGCGGCGACACCATCGGCCGTGGGGAAAAGAAGTTGGTGGTGAGCGGCCTTCGCGAATACGACGAGGACCGCATGCAGCGCTTCATCGAAGACTTTACCTCGCGAGCCCGGGCGGGAGGACGCTGAGCGGCTTCCGCCCCGGGAACCGACACCGCCCTCGCGGCGCGCCGGCGTCATTTCGAGACCGCATCCGCGATACCGCCCGCTGCCGCTGTCCGGCTCATGCCGCCGGGCCGGTAATAGCAGCATTCCGAGCTGCTCCGGCCAAGCCCAAGCCAGGGAAATCGATCTAGGGGGAGACCGCCTGTTCTGAAGCCATGCGCCCGGCTTCGGCGGTGATTTCAAACGAACGCAGCCGCGCCGAGTGGTCGTGGATCTGGGCCGTGACCATAAGCTCGTCGGCATCGGTCGCCGCGACGAAGTCCTTGATCCCCTGCCGGACGGCGGCCGGCGACCCAACGATGGAGCCCGGGCCCAGAGAGTGCTCCAGGAGTCTTTCCTCGGCCAACGACAGTTGCGCTTCCAGATTGTCCACAGGCGGCGGCAACGGGCCTCTTTCGCCCCGGCGCAGCCGCACGAAGGCTTGCTGCAGCGACGTGAACAAACGGCGCGCCTCGGCGTCCGTATCCGCTGCGAACACGTTGACTCCCAGCATGGCGTAGGGCTTGTCCAGCACTTCGGACGACCGGAACAGTGACCGGTACAGCTCCAACGCCTGCATCATCTGCTCCGGTGCAAAGTGAGAGGCGAAGGCGAACGGCAGACCCAGATGAGCCGCAAGCTGGGCGCTGTAAAGGCTGGAACCCAGCAGCCAGATGGGCACGCCGAGGCCCGCGCCGGGCACCGCCCGGACGCCTTGCTCGGGCTCGGGCTGCCGGAAATAGCCCATCAGCTCCAGCACATCGTCCGGGAAGCGGTCGGCGGCCTGCATGGGATCACGCCGCAACGCGCGAACGGTGAGCTGGTCGGTGCCGGGCGCCCGCCCCAACCCCAGATCGATCCGTCCCGGATACAACGTCTCGAGTGTTCCGAATTGCTCCGCCACCACCAACGGCGCGTGGTTGGGCAACATAACTCCGCCGGCGCCGACGCGGATGGTGGAGGTACCGCCGGCCACGTAGCCGATCACCACCGCGGTCGCCGCGCTGGCAATGCCGGGCATGTTGTGATGTTCGGCCAGCCAGAAGCGGCGATAGCCCCAACGCTCGGCGTGCCGGGCCAGATCCAGTGAATTGTGCAGGGCCTGGGCGATGGCCCCTTCGCGCACCACCGGTGCGAGATCGAGTACGGAAAGCGGAATCATCGGGTCCCCCCAAAAAGGCGCGTTCAACGAGGCGCTGATTTACCAGCGCTTCAAGAAGAATCCATACGGGCGCGTGGGTGAATCGTCTTTCCCGCTGTTTATGGGGCCGGACGTCGGCGTTTCCACATCCGCTATGTCCGTATCCACACCAGAAGCCGGTTGTTCGCGGGCAGATCATGGTCGGCGTCAAGTCGGAAACCGGTGTCCCCCGCCAGGACCAAGAGATCATCGATATCGCGAATGCCGCTGGACGGATCCCGGGCTCGCAGCATCTCGTCGAAACGGGCATTGCTTTCAGCCGTGGGACGGCCGTGGTAATGAAACGGGCCGTACAGGCAGAACGGTGCCCGGCTTGGCAGAATCTCTGCCAACCCCTGGAACATCGCTTCCACACCGACCCACGAGACGATATGCGCGGAGTTGGCGGAAAAGGCAGCCATCGGCCTCCAGGCGCGGCCAGGGCCCGCCAAGCAAGTCCAGTGCAACCGGCGGTTCCATGTTTTCCGCACCTGTCTCCCGGCGCCAGGCCTCAATACCCGGAACCCGTTCCGGCAGATCCGTAGGCTGCCACCGCAGTCCCGGCAGCCTCGGAGCGAAGTATGCGGCGTGTTGACCGGTGCCGCTGCCCAGTTCCAGCACATGTCGCACGTTCGCAAAAACGTCCCGCAACACCGCCAGAATGGGATCACGGTTGCGTTCGCAAGCCGGGGCGAAGGGAAGACTGTCGCTCATGAACACCTCCTGGTTGCAGGGATTGTAACAAGCCCTGATCGCCGTCAATTTCGGCAGGGCCTGCCGGGATCGGCAAAATGGCCGTGTGCTGACGATTGTTGCGCCGTTGCGGGCAAGGTCAGTAAGCTGACGGTCATCTATCGAGAGTCCCCGGAACCCAGCCCGGCGACAGAAAAGAAGGCGGGAGGGCCCATGAACGTCTCGCAGCCGTCCGGTCCCGACTCTTTTGCGGTGCCCGGAGAAGCAGACACCACGTCCTCCGCAAGCGCCAGCCGCATCTACGCCGAACAGGTGCGACTCATCTACGATCAGGGGCTCCGCGCCGCCATCGCGGCACCGGTTGCCGCCGTGCTTCTTGTGGCCGTCCTCTGGCCGGCGGTTTCGCACACCGCGGCGCTGATATGGCTGCTCGGCGCGATACCTGTGGGGGCGTTCCGCTTTCATCAGAATCTGGCCTATCGCCGCCGGACTCCGGCGCCCGACGACGCCCGCGCCTGGGGCCGGCGCTTCGTTCTGGGCAGCGCGATTGCCGGAGGATACTTCGGGATCGGGGCCGTGGTGCTGTTTCCCCAGCACAGTCCGGCGTCTCAATTCGTCGAGATCCTGGTATTCAGCCTGATCGCCATGACCTACGCTTACTCGTTTTCGGCGCTGAAGAGCGCTTACTTCGCGGTGGCGACCACGACTCTCGGACCACTGGCCGTCGCGTTGGCCATGCAGCCCGACTATGAGGCGCGGATGTTTGCCGTGGGCATCGTCGCGTTCGGCGCCTTCCTGGCGCTGTACATGCTGCGTGTCAATCGGCTCATTCTCGGTTCGCTGCGCTTGAGCTTCGAAAACCTGGACCTGGTCCATTATCTGGCGGCCAGCAAAGTGGAGACCGAAGGATTGAACGAGCGGCTGCGCGAATCCCGGTCATTGCTGGAATCCACCTTGGAAGCATCCGCCGACGGCATCGCCAGCTTCGATGTACACGGGCGGCTGGCAACCTGGAACCGGAAATTTCTCGACATGTGGCAGCTCAACGGTGACGACGAGTCCTTGACCACCCAAGGCCTGGTCCGCCATCTGCTGCACCGGCTGGCTCGACCGACAGCGGCGGCCCGCGAGGCTCTGCGTACGGCCCTGCACTCGGACCAGCCCATCCATGTCGAACTGGAGTTCAAGGACGGGACGGTCTACGAGGCACGCAGTGAACCCCAGCTGATCGATGATCGCCGCTTCGGCCGTGTCTGGAGCTTCCACGACATCACCGAAAGCCGCCGCGTTGAGGCCCGGCTCGCCCACTTGGCTCACTACGACAGCCTCACCGGTCTGCCCAACCGAGCCTTGTTCTTTGACAGGCTCCATCAGGCGGTGCGGCGGGCGCACCGTGAGGGAAGCCACTTCGCACTGCTCTATGTCGATCTGGACGGGTTCAAGCAGGTCAACGACCACCATGGCCACGAGGCCGGCGACAAGCTGCTGGAGACCGCCGGGCGACGGCTGATGGCGAGCCTTCGCGCCAGCGATACCGCCGCGCGCGTGGGCGGCGACGAGTTCGTGGTAATCCTGGAAAGCGCCGGGGATCGCGAAAAGATCGCAGCCCTGGCCTCGACCATTGGCGAGACGCTCTCCGCCGACCGCGGCATCGCCGCCAGTATCGGCGTGGCCCTCTACCCCGCGGACGCCACTTCGCCGGAAGCCCTGCTCTCCTGCGCGGATGCCGCCATGTATGCGGCCAAAGCGGACCCCGGGGTGGGCGTGAAATTCTACCGGGACCGCGAGGCGTCCTGACCCCGCCCCCCGTTGGCGCCTAGTGCGGCGCCGGCCCTTCCACCACCTGCACCAGATCCTCGGGCCGCACCCACGTCCGGTAGGCCGCCTGCACGTCCTTGGCGTTCAGTTCCAGGTACCGCTTGGCGGCCCGCAGTGGCTCGTCCAGCGGCAGATCCTGGTTCGCACGCTGCAACAGCCCCTGGCCGATGTCGGACACGCTGGCCAGTGAAAGCGGAACCTGGCGCACCAGTTGCGCTCGCGCCTGGTGCAGTTCCGCATCGCTGACGGGCTCCTTCCGCATACGCAGAAGCTGATCGGCGATCACATCGTGGGCCTGGGACACGTTCGCGGGATCGCTGCCGTAGAACACCTCGAACACCGCGCGCGTCTCGTGGGCGTCCACGGCGGAGCCCACGGAATAGACCAGACCCCGCTGTGCCCTGAGGATGCGGTACAGCCGACTGGTATAGAAACCACCGCTGAGCACCTGGTTGCCCAGGTTGAGGGCGTAGTAGCCCGGGCTGCTGCGGGTGATCCCCAGAGTTTCCGCCAATACCACCCGATCCTGGGAACGGGCGCTATCCGGCACGTGCACCGTCCGGGAGCTGTTCAAGGGTACTGGCGGCAATACGGTGGCCGGCTTCGGCCCATTGGCTTTCCAGCCGCCGAAGTGCTTTTCCACCAGCGCTTTGGCCCGCTGGGGTGTGATGTCCCCCACCACCACCAGCGTCGCGAGATCGGGCCGGTATACCTTGTGGTAGTACGCCACCACGTCCTTGCGCGTCAGTCCGGACACCGTCTTCGGCGTGGCATGCCGCAGAATCGGATCGTCCTTGGGATAGATCGCCGAGATCACCTGCTGACGAAGGTGGAAACCGGGGCTTTGGAGCTGGCCGGCCACGGCCCGGACGTGCTGCTGGCGAAGAACTCTTAGAGCTGCCTCCGGGAGCGCCGGGTGCAGCTCGTTGTCCGCTAGCAACTCCAACCCACGGTCCAGGTGGCTGGACAGGACGGTCAGAGAGAAGTCCCGACCGGCGGATTCATCGGCGCCGATGTCATCCAGCGCCCGCTGGAAGGCCGTGCGGTCCATGGATTCGGTGCCGTAGTTCAGCAAGTCCTCCAGGAGGCTGTCCACCCCCTCCTGATGAGGCGGAACCTGCATTTCCGGGCGCCCGCGAAGGCGGCCGTAGACGTGGACTACGTGGCTTACCGACTCCGGCTGCACGATCAGCCGCAGGCCGTTATCCAGCGTCGTTACGCTGGGTTTTACCGGGAAGGCCGGCGGCTGTATGTCGGCCAGTGGCCCCGCCGCCCAGGGCGGCAGTTTGACGGCCCGGGCATGGGTCGGGGCGAAGGACTCCTTGCCGCCGAAGCCCCCGCCGGCCGAAGGCGCCGCAGAGCTTGTGGGCACCAGGGTCACGTCCACGGCGTGGTCGTCTCCCAGGTAGCGCCGAGCCACCCGGGCCACGTCCTTCGCCGTCACCTTCTCGATCGCGCGCAGCTCGTCGCGGGGGCTGTCGCGGCGCTCGACCACCAGTGCCTGGGACCACTGCATGGCCAGTCCGTAAATGGATTCCCTGCTTTGCTCAAACTGGGTCTCGGCCTGGCGCTTGGCGGCGGTCACCAGATCCTCGGACACCCCGTGTTCGGCGATGTCCTTGAGCACCGACTTCACCTGCGCGCGAAGCGCATCGGCGTTGCCGCCCCGGGGGAATGTGGCGTAGACGAAACCGATGGAGCCCGGCCGCATGCCCTGCAGTTGCACACCGGTGGACATTGCCTTGCCCGTGGGTACCAGGCGGTTGTAGAGCGGTGAACGGGTGCTGTCCAACGCTTGGGCCAGCACTTCCGCCGCCTCGAAGTCGGCGTCGCGGAAACCGGGCATGCGGAAAGTGACCATCGCCGTGCCGTGGGCCTGGTCGGTGGGCATGGTGAACGAGTCCGGTTTCACCGAACCGAGGCTGAACGCCGGCCGCTCGGGGAGCCTGGAGGGTTTGAGGCCTCCGAACAGATGCTTCACCTGATCCAGGGCCTGCTGCGGATCCACGTCCCCGGCGATCACCAGGGTTGCGTTGTTTGGGGCGTACCACGTCCGGTAAAACCGCTTGAGCGCGGCGGCGGTGGTCTTGTCGAAGGAAGCGCGGGTGCCCAGGGCGTCATGGGCATACGGCGTGCCCTGGAACATCCGTTTCAGAACCTTGGTGTATGCCACGTACTGCGGGCTGGACAGGTCCCGCGCCACTTCCTGTTCGATGGCGCCCCGCTCCTTCTTCCACCCCGCCTCGTCGGCATCAAGCCCGCTCATGCGCACGGACTGCACATGCAGGGCGACGGCCAGATACTGCTTCGGAACGGTGAAGAAATATTGCGTCACGTCCTGTTGGGTGTCGGCGTCGAAATCGCCGCCCATGGCTGCGGCAATAGCTGAGATCTGCTGCGCGGAAAGGCCTGGACTGCCGCGGAACATCATGTGCTCCAGGGCATGAGCGGTCCCCGGGAATCCCGGTGGCGCCTCATTGGAGCCGACGTGGTAATTCATGACCGTGGTAACTACCGGGGCCAGCGGATCGGGCACGATCACCACCTTGAGCCCATTCTCAAGTGTGGCGCGGGCGACACCGCCCCCCTCCTGGCACCAGGCGGCCGTCCCCGGCGCGGCCGCTATCAGCAGAGCGGCCAGCGCCCCGTAAAGCCGGCGCGCACTCTTTCCTCGAAACAGATCAAAACGACGCGAATTCGCCATGTCGTCCCCTTCTTCAGCCATCCAGGGTTGTAATCGGTAGATGCTAGGCAGACCGCTCGAGCGAAGGCAAAGTTCATTTCGTCGGCACTCGCCCTGATTCCGCCTCCTTGTCGCGGCAGCCAACCGCGCCAAGCAAACGCGCGCCGGCGCCCACCGCCGAAGACACGGGAAGGGAATGCAGGCTATCGGTAGCGTCACGGACCAGGCGGAGACCCAGAAAGCGGACGTGCGTTGGTGGAAAGGCCGCTACGGCCCCTAGGGACCGCAACCGGAAGCTGCGGACGTCCGCACCCGGTTACGGCCACCCTCCTTGGCCGCATACAAGGCTTCATCCGCACGCCGGAGCAGGACCTGAAGGGTATCGTCGTCGAACCGCCGCTGGGTGACGCCGATGCTCACCGTCGCACTAAGGCTTCGACCGTTGGGCAGCTGCACCACTTGCTCGGCCACCGCACCGCGCATGCGGTCGGCAAGCTGGATCGCTTCCTCCAGCGAGACGCCGGGCATCAATATGGCGAATTCCTCACCACCCAGGCGGCAGATCAGGTCCTTGGTCCGGCAGCGACGCCGCATCACTTCCGCGATCCGGGCCAGAACGAAATCGCCCGCTTCGTGGCCGAACTGGTCGTTAATGGCTTTGAAATGGTCGGCATCGGCGATCATGAGGCTGATGGGGCGGTCCCCGGAACGCGCCGAATGGAGGGCTGCCTTCCCGCGCTTCAGAAACGTGCGGCGGTTCACCGCGCCGGTTAGCGGGTCGGTGGCGGCCAGCGTGCGCAGCCTGCGTTCCATGCGCTTGCGCGCGGTGATATCCAGCACGGTGAACTGAACCGCCGCAACGCCGTCCCAGACGGTACGCGTCGCGACTACCTCCACGTTCTCCATGCCGTGAGCTCCTCCTCGGGCGTTTAATTCGCAGCGCAGGGAGTGCACCGCGCCCTCGATCAAGGCCTTCAACCGATCGGGATAGCGCTCCGCCAGCAAGCCCAGATCCACCGGCAGCCGCGAAGGTGAGGGGGGCCAGGGGCCCAGGGGATCGCGGTCGACCAAGCGGCTGGCGGCATCGTTGATATAAAGCACTTGGCGATCCGGGCCCGTGCTCTGAACCACCATGGCATGAACGGACCCCTCCGCCAGGAGTCGAAAGCGCCTCTCGCTTTGCTCCAGGGCCGCCGCGGCATACTTGCGGTGGGAGACATCACGGTAGAACCAGATCCGGCCCCAGATACCGCCCTCCTCGTTCAGCAGCGGGCGCGTGGAAACCGTAACCAGCCGACCGTCCCGCAGCTCCAGATCCCAAGCTGTGCGATGTGTCTGTGCCGAGAAACGCAATGCCTGTACTTCGGCCCGGAAACGATCCCCGTCCACCAATTGAGCAGCGATGTACTCGAGCTGCTCGTCCTGGCGGCTGTCGGCCACGAACCGGCTGGGCAGCGCCCAGAGCCGCCTGTACTGCTGATTCCACAGCCGCGCCGAACGCTTGTAGTCGATGATGACGATCCCGTCGGGGCTCGTCCGCATAATGGCATCGACGATGTGCCAGGCGCTCGTATCGCCGCCGGGAACGGTAGGTGCGGACTCCCATGCGGGGGGCTGCTGCAGAATATCCAGGGCGGCAGAGCAACCGGCTGACGGCCCCACCAGGGGGATCAGATGATGCTCGGCCGGTGCGACCCGTGGGTCCGTCTCCGGGACGACCAAGCCTTCCGCTTCGGCCAACTCTTCCGTCGCCAAGATGCTTTGCAGGAGCGCGGCGCTCTCGGCAGGCAGCACGGCAGCCAGCAGCGGCGCCGGTGCCGAATCGTGCGGCAGGCCATACAGTTCCCGGTAGGCCCCGTTGGCTGCGGCCAGGTGAATGGCGGAATGCCCATCGACGATCAAAGCCGCCGCGGGCATCGCCAAGCTGTTGACGATCGCTTCGTAGTTCGGTTGAGCATTCAATGGCGCCCCCGTCCAGGCGGCTTGCTCCCGGCCTCCCGCCGGTAACGGCCTATCAGTCCCCAACCTGCCGAGCAACCACTGGTCAGTCCTTGCCTATCAGGCGACCTTCATTCATCCATGCAAGTATAGTCCGCCTGCCGCAAGGCGCCCTCGCATGCCCCTATTCCGGCAACGCCAGGGCCACCTGCCGCGAGGGCAGACCGGAACCGCCCACGGGCACAACGATGTACTGGCGATGGTTCACCACATAGGTAATCGGAGATCCGGTGGCATTGGCGGGCAACGGG
>CAVQFO010000045.1:0-38274 GCA_963711725.1 uncultured Gammaproteobacteria bacterium | reverse complement strand
TTTGGGAATCAATCCGCAATTGCCAAAGGGCCCTTCGGGGCCCTTTTTCGTTGTGAGGGCTCAGCCGCCGAGGCGGGTGGTCACGGCCTGGCGCAGGGCACGAATGTGGGCGAGGTTGGCGCCGAAGTCGCCGCGCCCGACCCGGGACGCGGATTCGACGTGAAGCAGGGTGTTGCCATCGGGTTCCGGCAGAAGGGTGACGTGGATGTCGTCCTTGAAGTGGAACAGGCCGGTGGTCATGACGAAGTGAAAGCGGTTGGCGGTTTCATTGCCCTCCGCCGTTGTCCAGCCGAACTCGGAAGCCGCCGCAATCACGGCGGCCCGGACGCGCTCGGGAGAGGCTTGAACCTCCTCGTGGCGAAGCTCCGGGAAAAAGGACGCGGGTCCGGTGGTTGCGGTGTTGTGGCTGAGGTAACGGGACAGGCGCGCCAACGGCCCGGGCTTCGCCAACAATGGCGCGGCATTGCCCAGCAGGGCGCCGGCGGCCAGCAATATGGCCAGCGCCGCCAGCGCGGCAACGAAGATCAGCACGATCCGGCCGACGGCGCCTACCATTCGGCGGGACGGCGGTGATGAAGGAAGGAACCCGTGGGGCCGTCGTCGGGCAGGGTTGCCGCCCAGACGATATCCGCCGCGGCCTCGGCGGGACTGCGATTGGCGTTTTCTCCACCCATCTTGGTGCGGACCCAGCCGGGGTCCACCGCGTTGACCAGGATGTTCTCCCCCTTGAGCTCCGCCGCCAGGATGCGGGTTACGGCGTTCAACGAGGCCTTGGAAATGCGATAGGCCGGGAACGAGCCGCGCATCTCGCTGAGCTGCGCGAGCCCCGTGGACAGGTTCACGATTCGGCCGTAGCCGTGCTGACGCATCAGGGGCACGAAGGTCTGGGCCAGGCGCAGCGGTCCGTAAGTGTTGGTCTCCATGGACTCGCGGATGACGTCCAGTTCGGCGTCGAACACGCTGGACTGCTGGGGCCGGTCGGGGCGGCCGTCCTGGAAGACGCCGGCATTGTTGATCAGCACGTCCAGGCCGTGGAACCGCTCTGTGACGAAGTCGCGGGCCTTGCGAACGCTGTCTTCCCGCGTGACATCCAGTGGATAGTAGACGACGTCCAGACCCTCGCTCTGGAGCTTGTCGGCGGCGGCTTTGCCTTTGAGGCCGTCGCGGCTGGTGAGAATCACCTTCAGCCCCAGGCGCCCCAGTTGCCGGGCGACCTCGAAACCGATGCCCCGGTTGGCGCCGGTGATCAGAGCGATGCGTTGTCGTTCGGCCATAAGATGAAGGTCTGCGGGGGTGTGGAAAGTGGAGTGACCTTAGCGCCCGCTATCAGGGGGGTCAAGAGCGCAGGGAGGGCCGGTTTGTCCGGTTTTGCCGGGGTGGAGAAAGATTGCAGGAGAATGAAGGAATAAGGGGGTTTCTGGTTTTATCCCCATCTCCCCGGCTCTCTCTTGCCAGGAGAGAAGGGGGGGCTCAGTGCCACCGTCATTCCCGCGAAAGCGGGAATCCACTCTTTTCAAAGGCATGGATTCCCGCTTTCGCGGGAATGACGGTGGCTACCGGGGATGACGGGTCGCCGTCACCCCCTTCGGAGCAACGTCAATTCTTCTCCCGCAGGTAGTAATGCTCCCGCACCGAGAGATCGTCGTTCAGTATGAATACCAGGGGATCCCCCGTGGGAATCTCGACCTTAGTGATATCGTCGTCGGACACCTCGTTGAGATGCTTGATCAAGGCGCGAAGGCTGTTGCCGTGGGCGGAGATCAGCACCGATTCGGACTGCTGCACCACGGGGACGATGGCGTCCCGCCAATAGGGCAGCACCCGTTCCAGGGTGATGGCGAGGGATTCGGTGCTGGGCAACAGGCTCGGGTCCAGGCTCCGGTAGCGGGCATCGAAGCGGGGATGGCGCGAGTCGTCCTGATCCAGGGCAGGCGGCGGCGTGTCGTAGCTGCGGCGCCAGATGTGAACCTGTTCGTCGCCGTACTTCTCGGCGGTCTCCGCCTTGTTCAGGCCGGTGAGGGCGCCGTAGTGGCGTTCGTTGAGGCGCCAGTCCTTGGTCACCGGAATCCACATCTGATCCATTTCTTCAAGGGCGAGCCACAGTGTCTTGATCGCGCGCTTGAGCACCGAGGTGAAGGCGGCGTCGAACGTGAAGCCGGCTTCCTTGAGGGCAATGCCGGCCTGCCGGGCCTCTTCGACGCCCTTTTCGCTCAGGCCCACATCGACCCAGCCGGTAAAACGGTTTTCGAGGTTCCAGGCGCTCTGGCCGTGGCGTACGAGAACGAGTCGCTTCATCGGAGATGATTCCTTGCCGCTGGGATCGGGGATGTTCCGGAGGGCCCTGCACCCTGGCCCCCGGAAGGCGCGCGTAGTTTACCAGCGTCGGTCGGAAAGGTCAGGGGGCCGGGTGCAGCGCGAAAAACATGCCGGAAAACCGGGCGGCGTCGGCCTGGCCGTCGGCGACTTGGATGTCGAGCGCTACCCGGGCGCTGCGGCCTTCCGCCAGCCGGTCGAGGATGTGCTGGCGTTGCTCCGGGGTGAGACGCGCGGTCGCGTGGAAATCGCCCGTGACGGGTCGGTTGTAGCGAATGCGGCCTTCGCCCAGGAGCAATTCCGGAGTCTTGCCCTGCTGGCGCAGCCAGTGCCTGAGGACCAGCCAGCCGGCCAGGCTGCATACACTGTAGATGCTACCCGCGAAGCCGTAGCCGGAATGGTTGTAGTTCCGGTCCAGCGGCGCCCAGAGGGTCAGTTCGGCTTCGGTCACGTCCCGGACTTCCAGGCCCAAAGCCGAGGCGGGGGCGATCAGTCGGTGGATTTCTTCCTGCAGGGTTTGGGCATCCGAGGTCATTTGTGGTGCTCGTTGTCCGTTGCCGTGTTCTGCCGTGCATTCTACGTCACCCGGCGGCAAGGAAAAGCGCCATTCCTCACTTGGCGTAGGTGATGCGATACACGGCTCCGGCATAGTCGTCCGAGACCAGGAGGCTGCCGTCGGGCATCACCAACAGGTCCACGGGGCGCCCCCATTCCCGCTCGCCCTGGAGCCATCCGGTGGCGAACGGCTTGTAGGCGGTGGCGCGGCGCTGGTCGTCCAGCGTGACCGTGGTCACCCGATAGCCGATCTTGTGGGTTCTGTTCCAGGAGCCGTGTTCGGCGATGAATATCCGGTTCCGGTAGGGCTCCGGGAACATGGTGCCCGTATAGAATCGCATTCCCAGGCTGGCGACGTGAGGCCCAAGGGGCATGGCCGGCGGGGTGAATGCCGCGCAGGAGTGCAGATCGCCGAACCGGGGATCGGGGATGGTGCCGGCGTGGCAATAGGGGAAGCCGAAGTTCTCGCCGGCGTGGGCGGCGTGGTTGAGTTCATCCGGCGGCTTTTTGTCGCCGAGGTGGTCCCGCCCGTTGTCCGTGAACCAGAGATCTCCGGTCTTCGGGTCCCAGTCGAAGCCCACGCTGTTGCGGATGCCCTTGGCGTAGATTTTGGGGTCGCTGCCGTCGGTGCGCAGGCTCTCGATGATGCCGAAGCGCCGGGCCCGGCTCGCAGACGTTGCAGGGCGAGCCGATGGAGACGTAGAGCCGGTGATCCGGGCCCACGGCGAGGTAACGCCAGCCGTGGCCGGCGCGGTCGGGCATGTCGGCGTAGACGACGGTGGGATCGCCGGGATCGGAAAGGCGGTTCTCGATGCCGGTCCATTTGATGATCCGAGTCTGTTCGGCGACGTAGAGGTCGCCGCCGCTGAAGGCGATGCCATTGGGGACATCGAGGCCCCGCGCGAGGACGTAGCGCTTGTCCGCCCGGCCGTTGCCGTCGGTGTCGCGCAAGGCATAGAGGCTGCCGCGATCCCGGGTGCTGACGAACACGGTGCCGTGCTCGCCCAGGGCCATGGATCGCGCCCCGGGCACGTCGGCCGAGAAAACGCTGATATGGAAACCGGGCGGCAGCTGAATTTGGCCCAGTGGCAGATCCGCGGCTGAGGCCGGCGCACAGGCGAGGCAAAGCAGGGCAAGCCAGTACATGGGTTTCATTCGTGTGCTCCTCGGTTCAGTATCCTACGCATCGGGATCTGTCCAAACAGGCCCAGGATTCGCGTGGGAAGGTATTGGTAGCTGATGGCTCAAGAGATAGAACGCAAGTTCCTGGTGGTCAATGACGACTGGCGAGCGGAGGTAGCCCGTGAGTCCCGCTTTCGCCAGGGCTACCTGTCCGGGGGCAAGCACGGATCGGTGAGGGTGCGCGCGGCTGGGCCCAGGGCTTATCTCAACATCAAGAGCGCCACCCTCGGTATTTCCCGACGTGAGTACGAATACGAGATCCCCGTCGCCGATGCCGAGGAAATGCTGGACGAGCTCTGCGAGCGCCCGCTGATCGAGAAGACCCGTTACTTCGTGCCCCACGGGCGGCATGTCTGGGAAGTCGATGTCTTTGAGGGGGATAATGCGGGCCTGGTGGTGGCTGAAGTGGAGCTGGACGACGTGGACGAGGCGCTGGAGCTCCCGGCCTGGGTCGGGGCGGAAGTCTCGCACGATCCCCGCTATTACAATGTCAGCCTGGTTCGACATCCCTACAAGGAATGGAAATGACTGAAGCCGCGGCCCAAGACGCCCGCCGCCGCTCCGGCCTGTGGATCGAGATCGATGCCGCCGCCCAGGCCTTGCGGCTGATGGACGGGGATCGGGTGCTTGGCTCGTACCCCGTTTCCACTGCGGCCAAGGGCCTGGGGGAGCGGGAAGGGACCAATCAGACCCCAAGGGGCTGGCATGTGGTGCGCGCCAAGGTCGGCGCCGGGGCGCCGGCGGGCACGGTATTCGCGGGGCGGCGGCCCACGGGCGAAGTGCACACGCCGGAGCTTCAGGCGGCGTACCCCGGGCGTGACTGGATACTCTCCCGCATTCTCTGGCTCAGCGGCCTGGAGCCGGGTCGCAATCGCCTGGGAGACGTGGACAGCATGCGCCGCTACATCTACATTCACGGCTGCCCGGACGGGACGCCCTTGGGCGTCCCGGGGTCCAAGGGATGCGTGCGGATGAGTAACGAACAGGTGATCGAGTTGTTCGGCAAGGTGCCGGTGGGAACGCCTGTATTGATCAGGGACGGGAGCGGGGAGTAGGCATGTCGCTGGGGCAGTTGATGGTCGGGGTCGAAGGGCTTGCGCTGACGCAGGAGGAGCGCGCCATGCTTCGGCATCCGCAGGTGGGTGGCGTGATCCTGTTCAAGCGCAACTTCCAGGATGTTGCGCAAGTTACTGAGTTGACGGACGAGATTCATTCTTTGCGGTCGCCTCCGCTTCTGATCGGAGTGGATCAGGAAGGCGGCCGGGTGCAGCGATTCCAGGGCGAGTTCACGCGACTGCCGCCGGCAGCGGTGGTGGGGCGCGCCTATGATGCCGACCAGGCCGAGGGCGAACGGCTGGCCGAGGAGACGGGGTGGTTGATGGCCGCGGAGCTTCGCGCCGTGGGGATCGACCTGAGCTTCGCCCCGGTGCTGGACCTGGATCGGGGCCGCAGCTCCGTGATCGGCGATCGGGCGTTCCACGCCACGCCGGAGGGCGTTGCCGCTTTGGGGCGCGCGTGGATGCGGGGGATGAAGGCGGCGGGCATGTCGGCCACGGGAAAGCATTTCCCGGGCCATGGCGCCGTCGAGGAGGATTCCCACCTGCGCCTGCCGGTGGACCGGCGCCGTCGAGCCGACATCATGGTGGAGGACGTGCATCCGTTTTCCAGCCTGATTCGCGCGGACCTGGCGGCGGTGATGATGGCCCATGTGGTCTATCCCGACGTCGATGACGGGCCGGCGAGTTTCTCCAGTGCATGGATCAAGGACATCCTCCGGGGCGAATTGGGTTTCCAGGGTGTGGTGTTCGGGGACGATCTGGGCATGGAAGGGGCGGCCGGCCTGGGCGATTTCGCGGATCGGGCCGAGGCGGGTTTGGCGGCGGGCTGCGACATGGTGATGCTCTGCAATCATCCCGAAGCGGTTCCGGGGCTTCTGGACCGGCTGGGCGAGACACCGGATCCGGTGGCATCCATGCGCCTTGCCCGGCTTCATGGCCATGCGGCGCCGGGCTGGGCTGATCTTCGGAACTCGGCGCGTTGGCGGGCGGTCCGCGCGGAGATCGACCACCTCGGGAGCTCTCCCTGGGTGGAGATGGATATCTAAAAACGACGAAAAGGAAACGGCATGTTTTCGCAGTTTAGGGAGTTTGTCGCGCAGACGTTCGGCATCCAGGGAGGCGGGGGCCTGCTGTTGCAGTTGTTCCTGGTGGTGTTCCTCGTGGTTCTGGTGAACATGGCGTCGAGCTTCATGCTCTGGCGGCTGCAAAAGCGCCTGGAGGGAACCCGGACTCCCTGGGACGACGCATTCATCGATTCGTTGCGCCGCCCGCTCTACTGGCTGATCTGGGTCGTCGGCCTGACGTTCGCCGTGGACATCCTGCGCCGGCAACTGGAATCGCCCGCCGTGGTTTTCAGTTATCTGGATCCGGCCCGCAAAGTGGTCGTCATCGGCATCGTGGCCTGGTTCCTGATCCGCTTCATCCGTCGAGCGGAAGGCGTGGTTGTGCACAAGCGGGCCGAGGCCGGCGAGCCGGTGGACCATACCACCGTGGACGCGGTATCGAAGCTGCTGCGCCTGTCGGTGGGGATCACCTCGGTGCTGGTGATCATGCAGACGCTGGGCGTCAACATCAGCGGTGTGCTGGCGTTCGGAGGCGTGGGCGGCATCGCGGTGGGCTTCGCGGCGCGGGACATGCTGGCCAATTTCTTCGGCGGGCTGACGATCTACATGGATCGCCCGTTCAGCGTCGGTGACTGGATCCGGTCGCCCGACAGGAACATCGAAGGCACGGTCGAGCGTGTGGGTTGGCGCCAGACCCGGATTCGCACCTTCGACCAGCGCCCGCTGTATGTACCCAACGCCACGTTCAGCAACATCGCGGTGGAAAACCCGTCGCGAATGCTCAACCGCCGGATCTACGAGACCATCGGTATTCGTTACCAGGATGCCGAGGCCATGGGCTCGATCGTGGAGCAAGTCCGAGACATGCTCCGCAATCACGACGAATTGGACATGGACCGGACCCTGATCGTGAATTTCGTCAGCTTCGGGCCGTCGTCGCTGGATTTCTTCATCTACACCTTCACCAAGACCACGGACTGGGTGGCATACCATCGGATCAAGCAGGACGTGCTGCTCAAGGTGTTGAACATCATTCTGGATGCCGGCGCCGACGTGGCCTTCCCCACGTCCACGCTTCACCTGGCGGACCCGATTCGGCTGGAAAATGAGGCGGAGAGCCCCAAAAGCGAACAATCGGAGTCGGAGGCCTGACAACCGGGGTGGTTTTGCGCGGATCGGGCTCCTATAATCCGGGGTTTTTCGTGGCTGGCGGTCCGCCAGGCCCGAAACGGTGTCAGGGAACGGCACGGCCGGTTCCGCGCAGGATCGCGCGGGCACAGCAAGCCGTATGGCCGCCTTTGCGACGCCGTCTCGGGGTCTCGGGCCAAGCGTTCCCGCTGGGAGGCGATGTATGGCCGACAAACTCCTGATCGTTCTTGCGAACACGGATCCGTCCCGCAGCGCGGAATTGGGCGTCCCCTTTCAGCAAGCGTCCGTGGCGGCGGCGATGGAATATGAAGTCGAGATCGTGTTCAGCGGAGGCGCGGCGAGGCTCGCGATGCAGGGCGTCGCCGAGGCTCTGTTTCCGGACGAGGGCAAAACACGCTCCCTTTATGACATCATGAAGGACACCCACGGCGCCGGCGTTAAATTCAAGGTCTGCGTACCGTCGCCGGGGGTGAAGGCCGAAGCGCTCATTCCCGAAATCGAGGAAACGGTGGGCAGCGCCTACGTCATCAGCGAAGCCATGGACGACGACACGGTAACCTTGACGTATTAGAGAGCCCCGCGGCTTCAACTGGAAACAATAACGAGGCGCCCATGGCCATGTCCAAAGAGGAAGCACGCACCGTGCTCCTCCGCTCCGAGCTGTTGTATACCGACGACGAAGTAGACGAAGCCATTCTCGAACTGGCGGACCAGATCACGGAGGACCTGGCCGACACCATGCCCGTGGTGTTGGTGGTCATGATCGGTGGCCTGGTCACCGCGGGCAAACTCCTGCCGCGGCTGAATTTCCCGCTGGAAGTGGATTATCTGCACGCTACCCGTTACCGGGAACAGACACGCGGTACCAACCTGCAATGGCTGGCGCGGCCGCGCACCCCGCTGGCGGGGCGCCACGTGCTGGTGGTGGACGACATTCTCGACGAAGGGCACACCTTGGCCGGCATTCTGGACTACTGCCGCGTGGAAGGTGCCGTGGACGTACGCACCATGGTGATGGTGCGCAAGCATCACGACCGCTGCGTCGCCGAGGCCCGCGCGCAGTACGTGGGGCTGGACGTGGACGACCGTTACGTATTCGGCTGCGGCATGGATTACAAGGGCGTCTTGCGCAATGCCCCGGGCATCTATGCGGCGGCCGACGAGGACTGACAGGCAATGACTTTAGCGATTATCGGCGGTACGGGCCTAACCACCCTCAAGAATCTGGCGATTACCCGCCGCGAAGTGGTTCACACGCCCTACGGCGAGGCTTCCGGGCCCATTACCCACGGCGAGCTGAACGGCAAGAGTGTCATGTTCCTGGCCCGCCACGGCTACGGCCACACCATTCCGCCGCACAAGGTGAATTACCGCGCCAATATCTGGGCGCTGAAACGCTCGGGCGCCGAACGCGTGGTCGCGGTTGCGGCGGTGGGCGGCATCAGCGAGGAGATGGTCCCCGGGCGGCTGGCCTTCCCGGATCAGATTGTCGATTACACCTGGTCGCGCAATCACACCTATTTCGAAGCGGATCTGACCCATGTGACCCATGTGGATTTCACGGAGCCCTACGACCCGGATGTTCGCGGCCTGCTGATCCGCGCGGCGCGCGAGGCGAAGCTGGAGGCGGTGGAACGCGGCACCTACGGCGCGACCCAGGGGCCGCGCCTGGAGTCGGCGGCCGAGATTCGCCGGCTGGCGCAGGACGGCTGCGACGTGGTGGGAATGACGGGCATGCCGGAAGCGGCTCTGGCCCGCGAGCTGGAACTGCCCTATGCCACTTGCGCGGTGGTGGCGAACTGGGCCGCCGGCCTGCAGCCGCGGCCCATCACCATGGATGAGATTGAACAGAACCTGATAGGCGGAATGGCGAACGTGCGCACGCTACTGGGCGCCATTGCCCCCTTGATCTGAAGCCTTCGGCTTGGCGGCCTCGGCGTTGCCCGAGGCCGCTTGCCCTGTGGCGGCTGCCTGGCCGGCGGGCGCTTCAATGGGAATGATCTTCACCAGAACCCCCAGGCGCGGATTGTCGAGATAGTGCAGCTCGCCGCTGCGCATGCGGCGATGCTGTTTCATCACCACCACCGGCTTGGCGGCCTCGAAATACCCCTCGGAGTTGTATTGATACCCTCGATCCGTGCCGGTTTCCGTGCCGGCGTCAGGCCGGTATCGCAGGTTCACCTGAAAGTGCAGATAGCGTTCCCGGTAGACGCGCATGTAGCCGCTGAGCTGGGGCGGGGGCTCGCCGTTGTCGGCTTGGCCGGGAGGCCCGGAGGCGTTGTCGCCGGACGCGGAAGGCGCCGAGCCGCCTGCCGAGTTCGCCGGGAGGGACATCCCCACCGGCAAGGTTTGGATGGGAATACGGATCGCCGGTGCCTGATCCTGGGAATAGCCCGGCTGCCGCCAAGCCACGTGGAGCAGCGGCTTGTACACGGAACTGCGCGCCAGGGTCGCCTCCGCTCCGCCCAACTGACGCTGGCTCGGCGGGACTTCCTGGAACGGCACGAGCGCGCCGTTGTCGCCCGAATCGGCCGGGCGCAGCGCCGCGAAATTGGAGAAATCCGGGGGCGGGGGGTCGGTGGGCCACACCTCCGAGCTGTGGATCTTGGCGTCGTCGGACTGGTGGAAGATGATCACTTCCACCTGGTACCAGTCCTTTGGGGTATCGGACGCGCTGGTGTCCGCCGCCGGCGCGGCGGAGGCGCCCGCCGACAACATCGCGGCGAGAAGGGGCGCGACCAGGCGCCGCGTTCTGAAGCTGATGGTCATCCCTTTGCTATCCTCATTGCCGAATCGGCGCGGCTCATGCCGCCTCGCGCTCGGCCAGTTCGTCGAGTAAGCCGTCAACGTACCGCAAGCGTTCGGCGCGGTCATCCAGTTCCGTCCTGAAGCGCAGTCGTGTCTGGCCGTCGAGTTTGAATACGGATGGTTGCCTTTGGATCAACTGCACCACCTTGGCCGGGTCGATCCGTGCGCCTTCGCCGAACTCCACGGCGCCGCCGGAAGGACCCGCCTCGATCTTCATGATACCGATGCGCTCGGCCTTGAATTTCAGTTCGGTGATGGCGAACAGATTCTTGGCGGCGTCCGGGAGCAGGCCGAAGCGGTCGATCATTTCCACCTGAAGCTCGCGCAGTGCCTGGTGGTTCTCCGCGTTGGCGATGCGCTTGTAGAGCACTAGCCGTGCGTGAACGTCGGGCAGGTAGTCTTCCGGGAGCAGGGCGGGAATCCGCAGATCCACCTCCGCGCCGTGATGCAAAGGCCTGTCGAACGCCGGCTCCCGGCCCGCCTTAAGATCCTTCACGGCCCGGTCCAGCAGTTCAGTATAAAGCGAGAAGCCGATTTCCTGGATCTGGCCGCTTTGCTCGTCGCCCAGCAGTTCGCCCGCGCCCCGGATCTCCAGATCGTGGCTGGCGAGGGCGAAACCCACCCCGAGATCCTCGAGGGAGGAGATGGCTTCCAGGCGCTTGGCGGCGTCGGCGGTCATCAGCTTCTTGGGCGGTGCCACCAGGTAGGCGTAGGCCCGGTGATGGGAGCGCCCGACCCGGCCCCGGAGCTGATGGAGCTGGGCCAGCCCGAAGCGGTCGGCGCGGTTGATCACGATGGTGTTGGCGCTGGGGATGTCGATGCCGCTTTCGATGATGGTGGTACACAGCAGCACGTTGAAGCGCTGGTGGTAGAAATCCAGCATCACGCGCTCCAGCTCCCGCTCGGCCATCTGGCCGTGGGCGATGCCGAGCTTCGCCTGGGGCACAAGCTCTTCCAGCGAGGACGCCATGCGGCCGATGGACTCCACGTCGTTGTGCAGGAAATAGACCTGGCCGCCGCGCTTGAGCTCGCGCAGAAAGGCTTCCTGGATGAGGGCGTCGTTCCATTGGTTGACGAAGGTCTTCACCGCCAGGCGCCGGGCCGGCGGCGTTGCGATGATCGACAGGTCTCGCATGCCCGCCAGCGACATGTTCAAGGTGCGGGGGATGGGCGTCGCGGTGAGCGTGAGCACGTCCACTTCGGCGCGCAGGGCCTTCAGTCGATCCTTCTGCCGAACCCCGAAGCGGTGCTCCTCGTCGATGATGACCAGCCCCAGGTTCTTGAAGCGCACATCGGACTGCAGCAGTTTGTGGGTGCCGATGACGATGTCCACCCGGCCGTCGCCAAGGCCCTCGAGTATGCCTTTTTGGTCCTTGGTGGAAACGAATCGGGAGAGCGTTTCTATGCGCACGGGCCAGTCGGCGAAGCGGTCGCGGAAGTTCTGGAAGTGCTGCTGCGCCAGCAGGGTGGTGGGCACCAGCACCGCGACCTGACGGCCGCTTTGCGCTGCCACGAAGGCAGCGCGCATGGCCACTTCCGTCTTGCCGAAACCCACGTCGCCGCAGACCACGCGGTCCATGGGTCGGGATGATCCCAGATCGCCAAGAACGGCGTCGATGGCCTCCTGCTGGTCGGGCGTTTCCTCGAAAGGGAAGGCCTCGGCGAAGGCGGCATAGTCCTCGGCGTCGCAGTCGATGGCCTGGCCCTCGCGGGCGGCACGGCGAGCGTAAATGTCCAGCAGCTCGGCGGCCACGTCCCGGACCTTCTCGGCCGCCTTGCGCTTGGCCTTCTCCCATTGTTCGCCGCCCAGGCGATGCAACGGCGCGTGTTCGTCGTCGCTGCCGGTGTAGCGCGAGATCAGGTGGAGAGAGGACACCGGCACGTAGAGCTTGTCGCCGGCGGCGTATTCCAGAGTGAGGAATTCCTGGGGGAAATCGCCGACGTGCAGTGTTTGCAGCCCCAGATAGCGGCCCACGCCGTTGTCCTCGTGGACCACCGGAGCTCCGATTCGCAGGTCGGTCAGATCGCGGATGATCAGGGACGGATCGCGCTCCGCGGTGCTCCGCCGCCGTCGCCGTTGTTGAGCACGCTCGCCGAACAGCGAGGCCTCGGTCAGCAGGGTCAGCGCGGGGTCGAGGAGGGTGCTTCCGTGTTCGATCTGGCCGATGGTGATGCCCAGCGGTTGATCGGACGCCAGAAAGCCCTGCCAGTTGTCCACGCCGGCGGGCCGGATACCGTGGCGGTTCAGGCTCTCGAGCAGGGCCTCGCGCCGGCCGGCGGTCTCGGCGACGATCAGCGTGCGCCCGGCGTCGGCCGCCAGGAAGTCCTCCAGGGATACGGCGTTGTCGCGGGGTTGGGGGTGAAGACGTACCGCCGCGGGCTGCCGGGTCGCGAATCGCACGACTCCGGGCGCGGCACCTTTGCCGGCTTCCGCCTCGCTTTCCTCGTGGATGCGTACCGAGGAAAGTGCCTTCAACGCGGCTCCCAGCTCCTCCGGCGGCACCGCGATATCCGCCGGTGGCAGCAGGGGGCGTTCGATGTCGTGACGGCGCTGTTCGTAGCGCTGAAGGATCTGGTTCCAGATTTCTCCGGCCGCCTGCTCCAGGTCGTCGAAGTAGACCACGATACTGTCGGCCGGGATGTGCTCGAGCATGGTGGAGGTTTGCTCGAAGAACAGCGGCAGGTAGTACTCGATGCCGTTCGGGAACAGCCCGCCGCTGACGTCGCGGTAGATCACGCTGCGGGTCGGGTCGCCTTCGAAACGGGCCCGGAAGGCGTTGCGGAACCGCTTGATGGCGTCGGCGTCGGTGGGGAACTCCCGGGCCGGGAGCAGGCGGATGCGGTCCACCTTGTCGACGCTGAGCTGGGACTCCGGCTCGAACGTCCGGATGCTTTCCACCTCGTCGTCGAACAGATCGATCCGATACGGGCGATCCGAGCCCATGGGGTAGATATCGAGAATGGACCCGCGGACGGCGAATTCGCCATGCTCCATGGCTTCCGACACGCAGCGGTAACCGGCCCTCTCCAGCCGCAAGCGCATATCCTGCAGGTCCAGAGTCTCGCCCACGGCCAGCATGAGGGAGGAGGCCTCCACATAGCTGCGCGGCGGCAGTCGCTGGGCAAGCGTTGCGATCGGCACGATCAGGATGCCCTGATGGGTGTCCGGCAGGCGGTAGAGCGTCGCCAGGCGCTGGGAGACGATGTCCTGGTGGGGGGAAAACACGTCGTAGGGCAGGGTCTCCCAATCGGGGAAGATCAGGATGTCATCCGCCCGGTCGCCAGCGAAGAACCGCAGTTCCGTTTGGAGCTGCTGGGCTTCCTGGGAACCGGAGGTAACCACCAACAGCATCCGGCCGGCAGCCCGTGCCGCTTCCCACAGGGCCAGGGCCCGGCTGCAACCCGCCAGATTGGACCAGGTAACGGCGGGACGGCTGTCCCGCGGCAGAGAGGGCTTGAATACGCTTTTGGCTTCGCTGGTCATCGGGGTTTCGGGTGTGTTCAGTGATTGCCGGCCTGGGCGGCGGCGAGTTCACAGCGGCGCTCGTAGGCCTCGCGCGCGATGCGCACATCTTCCAGGAACCAGGGCAGTTCGGGAAGCGTCAGCGCCTGGGGGCCGTCAACGAGTGCATTGGCCGGGTCCGGGTGGAAATCCACCAGAATCATGTTGGCGCCGGCGATGACGCCCTGGGCCGTGACGTGCATGACGTCCAGCAGTCGATCCGGCGCCGCCGCGCGGGTACCCACGGAGTGCGACGGATCGATGCATACGGGCATGCGCGTGAGGCGCTTGACCACCGGTACATGGGAGAAATCCACGAAGTTGCGATGTGGGTCGCCCAGGTTGGTCTTCATGCCGCGCAGGCCGAACACCACGTGGCTGTTGCCTTCACTGGCCAGGTATTCGGCCGCATTGAGGGACTCTTCCAAGGTGATGCCGAAGCCGCGCTTCAGGAGCACAGGCAGCTCCGGCTGCCTGCCGACGGCTTTGAGGAGTTCGAAGTTCTGGGTGTTGCGCGTGCCGATCTGGAGCATGACCCCGGTGGGCCGGCCGGTTGCCTCCAACGCTTCCTGGATCTCGGCAACGTGCTTTTCGTGGGTGACCTCCATGGCGATCACTTTGATGTCGTACTTGCCCGCAAGTTCAAACACGTAGGGCAGGCATTCCTTGCCATGTCCCTGGAACGAATAGGGGCTGGTGCGCGGTTTGTACGCCCCCATGCGGGTGCATACCTGTCCGTTGTCACGCAGCGCACGCATCATGGTTTCAACGTTTTGCGGGTTGTCCACGGCGCACAGACCGGCGAACACGTGGAGGTTGTCCTGGCCGAAGGTCACGCCGTTGTAGTGAAAGGCGCTGGTTCTGTGGTCGTCCTTGTGACGCCCCAGCACGCGATAGGGTTCGGAGATGCGCACCACGCGGTCCACGCAGGGCAGTTGGCGCATTTCGTCCGCGTTCAGCGCCGAGGTGTTGCCGATCAGATAGATCTCGGTGAGCACCTGCTCTTCACCGCGGACGCGATGGACGCGGTGGTTGATGCCTTCCAGGCGCTCGAGACGGTCAATAAGACCGCGGAACTGAGGGCTCTCGGTATCGGTCTGGGGGTCCAGTATCAGGATCATTCCGGCTCACTCGCGGTCGCTGAGGATCGAGGGGCGACAAGTGTACCCGGAAGCCTTGAGCGATTCACCCCGGAGAATTCGGCGTCGTGGCGTCATTAGATATGAAAACCAATGACCTAGAACGATAATGTGAAGTGAAAAAGCAGATCCAGAGGCGCGCGGCATCGGGGAGACGCTGATTGATTCAAGCGGCCGTGTGAATAGGGCGGCCTTGTGAACGGATCAGGGTCTGACTAGCGATGAGTGGGGTGATGGTCGCGATACAGTCGAATCAGATCGCCATAGGCGTCCACTCGGCGGTCCCTCAGATACGGCCAAATCCGGCGTACGGCCTCGGAGCGCCGCAAATCCACCTGAGTGATCAGGGTCTGCGGTTCGCCCCCGGCCTGGGCGATGATTTCACCCTGAGGCCCGGCCACGAAGCTGCTGCCCCAGAAGCTGATGCCGGCTTCGGGATCAGCCGGGTCGGGCTCGCGGCCGACGCGGTTGCAGGAAAGGACGTGCAGGCCGTTGGCCACGGCGTGGGCGCGCTGAATGGTGATCCAGGCGTCCCGTTGGCGGTTTCTCTCCGCCTGGTCGTCGCCGTCGGCGTAGCCGATGGCCGTGGGGTAGAGCAGGAGCTCCGCCCCGGCCAGGGCCATCAGCCGCGCCGCCTCGGGGAACCATTGGTCCCAGCAAACCAGGACCCCCAGCCGGCCCACGGCGGTATCCACCGGTTCGAAGCCGATATCGCCGGGTGTGAAGTAGAACTTCTCGTAGTATCCGGGATCGTCGGGGATATGCATCTTCCGGTACACGCCGGCCAGGCGGCCGTCGGCGTCGAGGACGACGGCGGTGTTGTGGTACAGGCCGGTGGCGCGGCGCTCGAAGACGGAACCGACCACCACGGTGCCGGTTTCCTTGGCGACCGCGGCCAGGCGCTCGGTGGTGGGGCCGGGTACCGGCTCCGCCAGATCGAACACATCGGTCTGCTCCTGTTGGCAGAAGTAGCGGCTGCGATGCAGCTCTTGCAGGAGGACCAGGCGCGCGCCGCGCTTGGCGGCGGCCCGGATGCCGTCCAGCGAGGTTTCGAGGTTCGCGTCGAGGTCGGCGCCACAGGCGTGCTGGACCAGGCCGACGGTCATGTTTTCCGGGGATTTATCGGGCATGGTGCTTGGGTTCGATGTTTCTGCCTAACGGTGAACGGTTGAATCGTGTGTCGGTGTTTACGCCGGATCGATCGGGATCTGCATGCTGGCGCAATGAAGGCTGCCGGACTGCTGGATCAGGGGCAGGGCGTCGACGCCCACGATCCGCCGCTCCGGAAATGCCTGGGCCAAGAGCTTGACCGCCGCCGGGTCCGCCGGGTCTCCGTATTGTGGCACCAGTACGCCGCCGTTGACGATGAGGAAGTTCGCGTAACTCAGCGGCAACCGATCGCCGTGAGCATTATAGCGGGCCCGCGGCCAGGGCAGGGCAAGCAGCTCGTAGGGTGCGCCCGCGGCGGTGGTAAAGTTGCGCAATTCCTCGGCCATGGCCAGCAGGTCGGCGTGCTGCGGGTCGTCGGGGTCGTCGCACGCCGTATATGCGATGACGTCGGTACTGCAGAAGCGGGCGAGCATGTCCACGTGGCCGTCGGTATCGTCGCCTTCCAGATCGCCGTGATCCAGCCAGAGCACGCGCTGTACGCCCAGAACCCGTTGGAAATAGTCTTCCAGATACCGGCGCGATGTGCCCGCGTTGCGGTTCGGGGCGAGCAGGCAGCGGCTGGTGGTCAGGACCGTTCCGTGGCCGTCGCTGTCGATGCTGCCGCCCTCCAGGATCAACGGCTGGGTTTCCAGGGGCAACGTTGTCAGGCCGAGCGCGCGGCGCAGGTTGCCGTTGACGGCGTTGTCCAGAGTGGCGGGAAATTTGCCGCCCCAACCATTGAATTGGAAATCCAGCCAGACGCGACGATTCCCGCGCCACACTGTGATGGGACCATGATCCCGCGCCCAGACATCGTTGGAGGGCACCGCGACACAGCGGTAGCGCTGCGGCGGCACGTCCGCCCGATCAAGGAGTTCACCGACGTGGCGCCGGTGTTCCGCGTCGTAACAGTTGATCCAGAGGTCTTCGAATCGGGCGATGGCGGCCGCGAACGCGACGAAGGCCTTCTCCACATCCGGCAGGCTGTCGCCCCAGTCGGCGTGGGCGTGCGGCCACGTCAGGACCACCGCCTCTTGCGGAGCCCATTCAGCGGGCAGAACGGTTGGGAGCATGAGCGGAATCTCGAGATGGTCGGATCAAGACACGTTGAGTGTACCGACAGTGATGGGGCCACCGCGTTCCGCAATCGGTGGCGTTGAAACCGGGCCGAATCGGTTCAGTGGCGGTAGACGGAGTGGATCACGTACTGGTGTTCGAAGTAAACGACGAACTTCGAATACACCCAGCGGGTGATGGGCGGATCGCCCACGGCGGGCTTGATTTCACCGGGGTTGCCGAACTTGGCTTTGACCTGCTCCATGGTGAGGCCGCGCTTGGGCACCTGGACGCCTTCCGCCTGGGCCTGCTTGTTGCTGTCCATGACCACGGTGTCCGCGCAAGCGGCGCCGGCAAACAACACAAGGCTTGAAGCAAGAAGGATACTGCTCAGCAGACGCACCATTGGGAAACGCTCCTCGTCATTTTCGGGAACTATATCACCGGGCCCGGGGTCAGCAAAGCGACGGGGTTCGCACTGTGAAAGGGAAATTTGCGGGCCGCCGAGGCAGGGTGTGATTGCCCGCGGATGCCGTAGAATACGCCGTCGTTATCCGCGGAACGAGACCGACGAGATGGAATTTGCCCGCCTCCTGGAAACGGGCAGCCTGGTGCGCCGATACAAGCGTTTCCTGGCCGATGTCGAAATGGACAGGGGCGAGCGTATCACCTGCCATTGCCCGAACACCGGATCGATGATGGGCTGCGCCGAACCGGGGAGCCGGGTCTGGCTCAGCCGATCCGACAATCCGAAGCGCAAGTACGCTCACACCTGGGAACTGGTGGAGGCGGAGCCCGGCGTGGTGGTTGGGATCAACACGGGACTGGCGAATCGCCTGGTCGCCGAGGCGCTGGACCGGGGCCTGATCCCGGAGTTGGGCGGGTTCACGACGCGCAAGGCTGAGGCCCGCGTCCCCGGCCTGCCGATGAGGGCCGATTTCCAACTGGACGGCGGCGCGGGAGCACCTTGCACCGTCGAGGTGAAAAACGTGACCGCGGCGGCCCAAGCCGGTACGGCGCTGTTCCCGGACGCCGTCAGCGAGCGCGGCCGCCGGCATCTGGAGGTGCTTTCAGAACTGACGGGGCGCGGCCTGCGCGCAGCGCTGGTGTATTGCGTGCAGCGTGGCGACGTGAACGAGGTACGGCCGGCCGACGAGATCGATCCGGCCTACGGTCGCGCCTTGCGCGCGGCCATGGCGGCCGGCGTGGAGGTCTATGCGGTCGGGGCGGAGCCTCGCGCGGACGGCATATCGCTGGATCGGCGGGTGAGGGTGTATTGCCCCTAGGAAGACGCTGATCGATTCAGCGCGGGCGCGTGAATGGATCGACGCTCCCTGGTACGCATCCGGTGGTCTTGCCGGCTCGGGCTTGTGCTACATTGGCCGGGCGCCGCGCGGACCGCGGCCGCACCCGGATCCGTCAAAGCGAAAAATTTCAGGGATAAAGGGCTTCATCGCCACACATGTTTAAACCACTCTCGCTTTATATCGGCCTGCGCTATACCCGCGCCAAGCGCCGCAATCATTTCGTTTCCTTCATCTCGCTGAGCTCCATGCTCGGTATCGCCCTGGGCGTGATGGCGCTGATTACCGTGCTCTCGGTCATGAACGGTTTCCAGAAGGAGCTGCGTGACCGGATTCTGGGAGCAGTGTCCCACGCCACGATCATTGGTTTCGGCGGTCCGATCAAGGATTGGCATGAGGTGACGGAGAAAGTCCGCGGCGAGAAGCACGTGGTGGGAGCGGCCCCTTACGTCAACGCCCAGGTCATGCTGACCAGCGACGGTCAGGTGAGCGGCGCGATTATTCGGGGCATTCTCCCGTCCGAGGAGAAGCAGGTTTCGGATGTCACCGAAAAGATCGATTCGGGATCGGCTGACGCCCTGAAGCCGGGCAGCTACAACATCATTCTGGGCAGCGCCCTGGCGGCCACGCTGGGGGTTGGCGTTGGCGATCGCGTCACGGTGATCACGCCGGAAGCGCGAGCCACCGTCGCAGGCATCGTTCCGCGAGTAAAGCGGTTCACCGTGGCCGGCACCTTCAAGGTGGGCATGTACGAATACGATCGCGGCCTGGCTCTGGTGAATCTGCAGGACGCCTCCAAACTCATGGATTACCACGGCGGCATCACCGGGGTGCGCCTCAAGTTCGATAACATGATGCGTGCCCCCTGGCTCGCTCGGGAGGTGGCACTGTCGCTGGACGGCCCCTACCGCGTACGCGACTGGACCCGGGACCACTACAACTTCTTCCGGGCCGTGAACACCGAGAAGCTGGTGATGTTCGTGATCCTGACGCTGATCGTGGCGGTGGCCGCCTTCAACATCGTCTCCACGCTGGTGATGGTGGTGACGGACAAACAGAGTGACATCGCCATTCTGCGGACCTTGGGCGCGAGCCCGCGCCAGGTGATGGGTGTGTTCATCATCCAGGGCGGGGTGATCGGGGTAATCGGCACTCTGATCGGTACCGTCTGCGGCGTACTGCTGGCGTTGAACGTGGAGTCCATCGTGCCCTTCATCGAACATCTGTTCGGCGTGCATTTCCTGCCGCCGGATATCTACTACATCAGCAAGATGCCGTCGGACCTTCACTGGATGGACGTGGTCCACATCGGTGTCGTTTCGCTGGTGCTTTCGCTGTTCGCCACCATCTACCCGGCGTGGCGGGCATCCCGCACGCAGCCCGCGGAGGCGTTGCGCTATGAGTGATAACCCGCCGGTGCTGAAGTGTCGCAATGTGGAAAAAGTGTTCGCCGAAGGCCGGCTTCACGTCTCCGCCCTGCGGGGGATCGATCTGGAGGTCGCCGAAGGCGAGCAAGTCGCCGTCGTGGGCCGCTCGGGCTCGGGTAAAAGCACGCTGCTGCATATTCTGGGCGGATTGGAACGGCCCAGCAACGGCACGGTGGAAGTCGCGGGCCAGGCGCTGGATGCGCTCAGCGACGCCCAGCGCGGACGGCTGCGCAATCGCATGTTGGGGTTCATCTACCAGTTCCACCATCTGTTGCCGGAGTTCACGGCCCTGGAGAACGTGGCCATGCCTCTGTTGATTCGCGGTACGGCCACGAGTCGGGCCGCGGCCGAAGCGGAGCGCGTGCTGGGGCGTGTGGGCCTGGAGCACCGGTTGAGCCACAAGCCCGGGGAACTATCCGGCGGCGAACGCCAGCGCACCGCGATTGCCCGGGCGCTGGTCACTGAGCCGCGATGCGTGCTGGCCGATGAGCCCACGGGCAATCTGGACCGGCAAACGGCGGAAGGGGTGTTCGATCTGCTGCGGGAGCTGAATCGGGAGTTCAGTACCAGCCTGGTCATGGTGACCCACGACCTGGAGCTGGCCGCCCGCATGGACAGGACGATCAGGATTGACGACGGTCGCTTGAGTTCCGACTGACAGGTCCGATTCTCTCGTGCTGACGGCGCTCGCGCTTTGCCCGGCGCTGTTTGAGGTGGCGCCGTACCCGCAAGCGCCACAACAACTGGATGACGCCGTAGCCGGCCAGCGCGGATACCGAACCGCAGATGAAGCAGCCCAGGAAGAAGGGCTGCCAGATGGTGTCCAGTTCCTGCCAGAACCAGTCCAGCGTCGGCTCGAAGGGCGGATGCCCGGTTGCCGTACCCAGGATCAACACCCCCACCTTGTAGGCAAACCAGAACATGGGCGGCATGGTCAGGGGATTGGTAATCCAGACCGTGGCGACCGATAGCGGGAAATTGACCCGCAACAATATGGCCGCAGCGGCGGCGATCACCATCTGGGTCGGCAGCGGTATGAAGGCCACGAACAGGCCCACCGCCAATCCGCCCGACAGGCTGTGGCGGTTCAGGTGCCAGAGATTGGGGTCGTGCAGCAGCCTTCCGAAAAACTGGAAGCGCTTATGCGTCCGCATCGTGTGCGGATCAGGCAGGTAACGCTTGAAAAACTTCTTCGGCATGCGAGAACTCGAGCGCCCGGTGAGGCGGTGGGTCAGTGCGGTCCAGGGCGCGCGGCGAACTCCGGAATCCGGAAATCAGCGCTTCCTGACACGTTCGCGATTGCGGACAACCCCTGCTAGCCTCTGTGCGGCGCGGGCTCCAAATCAGGACTGCCTGATTCGGTTGTCCACGCGCAATTATCCATATTTGGGCTCGGGAAGGAATACAGTGCGCACAGGGATCGTGTTATTTGCCACCGGGATGGTGGCGGTGGCGTTTCTGCCGGCATTGCCATCGGCATGGTGTTGGCCGGCCCTCGCCGGCGCGGCATTGGTCTTGTTCCGGTGGCCACGGCTCCGGCCGGCCGCCTGGCTGTTCCTGGGGGTTGCCTGGGCGGGAGCCGTGGGCGCCATGGCCTTGGCCCATCGGCTTCCCCAGAGTCTCGAAGGTGCCGATGTCACCGTGGTGGGCCGCGTGTCCTCCATTCCCGAACCGGCAGATCACCGAACCCGTTTCCGGTTTACACCCTCCGAGATCACTCCCTGGCCCGCCGATCGTCCGCTCCCGCGCCGGATTCGTCTCAGTTGGTACGCACGGAAACCGCCGGCTCTTCACCCGGGCGAGCGCTGGCGCCTGGTGGTGCGCCTTAAACGTCCGCACGGCTTCAGCAATCCCGGGGGCTTCGACTATGAAACCTGGCTGTTCGCCAATGGGGTTGACGCCGTGGGCTACGTGCGTTCGCCCCGGGATGCGCGGCGGTTGTCGGGTCCGGCGGGATTGGATTCGCTGCGAGAGCGTTTGAGCCGACGCCTGGAAGCTGTACTCGCCGGACATGCCAGCCTGGGCGTGGTGATTGCGCTGGCAGTGGGGGATCGACGGCTGATCGGCGACGACACCTGGCGCTTGTTGAGATCAACCGGGACCGGGCATCTGGTGGCCATATCCGGCCTCCATGTGGGAATGGTCGCCTTGGCGGGGCTGTTTCTGTTCGGCGGACTGTGGAGGAGATTTCCCCGGCTTTGCCTGTTGGTTCCGGCACCTTTGGCGGGTCGGTGCGGGGCGGTCGCGGCGGCCGCCGCGTATGCCGCGCTGGCGGGCTTCTCGCTGCCGACTCAACGGGCGTTGCTAATGGTCGTTGGCGCGGCCGGAGTGAGCCTGTTCCGCCGCCGCGCGCGACCGTTCGACCTATGGTTGGCGGCGTTGGCCGCCGTGCTTGCCTGGGATCCGCTGGCGCCGCTGTCTCCCGGATTCTGGTTATCGTTCGGCGCGGTGGGGGTTCTGATCGCCACAGGCGTCGGCCGCTATTCGACCGCGCGGTGGGTCATGGCGCTGGCTGGCCGTGCAAGGTGTGTTGTGGGTGGGGCTGCTGCCGCTGACGGCGCTTTGGTTCGGCCAGGTCAGTTGGTCGGCGCCACTGGTGAACCTGGTCGCCATTCCCGTGGTCACGATCGCCATCGTGCCGCTGGTCCTGGCCGGGTGTGCGCTGCTGGCGCTCTGGCCGTGGCTCGCCACCGAGCTGTTGCAATGCGGCGGCAAGCGTCGCCGACGCGGGTCTGGCGGGCCTGCATTGGGTCGCCCGATGGGGCGGAGACTCGTTGTATCCGGCGGAGCCGGCTGTTTGGGCAGTGCTCGCCGCCGGGGCTGCGGCGGTACTCGCCGTGGCGCCCAAGGGTTGGGCGCCACGGTATCTGGTTCCGGCGCTGCTGCTTCCGGTTCTTCTGGGCCGCCCGGCGGCACCAACCGCCGGAACCGCTCGCTTGACGGTTCTGGACGTGGGGCAGGGCGAATCGGTGGTGGTGCGTACCCGGCACCACGTCCTGGTCTACGACACCGGGCCGCGATTCAGCGGGAGCTTTGATGCGGGCTCGGCGGTGGTCGTTCCCTACCTCAGGAACCGCGGTATAGGACGGATTGACCGGCTGATTATCAGTCACGGCGATAGCGACCACGATGGCGGAACGGCCGCCGTACTGAAGGCCTTGCCGGTGGGTGAGATCGATTCGGGCGAACGACTGCCGGAGACCCGGCTCGAAACGCCCTGCGCCGCCGGGCAGCAGTGGACCTGGGACGGCGTCCGATTCCAGGTTCTGCATCCCAACGGACCGTGGCAGGCCTCGGGCAACGCGGCCTCGTGTGTCCTGGCGGTGACCGCCAAGGGTGCCCGCGCCCTGATTACCGGAGACATTCAGGCCAAGCAGGAGCGGGATTTGGTCGCCCGACGCCGTCAGCAGCTGGCGGCCGACCTGCTGGTCGCCCCGCATCACGGCAGTGCGGGGTCCTCCACCCGCGCGTTCGTGGATGCCGTGGCGCCGGAGATCGTCGTGTTTCCGGCTGGATACCGTAATCGGTATGGTTTCCCGCGTGCGGTGGTCCGCCGCCGGTATCGGCGTGCCGGTGCTCGGCAGTACGTCACCTCGTGATACCGGCGCGCTCAGTTTCTCCCTGGCAGGGCAGGTGGTGGAACCGACCGGGGCCAACCGCATCGACCGGGGGCGCTACTGGCATGTGCAGGTAAGGTGTGAAGGCGTTAGCGGTTGCGCGGGGCCATGGTTTCGGTATGCTGCCGAAATCCAGTATGATCCCTCCACCTTGTCTTGCGGGAAATGCGGCCGGCGCATCGCGCCCGGCTTGGGTTTACAGATCCTAAACAGCGGAAAGTAACAGTGTGGGAACTCGTTAAAGCCGGCGGTTGGCTCATGGTGCCGATCATCGCTTGTTCGGTACTGGCCTTGGCGATTATCGGCGAGCGCTTCTGGACGCTCCAACGCCGCCGCATTCTACCCAGGCATCTGGTCGCCCAGGTTTGGCATCAGGTCAAGAATCAGACCCTGGACGCCAATCAGGTCAAACAGTTGCGGGAAAGCTCGCCGCTGGGCCGGATGCTGGCCGCAGGGCTGATGAACATGCAGCACGAGCGCACCGTGATGGTGGAAGCGATCGAAGACGCCGGTCGCCACGAAGCCCACCGGTTGGAGCGCTTTCTCAATACCCTGGGTACCGTCGCCTCCGTCAGCCCGCTGTTCGGCCTGCTGGGCACGGTGGTGGGCATGATCCAGGTGTTCTCGGCGATCAGCGTACACGGCGTCGGCAATGCCACGCTCGCTGGCCGGCGGCATTTCCCAGGCACTGATTACCACGGCGGCCGGTTTGAGCGTCGCCATTCCCAGCCTGATGGCGCACCGCTATTTTCGCGGTCTGGTGGATTCCCTGACCGTGGAGATGGAACAGGAGTCGCTGAAGCTGGTCGAGGTTATCCAGGGCCAGCGCGAGCGGGACCGGGATTTTCGGGGCTGACCCATGAATATCCGCCCACGCAACCGTGAAGAGCTGACCCTGGATATCACGCCGCTGATCGACGTGGTCTTCCTCATGCTCATCTTCTTCATGGTCAGTACGACCTTCGTCCACCAGAGCAATTTGAAAATCACCCTGCCGGAGTCCACCCAGGCGGCGAAGTCCGAGCAACAGCAACAACTGGAACTGACCATTACCGCCGACGGCGAGTACTTCCTGAACGGCAAGGCCCTGGTGAACCGCAAACGCGAGACCATCGAGAAGGCCCTGTCGGACGAATGGGATCAGACCAACCCGACTCCGTTGGTGGTACGCGCCGATGCCAAGACGCCCCACGAGGACGTGGTCCGGGCGTTGGACGCCGCGGGGCGGGTCGGAATCTCGCAGGTGGCGATCGCAACCGTACCGGAGAAGCATGAGTAAGCTTCGAGAGCGCCGTAATACCGCGAATCGCAGCAGTTGGGACATCTACCTTCGCCTGCTCCGGATCGCGAAGCGGCACTGGCGCGTGGCGGCGGCGGCGATTGTCGCGATGATCGCCACCGCCGGCACCGAGACCAGCTTCGCCTGGATCATCAAGCCGATGATCGACGGCAGCTTCGTCAAGCAGGATCCCACCATCATCAAGCTGGTGCCGCTGGGCCTGATTACGATCTTCATCGTCCGGGGGGCGGCGAATTTCGTGTCCTCCTATGGGCTTTCCTGGGTGGGGCGGCAAATCATCAAGACCCTGCGGGGCGCCACATTCGACCGCATCCTGCGGATGCCCACCGCGTTTTTCGACGACAGTTCGCCCGGCATTCTGCTGTCGAAGCTCACCTACGACGTGGAACAGGTGGCCACCGCCGCCACCAGCGCGGTAACCACGCTGGTTCGGGACAGTTTCACCGTGATTTTCCTGATGGGCTACATGTTCTATATCAGCCCATGGCTGGCCCTGATCTTCCTGGGACTGGGGCCGGTGGTGATGGTCATCATCATGAGCATCAGCAAGCGCTTCCGGCGCCTGAGCCGCCGTATCCAGATATCCGTAGGGGACGTGGCCCAAGTGGCGGAAGACGCCGTGCACGGGCATGTGGTCATCAAGACTTTCGGTGCCCAGGCCTACGAGAAGGGCCGGTTCGAAAAAGCCAACGAACGTAACCGCAGCCAGGCGATGAAATACGTGGCGACCCGGGCCTTCAGCACGCCGTTCGTGCAGTTTCTGGCCGCCTGTGCCCTGGCCCTGGTGGTTTATCTTGCGACCCTGGCTCAGATTCGCGAGTCCATCACAGCGGGTACCTTTGTCTCGTTCATTGCCGCCATGCTCCTCCTCATGCAACCGCTCAAGCGGCTCACGGACGTCAATTCCCAGCTGCAGCGGGGTATCGCGGCGGGTGAGAGCATCTTCGACCTGCTGGACGAAGAACCGGAACCCGACCACGGCACCCTCAGCCTCGATCGCGCCCGGGGCGATGTGCGCTACGAGGATGTGAGCTTTGCCTACAAGGAAGACGGCGAGACGGTACTCAGGAACGTAAACCTGACTATCGCTTCCGGCGAGACCGTGGCCCTAGTCGGGCGCTCAGGCAGCGGCAAATCCACATTGGTGAGCCTGCTGCCCCGGTTCTACCAGGTGCATGAGGGTCGGATTCTGCTCGACGGCCAGCCGATCGCGGATTACCGGCTGGACGATCTGCGCCGACAAATCGCCATCGTCAGCCAGCAGGTGGTTCTGTTCAACGATACGCTGGCCGCGAATATTGCTTACGGGGACAAGGAAAATCTCGACATGGAAGCCATTCGTGACGCCGCCGAGGCCGCCCACGCGCTGGAGTTCATCGAGCGGCTGCCCGAAGGATTCGAGACCGTGATCGGCGAAAACGGTGTCATGCTCTCCGGAGGCCAGCGCCAGAGGCTGGCTATTGCACGCGCCTTGTATAAGAATGCGCCCATTCTTATCTTGGATGAGGCCACTTCGGCCTTGGATTCCGAAGCGGAAAAGCATATTCAATCCGCGTTGGAGGGGCTCATGCGAAGCCGCACAACGCTGGTTATCGCGCATCGTCTGTCGACCATCGAAAACGCCGATCGGATCGTGGTTCTCGATCAGGGGCGGGTTGTTGAAGAAGGCCGGCATAGCGAATTGCTAGAGAAGGACGGGCACTATGCGGCCTTGCACCGTATTCAGTTTCGGGAGACGTCCGCGCGAGCGGCGCATGTTTAAGCCTCACGGCGGGCTTCCCATGGTGGCGGAGAGGCAGCGCGCATGACCGGTTTCCCCGAGTTCTGGCTGCGGATGACGCCGCGGTCGTTTTCTTTGCTACCGGCCTCCTGGCTCTATCGCAGCTTGATGGCGGTGCGGCGCTGGGGTTACCGGCTGGGGATCCTGAAGCGGGTACGCATGCCTGTGCCGGTATTGGTGGTGGGCAATATCTTCGTCGGCGGCACCGGCAAGACACCGTTGGTCCTCTGGCTGGTCCACTACCTCAAGGCCTGCGGTCGTAATCCCGGTATCATCATTCGCGGCTACGGTGGTAGCGCGACCCAATGGCCACAACTAGTCAAATCCGACAGCGACCCTTTCGCGGTGGGCGACGAGCCGGTACTGCTCGCGCAACGCACGGACTGCCCGGTGATGGCCGGCCCCGACCGCGTGGCCTCCTGCGAGGCGCTGATCGAGCAGTTCGGCTGTGACGTGATCGTCTCGGATGACGGCTTGCAGCACTACCGCCTCCGCCGGGATCTGGAAATCGTGGTGATCGACGCCGCGCGGGGCCTGGGCAACGGCCAATGCCTGCCTGCCGGTCCGCTGCGCGAGCCCAAGGGCCGGCTGCGCGGCGTGGATTTGCTCATATCCAATGGTGGGCCGTCCTGGCTCACGCCCTACTATTTCACGCTCAGAGTGGACAAGGCGCGGCCCTTGTGCGGCGAGGGCGATCCGGTTTCCCTTACGGAGTTTTCCGGCCAGAAGGTTCACGCCCTGGCGGGAATCGGCAATCCCAGCCGCTTTTTCGCTGCGCTGGCGCGGTACGGAATCGAGGTGATTCCGCATCCGCTTGCCGATCACTATGCCTTCTGCGCCAAGGACATCAACTTCGACGACAGGCTTCCGGTGCTGATGACCGAGAAGGACGCCGTGAAATGTGTGGCTTTCTGCGGAAAGACCCAATGGGCCGTGCCCGCTGAGACCGTACTGACCGCCGAGACCGAGCGGGCGTTGAAATCCAAGGTGCAAGCGTCCCTGGAAGGAAAGGCCCGGCGACGTCGGCTGCGCCAGGCGTCATGAGCGGTCGGCCGTTCAGTGTCGTGATTCCGGCTCGGTACGGTTCCACTCGGTTCCCGGGCAAACCGCTTGCCGACCTGGGCGGGCGGCCCGTGCTCGCGCATGTGTGCCAACGCGCCCGCGCGAGCGGTGCCGACGAAGTGCTGGTCGCCACCGACGACAGCCGCATTGCCGAGGCCGCGCGAGCGGCGGGCGTGGAGGTGGCCATGACCCGGGCCGATCACCCTTCGGGCACGGACCGCCTTGCCGAAGTGGCTACCGAGCGGCAATGGGATGACGACCACGTCGTGGTCAATCTCCAGGGCGATGAACCGTTCATGCCCGGCGTGTTGATTGCCCAGGTGGCAAGAGATCTGCAAAGCCTTGGCGAGGCCGAAATGGGGACCTTAGCGGTGCCGCTGGTCTCCGGCCGGGAGCTGCATAACCCCAACATCGTCAAAGTGGTCCGCCGGGGCGACGGCTGCGCGCTCTACTTCAGCCGGGCTCCCATTCCTTGGGACCGTGCGCGGGTGGGGCATGCGGCCGACAGTTCCGAGCGATTGAGCGGGTATCTGCGGCACCTGGGCATTTACGCCTACCGGGCGGGTTTCCTGAGGCGCTACCCGGAGCTTCCGGCCTGTGAGTTGGAGCAGGTGGAATCGCTGGAGCAGTTGCGCGCCTTGTGGCACGGAGCACGGATCCACGTGGGAATCGCGGCGGAAATGCCGGGGCCGGGGATCGATACCCCGGAGGATCTGGCGGAAGCGGAAAAGGTCTTGGGCGGACAGGGCTGAACCCCGTCGTCACCTCAGGAATCGATCAGGACGTCCAATCTCAGCTCCGCGATCAACGGGTTTAGCGTGACACCGTCGGAGGCAAATACCTGCAGCGTCCAGGTGTCCGGACTGCGTCGCCCGACTTCACCGTACTGATTGCCGTGGATCGAACCGGTACCCTGCGCCTGCTCAAGCACCAGCGAGGGCCCGTCCTCCAACACCTCCACAATACGCAGTCGGCGGCCACGGAATTCCACCGCGTGCCCGATCAGGTTCCGGAGATGGTTCGACGTCAGCGGTGTTGCTACCATCGTCTGTCCGCACACAGGTCCAAGTCAGCGGTCATCATACCGCAAAGAACTACGGGGTAGGTTTCGATGGTCAGAGTCCTTTTCGTTTGCATGGGCAATATTTGTCGCTCACCCACGGCGGAAGGGGTATTTCAGGAACTACTGCGGAAAGAGGGCCTGGAAGGGGAAATCGAGATCGATTCGGCGGGTACACATGCCTATCACATCGGCAAGACGCCGGATCACAGGGCTCGGGCGGCGGCTCTGCGGCGGGGCGTGGATCTGGGCAGTCTGCGGGCGCGGCAGGTTACACCCGAGGACTTCGGGTACTTCGACTATATCCTGGCCATGGACCGCTATAATCTGGAAATCCTGGAAGCGGAATGCCCCCCTCAATATCGCAATCGCCTGTCGTTGTTCCTGGAATTCGCCCCGGATGCCGATGCAGACGAGGTGCCGGACCCGTACTACGGCGGCGAGAAGGGTTTCGATTGGGTCTTGGATCTGGTCGAGGCCGCGAGCCTGGGGCTGCTTGAACGCATTCGCCAAGACCATAGGGTCGGCGTCTCGGCCGGCCGCTGATTCCGCGATCCGGCCCGACAGTAACGCTCGTCATTGACCGGGGCCGCGACGGCCCCGGTCAACTGCTTCTTCAAGCCTCTATCGTTCGTTGGTAGAGGGCTCGGACCGTTCCGTATTCCCCTTGTCCTGATGATCGCCGCCGGCCTGGGCCCGTTCGGCGGAATCCGCGGCGCGGCGGGCGGCGTCGGCGGCCTGGGCGAGGGCGTTCGCGCCAGGGGTGCGGGTACCGCTTTGTTCGCCGGCGGGACGTTCGGCCGGTTGCGATTTCGGTTCGTCGCTCGCCGCGGGCTTTGCGGGGGCCGCCGTTGGACCGAGGGGCTCACCGCCGTGCTCGCCTTTCGGCGCCGGCTTGGCGGCAGGGGCTCCGGCGGCGGATTCGGGTGCCGGGGCCGGGGGTTTGACGGCCTTGGGCGGTTGCCGATTCGGCGTCTTTGAGGCGGATTCGGCCGGCGCGATCGGCTTGGCCGGTTCGTTCACTTCCCGGGCATCGGACTTCTCGGGCGCGACGGCATGCTCAGTGGGCCGTTCGGACGGGCGTAGCGCGGCCTCCGAAGCGGTTGTTGCGCCCTTGTCGGCCGTTCCGTCGTTGACTGGAGACTTGTTGGCTTTCGGGGAGGCCGGCTTGGGCGCCTTCGCCGAGGTCTCGGCGGGGGCCGTGTCCGCATCCTTGGCGCTCGGCGCATTGCCACTGCGGCTGCCGGCGGGAATGCGAGGGCGGCCATGGCGCTGCCGCGGATCCTCGGTCTTGGGTTCGGGCCGGGATTCAACCTGGGCCGATTCCACTTCCTTCTCCGGAGCGGGCTTTTCGGTGGGCCGTTCCTTGGCCCGGCTGTCCGCGGCTTCCTTCGGCGGCGTTACCGCGGTCGTGGATTCGGGTTTGGGCGCGCCCTCGTCCTTGCGATTCGGGCTCTCCGCGGAAGCCTCAGCCTGCTTCTGATCCTGGTTCGGTCCCTTGTCGGCGGAGCCGGAACGGCGACGACGACGGCCGCCGCGACGCCCTCGGCGGCTGCGGCCGCTGGAACCGTCCTGGGGGCCGGAAGAATCGCCGGCCTGGTTGGGCGCACTCTTGCGCTGATCCTGTTGTGCATCCTCGGATACGGCGGGCTTGTCATCGGCGCTCTTGGCGGCGGGCCGTTTGCGGCCGCCTTCGGCGCCGCGATCCGGCCGGGATTCATCGTCCGCGCGTTTCGGCCCGGAGTTGCGGCCGCGGCTTTGCCCGCCGGCGTTACGGCCGGTGCCGCTTCGGCTGCGCCCGGAACCGTTCCGGCTTTGAGTGGCGCCTTTGCCCCGGCGTTGAGACTCTTGCGAAGGCTGGGGCTTTTCTTCGCGCTTGGGTTCGGACTGCGTTTCCGAGCTGCTACCACCGCCGAACAAGGAACCAAGCCAGCCGAAAAAGCCGCTGAGGCCACCGCCACTGTCGGCGGTCGGCCGTGAGGCGTCCGGCGTTTTGGCAGCAGGCGTGGAAGCGGGGGCGGACGGCGGCGGCGCCGAGACGCTCGGCGTCACGGCCCGGACGGCTGGTTGTTCCACACGTGGGCGCTCAATGACGCTCTCGGGGATCTCGGTCGGTTCCTTCTGCTCCACGAGCTTGTAGCTCACATCATCGGCGGAATTGTCGTCGCTACGGACGCGGACCACCTGGTAGTGGGGCGTTTCGAGGCTCTCGTTGGGGAGCAGGGTCACACGAACGCCATGCCGCTGCTCGGCCGAAGCGACGGCGTCGCGCTTTTCGTTCAACAGGAAGGTGGCGACATCCACCGGGAGTTGTGCGACGACCTTGCCCGTCTTTTCCTTCATCGCCTCTTCCTCGACGATGCGGAGCACGGAAAGGGCCAGGGACTCGACGCCGCGGATCGTGCCTTGGCCGCTGCAGCGCGGGCAGACTTCCTGACTTGCCTCACCCAGGGAGGTGCGCAGGCGCTGGCGTGACATCTCCAGCAGGCCAAAGCGGGAGATGCGGCCCAACTGAACGCGGGCGCGGTCCATCTTCACGGCATCGCGAAGGCGGTTTTCCACTTCGCGCTGGTTGCGGTTGGGGCCCATATCGATGAAATCGATCACGATCAGGCCGCCCAGATCCCGGATTCGCAGCTGGCGGGCGACTTCGTCCGCGGCCTCGAGGTTGGTATTGAGCGCGGTCTCCTCGATGTCGCTGCCCTTGGTGGCGCGCGCCGAGTTGATGTCGATGGAGATCAGGGCCTCGGTATGATCGATGACGATGGCGCCCCCGGAGGGAAGCTGGACTTCCCGCTGGAACGCCGATTCGATCTGGCTTTCGATCTGATAGCGGGTGAACAGCGGAACCGTGTCCTGATACAGCTTCACCTTGGAGAGGTTGTGCGGCATCACCTGCTGCACGAACTCCTGGGCCTGCTGGAATACCGTGGGGTCGTCGATCAGGATTTCGCCGGTATCCGAGCGCAGGTAATCGCGCAGCGCGCGGATGATGACGTTGCTTTCCTGGTAGATCAGGAAGGGGGCGGAGCGCTCCGCGGACGCGGACTGGATCATGGACCACAGCTGCAGGAGGTAGTTGAGGTCCCACTGCAGTTCTTCGACGCTGCGCCCGACGCCGGCCGTGCGAACGATCAGGCCCATGCCGTTGGGTGCTTCCAGCTGGCGGAGGGCTTCGCGAATCTCGTCCCGATCGTCACCCTCGATGCGGCGGGAAACGCCGCCGGCGCGGGGATTGTTCGGCATGAGGACCAGATAACGCCCGGCCAGGCTGATGAAGGTGGTCAGGGCGGCGCCTTTGTTGCCGCGCTCTTCCTTGTCCACCTGGACTACGACTTCCTGGCCTTCCTTGATGACGTCCTTGATGCTGCCGCGGCCGCTGTCGTCGCCGTTGAAGTTGCTGCGGGCGATCTCCTTGAACGGCAGAAACCCGTGGCGCTCCGATCCGTATTGAACGAAGGCCGCCTCCAGGCTGGGCTCTACGCGGGTAATCTTACCCTTGTAGATGTTCGACTTTTTCTGCTCCCGGGAGGGAGTTTCGATATCAAGGTCGTATAGCTTCTGTCCGTCTACCATTGCCACCCGCAGCTCTTCCGGCTGGGTGGCATTGATCAGCATTCTTTTCATTACCTATTGATCTCCGGCGCTCGACCGGCCCTATCCACCTCGCGGCAATGGAACAAGCATCCCCGGGCGCCATGTCGAAATCGCCGACCGCGCGCGGACTTCCGCCAAGCAGTGTGTGGGCGAGGCGCCAAACGAGCATGTTATTCATCACCGTGTGGGATAGGGGCATGGGAGCGCAATTGAGTTGTCTGCCGGGACGGCCAGACAACGGTGTATATCCCAAAAAACAATCATCACCCGCCGAATGCGGATGCTGCGAAACCAGGGCGAACTGCAACGCTGCCGGGGCTGTGTAGCCGCCGTGACAGCAGTAATTCGCGCGCGATCAATATATCAGCCAACCCGCACCGCATCAAACGCCTGTGCAACATTTCTTGGTGGTTTTTACTACCCGTTGGAGCAGAGCCGCGGGGCGGACAGACCAACCCGCTTCAAAGATTCGCCGTCCGTGACGTGACTAGCCCGCCTGCGCGGACACTCCGGAGCACCGTGCCATGGCTTTAGGCGTGGCCGGGGCTGTATCATCGGCGTCGTGAATAGACACAATCCCTCCGAGAATCAGTCGTCCAAGGTCCGTTACGTCACTGTCCCCGATCAATGCGAGGGGCAGCGTATCGACAATTACCTTTTGCGGGAGCTCAAAGGCGTCCCCAAGACACGCATATATAGACTCCTGCGAAAAGGGGAAGTTCGTGTCAACGGCAAGCGCGTGGGGCCCGCCGTGCGCGTACGGGAAGGCGACGAAGTACGCCTGCCGCCGGTTCGCATGGCGGAGCCGGGGACAAGCGGCGAAATCCCCGACGGCGTCTTGCGGACACTGTCGCAGGCCATCATCTACGAAGACGACGAGCTGTTGGTCCTGGACAAGCCGGCGGGCCTCGCCGTCCACGGCGGGTCCGGTTTGCGCTTCGGCGTTATCGAGGCGTTGCGCGCGCTGCGCACCGGTCAGCCCTTCCTGGATCTGGTGCACCGGCTGGACCGGGAGACCAGCGGCTGCCTGGTGATCGCGAAGAAACGCACGATCCTGCGCCAGCTGCACGCGCTGCTGCGGGAGGGCGGCATGGAGAAGGACTATCTGGTACTCCTGTCCGGCGATCTTCCCAAGGGGCGGTTCGTCGTGGATGCGCCGTTGGATCGCAACGCGCGGTCCGCGCGGCGAGCGGACGGTGAGGGTGGACGCGGAGGGCAAGGTGGCGCACACGGAATTCGAGGTGCTTGAGCGCTACGGGCAGGCATCCATGGCGCGGGCGCGCATCGGTACGGGACGGACCCATCAGATCCGCGTCCATGCCGCACACGTGGGGCACCCGGTGCTGGGGACAGCCGCTACGGCGATGCGGCGGCCAATCGCACCTTCAAGCAGGCCGGGCTCAGGCGGTTGGCGTTGCACGCACACAGTTTGCGGTTCGTCATGCCGGAGTCGGGTCGGGAGCATCATTTTACCGCGCCGTTGAGCGAGGATTTGCGCGCGCTGGTCGATACGCTGGAGAGCCGCGGACACGGCGCGGTGAGATGAACAGGGAGAGCTGACAATGGCGGAACAAGAGCACGGCGAGCGTTGGGAACAGCAGGCCCTGCGGGATATCGCCATGGCGGGGATCCGCGAACAGCGCCGGCGCCGGCGCTGGGGCATTTTCTTCAAACTGGCGCTGCTGGTTTACCTGTTCTTGTTGTTGCTGGCCTTCAGGAGCTGCCAGTTTGCCGGGGAGGCCGAACCCAGCGGCCGCCACACCGCCGTGATCCACGTGGACGGCCCCATCGCGGCCGGCTCACCGGCCAGCGCGGAGCTGATCATCCGGGGTCTTGATCGCGCCTTCGACAACCGCGACGTGGCCGGGGTCGTCCTGGATATCAACAGCCCGGGAGGAAGCCCGGTGGAGGCGGGGCGCGTTAACGATGAGATCCACCGGCTTCGCAAAGCTCATCCCGACGTTCCGGTCTATGCGGTCGGCGGCGACCTGCTGACATCCGGCGCCTATTACATCGCGGTGGCGGCGGACAAGATCTACGTGAACAAGGCAAGCCTGGTGGGCTCCATCGGCGTGCTGATGAACGGCTTCGGCTTTACCGGGCTCATGGACAAGCTCGGTGTTGAACGGCGGCTGTACACGGCGGGCAAGAACAAGGACATGCTCGACCCGTTTTCACCGCAACGGCCACAAGATGTCACCTATATCAAGGGCTTGTTGCAGAAATTCATCAGCAGTTCATCGCCGAGGTGAAGAAGGGCCGCGGCGACCGCCTTGGCGACAATCCGGATTTGTTCAGTGGGTTGGTGTGGACGGGCGCGGACAGCGTCAAGCTGGGGCTCGCCGACGGCCTGGGCGATACCGGCTACGTCGCGCGGGACGTGATCAAGGCAAAGCGCACGGTGGATTACACGGTCGAGCCGGATGTCCTGGCCCGGCTGGCGCATCGATTCGGCGCCAGCTTCGCCCACAGCCTGAAGGAAGCGATGGATAGCGTGCGGCTTCGGTAAGGCATTCGCGGCGGTGAGCGCCGCTCTGCAGTAGGTAAGAGACGCGACGGCGCTCAGGGCAGACGATGCCTTCGGACGCACCTTCTCTTGCAACATGGAAATCAAGCGAATCAGCGGCAGCCCGACCAACGCCGTCGGTCCCAGCTTTCCATGCGTTCCAGCAATGCGATACCCAGCGCTTCGGACTTGAAGCTGCCGGCGCAGTCATAGGCCGGTTCCCGTTCCAGGTAGCGCGCGATGGCGTGATCGGCCAGGTGGCGGAACACCGCGCGGACTTCCACACAATCCAGCTGATGATCGCCCGCTAGGCTATTAAGAAGGCACACCCCGTGAGAAAACGCACGGTTTGCCCGGAAAGCCGCGTCGAAGCTGAGCCACGGCATGGGCATGATCTCCTGGCTTGCCCAGTACTTCGGTCTCCAGGACTGCGGCTTGATCGGAGCCGATGATCAGTTCCGGGTTGCGCCCTTTGCGCCTGCGCGTGCCTTTTCCAGGGATAAGCGACGGACATAGTCTCGGGATCTTCGCCCGATAGCCGCGTCTCATCCACATCCGGGCGGCGTACCCCGTAGTCCAAGCCCAGCCGATCCAGCAGTGCCGCACGGTGACGTGAGCCGGAAGCAAGAATGAATTGGGGAATCGTGCATGTATATACGGTCCTATGTCCGGCCGAAGCGTCGGGATTTAACCCAGTGCGGCCTTCGGGGCGCGCCTTTAACGCGGCCATGGCCGATCGCTGCCGCGCGGACTCATTTTGACACCTTGGGGACCGTCGCTGATATGCGCTGCTTATGCAATTGACCCCCTTGTATTTACCCGTTGATCCGCTTTACCTGGCGGACCGGGATGCCTTGGTGGAGGGGCCGCACAGCTGGCCGGGATGGCCCGCTTGCAGGAAGCATTGGCGGATAGCGCCGGCGCCGTCGAGGCATCGTTGCGCTTCGGGCGTGAAGATGGCCGGCCGGTAGTTCGAGGTCGAATTAAAGGCGTGCTGGTGTTGCAATGCCAGCGATGCCTCGGAGCGATGTCGTGGCCGGTGGATATGGAGTTCGGCTAGGGATCGTCTCCGGCGAGGGCGAAGCGGCCAGGCTGCCTGAGAGATCGATCCGCTGTTGGCCGGTGAAGCCAGTGCGGCCGGTCGACCTCGTTGAAGATGAGTTGATTTTGGCACTTCCGGTAGTTGCCAGGCACGAAGATGATGACGACTGTGTGCCACAGGAAGCGCTTGTCGAGGATGTACCGAAAGAGCAGGAGCGGCGGAAGGATAATCCTTTTGCGGCTCTGAAGGCCCTGCGGGGCGGGAAAGACAGAGATTTCCCAGGAGGTCGAACAATGGCCGTTCAACAGAACCGCAAAACCCGTTCCAAGCGCGGCATGCGCCGTGCCCACGATCCCTTCGGCCCCCCTGTCGGTGGAGCCGACCACCGGCGAAACCCATCGCCGGCATCACATTAGCGCGGATGGTTATTACCGCGGCAAGAAAGTCCTGCCCGCCAAGGACGAGTAACAGATATAGCTGATCTGCGATTCGCGGCTGGCCGGTGGGTCGCCGCGTTTTCGCTTTCTGGGGCGGCGACGGCCTGTGTTGAGCCCCTCGAACATTGGCACATTACTTAGGTTCAGACCTGCGGGTAATCCATGCCTGAGTCGATCACCATCGCACTAGATGCAATGAGCGGCGATCACGGTCCGGGGATCGTCGTCGAGGCAGCCGGGGCTATACTGTTGCGCCACCCGAACCTTAGACTGATCCTGGTGGGGATGAGTCCGTCTCGCGACAAGAGTCGTGCACTTGCGGTTGGTTGAGCGAGGGCGAAGCACTGAAGATCAGGCATGCCTCCGAAGTTGTGGCATGGACGAGCGGCCCTCCATGGCCTTGCGCACGAAGAAAGATTCATCCATGCGGGTCGCCCTCAATCTGGTCAAGGACGGCGTGGCGCATGCCGCGGTCAGCGCCGGCAATACCGGTGCTTTGATGGCGACATCCCGCTTTGTGCTGAAGATGCTCCCCGGGATCGACCGGCCGGCGATCTTTTGCGTTCCTGCCTTCAATGACCGGCCACACATGGATGCTTGATCTTGGCGCCAATGTCGACTGCAACGCCGAACACCTCTTCCAGTTTTCCCTGATGGGTTCGGTGCTGGCCGGCGCGGTAGACGGGAACGAGCACCCGCGTGTCGGTTTGCTGAATATCGGCGAAGAAGAAATCAAGGGAAACGAGCAGGTCAAGGAAGCGGCGCAATTACTGCTGGCGGGCGTGCCGAACTACGCGGGATATGCCGAGGGTGATGATATTTACAAGGGTAATTTTGATGTCATCGTATGCGACGGCTTTGTCGGCAATGTATCACTGAAGACCAGTGAAGGGATTGCCAGGATGATCGCTGCGTTTATTAAGCAGGAATTCAGTCGCAATCTGTTTACCAAACTGGCCGCGCTGGTTGCCATGCCGGTACTCAAGGCATTCCGCAGGCGCATTGACCCGCGTGCCTACAACGGTGCCAGTCTGCTGGGTTTGCGCGGGATAGTGATCAAGAGCCACGGCAGCGCGGACGCTTTTGCGTTTGCAAATGCTATCAAGGTCGCCATTCTTGAGGTTCGCGAAAATGTACCTGAGCGGATAACGACCCAGCTACGGTCCTACAAGGAAAACAGGCAGGCCCTATGAAATATTCACGCATTGCGGGTACCGGCAGTTACCTGCCTGAAAAAGTGCTGACCAACCATGATCTTGAAAAAATCATGGACACCTCGGATGAATGGATCAGGGATCGCACCGGAATCTACAAGCGGCATATTGCTGCAGGCGATCAAACCTCCTGTGATCTGGCGGAAATAGCGGCAACCCGGGAAGCAATGGAAGCCGCGGGGCGCACCCCCCCGGCAGATAGACCTGATTGTGCTGGCAACGACAACACCTGACCGCGTATTTCCAAGTACCGCCTGCCTGTTACAGCAACGCCTGGATATCCATGGCACGGCTGCGTTTGATGTGCAGGCCGTATGTACCGGGTTTGTCTACGCGCTCGGGATCGCGGACAAGTTTATTAAAACAGGTTCCGCCAAATGTGCGCTGGTTGTGGGCGCCGAGACACTGTCACGTATTGTCGACTGGAATGATCGCAGTACCAGTATCCTGTTCGGCGACGGCGCGGGCGCCGTGATACTCGAAGCCAACGATGAGCCCGGCATTCTTTCCACGCACCTGCACGCTGACGGCAGCTATGAACATTTGCTGACTGTGCCTGCAGGGATATCGCAGGGTTATGACCAGGGTGCAGGCCGGACAGGCCTATATACAGATGCAGGGCAATGAAGTATTCAAGATGGCAGTAATACCCTCGGCCGTATCGTCGATGAAACGCTGGCCTCCAACAACATGAAGCAGTCTACGTCGACTGGCTGATTCCGCATCAGGCCAATATACGCATTATCCAGGCGACAGCCCGCAAGCTGAAGATGTCCATGGATAACGTGGTGGTCACGGTGGATGAACACGGCAACACTTCGGCCGCATCAGTGCCGCTGGCGCTGGATGTTGCAGTACGTGACGGCCGCATCAAGCGTGGTGAAATCCTGCTGCTGGAAGCCTTTGGCGGCGGCTTTACCTGGGGTTCGGCACTGCTGCGTTACTGATCCGTC
>CAVQFO010000044.1:0-19086 GCA_963711725.1 uncultured Gammaproteobacteria bacterium | reverse complement strand
GACTAGTGTCTGCGTCGTGATCCCAGGCACTTTCAGCGTGCCTGGGATCACGACGCAATACACTAGACCTCCCTGCGACAGCCGAAGTCGCGGGAGGCGACAAGAATTCGGTCAAGGTGCCCGGTTGGGCTGGACGAGCTCCTCCTCCCCCGGTCGACATTGTCGATCGGCTCGTCGTCGAACAGCCATGCAGGCGCGTTTGTCCTTTCGGCGGGAGGCTGTGAGCCGCGCAGCCCAAGGGCGGCCACACGCCGATGTTCTCGCGGGGACGGCATGCCATCACTGCATAAGGTCAGTCTTGGCCGCTTCTTATTACCGGCGCGGGCCGGGTAGCGAGCTCATTGGCTGCCGACTTGCGCCGCCGGCGGCGCAAGCACCAGAATGTAAATCGGGCCGACCCCCGCGGCCTTTCGGTGTCGCGGCGATAATCCGGCATCCTCAAGGTCGGCGGCGGTTGCCCTCGGTCCATGGCCGCGGGTTTGCTTTGCGCGGCGCCCCCGCAATGGACTTGGCGCTGCGCCCAAACGGGAATCACCATGCTCAGCGGCTGGCTACTCGTCCTTCTTGCGCTGACCTACGTCGGTGTTCTGTTTGCCATCGCCTACTTCGGCGACAAGCAGGCCATGCGGACCTTGCCGGGCCGACCCAAGCCTATTGTCTACAGCCTGACCATCGCGGTGCTGTGTACGTCCTGGGGGTTTTACGGTGCCGTGGGACAGGCCGCCACCTCGGGCTGGGTCACCTCTCCGCCGCTAGGTAACCCGCTGCTGGTCGTGCCCACCTATATCGGGCATTTTCTGCTGTTCCTGTTGGGCTGGCGCTTCTTCGACAAGCTGGTGCGGATCAGCAAGAAGCAGCACATCAACTCCATCGCGGATTTCATCGCGGCTCGCTACGGCAAAAGCCAGACGCTGGCGGTCGCCGCCGCGTTGATTGCGGTGGTGGGCGTGATCCCCTACATTGCCCTCCAGCTCAAGGCCATTTCCATCACCTACCAGGTGGTCACCGCCACCCCCGGTATCGCCACCGTGGGTCACAACGTGCCCATGTGGGAGGACACCGCACTCTACGTGACCCTGCTGCTGGCGCTCTTTTCCATCCTCTTCGGCACCCGCCACATCGACGCCACCGAGCACCACGAAGGCATGATGCTGGCGATTGCTTTCGAGTCCCTGGTGAAGCTGCTGTGCTTCGTGGCCGTTGGCGTGTTCGTGACCTACGGCATGTTCGATGGCTTTGGCGATATCGCACATCGCATCGCCTCCAACCCCGAGTTGGGAGAGCTCTATCACTCGGTGGCGGGCCAGCACCAGTTTCTGACTCAGGTGGTCATGGGTGCCCTGGTATTGTTCTGTCTGCCGCGCCAGTTCCACGTCACCGTGGTGGAGAATTCCAACGCCCGCGACGTGCGCACCGCGCGCTGGATGTTTCCCCTGTACCTGTTTGCCATCAACGCCTTCGTTTATCCCATCGCGGCGGCGGGGCTGCTGACCTTTGCCCCTGGCCACGTCAACGCCGATACTTTCGTGTTGACGCTGCCCATGGCGGCGGGCCGGCATGATCTGGCCACGGTGGCCTTCCTCGGTGGGTTTTCCGCGGGCACAGGAATGGTCATTGTCGCCACGCTCGCGCTCAGCATCATGGTCTGCAATGACGTGGTCATGCCCCTGCTGCTGCGGTGGAATCCACTGGGCCTGAGCCAGCGCAAGGACGTCAGCCGGCTGCTCCTGTACATTCGCCGGATAGCGATTACCGGCATCCTGCTGCTGGCTTACATGTATTACCGCATGATTGCCGAATTCGCGGCCCTGGCCTCCTTTGGCATACTGGCCTTCGCGGCGGTGTCCCAGTTCGCGCCCGCGATCATCGCCGGCATGTACTGGAAACGGGCGAACCGGCGCGGCGTTCTCGTGGGTCTGGCGGCGGGCTTCGTGCTGTGGGCGTACACCTTGTTGGTGCCGACCTTGGCCAGTTCCGGCTGGATTCCCTACAGTCTGTTGCAGCACGGCCCCCTCGGTATCGAATGGCTCAAACCCACGGCGCTGTTCGGTGTGTTTCATTTCGATACCACCACCCACGGCCTGCTCTGGAGCCTGTTGCTCAACAGCCTGTGTCTCGTGGTCTTCTCGTTGGTCGGTCGACAGCGACTGGTGGAGCGTACCCAGGGCACCGCCTTCGTGGACATGCCCACGCTGGAGGAAGCGGGCCACATCCTCCGCAACCGCAGTGCCGCCACGGTGGAAGATCTGCAAATGCTGGCCGGCCGATTCATCGGCGAGGAGCGGGCGCGGGGCGCATTCGCGGCCTACGGCGTGGAACGTCGTCGATCCCTCTCGCCCGCCGAGTCCGCCGAGCCCGCGCTGATTGCACTGACCGAACGCCTGATGGCCAGCGTCATTGGCGCATCCTCGGCGCGCATGGTCCTGGCTTCGGCGCTGCGCGGTGGGGACATGCAGTTGGAAGAGGTCGCCACCATCGTGGGCGAGACCTCCCAGGCCCTTCAGTTCAACCGCGAGTTGTTGCAGGCCACTATCGAAAGCGTCAGTCAGGGAATACGGGTGGTCGACCGGGACCAGCGCATCGTCGCCTGGAATCAGCGCTATCTGGAGATATTCGGTTATCCGCCCGGCTTTGTTCGGGTCGGCCTGCCCCTGGCCGAGGTGGTGCGCTACAACTCGCGCCATGGTGAATACGGCCTGGAAAGCGAAGATCCGCTGGCCGACGCCAGCGCCCGGATCGCCGCGGTCAAGCGGGGGGAACCTTACGGCTACCAACGCACGCGTCCCGACGGGACAGTGCTGGAGATCCGCGGCAACCCCATGCCCGGCGGCGGATTCGTTACCACCTTCACCGACATAACCGAACACAAGAAGATCGAGCAGGCGCTGCGCGAAAGCGAGCAGAACATCCGCGTCTATACCGATAACGTGCCGGTGCTCATCGCCTATATCGATTCGGACCAACGGTTCCGCTTCACCAATCGGGCCTACGAACGTGCCTGGCGCCTGAAGCGGGAAGACATCTATGGCCGCACGGTCAAGGAGCTGTTCTCCGGCGAGTTCTACCACGATCGACTGCCCTACATGGATCAGGCGCTGGCGGGGCGGCCGCAAAGCTTCGAGACTTACCTCCCGACCCCTGACGGCACCATCCGTCACGCGTTGGGAACCTACATCCCGGATTTCGGCCGCGACGGTGAAGTCGTCGGGCTGTTCGCTCTGTTCCAGGACATCACCGAGCGGGTGGAGGCCGAACGGGCGCTGAAGGAAGCCAACGAGACCCTGGAACAGCGCGTGCAGGAACGGACCCACGCCTTGACTCAGGCCAACGAGGCCCTGCGCCGGGAGAACGCCGTGCGCGCCGAGGTGGAAACTGCGCTGCGGCAAGCCAAGGGCGAGGCGGAGCAAGCGAATGTAAGCAAGACCCGGTTCCTGGCGGCCGCCAGTCACGATCTACTGCAGCCGCTGAATGCCGCCGGTCTGTTCGTATCGGCCCTCGAGCAACGCGATTTCACGCCCCAGGATCGGCAGTTGATCGGTCATATTGGCAGCGCGCTGCGCTCGGCCGAGGGCCTGCTCAGCGAACTGCTGGACATCTCGAAGCTCGATGCCGGTGCATTGAAGCCCGAGATCGAGGAATTCGCCATTGACGACGTACTTTCGGCGCTGGACGTGGAGTTCACCGCCTTGGCCCGGGAGAGGGAGCTGGGGTTCCGGCGAATACGCTGTGGGCGCTATGTGCGCAGCGATCCGGCGCTCTTGCGCCGCGTTCTGCAGAACTTTCTGTCCAACGCCATTCGTTATACCGACAAGGGCCGGGTTCTGCTGGGCTGTCGTGTTCGTGGAGACCGTCTGTCCATCCAGGTTTGGGACACCGGCCCGGGCATTCCGGAGCATCAGCGAAAGAAGATCTTCGAGGAGTTCCATCGTCTGAGCCACCAGGATCCGCGCGGCGAAAAATGCCTGGGCCTGGGATTGGCCATCGCGGACCGCATCGCGCGGATGCTGGCGCACCCCATTGCGGTGCGTTCCACGCCGCACAGGGGCACGATGTTTTCCGTGGACGTGCCCCTGGGCGTGCCCAACGCCGCGCGGCAGCGGACCGCCGCCGTTCGACCCGCCAAATCGGCCGAAGCACTGAAGGGGGTCCGCATCCTTTGTATCGATAACGACGCCGCCATTCTGGAAGGTATGACGGCACTGCTGCGGGGCTGGAACTGCGACGTGATTACGGCCGACTCTGAAGCCTCCGCCCGGGAAGCGCTGGCGAAGGTCGGGCGGCGTGTGGACATCATGCTGGCCGACTACCATCTGGACGATCAGGACACGGGGCTTGCGGTGATGGAGCGCTTGCAGGGATTGTGGGCGAAGCCGGTGCCGGGCGTGCTGGTCACGGCTGACCACAACAACGAATTACGGGAGCACACCCTGGAGCTGGGTTATCAATATCTGCGCAAGCCGCTCAAGCCCGCCGGCCTGCGCGCCATGCTGAACAAACTGCTGCGTTCTCGCGCGGCCTGAACAACACCACGCCTGCCTCTCAGGCCATAACGCAGGCGCATGAACAGACCCCGTTATCCCTAGATGTCGGCATGGGCCGGGGTGTCGATCTCCAGCCGGCGCGCGGCGATCACCGCCTGAGTGCGGCTGCTGACCCCCAATTTCTTGAGGATTGCGGTGACGTGCGCCTTCACCGTGGCCTCGGACACATCCAGTTCCGCGGCGATCTGCTTGTTCAGCAGGCCGTCGGTGAGCAGGACCAGTACCCGGAACTGCTGCGGAGTCAGTGCCGCCAGTCGATCCGCAAAGGCGGCGTCCTCGGGGTGGACGCGGGTTCCCTCGCTACCGGCCTTGGGGGGCAGCCACACTTCGCCTTCCAGTACGCTGTGCAAGGCGGTGGAGATCTCGGGCAGGGCGGCCGACTTGGGAATGAAGCCCGAGGCCCCGTAGTCGATGGCGCGGTGAATCACGCTGGAGCGCTCGTTGGCGGAAACCACCACCACCGGTAGCCCTGGATATTGCCCGCGCAGATAGACCAGCCCCGAGAAGCCGTGGGTGCCCGGCATATGAAGATCCAGCAGCACCAGATCCGCGTCCGGGTGTTCCTCGGCGGCGTCCTGCACGCCCGAAAAGGAGTCGGCCTCGATGAACTGGACGTCGCCCAGGACCTGAAAAACCGCCTGATGAAGGGCGGCCCGGAACAGCGGATGGTCGTCGGCGATAATGATTTTCTTGGTCGATGACATGCGGCTTCTCCCAGCCGGACTCACAGGGAAGCCACCGCTGCGCCTGACGGACTCCCTCAAGGGAGTGGGACAGCCGGGTGGCACGTCCGATCCCACGATTCAGCCGCCCGCCCGCGCGTACCCCCCGCCCGGCAGCGCGGCGTCGTTACAGGATACACCCCGTTGGGCCTTGTCGCGGGGCGGTGGCCAGCGAAGACGCCTCCCGCGTCCTCCACTACCGCATTCTTGACCGGATGCCCGCGGCCCAGCCATTAGACGTTAGTCTAACCTGACACCCGAGTCGGTTTCGCCGCGAGGCGGACACCGTTATTCACCCAGGTCATCGAGCAGGTGCACACTGTTCCCGCCCTGCTGCTTGACTCGGTACATGGCTTCGTCTGCCCGTTCCAGAGCGGTGGACACGTCCGTGATCTCGCCACCGGCAAACCGGACCACCCCGATGCTGCAGCTCAGGCGCAGCACCATCCCGGCTTGGCTGCCCCGAAAGACCGTCTCCGAAACCCGCTCGCAGAGCCGGCGGGCGGTATTGCAGGCTTCCTCACTGTCGGTTTCGGGGGCAATGATGCAGAACTCGTCGCCGCCGAAGCGCGCCGCGAAGTCGGTGTCGCGCAGCGAATTCCTGAAAACCTCGCCCAATTGGGCCAGCAGGCGGTCGCCCGTCACGTGGCCATAGGAATCGTTGATTTCCTTGAAGTGATCCAGGTCCACCAGCATCAGGCAGAACACCCCGCCATAGCGGACGGAACGGCTCAATTCCTCGCTCAGCCGCTGGTCGAAGGCGCGCCGGTTGTACAGGCCGGTCAGGCCGTCTGTGTGGATCACGCGGCGATCGTTGGCCTTGGAAAGTGCCACCGCGATGGCCTGTTCCAGGGTGGCGCCGCTGAGGTCCATCTTGGCCAGGTAGTCATCGGCTCCGTAGCGGGTGGCGAGTGCCGCCACCCGTTCGTCGCCCTGGCCCGTGAGCACGACGATGCCCGCATCATTAAGGGTGCTTCGAATTTCCCGGAGATAATCGACTCCGGTGCGGCCGGGCATGTGGTGGTCGATGAACAGGATGTCCACGTCGCGGTGGCGAAGTCGCTCGCTGGCGGCTTCCGGGTCGGAAACGATTTCGCAACTGATCCGCCAGCGCCGCGACAGCGCCAGATAACGACGGGTCAGTTCCGCGTCGGCTCGGGAATCATCCACGATCAGGACACGCAGGTCGCCGCCGTCGGTGGCGACGGGCCGGTGGGCTTGCACCGCGGTTTCGCCGGGCGGCTCCCCGCCATCGCGGCTGGCCCAGATCTCCATGACGGAGCGCAGTTTGCGGCGATAGGTTTCCAGGTTGCTGCTCTTTGTGATGTAGCCGTTGGCGCCGCTGCTGAAGCAGGACGCGGCTTCCATATCGGAGGTGGATGAGGTCAGCACCACCACCGGGATCGCCCTCAACCGTTCGTCGTCCTTGATACGGGCCAATAGATCGTGGCCCGAGAGCCGCGGGAGATTGAGGTCCAGCAGAACGATGTCGGCCTGCCGAAAGCCGGGTTCGCGGTGCGAGTGCAGCCACTGCAGGGCCGCGGAGCCGTCGTCCACGGTTTCCACGTCGGCGCGGAATCCCAATTCGGAGAGCAGGCGCCGGACCACCATTGCATCCGCCCGGTTATCCTCGACATGCAGAATCTTGTAGGGCGTCGCTTCAGCCATGTGATCCATCTCCGGCCGCCGGCAGTGTGAACCGGACATGGGTGCCCCGGCCCGCCTTGGATTCCACCCAGATGCGTCCGCCCAGCCGTTCGATCACCTTGGCGCAGAGCGACAAGCCGATGCCCGATCCGGGCTTGTCATGCCGCGCCTGAAGGCGGACGAATGGTTGAAACACCTTCTCGCGAAACTCCTCGGGAATACCCATGCCCTCGTCGCTGACTCCCAAAACACACTGGCCCTCGGCGTCGCGCCCAGCGGTGAAACGGATCGCCGGCCGCTCGTCGCTGTATTTCAGAGCATTGGAGATCAGGTTCTGATAGACGGTGGTCAAGAGCACCCGGTCGGCGGCCACCTTGGCGTGTACGTCGCCCTCCAGCACCGCTTGGCGCGCGCCGATTTCGGAGCTGAGATTGGCCTTGGCCTGATCAATACACTCGCTCACCAGGACGGTATCCCGGGCCAATTCCTGGCGTGACGCGTGGGACAAACTTACAGTGAGTCCACCAATTGGCTCATGCGCGACGCCGCCTCGCCGATAAATCCGAGGTCCTCGGCCGCCGCCTCCGGCAGCGCCCCTCCCGCGTCCCGCTTCAGGAACTCCGTGTAGTGGCTCAGCTGGCGCAGGGGCTCCTGGAGATCGTGGGAGGCGGCGTAGACGAACTGCTCCAATTCCTCGGTGCGTTGCGCCACCAAGTTCTCCAGGTTCCGGTTGGTCTGCCGAACCGATTCCTCCGCGCGCCGGCGCTCCTCCACCTCCAGGCTCAACTGCTCGTTGGCTGCCCTTCGGGCGGAGGGCGTGGGGATACGCGGCGCGGTAGGCATCAGGAACCAGAGCAGGATGGCTGTGCTCATCGAAATGGCTGCGGTGGCGGCCTTCGCTACTCCTTCCGTGTAGTAGTAGGGCTCCCAGACACGATCATTTCGAAGGTGTGGGTCTGGCGCCGCGGCGGATCAACCCGGAGAACGTGATGAAGACGACGTAAACACCATGTCCCCCACTTACGGACAAAGTAGATCAAGGCGACGGGGATGGAAAAATAGGACAAGGCCGTTACGCCATCCGAGATGACATGCAGCCAAACCAGGGAAGGCCGCCACAGGAAACAGTTCCCGTGGGGCATGAAGCCGTCGGACAACAGCTCCGCGAGCAGGTGATGCATGGCGGTTCACCTCCTTTCGGGGCAGTTCCCTCCGCGCAGCCGGCGGCGAACCGAAATGGGCGTTGGGAAGCTGCCGTGCGCCTCGCCCCACTCCGCTCGGGGCGCCGGAATCACAACCCAACAAGTATTTGGCGCGACGCCCGGTTCGTCAGTGAACTGATTGGCAAAACGGGGCTTTGCGAGGGCGGCGCCGGGAGCAGGTCGGGGGTTCAGGCGAAGACGGTGACGGTCTGGCGGCTCAGGGCCAGCAGCTCGCCCGCCTTTGTCCAGAGGCGGGCGGCGGTGTGACCGTAGCCGTTTGCGGCTTGGTCGGCGACGGCTTCGTACAGGAACCATTCGTCCGGGGCGACGCTCGGCAGCGGCTGGATGAATTCGATGGTCCAGCTCAGGGAGCTGGCCGGTGCCGGCTGATCGAGCATGGGCAGTATGGCCGGCGGCCAGGCATCCACCAAGGCCAGAAGCTGGCTCGCATCGATGGTGGGCTGCGGCTGGCGGAATCGCACCCAGCCGCCCATGGCGCGGCTGCGCGATCCACTGAACGGGACCCCGCCGATACCCCAACGGTGTTCGAAGTGTTTCAGGAATTCTGGCGTCACGCCGGGGGCGTAAGGCAGCTCCCGGCATTCGGCCGGCGGAGCAATCGCCGGCGGCGGGTCGGACGGGACCGGATCCGGGAATCCCGGGCCTCGCCGAAGCTGGCCAGCGCCGCGAGTACGGTTTCCCCGTCCTCGACCATCCGGCCTTCCATCTGGGTGACCGCACGCCCCCGGCGAAGGATCGTGGTGGTGATTTCCACCGGTGCGGGCGCCACGGGACCCACGAAGGAGAAGGTCAGGGAGCGGATCGGTCGCGCTTCCGGCAGGTCCGCGGCCAGAGCACGATACAGCATGGCCGCCACCAGCCCACCGAAGGTGGCGCGGCCCTGACCCCAGGTCGCGGGAACGCGGATATCGTGCCGCGGTGCGGAGTCGGTGTGGTCCAGGATCTGTTGGAAGTCCATGGTCAAAGTCTGGCGCCAATTCGTCGGTTGTCACAACTGTTTCAAACGGCTGCACCGGCTGTGGGATCTGGGGTTGATCTTGCCGCAAGCCGGGTTTATGAAGACCGGTGAGACGGTTGAGGGAATGAGCCTGCAACCCCCGGGGGCGTTGCATGGCCGACATTTCGCGCCCATCTTAGTGTGTTTGACCCGTATCAACGCCTGAAAAGGCCGGAATTCGTAAAGTAGCATTGGAGGTGCAGCTTTATGCGCAGCGGACCCGTCACGGGCGCGGTGCTCGCCGGTGGACGGGGGCGCCGGATGAAAGGCGAGGACAAGGGGTTGATTTCATTCGGCCCCGAACCGTTGATCGCCCGCGTGCTGGCGTCGTTGCAGCCGCAGGTGGACGCCGTGATGGTTGTCGCCAACCGTAACCGGGATGATTACCTGGCTTATTGTCCCCGGGTTCTGGCGGATGCGGTGGGCGTATTCGACGGCCCGCTGGCCGGAATCCTCACCGCCTTGCGGGGCGCGGACACGCCCTGGCTGGTGGTGGTCCCTTGCGATGCGCCCGGGTGCCCGGCAGATATGGTAGAGCAGCCTGCTCGCCGCGGCCGGAGCATCGGGTGCTCCCGGCGCCGTGGTCGTCGTGGGGGACCAGATTCAGCCCCTGTTCGCGCTGCTGTCGCGTAACGTACTAGCCGATCTGGAGCAGGCCTGGGCCGAGGGCGAGCGATCACCGCGACGCTGGTATCATCGGGTGGGCTTGGCACACCTGTACTATCCTGAAGGATGCGATGACTTTCTCAATCTCAATACGCCGCAGGAATGGCACCACGCCGAGCAGGGCATGGCTGCCCGGGTGCCCGACTCATGACTGACGAGCCAGGGCTTGCACGCGTGGGACCCGCCCGGAACGGGCCGCTGCTGGACAGTTTCGGGCGCAGCAAGAAGAAGCTGCGCATCTCCCTGACCGACCGCTGCAACTTCCGCTGCACCTACTGCATGCCGGAAGACCCGGAGTGGCTGCCGCGCAATCAGATTCTCAGCTTCGAGGAAATGCTGCAGGTGGCGCGGGTGTTCGTCGCAGTATGGGGATAACCAATATCCGCCTGACCGGCGGTGAACCCCTGGTACGCAACGGTGTGGACGAATTCGTGGCTGCGCTGCAGCCGCTGCGCGATCTGGGGTTGCGCCGCATATCCATGACCAGCAACGGCGCGCTGCTGCACCGGTACGCCGGGCCGCTGCGTGAAGCCGGGCTGGACGATATCAACGTCAGTATCGACGCCATGTCCGAGGAACGCTTCGCCGCCCTGACCAAAGGCTCGCTGCCGGAGGTGCTGCGGGGAATCCGGGCGGCGCGCGATGCCGGCCTGCCCATCAAGTTGAACGCGGTCATCATTCGGGGCCAGAACGAGCAGGACGTGCTGCCTCTGGCTGAATGGGCCTATGAGGAACAACTGCCGCTGCGCTATATCGAATTCATGCCTCTGGACGGCAAGGGCGGATGGACTCCGGAAAAGGTGGTTCCGGAGGCGGAGATCATCCAGGCGCTGCAAAGCCGGTTCCGTGTGGACGCCCTGCCTCGAACCCGAGAACCGGCCACTTACTACCGGCTGGACGACGATTACCGCATTGGGGTGATCTCCACGGTGTCGAACCCGTTTTGCTCCACCTGCGACCGGGTGCGGATTACCGCCACCGGGGAGATATTCCCCTGCCTGTTCTCGCCCCTGGGTATCGACCTCAAGTCGACCTTGCGCGGCGGGGCCACCGACGAGGAAGCTTCGCGCGCCATCCGCCAGGCCGTCTGGCGCAAGGGAAAGGGCTTCGCGGAATCCGCCGGCTACGTGCAACGCGCGGTGGGAATGCATGCCCTGGGCGGCTGAATCCACATCGCCAACCGAGCAGACCATGAGCGAACAGATTACCGTTGAATTCTATGGCGTCCTCCAGGAGGTCGCCGGTACGAGCCGGCTGCAGGTGCCGCTGGCCGCGCAAAACCCCACCATTGCGGAGTTCGTGACGGAACTCCAGGCCCGGTTTCCGGAGCTGGAGCGCCATGTGCCGCGCTTGGCTTACGCCCTGAACGATGAACTGGTCCGCCCCGACGCGGTGCTCGCCCCAGGTGCCAGCCTGGGTTTGCTGCCGCCGGTAAGCGGCGGCCCAGAGGGAACGGGAATCTCCGTCAGTCCCCATCTGCAGAAAGCCCCCCTGGATCTGGACGCGCTGCTGGCGGCCACCCAGGATCCCGCCTGCGGCGCCCTGGTGGTGTTTTCGGGGACCGTGCGCAACCACCACAACGGACGCCGGGTGGCGCATCTGAACTACACGTCGCACCCCGCTCTAGTGAATCAGGTTCTGGGCGAGTTGGAACGGGAAACCTGTGAAAAATTCGGCGTGCGCCAATGCCGGATCGTCCACCGCGAAGGCGATCTGGCCGTGGGCGAGGACAGCGTGTTCGTGGTGGTGCGCTCTGACCACCGCGGCGAGGCCTTCGATGCCGCCCGCTACGCTATAGACACCCTCAAGCAGCGCGTCCCCATCTGGAAGCGGGAGTTCTATGAAGACGGCAGCGTGGACTACCAGGAGGGCGTCCCTTTGTCCGCCTGTGGCTGCCACGGCCACGAGGCCGCCGAATGATTGAAATCGCCGAGGCCTTGCGCCTGATGGTGGACAGCGTCACGCCGCTGCCCGCCGAGCGGGTGTCGCTGGAACAGGCCCTGGGCCGGGTCCTGCGGGAGCCGGCCACCGCCACCATCGATCTGCCGCCGTTTCGCCAGAGTGCCATGGACGGTTACGCCATCCGCACCGCCGATACCCGCGCGGCGTCGGAAGACGCCCCGGTAAGCCTTGAGGTGATCGGCGAAGTGGCGGCGGGGGTCCATGGCGAAAACTATCCCCTGGGTCCGGACAATTCTGCGGGATATTCACCGGAGGCCGCGTGCCGGACGACGCCGATGCCGTGCTTCCCCAGGAGATCGTGACTCGGCGAGACGGTATGGCCGTGATCAAGGGAACCCTCGCCCCCCGGGCGCAACGTGACGGCCTGGGGGAGGAACTGGCCCGGGGTTCGCTGCTGATGGAACCGGGCGGGCGGTTGACGCCGGCCATGATCGGGGCGCTGGGTGCCGCCGGTGTGGCCCGGGTGGCCGTGGGCGCGCGGCCTCGGGTGCGGGTGTTGATCACCGGCAACGAGATCACGGAGCCCGGTGAGCCCCTCCCGGAAGGCGGGGTCTACGACGCCAACGGGCCGACCCTGCGTTCCTATTTGCGTCAATGGGATTGTGAGGATTTCGCCGTCGAGCGCGTGCCGGACGATCGAGATTCGGTGGAGCGCGCCATGCGCGAGGCTCTGGCGCATGCCGATGTTGTCGTCACCACCGGTGGTGTGTCGGTGGGCGACCACGATCTGGTGGTCCCCACGGCGAGCCTGCTAGGCCTGGAGACGATCTTCTGGAAAGTGGCGCAGAAGCCCGGCAAACCGTTGTTTCTGGCTCGTTCACCGTCGGGCGTGCCGCTGCTGGGGCTGCCCGGGAATCCGGCGGCCGTGGTGGTCGGCGTCGCGGTCTATCTTCGCCGGCTGCTGGCGGTGCTGGAGGGGGAGGCGAGTTCGCCGCTGCGTCGGGCCCCGCTTGCCGCCGAGCTGCGGCCGGACTCGCGCCGGGACTGCTGGGTGCGGGCCCGGAAGGTGGCCGACGAAACGGGCTGTATGGGGCTAGAGCCGTTGGGACGGCAGGCCTCGCACATGATGAGCAATCTCTTCCAGGCCGACGCCCTGTTGCTGGCGCCGGCCGGTGACGCGCCGCTGCCGGCCGGTACGGCCGTGCAGTGGATGGACCTCTGATTCGCCGTCGTATCGGCCGGGAATGGTTCAGCGTTCCGGGTCACGAAGCGCACTGTGATTCGCGGTCGGCACGACCGCTCCTGAACTCCGTTATGGTAGGAGCGGCGCTCATCGCCGCGAATGCGTCCCCCGCCCCACACGGTCTCCTACGCTAATCGCTCCAGATATCCCAGAAGCCGCGGCAGCGACGCGTTGAGCCGGTCGAAGCGATCCTCGTCGCCCAGAATCTCCGCCCGGGACTGGATATACGGCCCGTCCTCAAGTTCCTCCGCCGCGTTGTCGCAGATCGCCTCCGCCGTTTCCAGGTCCATTTCGGGGTGGCACTGGAACGCGATCACCCGGTCGCCGTGGATGAATCCCTGGTTTTGGCAGGCGGTGCTGGCCAGCAGCGGCACGGCGCCCTCGGGCAGGCGAAAGGTCTCGCCGTGCCAGTGGAACATGTCCCATTCCTCCGGCAATAGACGGCCGAAGGCGGTGCCGCCCGCCTCGGCGTCACGGCGCACCGGAAACCAGCCGATTTCCTTGTAGGCATTGGGCCCCACCTCGGCCCCCAGAGCGTTGGCGATGAGCTGGCTGCCCAGGCAGATGCCGAGCACGGGCAGGCGCGCGCCAATGCAGGCGCGGATGAATTGTTTTTCGGGCGCCAACCAGGCGTGTTCCGCTTCGTCGTTGACGCTCATGGGCCCGCCCATGACGATCAGCCAATCGATTTCCCCAGGCTCAGGCAGGGGTTCGTTCAGGTAAAGGCGGGTCCGGCTGATGCGGTGGTCCCGGGAGCGGGCCCAGGCGTCTATGGCCCCCAGCCCTTCATGGGGGACATGTTGGAGGTAATGGATACGCATGACGTCGGCCCTCCGTGGGCGTCGTGGCGGCGGAAACTCAGGCGTCGCGCAGCGCCGATATCACCGGCCCGGTTTCGGGGCGGATCCCTCTCCAAAGATAGAACGATTCTGCCGCCTGTTCGACCAGCATGCCCAGGCCATCGTAGGCCGCGCGGGCGCCATGGCGGCGGGCCCGCGCACGAAGGCGGTCGGTTCTTCGGCGTAGAACATGTCGTAGCCCACCGCGTCGCCGCCAATCACGCTGACCGGCACCGGGGGGACTTCGCCGGTAATCCCCGTGGAGGTCCCGTTGATAATCAGATCGAAGGAGCGCCGGCGCAGTTGTTCGTAGCCGTCGGCCTGGATGGGAAAATCCTCGGCGAACAGGGCGGCGAGTTCCCTTGCCTTGGCGACGGTGCGGTTGGCGATGACCAGTTCCGAAGGGCCGGCGGCGATCAGCGGCGCAAGCACGCCGCGCACGGCACCGCCCGCGCCCAGGACGAGAATCCGCGCGCCCGCCAGTTCCACGCCCCGGTTCACGGTCAAATCACGGACCAGGCCCGCGCCGTCGGTGTTGTCCCCACAGAGGCTGCCGTCGTCCCGGATGGTCAAGGTGTTGACCGCTCCCGCCTTCTGCGCACGCTCGCTGCGCCGCTCGGCGATGCTCCACGCCTGCTGCTTGAACGGCACGGTGACGTTCAGACCCTTGCCGCCCTGGCGGCGGAACTCGTCCACAGCCACGGCGAATCCGTCCTTGGGAACCAGGATGGCCGCGTAGCCCATGTCCTGCCCCGTTTGCGCGGCGAACATGGCGTGGATCGCCGGAGATTTGCTGTGAGCGATGGGATTGCCCATCACGGCGTAGTGATCGGTCATGGCTCTATTCTTCTGTTGCCGCCGCGGGTCACTCCTTCAGCCATTGGGCCGCTTTCTTGGCGAAATAGGTGAGGATGCCGTCGGCGCCCGCGCGCTTCATGGCGGTGAGCGCCTCCAGGGCGCAGGCCCGCTCGTCCAGCCAGCCTTGCTGCGCGGCGGCCATGAGCATGGCGTACTCGCCGCTGACGTGATAGACGAAGGTGGGCGCACCGAAGTGGCTCTTCACGCGCTGAACGATGTCCAGGTAGGGCATGCCGGGTTTGATCATCACCATGTCCGCCCCTTCCTCCAGGTCCAGGGCCACCTCGCGCAGGGCTTCGTTGGTATTGCCCGGGTCCATCTGGTAGGTGCGCTTGTCGGCCTTGCCCAGATTGGCGGCGGAGCCCACGGCGTCGCGGAACGGGCCGTGAAGCTGGAAGCGTACTTGGCGGAATAGGCCAGGATGCGGGTATTGATGTGGCCGGCGGCTTCCAGGGCCTCCCGGATGGCACCGATCCGCCCGTCCATCATGTCCGACGGTGCCACCACGTCGGCGCCGGCTTCGGCGTGGGACACGGCCTGGCGCACGAGGACTTCAACCGTATCGTCGTTGACCACGTAGCCGTCTTCGTCCAGCAGACCGTCCTGGCCGTGGCTGGTGAAAGGGTCCAGCGCCACATCGGTGATCAGGCCCAACTCCGGGTGTTCCCGCTTGAGAGCGCGAAGGGCGCGCTGCACCAGCGCAGTCCGGATTGTAGGCCTCCTCCGCATCGAGGGACTTTTTCTCCGGCGGTACCACAGGAAACAGCGCCAGGGCGGGGATGCCCAGTTGCACGCAGCTCCTCGGCCTCTTGGACCAGCAGGTCCACGGACAGCCTTTCCACGCCGGGCATGGAAGCGACGGTTTCGCGGCGGTTTTCCCCGTCCAGGACGAACACGGGATAGATCAGGTCGTCCACGGTCAGGGTGTTCTCGCGCATCAGGCGGCGGGAGAAATCGTCGCGGCGCATGCGCCGCATGCGAATGCCCGGGAAGTAACCGACGGCGGAAGGATTCATGGTCACGGGCGATACCTCGGAGCTTGCGTGCGGTTAACCGCGGATTATGCCGCCAAATCGCCGCTGGACCCAAACTTGCGGCTACTACTTATTTATCCGTCGGAAGCTCTCGCCGATACTGATCCGCAGCTAGGAGGGACGGCATGAAGGCAAAGACACTGATCCGGGTCGGTCTGCTCGCGGGCTTGGTCGTGCTGGTTGCGTGGGCGCTGATGCATCGGGACCAGTTCAGCGTTGAGGACTTGCAGGCGCGGTTCAGGGCGCTGGGCGCCTGGGCGCCTATTGCCTATGTCGGGGCCTATGCCGTTGCCACAGTGCTGTTTCTGCCCGGCTCCGTGTTTACCATCACTGGCGGCGCCCTGTTCGGGCCTGTGTGGGGCACGCTATACAGCCTCAGCGGGGCCACCCTGGGGGCCAGTCTGGCGTTTCTTATCGCCCGGTACCTGGCTTCGGATTGGGTGACCCGGCGCACCGGCGGGTGGCTGGGGCGCCTGATACACGGGGTGGAGAACGAGGGCTGGCGGTTTGTGGCCTTCACCCGCCTGGTTCCCATATTCCCCTTCAATGCGCTGAACTATGCTTTGGGTCTGACCCGGATCCGCTTCTGGCACTACGTGCTGGCGAGTTTGGTATGCATGGCCCCGGGGGCGTTCGCCTATACCTACATCGGCTACGCGGGTGCCAAGGCCATTGTTGGTGGGCGGGGGACGATCACGACGGTGCTGATCGCGCTGGGGCTGTTCGCGGCCGTTCTGTTCCTGCCGCGCCTGATAAAGCGCCTGCGGCGCGATGACGGCCGCGATGCCAACGGAGAACAAGAAGGGAAGTCGGTATGAGCATTCGCGATCTGGTGGTGATCGGCGGCGGGGTGGGCGGTCTGGTGGTGACCAGCGTGGCCGCCCAGTTGGGTCTGAAGGTGACGCTGGTGGAGCGGCATTCCCGGTTGGGTGGCGCTGCCTGCATTACGGATGCGTGCCCAGCAAGACGTTGATCCAGTCCGCCAGGGTGGCTTCCCTGATGCGCCGAGGGCCGGCCTTCGGATTGCCCGGATTCGCTCCGGAGGTGGATCTGGGGCATGTCACGGATCATGTGCAGGACGTGATTGCCAGCATCCAGGTGCACGACGATCCCGATCGATTCCGCAGCTACGGCGCCGAAGTGCTCTTTGGCGAGGCTCGTTTCGTGGGGCCCTCCGAGATCGAGGTGAAGGGTGAGCGCATCCAGGGCAAGCGGTTCGTCGTTTCCACCGGTTCGCGGCCGGCCATACCGCCCGTGCAGGGCCTTCGGGAGGCCGGGTTCGTCACCAACGAGCAAGTGTTCACCTTGAAGGAACTGCCCAGACGCCTGGCCGTACTGGGCGGCGGGCCCATCGGCATCGAATTGGCTTAGGCGTTCCATCGTTTGGGCAGCCGGGTGACGGTGCTGGAAATGGCCCCGGAGATCCTCCCCAAGGACGACCCTGAACTGGCTCGGGAACTGCGGCGCATCCTGGAGGCGGAAGGCCTGGAGATCCATGTGGCCACGACGGTGGAGAGGGTGGAGACCGAGGACGGCGTCAAGGTCTGTATTGCAAGCGCGGCGGCGGCTTCGAGCCGGTGGCCGTGGACGAGTTCTGGTGGCGGCCGGCCGCGCGCCAGTCGTGGACGAACTGGGTCTGGAGGCCGCCGGTGTGGAATTCGACCGGCTCGGGATCAAGGTGGATGCCCGGATGCGAACCTCGCGCAAGCATATCTTTGCCTGCGGCGATGTCACCGGCATCATGCCTTTTACCCATGTTGCGGAATACCAGGCTGGCGTGATCATCAGCAACGCAGTGTTCCGGGTACCGAAGAAGACCGACTATTCCGTGATCCCGTGGGTGACCTACTGCGACCCCGAACTGGCCCAGGTGGGCCTGACCGGGCGCAGGCCCGTGCCAATGGACTGGAGCCGGAGGTGCTGCGCTTCGATTTCAAGGACGTGGACCGGGCGTTGGCGGAGGTGGAAGCCCACGGCCGCATCAAGCTGGTTACCCACAAGCGCCGTATCCTGGGTGCCAGCATCCTGGGGCCTATGGCGGCGAGCTGATCCATGAGATCGTCCTGGCCATGCAGGCCGGAGTGAAAATCGGCGCCGTCTCGGCCGCGGTACATGCCTATCCCACGCTGGCACAAATCCACCGGCGAGCGGTCAATACCCATTACGGAAAGCAGCTTTTCAGTCAGCGGACCCGTAGCCTGGTCCGCTGGATCAATCGCCTGATGCCCTGATTGTCGAGGAGACCATGCATCCCACGCTACCGAGACTCCAACCCACCGATTTTCCCGCCATTCGCCGGGGCCGTCTGGAAACGCTGCAGGTCAACCTGGGTTACCTCTGCAACCTGAGCTGCGTGCATTGTCACGTGGCGGCCGGACCCAACCGCACGGAGCTGATGGATGCGGAAACCATCGACACCGTCGTGGAATTCCTTCGAACACAGCGCATCCGCACCCTGGATCTCACCGGCGGTTCCCCGAAAATGAACCCGCATTTTCGGGACTTGGTGATCGTGCACGGGACATGGGTGTTCATGTCATGGATCGCTGCAACCCGACCATTCTCAAAGAACCTGGCTACGAATGGGTGGCCCGTTTCTGGCGGAGCACCGGTCGAGATGGTCGCTTCGCTGCCCTGCTACACCGAACACAATGTCGACGCCAACGCGGCAAGGCCGTGTTCGAGTGAAGCATCGGGCCCTGAGGCCCCTCAATGGGCTGGGCTACGGCCGGCCCGGAAGCGGCCTGAAGCTGAACCTGGTCTACAATCCCTGGGCCCGAGCCTCCCGCCGGCCCAGGAAGCCCTTGAGGTGACTACCGGCAGCACCTGCGCGATGAACACGGCATCGACTTCAATCGGCTATTCACGCTTGCGAACATGCCGATCAAGCGCTTCGGCAGCGTCCTCTTGTCGAAACATCAGTTCGGCGACTACATGACGCTGCTCAAGAACGCCTACCGGCCGGACAATCTGGCCGATGTGATGTGCCGCGATCTCGTAAGCGTGGACTGGCGCGGCCATGTCTACGACTGCGACTTCAACGAGATGCTGGACCTGCCGCTGGGCGCGGGCGGCGGCGGACGGACTCATCTCTCGGAACTGCTGCGGGTGCGGCTGGAAGGCCGGCCCATTGCAGTGGCCAATCACTGCTACGGGTGTACGGCTGGCCAGGGAAGCAGTTGCGGCGGGGCGCTGGGCGGGGATGAAGCCGCCGGCAGGGTCGTGAACGAATAGCGATTTGAGCGCTTCGTGACAGGGGAAAGTGGGTCCCGCGGGCACGGCGCCCGCGTGGGCCGCGGCCACCCTACGGGGATTGTCGGGAGCTGCCGTTTCCTGATTTGAGGCCCAGCTTGCGTTCCACCCAGCTCAGGACCTTGCGCACGCGCGGGGTGGTGATGCCGTAGGCGTCCTCAA
>CAVQFO010000043.1:0-197896 GCA_963711725.1 uncultured Gammaproteobacteria bacterium | reverse complement strand
CTCTCTCTCTCTCTCTCTCTCTCTCTCTCTCTCTCTCTCTCTCTCTCTCTCTCTCTCTCTCTCTCTCTCTCTCTCTCTCTCTCTCTCTCTCTCTCTCTCTCTCTCTCTCTCTCTCTCTCTCTCTCTCTCTCTCTCTCTCTCTCTCTCTCTCTCTCTCTCTCTCTCTCTCTCTCTCTCTCTCTCTCTCTCTCTCTCTCTCTCTCTCTCTCTCTCTCTCTCTCTCTCTCTCTCTCTCTCTCTCTCTCTTCTCTCTCTCTCTCTCTCTCTCTCTCTCTCTCCGGACGAGCCCAACAAGCCTGGGAAGCAGATTGGACGGACGCGGCTCAACTACAAGATCGGGATCTACAACAGTAAACGCGAATTGATGTTCGTGGAGCAAAAGGCGGACATAGCAGACCGAATAACTTGGTAGCGGCAACCAGCTAACCGGAGCTTTCAGCCGACGCAGCAAGCTGCGCGGTTAAGCTCGGCGTTAGGCCATTTTTAGTCCGCCGCTAAGACGCAGCACCGAGTCAAAATCCGATATAGGAGCAATTATGTCTGGTCCCGCATGTGCAGGTCTTTCTATTTACGCCAAAGACAAACAACGTGTCTCCGGCTTCTACGAAGCGATTCTTGGAATGTCTCGTATTCATAGGACCGCCGATGTCACTGTACTTCAATCGCCCGATATTCAGTTTGTTGTCCATCGTATTCCCGAAGAGAGAGCTTCGAATATCGTGATTGCTACACCACCTGAGCTTCGTGATGCAGCGCTGAAGTTCTTCTTTACTGTACCCAGCATTTCTGAGGCACGATCCCGGGCTCGGGAACTGGGCGGGGATATTGCTTACGAGCAGTGGGAAGGACCATGTTTTACCGTTTGCAACGGGAATGACCCGGAGGGGAATGTTTTTCATGTTCGAGAGCGAGCGGCCTAACAACCACATCCAGCCAACGGCTACCCTTCCGCTGCGCTCCAGGGTAAGCCGCGGCTCATGTGGAACGTTATACGGTATCGAGGATCACTTCTACGACATGAACGACCATTTTAGAGACTGGTAGGGAAATCCTCTTAGATCAAGCGGTTGCCCATGATCTGCATGCGGTGAACCTCAAAAATAAGCAGTTTGAGCGTCTAGTCGCCACGAGAAGCGTTTCACTGATTGTGACTTTAGTTACTCCCAGTTTGACTCAGCGTACCTGCGGAATTGCACTTTTGATTCGTGCAAATTTATTGGGAGTAAGTTCACGAACCGACGAGGGGTAGTAGATTTGAGGGTTGGTATTTGATTACGCAGAGTTCTCGCAAACACAGATAGAACCAGAGATTCTCGATACGGGGTGTCCTGGTCAAGAGAATCCCAGCAGAAGTTTGCCAGACCTCAGGGTTAATTTCAATCAGATTGGAGACGCCGTCTCGGCAAACAAGGCAATTAAAATTGAACTAGCGGCTGGCCGTGTTCATTTGTACAAGGCATGGCGGTCTTGCGAGTCCTACTACCGCAAGAAATATCCAGGTGTAAAACGCGTGGCAGCTTTTTTAGAGTGGCTTGAGTTCATTCTCCTTGATGCTTTTTGGGGGAATGGTGAAAGCCCTATCAAGCTACTTCGAACGCTGGTTTGTGTTGCTTGCATTGGAATCGGTGAACTCTATTGCCTCAAGGACCCAAAAGTCCTGAGCAATTATGTTGATGCAACACGGAATGCTCCACAAGTTTTCCTAATCTTACAGCCGGTCGGGTTTTCAGGTCTTGTTCTTGCGGGTATCGCAGCCGTAAGGTATGTGATGCTCGCCTGTTTGGTATCGATTCTCGTTAAGCGATTTAGTCGACGCTAATGCATATATACGCTTTTGGCTCAATCTGTCGCGGTGACGTATCTGTTGATTCAGATGTCGACCTGCTCGCGCTTGTTAATGGGCGGGATTCTCGATTCAGTCAAGATAAGTTTTCGATTTATTCCTACACGCGAATAAAGGAGCTTTGGCAATCCGGCAATGCCTTTGCTTGGCATCTATCTCTAGAAAGCAGGCTTATCTACGGCGATGACGAGGATGATTTTCTTAAAGGTTTGGGGGCTCCGTCGCAGTATTCCGCAGGGCAGACCGACTGCGCAAGGTTTCGAGACATATTTGAGTCGTCATTCCAATCTATTCGGACCGGATCGCCAAGCCTCGTGTTTGAGCTATCAACAATTTTTCTGGCTTTACGCAATATTGCCACCTGCTATTCCCTTGCAAAGACGAATAACCCAACCTTTGGAAGGGACTCAGCAAGAAGGATTGGGTCAAAAAGTTTGACTATCTCAGAAGATGTTTATTATTTGCTGATGCAGGCCCGTCTATTATCCACGCGAGGTGCCGGAAAGAGTATTGAGGATATTGAGCTGTCTATGGTAATGCCTGAGTTGAATAAGTGCCGGTCTTGGATTGATGAAATATGTCATGAGGTTAAGTCTGATGGATGAATTCGTAAGCCGAATGGCGACCCAGCGGCGTGTGTTAGATTTAATTAATTCAAGACTAGACCTCAATGAAAAGCTGTTCGGGTTGTCATCAAGTGCAATTGATCGCTGGATTGTTTGCAATCAGATTGCCCAGGAATCAGAGGTGGTCCGGCTTCTAAAAAAGATATCCTCCGAGCTTTTTTTTATGGCAACTCGCAGTCAAGAGCCTGTGAGCAATGAGTACGAGTTGAGAAGAGATAAAATCATCAATGCGGTGACTGCACTGGAAAATACCGTATAACAAGTGGCTGTTGTCGGACGCACCTACGCTGCGCTCCGGTGCGCCGCAAAGCCAAGCGTTGAACTAAACCGCTTCGCGGTAGCTTTCCTGCGTTAACCTTCCCCAGCGCGATTCATTGTCAAGACTTCCTTAAGGCCCGTGTGGGTCCTTAACCGAGGGAGTGAAGACAATGACACCGTTACGTCGTCAGATGATCGAGGCCATGCGCCAGCGTGGCTTTTCCATACGCACGCACCGCAGCTACCTGGCTGCGGTCAGTGAGTTGGCCCGTTACTACCAACGCTCGCCGGCCCGGCTGAGCCCCGATGAGCTGCAGGCCTTCTTTGTCCACTTGGCCCAGGAGCGCGGGCTGTCCGGGGCGAGTTGCCGGTTGTATCTCAATGCGGTGCGCTTTCTCTATCTGCAGGTGCTGAGTTGGCCGGCCTTCGAGGTTGAGCTGATCGTGCCCAAGCGCGCCCAGCGCATCCCGGAGCTGCTGACCCGCGCCGAGGTAGCCCGCATCCTGGCCGCCTGCACGAACCCCAAGCATCGGATGCTGCTCGAGACCTGCTACGGCTGTGGGCTGCGGGTCAGCGAGGTGTGCCGCCTGCGGGTGCGGGATATCGACGGGGAGCGGCACTTGCTGCGCATCGAACAGGGCAAGGGCGCGAAGGACCGCGCGGTAAGCCTCTCACCGCGGCTGCTCGATCACCTGCGCCGCTATTGGCGGGCGTACCGCCCGCGGCCGTGGCTTTTTCCCCACGGCCAGCGGCCCGAACGAGCGCTGGGGATCAGCACCGCGCAGAAGGTGTTCACGCGCGCCAAGCGCCACGCGGCCGTGGCCAAGGTGGGCGGTATCCACAGCCTGCGCCATGCCTACGCCACCCATCAGTTGGAGGCCGGCCTGCCGGTCCATCAGCTCCAACAGCTGCTGGGCCATCGCAACCTGCAATCGACGTTGCGCTATGTGCACTGGGTGCCGGGGGTGGCGCCGCACCTGCCGGGTCCGCGCGATGTGATCGCCGAGCTGGAGGTGCGTCATGGCTGAGCCGGCCACCCTGCAACAGGCGCTGTGGCGCATGGAAAAACGGGGACATCCATCACTTTACCCACGCCCAAACAATCACTTAGGCACGATCGGCGCGGGCGTCCTTGATCTGAGAGGTAAGCTGCGATAGCGTGAAGCTGTATAAAGATACAGCTACTCTCGTTCAAGGAGGAACGCCATGACCCGAGCCCGCCGAGAACTGGTCTCCCTGGAGGCTACCCCCTATTACCACTGCATCAGCCGCTGCGTACGCCGTGCCTTCCTGTGTGGCGAGGATCGCGTGAGCGGCGAGAGCTTCGAGCACCGGCGCCAGTGGATCGTGGACCGCATGAAGGCCCTGGCACGCGTCTTTGCGGTTGATGTCTGTGCTTACGCAGTGATGTCCAACCACTATCACTTGGTGCTGCGTCTTCGGCCGGAATGGGTGGAGGCGTGGACTGATGACGAAGTCCTGGATCGATGGTCAGAGCTTTTCGGCGGCCCGATGCTGGTGAACCGCTATAGATCCGGGGAGAGGCTTGGCCGTGGCGAGCTCAAGCGGCTTGAGCGCTATGTCGCGACGTATCGTGCCCGGCTGTGCGATTTGAGTTGGTTCATGCGTTGCCTGAACGAATCGATTGCTCGTCAGGCCAACGCAGAAGATGGCTGCAAGGGGCGCTTTTGGGAGGGGCGGTTCAAGACCCAGGCGCTGTTGGATGAAGGCGCAATTCTCTCGTGTATGGCCTATGTGGATTTGAACCCCGTCCGCGCGGGGATGGCTCATACGCCTGAAGCTTCGGATTTTACGTCCATCCAAGAACGAATCCGGGCCTGGGGCGAGAACTGCCAAGAACTGGCACCGTTCAAGGAGGACGCCGAGCGGGAAGTCGACGCGCTGCCGTTCTGCTTGGATGACTACCTGCAGCTAGTGGACTGGTGCGGCCGGGCGGTTCGCGAGGACAAGCGCGGATCGATCCCTGATCACTTGCCGCCCATCCTCGATCGGCTGGGCATCCAGCCCGAAGCCTTTGTCCGAACACTCCGGCGAAGCGACTACCCGCTGCAGAGGGCGATGGGGCGGCTGCAGGCGATGCGCGAGGCTGCCCAGGCGTTGGGGCAGAGTTTTATCAAGGGGACCCATGTTGCCGCATCGCTGTTGGGATAGGAGGCGTATCTGATGGATTTTGCGCGAAAGAAGTCATGGATGTCCCCAAATAATGCCCCCGCGAGCGGATTGCCCACGTCGCGCGCAAAGAAGTGGAGCTTCCCGACGAGGTTGCTAGGGACGTGGCATTTCACCTCACTGATTGGCTCGCCGACCTCGAAGATCTTCATCGGTTCTTCTCCGATCCAAACTCACTTGACGACAAGCAGGCGCAGCAACTTCTATTTCAGTTCCTCGTCCATGTAGCCAATCACCTCGCCGCAGCTTCAAAGCTGCTAACCGGCATGGCGGTCACGGACATCTTCGAGGTCGGCGCTACCACAGACGACGAAACCTAGCTCCACGGCATGGAACACGACACGGTTAGAGTTCTCAACGTTGCCCGGACAAAACAGTCCATGCGGTGCTGCCTAACCCCTCGTTGCAGCTGACGGTCGTCTGGAGCACCCTCTGCTGATCGGCATGGTGCTATGTGCCTCAGTCTCGCGGCCATTTGAGGAACGACAATAGATGATTAAGCCGCACCGCGAATTGAGTGAACTGGGCTGGAACGACTGGTTTGCACAGCGGGTAAACTGCAAGCCGCCGGATACCATCGCCCGCGTGGCGGCGGTGGACCGCGATCAATTGTTGCTGGTGGATCCGGACGGTAGTTTTCGGGCCAAGTTGGCCGGCCGTTATTTGCGCGATCACCATCTGAACCAAGAGCTGCCGTGCGTAGGCGACTGGGTCTGCGTGGAAAAGCAGTCTGGCGACGACTTTGGCGTAATCCACTCGCTACTGGAGCGCAGAACTTCGCTGCGCAGGAAGTCCGCTGGGAACGTCATGGACTACCAGATGATCGCGGCCAACGTGGATTACGTGATCATCGTGCAGTCTTGCCACTTCGACTTCAATCCAAAGCGTTTGGAACGCTATCTCGTCATGGTGATGGAAGGTGGGGCGGAGCCGTACATTCTGCTGACCAAGACTGACTTGGTGACTCCGGAAGTGCTGGCCACTCAGTTGGCGGAAATCCAGTCTCTCGGTATTACCGCGCCGGTAATGCAGCTGAGTAACGTGACAGAAGACGGTCTAGAGGATGTTAAACGGCTGCTGCTGCCCGGGAAGACTTATTGTTTCGTCGGCTCGTCCGGGGTTGGGAAGAGCACATTGATCAATAAGTTGGCCGGCCGTGAAAGAATGGAAACGAGGCCTGTCAGCGGGACAGGTGAGGGTCGGCACACGACCGTTCGACGTGAGCTGATACGTCTCGATGGTGGCGCGTTGGTCATCGACAACCCGGGAATGCGCGAATTCGGGCTTCTTGGCGCGGAAAGCAGCATAGCCAACACCTACTCCGACATCAGCGTTCTGGCGTCCGGCTGTCGCTATCAAGACTGTAGCCATACCAGCGAGCCGGACTGTGCCGTGCTCGAGGCGGTACGCGCCGGCGAAATCAGCCAGGAATATCTGGATAGTTTCATAAAGCTCAAGGAAGAAACGGCATTCAATGACATGTCCTATGCGGAGAAACGAAAGAAGGATCGAGACTTTGGCCGACACCTCAAGTCGGCCAAGAAAGATTTGCGAAACAGATAGCGGGCTCGTGGCGCATAACCCGGCAGTCCAGCCGACCTGCGCAAAAGGCCGCGCAGGCCGCCCACTTCTGCGTCATGCGGAATATCGATGCGATGGGGTTCCCTGCGCTGCGCTCATCCGACCCGTTGGGGACGGACCACACACAGATCGTCGGCTGGGTCGAGCGCAGCGAAACCCCTTGGTCATGCCTGCCCGTCGAGGGTGTTTGCCGTACGCCGCCAGGCTTTCAGGTTTCGGAATCGCGGTTTTGATTCTGCACACGGCAGCGTGGCCGGGGAGGACTCGATTCCCTCCGCCCCGGCCATGCCGTTGTGCACTTCAGGCTGAGCCGCCGGCGCCGGCCAGGTCGCGCACTCGGTCGCGGTCTGCAGCCAGCTCCGCGGCCGCTCCCTCGTGGACGATCTTGCCGTCATCGATTACGTAGACGCGGTCTGCCGCTTCGAGGGCTATCCAGGCGTTCTGTTCCACCAGAAGCACCGCGATACCTTCCTCCCGCATGCTCTTCACCACCTCGAACACTTCCTTGACGATCATGGGCGCCAAGCCCTGGGACGGCTCGTCCAGTACCAGGAAGCCGGGGTTGAGCAGCAGCGAGCGGGCGACCGCCAGCATCTCCTGTTCGCCGCCGGAGAGCTGACGGCCGAGGCTGTTGCGGCGCTCGGCCAGCCGGGGGAAGACCTCCAGCACTCGCTCGATGGTCCAGCGGCCGGGGCGTGTGGCGGGCACCCGCAGGTTGTCCAGCACGCTCAGGTGGCCGAAGATCTTGCGGCCCTCCGGCACGTAGCCCACTCCCAGCCGGGCGGTGCGGTGTGGCGGCCAGCGGGTGACGTTCTTGCCGTAGAGCTCGACGGTGCCGGCGCGGGGTGGGGTCAGGCCCATGACACTGCGCAAGGTGGTGGTTTTGCCGGCGCCGTTGCGGCCCAGCAGGGTGACCACTTCGCCTTCGCCCACCGTCAACGAGACGCCGTGGAGGATGTGGCTCTTGCCGTAATAGGTATTGATGTCGTTTACCTTGAGGATTTCGGTCACGCCGCACCTCCCAGATAGGCCGCCTGCACGTCGTCGTTGCCCGCGATTTCGTCCGGCGTGCCCTCGGCCAGAAAGGAGCCGTTGTCCAGCACCGTGATGCGGTCGGCCACGCCGAAGATCAGGTCCATGTCGTGCTCGATGAACAGCATGGGGATGCGCCGTTCTTCGTGCAGGTGGCGAATCAGCTGGACCATGTTTTCGGTTTCCCGGTCGCCCATGCCTGCGGTGGGTTCGTCAAGCATCAACAGCTTGGGATTCATGGCCAGTGCAATGGCCACTTCCACCACCCGCTGGTCGCCGTGGGCAAGCTCGCCGACTACCCGCTGTTCCTTGCCCGTGAGCTGGGTGGATTCCAGCAACTCGTCGATCCGTTCGGACACCGCCGTCCGCCGGGCACGACTGAGGAAGGGCCAGTGGCTGAGGGCCATGGATGTTTCCACGGCCACCCGCAGGTTCTCGACGACGGTCAGCTCCAGGAACACCTCCGTGATCTGGAAAGTGCGGATTATGCCGGCATGAACCCGCTTTTCCGGCGACAGGCCGTTGATGGTCTCGCCCTTGAACATGATTTCGCCGGTGCTGGGCGGAAATGCACCGCTGATCAGGTTGAACAAGGTGGTCTTGCCGGCGCCGTTGGGCCCGATCACCGCCCGCAGCTCGCTTTCGGCCACTTCCAGGCTGATGTTCCGCAGCGCCCGCACTTCACCGAAATTCCGTGAAATATTCTTCAGGGACAATATGCTCATAGCGGAACCCTCCGCCGCACGAAGCCGAGCAGCCCCTGGGGGAAGACCAGCACGATGACCACGAACAAGAGGCCGATGAACGTCATCCAGTTGGCCGTGAGGCTGCTGAGATAGTCTTGCACGACCACGAAGATGATGGCCCCGACCAACGGCCCCCAGAAGCTGCGCATACCGCCTAGCACGCACATGATCACGAAGTCGCCGGACAGGGTCCAATGCAGATCCTGGGGCGAGGTGAAGTTGTTGAGCAGCGCTTCCAGTGACCCCGCCAGGGCCACCACCAAGCCCGAGATGGCGAACGAAGCCCAGATGTAGCGCTCGATGGAGATCCCCAGAAAGCGCAGCCGGCGCTCGTTCTCGCGCACCGCGGCGAATGTGCGCCCCAGGGGCGAGCGCAGCACCAGGGCGAGCACCGCGGCGCCGATGGCGAAAAAGACCAGCGCGAAGTAGTAGAAGCCGGTGCCGTTGATGGGCACGGTGAGACTGCCGAAGTGGAGCGGCTGGCGGGCAAACCCCGTAAGCCCGTCCTCGCCGCCGGTGAGCGAGTTCCAGCGCACAGCCACGAAATAGATCATCTGGCCGATGGCGATGGTGACCATGGCGAAGTAGATGCCCCGCCGGCGCACCATCAGCGGGCCCATCAGCAGCGCCGCCACGCCCCCCAGCAGAGTGCCGCCCAGTATCGCCAGCAGCGTGCTGTGAGTGATGAACTTCAGCAGCAGGCCGGTGCCGTAGGCGCCCAGGCCGAAGTAGGCCGCGTGGCCGAAGGACAGGCCGCCGGTGTGGCCCAGCAGCAGGTTGAGCCCCATGGCGGCCAGGGCGAACACCAGCACCCGGGAGCCCAGGGCGGTGTAGCCGCCGATCCAGGGGAGCCAGATCGGCGCGGTGATCAGCAGTGCCCAGACGATGGCGTCGAGATAGGATATTTTCATTTTCATTCCAGCAACCCCTGTTGTCCGAACAGGCCCCGCGGCCGAACGATGAGCACCAGCGCCATGATGGCGTAGATCACCACGTCGCTGGCGGCGGGAAAGTAGGTGGTGGTGATGCCCGCGGCGACGCCGATGATGATGCCGCCGAGCAAGCTGCCCATGAGGCTACCCACGCCGCCGACGATGATGGCCACGAAACTGGGCATGAGCAGCGTGGTGCCCATGGTCGGCTGCAGGCCCAGCCGCCCGGCCGCCAGCACGCCCGCCAGCCCCGCCAGCAGGATGCCCAGGGCGAAGTTGGCCGCCCGCAGTTGGAAGATGTTCACCCCCAGGGCGGAGACGGTCTCCAAATCGCTGGTGCCGGCGCGGATGCGCACCCCCAGGCGCGTGTAGCGCAGCACCAGAAACAGCGCGCCGGTGGCGATCAGGGCGATGGCCACCAGCAGCAGGCGGTAGCCCGTGATGAAGAAGTAGGTGCTGCTCAGGGGATGGGACAACACGTCCGGGACGGAGAAGGGGAGCCCTTGGGCGCCCCAGACGGTGCGCACCAGATCCTCGAGAATCATCGCCAGGCCGAATGTTACCAGCAGGCTGAACAGGGGGTCGCGGCCGTAGACAGGCCGCACGATGATTCTCTCCACGATGAGTCCGACCACCGCCGCCAGGATAGGCGAGACCAGCAGAGCGCCGACGAAACCGATGTGAGGTGCCAGCGTGTAGGCGAAGTAGGCGCCCAGGGCCAAAAAGCCGCCGTGGGCAAAATTGATGACGCCGTTGAGGCCAAGTATCAACGATAGCCCGATGGCCATCAGCGCGTAGAACACGCCGATGATCAGGCCGTTAAAGGTATTGAAGAACAGCAGCTCCATCGAATGATCTCCTCAGCACCGGAAACGGGTCCGGACGGGAAGGTGCCTCGGAGCGCGCCGCGCTCCGAGGCCTTCTTTTTGCAGTATGGACGCTTCCTTCGCGAGGTCAGGACGAATAGCTCATCTTGCAGTCCTTTTCGTCCACCGATAGGGCGATGCTGCTGCCGGGGACGGCGCGCGCCACATCGAACAGGTCCGGATACTTGCCGTCGGCCTTGACCTTGCCCGGGAACGCCGTGGCGAGGAGTTGGTGGTCGCCGGCACGGATGGTGGGATGGTGTGGCTCCAGGGCCACCTCCGGCGGTAGCTCCAGGCCCTCCAGGGCCTTGGCCACTTTCATGGAGTCCAGGGTCTTCGCCTTCTCGGCGCCCAAGGCCAGGGCGTGCAGACCGGCGAAGCCAAACCAGCTCCGAGCGGTGGGGTAGGAGCCGAACTCCTTGCGGTAATCCGCCACGAACTCCTTGACATGGGGTACACCAGGCTGGTCCCACCACCACTCGAACGTCCACCACCCCAGGCGTGCGGAGGCGGGCAGGGCTCGCAACACCTCCAGCTCCATCAGCCCGCCGGCGATGGACATCTGCTTGTTGAGGCCGAACTCGGCGGCCTGCTTCAGGCAGTTGACCAGGTCGTTGCCGGCCTGCAGCACGATCAGCACGTCCGGGTTGGCGGATTTCGCCTTGATCAGATAGGAGGAGAAATCCGTGGTTCCCAAGGGCGCCAGGGCATTGCCCAGCACCGTGCCGCCCATCTGCTTGTTGAGCTTGGCGAAGGCAGCCTGCTCGGTGTGGCCGAAGGCGTAGTCGGGGGTGATGAAGTACCAGCGCTTGCCGAACTTGTCCGCCAGGGTCTTGGCAACGCCGGCCGCCAGCATCCAGGTGGTGGTGCAGATACGGAAGGTGTTCCAGCGGCAGTTGGAGCCGGTGACCGAATCGGTATGGCCGCCGGTGACCATGTAGACCTTGCCCTTCTGGTGTGCGGCTTGGGCAATGGCCAGCGCCACCGCTGAGGAGACGGCACCCATGCAGAAGGCGACGTTGTCGCGGTCGATCAGTTTGTTGGTCTTCTGCACGGCCGTGCCCACGTCGGCGGCGGTGTCTTCCACGTGCAGGGTGACTTTACGGCCGAGGATGCCGTTCTTGGCGTTGAGCTGCTTGGCCGCCATCTTGGCGCCGTTCACTTCGTTTTCGCCTAGTGCGGCGTAGGTGCCCGTCAGTGGGTCCAGCACGCCGATCTTCACTTCCTCGGCCGCCTTGGCGAAGTTCACGTACGGCCCGAAGACGCCGGCCGCACTGACGGCCGCACCGGCCTTGAGCAAATCTCGCCTCGTGATGCCCGATTTGTCTTGAGTGGTCATCGTTTTTCTCCTCCAGCTCGCGTTCGGCGAGGCGGCGCGGTGGGTGGGTTGGTTCCGTATTCCACCGTGATGCCGCCGTGGCCCGTGCAGTGCCTGCGCGCCCTGCCACGGCATTCCACACGGCGGTTTTCCGGCAGCAGCCGGACTGCCCGCCGTGGTCGTCTCACCGGATGTTTGCGCCTATGCGCGAAAAGCCCGTTGCCCGGCAATCGGGTCGGGCGCCCCTTTGAATCCGCGGGCCGGCCGGTCGGGTTGTCCGGTTACGCACGGTCAATCGGCCACCGTTTCGCGGATTGCAAAGTCCGTCTTCCGGCGAGTAGCGCGAGTCGTGAAGAAACACGCGTTCTTGCCGGTGAGCAGTCTGAAAGGAAAAAGGGGGCGGCCCCACCGGGGTGGCAGGGCGAGATGTCCGTTTCCCGGCGGTGCCCTTTTGAGGCGTCGGCCAGGGAGTTGGCGGCTTGAACGGCAACGGTTTTAGGTGTCCAGCCATTGGTTCTGGTTCGTGACCTGAAACGATTGATAGGAAAGTGTAGACGAGATTTTCGAAATGGGGAGACGTCGGAGGGTCGGTGGGGGGAAACCTAGGCGGGGCTGGGGAGAACCTGGACACCCACGACTTTATGGTCGGAGAATCAGATAGTTAACCGAAACCCGGGTCTCCCTCGTCTATCCCGCTTGGCTCTTCCCGCTCGCGTTTTCCGAAGAAGGAATCGGCCGGTCCGTTCAAGAAAGAACACATCACCCGAGCGTGCCGTGAGCTGATCTTGCTGGGGGCGACTCCGTACTGCGATCGCGTTAGCCGCTGGGCACACTGTCCGTGTCTCTGCCGAGGGGAGCGCGTGGGCGGGCAAGCTCGGGTTTCCGTGTGTGCTCGGCAGTGAGTCTTCCGCAAACACGGGGAGTCCACTTCTGCCGCGAGGTCGCGAATGGCGTAAGATACTGATTGTGTGAAGTGAAAGTCTTGGGTGTCCCAAGCCAAACTCGGCAGAACAGGTAAGAAACTATGGCGGCATACGTTATAGGCCACGTTACTGTGAAAGATCCAGATAAGTGGGCTGAGTATCGGAACCGGGTGCCGGAGACGTTAGCGCCCTGGGAGGGCGAGCTAGTTCTCCGGGGAAAGCTGATGGCCGTGCTGAGCGGGCAACACGATCACACGGATACGGTTGTTATTCGCTTTCCAAATCCTGAATCGGTGGTCAAATGGTATAACTCGGCTGCGTATCAGGAACTCATTCCATTGCGCACTCAGGCAGCGGACGTGGATTTGATTAGCTATGAATCAGCCTAGAAGAATCCTTTCTTGAGAAACCCACGGCATTATCTCGGACAACGTCGTGGGTGTTGCGGTCTTCCAGCCGATCAGCGTTTTCCTAGCTGGCGTGAACCACGAATTTGATCACCGTGCCGTGATCAACGCGGACCCAGATCAGGTAGCGCCCAGAAGAGAGGTGGACGTTATTGCCGTAGTGCGTGCTCGCCACACCTTTGCCATTGGCCTGCATTTCCACCACCGGCAGGTTTTTTGGTTTGCCGCTGGAACTGACTTTGTTGTAGCTGATGCGGACATCGGCGTTGGTCACGGCTTTTCCGGTGCTGGCGTTCAGCACGTGAACAATCAGATGGTGATTGGGTGCGGTGGAGGCGTGTAGCGGGTTGGCCGCTGCTCCCCTAATGCGGTCCATTCCGTGTTTTCCGGCTTTGATTTCGGACTTGGAGAGAAATGGTTCTGCGGGTAGTAGCTGCAGGACCAGTTTGTAGGGGCCATCCATTTTGCTGATTTTGACGGGGCCCGCGGCCCAGGCGTTGCCGGCCAGTGCCAGCGCGGCCAACGGTGCGATCAGGATAGTCGCGAGGAATCTCTTGCGCATGGTGCTTCTCCTTGTTTGCGGTCCGCTGAATAACGACCGCGCACATACCGCGCACGGTATGAATAGGGACAGTCGTTTCCGAGCAATGTTCACGCGCTGCCGGGCGCGGGTAGGGAGCTGTCCAGGGTAATAGCGGCGAATGGGCGGGGCCGTTTATCGCTTGGGTATACCGATTTGAAGCGCGTTGATGACGGCAGCCATCTGAGATAGATCTGTGCTCTGTCGTATTCGCGCCTCATTTGGCCGGACTCGGCAGAACAAGAAGCAAAGAAGTAGAAAGAAGTAGGACATCCACAACTATAAACCCGTAAATACAATACGTTACGCTAATTACTTGTTCATCCGCTTGATCCAGGCCGCTAGCTCCGCTAGCCTGTGGCTGTGCATATATACAGTTTCGCCTTATTCAGGGAGGAACGCGATGACGCGAGCCCGCCGAGAATTGGTCTCGCTGGAGGCCACGCACTATTACCACTGCGTCAGCCGCTGTGTGCGCTGCGCCTTTTTCTTGCGGCGGGGACTGCTTCATTGGAAAGAGTTTTGACCATCGTCGCCAGTGGATCGTGGATCGGATGAAAGGCTTGGCGCGCGTGTTCGCGTTGGACGTGTGTGCCTACGCGGTGATGTCCAATCACTACCATCTGGTGCTGCGCCTCCGTCCTGAACAGGCGGTTGGCTGGAGCGATGACGAGATGCTGGGGCGGTGGTCGGAGCCGTTTGGCGGTCCGATGCTGGTGCGTCGGTACCGCGCGGGAGGGAAGCTGGGGTGTGCCGAGCTTCAACGGCTACAGCGCCATGTGTCGATATTTCGCGAACGCCTCTGTGATCTGAGCTGGTTCATGCGTTGCCTCAACGAGTCCATTGTCCGCCAAGCCAATGAGGAGGACGGTTGCAAAGGGAGGTTTTGGGAAGGGCGGTTCAAGACGCAGGCATTGCTGGATGATGGGGCGATTCTCTCGTGCATGGCCTATGTGGATCTCAACCCCATTCGGGTGGGATTGGTGCACACTCCAGAACGCTCTGATTTCACCTCCATCCAGGAACGGACTCGAGCGTGGAGTGGTAATCCTTCGGAGCTGGCGCCGTTCAAGGGGGAAGCGGAGCGGGAATCGGACACGTTCGCGTTCACGCTCGAGGATTATCTGCAACTCGTGGACTGGTTCGGGCGGGCAGTGCGCGAAGATAAATACGGAGCGGTCCCCGAGCAACTGCCACCCATCCTCAGCCGGTTGGGCATCCAACAGGCAGCCTATGCCCGTACACTACGGCGGAATGACTACCCGATGCAGCGCGCGATGGGCCGGCTAACGGCGATGCGCGCCGCGGCGCAAGCACTGGGGCAAAGTTTTCTGAAGGGCACGGATGTCGCGGCTTCGTTGTTGGGTTAGAAATAACGTAAGGTATTGATTGTGCGTAATACAAGTTATGGATGTCCCGAGCAAGTTCTCGGGGTTTGAATGATCAGCGACGCTTACGGAACCTCAATGAAATCAAAAAGCCAGATCTTTGTTTTTGCTCTCGCCCTGTCACTTGGCCTGGCTACGGACTGCACTGCGGCCACCCCGCGGGGTGCTGACCAGGAAGCCGATCAAGAGTCGCCCCTTCCATTCGCTGTCGAAGCCGGCGAGCCTGCTGGAGAATGGGCGGAAGCAAAATATGCCAGCTACGGGAAAGAGTATGGCTATTTTGTGCCTGATTTCGTGATGTTCGATAATTGGCACAAGAACCCGAATTTTTACGAGGCCATAAATGGTGAAATGAAGTTCAAGGACGGCGCCCGACCCAGGCTGCTGGTCTTGCTGCCCCCTGTTGACGGGTTTTCGGATTACTACCTTCATTCTCGGGATCTCTCGCCATCCACGCTCAGTTACCGCGATTATGAGGTCAATAATCGAATAAATAAGATATTGGTGGCTGAGGCGTTTAAATACAGAACATTTTTCGGTAAGCCCATCAAAAGCAAAGATGTGAAATATTTAAGGTTGAAGCGCAATGATTTTGGCTTGGCCTTTCGTGCTAAGGCCAAGCGCAAGGGTATGGGCAAGTTTCAGCCCTACCCATACTTGGAGCAGAACTGCCCAAGTTTTGCACGGGACATCGAAGGGTACGACGTTATCGTTGCACCCCGTGTTTGCATATTGGATGCAGAGCGAATTAAAAGCGATCGAAAACTTACTTCTTATCCGTACTTTGCTGAAAAGCGCTGGTTTTCTCGGAAAAAACTATACAAACAGGCAGTGCAGGAGCTTCAGAAGGAGGCTGAGGATTACCGTCGCGCCTTGGCCAAGCGGCCTGACACACTTTCATTGCTGGAAATCAAGAATTTCAGGGCACCCAACAAAGACCGTCTTAAGGACGGCTCCAGGAACAGTGGCAGGTTCTGCTCCCTTGCGGGGGTCGATCAGCTAAGCCTCGACGCCGTTAGTATCATGGCGTTCAAGAGGATTTATTCAGCCGACCGGTTTGATGACCTTAATCGGTTGTTTATCGATCTTACGCAGGAAAAAAAGCATTCCTGCCGATATATAGTGCTTTCGCTGTCGCAGAAAGAAAAATTAAAGACTGCTCTGGACAGAAAGAATGTTGCCTATGGTTTGCCAAATCAATATTATCGATTGTCGAACCCGCTAAAAGTCATCCAGGATTACTATGAAGAACTAAATATAAAATCAAGAGAGGAGTATAGGTTTTATAGAGATATCGGCTTCGATAAGAAAGCCATTGCGGCGTTCCAATCGGAAGGCATCACCACTTACGATAGATACGACGAATTCAAGCGCCAGGTTGCGAGTCAGATTCCATCGGCCGATTTGGGAACGGTGAAGGGTGCGCTTCATGCTATCTCTGTAAAGAAAAAGGCTGATGCCAAAAATATGACTATTGCGGCTTATCTTAAGGCGGAAAAAGAAGAGAAGGCCGCCTTGGTAGAGCGACGTCGCGCAGAAGAAAAGGAGCGGGTCAAGCGCAATCGGGCTGCGGAAAAGGAGAAAGCGAAGGAGTTCCCCTATTATGCTCTGGTTTCGTGCGGGACTTCGGGGGTTTCCGTGGATGTCCGCGCCTGTTTCAAGGATACGACACTGATCTTGGCGATGAATGATCGCTCTGTGGAAAAGAAATCCTGGCAGCTCGGGGAGGTCGGAAGCATGCGCGGAGATGTCCTGGTTGTTGATCTGCGTAGAAAATTTTTGATCAGAGCGCAGAATTCCAGCGAAACGTTGGGTATCACGATCGAGATCAAGGACCGAGTGACAGGTCGGACGATCGCTTCCGACCAGGCCAACTCGCTGTATTCCGTGGCCAGGGTTCGGCGCTAGGTAGACGCTGATGTTTTCACGTGGCTGTGTGAATAAATCAGCGTCTACCTAGAGAGCCCGGCAAGAGCCGTGAGTGTGAGGTGTCAGTGAAACTCTATTCCTTCTGGCGATCCTCGGCCTCGTGGCGCGTGCGCATTGCGCTGGCCTTCAAGGGTATAGCCTACGAATACGTCGCCGTGAACCTGTTCAAGGACGGCGGCGAGCAGCGGGGTGATGCATATCGTTCGGTCAACCCGATGGCGCAGGTGCCCACGCTGGAGCTGGACGACGGGCGGCGGATCTCACAGTCCGTGGCCATCATCGAATATCTCGAGGAGACGGTGCCCACGCCGGCGCTTCTGCCCGCTGATCCTTACTTGCGGGCCCGTGCGCGGCAGCTTGCGGAGTTGGTCAATGCGGGGACTCAGCCGCTGCAGAACAGCGGGGTCTTGGCCGAGATCGAGGCGCGCGGCGTGGATCAGAAGGCATGGGCGCGGCAATACATCGGGCGTGGCCTGGATGCTTTGGAGGCATCGGCGCGGGAGACGGCCGGGCGGTTTCTGGTGGGCGACCAGCCGAGCGTGGCTGATCTCTTCGCTGTGCCGCAGCTTCAGAATGCGCGGAATTTTGGGTTGGATGCGGCGCGTTGGCCGTTGCTCGGTCGGGTCGAGGAGGCTTGCGTGGGGCTGGAGGCATTTGCGGTGGCCCGGCCGGAGCAGCAGCCGGATGCGGTGGTGGCGTAGGCGGTGTTTTGTAGGAGCGGTCGTGTCGACCGTGAATGATTTGGCGTTGGGTCACTGAGCAGACGCAAAGATCGCGAAGCGCTTCGCGTGTGAATCTTTGCTTTATGCGAATACACCTTCGTGGTTCTGCGTGAATCCTTCGTAACCTGAAGCGTCATCACGATTCGCGGTCGACACGACCGCTCCTACGGGCGGTGTTTGTTCAGCCGGCCAGGATGGTTAGGCCTTTGATTACGTGCAGCAATCCGGATGGGTAAACGCCCAGCCAGAACAGGGCGATCATGAGCACGGTCAACGCGACTCCGGCGGAGATGGGCACGCTGATGGCGGCGGTTTCCGCGGGCGGCGGGGTGTTTTGCAGTGGCGCGGCGCCCAGAGTGACGACCACGCGCAGGTAGTAGTACAAACCGATGGCGCTGCCGGCGATCAGGCTGGCGACGAGCAGCCAGCGGCCGGCTTCCACGCCGGCGGCGAAGACGTAGAACTTGGCGATGAAGCCGGCGGTGAGGGGGATGCCGGCCAGGGAGAACATGAGAATCGCCATGGAACCGCCGACGAATGGTTTACGCCAGAGCAGCCCCCGGTAGGCGCTCAAGTCTTCGGGCTCTCCCGCGCTGGCGGGGCCGGCGAGCAGGCCGACCACGGCGAAGGCGCCCAGGGTGGTGATGAAGTAGGCGGCCAGGTAGTAGGCCACGGCGGTGACGCCTACCGATTCCACGGCGTACAGGGCGACCAGCAGATAACCCAGGTGGGCGATGGACGAATAGGCAAGAATCCGTTTCAGGTTCATCTGGCGAAGGGCCAGCAGGTTGCCGACCAGCATGGAGGCCACGCCCATGGCGAGCAGGGCGTCGAACAGCGGGCTGGCCAGCGATTGGGGGTCGCTGGCCACATACCGAAGCAGGACGACGAACACGCCGCCCTTGGAAACCGTGGCCAGGAAGCCCGCCACCGGGGCCGGCGCGCCTTGGTACACGTCCGGGGTCCAGAGGTGGAAGGGCACCAGGGAGAGTTTGAAGCCGATGCCGGCGAGCACCAAGCCCAGACCCGCCACGGCATAGAGATAGCCGGCGGTGAAGGGCAACGGGAATTGGGCGTTCAGCGCGGCGAAACTCATGGTTCCGCTGGCGAAATAGATCAGGCCGATGCCGAACAGCAGAATGGCGGACGAGACCCCGGCCAGGACCAGGTATTTGAACCCGCCCTCCAACGGCTTGCTGTCGCCGACGGGGTAGGCCACCAGCGCGAACAGGGGAACGCTCACCAGCTCGATACCCAGGAACAGGCTGGTGAAGTGAGCGCTGGCCGCGAGCACCATGGCGCCCAGCGTGGCGACCTGGATCAGGATGTAGGCCTCTTCCGGACGCGGGTGACGCGTCTTCAGATAGCCGTAGCTCATCAGCGTTATGAAAATTGCCGCCAGCACCACCAGAAGCGAGAAGTACAGGGCGTAGCCGTCGACGACAAACAGCGGCGTCGCCTGGACCGGGTCCGCGCCGGCCCCAATGAACACGCTGATGGCGGTGGCGGCGAGACCGACCAGGGTGCACGCCATGGCCAGGGCGTGGTTGCGATAGGTGGCCACCACGATCAGCAGCACCACCGAACTGGCGGCCAGGACGATGAAGGGCGTCAACGCTTGCCAGCTTTCCACGCTCATGGCTTATTCGTCTCCCTCGCGTTGCGGAGTCCGGTCCAGCCGGGCCACCGTCGTGCCCGGGTGGATGGGGGGCCTGGATGTCTCGGCATTGGTAGTTTTTCCGGTTCCCGGGAAGGCGGTTTGCTCGATGCTGGTCAGGGCCGGTTCCGCCGTGGTGAGGACGGTTTGAGGATAGACACCCAACCACACCAGCAGCACGGCGAGCACGGCCATGGCGGTCATTTCGCGGGCGCCGAAATCGGCCAGAGGCTTGTCGTCGCGGGTGGGCCCATGGAAGGTCCGCTGCACCAGCCACAGGGAATAGATCACGGCGGTGACCAGCCCGACCACCGCCAGCGAGGTGAACAGCACGCTGGCCTGGAACGATCCCAGCAGGGCCAGGAACTCCCCGATGAAATTGCCCAGGCCGGGCAGCCCCAGTGAGGCCATGGCGAAGAACAAACCCACCGCCGCCATGCGCGGCGCCTTGGCCCAGAAGCCGCCCATCTCGGACATCTCGCGGGTATGCAGGCGTTCCTGCAGGCTTCCCACCAGCATGAACAGGGCGCCCGTGCTCAGGCCGTGGGCCAGCATCTGGACCACCGCGCCCTGAAAGGCAATGTGGTTCAGGGCGTAGATCGCCAGCATGACGAATCCCAGGTGGCTGACGCTGCTGTAGGCGACCAGCCGTTTCAGATCGCTCTGGGCGAAGGCCATCATGGCGCCGTAGAGAATCCCGAGCACGCCCAAGAGCATGGCGATGGGCGCGAAGGCCGCGCTGGCCTCCGGGAACAACGGGACGGCGAAGCGCAGCAGGCCGTAGGCCCCGGTCTTCAGCAGCACGCCGGCCAGGATCACGCTGCCGGCGGTGGGCGCTTCGGTATGGGCATCGGGCAGCCAGGTGTGGAACGGGAACGCCGGCAGCTTGACGGCAAAGGCCAGGAAGAAGCCGAGCATGAGCCAGAAGGCCGCCGTGCCGCCCAGTTGCGTGTGCAGCAGAGCGAAGTAGTCGAAGGTGAGATGACCGGTGTCGGAATAGTGCGCGAACGCCAGGCCCAGGATGGACGCCAGCATCAGCAGCCCACTGGCCTGGGTGAAGATGAAGAACTTGATGGCGGCGTAGATCCGGTTCTCATGGCCCCAGACCGAAATCAGGAAATACATGGGAACCAGCATCAGTTCCCAGAAAAAGAAGAACAGGAACAGATCCAGGGCCAGGAAGACGCCGAACACCCCGGCCAGCGACCACAACAGATTGAAGTGGAAGAACCCGCTGCGCTCCTGGATCTCGGTCCAGGATGTGACCACCGACATGATCCCCAGCAGCACCGTCAGCCCGCACAGCAGCAGGCTCAGCCCGTCCAGGCCGAACTCCGCCTGGATGCCCAGCGTGGGAATCCACTCCGCCTTCCAGCGCAGGAGCCAGCTTCCCTCGTTGAGTGAAAGGGGGGCCGGCGACGACGTGGCGGCGACCGCCAGCAGTACGCCCGTCAGCACCAGGGACACCAGGCTGATCCAGCGCGGCAGGTCGCGGTCCGCCTTGCCGGCGAAGCCGGCGACGATGCCGCCGATGGCGGGAACCAGTACGATCCACAACAGCGTCATAGCAGCACCACCAGAGCCAGGATGAACAGGGAGCCGCCACCGATGCCGGCGGCGTACCAGCGGATATTGCCGGTCTGGGTCGCGCTGAAGGCGGCGTTCAGCGTGCGGCAGACCCAGGCGATGAAGCGATAGATCCAGTCCACCACGTCGCGGCGATTAAGCCGGCTGAAGAACACGTAGGGCTGGGTGAACAGCAGGTCGTAGAGCCAATCGAAGCCCCAGCCGGCGAACCACCAGCGATCCAGCATGCGGCCCGGGCCGGTGCGGGCCAGGGTGCGGCTGAGCACCGGGCGCTGCAGGTAGAACCAGAAGGCGATGAGGATGCCGAGTATGGCGACAATGCCGGAAATCGACTCGAACAAGGCCTCCAGGCCCGTATCGTGGACGCGCATCATGGTGGCCGGCAGTGACTGATGCAGGAAGTCGGTGAAGACCGTGATTCCGCCCAGGCTCTCCGGCACCTCGATATAGCCGCCGATCACGGACAACACGCCCAGCGTTGCCAGCGGCAGCATCATCCGGAAGCGGGGCTGTTTGCCCACGGGTGTCTTCTGCTCGCCGTAAAACACCAGGAACACCAGCCGGAAGCTGTAGATGGCCGTGAGGAACGCCCCCAGCAGGCCCGCCGCCCAGAGCCAGGGGCCGCCCTGGACCGAGGCCCAGGTGTCCCAGAGGATCTTATCCTTGCTGTAGAACCCGGCGGTTATCAGGGGCACGGCCGCCAGTGACCCGCAGCCCACCAGAAAGGTCCAGAACACCCCCGGCATGGCCTTGCGCAGGCCGCCCATGCGGAAGATGTCGTGTTCGTCGTCAAGCGCGCTGATAATGGCGCCGGCGCCGAGGAAGAGCAGGGCCTTGAAGAAGGCGTGGGTCATGAAATGGAACATGGCCGCCGGCCAGGCGCCCACGCCCAGGGCCAGGAACATGTAGCCGATCTGGCTGATGGTGGAATAGGCCAGCACCCGCTTGATGTCGGTTTGGACGATGGCGCTGCAGGCGGAAATCAGCAGAGTCAGAGCGCCGATTACGGCCACCAGTTCCTGCACCGTGGGGGCCAGGGTGAACAGTACGTTGGTGCGGGCGATCAGGTAGACGCCCGCCGTGACCATGGTGGCGGCGTGGATCAGGGCGCTGACGGGGCTGGGGCCGGCCATGGCATCCGGCAGCCAGGTCTGCAGCGGCAGCTGCGCGGATTTGCCTACGGCACCGGCCAGGAGCAGGGCGGCGGCCGCCACGGCCATGGTGGAACCCTGGGCCCACTGGGTGGGGGCGACCTGGAGTACCTGCTGAATGTTCAGCGTGCCCAGTTGCGTGAAGATCAGGAACAGGCCGATGGCCATGGCGGCGTCGCCCACGCGGGTGACCACGAAGGCCTTGCGGGCGGCCCAGCCGTTTTCCGGGTCGCGGTACCAGAAGCCGATCAGCAGATAGCTGCACAGGCCCACGGTTTCCCAGCCCAGATAGAGCAGCACCAGGTTGTCGGCCAGCACCAGCACCAGCATGCCGCTGACGAAGAGGTTCATGTAGGCGAAGAACCGGCGGTAGCCTTCCTCTTCCTCCAGGTGTTCGGAGGAGTACAGGTGGATCAGGAAGCCGACGATAGTGACCACCAGCATCATCAGCACGGACAGGGAATCCAGGTAGAAGCTGACGCCCGGTTGCAGGCCGCCCACGTTGATCCACGTCCACAGTGTCTGATCGAAGGCGTGGCCCGGAGGCGGATGGATCATGAAGGCCAGGGCGGTCACCACGGCCGCGACCGCCGAGGCGCCCACGGAGCCCACGCCGACCACGGCTTGTCCGTTGCGATCGAGCAGCCCGCCGAACACCGTGAGGATCAGGAATCCGGCCAGGGGGAGCGTCGGAACCAGCCACAGCGCGTCCATGTCAGCCCCTCATCTCGCTGATGTCATTGGCATCGACGCCGTGATAGCGGCGATAGATCTGCAGGATCATGGCCAGCCCCACGGCGACCTCTGCCGCCGCCAGGGCCAGGATGAACAGGAACATCACCTGGCCGTCGGCCTGGCCCCAGCGGGCGCCGGCCACCACGAAGGCCAGCCCCGCGGCGTTGAGCATGATTTCGATGCACATGAGAATGAACACCACGTTGCGCCGGATCATCACGCCGGCCAGGCCCATGGCAAACAGGGCGGCGGCCAGCCAGATTCCGTAGTGCAGGGGCAGTTGCAGCATGTCAGTTCCCCTTCATGGATTCGCGACGCCCAAGGTGAAACGCCCCGACTAGAGCGGCCAAGAGCAGAATGGCGGCCAGTTCCACCGCCAGGACGTACGGTTCGAACAGCGTCATGCCCACATCGTGGGACGGCACCGCATGGGCCGTGCCCGCGTTGGAGACCTTTTCGATCACCGGGATCAGTTCAATGAGCAGAATGGCAGCCATGACTGCCGGGCCGATCCAGGCGCGGGGTTCCAGCCAGCCTCTTTCCCGTTTGGTGGCTTCCTCGCCCAGGTTGAGCATCATCACCACGAACACGAACAACACCATGATGGCGCCGGCGTAGATGATCACTTCCAGGGCGGCGGCCAGGGGCGCTCCCAGCACGAAGAAGATCATGGCCACCGAAAGCAGGGAGACGATCAGGTACAGCAGCGCGTGGATGGCGTTGGGGCAACTGATCACTCGCAGTGTGCTCAGCAGCGCGATGAAAGCGGTGATGTAGAACGTGATCTCCATCAGGGCAACAGGCTCCGTATGTCGACGGGTTCCTCTTCGTTCTCGGCTTCTCCCTTGTCCTTGCCGCCCACGGCCAGGCCGGCGACGCGGTAGAAGTTGTAATCGTGGTACTTGCCGGTGCCGGAGATGGTGAGGTCCTCCTTCTCGTACACCATGTTGCTGCGGTCGTACTCCGACATCTCGAAGTCCGGGATGAGCTGGATGGCGTACGTGGGACACGCCTCTTCGCAGAAGCCGCAGTAGATGCAGCGGGAGAAGTTGATGCGGAACCACTCCGGGTACCAGCGACCGGTGTCGTCCTCGGTTTTCTGGAGGGCTATGCAGTCCACCGGACAGGCCACGGCGCAGAGGTTGCAGGCCACGCAGCGTTCCTGCCCGTCCGGGTCGCGGGTGAGCACGATGCGCCCGCGAGTGCGCGGCGGGAGATAAGGCATCTCCTCGGGGTACTGCACCGTGTAGCGCTTGGCGAAGGTGTGCAGAAACATGTACCAGAGCGTGCGCAGTTGACTCAGCATGCGCTCAACCTCCCGCAGTGCCGCCGCCGGCCCAAAGCACGATCAGCCCGGTCAGCACCAGGTTCACCAGGGACAGCGGCAACAGGTATTTCCAGCCAATGGCCATGAGCTGGTCGAAGCGTGGCCGGGGCAGGGCCGCCCGCAGCAGGATGAAGAAGCCCACCACGATGCACAGCTTGATCAGGAACCAGACCACGGGCGGCAGCCAGGGCCCCAGCCAGCCACCGAAGAACAGGGTGACGATCATGGCGGAGGTGACCACCATGCCCACGTATTCGCCCACGAAGAACAGGCCGAATTTCATGCCGGAGTATTCGGTCTGGTAGCCGGCGATCAGTTCGTGTTCGGCCTCGGGCAGGTCGAAGGGCAGGCGGTGGGTTTCCGCCACGCCGGCGATGGTGAAAATGAGCAGCCCCAGGATCTGCGGGAAGCAGTACCAGAGGTCCGTCTGGGCCTGGACGATGTGTTCCAGGTTGAAGGTGCCGGCCTGCATGACCACGCCCAGCAGCGACAGGCCCATGAAGACCTCGTAGCTGATCATCTGCGCCGCCGAGCGCAGCCCGCCCAGCAGGGCATACTTGCTGTTGGAGGCCCAGCCGCCCAGGGCCACGCTGTAGACCGACAGCGAGGTCATGGCCAGGAAGAACAGCAGGCCCACGTTGAGGTGAACCAGACCGATGTTCGGCCCGATGGGGATCACGACGAAGGCCAGCATCATGGCGATCATGGCGATGGCCGGCGCGATCACGAACACGGCGCGGTCGCCGAAGGGCGGTATCCAGTCCTCCTTGAGCAGGATTTTCACGACATCCGCCAGCGGCTGCAGGATGCCGAACGGCCCGGCTCGGTTGGGGCCATAGCGGTCCTGCCAGAGCGCCAGCAGCCGGCGCTCCACCCAGGTCAGGCCGGCGGCCATCAGCACCAGGCCCAGGATGATGGCCACGATCTCGATCAGCTTGGCGATTACGGGCCACATCAGCCTTCACCCCGCTCGATGGTGACCGGGCCGTTGGTGCGCATGCCGGCGGTTTCGGCAAAGCCGGTGCACACCCCGACGGAACCGCGGGTGAGCATGTCGCTGAACCGGACGGCCAGGCGGGCCCGCCGGTGATCGCCGGAGACCACCGCGCGGCCGCCTTCCTTCAGATTGAGTGTCTCCCCGTCAGCCGGATGGATGATGAGGAAGGGCTCCGGAATGCGTCGCGCCAGATCGGGTGCCAGGGCGCTGAGTTCCTCGCTGCCGAATATCTGGTGAACGGGGAAGGCCCGCGGGTGGTGCGCATCGGCCTCGAACGCCGTGGGCGGATCGCGGAAATAGCGCTTTTCCCCGGAGCCGGGTTCGATGAGCCGCACGCCCGGGTCGCCGCCGCGCAGTGGACCACCGATTTCGTCCTGGAATTTGTTCACCGACTGAATGGAGTTCCAGGACGGCGCCCAGAAGTAGGGAATCTGGCCGTGCTCGCGATTGCCGTGATAGCCCTCCATGGAGAACGCGAACGGTGAATCCGGGTCCTCCGGCGGTTTGGGCTCGTGCATGGTCTTGTCGGCATGCATGGAGGTGCGGCCGCTGTAGCGGTGCGGCGCGCGGGCCAGCCGCATGCCGGCCACCCGGAAATCCGCGTCGGGGGCGGCCTCCACGATGCCCGCCAGGGCCGGGACCTCGTCGGTGCACTCGGCGATCACTTCGTCCAGCCGGTTCCAGCGGGGTTGGTCACGGCCGTCGGCGAGGGCCTCCAGCACCGCCATCCAGCGCCAGGATTCGCGAATCTCGCCCGGGGAGGGCATGACCTGGAAGAAGCGCTGAGCGCGTCCTTCGGCGCTGATCAGGGTGCCGTCGGCTTCGGCGAACGAGCCCGCGGGCAAGGCTACGTCGGCGTGGTCCGTGGTCGGGGTCTTGATGCTGTCCACGGCCACCGTGGCGCCGGCCCGGTCGAGGAATCGGTCGACGGCTCCCGTGTCGGCGCGGCGGAACAGGTCGTTTTCCAGGACGACCGCAAGCTCCGGTTCGGCGTCCAGCGCCTCGGCCAGCGGCCGCGGCTCCATCATGGCAAGCCCCAGGCTGTTGGCCTCGGGCTGGGTCAGGAACAGGCCTGTGTCGCGGTCGTCGCCGCACAGGGCCCAGGCCGTGTTGGCGGCGGCGCGCAGCACCTCCGGCTCCTGGCAGCCGTAGCCGGAGACAATCAGCGGGCGCTTGGCGTTGCGCAGGTTGTCGGCCACGTGGTCCGCAAAGGCGGCCAGCTCCGGGGCGAGATCGTCCGGCTCCGGTGCGCTTGGGTCGAGCCGGTGGGCGATGGCGTAGCCCAGTCGGGCGATATCGGTGGGCGGCGCCACGGCGGTCTCGTAGGCGGCGTCGTCCAGTTTGGTGGGCGTCGGCGCGGCGATGAACAGCGGGCTGCGGGCGTGGGGCGCGACCTGACGCACGCTGTGGTCCTGCCAGCGGGGCACGCCGATCTTGCCGGCCTCCTGAAACGCGGCCCGGCGCACGGTCTGGCGCAAATTCAGCGCCAGGCGGGGGGCCGTGTGGGTGAGGTCCTCGCCCAGGACCAGCACGACGTCGGCGTGTTCGGTTTCGGTCAGCGTCGGCACGCGGGCCGGGCCGTTGCGCAGGATTTCCAGGCTCAGGCGGGCCAGTTCATCATCCGTTGCCGAGGCGCCGCTGTGGAAGTTTTCGGCGCCCACCAGGCGGCGCAGCGCGAAGTTGGCCTCCACCGAGGCGCGCGGCGAGCCGATGCCGATCATCCGGCCGTTTTCACCCAGGGCCCTGCGGACGGCGCCTTGTAGCGGGTCGCTGTTCTCGGGATCGTCGGCGATGGCGGGCAGCTTGGGTTCGGTCAGCCGTCTGTCGCTGTTGACGAAGTCGTAGCCGAAGCGGCCGCGGTCGCAGATGAAGTAGCCGTTGACCGCGCCGTTGTAGCGGTTCTGGATGCGCTTGAGGGTGCCATAGCGTTCGCCGGGGCTGGTGTTGCAGCCGAGCGAGCAGTGGGTGCAGATCGACGGTGCCGTCTGCAGGTCCCACTTGCGGGAGTAGCGCTTGCTCAGGGTCTTGTCGGTGAAAACACCCGTGGGGCAGATTTCCACCAGGTTGCCGCTGAACTCGTTTTCCAGGGCGCCGTCGGTCGTCGCGCCCGAAATAGACGTGATGATGGGAGCCGAAGGCGTTGAGGTCGTCGCCGCCGGCGTATTCACGGTAGAACCGCACACAGCGGTAACAGGCGATGCAGCGGTTCATCTCGTGCTCGATGAACGGCCCCAGGTCCTGGTTGCGATGGGTGCGCTTGTTGAAGCGGAAGCGGCGGTAGGCATGGCCGGTCATCACGGTCATGTCCTGCAGGTGGCACTCGCCGCCTTCCTCGCAGACGGGGCAGTCGTGGGGGTGGTTGCTCATCAGCCATTCGATCACGCTGCGGCGGAAGTGCTCGGCCGTCGGGGGCTTCGATGGAGATGCGGGTGCCGTCCTCGGCGGCCGTCATGCACGACATGACGACCTGGCCCTGATCGTCGTCGGCGTCCTTGTACTGGACCACGGCGCACTGCCGGCAGGCGCCCACCGAACCCATGGCCGGGTGCCAGCAGAAGTAGGGCAGATCGAAGCCCAGACCCAGGCAGGCCTCCAGCATGTTGGTGTTTTCCGGCACCTCGTACGGTTTGTCGTCGACGTAGACGGTCGGCATGGGGTTTCCTCGTCTATTGGTCCGCATTGGTTGCCGTGGGGCGCGCCGGTTCGCGGTCGGCACGACCGCTCCTACAGCCGTCCTCTCGTAGGAGCGGTCGTGCCGACCGCGAATGGTCCGTGTTCGACAACCACGCTTGCATGGGTCGCGCTCCTCATTCCGCGCCACCATACGGGCAGCGGCCTTCGTGAATGTGGCGTTCGAAATCCTCCCGGAAATACTTCAGCGCCGTCTCCAGCGGTCCCACCGCCCCCGGCGCGTGGGCGCAGAAGGTCTTGCCCGGGCCCAGGAAGTCGCAGTGCATGGACAGGACGTCCAGGTCCTCGGCGCGCCCCTGGCCGCGGTCGATGGCGTCCAGCAGCTTTTCCACCCAGGGCAGGCCGTCGCGGCAGGGCGTGCACCAGCCGCAGGATTCCTGGGCGAAGAAGTGTTCCAGGTTCTTCATCAGGGCCACGGGGCAGGTCTGGTCGTCGATCACCACCAGCGAGCCGGTGCCCGAGCCGGCTGCCGGCCTCGCCGGTGGAATCGAAGTCCAGCGGCATGTCCAGATGTTCGTCCACCAGCAGCGGTGTGGAAGCGCCGCCGGGCAGCACACCGCGAAAACCGTAGCCGTCCTGCATGCCGCCGGCGTGTTCCTCCAGCAGTTCACGCAACGGGGTGCCCATGGGCAGCTCCCACCAGCCGGGCTTGTTGACCCGGCCGCTGGCGCCGTAGAGCTTGGTGCCGCCGTTGTCGGTGCGGCTCGAGATCCCGGAACCACTCGGCGCCGTTGCGGACGATGTGCGGCACGTTGCACAGGGTCTCGACGTTGTTGACCACGGTGGGCTGGCCCCAGAGCCCGCTTTGCTGGGGGAACGGCGGCTTGGCCCGGGGCAGGGCGCGCTTGCCTTCCAGGGCGCTGATCAGGGCGGTTTCCTCGCCGCAGATGTAGCGCCCGGCGCTGGTGTGGAGATACAGATCGAGTGCTGAAGCCGGAGCCCAGGATGTCCTCGCCCAGGTAGCCGGCCTCGTAGGCTTCGTCGATGGCCTTGCGCAGGGCTTCGCGGCCACGCCGTATTCGCCGCGCAGGAAGATGTAGGCGGTGCGGGCCTCGATGGCGTAGGCGCTGACGATCATGGCCTCGATCATCTGGTGCGGATCGCCTTCAAGCAGGACGCGGTCCTTGAAGGTGCCCGGCTCCATCTCGTCGGCGTTGGCCACCAGGTATTTGCGTTTGACGTCGCGCCACTGCCGGCAGGAACTTCCATTTCATGCCGGTGGGAAAGCCGGCGCCGCCGCGGCCGCGCAGGTCGGAGTCCTCCAGTTCCTTGATGATGTCCTGGGGGCTCATCGTCCTTGAGCGCCTTGCGCAGGCCCTGGTAGCCGCCGGCCTTCTCATAGGCCTTGAGGTCCAGCGGCTCGCGGTCGGGCCGGATGTTGGCGGTCAATGGGCGTTCGGCTGCGCTCATGGATATCGCTCCAGCAGCTTGTCCAGGTCCTGGTCGCCGATGTCGCCGTGCAGTTCGCGGTCGATCATCATCACCGGGGCCTTGTCGCAGGCGCCCAGGCAGACGGTGGGCAGCAGGGTGAAACGGTCGTCCGTCGGTGGTCTCGCCCGAAGGCGATGCCGAGCCGTTCGCTGAGCCGGCGGTATTGCGCTTCGTAGCCGCAGATCCAGCAGCTCACGCTGTCGCAGAGCAGAATGACGTGCCGGCCCACCGGGCGGCGGAAGATCAGGTTGTAGAAGGTGGCGACGCCTTCCAGGTTGTCCATGGACATGTCGAGGAACTCGGAGACATCGGCCATGGCCTCGTCGTCCACCCAGCCGCGGTGGTTCTGCACGACCTTCAAGGCCTCCACGCTGACCGCCTGGCGGTCCTCGTAGTGAGCCAGTTCGGCTTCGATTTCGTGTTTCTCTTCTTCGCTCAGCATGGGTTCCAGCGGTCCACGTCGGCCATGACGAAATCGATACTGCCGAGGATCGCGATCAGGTCGGGGATCATGTGCCCCCGGCTGATCTAGCGGGATCATCTGCAGATGCGGGAACGACGGCGTGCGAATGCGCGTGCGATAGGACTTGGTGCTGCCGTCGCGAGACCAGGTAATAGCTGTTCACGCCCTTGGTGGCCTCGACCGCCGCCGAGACCTCGCCCGCCGGCATCACCGGCCCCCAGCTCACGTTGAGGAAGTGGTGAATCAGGGTCTCGATGTCGTGCATGGTGTGGTCGGGCTTGAGCGGCGGCGTGGTCTTGGGGTGGCGCGCCTTGTGCTCGCCCTCGGGCATGTTCTCCAGGCACTGGCGGATGATGCGCAGGCTCTGGCGCATCTCCTCCACGCGCACAGCGCAGCGGTCGTAGCAGTCGCCGTTGTGCGCCGTGGGGATGTCGAACTCGAACTGGTCATAGCCGGAATAGGGGCGGCCTTGCGGTAGTCCCATTCGAGGCCCGTGGCGCGCAGGCCGGGGCCGGTGACGCCCCAGTCCAGCGCTTCCTCGGTGGTGTAGGCGCCAATGTCCTTGGAACGCATCTTGATGGTGCGGTTCTTCATCATCAGCTGGTCGTATTCGTCCAGCCGCGACGGCATCCAATCCAGGAATTCCCGCACCAGACGGTCCCAGCCCTTGGGCAGGTCCTGGGACAGGCCGCCGATGCGGAACCAGGCCGGGTGCATGCGAAAGCCGCAGATCGCCTCGATGATGTCGTAGATCCGCTGGCGGTCCGCGAACATGAAGAAGATCGGCGACATGGCGCCCAAGTCCTGGACGAAGGTGCCGTAGAAGAGCAGGTGGCTCATGATCCGGAACAGCTCGCAGAGCATGACGCGGACCACCTTCACCCGGTCCGGCACCTTGATGCCGGCCAGCTTCTCCAGGGCCATGACGTAGGGCAGGTTGTTCATGACCCCGCCCAGATAGTCGATGCGGTCGGTGTAAGGGATGAAGGTGTGCCAGGACTGGCGCTCGCCCATTTTCTCGGCGGCGCGGTGGTGGTAGCCGATGTCGGGCACGGCGTCGACGATTTCCTCGCCGTCGATCTGCACCACGATGCGGAACACGCCGTGGGCACTGGGGTGGTTGGGTCCCATGTTGAGGAACATGAAATCGGTGCCGTCGTCGCCTCGTTTCATGCCCCAGTCCTCGGGGCGGAACTGGAGGGCGGCCTGTTCCCGGTCCTGGTCGGCGTCGTCGAGGGTGTAAAGGCCCCATCTCCGTGCCACGCGCCGGCTGGTCCTTGCGCAGTGGATGTCCCTCCCAGGTGGGGGGCATGATCAGGCGGGTCAGGTGGGGATGGCCGTCGAACTCCACGCCGAACAGGTCCCAGACTTCCCGTTCGTACCAGTTGGCGTTGGGAAAGATGTCGGAGACCGTGGGCAAGCTGAGGTCGCGCTCGCCCAGGGGAACCTTGAGCCGGAGGTCTTCGTTCCGGCCCACGGACAGGAGGTGATAGACCACGGTGAAATCCGAGTCCGGCTGTCCGTCGCGGTATTTGCGAACGCGCTCGTCGATGGCGCTGAGGTCGTAGAGCATGTCGTAGGGCGGTTTCACCCGGCTCTTGAGAAACCGCAGTGCGTCGCGAACCTCGCCGCGCGCCAGCCACAGCGTGGGGATGCCGTCGACGGTCTCCTGTCCCACAAGATGGGAGTCCGGAAATGCGTTGGACAATTCTTCGCTGATCGGCTGCATCGATGGCTCTGCTTCGTTGTGGCGTTGTTGCGACGGATCGGGCCGCCCGGCCTGGAGCTAAACTTCGTCAGGAGGGCGGATGGCTTCCATCTTCATGCGTTCTTCCCGCTTCTGGTCGCGGTTGCTGGGCAATGGGCTGCGCAGTTTCACGCCGTCCTGTCCGACCACCCAGCTCAGCGGTCGCTTCTCGGTCTGGACCTGTTCCTGGAGCAAGGTCAGGCCTTCCAGCAGGGCATCCGGCCGCGGCGGGCAACCGGGCACGTAGACATCCACCGGCAGGAAGCTGTCCACGCCCTGGACCACGCTGTAGATGTCGTACATGCCGCCGGAATTGGAGCAGGATCCCATGGAGATCACCCAGCGGGGTTCCATCATCTGTTCGTAGAGTTTCCTCAGTACCGGTGCCATCTTCTTGAACACTGTCCCGGAGATGACGATGACGTCGGCCTGCCGGGGAGTTGCGCGCATGACCTCGGAGCCGAAGCGGGCGATGTCGTGGGGCGTGGTGAAGGCGGTGGCCATCTCCACGTAGCAGCACGACAGGCCGAAGTTGAACGGCCAGATGGAGTACTTCCGGCACCAACCCACCAGGTCGTCGAGTCTGGCCATGAGCATGTTGCGTTCCACGGCCTGCTCGAAGCGGGAGCTTCCGGGCTGGGGTTGCGGGTCGGCGTCGGCGCGCGTCAGCGACCACTCCATAGGCTTAAGCCTCCTGTCGTCTTGCGAAGCGGCGGCCCTTCGGCGCCCATTCCAGGGCGCCCATCCGCCATTCGTAATACAGCGCGGCAAACAGAATCAGGATGAATACGGATGCGGCGAGAAACCCGGGCCAGCCGAGATCGCGAAAGCTGACGGCCCAGGCCACGACGAATACGGTCTCCAGGTCGAAGATCACGAACAACATGGCGACTACGTAAAACTGTGCGGAGATGCGGAATCGGCCGAAGCCGACGGGAAGAATCCCGGATTCGAAGGGTTCGTCCCGGCCGCGCCCGGTACGGCGCTCGCCAAGGACGCGAGAGAGGGCGAGTATTCCCACCACCAGGCCGACAACGGCGAGGGAGTAGACCACGAACGGCCAGAGGGGGGCGGATTGTGCGTCGGTGGGATTCACGCTCCGTTTATTCCTCCTGCCGGGCTTGGGGGCGAACTGCCTAGGAGGATTGGGGCGGGGAAGGGGAGCTCAAGGGCTCGGAAGGGGTGCGGTAAACGAGACCGGCTCGGGGATGTCCCTAGAATCGGCTGCGTTTGCTAAAGTGATTTATGAGGAATTAATGGAGCATTAAAATGATGTTAAAACAATGTATTGGAAGTGATAGTTAAAGTTTATGTGAGGTTGCTTACGATTGGACGGCTTCCAGGGATTCCCACCGCTTGTAGGCTTCCGCCAGTTCCCGCTCCACTGCTTCCAGTCGCTGGGTGTGGCTTGTGATCTCCGCCTGGTCCTGTTTGAAAAATGCGGGATCGGCCATGGCCTCGGCCAGTTCCGCGTGCTCCGCTTCCAGCGCTTCTATGAGTCCGGGAAGCGCATCGAGTTCGCGCTGATCCTTGTAACTGAGTTTCTTTGGCGTCGGGCGGGGCTTGGGTTTCGCCGGCTTCCCTGCAGCGGTGGGTTGTGGCGCCGGCTCCTGGGCCGCGGGCCGCTGCAGCAGGTAATCCTCGTAGCCGCCCACGTATTCGTCGATTCGGCCGCCCCCTTCGAAAACCAGGGTGCCGGCAACAACGTTGTCCAGAAAGGCCCGGTCGTGGCTGACAAGAATGATGGTTCCGGCATAGGCCGCCAGCAGGGCTTCCAGTAATTCGAGCGTTTCCACGTCCAGGTCGTTGGTGGGCTCGTCCAGTACCAGCAGGTTGCTGGGCAGGGTGAACAGCCGCGCCAGCACCACCCGGTTGCGTTCGCCTCCGGACAAGGCCTTCACGGGTGTTCTGACCCGCTCCGGCGAGAACAGGAAATCCTGCAGATAGGAATAGATGCTGCGGCTTTCCCCGTTGATGATGACCGCGTCGCGGCCCTGGCCGACGTTGTCCATTACGCTGGCATTCTCGTCCAGTGTGCCGCGCATTTGATCGAAGTAGGCGATCTGGAGGTTGGTGCCGTGGCGCACGCTGCCGGACTGCGGTTTGAGGTCCCCCAGGAGGAGGCGGATCAAGGTGGTCTTGCCGCATCCGTTGGGACCGACGATGCCCAGCCGGTCGCCGCGGAGCAGCGTGACGCTGAGATCCTTGACCAGGTCGCGGTCGCCCTGGCGGTAGCTGATCCGCTCTGCTTCGATCACCAGCCGTCCCGAGCGTTCCGCGGCCTGGATGTCGAATTGCGCGCGGCCCGTCAACTCGCGCCTTTGCCGGCGTTCCTCGCGCAGGGCCTTCAACGCCCGCACCCGCCCTTCGTTGCGAGTGCGGCGCGCCTTGATGCCCTGCCGAATCCAGGTTTCCTCCTGGGCCAGCTTCTTGTCGAAGAGTTCGTTGTGGCGGGCCTCGGTTTGCAGGCGTTCCTGCCTCTTTTCCAGATACCGTTCGTAGTCGCCCGGATAGCTGTGAAGCCGGCCCCGATCCAGTTCCACGATCCGCGTTGCCACTCGCTGCAGGAAACGCCGGTCATGGGTTATGAAAATGAGGGTGCCGCGGTAATCAGCGAGGAATGATTCCAGCCAGCGAATGGCCTCGATATCGAGGTGGTTGGTGGGCTCGTCCAGCAACAGCAGATCCGGCGCGCGGACCAGGCATTGGCCTAGCAGAACGCGGCGTTTGAGGCCGCCCGACAGGGATTGGAAAGGTGTGTCCGGCGGCAACTCCAGGCGACTCAGTACCGACTCCACCTGTTGCTGAATTTGCCAACCGCCGGCCGCTTCGATCCGGCTTTGCGTCTGTTCCAGCCGCGAGGCCAGGGTTTCCGAAGCGGGATCCACGGCCAACCGTTGAGCGATCTCGTGGTGTTCGGCGATCAACCCGCTGAGTTCGCCCACGCCGGCGGCCACCACGTCATACACGCTGCCCTCGAGATCGCGGGGAACCTCCTGGGGCAAGCGGCTGACCACTACGTCGCCGGAGTGTACGATTCGCCCGGCCTCCGGCTGGATTTCGCCATTGATTACCTTCAACAGCGAAGATTTGCCGCTGCCGTTGCGCCCGACCAGGCAGACCCGCTCACCGGCTTCGAGGGCAAGCTCGGCATGATCGAGGATAGGGGCGGCGCCGAAACTGAGGCTGAGGTCCTGAATGCGGATGAGCACGGAGACTCCGGGGCATGGATCGGATGGAGATTCGAGCCGGCTATTCTACCCCGCAGGGCATTGACTGCCACCGTTCGTCTTGCGTATTACCTTTGGCTCATGCATTCAGCTCGCGAGGGGTTTACAATTCAAGGAAATGACAATGCGCAGAGACCGGCGCGATGTGCGGTCTCCGGGATGCGCACGAGGAGAGCATGTCTCGGCAAAAGGTTGACGTCTCCGATCTTGCGATCGGGATGTATGTTGCGGAACTCGATCGCCCCTGGGTGGGCACGCCGTTTCTGTTCCAGGGGTTCGTGATCCAGGAAGAGGACGAGCTCCGCCGCCTGCGGGATCATTGCCGTTTCGTCTACGTCGACATCAAGCGCTCGGAAGTCTCGATTCCCCAGCGTGAATACGTCCCCTCGGCACCCCGGCAAGAGGCCCGGGCCCGGGTGATTCGGCGCGGGCCGGAGCCGGATCTCACCGGCCAGGCGGATCCCGCCCTCTATCCCGCCCATTTGAAGAAGGCCAGCCGGCTGCGCGAGAGCGCCGGCCGGGTGGTGGCGCGCGCGTTTGAAGATGTGCGCCTGGGTGCCAGCGTCGACACCGAGGAGGCCCGCCACGTGGTCTCCGATCTCGTCGACACCATTTCCGATAACGCCAATGCCTCTTTGTGGCTGACCAACCTGAAGAACAAGGATGAATACACGTCCATCCACTGCATGAACGTGTGCATCCTCACCATTGCCTTTGGCCGCCACCTGGGTTTTCCCCGGGAGGAGTTGGAGGTGATGGGCCTGGGTGCGCTTCTCCATGACGTGGGCAAGGTGCGCACGCCGTCGGAGATCCTCAACAAGCCCGGCAAACTGACCCGCGAGGAATTCGCGGTCATGAAGCGCCATCCCTCGGAAGGCTACGAAATCATGAAGGCCACGGGCCGGATGCCGGCCATGGCCTTGGATATCATCCGCTTCCATCATGAGCGCGTGCGGGGCGATGGCTATCCCAACGGCCTGGGCGGGAACGATATCGCCACTCCGGTGCTCATTACCGCCATCGCGGACGTCTACGACGCCATAACCAGCGAGCGGTGCTACCACCACGGTATTCCGGCCCACGAAGGTTTGAAGCTGCTGTACCAGCTTGCGCCGCATTCATTCGGTCAGGAACTGGTGGAGGAGTTTATCCGCTGTATCGGCATCTACCCGGTCGGGAGTCTGGTGGAGTTGACCACCGGCGCATTGGGGATTGTGCTCTCCGCTGATCCCAAGCGCCGGCTCAAGCCGCTGGTGCTCCTGGTGCGCGATCCGGACGGGAGGCCCTATACGGACCGCCGGCTGGTCAATCTGGCGGGCTTGATCGATAGCGACGCGAGTTGGCGGAAATGGTCCATCCGCCGGGTGCTGGATCCCCGGGATTATGGAATCGACGTCAAGGCGGTCGCGGCGGCGGAACTGGATTCGAACCCTGAGATCCGGTCCGTGGTGCAGTGAACGGGTCGTGGCCTCAGTAGTGAGGAGGCCGCTCGTCGGCGGCGGATGAAGCGGGAAGCCTCTCGCGGACCTCGCTGAGCGCACTGGTCAGTTGCTCGATCCGGGCCGACAGCGCCTTGATGGTCCTTTCCTGGGCCAGGCTTTGCCGGGTCAGTTCCTCCAGCGCTGCTTCCTGATGCATCAGGCGGAATTCAAGGTCCGTGATGCGCTCGTTGTCGTCACTCATGGCGTGGTCTCCGCGGCTTCCAGCCGTTCGCCGATTTCCAGCCACCGGGCTTCGGTGGATTCCAGGTCCGCGGCGACGTCCCGCTGTTGGTGTAGCAAGTCCTGCAGGTCCTGCTTCCGGTTCTCGTCGTAGAGTTCCCGATCCGCCAGGCGCTCTTCCAGGGCGGCTCGACGTTGTTCCAGAGTGTGGAGGCGCTTTTCCAGGTCCTTCAGCGAACGGCGAAGGGGTTGCAGTTCCTGCCGGCGCTGCGCGGCTTCGCGGCGGGCGTCCTTGCGGGAAGTGGTGCTTGGCGCGCTGGCGCGGCTGCGGAAGTGCGGTCGCCGGCGCCGTCGCGAAGCCAGCGGGCGTAGTCGTCCAGATCGCCGTCGAACTCCTGAACCCGGCCGTCGTGAACCAGCAGGAACCGGTCGGCGACGCTGCGCAGCAGGTGCCGGTCATGGGAGACCAGCAGTACGGCGCCGGGAAAATCCTGTAGCGCCACCGTGAGGGCCAGCCGCATGTCGAGATCCAGGTGGTTGGTGGGCTCATCGAGAAGCAGGAGGTTGGGCCGGGCGTAGACCACCAGGGCCAGTGCCAGGCGCGCCTTTTCCCCGCCGGAGAACGGCGCGGTCTCCCGCAGCGCCATGTCGCCGGGAAACCCGAATCCGCCCAGGAAGTCCCGCAGCGCCTGCTCGGGTGCCTTCGGGTCCAGGCGGCGCAGGTGGACCAGCGGCGAGGCGCCCGGGTCCAACTGCTCCAACTGGTGCTGGGCGAAGTAGCCCACTTCCAGATATTGGGCGGGCCGCCGTTCGCCACCGGCCACCGGCAGTTCGCCGGCCAGAGACTTGACCAGAGTGGATTTGCCCGCGCCATTGGGGCCCAGCAGGCCAATCCGGTCGCCCGGGGACAGTTGCAGGTTCACCGCGCTCAGGATGGGGTTCCGGCCGTAGCCCAGGTCGGCTTCGCCGAGACTCAGCAGAGGCGTCGGGGTCTTGGCGGGGTTCGCAAAGGCGAAGTGGAACGGGGAGTCCACGTGAGCGGGAGCGATCCGCTCCATGCGCTCCAGGGTTTTCAGGCGGCTCTGGGCTTGTCGTGCCTTGGTGGCCTTGGCGCGGAAGCGGTCGACGAATTGGCGGATATGCTCGATTTCGCGCTGCTGGCGTTCGTGGGCGGCCTGTTGCTGGGCCAGGTGCGCGGCACGTTGCTCTTCGAAATCGGAGTAATTGCCGGAATACAGGGTCAGCGTCCTGTTCTCGATGTGCGCAACGGCGTTCACGACTTCGTCCAGAAAGTCGCGATCATGGGAGATCAGGAGCAGGGTGCCCGGGTAGTCCTTGAGATAGCTTTGTAGCCAGAGGACGGCATCCAGGTCCAGGTGGTTGGTGGGTTCGTCCAGGAGCAGCAGATCGGAACGGCACATCAGCGCCCGGGCCAGGTTCAGGCGCATTCGCCAGCCGCCCGAGAATGCGGCTACGGATTGCTCGTCCTGGCCGGGGGTGAAGCCGAGGCCGTGCATGAGTTTGGCGGCGCGGGCAGGGGCGGCGTAGCCGCCGATGCTCTCCAGGCGTCCGTGCAGTTCGCCCTGGCGAACGCCGTCGCCCTGATCCTCGGCTTCCGTTAGCCGTTGTTCGATATCCCGTAGTTCGGTGTCGCCGTCCATGACGTATTCGATGGCGGCCCGCTCCACGGCGGGGGTTTCCTGGGCGACGTGGGCGATGACCAGATCGTCGGGCAGCGACAGCTCGCCCTTGTCGGGCGCCAGTTCACCTCGGATCAACGCCAGCAGACTGGACTTGCCCGTGCCGTTGGCGCCGGTGATGCCCACCCGTTGTCCCCGGTGGATAGTGAGCGTGACGTCGCCCAGCAGCAGTTCGGGGCCGCGGCGGAGGTCGAGATCGGTGAGGGTCAGCATAGCGGGGCATTCTACTCAGCTTCCCTGGGCCTTTGCCACGTCTGCGCACCCCGGGTCAGCCAGTCCAGGAAGTCGGGCCAGAGTTGGTCGTTGGCTCGGCGCCCGACCAGCGGACCCACATGCTGCAGCCCCACGCCCGCTTCCTCGCGGTATTCGAACACACGCGTGGCGCAGGCGCCGGTGGCCTCCAGGAAGGGCATCATGGCCGCCGGCGGTGCTACATCGCAGCGTTCGTCCACAATCGCCGCCACGGGACACCTCACAGCGGCGGGATCCAGCCGCTGCCCCAGCAGCATCAGGCGGCCCCGGACCAGGGCGTCATCGCCGTAGAGAGAGCTCGCCAGTTGGTCGAACAGCATCCGGGACATGGGCATGTCCGCCAGCGTCCAGCGCTCGATTTCCATGAGGAGGTGCAGTCTATCGGGTTGGCCCAGGCTGGCGAACATTTCCAACGACCGGGCGTACAGGAAACTGGCCGGCGCAGCCATGGCGCTGGCGAGGCTCAGCAGCGAGCCGGGAATGTTCCCCGGCGCCGCCGTCGGGTTCCCCAGTGTGCGGATATAGCGGCCGACGTCTCCAATATGCGGGCCAAAGGCCAGGGGGGAGCCAATCAGCCCCAGGGCTCCAATTTCCCCGGGCCAGCGGCAGGCATGAATGGCAGCGAAGGTGCCGCCCAGGGAATGGCCGACCAGAATCGGCGTCGATGACCCGCCGTCCCGCGCGATGAAGTCCCGGGCAGCGCTCAGCGCGTGGCCCGCGTAGTCGTCCAGGCCCAGGCTGCTGTCGCCGATTCCCGGGCTTTGCCAGGCGATGAGGTAGGTCCGCAGGCCGGCGTCCAGACAGCGTCGCACGGCGCTTGCCCGGGGCGCGAGATCCCAGATGGAGGCGTCCTTGATCGGGGCCGGAACCAGCAGCACGCTGGGGCCGTCATTATCGCCGTATCGGCGGAGTTCGAACGGGTGCCCCTGGCCGGTGAGCCGGTAAGGGGTGCTCTGCGCGCCGAAGCCTAGCCGGCCCAGCGCGTCCGCGGCCTGGCGGTGTACGGCGTCAAGATAGAAGAAGCCCAGATGTAGCGGATTCATGGGGTCGCCCCACGGTTGGAACCCTCAATGCCAGTTGGCCAGGGCCTCGCGCGCCGGCCGGTTGAGCGGCCGGGCAATCAGGCCGGACTGATCGACGCTGACGCTGTACCGCGCGTTATCGGCCATGGGCAGGTAGGCGGCACTGCCGTAGACGGCGTCCACGAAGGGGAGCCACCGGCGATAACGCCGGGACAAGCTCCAGAGGTCGAGGCCGCGGTCATCGGCCAGGCTATAGACGGTATGGCGGGCGGATCGCTCTTGTTCAACGTTGCGGAAGCGGCCGCTGATGCGTTCCAGCCGGTAGCGGGCGTCGAGCCCCGCGATATTGCCCAGACCTGTCCATTTGAGTATGCGCGCGTCCAGCTGCCATTCGTCGCCCGCGAGCTCGTATCGCCGGGCCTTATTGCTGTCGGGGTATTCGATCACCGCCACGTAGCGTTCCGGCGCGGTCCGGCGGAAACTGAGCTCCGCCAGGGTCTGTTCGTGAGTCAGGCGCCGGTACGTCTGAAGGTTCAGTCCCAGCCCGGCGGCGAGGATTCCCACTGCGATCATGCCGCAGCCGGCGGAGCCATGGGCGCCCGCGCGGATGAGCTTTCGGCGGCGCAGCCGCCTGAAGCCGGCCACCAGAAAGAGCAGGCCGAGCAGTCCGAATCCGACGGGTATCCAGGCGAGGTATGACATTCCACCCTCTTGTAATGGAGGCGAAATAGCCCTAAACAGTTATACTGTTGATCCAAGGCGGCTTTTGCCGAGTCTGACGGGCCCGGGCGATGATGTCCAGCGTGCCCTGGAGGTGTGAAATGATGGGGTCGGGGCCGACTGAGACCTACCTCACCGAAGAAGAGCGGGCCTATTTGAAGGAGCTCTTCCGTGAATACGGCGCGACATCGACGGAGCCCGCGGTGGCGCCCCGTTCGTTCCGGCTCAGCCGCCTGACGGCGGACCCGGAGCTGCTCTCGCAATTGTTGGGCGCGGGGCGGCTGCAATTGAAAGCCGAGGATGGGCCATATCGCTTGTTCTTCGATATCAGCGCGGTACCGGACCCGGATGGCGATCACGTCTCCCTGCAGTTCGGCTATCCGTTGATTCTGGATGGGCGGCTCGCCGAGCGCTCCGCGCGGGTGCAGCCGGAGGCCGGCGAGGTGTCCATTGCCGATCCCAGCGGCCGGTTGGGGCACACGCGGGTGGTGGATATTTCCACCTCCGGGGTCGCCATCGAGACGCCGGGAATGCAGAGCGCCCGCCGGGGTTCGCACTTCAAGACCCTCCAGATCGATTTGCCCGGCGACCGCCATATCCAGCTGGAAGGGCGGGTTGTTCGCGTGCAGGGCCGGGACCACCGGCAGGGCCGCCGGCTGGCCCTGAGATTTGAGCACACCGACAGCGAAACGGCCGCGGAGCTTCAAAGGTATATCTTCCGCCGGCATCGCTTGCTGCGCGAGGAGCGGCTCTATCCCAACTGACGGCGCGGAGTCCGCGAGTCGGTTCCAAACAAACGAACCCGGAGGCTTTGGCCCCCGGGTTCGCGTTTCCGCAGGAGCAAAATTGAGTGGGTGGCAGACACAGCCCAGTGGATTTGCATTGTCATTCCACCGCGTCCGACGGGACCTTGGCGCCCTCGGCGGTGGTGGAGCGAGCCGCGGGCCAGGGGGTCCGCCTGCTGGCTCTGACCGATCACGATTGCGTGGACGGGCTGGGGGAGGCCGCGACGGCCGCTGAACGCTGTGGCGTGTCGTTGCTACCCGCCCTGGAATTGTCCGTGGAGTTTCACGGCCGGGAACTGCACGTGGTGGGACTGGGCGTCGATACCGAATCGGAGGTTCTGCGACGGGCGCTGGAGCAGCAGAAGCGGGCGCGCGAGGAGCGCGCCTCCGAGATCGGGCGCCGGCTGGCGAAAAAAGGTCTGGACGGCGCGGAACACGGTGCGCGGGCACTGGCGGATGGGGGCCAAGTGACCCGGGCGCACTTCGCGCGACACCTGGTCGCGGCGGGTCATGCCAAGGACCCGGGGGACGCGTTCCGACGGTATTTGCGGCGTGGCCGGCCCGGCTACGTGCCGCCGCCCTGGTCGGCGCTGGCGGATGGCGTGAGTTGGCTCAAGGAGGCCGGCGCCGCGCCGGTGTTGGCGCATCCGTTTCGTTACCAACTCACCGGCGCCTGGCTGCGGCGTGTTCTGGAAGCGTTCAAGGCCGCGGGCGGCGATGCGTTGGAAGTGGTCTGCGGCTCGAGTACGCCCCGGGAGATCGAAGCCGCGGTGGGCCATGCCCTGCGTTTCGAGCTTCACGGATCCGTGGGTTCGGATTTTCACGGCCCGGAAAACCGTTGGGTGGAATTGGGGCGGCTGGCACCGTTGCCTGCGGCGGTGACGCCGGTGTGGGAGCGGTGGGACCGGGGTGCCATGTAATTTCCGTGGTAGGAGCAGTCGTGCCGACCGCGAATGATTCAGCGTTTCGGGTCACGAAGGCCGCGAAGAAGACACGAAGAACACGAAGCTTTGCGATTGAGAACTTCCGTTGTCCGCTTCAAATCAACGTTCGTGCTCTTCGTGCTCTTCGTGTCCTGAAGCGTGATCAAGATTCGCGGTCGGCACGACCGCTCCTACACGAGGTGGGGGTTGAGTCGGGAGTTTAGCGGTGCCGGGTCTCGGCGCGCACGTATTCGCCTTCAATCACCCGCCCCTCGGCCGCGGGGCCGCTTTTTGTGGTGACCGCTTTGCGGCGCAACCACCAGATTCGCAGGTAAAGAGTCAGGCCGGCCACGGCGATTACACCGACGACGACGGCAAGCACGAACGCGCCCACCAGGAAGGCGCCGGTCAGAAGGATGACGGTGCCCAGAAGCCCGACGAATTGGGCCAAGGGGCTGCTGCGGGAAGGACCGTTCAATAACATGGGATCGGAATCTCTCGAGTGGGTAGCACTATTGGGACTCTTAATGGGGGCAGGAGGTTCCCGGCAAAAGCCTATTCGTGGACCAGTACCCGGAATCGGGTTCCCTGGTACGACAGGATCATCCCCTCTTCGGTGATCTTCTCCAGCTGTACGCCGGATTGCAGCCGATCCCCTTCGTGATAGCGCTTGAGATCGACCAGCACGAAGCGCTCTGCGGGCTTGTCCGCGTAGACGTGCACGTCAAGATGGATGGGCGGAACGCTGCGCCGGAACTGTTCGGGGAATTCCCGAAGCAGGGGGACGGGACCGTCTTGGGCGATGGTAACCCGGGGGCTCAGCGGTTGCCGGGGTTCCGGGGACGGAGCGGGTGGTTGGGAGGGTGCCTTGGCGCTATCGGGTGTTTCCGCAGGCGGTGACTCGGCGCGATCGGTGGTGGGCGGTTCCTGCGGCACGGGCTTTGCCGCCGCGGCTTCCGTGGGAGGCTGCGGGCTCGATTCGGCTTGGGGAGGCGGCGTGGGTCGGGCTTGGGCCGCGATCGGCGCCGGTTGCGCCGGCTGACGGTGGATCGGTCGTGCGGCGACGGGAGGTGCCGCCGATTCGGGGGCCGAGCTTCGAAACTGCCACCACAGCGTCGCCAGTACCAGGGCATTCACGATTACGATCCCACCGATCCAGAGCCCGACACTGCGGCGGCGAGGGGGGCCTTCCCCGGCCAGAATCTGGCTTGCGCCTGGGGGCTTGGCGGCAGCACGATCGCGTTCGGATTTCTTCAGGGCGTCGAGGATGTAAGACATGTCGAACTCCGCCTATCCTTGGTTCGCCCGGAGCCGGGGACCAGTGCCGTTCGGAAGTTCAGAGACGATGCGCACCAGGGTGTTCTCGCCCACCACGCCGTCCACGGTCAGATAGTTTCGGCGTTGGAAGTCCCGTACGCGTTTTTCCAATGCGTCGTCGAAAACGGCGGGCTGTGCCGTTTCTTCCGCCTGACCGTCCATTTGATCCAATTGTTCGCGCAGCCAGCGCACGGAAGGCCCGATCATGCCTTTCTGGATGGTGCCCACGCCAATGCTGGGCGGGCGCCAGACCACCGTAAATTTCTTGACCCAGACGGCGCGCAGTTCGTCGGGATCGACGAGATGGGTCGAACCTCCGTAGATGACTTGCGCCTTGCCTTCCCTGACGGCCTTGAGCACGATCCGATGGGAGGCGCCGTAGGCGTCATGAACCGCCATCACCGCCGGCAGTCCCAGCCTCGTCAGCCGCGCCCAGCCGCCGTCTTCCGCGTAGCAGCGCAGCCCGTAGTTCTCCGCCTGGTCGCAGGGCGCCTTGTCACCGGCGGCCGGCAGGTCCACACCCCACAGCGTGAACAGAGCCCGAAAGGCGTCGGTATCGTTGCCGCGATCATGCAGGGAGAGCAGGGATTCGCCCAGGGTTCGAGTGGCCTTCGCCGTATGCGCGGATACCGGTTCCACAGGCTGGACAACGGCTTCGGAAACGTGTTCGGTACGGATTCGTGGCTGCCGCCGTCGCGCACGGCCCAGGCGGCCACGTATGCTCCGGTGGCCAGAAACAACGCGGCTACGGCACTCCAAGCCAACGGGCGAAGCAAGCGCCGTTGGCCGGTCCCCTTGCCGTTGATTTCGCGCGCGGCGCGCCAGACGGTGAACGCCTTGACCCGGTGGTGTCCCGAGGCGTAGGCGCCCAGCAGCGCGCGGTCGCAGATGATATTGATCAGGCGCGGGATTCCGCGCGAGAAACGGCGGATCAGGAAGCAGGCCGCCGGGCTGAACAGAGGCCGTTCGACACCGGCGACTCGGACCCGGTGCCCGATGTAGTCCCGCGTCTCCCGACCCGTCAACGGCTCCAGATGGTAACGCGCGGTAATGCGCTGAGCGACTTGCCGCAGCTCGTGGCGGGCGAGCAGGGCGCGCAGTTCCGGTTGGCCCACCAGGATGATCTGGAGGAGTTTCTCCTTGGATGTTTCCAGGTTCGTCAGCAGCCGCACCTGTTCGATCACGTCCTGGCTCAGGTTCTGGGCTTCGTCCACCAGTATTACGGTGTGACGGCCCTGGCCGTAGGAAGCGAGCAGATAGTCATACAGCGCATCGGTCATCGCCTTGACGCTATAGCTGCGTTTGGGCGGCGGAATGCCAAGCTCTCGACAGATGCTCGTGAGGAACTCGCGTACCGTTACGCTGGGATTGAGGATCAGCGCCACGTCCACGTTGCCTGGCAGATCCTCCAGCACCGCGCGGGCGACGAGTGTCTTGCCGGTGCCGACCTCACCGGTGAGCTGCACGAAGCCGCCGCGCTCGCGGATGCCGTAGGCCAGATGGGCAAACGCCTCCCGGTGCCGCGAGCTGAGATAGAGGTAACGCGGGTCCGGGGTGATGGAAAAAGGGCGTTCGGAGAGTCCGAAATAACTCTCGTACATAAGAGAAGGGCGCCTCCGGGTTTTGGGGTATTCTGCGTCGCACAGCGGCGTCGACGCAAGGCTGGATGGTAACCGGCGGCCGTTATCATCGGGTTTAAAGACTCCGTCCGCGCGGCCGATAACGTGGGTGCGGGATACCGCCAGGGGGGCACTGATTCGCTCCCACGGCGGCGGCACTGAATCAGCGTCTCCCTTGCCGGCCAGCGGCGTGGCCGGCGTATCTACTTGCCAGATTTCCAGACTCCATTCGGAGGACCAGATGACTCGTTTCCTGATGGGCAGCATCCGCAACAAGCTCTTGCTGATTACCGGCTTGGCGACGGTGGTTGTAATCGCTTGCGCGTTGTTCGGGATGTACCGGCTGCAAAGCAATATCGCCGGCTTCGAGCAGTTGATGAGCCGGGACGTCGCGCTTGAACGCGACGTGATCCACCTGGAAGTGGCGTTCCACGAACAGGTACGGGATTGGAAAGACCTGCTGCTGCGGGGTGATAACGCCGCCGAGCGCGAGCAGTACTGGAACGCGTTTGTCCGTCGAGGCGACTCACTTCGCAAGGCCGCGGCCGATTTGCGCGGGCGCGTTGAAGACCCGGTCGCCCGGCAGGCGTTGGACAAGTTTCTGAATGCCCACTCCTCCATGGTCGAGGCCTACAAGCAGGGATACGCGGCCTATCAACAAAACGGCTTTGATGCACGGCGCGCGGACGATGCGGTGCGCGGCGCAACCGATGAGCCGCTGAACAATATCAACGCGGCCCAGGAGGCCATCGAGAAGGCCGCTGCGGCCCGAGCCGACAGCCAGAACGCGCGGGCGGAGCGCGATGTGGTTCTCAGCCTGGTGTTGGTGGGTATCTCGGTGGTGGTTTCCTTTCTGGTGTTCGTCTGGTTGCTGCAGCGCATGATTCTCCAGCCCGCCAATCGCCTGGTGGAAGACCTGGACCGCTTGGCCGAGGGCGATTTCACCCGCGAGATCCAGAAGGGTGGTGAAGACGAGTTGGGGCGGCTTGCGGGTAGCGCTCACAAGATCCAAAGCGGACTCGGGCATGTCCTGGGACAAGTGGCGGACGCAGTGGCTCATCTCGCTTCGGCCTCGGAGGAGCTGTCCGCCGTGTCCGAGCAGACGCGGCAAGGCGTGAACCGCCAGAAGGAGGAGACCAACGACGTCGCCGCGGCGATGAACGAGATGACCGCCACCGTTCAGGAGGTGGCGCGCAATGCCTCCGAGGCGGCGAACTCGGCCCATGAGGCGGACGGCAGCGCCAAGCAGGGCCGTCAGGTGGTGGCCGCCGCCATCGAGGCCATCAACCTGGTGGCGACTGACGTCGAGCAGGTGGGCGAGGCCATTGCCCGCCTGGACGAGGACAGCGCGAACATCGGCACGGTACTGGATGTGATTCGCGGCGTGGCCGAGCAGACCAATTTGCTCGCGCTCAACGCGGCCATCGAGGCGGCCCGCGCCGGGGAGCAGGGGCGTGGCTTCGCGGTGGTAGCGGATGAGGTCCGCAGCCTGGCTCAACGGACCCAGGAGTCCACCCAGGAGATCCACGACATGATCGAGCGATTGCAGTTGGGCACGCGGCAGACCGTGGAGGTCATGAGCCACAGCACCACGCAGACCGAGAGCGCGGTGCAGCGGGCCCGCGAGGCCGGCGAGGCCCTGGAATCCATTACCACCGCCGTGGGTAGCATCAACGACATGAATACCCAGATCGCCAGCGCCGCCGAAGAACAAAGCTCGGTCGCCGAGGAGATGAACCGCAACGTCGTGAACATCAATCAGGTGGCCGACGAAAGCGCGGAAAGCGTGGCCCACACCACCCGCGCCAGCGACGAACTCGCCAAGCTGGCCGCCGACCTCCAGGGGCTGGTGGACAAGTTCCGGATCGGTCGGCGCTTGTAACGGCGCCGGCGGGGACGCATGCAGAAAAGCGGGGGTTTCGCATAAATCGAAGCGTCCACCACAGAGGCACAGAGTACACAGAGAGAGAGGAACAATACTTTGCCTTTCTCTATGCTGTCCGTGCCTCTGAGGGTGTGAATTTCCGGCGCGGCCGGGCGGAGCGCGGCGAAGCCCGTCAGACACGTGTGTCCCACCAAGGAAGATGCCCATGAGCCATACCAGCGAGCTTTGCATATTCGGCCTGGGTCGGAGCCGGGCGTTGGCGGAGCAGATGGCCGAATGCCTGCAGGTGCCCCTGGCCGAACACGAAGAACGCGATTTCGAGGACGGCGAGCACAAGGCCCGCCCGCTGACGGCGGTGCGCGGCAGGGATGTCTACGTGGTGCATTCCCTGTACGGGGATGACGACGACAGCGTCAACGACAAACTCTGCAAACTGCTGTTCTTTCTCGGCACCGTGCGGGACGCCGGCGCCGCCCGGGTGACGGCAGTGGTTCCCTACCTGGCCTATGCCCGCAAGGACCGCCGCACCAAACTGCGCGACCCGCTGACCACGCGCTATGTGGCGGCCCTGTTCGAGGCCGTGGGCGTGGACGCGGTGATGTGCATGGAAGTGCACAACCTGGCGGCCTTCGAAAACGCCTTCCGGTGTCGAACCCATCACCTGGACAGTGCGCCGCTGTTCGTGCAATGGCTGCTTTCTCATTTGGGCGGCGATGTGCCGGTGGTCCTGTCGCCGGACGCCGGGGGCATGAAACGTGCCGACCTGTTCCGAGAGCACCTGGGCGCCGTGATGGGGCGGGAGATTCCCGTCGCCTTCATGGAAAAGCAGCGCAGTGAGGGACGGGTGACCGGCAAGGCGTTCGTGGGAGATGTGCGGGACCGGACCGTGGTGATCGTGGACGACTTGATCAGCAGCGGCACCACCCTCGCGCGGGCGGCGGCGGCCTCAAGGGAGCAGGGGGCGAAGCGGGTTTACGCGGTGGCCGCCCATGGGCTGTTCGTCAAGGACGCCAACAGCGTCATGGCCGACCCGGCGCTGGATCAGGTATTGATCAGCGATAGCGTACCGCCGTTTCGGTTGGAGCCGTCGCTGGTCGGGCCCAAGGTGATTCCCATTTCGGCTGCCTCTTATCTGGCGGAGGCCATACGCCGCTTGCATGCCGACGAGCCGGTGGAGGAGTTGACGTCGGAGTGGCCGCCCGCTACGGACGTTTGAGCGCCAACCCGGCGGGGCTGGGTTAGGGGCGATCCCCCATCAGATCCAGGTAGCGGTGGGTTTTGTCGATCCAGTGGGATCGCACGTCCCGGCCGCCCGGACGGTCCAGATGCAGGATGGTCAGGCGCGCCCAAAGCCCGGCCCGGAAGTGGGTGTAGAACCGGACCAAATCCGAGGGAGGATCGTCCCCCGTGGTCTCCCGGTAGATACCGAACAACTGGGGGCCGACGGCCGGCTCGCCGAGACGGTCGCATTCCATGGACAGAAACGCGAGTTCATCGGCCGGATCCAGGATGCGGAAGTCCCGGTTGAATTCCAGGCAGTCGATGATCTGCGGTGCCGGCGTCAGGAAGATGTGCTCGGGGCGCAGATCGCCGTGGCCTTCGACGATACGCCCGCTTGCCACGCGCTCGGCCAGGCGCGGCCCCTGGTCATCCAGATACGCCTGCTGGGCGTTCAAGCCGCCGCTGAATCGGTCGCCTCCCAGTTCGCCGGCGTAGCGCTCCAGCGCCTGTCTGGTGGTGTCGATTTCCCGGCGAAACTGATCGATGTAGTCCGTCGCGGCGATGGGCGCTTCCCGGGCGCGTCGGTAGAATTCCGCCAGGGTCAGCGCCAGTTTGTAGAGATCGCCTTGGGCCACGCCGCCATGGGTGAGCAAGTGCTCGAATTCCCGGTCCGCCGGCAAGCGGCGCATTTTCACCAGCCAGTCGGCAACGGCACCCGATCCACCCAGGCGAAGCGCGCCGGCGGAGTCCACAGTCAAAGGGGTGACTTCCAGGTAGATATCCGGTGCAAGACGCCGGTTGAGCCGCAGCTCCGCCTCGCAGTTGACGCGGCGGGCTTCCACCGTCGTGAAATCGAGGTAGGGATAGCGCAGCGGTTTTTTCAGCTTGTAGACATGGTCGCCGCAGAGGTAGACCCACGAGGTGTGGGTTTCGACCACGCGGAAGTCCGCCCTGCCATCCGGGAAGTTCGATGGCTCTCCCAGGAACCGAAGGCGCTGTTGCCGCGGAACCGGAGAGTCGTCGCCGGTGTGCCTCACAGCCGCTCGGGCAGGTGAGTTCGGATCTCGGCTGCCTTCTCGATATGGGCCAGATCCTTATCGAGCTCGAGGCTGATCAGATCCCGGACGTTGTCATCGAGGCGCTCGCGCAGCTCGCCCAGGAACTTCGGCGGCGCCACGACGATCAGGCGGTCGAAGGCGTGCTCTGTGCGGGCTTTGTCCAGGTAATCGGCGATCTCGATGGCGAAGGTGGTAGCCGCTTGTTCCCGGATGGATTCCCGCTCATCCAAGGCATGTCGGCCTGACCCCGAGCTGTCGAACGCGCGCCCCTGCTTGTCCGTGCGAATGGCCCGTTCGTGCAATCGTGACTCCGGGTGAACCATGTCGGCGGTCTCCCGCAGTTCACCCATCGGCGAATCCGTTTCGAAGTAGCGCGCGCGGCTCGCATCGGCGACCAGAACCCAGATCTTTTCCATGGCTTGTGCCCTCCGGCGAGACTGAAATTTCCTCCCACAGGGACTTGGGGTACGCCCCGAACGATTCAAAGGGGCCGGAGATCGGGTTGATCGGCTGCCAGGGTTCAGTCAGTCAGGGGAGGCGCCGCGGAACGGCGGGCCGCCGGCCGGGTCGCCAGGAAAAGACCGGCGAGAATCAGCAGCGCGCCGGCGGCGTGAAACAGGTGCAGTTGTTCGTTGAGGAATACCAGCGCCAGGCCCGTGGCGAACACCGGGGTGAGATAGATGAACATGGCCGACCGCGCCGGGCCGATCACAGCCACGCCGTGGTTCCAGAACAGATACGCCAATACGGAGGGGAAAACCCCGACATACAGGAAAGGCGGCAGCAGGTGCAGACTCATGGCAAAGCCGCCTTGGGCGTAGAGTTCGGCGAGATAGAACGGCAGGATGATGGGCAGGCCCAGCGCGATGAGAACGGTCAGCAGGGCCACTGGATGAACGGGTACGCTGTGCCGGCGCAGCAGCACGGAGTACAGCCCCCAGGAAACCACAGCGCCCACCATGATCAGATCGCCGGCGTTGAAGCTGAATTGCGCCAGGGTGTCCAGGCTGCCCCGGGCGATGATCGCCAGCATGCCGACCAGCGCCAGGCCGATGCCGCCGGCTTGGCGCGGCGAGACCGGTTCCCGCAGCAGCAGCCACACCAGCAGTGCCACCACCACCGGAATCGTGGAATTCATCAACGCGATGTTTACCGCGCTCGTGGACTGGGCCGCCAGGTAAAGCAGCGTATTGAAAAGGCCGACGCTGAAGATCGCCAATGAGATGATCTGGGGAAAATGCCGGCGAATCGTCGGCCAGTCCCGCAGCACCAGACGAAATCCGAACGGGGCGATCACCACCAGGGCGATCGCCCAGCGCCAGAAGGCCAGAGCCAGTGGCGGGATGCTCCCCGATGTGCCGCGTGCCACCACGGCGTTGCCGGCCCAGAACAGGGCCGTCATGGCGAGACCAAGATAGGCCAGAGTGTGTTGTTTGTCGGTGCTGCTCAAAGGATCATTCTCGAGTGGTCGGGTTTCCTCCGGGCCGGTACACTGCGCTTCCGTTGCGCATGGCGCCGGGGACGACGCCGAATCATAACATCCAATCACCGTCAGACCACTGACGAGGAGTGTTCCGTGGACGATTCAGACGCCGACACCACTGCTCAGGCCCGTTTCAACGCATTTCTGGAACGCGTGATCGAAACCGGCGACATCTGGGCGCTGGAGCATCCCGAGGGCTGGGCCACCGCGCCGTCCAGCGAGGACGACGACAGCGACGTGATCCCATTCTGGTCGTCGGAGGAAGGCGCCCAGGCCGCCGCCACGGATGAGTGGGCCGAGTACATACCGGCTCCGATTCCCATGGATGCGTTCCTGGAGCATTGGCTGCCCGGAATGGACGCGGACGGCCTGCTGGCGGGCGTGGAGTGGACGCCGGACCTGGAAGGCGTGGAAATGCCGCCGCTGGAACTCCAGATCGTACTGGAGGACCGGATTGGCGAACTGGACTGAAACGGATCGGGAGCATCGGCCATGGGCTGGGACGAACGGGAAAAACAACGAAGACTGACATTGGCTCGGGGGTTTTTCGACATGATTCCCCACAGCCGGGTGCTCGGCTGCGAGATTGTGGACGTTGAGCCGAATACCGTGATCGCCCGGATCGCGTATCGGGAGGAATTGATCGGCAATCCCTTCCGCCGCCATATCCATGGCGGGGTGTTGACCACCTTGATCGACCAGACCTGCGGCTGCGCGGCGGTGTCGAGTTTCGATCCGCCCCAGGTGGTCGCCACGCTGGACCTGCGCGTGGATCACATGAAGCCCGCCGAGCCCGAGCGGGATGTCTATGCCCGCGCCCATTGCTACCGCGTGACCTCCCAGATCGCGTTCGCCCGCTGTGTCGCATACCAGGACGACCCGTCGGACCCTATCGCCACCAGCATGAGCACATTCATGCGCATCGGCCGCGCCGACGCGAGCATGATGGAGGGCGCGGAATGAGTGAATTCGGGGATTTCATCGTGGATGCCAAGCGCCGGGGCGACACCCGCGCGGTGGTGGAGCTGGTGCCGTATGCCAAGCTGATCGGCATGGAGTTCACCGAGGACGACGAGGGCCTGCTGTTCCGGCTGAAGTACCAGGACAGCAACATCGGCAACCGGAATCTGCCGGCTCTTCACGGCGGCGTGATCGGCGCGTTCATGGAGCACTCCGCGATTCTGCAACTGGTGTGGAATCAGGAGACGGCGCTGCTGCCCAAGATCGTCGATTTCAGCATCGACTACCTGCGCCCGGGACGCCCCCAGGATACTTTCGCGCGCTGCACGGTCTGGCGCCAGGGGCATCGCGTGGCCAATGTCGCGATGGCGGCCTGGCAGGACGATGCCAGCCGAAGCATCGCCACCGCCCGCGCCCATTTGCTGCTCGAACGGCCCCCGTCCGAGGGCGGTTGAGGCGCGCCATGGAATCGGTTCTGCTGCTGGCCAATTGCAACAGCAACACCGGACGGGTGCTGGCGGACGAGCTGGTGGAGTGGGCCGAAGGGAAAGGGGTGGGCTACCGCCTGTGCCTCCCGCGTTCGCCGGAAGAGGCCTGCAAACAGATTCGCCATGACGGCCCGCGATGCGACCGCATCATCGTCGCCGGCGGCGACGGTACGCTGCACCACATGGCCGAAGCCTTGCGGGACGCAAATCGGCCCGTGGGTATCGTGCCGGCCGGGACGGCCAACGATCTCTGTCGCAGCGTGGGGCTGCCGTTGGATGCCAAGGCGGCCTGCCGGATTGCCTTCGAAGGGGAGCCTCGTGCCATTGATCTGGGCGTGGTGAACGGCAAGATTTTCTTCAATGTCGCCCATATCGGGGCCGGGGTTTCGGTCAATCGGCGTTTGTCGGCGGAGGATAAACGCAGGCTGGGGCCATGGAGCTATGTCCGTGCCGCGTGGCGGGCCGTGCGCTCGGTGCGGTCATTCCATGCCACGGTTCGATGGCAGAACAATGCGGCCAGGCTTCGCAGCATCCAATTGGCGGTGGGCAACGGCCGTTACTACGGCGGCGGCATGGCGGTGGACGAGGAAGCCGGGATTGAGGACGGAATACTTCATCTCTACAGCCTGGATCCCATGAGCCTGCGCAGGGCGTTTCGTTTGGCGATAGCCCTGCGCCGGGGCGAGCAACGACGGGTGGACGGGGTTTCACGGCTCGCCGCGCCGAGCATTGAGGTTCACACCCGAAGTGGTCACAGGATCTACGCCGACGGTGAATTCGTCGGTCGCACGCCGGCCCGTTTCAGTGTGCTGTCGGGGGCGCTTCGGGTGGTGGTGCCAGCCCCGGACGCCTGAACACCGTTCCCCACTGCTCGGCTATGGCCGGCGCCGAGGCGGCAGCCCCCGCTTCCGCATGAGGAAAAACAAAGGGACGTGGGCGGCGCCGAATCCGCCCAGGAATACGCCACAGCGCGTGGCCAAGTGCAATTCGTCGGGCCAGTAGGCGGCGACCAGCCCCAGCGAAACGCCGCCCAGGATCAGGAGGAGCCGCGTGACCCGGCGGCGGGTGTTGTTGCGAATGTGGTCGGCGAGGCGGACCTGGACGTAGCCGGCCAGCCCCGCCAGTCCGCCGCCCAGTACCAGACTGATCAAAGGCACCATGTTGTGCGTTGGATCCTCTCTTCATGGTCCGTGGTCCGCGTATGCCGATGAATGCGCGGTTACAGCCTGAAGTGTGGGGGTGGGGCCGCGGCAACGCAACGGCGGACCGGATTGCGTTACTCCGGGCCGGCTTGTTTGTATGCCTCGATGTGGGCGACCAAATCCGGGAAGAAGGCGTGAAAATCCGCCTCCATGCCTTCGTAGTTACGGCGGATTTCGGCGCCGCCGCCCACCAGCATTTCAGGTGCCCGCAGACGTCCCGCGATCCGGTCCAGTGCCTGCTCGGCGGCGCTCAGCCGGGCGTAGGAAACCAGCCAGTCGTTTTCCACCATGTAGGGCAACATTCGGCGAAGCCTCGACGGCAGAATGGGCTCGTGGCGCAACAGGGCGTCGTAAGCGGTTTGGGCGAACGAGGCGAGGTCGGTTCGGACGGCGTAGCGTTCCCAGTTGTCGGCCAGGAAGTGATCGTAGGCCAGGTCGATGATGATCCCGGCACAGCGGCGATATGCGGGCGCGATCCGGTTGCGGCTTTGCACGACCATCGGGTGGGCGTCGGTGAACGCATCGGTGTGGCGGTGGATACGGATGCCGTGGATGACTTCGGGTGAATAAGGCGCATCTTCGAGACGCCCCTTCACGAAGTCCCCCAACATGTTGCCGACCATGGAAGCATCATTGGGGTCGGCGAGATAGAGGTGAGCCAGGAAATTCACGGTGTCTGTGGTCGGGCGAGTTGCCGATATCGAAAGCAGTCCGAGGTGTGGTCCATGACCATGCCGGTGGCCTGCATGTAGGCATAGCAGATGGTGCTGCCGACGAAATTGAAGCCGAGGCGTTTCAGTTCCTTGGACATGGCGTCGGAAACGTGGGTGCGTGCGGGGACTTCGCCGATGTGCCCGAATCGGTTGACGATGGGGGTTCCGTCCACAAAACCCCAGATGAAATCCGCGAACCGCCCCTGATCCCCTTGAATTTCCAGGAACGCCCGGGCATTACGCCGCGCTGATTCCAGCTTCAGCCGATTGCGGATCAACCCCGGGTCTTGGCGCAGTCGCTCCAGGTCCTTGTCGGATAGGGTGGCGACCCGTTCCGGATCAAAATCGAACAGGGCGCGACGGTAGTTCTCGCGCTTGCGCAGCACCGTAATCCAGCTCAGTCCGGCCTGTGCGCCCTCCAGAATGAGGAATTCGAACAGGCGCCGGTCGTCCCGGCACGGCACACCCCATTCGGTATCGTGATACTCAATGTACAGCGGGTCGTCCGTGCACCAGGCGCATCGGGGCTTTGCATCCGTCATGACGTTCAGCGATTGAGCAGCGTGATGGTGTCCAGATCGTCCAGGGGCACGGGAAAGGTCATATAGCCGCCACGCAATTGCCGCTTCAACATGAGTTTGTCGCCGCGTTTCGCTTCCAGCACGCCCACGTATTCCCGGCCGGACTTGATTCTGATTCGGGCGGTTTCTCCCAGATGTCCTTCAAGTTCCGCCACGCGTATGGTCTTTAGCCGGGGTTTTGCGGCCTCCCGTGACGCGCCCGCGTCAGCGGCCGAGGCCTTCGACGAGGAGGGCTGTTTGGGCGCCGCCGACGCCGTCTGGCCGGGTGGACGGCGCCGGGTGTCCGCGTTGGCCCAAAGAGACCGAAGGTTGTCCACGGGCTGGCCGTTGATATCCAACTGTGGGCCGAGCTGGTAAGCGATGCCTTTGGGCGTATAGAACCGAAGCGTGCTGATGTCGACCGGCGCGGGCGGGTCCAGCTTCACCGTCAGCGTCCCGGAGCCGGCCAGGAACCGGCGGTAGGCGTCGATCAGTGGTTTCTGAGGCGCGAGCCCGGCCTGTCGTGCCTCATCCGCGGCATCGGCCACGCTGCGGTCGATGTAGGTGTCGACGCTGATGCCTTCCCGATGCGCGCAGAATTCACTGCTGCGCTTGTTGTACGAGAGATCCGCGTAGCGGATGGTGGCGGATTTCAACATGGGCTTGGCGCCCATCATTTCGGTCGCGGACAGATGGCGGGCGTCGGTGGCGAATACCCCGTCCATGCTGAGGTCGCCGATGTCGTGCCCCATAAGCTCGAAGTACATATGCAGGTCGCCCGAGGCCGGGTCGAAGCGGTAGTGGCTGTGGATGTCGGCGTTGACGCGGTCGTAGCCCATGGTGTGGAGCTCGTCGGCCCCGATGAAGGTGACGTTGCCACAGTTCTTGACGTCGCCGCCGGCGCCGCGGTGCTTGCTGGCGCCTTTTTCCAGCATCGCCAGAAGCGCCCCGGACGTGGATACGCTCAACCCCTCGACCGTGAACCCCATGCGGTCGGGCGCCGTGCCCTTGTTGAGTTCGCGGGTGGCGCCGAGCAGGAACCACAGGTCCGGGGCCTGGAATTCAAGTTTGTCGATGCGGATGTCGTCGTCGACGGTTCGAGGCCGAATGCGTACGCCCGTGAGTCCCACTGACCCGCCCAGCGAACTGGTGACGCCGTCGTAGGTGATGTCAGCGAAGGGCTTCAGGGCGTTCACCGCCCGATCTGCCTTGTGGCTCACCTCATACCAGAGGTATCCCTTGATTCCGCCGTAGATGACGGCGGCCAGGACGATGAGGGCGATCAGTAGCTTGCGCATTCGGCACGGCTCCGTTGGTTGTTATTCGCCGGGCGGGGGCAGCAATTCCCGGATTTCAGGGGGCAAAGGCGCGGAACGGCCCTCCCGGTGATTCACCCAGACCACCTTGGACGAGCCGGTGGTGTAGAGGATGTCTGTATCGTCGGCATCGCGGATCTCGTAGTACGTTTCAAAGCTGCTGCGGCCGGGGATGCCGCCGCTGATCCGCACGATCAGCCGAGCCGGGTAGACCACGGCCTTCAGAAAGGTGCAGTGGGCGTTGACCACCACGGGGCCTTCCGGGGTGCCGCCGGAGAGGCTGGCGCCCTTGCCGATCTCGTCGAACCAGGAGATTCGCGCCTGCTCGCAGTAGGTGAAGTACGTGGCGTTGTTGATGTGGCCCAGGGCGTCCATATCGGCCCAGCGGGGCACCAGATGAAGTTCGTAAAGGAGATTGGCTTCTGCGGGCATGGGAAATCCTGTCGCCGGTGAATGGAAACGCGCAGCGGGCCGCCGGGGGCGGGGAATTCCCGCCCGGCGGCCCGCCGTCATTATGCCGCTGCGGCGGCGATGACTCCACGTTTCCGGCTTTGGCCCAGCCGCGGATTCAATAAACATATTGTGTCGACAGAAACACCGTGGTGACTTGCGAACTCACGTCCTGGTTCTGGAAATTCGAATTGAACACCTGGGCTTGGCCGCTGCCCAGGGCCTCGCTGATGCCCAGGGTGATGGAGGAGCTTCGGGTGAACCGGGTCAGGCTGAGGCTGCCGCCGTAGTAGTCGATGTGATCGTAGACGGTTACATCGGAGGGCGTGTTCGCCCGGTTGGTATAGAGCCCGCCCCGCAAGGCCCAGCGGTTGCTCAGGTAGTACTCCATGCCCAGGGCGGCGTTCCAGGTGGCCTCCATGGTGCGGTCCATGATCTTGTCCTTGGCTTTGCCCCAGTATCCGAAATCGGCCGATAGCAGAAAGGATGGATTCGGGAACCAGGCGATGCCGAGTCGGGTCTCCAGCGGGTATTCCCGCTTGGTGTCGAAGTGGCGCTCGAAGGTGTTGATCAGGCCCGGTTTGCACAGGGACGAGGACGACGCGGAGGAGCCCCGGCAGCTCTGGTAGTAGTAGCTGCGGCTGTTGAAGATCTCGGTTTTGCGCAAGGTCAGCCCCACGGACAGTGTGTCTCCCGGTGACCACATCACCCCCAGCACCGGTTCGATGCCCCATTCCCTGGTCTGGAGCTGCACGTAGCTCCATTCCCGATCGTTGGTGGCGGAATCCAGGGTCACGATCTGGTTGTTGATGTTTTCCTGCTCGCCGTAGTGCACGTAGAGCGTCATTCCCACCGACAGGGAGTCGCCGATGCCCATGGAATAGGAGGGTCCGAATTTGTAGACGTTCTTCTTGTTGTTGAAGTCGATGTGGTAGCGCTCGATGCTCGAGGTGACGTTGTTGAACGTCTCGTCCTGGTCTTCCTGTATGGCGTCGGGCACCACGTAGGAAAAACCGATGGTGCCGTTGGCCAGGGGCTGGGTGATGCCGAAGAAGTTCGGGATCAGCACCGAGGACTCCCGGACCCAGTCCCGCCCGCCGATTACGTCCTTATAGACGGTGCGGGTGTTGTGGTAGGCGTTGGCGCTGGCCGACAGATTGCGGGTGAAGGTATAAGCCGTGCCCGCCGGATTGTAGTAGAGCCCCGATGGATCGTCGGAAACGGCGGTATAGGCACCGCCCATACCGCTGGCCCGATCGCCGACCAGCATGTTGACGTAGTGGTAATCGTCCGCCGAGGCGACACCGGGGCTCAGGCAGGCCGCTGCTGCGAGGAGCAGAGCGGCCGAGCCGGCGGCGGGAGAGATGAAGGCGCGGGTTCTTTTCTGTTTATCGAGCATAGCGGTCAAACCGTCCCTGTGCGGTTGGATAGTCTAGTTTTGCGATGTTCTGTTCGCGCATCAGCCGGGTGATGTCGGCGACCCGCGCGGGCAGCGGCGGATGGGTACGCGAAACCACCGCCAGTTCGGCGTGGTCTTTCACGGTTTCCAGTTGTTTCAGGTAACGCTCCAGGCCGGCGGGATCGTAGCCCACCTGAGCCAGCAGCAGCGTCCCAAGGCGGTCCGCTTCTTCTTCATCGGCCTTGTCCAGCCCATCCTTGAACAGAATGCTCATGGCCTTGTCCAGGGCCTGGGTGAAGGCGATGCGGGCCGGATCACCCGCGGCGCCGAAGAAACGGGCCAATCCGCCGGCAACGCTGCCGTCCTTGGCGTGGATGTCCAGTGCCCGCACGATATGCCGGCGATTGACATGAATGATCTCGTGGGCCAGCACCCCGGCCAGTTCGGCTTCGTCGTGCATCTGGGCGATGGCGGCCGTGGTGATGAATACATAGCCGCCCGGGGCCGAATAGGCATTGATCTGATCCGACTGGATGACGGCGAAATGCCAGGGGAGTTCGGGTCGGTCCGCATGCAGGGCCAGCCCCTTGCCCAGGAGATTCACATAGCGGGTGAGCGCCTTGTTGTCGGACAGGGGGTAGCGTCCAAGGATGCGGGCGGCAACCTCTCGGCCGAATTGGATTTCCGCCGCCACATCCGCGTCCGTGGTGCCGGTGGGCGGCGCGATGTCGCTCAACCGCTGACGGAACTGCTGGGGGTGATCGGCGGCGCGAGTGGCGACCGGCGCCAGGGTGAACGCCGCGCACAAGGCGGGCAGTGCGAGCAGGAAGAAGCGCCTCATGGTTTCACCACCTTGTCCACGAATTGCAGGGCCTGTTCGTCGGGGGTCTTGTAGGACTCCACCACGGCGAGGGAGGTGTAATCGCTGGCCTGGTCGCCGTTGAGACGGGCCCGGGACGTGTCCGCAAGGCCACGGGCCGCCCCGGCGGTGGTGACGGCCGAGGCCCGGCGCCGGGCGTTGTTGTGGATCTCCGGGCCGTTGCCGGTGATGTAGCTCCGGCGCTGGACCGGGGGTTGCTCGCCCACCAGGAGCGCGGCGACCCAGCCGGTGTGGCCGTCGGCCCGGACCTGGTACCAGTGGGCGCGGCTTTCCGTTACCGCCAGCTTGTCCCCCCGCTTGAGGGTGGCCACGGTCTTGGCGCCAAACTGCGGGGCGGCCAGTATGGGAGCCTTGAGGCTGTGAACATAGGCGGTGCCGGCGGCGACCGCGGTCGATAAATGCACGAGGAGCGCAAGCCCGAGAATGCGTTTTAGCATGGCCTTACCTGTATTGTTTTTAACTCTGCCCGGTGGCGGCCTGACGGATGGCGCCGGTTGCGGTCCGGTCTTTTCACCCGAGCCTCCATTATTTCGTTTCAAAGATATGAACGCCATCCCAATTTGCGGGCGGCGCTTGTTCCCGATAAATCGCTATTCGATCCAGATACATACGGCCAATCGGGTCGTCCTCGCCCAGAGCACGATAGCTTCTTTCGGCGCGATCCCAGTCCTTTGCCAGATAAGCCTGAAACGCGGTTTCCGAGAGCTCATCCATGTGCCGGGCCGCCTTTAGCGCATCGGTGGCGTCTGAGGGCAGGGCCAGTGGACGATACATCCGTACGGGCACCTGCTTGCCCTTTACCCGAACCAGATCGATGACGCCGCAAGGCCATTCCGGGCCCAGCGCCTGGCGCGTCGCCTCGGAGATCACGACCGGGCAGCCATACTTCGCTGTTAACCCCTCCACGCGGGATGCCAGGTTTACGTTGTCGCCGATGACGGTGTAATCGAGCTTTCGGGCGGAGCCGATGTTGCCCAGGATGACTTCGCCGGTGTTGATTCCCACGCCCATACCCAGGGCCGGGGCGCCGGCGGCCTTGAGTTCTTCATTCAGCGGCGGGAGGGCGCGAGTCATGCCCACGGCCGCGGCGACGGCCCGCTGCGCGTGGTCGTCCGCCTTCAGAGGGGCCCCCCAGAAGGCCATGATGGCGTCGCCGATGAACTTGTCCAGCGTGCCCTGCTGTTCGAAGATCACCTCGGTCATGACGGAGAAATAGCGATTGAGTATCTCCACGACCTTGTCCGGCGGTTGCGTTTCGGAGAGTGTCGTGAAGCCGCGGATGTCCGAGAACAGGATGCTGACCGTCTCGTTTCGGCCGACCTTGCCTTCCAGCTGATCTTCGTAGCGGTCCACGACTTCCGAGAGTACGGCGGGCGAGAGGTACTGTGCGAACATCCGCCGAACGCGGTTCTTGTCCACGCCTTCGGTGATCAGCATGAAGAACACCGAGGCGAACCACGTCAGCCCCAGGCCCACCAGCGGGGAAACCATTTCCACGTCCAGATCGCGTGCGAACTCCCAGTAGCACCAGCCGCCGTAGGCACACGCCAGGGCGAGGGGGACCGCGATCTGGAGGCTGGTTCTGCGTGTGAGCAGCAGGACCGCACCGGTCAGCAGACAAAGAATGACTACGGCGGCGATGGTCCAGCTCTCCGGGGCGGGCCGCAGCAGATCACCGGTCAGGATATTGCCCGCCACCGAGGCATGCATGAGGGTGCCGGGGGTGCGGCGGTCCATGGGGGTCGCTTTCAGGTCCTGGAGCCCCACGGCGCTGGCGCCGATAAAGACGATCTTGTTCCGGAACTCATCGGGATTGACGATCAGATTCTGGATGTCGCCGGAACGGATTTTCTGCAGGGACGAGAAGATGCCGCTGATGGAGTAGGCGGGCACGTTGCCGTAGTAGTTGACCCGCATGCGGCCGTCCTCATCCAAGGGCACGTGAAGTTTGCCGAGGTCGATGGAGTCCGGGTGTTGGACCATCGGTTGGAGTTTCGGTGCGTTCAGCAGGGGCGCGATGGACAATGCCGGATAAACCCCGCTTTGGTATGGAAAGAAGAGCCGGGCGCGACGGTAGACTCCGTCGTCATCCGGATTCCAGCTCACCACGCCCACGCCTTTGGCGGTTTGGGAAAGCGCCGGCAGTGGGAGCATGTAGGTGTTGTTTCCCCGGTCGCGGAAGCCGCGCGCACCGCGCAGGGCATGCTGGGCCACGAACGCGGCCGGCAACGGGCGATTGAGCAGGGTGCCGTTCGCCGGATCCGGCTTGTCCTTCATGATCTGCATGGCCTGATAGACGTTGCCGGAGCCGGCCGCGGCCTGGGCGAACGCCTGGTCTTCGTTGCTCAGTGTGTCCGCCGAGGTGCCGGGCGCGGCATCCCTTTCGCCGAAGAAGATATCGAAGACCACCGATTTGGGGTCGCCGTAGGAAAGGAATTCGAGCAAATCCGCGTAGACCGAACGCGGCCAGGGGAAACGCCCCACAATCGGGTTCATGGCCTGCAGCGAAGTTTCGTCAATCAGAATGACGGCAATGTCGGAGGGCAGGGTCTTGTCGGCGCGGGTCATGTGCATCCGCGCGTCGTAGGTGATCCATTCCAGGCGTTGAAACAGCCCGAAGGCGTGGGCGCACAAAACCAGTAGCGTCGCCGCGAGCGTGATCCCCGACAATGCGTAGGCGGTTTTGCGCCGTCTTCGTGTCTGCATGGGCCGTATCTACACCCGGTTCGGCTGTGAAGAAAACGGCCCCATCCGAAGATGGGGCCGTGCCAGTTCCGCGTTGCGCGGTCGGCTATTGCTCCTCGCCGCCGATGACGGCCGGCGGGTCGGTAACCACCGGGCGATCAGCTGGGGCCGAAGGTCACGGCGCTGGTGTCCATGTCGCTCGCCGTGGGCAGCGGGAGATTGCTGTTGGTGGGCAGCGTGAGTGTGGAGCCACTGGACACGCGCCGTGGTCAGCGTCATGTGCTGTTCCTTCTCCATTCCCTTGACCACGTAGTCGCTCTGGCCGTCGGTGAGTACCACGCCGTCCTTGAGGGTGATCGGGGAGTACCAGCGGTCATTGTTGGAGTCGTGCTGCCAGGGGAAGCCCCAGAGCTGCCCGGCACCGCCGTATTGAAGCAACAGGGGTTGGCCGGTGTAAGGCTGGTTGTCGCTGGTCGCGCCGTTGGCGTCGTCCGTGGCGGGGTCATACGGGTTCGCGACGGGGAAATGCAGGGACAGCGGCTTGTCGAAGGTCAGCGCGTTGCCGCCGCCGGACGGGGTGACGATGGCCAGCTTGTTCCAGTCGTCCTGGCCGGTGTCCCAACGGTAGGTGACGGCTTCGCCCCAGGTATCCCAGGTGTTGCTGATGCTCGTGTTGGTGAGCATGGGGCTGGAGCCGATACCGTTCTCGGCGTTGGTGCCGCTGACGTTGAGCGGGTTGCCGCTACCGTCGTAGAGGTCGACGACCTGACCGTCGCCGCTTTGGCCCGTCTTGTCCGTCAGCGTCATGGTGCTCAGGTCGAAGCTATAGACATAGGGCGTCGAGACGTTGTTGTCCAGAGGCGGATAGAACATGGTGTCGTTGTCGACGTCCGTCTGCGTGATGCCGCCCTATGGGGCAGCCGTTGTAGCAATACAGCGTGACCTTGCCGCCGGAAGCGAGCGCGGTCAGCGCGGAGTCGCCCGGCAACACGGTGTCCTGCACGTAGTAGGTCACGGTCTTGAGGTTTACCGCTTGGCTGTCCTGGGCGAAGACCACGTCGCCACCCAGTTGATCGGCCCAGAAGTTGATGGTGTCGCCCGTAGTGGCGGTTTGGTCGAACACCGTAATGTAGGAGCTGGAGTTGAAGTTGGTTTCTTGTGGGCCGTTATTGCCGTATTTGACCCCACCAACGATCTTGAAGGCGAAGGTGCTCGAGTAGCTATCAGAGCTGGAGAGTTTGACGATCCAGGCGTCATAGGCGTTAGGTGCCTCGTTGGGATAGCCCGTCTGGTTGATGCGGTCGGACGGCCCCCAGTACTGGAGTTTGACGCCGTCAAGGTTGGAAAGGTCCGCCTGTTGTCGGGTGCGGCGCGTCAGTCGCCCGGGAGCCATGGTGATGTCGAACATGGCGCCGTCGCGACGCTTCACGGTCTTGCCGTTCAGATCCAGGTTGGGGTCTTCGCTCCAGACGCCCCAGTAGCTGATGTCGCCCTGAGTAACGTTGCCGGCGCCGTCGTCATAGGTGAAGGGGAAGCCGGACTTGAGCTGTACCGCATCGCCCTGGGAATGGTTCGAGCCGGCGGCGGCGTAGTAGAGGTTGTACTGCCAGACCTGGGTGTTGTAATTCGTGCGCGAGAGGCATGCCTGTGACGGTGGGCTGCTGGCGTCTTCACGATAGAAGTGGCTGGTATCGAAGGCGATGGCGAAGCTGTTGGTGCGCGTATCGTTGCCGCCGCTGCCGTTGGGGTACGATTCGTTGAAATACGTGCGTGCGAGCCCCGAATTGCCGGTGGCGTCGTCCAGCAGAACGTTGGTGGCCTGCGTGTAGCTGTAGGTGTTGCTGGATCCCGGAACGGTCACGCTGCCAGGCGTCGAATCGTAGAACCGGAAATGCGGTTGGCCGCTGGATTCGGAGACCGTCTCGAGAAAGCCGTTTTCGGTCACCGTCTCGTTATTGCTGGGGTCGGTGGTGACCTGTTTGAAATCCAGGTGGAACTGGCCGAACGGATCGGTGGAGCTGACCCCGGCGGTAACGGTGATGTAGACCACGATCATGTTGGAGTAGCCCGCGGGCAATTTGCCGCCCGGGCCGTCATCGCCCTGGGGTACCCACACCTTGACGTATTCCGGATCGCTGTTGGAGGCGCGGGTGGCTTCCACGGTCCACTTCTTGTATTTGATGGCGTTGGCGCCGCTGTTGTCGGCACTGTTCTGGCCGCCCTGGGACGCGGCGCTGGTGTTCTGGCCGCTGTCGCACTTGGCCTCGTTGACCAAGGCCGTGTAGGCGCCCTGGTTCACGAAATCGGAGGCCTTGGTCTGATCCATCATGCACAGGATCATGTTGACGGTGTCCAGGGCTTCGGTGGACGGATCGTAGACATGAGTGCGGGCAGGGTCCGTTACGAACGCCGAATCGGTCGGGAACGAGCTGGGAGCAAGGATTTGCCGCTTGGCGTAAGCCCCCCAGTTGACGTTCAGGGGCGCAACGGACTTGGTGGCATCGTCCTTCGCCAAGACCACGCTGAGTTGCGAGGGCAGGGCCAGCCCCTTGGCGGTGCCCCCGGAGCTGGAACTAGTGCTGCTGGAACTGCCGCTGTAGCTCCCGCTGCTGGAGCTGCCACCGCCTCCACAACCGGTAAGCGCGAGGCTGAAGCTGGCGGCCAATACCCAAGGTAATGCTTTGCGGATCATGGCGAGATCCTCCCCACGTCAATTGTTGTTCTCTGGCTTCTCTTTTCACCGTGTGAATCGCCGCCGGATCGGAGACGGTTCAATCGGGCACAGTTCGACAATATCGGCTGCGGGAAGACCCGTATGTGAATTATTTCGCTTTTCAGGGAAAGGGGGACTTGCAAATCCGGAATTTTGTGCTTGTGACGGTGGAGTCGTGTCTGATGGGAGGAATCAATAGATAGGGCCGCTATTAACTGAATGACGAATCATTCAATTAAAGGTCGCATAAACGTGGGTGGGGTCTTGCGCCCGCAAACCGAAAACGGCGGGCGAATTCATGAGTCGGGCTTTCCTGGCACGCTGTTCGGATAGAACGGCGTGCCCGAGATTAACAGAATGCAGTCGGTCAGCTCGACGGAGAGCCCGACGGACGGGGAGCCGATCGCCCCTGTCCGCTGCGGCGTCCGCGGTTGCCGCCGCGCCCACCACCACCACCACCGCCTTTCTGGGCGCGAGGCCGGCGGGGCGGGTGTTTGGGTGGCTTGGGCTTCGGCAGGTCTTCGGGGACCACGGTTTCCGACGGAATCTTCTGGTCGATGTAGGTCTCGATGTCGGGCAGCGAGTAGACGTATTCCTCGCAGGCAAAGCTGATGGCGTCGCCGCTGGCGCCCGCGCGGGCCGTGCGGCCGATGCGGTGGACGTAGTCTTCCGCTTCCTGGGGCAAGTCGTAGTTGATGACGTGGCTGACATCGGGGATATGGAGGCCCCGGGCCGCCACGTCCGTGGCGACCAGGATGGGCAGATCGCCGTCCTGAAAGCGCTTCAGCAATTGCTCGCGTTTCTTCTGCGGGATGTCGCCCGAGATGACTTCGGCATCGAAATCGTTGCCGTGCAGATACCCGAGGACATGGTCGCCCGTCCGTTTGGTATTCACGAATACGATCGTGCGCTTCTGCTCCTTCTTTTTCAGGACCGAAAGCAGCAGCGGGATCTTTTCTTCCTTGGAGACGTGGTAAAGAACCTGGCGCACCTTGTCTGCGGTGACCTGCTCGGGTTCGATGCGCACGACCTGCGGCTCGTTCATGTGCTCGTAGGCCAATTCCATGACCCGATAGGAAAGCGTCGCGGAAAAAAGCATGTTGATCCGCTGTTCCGGCGGCGGCATTCGGCGCAGCACATAGCGGATATCCGAGATGAAACCGAGATCGAACATGCGATCGGCCTCGTCCAGGACCACCACTTCGATGTTGTTGAGGCTGAATATGCCCTGTTTGTAGAAGTCGATGACCCGGCCCGGGGTGCCGATGATGATGTCGACCCCGGCCTGCAGATCGCGGCGCTGTTGCTCATAGCCCGTGCCGCCGTAGACAGCCACGCACTTGAGGCCGGTGAAGCGGCCCAACTGCTCGGCGTCCTTGTGGATCTGCAGGGCCAGTTCGCGAGTGGGGGCGAGCATCAGGGACCAGGGGCCGACCTTGTCCTCCTCCACCGGGGTTTCCATGAGATAGTGCATGGTCGCCAGCAGAAACGCCGCGGACTTGCCCGTGCCGGTCTGCGCCTGGCCGGCCACGTCCTTGCCCTGCATGGCATAGGGAAGCGTGGCGGCCTGAATGGGCGTGCACCGGGAGAACTTGGCTTCTTCCAGGCTGTCGAGCAGGGAGGGTGTAAGGCCCAGGGATTTGAATGTTACGTCGGTTAGGTGATCTTGTTTCATGGCTGCGTAGGGTACAGCAATTCCTCTTGCTTTTCTCGCGAAAGAAGTGTGGAGCCGGTTCCGACAGGCGGCCGGTATTTTCCGGCGGGTGGTGACTGCTTCGGGTTGACGGTCCACCTACCAATACTGAGAAACTAACGGGGTAGCCCGTCCGAACGAATAATAAGCAAGTCTGCCCGGCACGGTGGACGCAGGGACCAACAATGAATATGCCGTCAATGGATCGCAGGCAGGGGGACCGCCGCCATAAGGGCGAGCGGCGGCGTCCGTCGTTCTCCGCAAAGGCGGGCGCGGTCGGGGAAATGCGCCGGCCGGAGTGGACCGAGCTGTGTGGTGCAGCACGGCATGCGCTACGTGTTTGCGGCCTTGGCGGTGGTTTATTTTTCCGTGACGGCCGGGGTCTGGTTGGACGGAGACGCCGTGCGCTCCGTGCTGATCGTCTACATGGTGCTCAATACGGCGAGCCTCGCCTACGTGCTCAGCACTCCTTACCACCTAAATCACCATCGTTTGACGATGCTCCTGGATGTGTTCGCCGTCGCTCTGTGTCTGGCCAATGACCCGGCGGCCGTTCCGCCGACGGTGCTTGGGTTCATCGTGATCAGTCTGGGTAACGGCCTGCGTTTCGGAATGCGCCTGTTTCGGGAAACCGTGTTGGCCTGCTTCGTCGCGGGCGCCTTGGGGACCGTCGCGAGATACGGCTTTCCCGACGGCCCCCCCGCCTCCGCCGGCGCATTCTTCATCTATGTGTTCGGTGGAATCATCATTCTCTATGCCTACATCCTGATGCGCCGGATCGAGGAATCCCACCGGGAGTTGCTGCGGCACAGTCGTCGGGACGCGCTCACGGGGCTGCTCAACCGGCGCTACCTCCTGGAAGTCGCGGAGGGCTTGTTCGAAGAGGCCCAGGCGGGCCGGTGCCGCCTGGTGGTGATGTTCGCCGACATGGACAAGTTCAAGCAGGTCAACGACCAGTGGGGGCATGCGGCCGGGGATCGGGTGTTGCGGTTGGTGGGTGGATTGATCGAGCGCACGGTCCGCAGCACCGATCTGGTCGCCCGTTACGGCGGCGACGAGTTCGTCATTCTGTTGCCGGACACCAGCGTGCAGGATGCCCGCCAGGCGGGTCGACGCGTCCGCGACGCCGTGCAGGCGTGGGCGGAGCGCGAGGGGCTGCCGTGCAGTATTACCCTGGGCCTGGGTGAAGCCCCGGCCCACGGGGGCTCTCTTGCCGAGCTTCTGGAACAGGTCGATCGTGCCCTCTACGCGTCCAAGGCCAGCGCCGACCGTGGCGGCGTCATGCTCGTGGGCGAGCCGGGGCCTCTTCCCGCCTGAGCATGCGTTGATCTATCCACGCGGGCGGGTGATATAGACGCATAGCTCAGCGCCTCCCCGGCGCGCAAGGCGCGTCGTCTTTCAGTACAGTATCCCCGTGGCTCTGATCGCCGTGCTTCTGACAGGCGCGGCAAAGGACTATAGTGGCGCCGTCGCCCGACGTGCGTCGGCTTGGTGCGTCGTGGATAATGGCCTGTTGCTCGCACGGACCTCACCGGAATCACGGGGCCGGCGTTTTCTCGCCGCTGTTGGGATAGGCTCGAAATGGACGAACGACCGCTTCACCCCTACGAAAACCTGACCCCGGACACCATTCTCGACGCCGTCGAATCGCTGGGTTTTCACTGCGACGGGCATATCCTCGCCTTGAACAGCTACGAGAACCGGGTTTACCAGATCGGGATCGAGGACCGGAAACCGCTGGTGGGCAAGTTCTACCGCCCCGAGCGATGGAGCGACGAGGCCATTCTCGAGGAGCACGAATTCGCCCTGGAGCTCGCCGCCCATGAAATTCCCGTGGTGGCGCCCCTGGAATGCGATGGCCGGACGCTGCATGACCACGGCGGCTTCCGGTTCGCGCTGTTCCCTCGCCGAGGCGGTCGCTGGCCCGAGTTGGAGTCGCCGGACAACCGGGAGTGGGTGGGTCGTTTCCTGGGGCGTATCCATGCGGTTGGCGCCGTCCGCCCGTTCGCGCGCCGGCCGACCCTGGTCTCCGCCGAGCCGGCCATGGAGGCGTCGAGAACGCTGTTGGCGGAGGGCTGGATTCCGGATCATCTGCTGGACGCCTACAGTTCCTTGGTCAGGGACCTGGAGGAGCGATTGAATGCCGCTTTTGCCCGCTGTCCCGTGGCCCAGCCCATCCGCCTGCACGGCGACTGCCACCCGGGCAATATCCTCTGGACCCCGGACGGTCCCCATTTCGTGGATCTGGACGATTGCCTCAATGGGCCCGCCGTACAGGATCTGTGGATGCTGCTGTCGGGCGACCGAGGTGAGATGACGGTCCAGTTGTCGGATATCGTCGCGGGCTACGAGGACTTCCACGACTTTGACCACCGCGAGTTGGGGCTGATCGAGCCATTGCGGACCATGCGGATCATGCGCTACGCGGCGTGGATCGCGACGCGTTGGGGCGATCCGGCGTTTCCAGCCGCATTCCCGTGGTTCAACGAGGTTCGATACTGGGAGAACCATATCCTCTCGCTGCGGGAGCAGGCGGCTCTGATGGATGAACCGCCGCTGATGGTATGAACGCTGCGAGTTGTTCCCGCGCCCTTTATCGGGGGCGCCGGCGGCCCTATGACAGAGGGGTGGAAACCTATCGTGGCACGATTGTTCGGGTGGCGCTGCTTGTGCTGCTTTTTTCGCTTTGCTGGGCCACGCCGGTTCGGGCCGACATCACCGTCGACGTAAAAGGCGTCGAAGGAGAATTGCAGAAGAACATCAAGGCCTACGTGGGGCAGCCGGAGGCCACCACGCCCCAGGCGATCCACCAGTTCACGGGCCGCATCCCCGGCCAGGCCGACAAGGCGCTTCGCGCGTTGGGCCACTATCACGGCAAGTTCCGTGTTGAAACCCAGGGACAGGGCAGCGATACCCGAGTGATCGTGAACGTCGATCCGGGCCCGCCGGTGATCGTCACCGCCGTGGACGTGGAATTCAGCGGGGCCGCGGCGCAGGACCCCGCGTTCTCCAACCTGAAGAAGAATGTCTCCATCGCCCCGGGAGACACCCTGAATCAAGGCACCTACGAGTCCACCAAGCGGGCGATCCAGAATCTGGCGCTGGGCCGCGGCTACTTCGACGGCAAGTTCGAGACCCATCGGATTGAGGTCAATACCGAGACCAACAAGGCGCGTATCGTGCTGCACTACGATAGCGGCACGCGCTATGAGTTCGGGCAGGTCACCCTGGCGGATACGGACCTGTCGGACGATCTGCTGCGGCGAATGATCCCGTTCAAACCCGGCGATCCCTATCAGTCCAGCCTGATTGCGGCACTGAACCGCAAGCTGCTGGACAGCGGTTACTTCCGCCACGTCCGCGTGCGGACGCTGCGAGACCAGGCCGAGGATCACCGAATACCCGTAACCACCGATCTGACGCTGGCCGAGCCCAACCAGATCAGTATCGGCCTGGGCTATGCCACGGATGTGGGGCCGCGCATCAAGTTGAGCTGGGACAAGCCCTGGGTGAATTCGCGGGGTCACAAGTTCCAGGCCAATACGGAGATCTCCCGGGTCCGCAAGAGCCTGTCCGCGAAATACAGCATTCCGCTCGAGGACCCGGTCAATGACTTCGTGGATATCCTGGCCGGCTGGCAGGACGAACGCTTTGAAGACACCATCAGCGACAAGTTCACTCTGGGCGTGCAGCGCCGGCAGATACTCGATAGCGGTTGGCATCGTACCCTGTTCCTGAGGTGGGAGCGGGAGACGTTCGACCAGGGCGGCCGCAACGGCGTGTCCAATCTGTATATGCCCGGGGTCAGTTTTACGCGGACCCGCAGCCGCGGAGGCCTGGACCCGTCGCGCGGCGATCGCCAGCTCATGACCCTGGAGGGCACGGATACAGCCATCGGCTCCGACGTCAGCCTGCTGCGCCTGCAGGTGGGCACCGAAGTGGCTGCGCACGTATTTCGAAAAGCACCGGATCATTCTGCGTGCCGACGCCGGCGGGATCGCCACCAACGAATTCCAGGAAGTCCCGCCTTCGCTGCGGTTCTATGCCGGCGGCGATCAAAGCGTGCGAGGATACGATTACCGCAGCTTGTCCCCTACGAATGACAGCGGCGACCTGGTGGGCGGGCAATACATGCTCACCGGCAGCATCGAGTACGGTTACCAGTTCCTGCCCAGTTGGCGGGCGGCGGTGTTTGTCGATGCCGGTGACGCCTTCGACCGGATGCCCGACACGTTTCACAAGGGTGCGGGCGTCGGTCTGCGATGGATATCCCCGGTCGGTCCCGTGCGGCTCGACTTCGCCTGGGCGGTGAGCGAGCCCGGGAAACCTTTCCATTTGCACTTCTCCATGGGGCCGGATCTGTGATGCGGCGGATCCTCCTGGGACTGCTTGCCGTGGTGTTGTCGCTGGTCCTGATGGCGGCGGCCGCCCTGGCGTGGGCGACGCTGACCACCTCCGGCGCCCGTTGGGCCGTAGGTCTGGCCCAGAACTACGTCCCGGGTCTGTCCCTGCGGATTACCGGCGGGACATTGTTATCCGGCCTCGACATCGAGGACTTGTCCTGGCGCCAGCAAGGGATTTCGGTGGAGGCTGGAACCGTGGGTATCCGCTGGACACCGTCATGCCTCGGTCTCGGCAGGGTGTGCGTGGATCGCGTGGATATCGCAAAACTTCGGGTAGACGTCTCGTCGTCAGGCGGCGAGGGGGACAGCGGCGGACCGCCGGGGCGAATATCGCTGCCGCTGGCGATCGGCATCTCCCGGGCGAAAGTGACAGACGCCCGGATTCGGGTGGATGGCCAGGAAACAGGTTGGGACAGGCTGGAGACGGCGGCGAGCTTCGCCGGTCATACCCTTCGCCTGGCGGGGACACGCCTCGCCGGCCTGCGGGTGGTCCTGCCCAAAGCCACGGGCCAGGACAAGGGGCCCGTCCCGGATGAACCGGTCAAGCTGCCGTCGGTGGTGTTGCCGGTGGATCTGGTGGCGGATGACTTTCGTCTGGACGGCGGCCGGCTGGACATGGCCGGTGAGCAGTATCCCGTAAATCGATTGAGCTTCTCCGCCGACTTGAGAGGCCAGCATTTGCGGGTACGGCAACTGGCCCTCGAGGCGCCGCAAGGCACCCTGAACCTGAGCGGCCGGGCCACGCTCAGCGGCGATTACCCCTTGCAGGCCGAACTCCATGCCCATGTGCCTGCGGTTCTGGAAGGCAAGCCGCTGGATACCACTATTCGCGCGGACGGCTCGGTGGCGCGCCTCGAGCTGGACGTGCATCTGGCCGAGCCCGTGCAGGCGGACGCCAAGGGAACGCTGCAGGCTTTGATGCCCCAACTCCCGTTCCAGGTCGCGCTCCGGTCAAAGCGGCTGCAGTGGCCCCTCGCCGGCCAAGCGGATGTGGCGGTCTCCGACGTCGCCCTGCAGGTTCAAGGCAATCGGGTTGGCTACGGCATCACGGGCACGGCAGCAGTGGAAGGACCGCAGGTTCCCCATTTCGATCTGAAGCTGATTGGCACGGGAACCCCCCAACGTCTTCACGTAACCCGGCTGACCGGCAAGGGCCTGGACGGAACGGTGGAAGCGAACGGGCAGGCGCAATGGCTGCCCAAGCTGAGCTGGAATGCCCAGGCCCGGCTGGACGGGGTGAACCCCGGCGCCAAGTGGCCTCAGGCCCAGGCCCGCGTCGACGCACGGTTGCAAAGCGACGGCAGCGTCGACGACGCCGGGCTGGCGTTGAATGCGGTAATCCAGGAGCTCAACGGTCGATTCCGCGGTTATGATCTCGCAGCGCGAGGGCATCTCACCAAACAACCCGGATCCGACTGGACCTTCAAGGACGTGCGCCTGGAGGCCGGCCCCAATCGAATTACCGGCCAGGGCCGTTATGGCGAGCGATGGAGCGCCCAGGGGGAGGCCGACTGTCCCAAGCTGGCGGTGCTGTGGCCCGGTCTGTCCGGCGAGCTAAAGGGGAGCTTTTCCGTTAGCGGTGCGGGCGGGCTGCCGGACATCCGGGTTCGGGCTCAGGCCCAAGCGCTTGCCTTTGAAAGCGTCAAGGCCGATTCGGTTCGGTTGGATGCCCGCATCAAGCGGCTGGCGCGCGAGGACAGCCGCCTCACGCTCACGGCCAAGGGAGCCGCCGCGGGCGGGCAGGCGCTGGGCACGGTCAAGGTCCGGCTGGCGGGAAGTCTTGACGAACATCATCTGGATCTCTCCGCCAAAGGCGCCCCTTATACGGCCCAGGTCGCGGTTTCCGGCGGCTTCGATTCTCACATGATATGGCGCGGTCGGCTGCAATCAGCGAGGCTTGGAGCGCCGGTGCAGCATTGGACTCTGGCCGGGCGGCCCGTGCTCCAGTGGTCTCCGCCGGCCCAGGCCATGGTGGTCGCGCCTCACTGCTGGGTTTATCGCAAGGCCAATCTCTGTGCCACGGAGCCGTGGCGGCTGGGCGCGGCGGGACGTGTCGCGGTGAAACTGAGCGGCTACGAATTGGCCTGGTTTCAGGAGTGGATGCCGCCGGGGGTGGTGCTGCAAGGGGGGCTGGCCGGACATGCCACGGCGGATTGGAAGGCCGGTGAGCTGCCGCTGGTGACCGGCGAGGTGGAGGCCCGGCAGGGGCAAATCGTTCTGGCCACCGCCGGCCCGGCCCGCGAAGGGGTGGGCTATCAGCCACTCCAGTTGCCTTATGACCGCGTGGCTCTGGATGCCAAAACCGAGGGTCGTTCCGTGTCGCTCACGCTGGCCCTGGATTCCTCGGCAATGGGCAAGGGCCGGGCAGGTCTCAAACTCAGCCCCACCGACAAGACCTATGGTCTGTCGGGCGACGTGAAGCTGGAAGGTCTGGAACTGGCGGTGGTGTCGCCGTTTTTCCCGGATCTTCGACGGATCGCCGGCCATGTCTCGGCGAACGGACAATTCGGTGGGACGCTGGAGCAACCTCGATTCGACGGTCAGGTGAAACTGGCCGACGGCGAGGTGGCCGGCCGCGATTTGCCCATGCACATCCAGGACTTGACGGCCTCCGTGGAGATTCACGGCAGCCAGGCGAGTCTGGATGGCGGTTTCCGCAGCGGTGAAGGCAAGGCGACGCTGAAAGGCAGTGCCGACTGGGGGGGCGAGGCGTGGCAGGCGCAGGCCTCGCTGAAGGGGGAGCGTCTGGCGGTTGCCTATCAGTCCATCGTCGATCTCAAGGTCAGCCCCGATCTCACACTGCGAGTGGAGCCCCAGAAGGCGAATCTCAGCGGTCGCATCGAGGTCCCGGAAGGCAAGATCACCCTCAAGGAGCTGCCGGAGCAGGCGGTTACCGTCTCCGACGACGTGGTTATCGTCAACAAACAGCCGGAAAAGGGCGCCGGGCCGCAGCCGTTGCCCAAACGGTGGTCCGTACAGGCCGGTGTGGAGGTGGAACTGGGCGACAACGTCACCCTCAAGGGCTACGGTGTCCGGGGCCGGTTGGCCGGCTCGATCAAGGTGCGCCAGGTAGTGGCCGGCGTTCCCGAAGCTTTTGGCGAAATCCGCATCGAGGATGGCCGTTACGAGGCCTACGGCGAAAAGCTCACCATCCGCGCCGGGCGGTTGATCTTTGCGGGTCCTCTGACGGAACCGGATCTCTACGTGGAGGCCGTTCGCACGGTCAAGAATGTCACGGCCGGACTGCGCATCCAGGGTAGCCCCGAGAACCCGGATGTCACCTTGTTTTCCGACCCGGCGATGTCCCAGCAGGAAATCCTGTCCTACCTGATTCTGGGCCACGCACCGGGCGAGGGTGGATCCCTGGGCCAGAATGCCCTGGTGACCCAGGCGGCAGTGAGCCTGGGCATCCTGGGAGGTGGGGGCTACGCATCGGCGGTGGCCAAGGAACTGGGCATCCAGAAATTCGAGGTGGGCACCAGCGGTGAGGGCAACGATACGCAGTTCGTGGTCAGCGGCTATCTGTCGCCGAACCTGTATCTCAGTTACGGGGTGGGGCTGTTCACGCCGGTCAATACCTTCACCGTGCACTACGACCTCACCGAGAGCATCTACCTGGAGGCGGTCAGCAGCCTGGAGAGCGCGCTGGACATCTATTATTCCTTCAAGTATTGAAGAGCGATGCCCTTGATGATCCGAAAACGCCGTCCCGCCGCCAAGGCCGAGCCGGAGACTCGTTCCTTGCGAGTCGGCAGCCGGTCGCTATGTTTCGACCTGGTCCGCAGCACCCGGCGCACGCTGGCGCTTCAGGTGCATCCCGACGGCCGGCTCGTGGTGCGCGCCCCCAGGCGTTGCCCTCTCACGGAAATTGATCGCTTTGTGGGCTCCCGGGCGGACTGGATCGTGCGCAAGCGCTCCGAGTTCGCAGCCCGGGTCCGCCCCCGCCCGGGGTACAGCGACGGTGCCGAACACCCGTACCTGGGCGAGATGTTCCGCCTCGCGGTGTCGGAAGGCCGGCCCCGCGGCGTGAATGCCGCCGGCCGGTGCCTTGAGGTTCGGGTAACCGATCCGGCGGACGAGGCGCAGATCCGGCGGGCGTTGGAGGCCTGGTACCGCCAACGGGCGGGCGGCCTGTTCCGGGAGCGTATCGCCCACTGGCACGGACGGATGGCGTACCTGGGGATTCCCCTCCCAACCGTGCGGGTGCGGGCCATGCGATCACGCTGGGGCAGCTGTTCCAACCGGGGTAACGTGAATCTCAACCTGTGGTTGATCAAGCTTCCGGTGGATTGCATCGATTACGTGGTGGTTCACGAACTCTGCCACTTGCGGGAGTTCCATCACGGTCCGGCTTTTTATGCCCTGATGGATGAGGTCCTGCCGGGTTGGAGGGAGACGCGTGCCCGATTGAGGGAACTGGGCCAGGGGCTTTTGTAGCGCCGCTTGGCCCTAGAATGGCTATGGCGTGGCGCGCCTACCATGCCGGCTTCTCAGGCCGTGACGCGGCCGTGTGAATAAATCAGTGTCTCCCTAGGGATCCAGCTCGACGTTGGGCAGGGCTTGAATCCTGGCCGGGTCCGACCAAAGCTGTCTGATTATGATCTTCAGGCGTTCCGGTTCTCCGGATGTCCAGATATCCGTGGTCGGCGAAGCGTTGTCCCGGCGGGCGAGTCCCGCATCCAGCAGGCGGCGTTCCAACTGCCGGGCGACGGCTTCACCGGTATCGATCAGCCTCACCTCGGGGCCGGCCAGCCTTACCAGCGCCTCCTTGAGAAAGGGATAGTGGGTGCAGCCCAGGATCAGGGTGTCCGCGCGGCGTTCCATAAGGGGGACTGCATAGGTTTCCAGCAGCCGGCGGGTCTCCGCACCGTCGAGATCGCCTCGCTCCACTTGCTCCACGAGACCCGGGCAGGGCTGGGTGATGATCTCCACGCCGTTGGCGAAGCGGTCCACCAGGGCGGCGAAGCGGGTGCTCGCCAGGGTTCCCTCGGTGGCGAGCACCCCCACCACGCCGGAACGGGTGGCCAGCGAGGCCGGCTTCACGGCGGGTTCCATGGCCACGATGGGCAGGTCGAAGTGGGCGCGGAGCTCCGCGACTGCCGCCGCGGTGGCGGTGTTGCAGGCAATCACCACGGCCTTGGCACCTCGTTCCGCCAAAAACCGCGTTAATACGAACGCACGCTCGCGGATGAATTCCCTGGATTTGATGCCATAGGGTACGTGCGCCGAGTCCGCGACGTAGAGCAGGTCCTCGTCCGGCAGCCGACGGCGAATCTCCGCGAGTACGGAAAGGCCGCCGACGCCGGAATCGAAAACCCCGACGGGCGAGTCAGGGCCTGTTAACATTCCCGCCACGGGCTGCGCCGAGCCCCTTTTGGTGCAAGCCTAGGCGGCGTGAGCGCGGTGTAGCATCGCTACATGAGCGAACGCCAACACCGGATTGCGCCAAAAAGGGCTCGGCCCCACGGGTTGTGCCTGACAGGCGCCTATCCGGCGTTGCTCGTCGCTTATTTGGAATAACCAAACTTCTCTCCTCGCGCCTTGCCTAGGCGCCCGTCAGGCCCAACGCAGCCCGTGGCGGGGATGTTAACAGGCCCTAGTCGCCGGACCGGGAGGCGCGTTTGCGTTCATGTTCCTTGAGCAGCTTCTTGCGCAGGCGGATGCCCTTGGGGGTGACCTCCACCAGTTCGTCGTCGTCGATGAACTCCAGCGCCTGTTCCAGGCTCATGCGGATGGGCGGGGTCAGCAGGATGTTCTCGTCGCTGCCGGCGGCGCGGATATTGGTCAACTGCTTGGCCTTGAGCGGGTTGACCACCAGGTCGTTGTCCCGGGAGTGGATGCCCACCAGCATGCCCTCGTAGACCTCGTCGCCGGGGCCGATCAGCATCTTGCCGCGCTCCTGAAGATTGAACAGAGCGTAGCCCAACGCCTTGCCGGAGCCGTTGGCCATCATGACGCCGTTCTGGCGGCTGCCGAAGCTGCCCGGCTTGTACGGGCCGTAGTGGTCGAACACGTGGTACATCAGGCCCGTGCCCGAAGTGGCCGTGAGGAATTCCGTGCGGAAGCCGATCAAGCCGCGGGAGGGAATGACGTAATCCAGGCGCACCCGGCCCTTGCCGTCCGGCACCATGTTCTGCAGGTCGCCGCCGCGTTCGCCCAGGCGCTCCATGACGGCGCCCTGGGAGGTTTCCTCGACGTCCACGGTCAGCTGTTCGTAGGGCTCCTGCTTCTGGCCTTCGACCTCACGGACGATGACCTCGGGCCGTGAGACGCCCAGCTCGTAGCCCTCGCGGCGCATGTTCTCGATGAGGATGCCCAGGTGCAACTCGCCGCGGCCGGAGACGCGGAACTTGTCCGGGTCGCCGGTATCTTCCACCCGCAAGGCGACATTGTGTTCCAGCTCGCGGTGGAGCCGCTCCCGGATCTGGCGGGAGGTCACGTATTTGCCGTCGCGGCCCGCGAAAGGGGAGTTGTTCACCTGGAAGGTCATGCTCACCGTGGGCTCGTCCACCGTGAGCGGGGGAAGGGCCTCGGGGGCGGACGGATCGCATAAGGTGTCGGAAATGTTCAGCTTGTCCATGCCGGTGAAGGCGATGATGTCGCCGGCCTGGGCTTCGGGCACTTCCCGGCGCTCCAGGCCCATGAAGCCCAGAACCTGCAGAATGCGGCCGTTGCGCTTCTTGCCGTGGGCGTCGATCACCGTGAGCGCGGTATTGGTGCGCACCCGGCCGCGCTTGATACGACCAATACCGATCAGGCCCACGTAGCTGTTGTAATCCAGGGAGCTGACCTGCATCTGGAACGGCCCTTCCAGGTCCACGTCCGGCGGGCTGACCTCCTTGACGATGGTCTGGAACAGCGGCTGCATGTCGCCGTCCTGGACATCGGGTTCCAGGCTGGCGTAACCCTGCAATGCCGAGGCGTAGACCACGGGGAAGTCCAACTGCGCGTCCGTGGCGCCCAGGCGGTCGAACAAATCGAAGGTCTGGTCCAGTACCCAGTCCGGGCGGGCGCCGGGACGGTCGATCTTGTTGATCACCACGATGGGGCGCAGCCCCTGTTCGAGGGCTTTTTGGGTCACGAAACGGGTCTGCGGCATGGGTCCGTCAACGGCGTCCACCAGCAGCAGCACCGAGTCCACCATGGACATCACGCGCTCCACCTCGCCGCCGAAATCGGCGTGGCCGGGGGTGTCCACGATGTTGATTCGATACTCCTGCCAATTGATCGCGGTGTTCTTGGACAGGATGGTGATGCCGCGTTCCCGCTCCAGGTCGTTGGAGTCCATGAGGCGCTCGCCGGGGTTGGCGCGGATATCCAGTGTTCCGGATTGCTGGAGAAGCTTGTCCACCAGGGTGGTTTTGCCATGGTCGACGTGGGCGATGATGGCGATGTTGCGCAGGTTGTTGATCACGTGGTGCAGGTATCCAGGTTGCGGCCCCAAGGGCGTTTGGCGGTGGAGCTTACTGGATTGTCGACCCGGACCCAAGCCCGGATATCGGTATGGCGCGCGCGCCCGCGCGCGAGCTCTTCCGGGCGCGGCAAAATGCCGGGATGCAGGCGTGCGCGGATCTCAGCTTTACCCTCGGTGCCGATGGTATTCTGTGCCCACTCGGACAATCCTGAATACAAGGTCGGAATGCTCAAGAAGAACGCCCGTTCAGCAACGCCCGACACGGTTGCCGCCGTGGATCTGGGCTCCAACAGTTTCCACCTGGTGGTGGCGAGGCCCCAGGGACACGACATGCGTATCGTCGACCGCCTGCGCGACACCGTGCGTCTGGCGGCCGGGCTGGGGGAGGACGGCTCGTCTGGATGACGAGGCCAAGTCCCGTGCCCTGGAATGCCTGGGGCGCTTCGGGCAGCGTCTCCGCGATCTGCCGCCGGGGGCGGTGCGCGCGGTCGGAACCAACACCCTGAGGCGCATCCGCCGGAGCCGGAATTTTCTGGCCGAGGCCGAGCGGGCGCTCGGCCATCCCATCGAGGTGGTCTCCGGTGTGGAGGAAGCGCGGCTGATCTACCTGGGCGTGGCGCATAGCCTGGGGGTCAACGGTGAACGCCGCCTGGTAGTCGATATCGGCGGCGGCAGTACGGAGTTCATCATCGGCGAGGGCGTCGGGCCCCGGTTGATGGAGAGCTTGCACATGGGCTGCGTGAGCCTGAGCGAGAGGCACTTTCCGGACGGTGCCATCAGCCGCGAGGCGATGAAGCGGGCCGAAGTGCAGGCCCGCGTGGAACTGGAGCCGGTGGCGGGCGCGTTCCGCGCGCTCGGCTGGGAGCACGCCGTGGGCGCCTCCGGCACGGTGAAGGCCGTGGCCGCCGTGTTGGAGGAGGCGCAATGGGCCGAGCAGGGCATCACTCGGGAAGGACTGGACCGACTGCGCGGCGCGCTGGTCAAGGCCGGTCACGTGAAAAAGCTCGACTGGAAGGCGCTGAGCGACAGCCGGCGTCCGGTATTCGCGGGTGGGGTGGCGGCGCTGTGCGGGATCTTCCGGGCCCTGGATATCGAATCCATGAGCGTCTCCGATGGGGCCTTGCGCGAAGGTTTGCTGGTGGATCTGATCGGCCGTATCCGCCACGAGGACGTCCGCGAGGACACGGTGCGTTCGCTGGCGGCGCGTTACCACGTGGACCCCGAACAAGCCCGCCGCGTCGAGGCGACGGCCGCGCGGGCCCTGGCCGATACGGCCGAGGTCTGGTCCCTGGACGCGGAGGAATGCGCCCAGTGGCTGCGCTGGGCGGCGTGGCTGCACGAAATCGGCTTGGATATTTCCCACAGCCAATACCACAAGCACGGCGAATACGTCCTGCGGCACAGCGACATGGCCGGGTTTTCGCGCCAGGAGCAGCTGTTGCTGGCGTTTCTGGTGCGGGCGCACCGCCGCAAGTTTCCCGCCACGGTTCTGGCGGAGCTGCCGGAAGAGGACCGCGAGACGAGCGCCAGGCTCGCCGTATTGCTGAGGTTGGCGGTGGTGCTGCATCGCAGCCGCGGCCCCCAGCCTTTGCCGGAGATCGGGTTTCAGCCCGGCGCCGGGAGCCTGGAGTTACGGTTTCCGCCGGGCTGGCTGGACGACCACCCGCTGACCCAGGCCGATCTGGAATCGGAAGCCCGGTATATGAAGAGTGCCGACATCGCCCTGGTCTGGACCTGAGGCTCGTTCAGGAGCTCTCCGCCAGGCTTTCCAGCAGCGCCGCCTGAGCGCTGAACGGTTCCTCGCCGCCGGGCTGGGCGCAGCGGTAGGTGCCGTCCGACTGCAGCAGCCACGCCTGGGTGTTGTCCCGCAGGTAGAAGTCCATGTCACGCAGGATGCTTTTCTTGAGCTCCTTGTTCTCTACGGGGAATGCCAACTCCACGCGGCGGAAGAAATTCCGCTCCATCCAGTCCGCGCTGCTGCAATAGACCTCGTCCTTGCCGGCGGCGTGGAAGTGAAAGACGCGGGTGTGCTCCAGAAACCGACCGATGATGGAGCGCACCCGGATGCGCTCCGATACGCCCTCAACGCCGGGGCGCAGGCAACACATGCCCCGCACGATGAGATCGATCTCCACGCCGGCCAGGGCGGCCGCGTACAGCGCCTGGATCACGCGGGGTTCCACCAGGGAATTGACCTTGGCCACGATGCGCGCCGGTTTGCCGTTGGCGGCGTTCTCCGCTTCCTGCTCGATCTTGCTGATGATGGTGCCGTGGAGCGTGAAGGGGGATTCCACGAGCTTTTGCAGGCTGGATACCTTGCCCAGGCTGGTGAGCTGCAGGAATACCTTGTGGACGTCCTCGCCGATGGTCTCGTCGGCCGTCAGAAACCCGTAGTCGGTATACAAGCGGGCGGTGCGGGAGTGGTAGTTGCCGGTGCCCATGTGCACGTAGTCCCGCAACTGGCGCCCTTCACGCCGGACCACCAGGATCATCTTGGCGTGGGTCTTGTGGCCCACGACGCCATAGACCACATGGGCGCCGGCCTCCTGAAGGCGGTTCGCCAGGGCGATGTTGGCTTCCTCGTCGAAGCGCGCGCGCAGCTCGATGACCACTGTGACTTCCTTGCCGGCCCGGGCGGCGGAGACCAGGGAATCGACAATGGCCGAATCCGGGCCGGTTCGGTACAAGGTCTGTTTGATGGCGAGCACGTTGGGGTCGTTCGCCGCCTGGCGCACGAAATCCATGACCGGGACAAAGGACTGGAAGGGATGATGCAGCAGGATCTCCTGCTTGCGAAGAACCTTGAAGATGTCCGTCTGCCCGGTGAGCTCGCGGGGCAGGCTGGGCGTGAACGCCGGATAGGTGAGATCGGGCCGGTTCACCTGGTCGACGATGGCCATGAGGCGGTTGAGGTTCACCGGGCCGTCCACCTGGTAGAGGTCCTCTTCCGCCAGTTCGAATTCCCGCAGCAGATAGTCGGACATGTGGGGTGGACAGTTCGCGGCCACCTCCAGGCGAACGCAGTCGCCGTAGCGCCGGGAGGGCAGCTCGCCTTCCATGGCGCGCAGCAGATCGTCCACTTCCTCCTCGTCCACGTACAGCTCGCTGTTCCGGGTGACGCGGAACTGGTAGCAACCGGTGACTTTCATGCCGGGGAACAGCTCGCCCACGTGGGCGTGGATGATGGAGGACAGGAAGACGAAATCATTGGGTCCGTTGCCCCGCTGCTCCGGCGGGAGCTGGATCAGCCGTGGCAGGGCCCGCGGCGCCTGGACCACGGCGATGCCGCTGTTGCGGCCGAAAGCGTCCTTGCCCTCCAGGGAGACGATGAAGTTCAGGCTCTTGTTGAGCACTCGCGGAAAGGGGTGGGCCGGATCGAGCCCCAGCGGGCTGATGATGGGCAGCAGGGCTTCCTCGAAATATTGTCGGACCCAGTTCTTCTGAGTCTGGTTCCAGCGGGTGCGGCGCACGAAGCGGATGCTCTGTTCCTCCAGCGCCGGTGTCAGCACTTGGTTGAGGATGCGGTACTGCTCCCGGACCAGTTCGTGAGTTCGGGCGCTGATGGCCCGAAGGACCTCCTGGGGCGTGCGGTTGTCCGGGCCGGCCTGCACCGAGCCCATTTCCACCGCCTGTTTGAGGCCGGCTACACGGATCTCGAAAAATTCATCCATGTTGGTGCTGGCGATGCACAGGAAGCGCAGTCGTTCCAGCAGCGGGACGCTGGTGTCCAGGGCCTGCTGCAGCACGCGCCAGTTGAACTCAAGCAGGCTGAGTTGCCTGTTGAGGTAGAGTTCCGGGTTTCTGAGATCGAGATCCATGACGCCTTCCGACAGTGCCGATGTATGACCGTAAGGTTACGATTCCCATGTTACGCGACGGTGAATCGGGAGACGCGCACTGATTCCCACATTCCGGCGGCGCAGGCACGCTACAATGGCGAATCGGATACGATGCCACGCTGGAAATATGGAACGGCGTTTCCGAATCCCGGCGAAACCTTGCGGTTCCCCGGGGAGCGGTTCTTAGGCGAAACAGTGGGCTCCACCCTATAATCGGGTACTGGAAACTATTATAAGAGCGGCCGGGGCGCTGCCGGACGGGAGGCGAGCATGACATTGCACGACGTTTTCATGATTACCCCCTACCCTTGGTTGTCGGGGTTGATCTGGTTTCTCATCCTGAGCGGTATCTTCTATCTGGCGCGCTTTCCCGCCCATGAGGCCATTCGCAACCTGACCCGCACCATTCGCAAATTGCTGCGATTGGCGGCGCGCGCGGTCGCTGTCGCAGGCGCGCGGCTGGCCGAACGCAACCGGGTGGTCCTGCTGGCCCATGGCCGCGAACTCCAGGAACGCATGATCGAGCGCGAGTTCGGCCGTCTGCAGGGGGGCGTGGAACGGGATCTGGCAAGTTTCCCGGCGCTGGCCCATCGTCTCCGCGAGGAAATCGCCGCGATCGATGATGACTACAAGCTCAGCGCCGAAGTGCCGCCCACGCCTCCGGGTTGGGTCGGCGCGGTCGAGGCGGTGGCGAAGGTGCCGGACCAGGGCGACCAAATGGTTGCGCGGGTCCTGGAGGACATCCATGGCTCCATCGTGTCCGCCAACCTTTCCGCCACAGAGGAATATCGCCGCGCCAGCCATAAACGCCATCTCTCCCTGAATCGGATGATGCCCCATTGGCGCAATGTTCTGGCGGTGCTGACCCAGGTGGAGAAAAACGTCTCCCGGCTCCTGAAGCGCACCCGCACCTTGGATCGCCAGATGGAGGAGTATCGGGAAGTACGGGCGGGTACGCTGGCTGGCGAGCAGATGGTCTCTTCATCCAGTCTGACGCGGCTACTGGTGTCCGGCGCCCTGCTGGTGGTTTTGGCCGTGCTGGCCTTGTTCGAGTTTCAGTTCAACCGCCTGTCCATGCAGGAGCTGGTGGGAAGGGGCGCTGGCGCTGGCGGCGTTCCCTTGGCGGATATCGCCGCTGCCGGTCTGGTGTTCGCGGCCGTGGCGGTGGGTTGGTTGCTGTGCGAAACCATGCAGGTAACGCGAATGTTCCCGGTCCTGGGCGCAATGGACGACCGGGCCAGGTCCCGGGTCGCACGGTGGCTGCTGGGCGGACTGGCAGTGCTGGCCCTGGTTCATGGTGGTTTGGCATACCTGCGGGAATGGATGATCCAGGATCAGGCGGCGGTGGCGGCTACCCTGGTGGGCGAGGGAACCGGAGCGCTGGGAGCCGGCCAATATTGGGTGACCGTGGTCGCGGAGATCGCCATCGCCGTTGTGCTGCCGTTGGTGGTGGCGTTCATGGCCGTTGCCTTGGAGGGATTCGTGAATTCGCTGGGTCATGCCCTGGGCGTCCTGGCCGTTTTTGTGCTGCGGGCGTTGGCCATCGGTCTGCGATTTACGGCATCCGCGGTGGCCTATCTCGGCGACTTCGCCATACGGATATACGACCTGGCGATTTTTCTGCCGCTGTGGGTCGAGCGTCAGGTTCGACTGCGGTCGCGGGCCCGGCGGGTGCCAGCCCCGGTGACCGTCGCCGAGCAAGCCCGAAGCCGGGCGACTCGCAAACAGGAGACCGGCGAAGCGCAGGCCGATGCCGTCGAGGGGGCTTCCCGGTGAGAGTGCCGGCCGTAATATTGATGGGGGCGTTGCTCGCGGGCGGCTTCGGCACGGCCAAGGCGGCGCGGGTGGTCGTGCTCGCGGATTTCTCTCAGGACAACGGCAGCCTGGGGCGTTGCTACGAGGAGACTGCGGGCCGGGTGCTGCTGTCGTTGCGCCCCGGAGACCACTTTAACTTCGGTGGTTTCGCGGTGGATGACAAGGAGTGGTTTCCCGTTGGGCAGGCCCTGATGAGCCGCCCCGGCTACGCCAATGCGCAGAAACGGTTACTCCGTCAGCAGATCCGCGTCTACGTCGATCGACTTCGACATGGCGAGTTCAAGGCTGAATCGGCGGCCGATCTGGCAGCCGCGGTGCGGGAGGCTGCGGCTTTGTTGGCACCGGCTGGTGGTCGTGACGCCACGTTGATCGTGCTCTCCGATTTCTCGAGCGGCGGGGTTGGGGGGGGTGGTGGACAAGACATCAAGCTGAAAGGCGTTCGGGTGCTGGGCGTGACCTGCTCGACGGCCCCGGATAGCGAAGGTAAACCCGACGCCAGTGTCTTGAAATCCTGGCAGACTCTTGTGGAGAAGGCCGGCGGCAGCTGGCTTGCCCTGACACCGGACCAGCTTGCCGCCGCCCTGGCGGTGATGTAGGCGGTGCCGCTTCGTTGTGCCGTGTCCGGAAACTGGACCGCGTCCGTCCATGCGGGATAGGCAGGGCCGGGCCGAGCCGATAGAATGCGCGGCTCTTGTCCGGCGGGCGGCCGTTTGCAGCCACCGGAGCGACTGCGACCAGCGGGTTCCGAGTTGATAAAGATCCAATCTCTTTCCAAGACCTATCCCGGCAGTTCGTCGCCGGCCCTGGATTCCGTGAGCCTGCATATCGGCCGGGGCATGCTGTTCGGTCTGCTGGGCCCCAACGGCGCGGGCAAGACAACGCTCTTGTCGGTGCTGGTGGGGCTGGTGCGACGGGATGACGGGGACGTTCAAGTGGACGGCCTGGATATCGACCGGGATTTGGCCGCCATCAAGCGAATCTTCGGTTTCGTACCCCAGGATCTCGCTTTCTATCCAATGCTGACGGTGGCGGAGAACCTGGATTTCTTCGCCGGCGTGTGGGGCGTTGACAAGGCCCGGCGGCGCCAGCGCATCGCCGACGCCGTGGAAACAGCCGATCTCGGGCGCTATCTCGACAAGCGCGCCGAGACCTTGTCGGGTGGTCTGAAGCGCCGATTGAACCTCGCCTGCGGGCTCCTCAATAAGCCCGGTATCCTGTGCCTGGATGAGCCCACAGTGGGTATCGATCCCCAGTCCCGGCACTTCATTCTGGAATCCATCCGGCGCTTGGCGGAAAGCGGAATGACAGTGATCTACACATCCCATTACATGGAAGAGGTCCAACAGCTGTGCGATCACGTGGCGATTATTGATCAGGGCCGAATCCTCGCGGACGGACCCATGGATGAGCTCCTGAACACCGGGGCCGGTAGCGGCAGTACGCTTCGAGTCGGCTTCGGTCCCGAGGTGGACGGCGAGGCCTTGGCCAGGGCGGCCACCCGATTGGGGGCGCAGCTGGCGGGACGCCGCGAAGTGGTTATGGATGTATCCAGCCCGGAAGAGGCGGTTCGGACGCTGGCGGGGCGGTTGGGCGAGGGACTGCCGCCGATTCAGGCTCTTCACTACGGCCATCGGGACCTGGAAGAGCTTTTCCTGAGCTTGACCGGCAAACGGTTGAGGGACTGAGCCGTGGTCTCCTTTCTGTCTCTCGTGCGCAAGGAGTTGTTGGTCTTGTCCCGAGACCGGCATGGCCTGCTGGTGCTTTTCGTGATGCCGGCGATCTTTATCCTGATCATGTCCCTGGCTCTGCGCGACGCGTTCAACGAGCGGCGCGCGGTCGCCGAGACGTACGCCCTGGTGGACCAGGACGGGAGCGCGGCGTCGACGGAGTTCGCCAAGGCACTGGCCGGCAAGGAGCTGTTCCATCCGGTATCGGTCGATGTTAAAGGCACCGACGACTCGCGCAACTTCCTCTACGGGCTTGTCAGCCGTGAAGATTACAAATACGCAGTATTGATCCCCAAGGGTTTCGGAAAGCGGATCGAGGCCAGGGCCAGCCCATCCGGGAGTGGTGCCGAGGCCGGAGACGACCCGTTGCTTCGGGTGTTTCTGGCGCCTTCGGTGCTGCCCCAGGCCCGACGCAGTTTTCTGCTGACGCTGCGCGGCGAGTTGCAGCGCCTGGAGAGCGAACGCCTGTTGAAAGGCCTGTCGCCCATGGTGGGCATGGATGCCGAACATTTGCTCAAACTCTCCGATCCGAATACGTTGAAGATCGACGAGACCTTCGCCTATCACGATAGGCGGGAGGAAGAGCGGATCCCCAGTGCCGTTCAGCAGAATGTGCCCGCCTGGTTGGTCTTCGCCATGTTCTTTGTGGTCTTTCCGGTTTCCACGGGGTTCATTACCGAGCGCGAACAAGGCAGCCTTCTGCGGCTGCGCATCATGAATGTGTCGGCATTCAAGCTGCTGGCCGCTAAGGTGTTTCCCTATTACCTGGTCAATCTGATCCAGACGGTATTGATGCTGGCGGTCGGTGTTTTCCTGGTGCCGCGCCTGGGCGGCGAACAGCTGCAGTTGGGGCACAGCCCATTCGGCCTGTTCCTGATCGGCTCCGCCACGGGAATCGCGGCAATCGGCTATGCGCTGCTTGTGTCGGCCGTGGCGCGTACGGTGGTGCAGGCGACCATGGTGGGCGGCGTCTCGGCGCTGGTGTTCGGTGCGGTGGGCGGTGTGATGGTGCCGAAATTCGTGATGCCGCCGTTCATGCAGAGTCTGAGTGTTTTGTCACCGATGTCCTGGGGGCTGGAGGGATTTTGGGATATCCTGTTGCGCCAGGGTGGGTGGATGGACGCGTTGCCGGAAGCGGCTGTTCTTTGTGGTTTCGGCGCGGTATGCCTCCTGTTGGGCGCGGCCGTGTTTCGCCGTGGATGATGACACCCGGAAAATGCTCCGAAGCAAGACGAGGTCGAATGAAGGGTTCCCAAGACGATGCGCTCAAGCTTCGCCTGAAGGCGATGATCGTGGACGAGTGCGGCAAGGATATCGAGCCGGAGGAAATACCGGACGGTGAGGCTCTGTTCGGGGAGGAATCCGAGCTTCAGCTGGATTCCCTGGACGGATTGCAGATCTCCATGGCGATTCAGCGGGAGTTCGGGCATCGCATTACCGATCCCAAGGAGCTTCGGCGTATTCTCGAGTCGGTCGATGCCTTGGCCGACTTTCTACAACCCGACTGAGCTTTTCTCCTGGACGTGAGCGCGCGAAATACACCGAGAGTCTGCATCCGGGGCTGCGGGATCGTGAGCAGCCTGGGCCGAGGCATGGCCGTCCATGGAGAATCGCTCGCCCAGGGCCGCAGCCATCCCCAGGTGTTGCATCTTGACGATCTGGATGAACGTCCGGGACGCTATCTTTACCACCGCGTGGATCGGCCCACGGGGCCGGACCGGCTGCGCGGCATGGCGCATGATGCTGTGGACGACGCCCTGGCGGATGCGCGCCTGAGCGAGGTGGAACGCCGCAAAGCGGCGCTTTTCGTGGGCACCTCATCCTCGGAGATCGCTGAGTCGGAGTGGCTCTACGAACAGGACGTGCGGCGAGGCGATGCGGACTTTCCCATGCGGGTATCCGGCCATGGCCGTTTCACCTCGGAGCTTTGCCACGCCTACGGTTTCTCCGGAGGGGAATTTCTGTTCAGCACGGCGTGTTCCTCCAGTGCCAATGCGTTGATCTATGCCTTTAGAATGATTCGCGCGGGCCTGCTGGACGACGCCGTGGTACTCGGCACGGAATGCTTCAACAAGATTTCCCTCTATGGGTTCGATGCCCTGATGCTGGCCTCCGATGCTCCCTCCCGGCCCTTCGATCGGGATCGCCGGGGGTTGGTGTTGGGAGAAGGTGTCGCGGCCCTGGTGCTGAGTAGCCGCCCGGCATCGCGCGCGGAACGCCCCGTTTATATTCTGGGGGGCTCCAACCTCTGCGATACGACCTCGGCCACCAACAGCTCGCCCCAGGCTGTGGCCGATGTTATGCGCGAGGCCCTGGACGACAGCGGTGTGCATCCCAATCAGGTCCGCGCCGTGAAGGCACACGGCACCAGTACCCCCACCAACGATCTGGTGGAGGGACAGGCCATGTGCGCGGTATTCGGTGACCCGCCGCCTTTCACCTCGCTCAAATCCATGATCGGGCATACGCTGGGGGCCTGCGGCGCGATGGAGACGGCCGGCATTCTCGCCTGCCTGGATGCGGGCTTTTTCCCGCCCACGGCGAACTTCGAAAATCCCATGGAGGATCTGCCCATTGCGCCCGTGGCCAGTCCGCGCCCCGTGGAACCTGGGCATTTCCTGCTGAATTTCTTCGGTTTCGGCGGCAACAATTCCAGCCTGGTTATTTCGAACGATTCATGACGACGCTCAAGATAGCTGGTGCATCAACGTTTCAGCGGGTGGCCGGTGATGCCGGAGACGACCTCAGAGCCGAGCTGAAGGCCGTTTGCGAACGGCCTCCCCGGCGGTTGAACCGTTTCATACAGTTGGCGCTGATCGGTGCCCATCGTTGCGTGGCCGGTATCGACGGTGTGGGTGACGGAGGCTGCGATGTCTATCTCGGCAGTGGCCAGGGCAATGTCGCCGATACCATCAATCTGCTGCGCGACATCCACGGGGGTCGGCGCGCACCCATGCCCTTCGGCTTCATCAACGTTTCCAGCAACATGGCGGGGTTCTATATCGCCCAAAGCCTGGGGCTGCAGGGCGCGAACATGGCGGTTTCGCGCCAGGACTGTTCCTTCGAGGCGTGCCTGGAGCTCGCGGCGGCGGAGGCGGAGCGGCGGCCCTCGGCGCTGGTCGGCGCTGTGGACGAATGTGCGTGGCCATTGACCCAGCATCGACTGCGCCTCGGCGTGGGTGCCGACGTGGCCCTGGGGGAGGGCAGTCATTGGTTGTGGATCGATCAGCGTTGCGCGGCGCCCGTGGCGGAGATTGAGTGGGTTCGCCGGTTCGGGAGCCGAGGCGCCATGGAGGAAGCGGCGGCGGCGTACGACGCCCGCAGCCTGGCGGTGGGCTACGGGTTGGTGAGAAGCGGCGAAGCCAGCCAATTGGAGGGAGCGGGCCGGTTGGTCGAGTACACCCACGCGGCACCCTACTACGAGACGTTGAGTGCCTATGCCGTGTGTCGATTCGTGGAAACGGCAGCCAGCGGAGAGCGCATGGTTCATGTCAACAGCGACGCCGCTGGAGGTTACTACGGGATCGCGTTGCGGAAGTTCTGAGGGACAGTCGGCGCGCGATACCCGCCCGTCCGGCGCAGGCGCCGCGGTGGTATCTCTACAGGGTTTTCAGGCCGCGTCGCAGGGAATTGAACGCCGTTTCTTCACGCTCGGCACAAGCCAGCAGCGCATCGGACAAGCCGGCGTAATCCAGAGCATCGTCTTTTCGGCAGAATCGGGCGCCCCGCAGCGCGAACATCCGCCAGTGATCGCCGGCCACGGTGAACGATTCCGAGGCCTTGGCCAATTCGTCGTTGTCCAGTCGCCGCGCCGCCTCCTGCAGGAACGACCCGTACATGAAGCGGAAGCCGCCACCGCCGGTGCCGATTTCCTCCTGCATGCGGATCACGCTCCCCACAAACAGGCGCGGGTAGCGCGCGTCCGGCTGCTTGTGTTCCATCCCGCGGATGGTGCGGGCCATGCGGCGTATGGCCCGCACGCCGATAATGGGCAGCGGCGTGCGCATGTTCACGTTGACGGTGCGCTTCAGCGCGCGCCGCACCGCGCTCCGGAAATCGTAGTCTTCAGGCACGGTGGTGGGGTAGTACATCAGGCCCTTCGGCGCGAAAGGTCCCAGGGCGAATCGCGCTTTCTCCAGGTCGGCGGCGGGGCAACGCTGGGGCTGATCGAAAACCGGGTCGCTAATCAGATATTCACCGTTCTCCCGGCCGTAGACGATCAGGTTGTGCGCGTTGAAGTGAAAGCGCATGTCCGGCGGGAAGTAGGGCAGCCAGTATACCGAGGTTTGCAGACCGACCGGACGGCCCTTGTCCAGCGCATCGTTCAGCGCCCGGGTGGCCTGCGCCGGCTCCTTGAAACGACGCCGCTGCACGGTGATCCCGAGATTGCGTTCCAGGCCGCGGACCACATTCCCGGGCAGCATCCGATAGGCCGTCAGCGGAATGCCGCCCATCTTGACGAAGGGAATATGGGAAAACACCAGTGACGAGGACAGGCCGAAGGCCATGGGCTCGCTCAACGGCATGCCGTAATGAGTGAGCAAAGAAGCCATAACCCCGCTTTCGCAGTGACCGGCATGAATGTGCCGGAAGCTGTCAATCTGCATCAAGAGACTCTAAGCGCGGGGTGATCCGGCAGGCAGGTCAGTTCGGCGACGTCGATACCCAGGGCCTGGGCATAGCGGTGAAGGATGGGGAAGGTGAGCTTTTCAAACGGGCCCGGCTTGAGGTGGCGTTTGACGCGCCATCGTGTCATGCCGGTGCTCTGCGCCAGGGTGGTCGGGTCCATCCGCCGGTCGTACATATGGAACTCCAGCGGTGAACTGATTCCGCTCGCAACCCGTTGTCGGGCCTCTTCGGCAAGCCGATGGAATTCCTCCACCGCCATGCCCGTCACCACTTCCTCCACGTGCCATCCCGATGAGGCAATGGTGGTGTATTCGCCGTCCTCGTCCAGCGCGTACAGGGCCTTCTTGGCGCCGTTGAACAGGGAGTTTTCTTCTTGAGGCACTTCAGACTTCTTCATTCACCTACCGCCGTCAGCAGCATAAAAGCCGTGGTGAAACGACCACTCTCAGGAACGTAGCACAAGATCCGGTCACCGTCCTGGAATCGACCTTCGTTGAACAGCTCTTCAAGCATCAGATAGATGGAAGCTGCCCCTACGTTACCTTTGCGTGGCAGGTTGGTAAACCACCGTTCCTCGGGGATCTCGAAGCCGATATCCGCCAGGCCCTGGTAGACCTTGTCGCGGAAATAGCGCGAGGAGTAGTGGGGCAGGAACCAGGTGACATCGCCGGGCTCCAGCGGGCGCTTCTTGAGGATGTCGGACAGTCCCTGGCTGACCGTCAGGCGGATAACGTGCTCGTTGAGCAGCTTCACGTCCTGTTTGACGCTGAACACCGATTGGCGCAGCACCTCGTCCATGGAATTGTATTCCCGCCAGCCCTTGAGTCGGCCGTCCTCCATCTTGTCGGCGCCGCCGTACATGCAGGCTTCCAGCTCATTGGCGTAGGAGCGCACCTCGATCCAGTCGACTCTCAGAGACAGGCGGCCCGGGCGCGGTTGGGGTTCGATCAGCGCGGCCCCGGCACCGTCGGACAACATCCAGCGCAGGAAGTCCTTCTCGAAGGCGATTTCCGGGCGTTTTTCCATCGCCTCCACCCGGGCCTCGTTCTCCTTTTCGAAGTTCTTGGCCTGCATGTAGGTTGAAGCGACCTCGGAGCCGGTGGCAACGGCGTGCTCGCTCAACCCCGCCATGACGGAGGTGCAGGCATATTTCAACGCGGTGGTGCCCGAGACGCAGATGCCGGATGTGGCGACTACTTCGCAGGGAGGATTGCGTAGCTCACCGTGCACCATGACGCCGTGGTTGGGCTGGATCTGATCCGGGGAGCTGGTTCCGCACGCCAGCAGGTCCAGCCGCTCCAGCGCGAAGTCCTCGGATTCGAGTCCACGCACGGCTTCCGCCGTCAGCTGGGCGTTGTTGTAGGTGGGCTTCCCGGTTTCCGGATCTATGACGTAGTGGCGGGTCTGTATGCCGTTGTTCTTGAGAACGATCCGGCGGGCGCGGGAGGATTGGCCGCCGATGCGGCCCAGAATGTCCTCCATTTCGTCGTTGCCGACCGGGCGGTGCGGCATGAACGCCGACATGCGCGTGATATAGGCCGATCCAGTCATCGGCTGAACTCCTCCATCCGTTCGCTTCCGGCACCCGAGGGAAGCTCGAAATATGCGCGCTGTTCCGCGGTCTTGCGTCGACGCAGGGGCCGAAGAATCGTGCGTATAAGCATGGACGGGGGGACAACGACGATAATCATCAGAATCAGGAAACAGACGTAAATGCCCAGAATCGGAACCCGCTTCGGATCCCCGGGCCCGCCGAACTTGCGAACGATACGCCCCCAGATGAGGAAGCTTCGGCGGGCGATGCGCTCGCCCGGGATCAGGCGGTCGTCGACCGACGCCGCACGCAGCCCGTTCAGCACCGGGCGTGAGCCGTCCAGCGCACCGCTATGCAGGGCCGCACCGATGGCGCGGCCGAACCGCTGGGACTGCTCGATATCTTCCTCTCTGACACCGGGCGGTGGAAACAGGCCCAGCCAGCGGTCCTTGCGGCCGGTGAGCAGCCATCGCGGGGTCGTGAAGAAGGTGGCAAGGCTGGGTCCCTGATCGATCAGCGCCACGTGGTCCGTGTGCCGTGCGCCGGCTTCGTTGAGGAGCCGTTTCACCTGCTCCTGGGCCATCAGCCACATGTTGCGGCAGGCGACGGCGGTGATGACCGGGGTGTCCCGCAACACCCGCCGCCCGGCTTCCGATTTGAGAAAACCGGTAATGGGCGGAGAGGGCGAGAGATACCAGACGGTATAGGCCACGATCACCAGATCGAACCGCTCGTCGGGATTGAAATCGAACGGCTCCAGCGCCGGCGGATCCAGATGCACGGACTCCGGGAATGCATCCAGGAAGGTGAAAAAAGACCAAGGGTACGGATAGTCCCGAACGGGCCGGATCGGTTCCAGATGGACCCGAACGTCAGGGTCCTGCTGCAACGGCGCCAGCATGGAGTTGACTACATGGGTCAACTGCCCGGATTGGGAGTAGTAAACAACGAGAACATTTTTCATAGGAAGCAAAAGAGGGATGCGGAAGCAGGCGGCCTGATTCCCGAAGCGGCCTGTTCGAAACTGGACTGGGTGATCACGATAGCAGTCTTGGCCCGGAAGCCTGGCGAGTATGCGCTCACGATTTATAATGCAAGGAATAATACCCAGACAGGGCCCGACATGCTAGCCCGGATCGTCGATCCGGAACCCCGGATGCTCCCGGTGGCCGGATGGGAGGCCGAGGGGCTGGAGCGAACCTTTTGTCACCGCCCCGTCTTGCTGCCGACTCCCTTCTCAAAGTGCCGTTTGCGCCCGCGCGCGCGGCGGGTCAGAATGATCCTGTCGTTCCGAACCATTATAAAACATAAGAAAAATATAATTCCGGGTCTTTCGGTCATGCCGCCCCCTCGCTGTGGCCGGTGAGGCCAGGGAACCCGGGCCAGAAGGCAAACACCCGGAAATCGCCATCATGTCCGTAGCGCGCAAGCGAGCCCTGGTGGTCGACGACTCCAAGTCGGCCCGACTGATCCTCCGGCGGATGCTGGAAAAATACCTGTTCGACGTGGATACCGCCGCCTCCGGGGAGGAAGCGCTGGACTACCTGCTGCACCAGCGCCCGGATGTGATTTTCATGGATCACATGATGCCGGGCATGGACGGTTTCCAGGCGGTGCGCGAAATCAAGCGCGATCCCACGACCGCCACCATTCCGGTCATGATGTACACCTCCAAGGAAGGCGACGTCTACCTGGGAGAAGCTCGGGCCCTGGGCGCCATGGGCGTGCTTCCCAAAGAAGTGAAGCAGGTTGACGTGCACAACGTTCTGGAGAAGCTGAACCTGCTGCCGGGGGAGACCCCGGAGCCGCTGGAACCCGTACCGGGAGGAAAGGCCCGCCGCGGCGCCGCCGCCACGGCCGGCGCCCGTTGACCCGGTGGAGCCCCGCTCGGGTCCGGTGGCGGCTCGGGACGAATCCGCCGCCGAGGAGCCGCGGCTCTCCCTGGAGGGAATCGAGGAAATGGCGCGCAGCGCCGCGGCTGATGCGCTGCGCAACGTGCTCAAGGACATACTGCGCGAGCACCGCGTAAGACTGCGTCGGGAGCTGCTGGAAGGGAGTCGGGAGCTGATCCGGGAGGCCATGGAAGCCCGCGCCGAGGAAGCCCCGCCCGAAGCGGCCGAGCCGCCGATCCGTCCGCGGTCGCTGCGGGGTGCGGTCTGGGCGGCCGTGGGCGCGATGTTTGCTGTGATCGTGGTGATCGGGATTCAGCAATTTGCCGGCGCGCCGGAAACGCGGTCGATTGCGGCCGCGACTTCGCCGAACAGGGGCACGCCGGCCGCTGCGGCCACTGAGGCCGGGGACGCCAAGACCGATTCCGGGGTAAAGCAATTGCGCAGGCAGATGGTGGCCGACGAGCATCGCTATGCGGAGCAGCGCGGCATGATCCTGGATTCATTGGAATGGGCGCTGAATCGTTCCGCTCAATACCCCTACGGCGAAATGGCTTTCGGCGACGAACGCCTGGCCATGTTGGCGGAGCTGCTTTCCCGTCTGCACTCGGCGGGATTCCACGGAGTGGTGCGGCTGGATTCTTACGTGGGGCAATACTGTTTGGTGCGCAACGAGGCGGATGAGCTGGTGTTGCCTGCTCCCGGCGCGAAGATCGGCGACTGCGATCGCCAGGCCATGACCCGGGATCAGGCCATTGAACTGGCCAGCCGGCAATCCGTGGGCTTCGCGAATTTCATCGGCAGTTCGCCCCTGGTCAAGAACAGCGATATCACTGTCGAGATCTTTTCTCACGGCCGTGACGATCCCGAATATCCTTATCCGGTGGTCGGCGGCGGCGCGATGGCCGCAGACTGGAACCGGGTCGGCGGCTATGAATAATCGGGTTGAGGTCACTCTGCGGCCAATATCGGTTGGTTCCTAGGGAGACGCTGAATCTATCCACGCAGCCGTGTGAATAGATCAGCGTCTCCCTAGCGCTCTCCGACCGAGTCGTCCGCGGCAATCCAGAGCTGCCGGAAACGGTTGCGTGCCACGACGGCCGTAATGCAGCCCAGTGCGACTCCCGCGATCAGTGCCAGGTTCAATGGAGTTCCGATGGCGCCCAAGGTCAGCCGGGCGTAGCCCAGGACCGAGAGAACGGCCACGGGTAGTGCCAGGTGCCAGGGTCCGCCCCACCGGTCCATATGCAGGGGCAACCCGGTTACGGCCAGCCAGGCCATGGCAGCGATGATCAGCTCCTCAAGATCCGAGTTGGGGTGAACCCCGGTCAAACGCATCAAGGCAAGCCCCAATAAGCCCATGACGGCCAGCAGCGCGGAGATGGTGAGCATGCCGCGTTGGAGTTGGAGGCGCTGCAGGACGCGGACAGGGTCGGTGGGGTCGGTTTCTGGTTGGTTCACGATACTTGTCTCCCGGGGTACGGGACGCGCCGGCCGGTCCGATCAGCCGATCAGACCGCTCACATCCTTGTGATTTCCAATATATGCGTCGTTTCAAAAAGGCGGGATGTAGTAATTCTTGTATTTTGTCGAGCAGACATCGTGCCCGACCAAGCTAGCAATGCCCGAACTGGGCCGCAACCGCGCGCCGACGGTCGGTGTATGGCGCGGCTTATTACAGGGCCTTGGTGGCGATCTTGATGTTGAGGTCTTCCGGGTCGCTGCGAATGTTGAATCCCAGGTGTCGCATTAACCCCAACATCTTCTGGTTGTGCGCCAGGATATCCCCGTACATGGTGCTCAGGCCCCGTCCGCGAGCGGCCTCCATCAGGTTGACCATCAGTTTGCTGGCGATGCCCTTGCCTTGCCAGTCGTCGGCGACGGCGATGGCAAACTCGCAACTGCGTTCGTCGGCGCCTGTGACGTAGCGCGCGACGGCAATCTCGACGTCCTTGCCCTCCTGTTCCACCACCGCGATCAGAGCCATTTCCCGGTCGTAGTCGATCTGGGTGAAGCGCACCAGCATGGCCTGGCTGAGTTGATCCAGGTGTTCCATGAACCGGAAGAACTTGGCTTCGGAGGACAGTCCTTTCACGAAAGCGGCCTCGATTTCGGCGTCTTCCGGCCGAATCGGGCGGATCGTGATGTTGGTGCCGTCTGTAAGTTGCCAGTGGGTTTCCAGGTGGTTGGGATACGGCACGATGGTCATGTGGCCGTAGGGATCGATTCCCTGGCGGGGATAGTCCACCTGTATGCGGGCGTCGACCACCAGCGTGCCGGATTCGTCGGCGATCAGAGGGTTGATGTCCAGGCCCCGGATATGGGGCAGCGAGCACACCATGTCGGAGATCCGCAGCAGGGTTTCCGCCAGGGCCTTGACGTTGGCGGCGGGCAGATGCCGGTAGGCGCCGAGCACCTGCGCGATCCGGGTGCGGCCGATCAGGTCACGGGCGATGAACTCGTTCAGGGGGGGCAGGGCGATGGCCCGGTCGCGGATGATTTCCACCATGGTTCCACCCGCGCCAAATGCGATCACGGGGCCGAAGACCTCGTCCCAGAGCACGCCCACCATCAACTCGCGGCCGTTGGGCCGGTTATGCATGCGTTCTATGGTCACGGCCGGCTTGTCCATGCCCCGCTCGGCACCGATGGCCTGGAGCTGCTGAAACGTTGAGCGGACCGACTGGGCGCTGGCAATGCCCAGTTTCACACCCCCGAAGTCGGACTTGTGGCTTTCGGCGGCGCTGCTGAGCTTCATGGCCACGGGGAACCCGATGGACTCGGCCACGATCAGCGCTTCGCTGGGAGAATGCACTTCCATGGTTGGATTGACCTTGATGCCGAAGGCGCTGAGCAGTGCCTTCGCCTCGGTATGGGTCAACGATTTGCGACCCTCGTTAAGCGCGTTCTCCACAATCAACTGGCCGCCCTCGGCATCGGATTCGTCCCGGTAGGATCGGGCCTCCGGCACCTGCATCAACAACTGCTGGTTGCGCTGATGCATGGCGAGATAGGAGAACGCCTCCACGGCGGCCTCGGGGGTCCCGAAACTGGGTAGATGCTTGGCGGCGAAATGCGAGCGGGCTTCGGTGACCTGGGCTTCGCCCATCCAGCAGGCGAGGACGGGTTTGCGCGTGGTGGCGGCGGCGGCCGTGAGCCGCTTGGCGGTCTCGTCGGGTTCTGACAGGGCCTGGGGAGCGAGGATGGCTACCACGCCGTCCACGTTCTTGTCTGCGGCGCAGAGTTCAGTCGACCGGCCGTAGCGCTCGGCATCGGCGTCGCCCGTCAGGTCCACCGGGTTTTCGCGGGACCAGGACTCCGGCAGGCTCTCGTCCAAGGCCTTGAGGGTGTCGGGCCCCAATTCGGCCAAGGTCAACCCCAGTTCCACCGCCCGGTCCGTGGCCAAGACCGCTGGTCCGCCGCCGTTGCTGACGATGGCCAGACGATTCCCGGAGCTGCGGACCCGACGACCGAGAACTTCGGCGCCGGAGAACAACTGCTCGATCGTGAAGGCGCGCACCGCCCCCGCCCGGGCGAGAGCTGCATCGAACACGTCGTCCGTGCCCACCAATACGCCCGTGTGAGTGGCGGCGACCCGGGACCCCTCGCGATGCCGTCCGGCCTTTACCACGATCACCGGCTTCATCCGGGCGGCGATGCGCAGCCCGCTGAGGAAGCGGCGGGCGTCGTGAAGGCCCTCCACGTAAAGCAGGATGCTGCGGGTCTTGGGATCGGTCGCCAGGTAGTTCAGCACGTCGCCGAACTCCACGTCCGTGGCATCGCCCATGGAGATGACGGCGGAAAACCCGATCTTGCGGGGCTGCGCCCAGTCGAGAATTGCCGTGGTCAAGGCCCCGGATTGACAGATCAGCGCCAAGTCGCCCTTGAGCACCGGCGTGCGGCTGAAACTGAGATTCACATCGCCGGCGGGACGGATCAGTCCCAGGCTGTCCGGGCCCAGAACCCGGATGCCGTAGTGGCGCGCAATATCCAGAAGCTCCTTGGTGGCCTGGGGTGAGCGCTGGCTGGAACTCGCCCCGAAGCCGGCGGAGACGACCATGGCCGCCTTCACACCGCTGTTTCCGCATTGGCGCACGATGTTTGGCACGTGCTGGGGCGCCGCGGCGATGACCGCAAGATCCACGGGTTTACCGATGGCGTTCACGCTCTTCCAGCTGTCGTGGCCTTGAACCGTGTCGTGGCCGGGGTTCACTGCATAGATCTCCCCTTTGTAATGCCCGGCGAGCAGGTTGCGAAACACTTGCTCGCCTACGGTCCCCGCGCGGTCGCTGGCGCCGATTACGGCGATGGATTCGGGTTCGAAAAAGCGTTGTAGAAAGTGTGTAGCCATGGCGTACGTGTATTCCCTGGGTGGGGTGGGTCAAGCCGTTGCATTCTCGAGCATAACGCATGCTCCTTTTTGATCCAGGTCACGCCGCGGGTGGGCTTGTGCCATAGGGTTTATTGGCGTTCAGCTTCCAGGGACGGGCGAACATGACTGACCGCTCACGTAACTGTATGAAATTCGGTGCAACGTATCCGTTTCAAACGCTTGCCATACGGCAGCGTACGGTGTACAAGTGGCGTCCATGACCGAACCCAAATCCCGAAAGACGCTGACCATGAATGATTGGGCCGAGGCGGCCCTCGACGTCATTGCGCGCGAAGGAGTTGAAGCCCTCGCTGTGGAACCGCTTGCACGGGAACTGGGGGTTACCAAGGGCAGTTTCTACTGGCACTTCGCCAATCGGGAGGCCTTGTTGAAGGCGGCCCTGCAGCACTGGGAGCACAAGGAAACCGATATCGCCTTTGCGCGGGCCATGACGGAAACCGACGGCCGCCGCCGAATCGCCCGGATCTTCCGGGACGTGGACGGCAGCCGCCGTGCCGGAAGCATATATCTGGCGCTTGCGGCCGCCGCGAAGCATCCGTTGGTGGCGGAAACCATACAGCGGGTCAACCGCCGTCGCCTTGAGACGTTGATCGAGTGCTATGAAAGGATCGGTCTGAGTGATACGGAAGCCCGGCGGCAGGCGAGCTTTGCCTATTCGGTTTTTCTCGGGACGCTGCAGATGCGCCGCGATCTTCCCGAGGCCCTGCCCGAAGGGGCCGACTACCGGGAGTACATCGAGTTTGTGAGCTACAGCCTGATTCCCGGCTACCCGGGTTGGGAGGCCGAGGACGGGCCGTCCGAACCTCCGGAGTCGGCGGAGCTGTAGGCATGCGGTTTTGCTGGATTGGAACGTTTTAGCGGTTAACGCCGAGGAGAAGATCATGTTGACCTGGATTGCCGTAATCGTAGGGATTTTGGGCGCCTGGGCGCTGGCATTCGCCGGTGTCTCGTTGCTGACCTGGACCGTTGCCGTAGGCGTTTTCCTGGTGGCGGCCGTTGTCACCGGTGTAATGGGTAGCACCGCGTTTGCGATTTCCGCCGCTGTCTACGTGGTGATCGCCGCTGTACTGAATCTGCGTGGTGTGCGCCAAAGCCTGATTACGGGCCGCATTTTCAGCGGTTTCCGAAAGGTGCTCCCGCCCATGAGCCAGACCGAACAGGAAGCGCTGGATGCAGGAGACATCTGGTGGGAGGCGGATCTGTTTCGCGGCAAGCCGGAATGGAACAAGCTGCTGGATATGCAGGTGACCCGCCTCAGCGATGCTGAGCGTGGTTTCATCGACAACGAGGTCGAGGAGCTGTGCGCGCTGCTGGATGAAGACCGCATCGTGCGCCAGGACCACGATCTCTCGCCGGAAGCCTGGCAGTACATCCAGGACAAGGGCTTCATGGGAATGATCATTCCCAAGGAATACGGCGGCCTGGAGTTCTCGTCGCTGGCCCAGTCCACCGTGGTCTCCAAAATCTGCACCCGCAGCATGTCAGCCGCGGTGACGGTGATGGTCCCGAATTCCCTGGGCCCCGGTGAACTGCTGATGAAGTACGGTACCGATGCCCAGAAGGACTATTGGTTGCCGCGCCTGGCGAAGGGCCACGAAATCCCGTGTTTCGCGCTAACCGGTCCGGATGTGGGCTCCGACGCGGGCTCCATGCCCGATTACGGGGTGGTCTGCAAGGGCGAGCACGAGGGCCAGGAGGTGCTGGGCATTCGCGTGAGCTTCAACAAGCGCTATATCACGCTTGCTCCCGTGGCCTCCGTGCTGGGCCTGGCCTTCAAGATGTTCGATCCGGATCACCTGCTGGGTGATCAGGAGGAAATCGGTATTACCTGCGCCCTGGTTCCCACCAACCACCCCGGCGTCAAGGTGGGCGATCGCCATCTGCCCATGGGGTTGGCGTTCATGAACGGTCCGGTGGAGGGCGAGGACGTGTTCATCCCGCTGGAATGGATCATCGGCGGCCAGCAGATGGCCGGCAAGGGCTGGCGCATGCTGGTGGAATGCCTGTCCGTGGGTCGCGCCATCTCGCTCCCGGCCCTGGCCACCGCCGCCGGCAAGGTCAGCTACCGTATGACCGGCGCCTATTCCCGCATCCGCCGCCAGTTCAAGCTGCCCATCGGCAAGTTCGAGGGCGTGCAGGAGGCCATGGCCCGCATCGGTGGTTCCATGTATGCGTTGGAGGCATCCCGGGTGCTTACGGCCAGCGCCGGCGACCTCGGGGTCAAGCCATCAGTCGTCTCGGCCATTGCCAAGTACCATATGACGGAAATGGGCCGCGCGGTGGTGTCCGATGCCATGGACATTCACGGCGGCCGCACCATCATCTTCGGCGCCCGCAACTACCTCGGCTATGCCTATCAGGGGATGCCGGTGGCCATTACCGTGGAAGGGGCCAATATTCTTACCCGCAACCTGATGATATTCGGCCAGGGGGCGATCCGCTGTCATCCCTACGTTCTGCCGGAGATGGACGCCGCCCGGAATCCGGATCAGCGTGAAGGCCTGAAGCAGTTCGACAAACTGCTGTTCCAGCACATCGGCTATTCCATCAATCGTGCCTTCCGCTCGTTCACCCACGGCCTGACGGGTGCCCGACTGGCCAAGGCTCCCGTGTCCGGCGCCACCGCCGACTACTATCGTCAGCTCGCACGCATGAGTTCGGCCCTGGCCTTCGTTTCCGATGTGGCCATGGGTGTGCTGGGTGGCGAGCTCAAGCGGAAGGAGCGCCTGTCCGCCCGCCTGGGTGACGTGCTCAGCCAGCTTTATCTGGCCTCGGCGGTGTTGAAGTTCCATCACGACGCGGGCCAGCCCAAGGAAGACCTGGCCTACGTGCAGTGGGCGGTCGAACATGCGTTGGCCGAAATCTACAAGGCGTTCGACGAATTGTTCGCCAACTTCCCGAATGCCGTCATCGGTCGTCTTCTCAGGGTAGTGGTGTTCCCCTTGGGCCGCCCGTACCGGGAACCCGCCGACCGCACGGGCCAGAAGGTGGCCAATGCCATGATGGAGCCCGGCGGTGTTCGCGACCGCCTGACCGGCGAGGCCTATTGGGGCCGCGAAAAGGACGACGTTACCGGTCGGATGGAACGGGCTTTCGACCTTTTGATCCAGGCCGAAGATCCCTACAACAAGTTCCAGAAGGCGGTGGGCAAGGGCCAAGTCAAAGGCTATACCTTTGAACAGCGTATCGCCGCCTGCGAGGAGCAGGGGCTGTTGACTCCGGAGGAGATACAGCTGGTTCGCGAATACGAGGCGCTTCGCTACGACGCCATTCTCACGGACGCCTTCCCCAAGGAGGAGTTGGCTCCGCGTTCGGCCCAGGCCCGCGGCCGCAAGCAGGAAGTGGCCTGAGCCCGGTTCACACGATCGCCGCGGGGCGCTTGGCGCGCCCCGCGGCGCATTTGCCCGATTCTGCAATTCACGGATTCCGCCAAGGAGAGAGCCATCATGTCGACTGATTTCTATGTGCGCCGGGCGGCGATATTGGGCGCCGGCGTCATGGGTGCCCAGATTGCCGCTCATCTGGTCAACGCCGGTGTTCAGGCGGTGTTGTTCGAGCTGCCGGCCGAGGGCGACGACCCCAACGCAAACGCCCGTAAGGCCATCGACCGCTTGAAGAAGCTCCAGCCCAGCCCGCTGGCCTCTTCCCGATTGGCCGACCTGCTGGTTCCCGCCAACTACGACACCGACATGGAACAGCTCCGCGACTGCGATCTGGTGATCGAGGCCATTGCCGAGCGCATCGATCTGAAAAAGAGCCTGTTCGAGAAGGTGGCGGCCTACGTCCCGGATCAGGCCATTCTGGGCAGCAACACCTCGGGCCTGTCGATCAATGCCCTGGCCGAGGTTCTTCCGGAGAGCCTGCGCCATCGCTTCTGCGGCATCCACTTCTTCAATCCGCCCAGGTACATGCCGCTGGTGGAGCTCACGCCCGGTGAAAAGACCGAGGCCCAAGTGCTGGACCGCCTTGAGACCTTCCTGACCAGTACGTTGGGCAAGGGCGTAATCCGCGCCAAGGACACGCCGAACTTCATCGCCAATCGCATCGGCGTGTTTTCCATGTGCGCCACCATGTACCACGCCGACGAGATGGGAATCCCCTTCGATGTGGTGGACGCCTTGACCGGCCCTGCCATAGGGCGCCCCAAGAGCGCCACTTTCCGTACCGCGGACGTGGTGGGCCTGGATACTCTTCGTCATGTTGCGGAGGGCTCCGCCGAGCGCCTGCAGGACGATCCGTGGCACGGATACCTGAAACTGCCGGAATGGATGCACAAACTGATCGACAACGATGCGCTGGGCCAGAAGAGCGGCGCCGGTGTGTACAAGAAGCAGGGCAAGGAGATTCTCGTCCTGGACGCGGACAAGGGTGAATATCGGCCGTCCAAACAGGAAGCCGCTCCCGAGGTCCAGGATATCCTCAAGATGCGCAGTCCGGCCGAGCAGTTCCAGGCGCTGCGCGACTCCGATCACCCCCAGGCACAGTTCCTCTGGGCGATCCAACGCGACGTCTTTCACTACGCCGCCTATTTGTTGGGCGACATCGCCCACAACGCGCGCGAGCTGGACCTGGCGATCCGCTGGGGCTTCGGCTGGAAGATGGGCCCCTTCGAGATTTGGCAGGCCGCCGGCTGGAAACGGGTGGCCGGCTGGATCGAGGAGGACATCAAGGCGGGCAAGGCCCTGACGGATGCGGCACTGCCGGGCTGGGTCCATGAGATCGAAGCGGTTCACACCGCCGAAGGGTCCTATTCAGCGGCCGACCGCAGCTTCCAGCCACGCTCGGCGCTGCCCGTCTATGAACGCCAGTATTTCCCGGAAACCGTTCAGGGCGAGGCGGAGCCGGATTGGGGCACCACTGTCTACGAGAACGACGGGGTGCGCCTCTGGCACCTGGAAGACGATATCGCCATCCTCAGCTTCAAAAGCAAACAGCACGCCGTCGGGCATGAAGTCCTGGCGGGGGTGCTCGATGCCGTCGAGATCGCCGAGGAGGGCTTTCGGGGCTTGGTGGTTTGGCAGCCCTCGGAGCCGTTCAGCTATGGCGCCAATCTTAAACAGGTGACGGACGCCCTCCAGGCCAAGGACTTCGACGCCCTGGCGGAGATGATCGGGCGCTTCCAACAGGCCACCGGCCGCATGCGCAATTCCAGCATTCCGGTGGTTGCCGCCTTGCGCGGTATGGCCCTTGGGGGCGGCTGCGAGTTCGTACTGCATTGCGACCACACCGTGGCCGCGCTGGAGAGCTATGTCGGCCTGGTTGAGGCCGGCGTGGGTCTGATTCCGGCCGGCGGCGGCTGCAAGGAGATGGCGCGCCGTGCTTCGCATCAGGCGCCGGACAAGGATGTGTTCCCGTTCATTCGCAACTACTTCGAAAACATCGCCATGGCCAAGGTGGCCAAGAGTGCCCTGGAGGCTCGGGAGCTGGGTTTCCTTCGGGATTGCGACACGATTGTGCTGCATCCCCATGAGATCCTGCATGTGGCGATCCAGCAGGCGCGGGCCATGGCCGAGGCCGGATACCGCCCGCCGCTTGCACAGCCGGTGCGGGTTGCGGGCAAGACCGGCATCGCCAACATCAAGGCCCAGCTGGCCAACATGCGGGAAGGCGGGTTCATTTCCGCCTATGACTACGAAGTCGCCGCCCGGGCCGCGGATGCCCTGTGCGGAGGCGAGATCGAGGCAGGCACAGAAGTCTCCGAGGAGTGGCTGCTGCATCGCGAGTGGGAGAGCTTCCGCTGGCTGCTGGGCCAGGAGAAGACCGCCGATCGCATCGTCCACACGCTGAAGACCGGCAAGCCGCTTCGCAACTGAGCTTTCGAGGGAAGGTGAATACCATGAGCAAACAGGTTCAGGACGCATACATTGTTGCCGCGTTGCGTACGCCGGTGGGCAAGGCGCCGCGCGGCATGTTCCGCCATACCCGCCCCGACGACATGCTGGCCCACGTGATTCGCGGCGTGGTTGACGCCGCACCGGAGCTGGATCCCAAGGAGATCGGCGACGTCATCGTCGGCTGTGCCATGCCCGAGGCGGACCAGGGGTTGAACGTCGGCCGGATCGGCGCGCTGCTGGCCGGTTTGCCGGATCAGGTGCCCGGCGTAACGGTCAACCGTTTCTGTTCTTCCGGCCTGCAGACCATCGCCATGGCCGCCGATCGGATTCGCCTGGGCGAGGCCGACGTGATGATCGCGGGGGGCACTGAGAGCATGAGCGCCGTGCCCATGATGGGCAACAAGCCCTCCTTCAATCCCAAGGTGTTCGAGAAGGATGAAAACCTCGGCATCGCCTTCGGGATGGGCATTACCGCCGAGAAGGTGGCCGAACGGTGGAAGGTGTCCCGTGAGGATCAGGACGCGTTTTCGGTCGAAAGCCACCGGCGGGCGCTCGCCGCCATCGAAAGCGGCGATTTCAACGACGAGATCCTGCCGTACACGATTCACGAACAGTTTCCCGCCACTGACGGCCAGACCATCGCCGTCAGCGAGCGCGTGGCGGATACCGACGAGGGGCCGCGAGCCGGCACCACCGCCGAGGTTCTGGGTAAGCTGCGGCCGGTGTTCGCGGCCCGGGGCAGCGTAACCGCCGGCAACAGCTCCCAGACCAGTGATGGCGCTGGCGCCGTGCTGCTGATGAGCGAGCGCAAGGTCAAGGAGTTGGGTGTGCGGCCGCTGGCGCGCTTCGTGAGTTTCAGTGTTGCCGGCGTGCCGCCGGAGATCATGGGCATCGGCCCCATCGAAGCCATCCCCCGCGCCCTCAAACTCGCGGGCCTGAGCAAGGAGCAGATGGACTGGATCGAACTCAACGAGGCCTTCGCCGCCCAGAGCCTGGCGGTCATGCGTGAGCTGGGCCTGGATCACGAGCGGGTTAACCCGCTGGGCGGCGCCATCGCCCTGGGCCATCCGCTGGGCGCCACCGGCTCGATCCGAGCGGCCACGCTGCTGCATGGCATGCGCCGCCGCAACCTCAAGTACGGTATGGTGACCATGTGTATTGGCACCGGCATGGGCGCGGCCGGTATCTTCGAACGGGTTTGATCGCGAGAAGACAGGGGCGGTGCCTGGCGCCGCCCTTGTTTCGTGTCCACGTGGGAGGCCGGGTGATGAATGGCGAACGTCTGATTGCGTCCATGCTGCTGCCGTTGCTGTTGGTGTGCGGCCCGGCGTGGGGTAAGAAGGTGAAGGGAGTCGAGGTGCCGGAGACGGCCCAGGTGGGCGGGCAGCAGCTGGTGCTCAACGGCACCGGGATCCGCACCAAGTTCTTCTTCGATATCTATGTCGGCGCGCTCTACCTGCCCCAGCGGACCAATGATGCCGGCAAGGCCATCGCCATGGGCGGCGCCAAGCGCATCACCATGGATATTCTCTACAAGAAGATTACCCAGGATCAGATGAAAGAGGCCTGGGAGGAGGGGTTCCGCGATAACCTCAGCGATGCGCGGCTGGCCGCCGTGCGCCCGGGGCTCACCCAGTTGGAAGCGGCCTTTCCCGACCTCAAGCGCGGCGATCACGTCACCCTGGACTTGATTCCCGGTACCGGTTTGCGAATCGCCTTCAACGGTGCGGAGAAGACAGTCATCGCCGGCGACGTATTGCAGACTGGCGTTCTCAAGGTCTGGCTGGGCAAGGAACCGGCCGACGACGATCTCAAGGCCGGGATGCTCGGCCAGGATTAGCCGCCAGGTCGGTGTGGCGTATAGTCGCCGGCCGCCTTTCACTCACTCTCAGTTCGGGAGTCCAGAATCATGTCCGACAATAAGCTGAACCGCGCCATCGTTCTCGCCGCCCGCCCGGAGGGCGAGCCCAAGGACTCGGATTTCCGCATGGAGCAGCGCCCCGTACCGGAGCCGGGGCAAGGCGAAGTCCTGTGCCGCACGCTCTATCTTTCGCTGGATCCCGTACATGCGCGGCCGCATGAACGCCGCCAAGTCCTACGCCCAATCGGTGGAAATCGGCGAGGTCATCGTGGGCCAGACCGTCAGCGAAGTAGCGGCCTCCAACAACCCTGACTTCGCCGTGGGCGACATCGTCCTGGCCAATGCCGGCTGGCAGGATTACGCCCTGTCCGACGGCAGCGACCTGCGCAAGCTCGACCCCGATGCGGCCCCCGTCTCCTACGCCCTGGGCGTGATGGGCATGCCGGGACTTACGGCCTATGTGGGCCTGCTGGACATCGGGCGGCCCAAGCCCGGCGAAACGGTGGTGGTGTCCGCCGCCTCCGGTGCCGTGGGCCAGGTGGTGGGTCAGATCGCCAAGCTCAAGGGCTGCCACGTCGTGGGCGTGGCCGGTGGTCCGGAGAAGTGCAGCTACGTTAAGGACGAACTGGGCTTCGACGCCGCCGTCAACTACAAGCTGGACAGCTTCGAGGACGACCTGCGGGCCGCCTGCCCGGACGGCATCGACATCTATTTCGAGTCCGTCGGCGGCCGTGTGCAGGAAGCCGTGCTGCCGCTGCTCAACGTCCACGCCCGCATTCCGCTGTGCGGCATCGTGGCCCATTACAATGCCACCGCGCTGCCGGAAGGGCCCAACCAAGTGCCCAAGCTGATGCGCACGCTGCTCAGCAACCGGGTGACCCTCCAGGGGTTCATCATCTTTGACCACCACGACCGCTATCCGGAGTTCTTCAAGGAGATGGCCCAGTGGCTCAAGGACGGCAAGATCAAATACCGCGAACACGTGACCGAAGGCCTGGAGAACGCCCCCGAAGCCTTCCGGGCCCTCCTGCGGGGCGGACATCTGGGCAAGATGCTGGTAAAGGTCGGCGGCAAAGCCTGACCCGGACAGTCCCTTGCCGTTGCTAGAGGTTTGCGCTCAGATAGCGGCGTACCGCCTCGGGTGGTTGCGCGGGATGGAAGCGGGTGTCCCCGTGGGTAACCGAGGGGCTCCAGGCCCATAAGGCGATTCCCAGGAATCGCCGGTCCTGGCGCGCGTCCACTCCTTTGATGGCCTCGAAGGCGGCCTTCACATAGGCCAGTTGGTCGTTGTCGTTGTCGGCTGAAGCCGGCTGGGCGCGGCATTCCGGGCCCTGGCAACGGGCGAATTCGTGCACGCTGGCGGCGGTGGGAACGGCATACTGGTATTTGATATCCAGCGCCGAGGCCGATTTGTGCATGCGCTGAACCTCGTGCTTCACCACCCTGCGGTATTTATCGATGGGCGTGCGCTGGCCCGGGGGGGCGCTGGTGAGATCGTACAAGGCGTCGATGACGTAGCCATTGCCTGCGGTGTGCATGATGTCCCGGAGATTCCTGCCGCCGGCGCTATCCGGGTCCAGCCGGTTCGCCGTGGTGAAGATGGAAAACGAGCGGCCCTGTGGGTGGGCGTCGTCCACGCAGCCGAAGTCGCGGGAGGCGAAGTTTTCCGCGATTCGCCGATAGAAGTAGTATTGCCCGTTCTTGCTCGACACATCGAACGGTTCCAGATCGAACTGCACGCCGGCTACGCCGGGGGCGGCGCAGACACGCCGGGCCACCAGATCGGCGAACGCCGCCGCCTGATCCCTGGACAGTTTGTTGAAGCCCGGTAGCGTACCGCCCTGCGTGACGGTGCCGTCGATGACCGGCACGATGCGCGGCGCCTCGCCGTGTTTGCCCGCCCGGGCATAAGCGCTTACCGAGGGATTGTGGGAGCCGCCGTTGCCGTGGGCGTAATAAATGTGAAAGTCGTCCTTGCTGCACCGGTCCGGCTGTTTCCCCGGGCAGTACATTTCCATATCCCCGGCGTAAATGTAGAGTCGGGAGACCTGGTGACCGGAGCGTATGTTGGCGTTTAGTGACTCCAGGGCTTGGGTGAAATGGCCCGGGCGCAGGTGCTTGTCCGGCGTGTTGCGCGGTTGGGGGTCGTAGACCCACGCTGAATTGGCTCGGGGCGGGAATGCGGGCTCGGCGGAGGCGGCCGAGGCGGCGCATAACGCCACGGCAGCGAGCGCCGCCGACAGGGCAAGACCCCGGCGCCGTCCCAGGCGCCGGGGTGTACGGTCGGTCTGGACAGCCTTGCTCATGGTCGGCTACTCCACGGTGACCGATTTGGCCAGGTTGCGCGGCTTGTCCACATCGTTGCCGCGCAAGGCGGCGACGTGGTAGGCGAGCAGCTGCAGCGGTACGGTGTAAAGCAGGGGCCGGATCCAGTCGCTGCACCGCGGAACGCGAATGAAGTGAGCGCTGTCGTTGCCCTCGAATTCCGGTTCGGTCTCGCCGAAAATGATCAGCCTCCCGCCCCGGGCCTGGACCTCCTGCAGGTTGGAAAGCATCTTCTCACGCACGGCATCGTCCGGTAGCAACGAGATCACCGGCATGTCCCGGTCGATCAGCGCCAGAGGGCCGTGCTTGAGTTCGCCCGCAGCGTAGCCCTCTGCATGGATATAAGAGATTTCCTTGAGTTTCAGGGCGCCTTCCAGGGCGATGGGAAACAACGGACCTCGTCCGAGGAAGATGGCGTGCCGGGCGTCCACCAGATTGGCGGCCAGCGCCTTGATGCGATCGCTGTCGGCGAGGATCTCTCCGATTTGAGCCGGTAGATCCTGGAGTTCGCGCACCAGACGGGCATCGAGCTCGTCGGACAACCCTCGCGCCTGACGCACATTCAGCGCCAGCAGCAGCAGGCATACCAACTGAGCCGTGAACGCCTTGGTGGACGCCACGCCGATCTCCGGTCCCGCCCGCATGGCCAACAGGTAGTCGGATTCGCGGACCATGGAACTGTGGCCCACATTGCAGATCGTCAGCGAGGCAAGGTAATCGGCCTTTTTGGCCTCCCTCAACGCGGCCAGGGTATCCGCGGTTTCCCCGGACTGGGAAAGGGTGACCAGCAGTGTGTCGTCTTGAACCACGCTCTTGCGGTAGCGGTATTCGCTGGCTAATTCCACTGAACAGGTGCAGCCGGTAAGCGCCTCCACGGCGTAGCGGGCCACCAGGCCGGCGTGATAGCTGGTACCGCAGGCCACGATGTGAATATGCCTGGTACGCTCCAGGAGCGAATCTTCGGCGGGTTCCAGCAGCGGCGAACGAACCGTTTCGCCGTTGGTCCGGCCGTCCAGAGCGTCGGCGACTACGCTGGGCTGGGCGATAGATCTCCTTCTGCATGAAGTGGCTGTAAGAACCCTTGTCCACCGCGCCCACGTCCAAGGTGTACGTTCGCAGCGCGCGCAGGGTGGGGTTTCCGTTGCTATCGATGATGTTCACCGAGTGACGGTTCAACTGAGCGATGTCGCCGTCTTCCAGAGGAATGTAGCGCTTGGTGATCGGCAGGAGTGCCGCCAAGTCCGAGGCCAGCAGGTTGGCGCCTTCGGAAACACCGATGATCAACGGACTGCCCCGGCGCGCCGCCACCACGTGTTCCGGGTGGCTTCGGCAGACAACGGCAATGGCGTAGCTGCCCTCGAAGTCCGCCACGGCTCGCCGCACCGCTTCCAACAGCGTATCGGCGTCGCGCAGATGAAGCGCCACGTTATGCGCAATGACCTCCGTATCCGTCTGGGAGCGGAACCGGAATCCCTCCGCCGTCAGCTTGCGGCGCAGATCCGCCTGATTTTCGATGATTCCGTTGTGGACCACGGCGACGGAGCGGCCGGAGGTTTGGGGGTGTGCGTTGATGCGAGTGGGCTCGCCATGGGTGGCCCAGCGGGTATGCCCTATACCCACATGAGCCGCCCAGTCGCAATCGTTCAGTGCGGTGGCGAGGCGTTGCACCGGGCCTACGGTACGTCGCACGCGCAGGCCGCCTTCGTCCGTCAGCACGGCCACGCCGGCTGAGTCATAGCCCCGATATTCAAGGCGGCGAAGACCGTCCAGCAATGCGGGCAGCAAATTGCTTTGTCCAACCGTTCCTACCAGTCCACACATAAATGAGCTCCTTGCCTTGCGGGCGTTGGTTACGAATTCCTTTGCGAACTGCCGGACAGAGGTGCAAAGGCTGTGCCCGGTTTTCAACTTTGGGCATCCAAACCCTTCGCAGCGTGGATTCCGGTGGAAAAGCCCGGCGCGGATGGCTTGAGCCCGAAGTCCGGGCAAGGCGTTCAGGGGCAGGAACACGGGGATTTGCCAAGATTCTTGGTCCGGGCGTCCCCACGCGGTGACACCTGTAAATGACTGCAGGTATCAGCGAATTACGCACTTGCAGCGCCCTAGGCGTCGCCTCCAGGCCACACACTCTCCGCGCCTGTAAGCCAGCCCCGTGCGCCAAATTCCGTGAAAACCTTGGCTCCCAAGGGACTTGCCGTCCTGGCACGGGGTTTGCCATGTATTGCGGCACCTAAACGCGCATACGAAGGCGGCATAAAAGGAGGGAATCTGGATGGCCCCATCAACGCATAGGGAACCGGCGCTGGCCCGCGGCCACGTCGGAAATACCACAACCGGCGGCAACGCCTGCAAACCCACCATCAACCCGATGCACCGCGGCAAACCACTAAACGCTTTGTGGCTTGCGGCCGCGTTGGTTCTGATCCCCGGCGCGGGATGGGCCGATGCTCCGAAAGATTCCGCCGTCAAGGCGTCGCAGCACCCGTGGCAGGCCTACATGCAGAGCATCGAACATAGGGCCGACTCCATGGCCGGCGTGAAATCGGCCCGTGCCGGCGTCAACGCCAGCAAGGGACAGGAGTCGGCCGCGGCCTGGGACACCGGGCTCACGCTCAGCGGGACCTATACCGACTACCCCAGTGGCGGTGGTACCGGCAGCGACAGCAGTTACACGGACCTGGAGCGCCATGCCGAAGCCCGCGTGACATGGGAAGCGTTGGACTTCCTGGCCCACCGGCCGGCCCGGGTAGCTGGCGCCCGCGCGCAAGTGCAGGCGGCCCAGGCTCATGTTGCCGAGGCCCAGCAGAAGGCGGCCAGCCAGCTCGTGGACGAATCGGTCAGCAGTTGGGCGGCGCAGATGCAACGCCAGGCCCTGCGCCATGCACTGGACAACATTCACGAGGCGCGCAAGGGGGTAAAGCGGTTGCGGGACCACACCTTGCCGCCCAGCCTCAATCAGGCGGCTTCGGACGCCTCGGAACAGGCGTTGAAGCTCCAGTCGGAGATTGAGCAGCGCCTTGCCTCTCTCCCCAACGCCAGGGAGAACGTTCCGGCGCCTCCCGACAACTACACGCTGTTGCCGGAGCAGCCGCCGGCGGCGTCGCGTGCCCGGGAGGTCGCAAGCCACAGTGCCGAGGGGGAACGCCTGCGGGCACGTGCCAAATCCTACGAGAGTCAGCTTTCACCGTGGGCGCAGCACGTTTCGTTCGATGTCTACGCTGGCTATGTGCAGAACAAGGTGCGCAGCTCCTCGTCTACCCAAAGCGGCCCTCAGCTCGGCGCCAAGTTGAGCATTCCTCTTGGCAGCGGAGGTGCCAGCGACGGTGATTCTCACTGGCAGGCGCAGGAGCAGACGCTGGCCGCGCAGGCCGCGGTTCAGCAGCAGGAGCGCTTGCTGATGGACGTGCGGCGGCAGTGGGCCGGAGCCGTGGCCGGAATCCAGAGTGCGGAGTCCGGCTTGCAGGACAAGGCGCGGATGCTGGACCGGTTGCAGTCGCGGCTGCGCGCCGGGGCGGGCAAGAACGCGCCGGAGCCGTGGCAGGTGCAGTTGGAGGCGGCCCGGTTCTGGTCGTCCGTTGCCGATCTCTGGGAAATGCGCGGCAACTGGGTCCAGGCGGTGGCGACCTGGTCGCTTTATGACGAGGACTATGTGAACGGTCGAACCCAGAAGGGCTCCGGCTCTTCTCGACCGGGCTTGTGCTCGCCGCTGTCGTCCTGTCCGAGGATGTGAGCGTCGGCGGGCGGGCTGTTGGTGCAAGGCCCGCCTGCATCGGATCGGGTTGTTTCCACCAAAGAGATAACCCGATTGCGGAAGGACCCTAGGGCCGGGCTTTTTTCGGCGCTCGGGCGTCACTACACATTTCGCCCATGGAGTAGCGCCCCGTTTAGGGAGCCCGCGCGACTTGACGCGCGAGCCGCCGGTTCGAACCTTCGGGCTGGGGTGGAACGCGGAATCAGGAGGAAGCACATGTCGAGGCGTTACGAAACAAACCCGCTGGGCCAGGCGATGCCTATCGCCTATGAATTGGTGGATCTGGACGAGGCCGGCCCGTCGGCCGACCGCCTTTCAAGCATCTGGAGCGTGTTCGGAGAGCCGCTGCCCGTGGACGAGGTGGCGAGACGCTCCTTGCATGCCACACCGCTGGTGATTGTCGGCTATGACGATCGCCTGGTTGCCCAGATACTCCGGGAACAGCGAGAGTCCCTGAATCACAACCTCAGACCCGTTGCGGTGATTGGCGTGGACGATGCCGCCGCGGAAGGGGGCGAGGTGGTGCACTTGGCCGACGCGGTAGTTGGGACCCGGGGCGGTCGTGGTCAGCTCGATGCGGCCCGACGGGTGCTCTCCGAGATCGCGGCGGTGCTGGATCGTTTGCCGCCGGCCCAGGACGACCGCCCACTGGCCATGCTCCAGTACGTTCTCAGCCGCAGAGCCGAGCTCACGCCGGTGCTGGATCCGGATGCGCCAACGGCCTATCGGTTTCCCCTCGTGGAGCAGATGCTGGGTGTGAGCAGCCTGGAGGCCATCGATGTGCTCGACGATCTGGCCGAGCACAGTCTGATGACAAGACAGGTGGTGGACCGTCTGTTCCTGTGTCCGGTGTGCGGCGGCTATCGGGTACCGGTGAAGGAGCTTTGTCCCGAGTGTCTGTCCCCCAACGTGTCGCTCCAGGATTCCATTCATCACTTCCAGTGCGGTTACGTTGGGCCTGAAAAGGAGTTCATCGGCACCGGCCGGCCCGTGTGCCCCAAGTGCCACGATCAACTGCGCCATGTCGGTGTGGAATATAACCGGCCCGGGCGCATTCTCGCCTGCGGAGACTGCGGCAACTGGGCGTCCGAGCCCGATCTGCGGGCGTGGTGCGCCGACTGCGACACTCATCACCAGCCGGAGGATCTCCGAACCATTCGCATTCATCGCTACGCGTTGGCCAGCACCGCGGTCGACGTGGCGCGCAGCGGCCGCTGGAGCCAGATTCAGGCTCGCTATATCGGCGCCGACGTCAATCCCCAGCCGGCATCGCAGGCGGGGATGCCGGACAACCGCGAGGCGATGCAGATGCTGCTCACCATCGCTGCCGAAAACGAATGGCCGATCACCGTCTACAAGGCGAATCTGCTCAGCCGAGTGGGGGAATCCCGATCAGCGGAAGAGCAGAATCGCATCGCGGACAAGGCCGAAACCCTGTTGAACAAGAGCTTCGGACCCAAGGATCTGGTGGTGCGGGTTTCGCCGAACGCCTTTCTGATCACGGCGACACGCAGCGGTCGACGGGGGGATCCGCCCCGAGCCGCCGAGCTCCAGAGTACTCTCGGCGAACAGGCTGGCTTGCGGATCAAGATCACCGAACTCGATCCCGCGAAAGCCGCTAACCTGCTGACCGAGCGAGAGTAGCGCCATGCACGACCTTATCGCCACGGTCACGGAATTCTTCGTTCACAGCATCCAAGTGCTGTTCGACATGCCGGCGGACCAACTGCTGATCAGCCTGTGGCCGTTTCTGCTTCTGTCCTTGCCGCGCAACCTGATGATGCAATTGATCGTCCTCACGCGGGCGTGTGCTGAGGAACCTCGGGAAAAGGCGGTCTTTCGCCATCATTTGGCCAGGACGCTGCCACGGGTTTCCGTGCTGTTACCGGGGTACAACGAGCGGGACACGCTGGAAGGAACCGTGGTTTCTTTGCGGGAGCAGAGCTATCCCAATATGGAGATCATTGTCGTCAGCGATGGTTCCGACGACGGCATGGACCAGGTTGGAGCCCGTCTTGCTGCGCGCGGCTGGGTCCGCTTCTTCAACCACAAGGAGCGGGGCGGCAAGGTGTCCGCGGCGAATCTTGCGTTGCAGGCGGCCCAGGGCGAGTACATCGTGATTTGCGATGCCGACAGTACGTTCGACCGGGACTCGGTATGGCGGCTGCTCGAGGAATTCTACCGTCCCGAAGTGGGTGCGGTGGCCGGCAATCTCCGGGCTCGGAACGTGGAGACAAACCTACTGACGCGCTGCCAGGCGCTTCAGTATTTTCTCTCGATCGGCCTGGGGCGGCGTGTCGCCGCTACTCTGGGAATCCTGTTCATCGTCTCCGGCGCCTTCGGGGCCTTCCGCCGATCCGCACTGGAAGTGATCGGCGGTTGGGACACCGGGCCTGGCGAAGACGCGGACCTGACCATCAAGGTTCGGTTGTCCGGATATCAGGTGGCTTTTGCGCCGAGGGCCATGTGCCTTACGGATGTGCCGGACAACTGGTGGGGTTACTTCCGCCAGCAAATGCGGTGGAACCGAAGTACCGTGCGGTTCCGTTTGCGGAAATATATCTTTTTGCTCATGCCGTGGCGTCGGCAGGGTGGGTTGTTGAATTTCCTCGGCGCGTTGGATGTTGTGGTGTTTCAGGTGGTGTTGACGGTGATGTTCCCCATCTACCTCATCGACCTGGCACTGACCCATCCGGGTTTGTTCCCCTATCTCGTCTGCGGGGTGTCCATGGTCTATCTGGTGGTGAGCATGATCACCTATTTCATTGCCGTGGCACTCAGCGAGCGCCCGCTCCAGGACCTCAAGCTGATGCCGTACGTCCCCCTCTACGGGCTGTTTATCGGGTGGTATCTCCGCACGGTCCGGTTGCTGGCCTATCTGGACGAGTACTTCTTCCGTAATTCTTACAAGGAGCCTTATGTACCGGCTCATGTGCAACGTCAAACAAGGAAGCACCAGCCATGGTAAACCGTAGCGCCGAAAATCATCGTGACCTGGAGCGCCGCCACGCCAAGGAACCCCGCGTGGAGGAGCCGCGGTACCCGGTTTCGCCGGGTGGCTCCGGCGGAGGAGGAGGCCGGCCCTGGCGGCAGTGGTATGCCCGTTCCATGGAAGTTGAGGCGACTCCGCTTGAGATCACGGAGCCCAAGCGCCGGAAATGGGGGCGTTATGTGTATCTGCTCATCGTGGTAGTCGCCACGGCGCTGGGGGTGAACTACGTGGCCGGCAAGGTCTTGATGTACAACGCCTCGGGTACGGTGGGAGCGGAACAGTACAAGCTCTCGCCGGCGGCCACGGTGACTGTGAAGAATATCGCGGTGCAGCCGGGGCAGCATGTGAACAAGGGCGACGTCCTGGTGAGCTTCAGCTCGCCGCAGTTGGAACAGGAGCTGGCGCGGGCGAAGGCCAATATCGCCGAGGCGCAATCCCGTGTTTCGCAGCGGGCGACCTCCAGCCGCGGTGATGTCGCGGCCCTGCAGGCGGAGATCTCCGGGCTGCATGCCCAACTGCAGTCGTTAATTCAGCAGTACGCCAACAAGCAGTCCCAATATCAAAGCCTCAAGAGTTTGGCCCACTCCGGTGCGGTCAACCAGGGCGATGTCCTGGACGCACAACAGCAAATGCTGGAAGCCAAGAGCAAATACGAGGCTACCGCCGCCAAACTGCGAGGCGACCGGGCGAGGTTGAAACAGCTCAAGGGCGGCGATGGCCAGAACTCGGATCAATCGACCCAGGATCAGACCTTGGCTTCGCTGAAACAGCTTCGCAAGAGCCTGCGTCACCGATTGAACGATCTCCAATTGACTGCTCCGGCCAAGGGCGTGGTGGCCCAGATTCCGGTCACCACCGGCCAGGTGGTAACTGCCGGGGAGCCCACGGTGATCGTGGTGCCGGGCGACGATCTGCGCACGCTGTTGTACTTCCCTCCGGCGGCAAGGGCCCGCTTGCACAAGGGGCGCAATATTTCGGTGACCACTCCCGATGGGACTTCGGTGGAGATGCGGATCCGGCAGGTGTTTCCGTCCGTGCGGGACTTGCCGCCGGATTTGCGGGATGACGTGACCAAGCGGGGACCATCGGTGGTGGTAATGGCGGTTCCGGAGAATCCCCGGGATATCGGCGCCATTGCTCCAGGAACCCCGGTAAAGGCCTCCATCAGCCGCTGGTCGGCCCAGCGCTGGGCGTCCAATATTTGGTCGTCGGTGGCGCGAGTATTTGGTCATGGCGAGTCTGGTGCGAACTCGGTTGACCAGGGCGCGGGGCCCAATCAGAAAGGAGCGCAGATCTCTTCGCGGGGTGCGTCGGCTGGCTGAGGCGGTCCTCAGGAGGAAGCGGGTGGCAGGTATTCCGTGGTCACCCGCTCGTTCATTCGGAGTAGATGGGCCGCCAAGTGCTCGGTGATATTGCGTAGCGTGACGGCGGCAATCCGCGGCGCGCTGCCCAGCAGGCGGTTGAATTCGTCGCGGCGCAATTCCAGGAGCGCGGAATCAGCCCGGGTGATGGCGCTGGCTGTGCGGCGGCGTTGGGTGATGAGCCCGATTTCCCCGAAGATGTCCCCCGGCAGCACCATGTGCAGGCGTCCGGCTTTGCGGGTGCGGATTTCCACCTTGCCCGATAACAGGACGTATAGCCCGTCGCTGGTCTCGCCTTCGTCGAACAGGGCGAGATTGGCATCGGCGCGCAGCACCCGGCACATGCTGCCGATCTCCCGTAGTTCTTCATCCCACAGGCCTGCGAATAGAGGCAGGCGGCCCAGCAATTGGGCCCGACGCTCGGGTGGGACGTGGGAGGCGGGAGGCATGGGGGGTAGTTGGTGCCCTTGAGATTGAGATGGTTCTCAATCTTAAGGTAGATATCCCGGCGCCGCCAAGCGGCGGTGGAAGCCACGGCCGCCGCTCAGGAATTTTCCCTGCGGGGATCGGCCTCCGCCAAGGCCTGTTCGAGGATGTCGGTGGAAACGGCGCCGACAAAGGGCCTGTCGGATACCACCAGGGTTGGTACACCGGTCAGATGCAGCTCCTGAGCCCGTTCTACGTGCTTCAGGAGCTGGTTGATATAGCGCGGATCGCTCCACGCGGAGGCGGTCAGGTCACCGACTCCGTGTTTGTCGGCAAGACTCTGCAGTACCTCGGGATCGCCAATGTTGAGACCGTCCCCGAAATAGGCGCGGAAGATTGCGTTGTGCAAAGGGCGGAACTGTTCGTGTCGATTGATCAGTGTCGCTTCGGCGAGCAGCAACGCCTTCCGCGAATTGGTGGTGAAACTGCGGCTGCGCCAGGGCAGTTCTTCCTCGGCAACCATGGCTTCCACGGTTCGGGTCATCTGCTCCCACTGCTCGGCGGGATATCCCAGTTCTGAAAGCGCGCGACCCTCCGGCGGGTTGTCGGGATGGATTTCCACGAAGCGCCAGTCGATATTGAGGTTGTATTTCTCTGCCAGCTTTTCCAGACGGTGGCTGGCGACATAACAGAACGGGCAGATGTAGTCGAAGAAGATGCTGACGGGTATGGCGATATCCTGCATAACGATCTCGTTTACCGAAGCCGGTTCATGCCGTTCAATGCCGCGACCCGGTAAGCTTCCGCCATGGTCGGGTAATTGAAGGTGGTGTTGATGAAGTAGAGCAGGCTGTTGGCATCGCCCTTTTGCGCCATGATGGCCTGGCCGATGTGTACGATCTCCGCGGCCTGGTCACCGAAGCAGTGTATGCCCAGGATTTCGAGCGACTCCGTGTGGAAGAGGATCTTCAGCATGCCCACGGTCTGGCCGGTGATCTGGGCCCGGGCCAGATCCTTGAAAAACGCGTGCCCCACCTCGTAGGGCACTTTGGCCGCCGTCAGCTCGTGTTCGCTCTTACCGACGGAGCTGATTTCCGGGATCGTATAGATGCCGGTGGGAATGTCCTGGGCCAGACTGTAGTCGCACTTCCCGTACCGAAGGTGAGTGGCGGCATAGCGCCCCTGGTCGTAGGCCGCACTGGCCAGGCTGGGGTAGCCGATCACATCGCCGACGGCGTAGATGTGAGGCTGCGCCGTCTGGTAATTTTCATTGACTTCGATCTGACCGCGCTGGTTGGGGACGATGCCAAGGTCCTCCAGCCCCATGTCCTGGGTGTTGCCGGTGCGGCCGTTCGCCCACAGGAGCACCTCACTCTTGATGCGCTTGCCCGACTGGGTATGCACTACAACGCCATCGTCGCGCGTTTCCACCTTTTCGTAGGTTTCCCGATGGCGAATCAGCACGCCCAGCTCCCGCAGGTGGTAGCTGAGTGCATCGGAGATTTCGTCGTCCAGGAAGGTCAGCAGCCGTTCGCGGGTATCCAGAAGGTCGACCTTCACACCCAGCCCCCGAAAGATGGAGGCGTATTCGCTGCCAACCACCCCCGCACCGTAGATGGTGATGGAGCGGGGCGTGCGGTCCAGCTTGAGGATCGTGTCGCTGTCGAACACCCGGGGATGCTCGAAGTCCACGTCCGCCGGCCGGTAGGGGCGGGAACCGCTGGCAATCACGAAATAATCGGCCGTGAATTTGCGACGCCTGCTGTCGCCGACCAGCGTGAGCGTGTTGGCATCGGCGAACCGCGCCTGTCCGTGGATGACGGGGATTTCGTTGCGGCTGTAGAAGCCCGAGCGCAAACCCACCTGCTGGCCGATTACGGACTCCGCCGTGCGCAGCACCTGGGGGAACGACAACCGACGCGGTTCATGTACGTCTCGAAACAGGGGGCTCGCATTGAACTCCATCATGCGTTTGACGTTGTGGCGCAGAGCCTTCGATGGAATGGTGCCCCAGTGTGTGCAGCCGCCTCCCACTTCGGATTGGCCTTCGATTATCGCTACCCGCTGGCCTTCCTTCGATAGCTTCAGAGCGCTACCTTCGCCGCCCGGACCGCTGCCGATCACAATGGTATCGAAGTGCTTGTGCGTCATTCGCCTGTGCCTTGGTTGATCTTCTGATGGACTGCCCCGTGAGCCGTGGCGGGGCATGCATTCGCGAGCGTGGACGGGCCTGGAACCGGGCGGCCATTATACCGTCACCGCCCGAGGACTTCGAATAAAGCGGGTGGGCAGGCGCCCGATCAGCGCGGGAATCAGCGCATCAGGTATTCAAGCGACAGATTCGCCTGTTCGACGAAGTGGTCGAAGCTGTTGAAGCTGTCTTCATCAAGGGGGCGGCCGCTGCGAATGCGGTCGGCATAGATCAAGCCGATATCGCGTTTGCGCACGACAAGAGGAGCCACGAAGAAATCGTCACCGCCGACACATTGGGCCATGGCGTCCCGGTTGAAGGATGCGGCTTCGCCGGCGGGCAATGTGCCGGCCCACAGGCCGCGCTGGGTCTTGAGGGCGTGCCTCACCAGAGTGAAAGAGGGTTCCTGCAGGCTGGTGCGAAAGGTTTCCTGCAGGTCGCCGTCGGCATCACCGAGCGCATACTTCACACGCAGCGATTTGCGGTCCGGTGACAGCGAGCAGACGATGGTGCGGTCCATGCCCACGCCGCGGTAGATCCCTTCGATGACCATCTCCAGTACGACACTGATGTCGGGCTTTTCCCGGAGCAGGTTGGACAGCTCCCGCAGGATCTTGAGTTGGAGCATCGGCGCGGGCTTTTGAAAGGCCGGCTGCTGGGCACGCTGAGCGGGGCGGGCCGTGGCTGCGCTTGATTCGCTCGCTTCGGCCGTCGTCGGCGCGGCGGCTGTGCCGAGGGCGGGCGCGCTGATGCCGAAGGCCTTCGCCGCTGCGGCCACCTGTTTGCGGCTTTCTTCAAGGAGTTGACTTGTCTCCTTGTCGTTGAGCTTGGCGAATTCGCCGATCTTGCCGGCGACGTCCTTGGCCTGCGCCGAGTCCCAGCCATGGGTCCGTATCGCCGCTTCCAGCTGGTGGCCCAGGAGGATGCTGGCAACGCGCCGATCCGGCTTGTTGGGGTTGGCCTTGAGGGCGGTTTCCAGACGTTCCCCCAGGTGCCAGTCCCTGGCGAGAACGGTGGTGAGCTGTTTCATGCTGAATCCCAGCACCTGGATCTCCGCTTCCACCGGGCTGACGTTGGGTTGGGCCAGCGCCTCGCGCATCGCCTGGGCTTGATCGTCCTTGGCGAAGCTCCAGAAGGCCAGTTCGCCAAGGCGATAGAGTAATGCGGCGATAAACACCTCTTCCGGGGAACGGTCGCCGGCGTTTTGGGCGATCTGTTTTGCCTGAACAGCGGCATACACCGCTTGCTGCATGGTTTCCAGTGCCTTGCTGCGGGCGTCGCCCTCCAGCAGGGAGTCGATTACGGCAAAGGAAAGACCGATTGCGCGCACGGGTTCAAAGCCCAGCAGAACAACGGCCCGGCTGATGGTGTTGATTTCCTGGCCGGTGGCATTGTAATAAGCGCTGTTGGCGACTTTCAGGACGCCCGAGGTCATGGCGGCATCCTGCAGAATGACCCGCGCCAGGTCCGGCGCGGACGTGTTGCGGTCGGACGCCGCGGTGCAAAGTTTCTGGACCGTATCACTGAGAATGGGCAACTGAGCTTCGCGCAGTTGCATTGCCCATGCGTCTGGCGTGCCGGTTTCAGCAGCCTCTGCCGTCTTTGCCATCTGGGTTCCTGTTGTCAGCGGAACGCGTGCTGCCGGTGCGCTCCGGCTCCATTTTTCGGTTCTTTTGGCGCCGTGGTTGCCGGCGCAGCGCGTACAAGGCAATAAGGTAGCCGCTCTTGGCAATCCACGAAAGTGCTGAATCCTGGCGCGCCCGGTGGGCCAAGCGCCTGTCGGACTCGGTATGCCTTGGCTGCGGACGCGCGCCGGTGGTCCGCATGGCCGCGCCCTTTCAAGCCCGACAGGCTGCTAGCCGTTGCCTCCCAGGCGGATTTCGACGCGGCGGTTGGCGGCGCGATCGAATTCATTGTCGTTCGGAGCGGCGGGCGAGGCTTCGCCGGCGCCACTGATCCGGATGCGTTGGCGGTCGACGCCCTGGTCGGCGAGGAAGTCGCGCACGCTCCGGGCCCGGCGCAAGGACAGCCTGTCATTGTAGGAGCTGGGGCCGACATTGTCGGTATGCCCCACCGCCAGCACGACCGCAACCGTCTGATCACGTCGGAGTTGTTTGGCGAGCTTGCGCAACTCCTGCTCGGAGTCTCGGCTCAGGCCCGCACTGTCGAAGGTGAAGTAGATACGCCTTACCTGCTGGTCATCGGGGGTGTCGGTCGTGTTGCCGTTGTCGCTTTTGGTGACGGTATCGGGGTGGGCGGACGTGGCCAGCAGGGAGCCGTAGCCCATGCGGCTGAGCAGATCCGTGGGCGGCGCGGTTTCGCCCTTGGGCATTTTTGTCCGCTTCGCCATGCATTGGAGGAATTGACCGTAGGCGGGTTTGAATCCCGCCTGGGAGAGGGCGACGGTAACGGTCCGTGTCTGGTCGTGCCAGTCGCTGAAGCGTAGCTCGGGTAGGCGGCCGGCCTCCAGCGTTTCCAGGAATACGTTGCTCATGTGATGGTTCATGCGAAACGTGGCCGGGCCGGGCCATATGCGGGTGGTGCCCAGATCCGCCAGGTCCTGAGATTCCCACCGGGGACGGCGTGTAACCACCTGAGCCACGGCTTCCACCGCGGGCGGGCGGCGGGTATAGAGGGTCATTTGCAGTTGGTTGTCGGCCCCGCCGGCGAACAACGCAACTCCGAAATACGGGATGCCGTGGGCCAGGTAGCAGAACTGATCGTCTTGGCTGGCTTGCCAGTCCGACTGACTGAGCGTGGCTTGATAAAGGTGGCCGTCGGCGGCGTTTGCCGCGGCTGCGCAGAACAACAAGCTCGCGATCAGGACTGACTTGGGCAGCATGCGGTCTCACCTCCATCGATAGTGAATGAGTCGACCGCGGGTCGGTAATCTTTAGTGCGCACAAAAAAAGCCGGGCTTGGAGCCCGGCTTTTCGGTGAGGCTGAAGTCGTCGTTATCAGCCGGCCTTGCGAGCCAGATCCCGCAGCACGTAGTGCAGGATGCCGCCGTTGCGGTAGTAGTCCCACTCCTTCGGGGTATCGATGCGCACAGTCGCTTCGAAGGTGGCTTCCTTGCCGTCGGGGCCCTTGGCGGTCACGGTAACGCTCTTGGGCTCGCCGTCCAGGCCGCTGATGTCGAAGGTTTCCTTGCCGGTCAGGCCCAGACCCTCGGCGCTCTGGCCGTCCTTGAACTGCAGAGGCAGCACGCCCATGCCAACCAGGTTGGAACGGTGGATGCGCTCGAAGCTCTCGGCGATAACGGCCTTGATGCCCAGCAGGTTGGTGCCCTTGGCCGCCCAGTCGCGGGAGGAGCCGGTGCCGTACTCCTTGCCGCCCAGAACCACCAGCGAAACGCCGGCGTCCTTGTACTTCATGGCGGCGTCGTAGATGGACATCTGCTCACCGTCGGGCTGGTAGGTGGTCCAGCCGCCTTCGGTGCCGGGGGCCATCTTGTTGCGCAGGCGCACGTTGGCGAAGGTGCCGCGCATCATCACCTCGTGGTTGCCGCGGCGGGAGCCGTAGGAGTTGAAGTCCTTGGGCTGCACGCCGTTTTCCTGCAGGTAGCGGCCCGCCGGGGTGTCCGGGCCGATGGCGCCGGCCGGGGAGATGTGGTCGGTGGTGATGGAGTCACCCACGTAGACCAGGCAGCGGGCGTCGGCGATGGTGGGCACGCCGGGCTCTTCCATGGTCATGCCCTCGAAGTAGGGCGGGTTCTTGACGTAGGTGGAATCCGGCCAGTCGTACATCTCGCTTTCGGTGACATTCAGGCTCTGCCAGTTCTTGTCGCCGGCGAACACGTCCGCGTAGCTCTTCTGGTACATGGCGCGGGTGATGTTGGAACCCATGGCGTCGGCGACTTCCTTCTGGGTCGGCCAGATGTCCTTCAGGAAGACGTCATTGCCGTCCTTGTCCTGGCCCACCGGCTCGGTGGTCAGGTCCACGGTCATGTTGCCGGCCAGGGCGTAGGCGACCACCAGAGGCGGCGAGGCCAGCCAGTTGGTGCGCACGTCGGCGTGGATGCGGCCCTCGAAGTTGCGGTTGCCGGAAAGCACGGAGGCCACCATCAGGTTGCCGTCCTTGATCGCCTTGCCGATGGCATCGGGCAGCGGTCCGGCGTTGCCGATACAGGTGGTGCAGCCGAAGCCGGTGACGTTGAAGCCCAGGGCATCCAGCGGCTCCTGCAGGCCGGCTTGCTTGAGGTAGGCCGGGACCACCTGGGAACCAGGGGCCAGAGAGGTCTTCACCCAGGGCTTGACCTTCATGCCGCGCTCGTTCGCCTTCTTGGCGACCAGGCCGGCGGCCAGCAGCACCGCGGGATTGGAGGTGTTGGTGCAGGAGGTGATGGCGGCGATCACCACGGCGCCGTGCTTGAGCAGGTGCTTTTCGCCGTTCTGTTCATACTGAACCGCACCGCGTTCGGCACCGTCGTTGTTGCCGACCGCCGTATGGCCGCCCTCGCTGTCGAAGCGCTCTTCCTGGGCGTTTCCGTGCTGCTCGCCGAGGAAGGTGTCCAGGTGCTTGATGAAGTTCTCTTTGGCGTCTTTCAGGGTGACGCGGTCCTGCGGGCGCTTGGGCCCGGCCAGGCTCGGCACGACCGTGCTCATGTCCAATTCCAGCACGTCGGTGTACTCGGCCTCCTGGCCGCTCTCGCGCCAGAAGCCGACTTCCTTGGCATAGGCTTCAACCAGGGCGATCTGGTCGGAATCGCGGCCGGAGAGCTCCAGGTAGCGCAAGGTCTCCGCGTCCACCGGGAAGATGCCGCAGGTGGCGCCGTACTCGGGGGCCATGTTGGCGATGGTGGCACGGTCGGCCAGGGGCAGATGATCCAGGCCGTCGCCGAAGAATTCCACGAACTTGCCCACCACGCCGCGCTTGCGCAGCATCTGGGTCACGGTGAGCACCAGGTCGGTAGCGGTGGCGCCTTCCGGCAGCTTGCCGTTGAGCTTGAAGCCGATGACCTGCGGGATCAGCATGGAGATGGGCTGGCCCAGCATGGCGGCTTCGGCCTCGATGCCGCCCACGCCCCAACCCAGTACGCCCAGGCCGTTGATCATGGTGGTGTGGGAGTCGGTGCCGACCAGGGTGTCGGGGTAGGCCTGGGCCTTGCCGTCGGCATCCCGGGTGAACACCACGCTGGCCAGGTACTCCAGGTTGACCTGGTGGACGATGCCGGTGTCCGGCGGCACGACGCGGAAGTTCGAGAAGGCTTTCTGGCCCCAGCGCAGGAACTTGTATCGTTCTTCGTTGCGCTCGAACTCGATTTCGGCGTTCTTGCGGGCGGAATCGGCGGTGCCGAAATAGTCCACCATCACGGAGTGGTCAATGACCAGGTCTGCCGGCGAGAGCGGGTTGATCTTCTTGGGGTCGCCGCCCAGCTTCTTCATGGCGTCGCGCATGGCGGCCAGATCGACCACGGCGGGCACGCCGGTGAAGTCCTGCAGCACCACGCGGGACGGCGTGAACGCGATTTCAGTGGCCGGTTCGGCCTTGGCATCCCACTTGGCCAGGGCCTCGATGTGGTTCTTGGTGACGTTGACGCCGTCCTCGGTCCGCAGCAGGTTCTCCAGGAGAACCTTCAGGGAGTAGGGCAGGCGGTCGATGTTGTGTTCCTTCTTTACGCCGTCGAAACGAAAGACTTCATAGTCCTTTCCGTTGACCGTAAGCGTTGAACGTGCGTTGAAGCTGTCTTTCATCGTCCCTCCCGGTAATGCCAAGAACCAGATTTATGAACATTGCCACGGACCTTGCTCGCGCTGCTGCCGTGGGCTTGGTCCCGGGGTTTGGGCGCCCATGGCCATGATCGCAGCGTAAGGAATTTGCCCGTAGTACCCTCGGAAAAATTGGCGCATATCATACACCAGTCGCCGGCGTTTGGGGCGCTGGGGGCGGTGAATGCACCCGGTTTTTCAGGCCATGGGGTGCGAAGGGTGGCTTCGGGCTTCGTCCAGCAGGGTTTCGCTGGCACGAATCAGGCGTTGGCGATGAATCAGCAGCTTGATGCGTCCGCCGCCCGCCTCGCGCCAGAAGGTCACGGAACGCAGCCCCGAGAGCAGCAGGGCGCGGATGAGATCCGCGTTGCGCGTGTCTTCCAGAAAATTACGTTGCCCGTGTACCAGGATGCGGGGCCTGACAGTGCTCACCGTATCCGCGTAAACGCTGGCGAGCTTGCTCAACACGCTGCCATGGGACGGGTTGTCGAAGTACGCTGCCTGCCGGCGGGCGTGGCCGACGCCCTCCACCAGCTCCTCCAGCAGGCGCCGCCGCTTGCGGAGCTTGCTCTCCAGATGGGTTAACGTAATGGCGTATCGGGTGAGCTCCACATCGCTGGGGTGGCGGAGGTGGGCGTGGAGGCTGGACAAGCCCTGGCTCATGATGTCCAGTCCACCCAGTTGGGCTTCCAGGTCGCCGTTATAGGGTTTGAGCAGCGTGGCCAAGCAGGGCGGAAGCGCCTGGGCTTCATAGGTTCCCTTGTGCGCTATGCTGCGAATCAGGCCCAGTGCCTGGAACAGCGCGGCGAGCGCCAGGGTCTGATTGCGCAGGTTGCGGGTCATGGGCACCTTTCTGTCTCATCGATTATGCCGCCGCCCAGGCACCGCTCTCCCTCATAGAAGACCACCGATTGCCCTGGTGTTACGGCCCGCTGGGGCGTGGCGAAGGTGACACGCACCCGGTTCGCCGCCGGGCCGGCCTGGACTACCTTACAGGCCTGATCCCTCTGACGATATCGGGTCTTCGCCATACAACTCAACGGCAGGGCGGGCTGTTCGCCTGAAATCCAGTGCACATCCGTCGCGATCAACGCCCGGGAATGCAAGGCGGGATGGTCGTGGCCCTGGGCAACCACGAGGGTGTTGGTGCCCATGTCCTTGGCAACGACGTACCAGGGCTCGCCGCCGGCGCTTTTGACGCCGCCGATGCCCAGCCCCTGGCGCTGGCCCAGGGTATAGAAACTCAGGCCCTGGTGCGCGCCCAGCTCCTCGCCGTCCACGGATCGGATCGGGCCTGGTTGGGAGGCCAGGTAGCGTCCGAGAAAACCGCGGAAATCGCGTTCGCCGATGAAGCAGATGCCGGTGCTGTCCTTTTTTTCGAAATTGTCGAAGCCCGCTCGTTCGCGCCATTTCACGCACCAGGGGCTTTTCCAGCTCGCCGAGCGGGAAGAGGCTTCGGCCGAGTTGGTTCTGGTCAAGCAGGTGCAGGAAGTAGCTCTGGTCCTTGTTGGCGTCCAGACCCTTGAGCAGGCCCGGGTGCCCGCCGGAGCGGTCGATGCGGGCATAGTGGCCGGTGGCCACGAATTCGCCGCCCAGGCGCAGCGCATGGTCCAGAAACGCCTTGAACTTGATTTCCCGGTTGCACAGCACATCCGGGTTGGGGGTGCGGCCGGCCTCGAATTCGCGCAGGAAGTGGTCGAAGACCTGCTGCCCGTATTCCGCGCGCAAAATTGGCCTGGTGAAGAGGAATGCCCAGTTCGGAGCAGACTTGCTTGGCATCGGCCAAGTCCTGCTCCGGCGGTGCATATCCGTGTCCGTGTCATCGTCTTCCCAGTTCTTCATGAACAGGCCTTCGACGGTGTAGCCCTGCTCAAGCAGGCGCAAGGCGGCCACGGCGGAGTCGACGCCGCCCGACAGGCCTACGATGACTTTTGTGGATTTGAGGGACATCTGAAATCTGTGCCGGCGGACAGCCGGCCGGTTCAAGAGGCCAGGTCGCGAAGCAGGTCGAGAGGATAACGCATACCGGCGCGATAGTCGCGAATGCTCGCCAATACCAACGGGCTGCGCAGACGCTCTCGCCGGGCCTCGATCTCGTCCGGGCCGAGCCAGAGGGCGCGGTGGATGTCGGTGTCCAATGCCCGTTCGGGGTAATGGGTGCGGGCATGGCCGCAGAACGTTGCGCGTATGAAAGTCCTGCCGTTGTCCGGATGGCACCAGCGGTAGATCCCCACGAGCGCCTCGGGCTCGAAGGCCCAGGCGGTTTCTTCCAGGGTCTCGCGGCGTACGGCGTCGATCAGGCTCTCGTGCTCCTCCAGGTGGCCGGCAGGCTGATTGAAGACCATCCGCCCGCCCACCTTTTCCTCCACCAGCAGGAACCGGCCGTCGGACTCGGCGATTGCGGCTACGGTAACGTGAGGTTTCCAAACCATTGTTAGTGCTCTTTCAAGATAATATCGACGCACTCAGCGCCCCTGGCCGTGTTGCGGCTCTTGCAAAGGACCAGGCCATTCGCTGCAACCCGCGCCTAGCCAGGAACGCTGACAGGCCAACTGAATGCGTCAATATCATCTTGAAAGAGCACTAGGGTGTCGACTCTTCGCTGGTGACAAATACGCCGTGGCTGCCGCCCAGGCTTTCCGCGTCGGCGCTGCCGCTGGCCTCGCCGGCGAACACATCGGGGTCCATCAACTCGATGAACCGCTTCGCCTGCGACGACAGGAACCGCCCCCGCCGCAGCATGACGCCGTAGGTGCGCTTGGGAAAGATGTCCGGCAGCGGTTTGACCACCAGTTGTTCCTCGCCGGTCAGGCAGATGTTGCTGGCGATCCCGATCCCGAAGCCTTTTTCCACATAGGCCTTCATGATCTCCCAGCCGCCGACTTCCAACCGGACCTTGTAGGGGATGCTGTGTTGCTGAAATACCAGATTGACGAGGCGCCAGGTCGTGAGGTGCCGAGGAGGCAGTATCAGCTCTTCCTGGGCGATGTCCTTCAGCTCGATGTGAGCCTTCTTGGCCAGGGGATGACCCAGGGGGAGGATCAGCGATGTTCCGTAAGTGTAAATGGAGCGGTACACCAGATCGTCCGGCAGGTCGAGCATGGAACCCACGGCGAAGTCCACTTCGTCGTTGCGCAGCATGGACAACATTTCCTTGCCCACCACGTTGTGGAGTTTCACTCGGACGCCCGGGTAGAGCTTCATGAACTCCCTGAGTAGCTTGGGGACGATATACAGCGTGCTGGATTCGCCAGCCGCGATATCCAGCCGCCCGGCCTGCAGGGTCTGATTCCTTTCGGCGAAGCGCTCCGGCAGTGCATCGATGCCCTCGACCAGGGGGAGAGCCAGCTCGTAAAGTGTCTTGCCGTCAGGGGTGAGATTGATCTTGGGCCCGCGTCGTTCGAACAGGGTGATTCCCATCTCCCGTTCCAACGCCTGGACCTGGAGCGAGACCGAGGGCTGGCTCAGGAACAACCGCTCTGCGGCCTTGGAGATGCTTCCGGATTGGGCCGCGTAGCAGAACGCCCTGAGCTGCTTTACCCGGTTATGCTTATAATAGAGCCGACCCGAGCTTTTGCTCACCGCTTCCGTCCCTCTTTCTTCGAATGTGCTATAGCTGCTCGCAATATTGAATATTGACATCATTGAGTTGTCAAATGTTGCGTTGCGGCAATACAATGTGCGGCCTCTTTGAGGTATGATCGCTCTCTTTTGCGGGCCGGTTTTTCCGGTGCGCCGGGGCGCAAGCCCCAGGATTTCGAAATGACCGCGGTCGGGTTCGGCGTCCAAGGCCGACCGGAGGGTATGCCCAAAGGGCATGAGAGCTGTGGGCGCACGCCGTCGTGGAGCCTCTTCGCCAAACCCTGCAGAAGAGGCTGACATCGTTTCCGCTGAAGTCGGCGGGAACGGGTCGGGTCCGCTCGGGATCAGAAAGCCGCTGAACCGATGCACCCGACGCCGCGACGGAACCTCGATGACTTAACTGTCGTAGCTGGGCGGACATGTACACGCCCGAAATTGGGAGGCTATTGATGAGCAACGACCAGGCTGCAATTGAACAGCTCAAGAAGGATTGGGCCGAGAATCCGCGCTGGAAGGGCGTGGAACGTGGATACACCGCCGAAGAAGTGGTGCGTCTGCGCGGCACCGTGAAGATCGAGTATTCTCTGGCCAAGCAGGGGGCCGAGAAGCTCTGGGAGCGCATGCACGAGATGGATTACGTCAACGCGCTGGGCGCGATGACCGGTAACCAGGCCGTGCAGCAGGTCAAGGCTGGCCTCAAGGCCATCTACCTGTCCGGCTGGCAGGTTGCCGCCGATGCGAACCTGGGCCGTACCATGTATCCCGATCAGTCCCTGTACCCGGCCAATTCCGTGCCGGATGTGGTGCGTCGGATCAACAACGCCCTGCTGCGCGCCGACCAGATCCATCACTCCGAGGGTGATGACAGCGTCGACTGGATGGCTCCCATCGTGGCCGACGCCGAAGCCGGCTTCGGCGGCGTGCTGAACGCCTACGAGCTGATGAAGGGCATGATCGAGGCCGGCGCCTCCGGCGTGCACTTCGAGGATCAGCTGGCTGCCGTGAAGAAGTGCGGTCACATGGGCGGCAAGGTGCTCGTCCCGACTCAGGAAGCCGTGCAGAAGCTGGCCGCCGCGCGTCTGGCCGCCGACACCATGGGCGTGCCCACGGTGCTGGTTGCCCGGACCGATGCCCTGGCCGCCGATCTGCTGACCTCCGACATCGACGATCGCGACAAGGAGTTCGTCACCGGAGAGCGTACGGCCGAAGGCTTCTACCGCACCAAGGCCGGCGAAGAGCAGGCCATCGCTCGCGGTTTGGCCTATGCCCCTTATGCCGATCTGATCTGGTGTGAGACGGGCAAGCCGGATCTGGGCTTCGCCAAGCGGTTCGCCGATGCGATCCACGAGAAGTTCCCGGGCAAGATGCTTGCCTACAACTGCTCGCCTTCCTTCAACTGGAAGGGCAACCTGGACGACGCCACCATCGCCAAGTATCAGAACGAACTCGGCGCCATGGGCTACAAGTTCCAGTTCATCACCCTGGCCGGTTTCCATGCCCTGAACTACAGCATGTTCCAGCTGGCGAAGGGCTACAAGGAACGCCAGATGTCGGCCTACGTCGAACTCCAGCAGAACGAGTTCGCCGCGGAGAAGGACGGCTATACCGCGACGCGCCATCAGCGCGAGGTCGGTGCCGGTTACTTCGACAAGCTGACGACGGTGATCCAGGGCGGCGAGTCTTCCGTGACGGCGCTGACCGGTTCCACCGAGGAAGAGCAGTTCAAGCAGGCGTAAGCCGTAGCGTTGCGGTGGGCGGCCGCGGTGCGGTCGCCGCCCGGCGATAAGAAAACCCGGGGCCGTTGTACGGCCCCGGGTTTTTTTTGGGGTTGGATTCTCATCCCCTTCGGACGAGCCGAAAGATCATGTGACGGCGTGCGGCTGCACCCGGGCCATCGCCCAGATCGCATCGCCACCGATCAGAATCCCCAGAATCACGTGGTTCCAGGTGGCGGCGGGCTGTCCGGAATAGTTCAGAACCCAAGGCGATATCAGCAGCCAGACGCCGAAGGCGAGGTTGATCCACTCCTCCCACTGGGCCGGCTTCGCCAGCGCACTGATGGCGAAGATGATCACGCCGATACCGAAGATGTACGAGTTCCATGCGGCCGCGTTACTACCCCCCATGGCATAGCCCAGTATCCACGGGGAGAAGAACAGCCAGATCCCGAACAGGACGTTCACCCAATCTTGCCATCTGCGTTCCATAATCGAATCCCTCCAATTTGCTGCTCGCTGATATGCGGATAAGCGCGTTGCTCGCTAGAAGGGCTGGTGCCGCCGCCGTGGCGCATCAAGGCGGCCCTACGGGGCCGTTCGGAGATGCCTTGGGGAATGCCCCAGGGGGTGGGCGAAGGAACGAATCCGGTGCGACGCGAGTCGAAGTGATAGTCTGGACTTGATTCCCCGTCGCTGTCTCCAGATCCTGTTATTTCGCGACTTTGCGCGGCGAGCTCCCTTGAAGGGCGCGGCGGAGCCCTCATCTTTGTTCTTCGGCAAATCCGGGGCTGGTTTTACAGACTGAGAACCATGCATCACTCGATGGGCCGGAAACCCCTCGCTTAGGATTGGACGAACCCGGGCCCTTTCATAGAATAGAAGTCAGGGCGTATTCGAAATTCACGAGTTTGGCGAAGATGACGAAAGAGCGGCGAATGGGACAGGGTGACGGACTGGAGGTCCAGGAGGCGAAGCCTCGCCTCAAACGGCCGCCTCTGTATCAGGTGATCCTTCTAAACGACGACTTCACTCCCATGGAGTTCGTCGTGGAGATTCTTGAGATTTTCTTCGCCATGGATCGCTCCAAGGCCACCCAGGTAATGCTTCAGGTGCATACTCGAGGCAAGGGGGTATGCGGAGTGTTCAGTCGGGATGTGGCCGAAACGAAAGTGGGCCAGGTCATGGAATATTCACAACAGCACCATCACCCTCTGTTGTGTACGATGGAAGAAGCATAGGATTGGAATTGTGGCGAGCCGGAAAAGGCTCGGCGCAGCGTAAAGACAGGGAACTCGAATGGGATGGGCTAAGTCCAACGGCATTGGCTGATCGCGCCGATTTTCCGGCGCAGACCGTGAGGTGAGAACGAATGCTCAGCAAAGAATTGGAGTTCACCCTGAACCTTGCTTTCAAGGAGGCGAGGGAGAAACGGCATGAGTTTCTCACCGTGGAGCACTTGCTGCTCGCCTTGACGGATAATCCCACCGCGGTGGATGTGCTCAAGGCGTGCGGGACCGATCTTGACCAGCTGAAGCGGGATCTCGAGAGCTTCCTGGATGAAACCACGCCGCTTCTGCCTGCGGACGATTCCCGAGAAACGCAGCCCACCTTGGGTTTCCAACGCGTGCTCCAGCGGGCGATTCTGCACGTCCAGTCCTCCGGCAAGAGCGAAGTCACCGGCGCCAATGTGCTGGTGGCGATCTTCAGCGAGCAGGAGTCCCAGTCCGTCTACTTCCTGCACAAGCAGAGCGTGACGCGCCTGGACGTGGTGAATTTCATCTCCCACGGCATTTCCAAGGTCGCGGGTGACGAGGAGAACTCCGCCGGCGGTGAGGGCCTGGGCTCCGAGGCCGAAGACGAAGCTGCCGCAGACCCGGGAACCAAGAGCCCCCTGGAGAGCTTCGCCACCAATCTCAACGAGCGGGCCAAGCAGGGGCTGATCGACCCGCTGATCGGCCGGCGCAACGAGGTGGAGCGGACGATCCAGGTGTTGTGCCGCCGCCGCAAGAACAACCCGCTCTACGTGGGCGAGGCCGGCGTGGGCAAGACCGCCATCGCCGAGGGTCTGGCCAAGCTGATCGTGGACGAACAGGTGCCGGACGTGCTCAAGCACTCCACCATCTACTCGCTGGACCTGGGCGCCCTGGTCGCGGGCACCAAGTACAGAGGCGACTTCGAGAAGCGGCTGAAAGGCCTGCTGCAAACAGCTCAAGAAAGAGAAGGGCGCGATCCTGTTCATCGACGAGATCCACACCATCATCGGTGCCGGGTCGGCGTCGGGCGGCGTCATGGACGCTTCAAACCTGATCAAACCCATGTTGGCGTCCGGCGAGCTCAAGTGCGTCGGCTCCACCACCTATCAGGAATACCGCGGCATCTTCGAAAAGGATCGCGCCCTGGCGCGTCGGTTCCAGAAGATCGACGTGACCGAGCCGTCCGTGGAAGACACCTACCAGATCCTGCGGGGCCTGAAGCCGCGTTTCGAGGAGCACCACGAGGTCAAGTATTCCGACAAGGCGCTGCGCGCGGCGGCGGAATTGGCCGCGAAGCACATTACCGACCGGCGCCTCCCGGACAAGGCCATCGACGTGATCGACGAGGCGGGCGCCCGGCTGCGCCTGCTGCCGCCGTCCAAGCGCAAGAAAACCGTGGGTGTCAACGACATCGAAACCATCGTTTCCAAGATCGCGCGCATTCCGCCGAAACGCGTGTCCACTTCGGACATGCGGGTACTGGAGACGCTGGACGAGGATCTGCGCGCCTTGATCTACGGCCAGGACGAGGCGATCTCCACCCTGGCTTCCACTATCCGCATGTCCCGCGCGGGGCTGGGGATCGGAGAGAAGCCGGTGGGTTGTTTCCTCTTTGCCGGGCCCACGGGCGTGGGCAAGACGGAGGTGACCCGCCAGTTGGCCAATCTCATGGGGGTGGAGCTGATCCGCTTCGACATGTCCGAGTACATGGAACGCCACACCGTCTCGCGGCTGATCGGCGCGCCTCCCGGTTATGTGGGGTTTGACCAGGGTGGCCTGCTCACCGAGGAGGTCATCAAGCATCCGCATTCGGTGGTGCTTCTGGACGAGATCGAGAAGGCCCACCCGGACGTGTTCAATCTGCTTCTGCAGGTGATGGATCACGGCACGCTGACCGACAACAACGGCCGCAAGGCGGACTTCCGCAATGTGATCCTGGTGATGACCACCAACGCCGGCGCCGAGGAAATGGGGCGGCCGTCCATGGGATTCACGCCCCAGGACCACACCAAGGACGGCAAGGAAGCGATCCGCAAGTACTTCACGCCGGAGTTCCGCAACCGGCTGGATGCCATCATCCAGTTCAATTCCCTGGACGATCAGGTTGTACGGCGGGTGGTGGACAAGTTCATCAAGGAACTTGCCGCTCAGCTGGTGGAGAAGGGCGTGACCTTGAAGGTCGACGAAGGCGCGCGTCAGTGGATCGGCGAAAAAGGCTACGATCCCAAGATGGGCGCGCGGCCCATGGCTCGGATCATTCAGGAGCACATCCGCAAGCCCCTGGCCGAGGAGCTTCTATTCGGTCGGCTGACCCAGGGTGGCGAGTTGATCGTCCGCGAAGTGGACGGGGAACTGGACTTCGAGATTCGGAGTCGTGAGCCGGTCCACTAGGGCGGCAGAGATGCACGCATTGACAGGCGCGGCGCCATTCCGGTGCCGCGCCTTTTTCATGGGCGCTGCCGGTGGATTTCGGTTGGCCGTGCGAACGTGCGGGGCTGAACCGCGCGGTGCTGGTTAACGGGCGCGGTAGACGATGCGACCCTTGCTCAGGTCGTAGGGCGTGAGTTCCACGGTAACGGTGTCGCCGGTGAGGATGCGGATGTAGTGCTTGCGCATCTTGCCGGAGATATGGGCCGTGACGATGTGGCCGTTCTCCAGTTCCACCCGGAACATCGTGTTGGGCAGGGTTTCCACGATCGTGCCCTGCATTTTGATGTGCTCTTCTTTCGCCATTCAATCCTCTGTTTGCTGCCAGTTCATAGTGGTGTGCCCAACGATTGGGGACGCCTGCATGGAGGCTGCGCACCACGGCCCGGCGATGCCGGGAGTCTGGCCGTTACTATATACAGCTCTTCGTACAAGTAAAGTCGCGCGTCGGGTTGCCGAGGCCGGTAGCCGGTCTCCGCTCGGGGGCCTCGCCGGGGTCATTGAGAGAACTGCGGTCGGTGGCAGCGAAACCAAGCCCAGCGGGGGCTGAGGGGCTGCGAGCCTGGCAAACGCCGTACCCGGCGGTGCGAAAAAATCAGTCCGTCGCCAGGCCCAGAGGCCGCCAGGCGCCACCGTCGAACACCTCGGCGGGCTGGAAGTGCTCCTTGTAGCGCATTTTTGGGCACTCCTGGATCCAATAGCCCAGGTAGAGGTAGTCCAGCCGCCGGGAGCTGGTTTCGGCGATCTGCCAGAGGATGGCGTTCGTTCCCAGGCCGCGTCGGGTGTGGTCGGGGTCGAAAAAGGTATAGACCGCGGACAGGCCGTCGGCGACGCGGTCCATCACGGCCACGGCCAGCAGCGTGCCCTGTTGGCGGAACTCCACGAACTGGGTATCGGACCAGGGAGCCACCAGGAAATCCATGTAGCTTTCAGGGTCGGGGTTGTCCATGCCGCCGCCGGCGTGGCGAGAGCCCACGTAGCGTGCGTACAGGTCGAAATGCTCCTGCCTGAACACCGGTGGGCACAGCCTCGTCTCCAGGTCGGCGTTCAGGGCCGCACAGCGGCGTTGGCTGCGCCGGGGCGCGAACGCCTCGACCGGGATTCGCAGGGAACGGCAGGCGCTGCAGCCGGTGCAGGCGGGGCGATAGACGTAGCGGCCGCTGCGGCGCATGCCTCGGCGTATCAGGAGACTGTAGTGGCGGTTGTCCAATGGGAAGTAGGGGTCCGCAAAGGCAGTGCGGGCGACGCGGCCCGGGAGGTAGGAGCAGCTGTGTTCGCCGGTGGCGAACAGCCGTACCACCTGACGCCGGGTTTCGGCGTGAATCCCGCTCATGGCCGTTTTTCCGCCTGGCAGAGAGGGTCGAAGCCGGGATCGAAATGCCACGGCCCCACGTTTTCGGGCGCCGGGGCCGCCAGCGCGCGTCCCAGTCTTGCCACGAAGTCCGTGCGGGAGACGTTTCTCGCGCCCATGCGCGCCAAGTGAGGCGAAGGTACTTGCGCATCCACGAAGTGGTAGCCCCAGTCGGCAAGTTGCCCGACCAGGTAGACCAATGCCACTTTGGATGAATCCGCGACCCGGCTGAACATCGATTCGCCGAAGAACGCGCGTCCCATGGCCACCCCGTACAGCCCTCCCGCCAAGCGCCCGTCGTGCCATGCTTCGACCGAGTGGGCGTAACCACGATCGTACAGTTCAGTGTAGGCCCGTTTCATGCCGCGTGTGATCCAGGTGCCGTGTTGCCCGCCGCGAGGGGCGGCGCAGGCGTCGATAACCTGTGGGAAGACCCGGTCGAAGGTTACGGTGAAACCGCCGTTGCGAATCCGCTTGCGCAGGCTTCTCCTCACCGTGAGGGTCTCCGGAAACAATAGCGCACGTGGATCGGGCGACCACCACAAGATCGGCTGATCTTCCTCGAACCACGGGAAAACCCCCGCCCGATAGGCTGCCAACAGCCGTTCCGGTGACAGGTCGCCGCCTACGGCCAATAGTCCGTTGGGCTCGTCCAGCGCCAGGTGAACGGGCGGGAACGGCGCGGCGGGATCGGTGTCTGGAAGACGGAATACCTGTTTCATGGTCGAAAACGGGCGATTCACTCTGCCGGGTCGCTTTGCCGGTAGGGGCTGCGCGTATTCATCTCTTCAATATAGCCGCGCATCATCCGTTCTTCGCGCCTGAGGAAATCGTCGATGGCGTGGCGGAATACCGGATCGGGTATCCAATGGTACGACCGGGTTTCCGTGGGCAGGAACCCCCGGCTGATCTTGTGTTCACCTTGGGCGCCCGGCTCGAAGCGCGACAGTTTGTGTCGAATACAGTAGTCGATTCCCTGGTAGTAGCAAATTTCAAAGTGCAGGCCCTCCGCGTGTTCCGAAGCGCCCCAGTAGCGGCCGTACAGCGTGTCGGCGCCCCGCAGAAACAGGCTGGCCGCCACCGGGTCGGTTCCCCCGGAACCCGGCGATCATGACCACCTGTTCGCCCAGGGCCGCCCCGAGTTCCCGGAAGAATTCAAGCGACAACATGGGCATGTTGCCGTGGCGGAAGAACGTGTCGCGGTAGAAGTCGTGAAAGGCCGTCCACATCGACGGCCCGATCTCGGAGCCGTGCAAGGTGCGGATTTCGATTCCCGTCTCCCGGGCCTGACGCCGCTCGCGGTTGACGTTCTTGCGCTTCTTGGATGAAAAGGCCGAGAGGAAATGATCGAAATCGGTGTAGCCCCGGTTGTGCCAGTGAAACTGGCAGCCCAGCCGTCTGGACAATCCGGCTTCGGCAAAATGCGGGTGTTGCGCGGGAGACGGGAAAAGCCAATGGGCCGATGACAGGCCCTCCTCGGTCGCAAGGTCCATTGCCTCGCCGATCAATGCCTGAGCCACCGCTTCCCGATCCGCCTCCTGGTGTATGAGCAGCCGCGGCCCGGTGGCGGGTGTGTAGGGTACCGCGCAAACCAGCTTCGGATAGTAGCGCCGGCCGTAGCGTTCGTAGGCGTCGGCCCAGGCGAAATCGAAAACGAATTCACCCCAGGAATGGTCTTTGAGGTAGCAGGGCATGGCGCCCACGAGTGCGCCGTCTCGGGTGCAGGTGATGTGGCGGGGCATCCAGCCGGTTTCCGGCGCCGCGCAACGGTGGCGTTCCAGGGCGGCCAGGAACTCATGCCGCAGGAACGGATTGTCGGAACCCGTAAGGGCGTTCCAGTCCGCCGCCTGGAGGTCGTCGAGATGATCGTGGACGGTGGTATGCAAATACTGACCTTTTCGGGAATTCGTGCCGGGCACCGGCAGGCGTGTTTGCCACGCCGCCGTGGCGGGTGTTTGGACGGCCCTAGATGGAGGGCGCGAGCCCCGGACTTCAAGCGGTTCCGGTCTTGCGCTCAGCCTTACTGCAGGGCGTCCAGGTACTTTTCCGCGTCCAGCGCCGCCATGCAGCCCGTGCCCGCCGATGTGACGGCCTGTCGATACACATGATCCATTACGTCGCCGGCGGCGAACACACCCGGGGCGCTTGTGGCGGTGGCGTTGCCGCCCAAGCCGGACTGGACCTTGATGTAGCCGCCTTCCATGTCCAGCTGACCCTGGAAGATGCCGGTGTTCGGGTCATGGCCGATGGCGACAAACAGGCCGTGGATGTCCAGATCCTTGGAGGAACCGTCGGCCGTGTTTTCCAGGCGCACGCCGGTGACTCCGGCGTCGTCTCCCAGCACTTCCTTCACGACGTGATTCCATTCCACGCGGATGTTCCCGTTGTTTACCTTGTCCATGAGCTGATCCCGGAGGATCTTCTCGCCTCGGAGTTCATCCCGGCGGTGAATCAAAGTGACTTCGGAGGCGATATTGGACAGGTACAAGGCTTCCTCGATGGCGGTGTTCCCGCCGCCGACCACCGCGACCTTCTGGTTGCGGTAGAAGAAACCATCGCAGGTGGCGCAGGCGGACACGCCTCGGCCCTTGTAGGCCTCTTCCGAGTCCAGGCCCAGATAGCGGGCGGTGGCGCCGGTGGCGATGATCAAGGCATCGGCAGTATAGAGGGCGCCCGAGTCGCCCTGAAGTTCAAGAGGACGTTTGTCGAGCTTGGTCTCGGTAACCGTGTCGAAAACGATTTCAGTGTCGAAGCGCTGGGCATGCTTGAGCATCCGTTCCATGAGCTCCGGGCCCTGCACGCCTTCAGGATCGCCGGGCCAGTTGTCCACGTCGGTGGTGGTCATGAGCTGCCCGCCCTGTTCCAGGCCGGTTACGATCACGGGGTTGAGGTTCGCACGCGCGGCATAGACCGCCGCAGTGTAGCCGGCGGGGCCGGATCCCAGGATCAGCAGGCGGCAGTGTTTGACCTCGCTCATGTATACTCACTCCAACACATTTGCTTGTCGGGTTTTCGCCCCGGACAGGGCGCGCTCGCTGAGAGGGGCTTGCGGGTGGCGCGGCCGCCGACGGGACGACCCTCGAAGATGCGATAATGGTACGGAATCCCCATTGCACGGTAAAGAATCGGCCTGGGTGCCGCCCGCCGGCCACGGGAACGTCTGCGTGCATTGCGACCGATGGGGCGACGGACTATGGTAACCCCCAGCCGCCCTGGGCCGGATCCGGCTGCCACCAGTGCTGACACTGTCGTGGACTGGCAACAATATTTAGACTAAAAGATCGAGTGATCAAGCTGTTATAGTTTGTTTCTCATATTGCGGATTATCTGAAGAAAACCGTGGCCGAAACCCGTACGGAAAAGAAACTGCCTTCACCACTGGGGCACCACGTGACGCGAGGCCTGCGCGAGGCCAGCCTGTTCCTGTTGGTGGCGATCGCCATTTACCTGCTGTGTGCGCTGGTCAGCTACAGCCCCAATGATCCGGGTTGGAGCTTCAGCGGCGTGGGTGGGGCCGTCCGCAATTTCGGCGGTGTCGCGGGGGCCTGGTTGGCGGATGTGTTCCTTTCGCTGTTCGGTTACATGGCATTCCTGTTTCCGGTGATGATCGCCTATTCCGGCCTGCTGGCGTATCGCTGGCAGCGGCGCGACGGTGAATTCCACTGGGGAGTGTTCAGCCTGCGGGCGGGCGGGTTCGTGACCACCGTCGTCGCCGGCGCGGCGCTGTGCTGGCTCTATTTTCAGGCGCCGGCGGGCACGCTGCCCCTCAGCACCGGGGGGATCGTCGGTGATCTGGTGGGCGGTGCCCTGCGCGGGGTAGTGGACGTCCTGGGGGCCACCCTGTTGATGCTTTCACTGTTCCTTGCGGGGGTTACGTTGTTCACGGGCCTCTCCTGGCTGGCGCTGATGGACGCCACCGGCCGGCTCACGCTGATGGCGGTTGCCTATGGCGCCAGGCAGTTGAATCGGTTCCGGGACTACATGGCGGGGCGCCGCGCCCGCAAGGCCCGCTTCGAGGCCCGGGAACGGGACGTGGAAAAGGCGCGGACCCGGAAGCCGCCCAAGATTGAACCCGTGGTGCCCCAGCTCAAGCCCGGCAAGAAGGCCGTGAAGGAGCAGCAGATATCCCTGTTCGAGGGTGAGCGGGCCGAGGGTCTGCCGCCGGCACGGCTGCTGGAGCCGCCGCCCCAGCAGACCCAGGGCTATACCAAGGATGCCCTGGCTGCCATGTCCCGTCAGCTGGAGCTCAAGCTCAAGGACTTCGGTGTGGAGGTGGAAGTCGTGGCCGTGCAACCCGGCCCGGTGATTACGCGTTTCGAAGTCCAGCCTGCGGCCGGCGTCAAGGTCAGCCAGATCAGCAATTTGTCCAAGGACCTGGCCCGCGCGCTGTCCGTGATCAGCGTGCGCGTGGTGGAGGTGATTCCGGGCAAGTCAGTGGTGGGCCTGGAGATACCCAACGAACAGCGGCAGCTGATTGCTTTCAGCGAGATCATCCGCTCGGAGCAGTGGGAGAGGGCGCATTCACCCCTTTCCCTGGCTCTGGGCAAGGACATCGGCGGCCAGCCCGTGGTGGTGGATCTGGGGAAAATGCCACACCTGCTGGTTGCCGGCACCACCGGTTCCGGCAAGTCGGTAGGCGTCAACGCGATGATTCTGAGTCTGCTCTACAAGAACAAGCCGGAAGACGTGCGCCTGATCATGATCGACCCGAAGATGTTGGAGCTGTCGGTCTACGAGGGCATCCCGCACCTGCTGGCGCCGGTGGTAACCGACATGAAGGAAGCGGCCAACGCGCTGCGGTGGTGCGTTGGCGAGATGGAACGCCGCTATCGGCTGATGGCCGCGCTGGGCGTTCGCAACATCTCCGGTTACAACCGCAAGGTCCGCGACGCGGAGGAGCAGGGGACCCCGCTAAAGGATCCGCTGTACAAGCCGACCGATGCCGAGCTCTACGCCGACGAGCCGCCCGAGGTGCCCACCCTGGAGCCGCTGCCCTACGTGGTAGTGGTGGTCGACGAATTCGCCGACATGATGATGATGGTCGGCAAGAAGGTGGAGGAGCTGATCGCGCGGCTGGCGCAGAAGGCCCGTGCCGCCGGTCTGCACCTGATTCTCGCCACCCAGCGCCCGTCGGTGGACGTGATCACCGGTTTGATCAAGGCTAACATCCCCACGCGCATTGCCTTCCAGGTGTCCTCGAAGATCGATTCCCGCACCATCCTGGACCAGATGGGCGCGGAGGCTTTGCTGGGTCACGGCGACATGCTGTTCGTGTCGCCGGGTAGTGGGCCGCCCACGCGTGTTCACGGCGCCTTTGTGGCGGATCGGGAAGTGCATGAAGTGGTGAAGTATCTGCGTCAGACCGGAGAGCCGGACTATGTCGACGGCATTCTGGAAGAAAGCAGCGAATCCCTGCCCATCCCGGGGCTGCCCGGCGAGAGCGACGGCGAAGCCGATCCGCTTTACGATCAAGCCGTGCGTATCGTTACCGAGACCCGTCGGGCGTCCATCTCCGGCGTTCAGCGGCGCCTCAAGATCGGCTACAACCGCGCCGCGCGATTGGTCGAGGAAATGGAAGTCGCCGGCATCGTTGGGCCGCTGCAGTCCAATGGCGGCCGCGAAGTCATCGCACCTCCGCCTCCCAAGGATTAGAGTCGTGTCATCCATCGATTGCCGTGTTCAGCACCCCTGTGGTGTTTTGCTGCAAGGCGCGGCGCGCAGGCAATGGCGGGCCCTTGGCAAGGGGCGCAACACGGCGGCGGAACACCACTGGGGGGGCGAAGGGTTGGTCTGTCAGCGCCCCGGCGGCGTTTCGGCTCTTGCAAAGGGCTGGGCCATTCGACTTCGAGCCGCGCCTTGCCAGGAACGCTGACAGACCAACTGAACACGGCAAGCGATGGATGACACGACACTAGCCCCGGGCGGCCGCCCGCTTCAACGCACCATCAACCGAATGGAACCGTCCATGCGTTCAATGTCCAAGCTGGTCTTCATGCTAGTGCTTGCCTCCGGTGCCGGCGTTCCCGCGGCCTGGGCCGGCGCGCCCACCCAGGCCCTGGAAAACTACTTCACGTCCGTGCATACCTTGAGCGGCGATTTCCGGCAGAGCACGATCAATCAGTCGGGTGATGTGGTGGACCACACCCGCGGCCATATGGCCATCGCCCGACCCAACCGATTCAACTGGGTGTACACCGAGCCGTTCGAGCAGAAGATCATCGCCGACGGCAAGAATCTGTGGGTGTACGACGTGGACCTGGAACAAGTTACCGTGCGGCCCATGAAGGCGGCCCTGGGGGCTGGCCCCGCGCTGATGCTGAGCGGCAACTGGTCCGATCTCAAGCGGGAGTTCACGATCGCCGAGGACGGCCAGTGGGTGGTGCTGACACCGCGCACCCAGGCCTGGGATCTGAACGCGATCCGCTTGAAGTTCAACGGCGATACACCGGCCGCCGTGGAAGTGGAAGGCAGTATGGGTCATGTGACCAAACTGACCTTCCAGAACCTGAAGCGCAATCCGGACTTGCAGCCAGCTCTGTTCGAGTTCCAGCCGCCCAAGGGGGTGGATGTCCTCGGCAATGCCGGCGGCGAGGGCGGCAGTGAGCAGTAAGGCGTCGATGGCCGATTCCCGTCCCCTGGCCGACCGTATGCGGCCGGCGAGCCTGTCCGAATTCGTGGGCCAGGCGCATCTGCTCGCGCCGGGCAAGCCGCTGCGCCAGAGTATCGAAGCCGGCCGCGCCCATTCCATGGTGCTGTGGGGGCCGCCCGGTACGGGAAAGACCACGCTGGCGCGGTTGATCGCCACGGCCAGCGGCGCTCAGTTCCTGACGATCTCCGCGGTAATGAGCGGCGTCAAGGACATCCGCGCGGCGGTGGACCAGGCGAAACAGGCCAAGGCGGCGGGCAACGCCACCGTCTTGTTCGTGGATGAAACCCATCGATTCAACAAATCCCAGCAGGACGCCTTTCTTCCGTACGTGGAAGACGGCACGCTGATCTTCATCGGCGCGACCACCGAGAATCCGTCCTTCGAACTGAACAACGCGCTGCTGTCGCGGGTGCGGACCTACGTTCTGCGCAGCCTGGAGCAAGCCGATATTCGCGCTCTGCTGGAGCGCGCCCTGACAGACCGAGACCGCGGCCTGGGGGTTGGCGGCGTGTCCGCCGACGCTGGTGCGCTGGACTTGCTCGCGGAACTCGCCGACGGCGATGCGCGACGGGCCCTGAGTCTGCTGGAGCAGGCTGCCGACCTCAGCGATCGCACCGAAGGGCTTATTACCGCGGAGGTCGTCAAGGAGGCGGCCGGCTCGGGACTGCGGCGGTTCGACAAGGGTGGGGAGGCCTTTTACGATCAGATCTCCGCGCTGCACAAGTCCGTGCGAGGGTCCTCGCCGGATGCCGCCCTGTACTGGATGTGCCGGATGCTGGACGGCGGCTGCGACCCTCTCTATATCGCCCGCCGCGTTGTGCGCATGGCTTCGGAGGATGTGGGTAACGCAGATCCACGGGCCCTGCAGACCGCCCTCAACGCCTGGGACGTGGTGGAGCGCCTGGGCGCGCCGGAAGGGGAATTGGCCCTCGCCCAGGCCGTGGTCTATCTGGCTTGCGTGCCCAAGAGCAACGCCGTCTACGCTGCCTATAACGCGGCCATGAAGGACGCCAGGGCCGGCGGATCCCGCGAGGTGCCCGTCCACCTGCGCAACGCTCCCACGCGCCTTATGCGGGAGCTGGGTTACGGCAAGGCCTATCGTTACGCCCACGACGAACCGGAGGGCTACGCCGCCGGGGAAGACTACTTTCCGGAAGGCATGGCGGAGCGGGCCTATTACCAGCCGGTGGATCGCGGGCTGGAGAGGAAGATCCGCGATCGGTTGGCCTACCTCCGGCAATTGGACGCCCGGGCCAAATCCGGCTCGCGGTAGGACGGTGTCGCGAACGCCGGTACAATGCGGCGGCCGCGTCGCGCGGACGCCCTGAATCATGGAACTTTGACGAGAAGGTTAGTCGATGCTCGACCCGAGAAAGCTGCGAAACGAACTGGACGACGTCGCCGCTGCGCTGCTCAAGCGCGGCTTCGAGCTGGATGTGGCCCAATATCGGGTGCTGGAAGATCGCCGGCGGGAATTGCAGGTCCAGGTCCAGGATCTGCAGAACGAGCGCAATCAGAGCTCCAAGAGCATCGGCCAGGCCAAGGCGCGCGGCGAGGACATCCAGCCGCTGCTGGACCGGGTGGCGAGCCTCGGCGACAAACTAAAAGAGGCTGATTCCGAGCTCCAGGTCGTGCTTTCCGATCTGGACGCCCTGCAACTGGGGATTCCGAACCTGCCGCACCCCAGCGTTCCCGAAGGGCAGAGCGAGGACGACAACGTTGAGGTTCGTCGCCACGGCGAGCCGGCAGAGTTCCCGTTCAAGCCGCGTGATCATGTGGAACTGGGCGAGATCCACGGTGGCCTGGATTTCGATGCCGGCGCCAAGCTTGCCGGGGCCCGTTTCGTGGTGATGAAAAGCGGCATGGCGCGGCTTCATCGGGCGTTGATTCAATTCATGCTGGATCTTCACACCGCCGAGCACGGCTATACCGAAGTGAACGTGCCGTACATGGTCAACGCCGACTCCCTGCGCGGCACCGGCCAGCTGCCCAAGTTCGAGGAGGACTTGTTCGCCATCGAGCGCGATCCGCCGTTCTATCTGATTCCCACCGCGGAAGTGCCCGTGACCAACCTCGCCCGGGATGAAATCCTGCCGGCCGATGCGGTCCCGACCCGCTTCGTGTGCCACAGCCCCTGTTTCCGTTCGGAGGCCGGTTCCCACGGCAAGGACACCCGGGGCATGATCCGCCAGCATCAATTCGAGAAGGTGGAATTAGTGCAGTTGGTGCCAGCGGGGACGTCCTACGATGCCCTGGAAACGCTGACGGGCCATGCCGAGGAAGTGCTGCGCCGATTGGAGCTGCCGTATCGTGTCATGGCCCTGTGTACGGGCGACATGGGGTTCTCCGCGGCCAAGACCTATGACCTGGAGGTCTGGCTACCGGGCCAGCAGCGCTATCGGGAGATCTCCTCCTGCAGCAACTTCGAGGATTTCCAGGCGCGCCGAATGCAGGCGCGGTGGCGCAATCCGGAAACCGGAAAGCCCGAGCTGCTGCACACGCTCAACGGTTCCGGCCTGGCGGCCGGGCGCTGCCTGGTGGCGGTTCTTGAAAACTACCAGGAAGCCGATGGCCGGGTACGCGTGCCGGAGGCCCTGAAGCCCTACATGGGCAATCGCGCTTACCTGGACGATTGACGGCCACATTTTCCGGGGATGTCCGCCCGCCTCAGGGTGCCTGAGCCCGTCGGCTGTCCGGCGTGGTCGGCTCACTCGGCGGGCCGCCCGAGGTGCCTCCAGTTGCCTGTAAGAGTTGGCTTACAGGAGTTTCAGATATCTTCCTACATGGCCACCCCTTTGGGATGGTTTTCCATGTCCCCATCCTCGGTACGGGGTAACCCCCTTTGGCAGGTCAGGTGCACCCGGCAAAGCGTCCCACTATCCCGGGCGAAGTGGCGGCGTTGCCGTAATTCGCGCACCGACATCCGCAACGACATACTTTAGGGATGGGAAGTTCATGGCACAGAAGCAGCCAATGCAGCAGCTTTTCGACAATCTGGCAGAGACGAACCGAACCATTTGGAATCAGTGGCTGGAAGGCGCTCGGAAGGGCAATTTCTCCCCGATGAACAAGGAGATGGAACGCAACTACCGCCAGAATATCGATATGGCGGAGAAGATGGTCAAGGACAGCCTGCGCGCTCAGAGCGAGTTCGTGGAGCAGTGGTGCCGCAGCATTACCGCTTCGGAACAGATCCCGAAGCCGCTCCTGGATCTGACCGAGAATTTCCGCACCTCCATGGACAGTTGGATCGGTGCCCGCGAAGAGCTCTGGTCCAACTGGTTCGATGGAGCGCGCAAGGTGGATCTTGAGCATCTGATGCCCCTCGCTAACGGCCAGGGGGAATTCCTGAAGATATGGGAGGATCTCTCCCGCAAGACAGTGGAAATCCAGGAAGGGATGACCCGCGCCGCCTCGAATATGGCTGAGGAAACCGGGAAGGCCACCGAGAAAGCGACCCAGGAAACCGCCAAGGTGGTTTCGGCCGGTGCCGCGTCTGCGGGCGTTGGTGCCTCGGGATCTTCGTCCAGGCGGTCGGCCTCATCCCGGAGCGGCGGCAAGAGTTCCTGAGGGCGTTCCGTTCCTTTGATATGCCGGTGCGGCGCGCGGCTATGTTCGCGCGCCGATTGGGGCTTAAGGGGACGCTGGGATCAGCGTCTCCTTAGTGCTCCGCGAGGCTGGGGCTGAGTTCATTGAACAGGGCCCGGCGTTCTTCCTTGCTGCGTGCCTGGATCGCGCGCGCCACCACCTCCGGCGTGAGGTGGGGGGCGAACTGTTGGATGAAATCGTGCATATAGCCGCGCAGGTACGTGCCGCGTCGAAAGCCGATATTGGTTACGCTGGGTTCAAACAGGTGGCTGGCATCGATGGCGCGGATTCCCCGGTCGTGTTCGGGATCGTATGCCATGCTCGCGATGATCCCCACGCCCAGCCCCAGGCCTACGTAGGTCTTGATGACTTCGGAATCCGTGGCCGTAAACACCACTTGGGGGTTCAGGCCGCGAGCCTGAAACGCCTTGTCCAGCTTCGAGCGCCCCGTGAAGCCGAATACATAAGTGACGATGGAATATTCCGCCACCGCCTCCAGCGTGAGCGGCTTGCGCTCCAGAAGCGGGTGGCCCTCGGGCACGATCACGCTCCGGTTCCAGCGATAGCAGGGCATCATCACCAAATCTTCGAACAGTTCCAGGGCCTCGGTGGCGATGGCGAAATCCACCGCGCCCCGGGCGGCCAGCTCCGCGATCTGAAGGGGCGTGCCCTGATGCATGTGCAGGCTGACGTTCGGGTATTTGCTGCGGAATTCGGTCACCACCGGGGGCAGGGCGTGCCGGGCCTGGGTGTGTGTGGTGGCGATGGATAGGCTACCCCGGCTGTCGTCCACGTGTTCCTGAGCAACTCGGCGGATATTCTGCACATCTTCCAGAATGCGCTCGGCCATCTGAATCACTTCCTGGCCGGCCGGCGTAACATGGGTCAGATGCTTGCCGCTTCGTTCGAATATCTGCACACCCAATTCGGACTCGAGCATGCGGATCTGCTTGCTGACGCCCGGCTGGGAGGTGTAGAGGGCTTCGGCCGCCGCGGAGACATTCAGGTCCCTTCGCGCGACCTCGCAGATGTAGCGAAGCTGGTTCAGTTTCATAGGGCTACAGTATAACGGTTCGGTCTATAACTAAAACAAACCATTCTTTTTGTAAATAAGCCCCCATCGCTATAGTGCGGCTCATTCCATGCTCCCCAAAAGGTCTTTCGAGCCGCAATGGATATCGCCTATACATTCGCAGGTTTCGTGGTCGGCTTCGCCGTCGGCCTCACCGGCGTGGGCGGTGGTTCGATGATGACCCCCTTGTTGCACCTGGGTTTCGGGATTCCCATCGCCGTGGCGGTGGGCACCGATCTGCTGTACGCGGCGGTGACCAAGGTGTCGGGCGTTTGGGTGCATTCGCGCCGGCGCACCATTCGCTGGGACATCGTCGGGCGGCTGGCGCTGGGCAGTCTGCCCGCCTCGCTGGCTACCGTAGCTGTCATCGAGCATTTCCGGCTACATGGACATGCCTTCGCCTCGGTCATCACCGCGACGCTGAGCATCGCCTTGATCCTCACCGCCGTGGTCCTGGTTCTGCGGCCGTTTCTTCGCGACTTCGTCGGCCGGGAAGGGCGGTTTCCCCGGCTTCTGGCGTTCCACCGGCGCTGGGTGGGGGAACTTACCGTACTTGTAGGCGTGGCCTTGGGGGTTCTGGTGACCCTGAGCTCGGTCGGCGCCGGCGCCATCGGCACCGTGATGGTGCTGCTGCTCTATCCGGGCCTGGGTGCCGCGGCCGTGGTGGGCACTGAACTGGCTCACGCCGTTCCGCTGACCCTGGTGGCGGGGCTGGGGCATTGGCACCTGGGTACCGTGGATTTCACCCTGCTTGCCGCTCTGCTGATCGGGTCCATCCCCGGGGTATATGTCGGCAGTCGCCTTGGCGCGAAGCTGTCGGATGGAGCGCTTCGGCCGGTGGTGGCGGTGATGTTGGTGTTCATCGGGTTGCGCATGGCGCTGACCCTGGGTTGATAGAGTGTGGTTCGATATGACGATCCTGAATGAATCCGCGATTTCCCGATTGCCGATTGTGCGCGGCGAGCGTGTCCTGGTCGTCGGCAACGATGGGTTTGCGGCGGCGCAGGTCCGCACCTTGGCGCAAGCCGGAGCGCGCATCGCCGTATTGTCCACGGTGCCCGGCGAGGAAATGGCGCAGGCCCTGAGCCTGCCCGGTGTGGAACCCGTGGCCAACAGCTTCGATGCCCATTTGCTCGACGGGTGCGCGCTGGCCGTGGTGGCCGGCGACAGCCGCCTGGCCAACCACTGTGTCGTGGAACAGGCCCGTCGCCGGAATGTTCCCGTGCACGGGCGTGGAGACGGTCCGCTGGCGTGGCCGACGGAACGGGATCGTTTCTCCGGGGGGAGCGTCGGGAGCGTCTTTCTGGTCGGCGCCGGTCCGGGTGACCCCGATCTTCTCACCGTTCGGGCCCTGCGCCTGCTCCAGCAATGCGACGTCGTGCTCTACGACCGGCTGGTGGCCCCGGCGGTACTGGATCTGGTTCCACCGGAAGTGGAGCGGATCTATGTTGGCAAGCGCCGCAGTCACCACGCGGTGCCCCAGGAGGATATCAACCAACTGCTGGTGCGCTTGGCGAGGCAAGGGCGCCGGGTGGTTCGCCTCAAGGGCGGTGATCCCTTCATTTTTGGCCGCGGCGGCGAAGAAATAGAGACGCTGATGGCCGAGGGAATCCCGTTTCAGGTGGTGCCCGGAATCACCGCGGCCAGCGGCTGCTCGGCGTACGCGGGTATTCCTCTGACTCACCGTGATTACGCGCAGTCCTGCGTCTTCGTGACCGGACATCAGAAGGAAGGGAGCTTGAGCCTGGATTTCGAATCGCTGGTGAAGCCGGGCCAGACCGTGGTGTTCTACATGGGGTTGCACGGCTTGCCCGAATTGAGCCGCGGCCTGATCGATCACGGCATGAGCCCGGCCATGCCCGCCGCATTGATCCAGCAGGGGACCACGGACAACCAGCGGGTGATTACAGGAAGTGTGGAAATGCTTCCGGCGCTGGCTCAACAGCACAAGGTCCGGGCGCCGACTCTGATTATCGTGGGCGATGTGGTCCGGCTGAGGGAGAAGCTGGCCTGGTTCGAAAGCCAGGGTGGCCCGATCGGGTTCTGGGAGAACGAGGACGGCCACGGAGACAAGTCGATAAGCGCGTAGGGTGGGCGCGTTGCCCACGCGAATTCCGACACGAAAAGGCCCCGTTTCCGGGGCCTTTTCCTTTATCCATTCATGTTCTGATCAGCGGTCGCCCGCCAAGGCCGCCAACAGCTGCAGCAGGCTCAGGAACAGGTTGTAGATCGCCACGTACAGGCTCACGGTGGCCATGATGTAGTTGGTCTCGCCGCCGTGGACCAGGGCGCTGGTCTGGTAGAGGATGTAGGCGCTCATCAGCAGCACGAACATGGCGCTGACGCCCAGCGACAGGGCGGGCAGATGGAAGATCATGGCGCCGATGCCGGCCAGGAATGCAATCAGGATCCCGGAGAAGAGAAAGCCCCGCAGGAAACTGAAATCCTTACGGGTGGTCAGCGCGTAGCCCGACAGCCCCAGGAAGATCACGCCGGTGGATCCCAGCGCCATCATCACCAGCTCGGTGCCGTTGCTGAACGTCTGGATATAGAGATTCAGGATCGGGCCCAGGGTGTAGCCCAGAAAGCCGGTGAGCGCGAATACCGAAACCAGGCCCCAGGCGCTGTTGCGGAGCGCATTGGTGAGCATCAGCAGGCCGAAGTAGCCCACCAGCATGATGATCCAGTTCATGGGGGCTGCATTGGTGGCCATGGCCACCCCGGCGGTCGCCGCGCTGAACAGCAGCGTGAGCGACAGCAGCAGGTAGGTGTTTCGGATAACGCTGTTGACCGCTACGGATTGTCCGCGGCCGTCCAAGACGGCTGCATTGTTCCGGTTCAGCGTACGGTCTCTATCGGTCATGTGCCGGAGCCTCCTGAAATTCGATAATCGAGCAAGCCTGCCGAAGGGCAGGGAATGGACCGTAGTATACACGGCCTCTCTGCACCTTTTGATCTGGGGGCGGGGGATTCGGTTCCCCAACGTGTTTCGGGTACGGGCCGTGCGCGCCCGCCGTCGTCATGTACCATGAGCGAAGCCGCGTCGCTTCGTATGGGGAACGCGCCCTCCGGGTGCCCGGTCAGCGGCGGAGCATCGACTACGAGATCGCTCTTGGAAGCTGTATAAAAAAACAGTATAGTAGATTTGGGACAGTCCCGGGACCCGAGATGCGAGGTGCAACATGCCGAAATCCATTTCCGACAAACTGGTGGTGGCCATCTCCTCCAGGGCTTTGTTCGATCTCAGCGAAAGCCATCGCATCTTCGATGAACAGGGGATCGACGCCTACTGCCGCTACCAGATCGAACACGAGGATCAAATCCTGGAGCCGGGCGTCGCATTCCGCCTTGTGCGCAAACTGCTCTCGCTCAACGCCGAGGAAAGCGGTACCGGCGTCGAGGTGATCCTGTTGTCCCGCAACAGTGCCGACAGTGGGCTCCGGATCTTCAATTCCCTGGAACACTACGGCCTGGACGTAACCCGCGCGGCATTCACCAACGGTGAAAGTCCCTGGCGTTATGTGCGCCCCTTCGGGGCCCACCTGTTCCTTTCGTCGGACCCGGACGATGTGGTCGCCGCGCTGAACCACGGCCATGCCGCCGCCACCATTCTCCCGTCGGCCGGCGGCGCCGGGAGCGACGACGTGGATGCGCCGCTTGAAGGCGATCAGCTTCGAATCGCCTTCGACGGTGATGCGGTGCTGTTCTCCGATGAAGCCGAACGGATCTACCGCAGCCAGGGGCTGGAGCAGTTTTCCGCCAGTGAACGGGCCCAGGCGCACGAGCCACTGCCCGGCGGCCCGTTCAAGAACTTCCTGGCCGCATTGCACCGCCTGCAGTCGGTATACCCCGCGGATGCCTGCCCGATTCGTACGGCCCTGGTGACCGCCCGCGCCGCACCGGCGCACGAGCGCGTCATCCGGACGCTGCGCGACTGGAAGATTCGAATCGATGAAGCCCTGTTTCTCGGCGGCCTCAGCAAAGGCGAGTTCCTCGATGCATTCGGGGCCGACATCTTCTTCGACGACCAGGAAGGACACTGCCAGGTTGCCGCCTGCCACGTGGCGACCGGACACGTGCCCCACGGCGTGGCCAACGAGAAAACCCTGGTGGGTTACTGAGCCCTGAACGCGCCTGCGGATAGGGTGAGAGCCGACGATTCAGTCGGTGCTGGACCCCGGTCGGAAGCGGGGGGAATGGCGCTTGCGCGGCCCCGGAAAAACGACTACCGTGTGCCCACTTTTTTCGGCCCGGCAGTTTGGGGCTGCATTCAAGACCCGTCATTTATGGGGTGTGCACGGTGGAGATAGTTTGCCTGGATCTTGAAGGGGTCCTGGTGCCCGAGATCTGGATTCGGTTCGCGGAGTTGACGGGGATCGACGACCTCAAGGCGACCACGCGGGATATTCCGGACTACGATCAGCTGATGCGTCAGCGCCTGGAAATTCTGGACGCCAACAAACTGGGTATCAACGATATTCAGGACGTCATCAGCCAAATGCAGCCTTTGGACGGAGCCGCTGATTTCGTGGCCTGGATTCGGGCCCGGTATCAGCTGGTGATCCTGTCCGACACCTTCTACGAATTCGCCCGCCCCCTGATGGCTCAGCTCGACTGGCCGACCCTGTTTTGCCACAAGCTCGAGGTGGCCGAAGACGGCCACATCACCGACTACCGGCTGCGGATGAAGGATCACAAGCGCGCGGCGGTTCGAGCCTTCAAGGGCTTGAACTTCCGCACAGTGGCCGCCGGGGATTCCTACAACGATACCAATATGCTCGCCGAGGCCCATACGGGCATCCTGTTCTCGCCGCCGCAGAACGTCATCGACGAGTTTCCTCAGTTCCCCGTGACCCGCAGCTACAACGAACTCAAGAACGCAATAGAACAGGCGTTCGCGGAATAGTCTTAAACCGTTATGGTTGACAACAAGCAGCTCAAGGTGGCTCTGCTTTCGGATACGCACGGCTTTCTCGATCCCCGAATCGCCGATCGGGTCGCCGAGTGCGACTATGCGGTCCACGCCGGAGATGTAGGTGGGGCCGACGTGCTTTGCGCGCTTCATCCCCGCTATCAAGTGGTCGCCGTAAAGGGCAACAACGATACGCCCGCGAAGTGGGCGGAGTCCGAAACCCATTTCCTGGAAACCCTTCCGGAAGAAGCGGTGTTGGATCTCCCCGGCGGAAAGCTCGTCGTGACCCATGGCGACGACGCCACCAGCGCCGCCGAACGCCACCGCGAACTGCGCGAACGCTATCCCGACGCCCGGGCCATCGTCTACGGCCACAGCCATCGCATGGTCATGGACTGCGACGAGCGTCCCTGGGTTCTCAATCCCGGTGCGGCCGGCCGTACCCGCACCTACGGCGGGCCCTCATGGCTGATGCTGGAGTGCCGCGAGGGGCGGTGGGAGGTGGAGGCCGTGCAGCTGCCGGCGCGCCGCTATCGGACGCGCTCCCGGCCTGAACGCACCTCCTGACGCGGTCCGGCTCGCCGCCGGTCCTTCCTCGCTGTATCGTCTTCGGCATGACTGAGGTTACGCCCCTTTCCCTGGCGGAAATCGCCTCCCGGCTGCAGGATTGCCTGCCGGCGGATCGCTCCTCGCTGCGGCGCCGTCTCGGCGGCTTGCAGCGCCGTGCCCGGCGGGGCCAGCCCCACGATCACGGCCGCGAAGCGCTGGGCCGGGACTTGCTGCGTTCTTGCGCGCGTGAGGCCCGGCGCCGTGAATCGGTCCCCACACCGCGTTTCGATCTGGATCTGCCGGTGGTGGAGCGGCGCGAGGAAATCGCACGAGCCATCGCGGACCACCAAGTGGTCGTGATCTGCGGCGAGACCGGTTCCGGCAAGAGCACCCAGCTGCCCAAGATCTGCATGGAGCTGGGGCGTGGCGTACGCGGAATGATCGCCCATACCCAGCCCCGACGGCTTGCCGCACGCACACTGGCCACGCGCATTGCCGAGGAGTTGGGCAGCGAGCCGGGCGCGGCGGTGGGCTACAAGATCCGTTTCACCGATCGCGTCGGCCCGCTGACCTGCGTCAAACTGGTGACCGACGGCATGCTGCTGGCCGAGATCCAGGGTGACCGGGAGCTGGAGCAGTACGACACCATCATCATTGACGAGGCCCACGAGCGCAGCCTCAACATCGATTTCCTGCTGGGGTATCTGAAGCAACTCCTGCCCCGGCGTCCGGATCTCAAGGTGATCATCACCTCGGCCACCATCGACCCGGAACGCTTCTCCCGGCATTTCGACGATGCGCCCATCGTTCACGTCTCGGGCCGCACCTATCCCGTGGAAATCCGCTATCGGCCGCTGGCGGACGAGCAGGCCGGTGAGAGGGACGTGCAAAAGGCCGTGGGCGATGCCGTGGAGGAATTGTGCCGCTCGGGGCCGGGCGACGTTCTGGTGTTCCTGACCGGCGAGAGGGACATCCGCGAAACCGCCGAATACCTGCGCAAGCATCACCCGCCCCATACGGAGGTTCTTCCGCTCTATGCGCGGCTCAGCGCCGCCGAGCAGCAGCGCGTGTTCGCCCCCCATCGGGGCCGGCGCATCGTGCTGGCCACCAACGTGGCCGAGACCTCCATCACCGTCCCCGGTATCCGGTACGTGGTGGACACCGGCTGGGTTCGTCTGAGCCGCTACAGCCATCGCACCAAGGTGCAGCGCCTCCCCATAGAACCCGTCTCCCAGGCCAGTGCCAATCAACGGGCCGGCCGCTGCGGCCGCACCGGTCCGGGAGTGTGCATCCGGCTCTATTCGGAGGAGGACTTCGCCGATCGGCCGGAATTCACCGATCCGGAGATTCTGCGCACCAACCTGGCGGCGGTGATCCTGCAGATGAAGGCGTGGCGTCTGGGCGACGTGGAGGAGTTCCCGTTCGTTGAGCCACCGGAGCGCAAGCACGTCAACGATGGTTACCGGTTGCTGCAGGAGTTGGGGGCGGTGGACGACCGCCGCAGACTCACCCGGCTGGGCGGTGATCTGGCGCGGCTGCCCGTGGATCCGCGAATCGGCCGCATGCTGCTGGAAGCCGCCCGTCAGTCCTGCCTGGACGAAGTCCTCGTGATTGCCTCGGCGCTGAGCGTCCAGGATCCCAGGGAGCGTCCGCTGGAGGCGCGTCAAGCCGCCGACGAGGCGCACGCCCGCTACGCCGACGAACAGTCCGACTTCGTGGCGTACCTCAATCTCTGGCGGGACTACCGGGAACAGAGGAAGCATCTGTCCCGCAACAAGCTCCGGCAATACTGCCGGGAGCGGTTTCTCTCGCCTGTGAGAATGCGGGATTGGGAGGATATCCATGGCCAGCTGCGGGAGTTGATGAGCAGCACCGGCCAGCGTATCAACGACGGGCCGGCAGAGGGGGAGGTCATTCACCGCGCTCTGCTCAGCGGCCTGCTCAGCAATGTCGCCCGCCGCGACGAGGAAAAGGGCAAGAGCGGGGAATATTTGGGCGCGCGAGGCAATCGGCTGCAGATTTTCCCCGGTTCCGGGCTGTTTCGAAAGCCGCCCAAATGGATCGTGGCGGCTGAACTCGTGGAAACGCGCCGTCTTTACGCGCGAACCGTGGCGGCCGTGCGTCCCGGAGACATCGAGGCCATGGCGACCCATCTGCTCAGCCGGTCCTATGGCGAACCCTACTGGGACGCGCGGCGGGGCAGGGTGGTGGCGCCCGAGACGGTGTCCCTCTACGGCCTGGTTCTGGCCTCGGGCCGGAAAGCGGACTACGCGGCCGTTGATCCCACCGTCTGCCGGGAGATCTTCATCCGCCGAGCCTTGGTGGATGGCGATCTGCGAGGTTCGGCGCCATTTCTGGAGCACAACCACCGCCTGATCGAGGATATCGAGGGCCTGGAGGCGCGGACCCGGCGCCGTGACGTGCTGGTGGACGCCGACGCCCGGTTTGCCTTCTACGCCGAGCGAATTCCCCGCGACGTGACCGGCTCGGCGGGATTTCACGCCTGGTACAGACAGGCGCGGCAGCGCGACCCGCAGCTCCTGAAAATGACTCGCGAGACCCTCATGCAGCGGGACGCCCGCGAGGTGACCGAAGGCCGGTTTCCGGAGCGTCTCGAGGCCTGCGGTTTGTCGCTGCCGCTGGACTATCACTTCCGGCCCGGGGATCCGGACGACGGCGTCACCGTCAGGGTTCCTCTGGCCGCGTTGAACCAGCTGCGCGCGGAGCCCTTCGAGTGGCTGGTTCCGGGCCTGGTGGAAGAGAAGGCCGTCGCCTTGATCAAGGCGTTGCCCAAGCGCCTGCGCAAGAATTTCGTGCCCGCGCCGGAATTTGCAGAGGCCTTCCTGCGGTCGGTACCGGAACGCGAGGGGTCCATGATCAACCGGCTGCGTTTGGAGTTGCAGCGGATGACCGGCGTGGATTTGCCGGTGGACGCCTGGGACGACGTGCCGCTGCCGGACCATTTGCGCATGAATTTTCGCTTGCTTGACGGCGAGGGCAATGTGGTCGCCGAAGGGCGGGACCTGGAGGCTTTGCAACGGGGGTATGGAGACCGCGCCAGCGCCTCGTTCAGTGACAACGCCGAAAGCCCCTGGGAGCGCGCGGGCCTGACACGCTGGGATTTCGGCGACCTGCCGGAGGCCGTGAAATTCGAGCAGGCCGGTGCGGTGGTCAAGGCCTATCCGGCGGTGATGGACCGGGGGCGCAGCGTGGATCTGAGCCTCATGGATTCCGAGGCCCGGGCAAGAGAGGCGACGCGGGCCGGGGTGCGACGACTTTTTCTCCTGGAGTTGGGGGATCGCGGCCGGTACCTGCGGCGCAACCTCCCCGAAATCGACCGGATGTGCCTGCTGTATGCGCCGGTGGGGTCCTGCGACGAACTCAAGGAAGACCTGATCGCAGCCGCGCTGGAGCGCACCTTCATGCCCGACGGTGATCCGCCCCGCACCGAGAAGGCGTTCCGCGAGCGCTTGCGCGAGCATGGCGGGGAATTGCTGTCCACGGCCAATGAGCTGTGCGACCGGGTTGGGCGGGTCCTGGCGGTATTCCACGAAGTGCGCAAGCGACTCAAGGGACCGGCGGATCTGCGGGCCATGGAGAGCGTCGCAGACATCGGCGAACAGCTTGAGAATCTGGTCTATTCGGGTTTTGTGGCGGCGACCCCGGCCGGGCGGCTGGCGGACCTGCCCCGTTACCTGGAAGGGATCCGCTGGCGTCTGGACAAGCTCCAGAATGATCCCGGCCGCGAGCGCACGGGCCTGCGCGCGGTGCGGCCGTTCTGGGAAAAGTATCTCCGGGCGCGCAACGACGGGCGGGTCGATCGGGAGGAGCTCGACGCGTTTCGCTGGTTGATCGAGGAATACCGTATACAGGTTTTCGCTCAACCGCTGGGTACGGCCACACCGGTTTCCGACAAACGGCTGCGTCAACAGTGGGAACGGGTCGCGTAACGCGCTATGGTGAATCCACGAAGTGGCCCGTTTTTTCGGCTTTTTCGGTCGATTGGGCCGCGTTTTCAGGGGAATGAATTCGGAGGCGCATGTGCGCCTCAATAATAAGAAACGAGAATAAGAAACGACCCGTAGGGCCGTCCGAAATTAAGAACAATCGAACCACCGATGATGGCGTTGACGCGCCAGCAGGAAGCGTACGCGCGCCAGACGCCGAGGCTGGAGGAGCCAGTCCGATGCACCGGATACTCGTTATTGAGCGTTCGGCAACGTTGCGCCATGCGCTTAAGCGGCAACTGCCGGAAGACATCTATTTCGTATCTCAGGCAACCAGCTTTGAGGCCGGCTTGGCCGCGCTGGGCGCTCACCCGGAGGATTTCGAGGCCGTGGTGGTGGGCTGGCCGCCGCGTACGGACCCGGTCGCCGACGATTTGTTCGCCTTGCTGGGCGAATCCCGATTCGCCCAGCTGGCCGTGCTGGTGGTCAGTCAGGACAGCGATCCCGCTAAATTGACATGGGTTACCCGCCGGCCGGGGACGGCCCTGTTGAAATGGGAGGCTCACGACGAGGCGCGTGATTCCCTGGATCAGTTGCTGGCGGGGATGCGCGAAGCCCAGGGTGAGCCGGAGCCGGTCCGCCGCCAGGCTGAGCAGATACGCGTGCTCTTCGTGGATGATTCGCCCACGGTGCGGGTCAACTATCGCAACCTTCTGACGCGGCACGGTTACGAGGTGGAAACCGCCTCGTCCGTGAAGGAAGGGCTGGAGACGGCCCGGAAGGCGCGATTCGACATCGCCATCATCGACTATTTCATGCCCGACGCCACGGGCGACGAATTGTGCCGCCAGCTCAAGGACAACGCGGAAACCTCCGATATCACCACGGCCATCCTCACCGGCACCTACCTGGACAAGGTCATCAGGGACGGGCTGGAAGCGGGCGCCATCGAGTGCATGTTCAAGAGCGAGGCCAAGGAGTTGTTTCTGGCACGCGTGGCGGCCATGAGCCGCTCGATCCTCGGTAAGCGGTCCATTCAGGCGGAACGCCACCGGCTGCAGGGGATTCTCGGTTCCGTGGGTGACGGAGTTTACGGCGTCGACAGCGCAGGCGTGATCACCTTCATTAACCCCGCGGCCAAGCGGATCCTGGGCTACGGTGATCAGGAGGAGTTGGTGGGCCTCTCGCCCCACTCGTTGTTTCACTACGCGTTTCAGGACGGCACCGCCAATCCGCCGGAGACCTGTTTCCTGAGCAACGCCTACGCCACCGGAGACCAGCTTCGCGACTGGCAGACGGTGTTCTGGAATCGCGCCGACAACCCCGTCCCCGTGGAATGCACGGTTTATCCGCTGCACATCGAAGGCGTGCGCGAGGGGTCGGTGGTCGCATTCCGGGATGTCTCCGAGCGCAAGTTGATGGAAGAGGAGCTGCGTTGGCAGGCCAATCACGATTCCCTGACCAAACTGCTCAACCGCAATTACTTCGAGAAGCAGCTGGATCAGGAGGTCGCCCGGGTCAAGCGCAGCCGCGAAGTCAGCGCGCTCCTGTATCTGGATCTGGACCGTTTCAAGTACATCAACGATACCGCCGGCCATGCCGCCGGCGATCGGTTGCTGCTGGAGGTCGGGCAGTTGCTGCAGTCGCGCCTGCGGGCGTCCGATACCTTGGCGCGCCTGGGCGGCGATGAGTTCGCCGTCATTTTGCGCAATGCCAGCTCCGAGGACATCGGTGCCACCGCGGACGCCTTCCGGGCCGTGCTGGCCGATCATCCCTTTCAGTACGCCGGCCTGAACTACAAGATCCACGCCAGTGTAGGCGTGGCGATCATGGATCAGGGGACGCATTCACCGGGCGAAACCCTGGCCAATGCCGATATTGCCTGCCATATCGCCAAGGAACGCGGCCGCAACCAGACGCACGTGTTCTCCGCGCCCAATGACGACAAGGTTGCCATGGACATCGAGTTGGGCTGGTCCACGCGGCTGCACGAGGCGCTGGAGCACGATCACTTCGAGCTGTTCTTCCAACCCATCGTCGCCATACGCAATCTCCCGCCCATGAGCGCCGACGCCAAGCCGGACAGCCGTTGGCGCCGTGTCCTGGAGCGCCAGGGCAACCGGCCCGTCTACTACGAAGTGCTGATCCGGCTGCGCAACAGCCACGGCCAGCTCATCACGCCGGACGCATTCCTGCCCACCGCGGAGCGGTTCAATCTGATGCCGCAGATCGATCGCTGGGTCCTGGAGCGCTCCATGGAAATCCTGGCGGACGTTACGGCGCGGGGCGAGTGCACGCGTCTGTCGATCAACCTCTCCGGCCATACCATGGGCGACCCGGTGTTGGCCGAGGATATCAAGGAAATGATCGCGCGCTACGACGTGCCGGCGGCCAATCTCACCTTCGAGATCACAGAAACCAGCGCCATTACCAACATCGAGGAAGCCCGTCGGCTGATCGCCGAACTGAAGGGGCTGGGCTGCCAGTTCGCCTTGGACGACTTCGGTACCGGCTTCTGTTCATTCGGTCACCTCAAGCACCTGGACGTGGACTTCATCAAGATCGACGGCCTGTTCACGCCCGGCGTGGTGGCCGATCCCATCGACCGGGCGGTGGTGCTGTCCATCGTCGAGATCGCCCACGCCCTGGGCAAGCGCACCGTGGCGGAGCATGTGGACAGTCTGAGTGTGCTGAGCGCCCTCAGTGAATGCGGCGTGGACTACGTCCAGGGCCATTTCATCTCGGGACCCATGGCGAAGGTTGCCAGCGCACCGGCCAGCGCCGTCACGTCGCGATGACCTGGAGCAAGTTCATCCCGCCGATTCCCGTATACGATCTCTCCTGGTGAGCCGCGCCGCGTCGTTGAAACGCCCCGGCGCGACCCCAGTAACAGTAATGGATCAGACGTATACAAGGCCGATAAGGAGGTTTCCATGGCCGCAGAAACACAACAGGCTCGTACCACCGAACGCGTCGCCGGCGCGGCGCACCATGCAGTGGATGCCGCCGCCGAACGGAGCGCGCGGGCCGAGAATCGTATTCGTGAAACCGGGCACCGCGCCGCGGAGCGCTCTCAGGAGATGCGCGATACCGTGGGCGACTACGTCAACCAACACCCCATTGCTTCGCTGGGCATCGCTGTCGCGGCGGGGTTCGTCCTCGGTTCGCTGATTCGTCGTTAATCGCGGTGCGCGCGACTGCATGACGGATTCGGGCAGTCCCCACAGCGAGGCCGACGACGGCATACCGGGCACCGGGAGCGCCCAAGGCACCGTGGCGGGAGTCTCCGCCACGGTAGGCCGCGTCTTTTCGGATTTCCTGGATCTCCTGGCGCTGGAGTTAAGGCTCGCCGGACTCAGCCTGGTGCAGATGGCTGCGTTGGGCGTGGTCTCGGCCCTGTTGGCCGCAGGGGCGTGGACAGCGATCGCGGCTGCCGCTGTGGTGTGGCTGTATGTCCACGGCATGTCGCTTGCGCTGTCGCTCCTTCTGGTGGGCGCGATCAGCGGCGCGCTTGCCCTGTTATCGATTCTTTGGGCGCTGCGGCTTAGCCGTCGGCTTGGTTTTCCCGCCACCCGGCGGGTGTTGTCCCTGGAGCCGCTGGATGACCAGCCTCAAACGCAAGGTCGCTCGGAAGGAACAAAGCCTGCAGGCCGATAAGGCTGCGGTGCGCCAGGCCGCCGGTGCTCTGAAGCAGAGCTGGTCGCGGCGAATGGCGTCGCCGCTGGTCATGGCCGGCGGATTTGGCTTGGGGCTTGCCCTGGGTCTGCGCCGCCCCACAAGTCCGGCGCCGAGGCGCCCCGTCGGGACCATGCGGAAGAGGGTCCGCAGCGCTCGTCACGCGTGCTTCGCGGGCTTGGTCGAGATGGGCGCGGAGATTGCTGTTCCCGTGGTCGTGAGCCTGCTGCAGGAGCGCCTGCGGCAAGGCATGGAGCCCGCCGAAGAAGACGTGCCGGAACATTCCGAGTAGCCCCCGAGTCGCGTTTCCAGCGCGTCCCGGCCCCATTGAAATCCCCCCATTCCAGCCATACCGCAAATCAGGTAGCCGAGGCGAGTCCCCGGTACCCGCCCGCCGGTCCAGCCGTGCTCAATTCGAGCGGAATCGTGTTTCAGCCGAACGGAGGTGGCGCCATGGCGTTGAACGTCACGCAGAAGCTACTCAAGGATCATCTGGTGGAGGGCGACATGACTCCCGGCGAGGAGATCGCTCTCAAGATCGACCATACCCTGACCCAGGACGCCACCGGCACCATGGTGATGCTGGAATTCGAGGCGATGAAGGTACCTCGGGTCAAGACCGAGTTGTCCGCCCAGTACGTGGATCACAATCTGCTGCAGCAGGATTTTCGAAATCCCGACGATCACCTGTTTCTGAACACGGCCGCCAAGCGCTACGGCCTGTGGTTCAGCCCACCCGGAAACGGCGTCAGCCACCCGCTGCACATGGAGCAGTTGGGCAAGCCGGGGAAAACCATGCTGGGCTCCGACAGCCATACCTGCGCGGCGGGTTCGCTGGGCATGTTCGCGCTGGGGGCCGGTGGCCTGGAGGTGGCCATGGCCATGGCCGGCCGGCCATTCTACGTCAGAATGCCCAAGGTGGTGGGCGTGAAGGTTACCGGTGAACTCCCGGACTGGGTCAGCGCCAAGGACGTCATCCTCGAAATGCTTCGCCGCCACGGCACCAAGGGTGGCGCCGGCCGGGTGTTCGAGTATTACGGCCCCGGTCTGCAACAGCTGACGGCCATGGACCGGCACGTCATCGCCAACATGGGCCAGGAGATGGGGCATACCGCCACTGTATTCCCGGCCGACGAGGCCGTGGAGGAGTTCCTTCGGCTGCAGGATCGCGCCGAGGACTATGTTGAACTGGTGGCCGACGAGGGCGCCGACTACGACGAACTCGAGGAGATCGATCTGTCGGAACTCGTGCCGCTGATTGCCAAACCCAGCAGTCCGGGCAATGTGGTTCCTGTCAGCGAGGTTGCCGGCGAATCGATCTATCAGGCGTATGTGGGCTCCTCCGCCAACCCCGGACTGCGGGATTTCGGCATCGCCGCCAATATTGTGGACGGCCGGCGGATCCACGATCAGGTTTCGTTCGACATCAACCCCACCTCCCGGCAGATCTTCGAGAACATGATCGAAACCGGCGCCTTGACCAAACTGGTCCATGCCGGCGCGCGGATCCACCAGACTGGCTGCAACGGTTGTATCGGCATGGGCCAGGCGCCCGCCACCGGCCGAAACAGCTTGCGCACGGTTCCGCGAAACTTCCCCGGACGCTCCGGCACCAAGGAGGACAGCGTGTTTCTTTGCAGTCCGGAGACTGCGGCGGCTTCCGCGCTGACGGGCGAGATCACCGATCCCCGCAGCCTGGATTTCGACTATCCGCGCTTCCAGCCACCGGAGCGCCCGAAGGTGACGCGGACGATGTTGCGCCCGCCGGTGGAAGGCGAGCCGGTGGAGGTGCAGAAGGGGCCGAACATCAAGGATCTGCCCATCTTCGACCCGCTTCCCGATGAGTTGGACGTGACGGTGCTGTTGAAGCTTGGCGACGACATTTCCACCGACGAGATCCTCCCCGGCGGGACCCAGGTGCTGCCGTTTCGGAGCAACGTGCCCGCCATCTCGGAGTTCGTCTTCTATCAAGTGGACGAATCCTTCTACGACCGGGCCAAGGAGTTGGAAGGCCAAGGCTTCGCGGTGGTCGGCGGCGAGAACTACGGCCAGGGTTCCAGCCGGGAACACGCGGCCCTGGCGCCACGCTATCTGGGCCTGCGGGTTGTCCTGGCCAAGGGCTATTCCCGTATTCACTGGAGCAACCTCGCCAATTTCGGCGTGGTCCCGCTGCGCTTTTCCAATCCGGACGACTGGGACCGCATCGAGCAGAACGACCGCCTGACGATCCGCAATCTCCGGGATGGGGTGAAGAAGGGCGAAATGGAAGTTCGCAATGAAACCAAGGACGAAACCTACAAGATGGTTCACGACATGAGTGAACGCCAGGTGAGGTCAGTCCTGATGGGCGGTTTGGTGAACGTGGTTCGACAGGAGCAGGAACAGCAAGGCTGAACGTTCGGTCCCGTGTGGGCGTCCTCCAAGGATTCGCGGCCGAGAAGACCGATCCTGCACCCGACTGATCTCGGTTCCTCCGGCTCCTGACAGGGCGAGGCGCGGTGTAGTACCATTCCTCGCCTTGTTCAGTCAGCCGGAAGTGCATGCCGCCGCCATGACCGAGATCAACGAGATCGCCCACGCCATCAAAGACCTCAAGGGACGTGCCCAGTCCCTGAGGGGGTATCTTTGACTTCGATGAAAAGAAGGCCCGCCTTGAAGAAGTGGAACGCAGCCTGGAAGACCCGGACATCTGGAATGACCCGGAGCGCGCCCAGGACCTGAGCCGGGAGCGGTCCCGCCTGCAGGGCGTGGTCACGGCGCTGGACAACCTGGGAGGCGGCCTGGAGGATGCCGACGAACTCCTGGACATGGCCCGGGAAGAGCAGGATCAGGCCACCATCGATTCCGTGGCCGCCGATGTCCAGGTGTACGAGCGCCAGGTTTCCGAGCTGGAGTTCCGGCGCATGTTCTCGGGCGAAATGGACCCCAATAACGCGTTTCTGGATATCCAGGCCGGTTCCGGCGGCACCGAGGCCCAGGACTGGGCGGAGATGCTGCTGCGCATGTATCTGCGCTGGGGTGAGCGCCGGGGCTTCAAGACCGACCTGATGGAAGTCTCGCCGGGCGAAGTGGCCGGCATCAAGAGTGCGACGGTGAAGTTCGAGGGCGAGTACGCCTTTGGCTGGCTGCGCACCGAGACCGGTGTCCACCGCCTGGTGCGCAAATCGCCGTTCGATTCCGGCAACCGCCGACATACCTCATTCGCTTCGGTGTTCGTTTCGCCGGAAGTGGACGACAACATCGAGATCGAGATCAATCCGGCGGATCTGCGGATCGACGTCTATCGCGCCAGCGGCGCCGGCGGCCAGCACGTGAACCGGACCGAATCCGCGGTGCGCATCACCCATGTGCCCACCAATATCGTGGTGCAGTGCCAGAACGACCGCTCCCAGCACAAGAACAAGGCTCAGGCCATGAAGCAGCTCCAGGCCAAGCTCTACGAGCGGGAGATGCGCGAACGCCGGGCCGTTCAGGAGCAGCTGGAGGACAGCAAGGCCGATATCGGCTGGGGCAGCCAGATCCGCTCCTACGTGCTGGATCAGTCCCGAATCAAGGATCTTCGCACCAGCGTCGAGGTGGGCAATACCCAGGCCGTGCTGGACGGCGACCTCGACCAATTCCTCGAAGCCAGCCTTAAGGCGGGCCTTTGAGCCGACCCGAAAACCGACCAAGCGGACGACAACCACGCATGACCACAGAAGACAACAAGCTCATCGCCCAGCGCCGGGAAAAACTCACGGCACTCCGCGAGCGCGGCAACGCGTTCCCCAACGATTTCCGGCGGGACAGCCTGGCGGAGGATCTGCTCAAGGACTACGGCGGGAAAACCAACGAAGAACTGGAGGCCGATCCGGTTCGGGTGTCCGTGGCCGGGCGGATGATGGCCAAGCGGGTCATGGGCAAGGCGAGTTTCACCCACGTTCAGGACATGAGCGGCCGCATCCAGTTGTTCCTGCGCCGCGACGACCTGCCCGAAGGCCGGTATCAGGAGTTCAAGAGCTGGGACGTCGGCGACATCGTTGGTGGCACCGGGACCCTGTTCAAGACCAAGACCGGCGAGCTGTCCGTGAAGGTGGACGAGGTGCGGCTGCTGACTAAGTCGCTGCAGCCATTGCCGGAGAAATTCCACGGCCTTACGGACCAGGAGGTGCGCTACCGCCAGCGCTACGTGGACCTGATCATGAACGAAGACTCCCGGCGCACCTTCCAGGCCCGCAGCCGCGTGATTCAGTACATCCGTGATTTCCTGGCCCGCCGCCGCTTCCTGGAAGTGGAAACGCCCATGATGCAGGCCATTCCCGGCGGCGCCACCGCGCGGCCGTTCATGACCCACCACAACGCGCTGGACATGCAGCTGTACCTGCGCATCGCCCCGGAGCTCTACCTCAAGCGCCTGGTGGTGGGCGGCTTCGAGAAGGTCTTCGAGATCAACCGCAACTTCAGGAACGAAGGGGTGTCGACCCGGCACAACCCGGAGTTCACCATGCTGGAGTTCTATCAGGCGTATGCCGACTACAACGACCTGATGGATCTGACCGAAGAAATGCTGCGGGGCCTGGCCATGGAGCTGTTCGGCGCCGCACAGGTGACGTACCAGGGCGAATCCTACGATCTGGAACGGCCGTTCGAACGCATCTCCGTGAAGGATTCGGTGCTGCGCTACAACCCGAAGATTACCGCCGCTCAGATGGAGGACGAAGAGGCTTTGCGGGAGATCGCCCGAGGGCTCGGCGTGGACGTCAAGCCCGGCTACGGCCTGGGCAAGCTGCAGCTGGAGGTCTTCGAAAAGACGGTGGAGCACCGGTTGCGCGAGCCCACCTTCGTCACGGACTACCCGGTGGAGGTCTCGCCCCTGGCCCGGCCCAAGGATTCCGATCCGTTCGTGACCGAGCGCTTCGAGTTGATTGTAGGTGGGCGGGAGATTGCCAACGGCTTCTCCGAGCTCAACGACGCCGAGGATCAGGCGGAGCGCTTTCGCCGGCAGGTGGCCGAGAAAGAGGCCGGTGACGAGGAGGCCATGCACTACGACGCCGACTATATCCGCGCCCTGGAATATGGCCTGCCGCCCACGGCAGGGGAGGGTATCGGCATTGACCGTCTGGTGATGCTGTTCACCGATGCGCCCTCCATCCGTGACGTGCTGCTATTCCCCGCCATGCGCCCGGAGGCCACGGGCGGGGACGATGAAGCTCAGGACGAAGCGACCTCGTAGGGCAGCGGAAGAACTTCCACCGGCGCGCCGTCGATCAGCGGCGCGTCGTCACCCCGTTCAATCTGCAATACGGCCAGCGCCTCCCAGTCATTGCGGGAGATCGGCGCAGTCTCGGCCACCGTGCCCAGCTTGGTCCCGTCGGTGCTGCGCACGTCTTTGCCCGGAGCGGGCGGGGCACCGTGGCCGGCGATTCGATACATGCGCCGCTTCAGCGTTCCGAGGTAGCGCATGCGCGCGACGATCTCCTGTCCCGGATAGCACCCCTTCTGGAAACTGACCCCGTTCACCAGGTCCAGATTCACCATCTGCGGCACAAAGGCCTCCCGGGTTTCGGAATGGACCTCGGGAAGTCCGTTCCGGATTTCGGCCAACGCCCAGGATGATGGGCCGACCGGCGTGATCCGCCGCGCCAGGGATTCCCATATGGTCGCCGCTTCGGCGGCCGGGGCAATGGTCATGAATCCCTCGGGGGCGTCTCCCACCCGCAGCACAATCAGATCACCCGCCCGGGCCACGCCGCGCCCGGAGCCCGGCAGGGTGCCGGCAGTTTCCTCGAGAAGCGTCTGTGCCGGTCCGCCGACGCCGCCGAACAGAAGGTACTCCTCGCTGAGATCCTCCAACGCCACCTGGGAGCGCAGGACGAACATGCGGAGCCGCTGAACCACCGATTCGACCAGTGCCCGGGGCAGCACGAGCAGGTAGCCTTCATTGAATCGAAGCACCTTGAACAAGGCCAGCAGCCGGCCTTTGGGATTGCAGTAGCCGGCGAAGGTCCACTCGTCTTCCGCGAGGGTTCGCACCTCCGCGGTAAGCTGGTTGTGAAGGAACTCCTGAGCGTCCGCGCCGGCAACCCAGATCAGGCCCATCACCGGTAGAGGGCAGACGAAGTTTTGTTGTTCAAGGGCCAGCTCTTCGGTTTCGGGATCGCCGAAACCGGCCAGGCCGTCGTTCTCGTTCCACTGAGGGTGGCTGTCCGCGAGGATGCGCTTCCACGTCTCGGGCATGATCGGGGTGACCTCCGTTGCCGAATCTCAAGGGGACGCTGGGCGCGCATTGTACCGTCCATCTTCGGTAATTGCTCACCATGTGGCATAATGCCGCCGCCTACCGAGGGAGATCTTTCCTATGAGTCCTAAAGGCGAACCAGCGGAACGGGAAGAGGTGTCGGACGAGCAATCGCCGGCTTCCCCCGATGAAACCAGGGATCGGCCAAAGGAAGTAGGTGGCCCCAAGGGCCCCGAACCGACCCGCTACGGCGATTGGGAGCGGAACGGACGCTGCAGCGATTTCTGAGCTCGGCGCGCTCCTTCCCGCAAGGGGTGCCGACCGTTTGTGAGGCTGCTTTTAATGAGTCTCTCAACTGATTGAAAACAAGTGGCTTATACGGGAAAACCGGGGCTTTTCAGAGCCCGGTTTGCTTGCATCGGGCGTCGCGAGCGTTTAGCTTATGCGCCCTTCACCGACAGGTTCCACAGCGGAGCGAGCTACAATGCAAACGGACAACCGACCGCTTTCTCCCCATCTCCAGATTTACCGGTGGCAATGGACCATGGCGCTCTCGATCCTGCATCGAGGCACCGGCATGGTTCTCAGCCTCGGCGCGATCTACCTCTTTTACTGGCTGGTGGCTTTGGCGAGCGGTCCCGAAGCCTTCGGCACGGCCCAGGCCATCGCGGGCAGCGTGATCGGCCAGATCGTGCTCTTCGGCGTCACTTTCTCGGTTTTCTACCACCTCTGTAACGGCATCCGGCACCTGTTCTGGGACATGGGCAAGGGCTTCGAGCTGAAGACGGCTCAGGCCAGCGCCTATACCGTGGTGGCCGTGGCCGTGGCCCTGACGATCCTGTCCTGGATTCTCGCCTACTCCATGGGGGGTGCGTAATGGAATATCGGACTCCGATCAAGAAAGCGCGGGGCCTGGGTGCCGCCAAGCATGGCGTGGAACACTGGTGGTTCCAGCGGCTTACCGCGGTCGCACTGATTCCGCTGGTGTTGTGGTTCATCTTCGGCATCATGAGCCATGCCGGCGCCGACTATGAGGCGGTTCACGCCTGGGTCGCACAGCCGGTGGTCGCGGTGTTGTTCGTATTGTTGCTGGCCATGGCCTTCCATCACGCGCAGCTCGGCCTGCAGGTCATCTGGGAGGATTACATCCACCCACACTGGCTGCAGGTCACGTTTATCGTGGTGACCAAGTTTGCCGCCGTTGTTCTGGGGTTGGGCGGCATTTTCGCCGTGATCAAGATTGCGTTGGGAGGCTAGATAGATGGCGGGTGATTACGAAATCATCGATCATAAATACGATGTTGTCGTGGTGGGCGCCGGCGGCGCCGGCCTGCGCGCCACCTTCGGGATGGCGGAAAAGGGCCTGAAGACCGCTTGCATCACCAAGGTCTTCCCCACGCGCAGCCACACGGTGGCGGCCCAGGGCGGCATCAGCGCTTCGTTGGGCAACATGGGCGAAGACGACTGGCGCTGGCACATGTACGACACCGTCAAGGGTTCGGACTGGCTGGGCGACCAGGACGCCATCGAATACATGTGCCGCGAGGCCGTGCCCGCCATCCTCGAGCTGGAACATTACGGTGTCCCGTTCTCCCGCACCGAGGAAGGCAAGATCTACCAGCGTCCCTTCGGCGGCATGACCACGCACTTCGGCAAGGGCCGCGCCCAGCGCACCTGCGCCGCGGCCGACCGCACCGGCCACGCTATTCTTCATACCCTTTATCAGCAGTCTCTGGCGCATCGTGCGGAGTTCTTCATCGAGTACTTCGCCATCGACCTGATCATGGACGACGAAGGCGCCTGCCGGGGCGTGATCGCCCTGAGCCTGAACGACGGTACCATTCATCGCTTCCAGGCCCACGAGACCGTATTGGCCACCGGCGGTTATGGCCGTGCCTACTTCTCCTGCACCTCCGCGCACACCTGCACGGGCGACGGCAACGGCATGGTTCTGCGTGCCGGCCTGCCGCTGCAGGATATGGAATTCGTGCAGTTCCACCCCACCGGCATCTACGGCGCCGGTTGCCTGATCACCGAGGGTGTGCGCGGCGAGGGCGGCTACCTGACCAATTCCGAAGGCGAGCGGTTCATGGAGCGCTACGCCCCCAACGCCAAGGATCTGGCCTCGCGTGACGTGGTCAGCCGTGCCATGACCGTGGAAATCCGCGAGGGCCGGGGTGTCGGCGAGGAGAAGGATCACATCCATCTCCATCTGGAGCACCTGGGTCCCGAGGTCATTCACGAACGTCTGCCCGGCATCGCCGAGACGGCCCGCATCTTCTCGGGCGTGGACGTGACCAAGGAACCGATTCCGGTGCTGCCCACCGTGCACTACAACATGGGCGGCATCCCCACCAATCATCACGGCGAGGTGGTGACGCTCAAGGACGGCAACCCGGACTACGTGGTGCCCGGCCTCATGGCCATCGGCGAGGCGGCCTGCGTGTCGGTTCACGGCGCCAACCGCCTGGGTTCCAACTCCCTGCTGGATCTGGTCGTGTTCGGCCGGGCCGCTGCCATTCGCGCCGCCGAGCATATCAAGGACGGCAATCTCCAGCATCGCGCCATGCCCAAGGACGCCGGCGACTCCGCGCTCGCGCGCCTGGACAAGCTGCGCAATGCCAACGGCAGCAAGCCCACCGCCGAGATTCGCAACGCATGCAGCGGACCATGCAGCACTACGCCGCGGTGTTCCGCGACGGCGATTCCCTGCAGGAAGGCTGCGACAAAATGGCCGAGATCTACGATTCGTTCTCGGACGTCGCGGTATCGGACCGCGGCCTGGTGTGGAACTCCGACCTGGTGGAAACCATGGAGCTGGAGAACCTGCTGGGTTGCGCGGTGGCGACCATTCGTTCCGCGGTCAACCGCAAGGAGAGCCGTGGTGCGCACGCCCGGGAGGATTTCCCGGATCGTGACGACGACAACTGGATGAAGCACTCGCTGGCTTCGGTCAATGAAAAGGGTGAAGTGGGCATCGAGTTCCGTCCGGTGCACATGAAGACCCTGACCGAAGAAGTGGAGTCCTTCCCGCCGAAAGCCCGTACGTACTAGCTTTCGTTTCCAGAACGACGAGGACAGACGCGATGGCAGAGTTTACGCTTCCCGCAAATTCGAAAGTCGGTACGGGCCGGACCTTCGAGGCATCGTCCGATGCGAAGGACGTTCGGCGCTTCAAGATTTACCGTTGGGATCCGGCCAGCGGCCAGAACCCCCGCATCGACACCTATGAAGTCGATATGGCCAAGTGCGGGCCGATGGTTCTGGACGCGCTGATCAAGATCAAGAACGAAGTCGATCCGACGCTGACCTTCCGCCGCTCCTGCCGCGAGGGTATCTGCGGCTCCTGCGCCATGAACATCGACGGCACCAACACCCTGGCGTGCACCAAGGCCTGCGATGATGTCCGCGGCGACGTGCGGATCTACCCGCTGCCGCACATGCCGGTGGTGAAGGATCTGGTGCCGGACATGACGCACTTCTACGCGCAGTATGCGTCCATCAAGCCCTGGATCCAGACCCAGAGCGCCGGTTCCGCCCGATCGGGAGCGCTTGCAGAGCAAGGAAGACCGGGAGAAGCTGGATGGGCTCTACGAGTGCATCCTGTGTGCCTGCTGCTCGACCAGCTGCCCCAGCTACTGGTGGAATCCGGATCGCTATCTGGGCCCGGCCGTGCTGCTGCAGGCCTATCGGTGGATCGCGGACAGCCGCGACGAAGCGACCGGCGAGCGCCTGGACGACCTCGAGGACTCGTTCAAACTGTATCGCTGCCACACCATCATGAACTGCGCGAAGACGTGCCCCAAAGGGCTGAATCCGGCCAAGGCCATCGCGGAGATCAAGAAGATGCTGGTGGCGCGGCGGTAACGGTTGCCTGGCTTCGGTTTCGTTGCATACAAGCGCGCGCCCCAGGCGCGCGTTTTTTTTGGACAGCGGCAATCATGAGTGAAAAGTCACGATTCGTATGGCGCTGCCGCCGGGGGATGAAGGAACTGGACGTCATTCTCGAGAAATTCCTTGCCGAGGGCTTCGACGACCTCGACGAGGAACAACGCCAGGTGTTCGACCGGCTTCTGGACGAGCAGGACGGCCAGCTGCTGGATTGGTTCTACGGGCGGGGAGAGCCCCAGGATGCGGAACTCAGGGACATGGTCCGCCATATCGGCCGGCCTTACGGAGTTTGATCTTCAGGCCCTCAAGGTTGACCGCGGCGGCGTGGTGGACGGCTCACGCCGTGGCGGTGATTTCGCTGCTTGTGGTCAACATTCCCGCGGCGATGCGCTGGGTCGGCATCGGCTATGTCTTGACGGCCGGCACCGTCGCTCTGGGGATCCGCCGCCGCCGGGCGGTTGGCAAGGCGGGTTACGCGCCGGATACCGGCTGGTGGTTGGAGAGTCGGGAAGGGCGATCCGAGGGTTGGGCCGCGGTGGGGGCGTTTGTCAGCCGGCCCCTGGTGCTGGTCCACCTTCGCCTGGATCGGCGGCGCCGAACGCTGGTGGTGCCATGCGATGCGGTGGACGCCGAAGTCCATCGCCGGCTTCGGGTCCTGTTGGGAACGGGTTCCGATTTGGCGAAACCGTGGAACAGTAGCGCCGCTCCGCTGTGGGCGCCAGCGTTCGCCGGGAGTCGATCAGCTTGCGGCGGAGCGGCTGGCGTTTCAGATGGCGGAACGGTTTGGGCCGTTTGGGCGTGAGCACCGTGGGCCCGGCAGCGGTGGCCGCTGGGTTGGGGTAATCCAGCGTGTAATGCAGGCCGCGGCTTTCCTTGCGCGCCTGGGCGCAGCCGATGATCAGTTTGGCGACAGCTGGCCAGATTGCGAAGCTCCACCAGGTCCGGTGTGATCCGGAAATTGCCGTAGTACTCATGAATTTCCGAAATCAGCAGATCGATGCGATGGTGGGCGCGCTCCAGGCGTTTGTCGGTGCGCACGATGCCGACATAGTCCCACATGAACCGGCGCAGCTCGTCCCAGTTGTGGCTGACCACCACCTGTTCGTCGGAATCGGTGACGCGGCTCTCGTCCCAGGCGGGCAGCGACGAGGGCGTCCAGGTGCCGTCGAGAACCGCGGCGATGTCCTCGGCGGCGGAGGCGGCGTACACCAGGCACTCGAGCAGCGAGTTGCTGGCCAGTCGATTGGCGCCGTGCAGGCCGGTGTAGGATGCCTCGCCGATGGCGTAGAGGCCGGGTAGGTCGGTTCGGCCGTGGCGGTCGACCATGACACCGCCGCAGGTATAGTGCGCGGCCGGCACCACCGGAATCGGATCCCGCGTGATGTCGAATCCGTATTCCAGGCAGCGGGCGTAGATGGTCGGGAAATGCGACCGAATGAACTCGGCGGGCCGGTGGCTGATGTCGAGATAGACGCAGTCCGCCCCCAGGCGCTTCATTTCATGGTCGATTGCGCGGGCGACGATGTCGCGGGGCGCCAGTTCGCCGCGGCGGTCGAAACGGGTCATGAAGCGTTCGCCGTCGGGCAGGCGCAACACGCCTCCCTCGCCGCGAAGGGCCTCGCTGATCAGGAACGACTTGGCCTGGGGGTGATAGAGGCAGGTGGGATGGAACTGATTGAATTCCAGATTCGCCACCCGGCAGCCCGCGCGCCAGGCCATGGCAATGCCGTCGCCGGTGGCGCCGTCGGGATTGGTGGTATACAGGTAGACCTTGCTGGCGCCGCCGGTGGCCAGGGTCACGAAACGAGCTTGAAAAACCCGCACCTGGTCGGCTTCCGCATCGAGAATGTAGGCGCCCAGCACCCGGTCTTCGTCGCCACCCAGGCGGGCGGCGGTAATCAGGTCCACGGCCACATGGTTTTCAAAGACGTCCACGTTGGGCCGGTTGCGCACCAGGTCTTCCAGCGTGGTCTCGATGGCGCGCCCGGTGGCGTCCGCCGCGTGGACGATGCGGCGGTGGCTGTGGCCGCCCTCGCGAGTCAGGTGCAGGGTTTCGGTGCCGTCGTCCGACCGTTCGGTGGAGAACGGGACTCGCCGATCCACCAGCCAATGGATGCAGTCGGCGGCGTGGGATGCGACGAAACGTGCGATGTCGGGGTCGGACAGGCCGGCGCCGGCATCCAGCGTGTCCGCCACGTGGGAATCCACCGAATCGGCTTTATCCAGGACCGCGGAGACCCCACCTTGAGCGTAGAGGCTGGATCCTCCGGCCAGGGGGCCTTTGGAGATGACCGCGATTCGCGCGTTTTCGGGCAGGCGCAGGGCGAGGCTCAGGCCCGCCGCGCCGCTTCCGATGATCAGGACGTCATAGGTCAAGGGTGGGGTGGTCATTGAGAGCCTATTTCAGTAATCAGCATGGGCGCGGCGCTCCTCTGCGGCGTCAGGGCAAGGAAGGGGCGACGCAGTGTACTCATTGTACATAAGGAGCTCCTGACGCTGGCATGGCGCGGCAGAGGAGCGCCCCGACTCAAACGCGGCCCATGCTGACTACTGAAACAGGCTCTTGGTTGCAGCAAATGGTGGCTATCGGATACTCTCGATGCCCCGGAAGGGACGCGTTGAAATCGCGGCCGTTCGGGGCCCTGCATTGCCGATCCGGTGGCGCGGGTCATTCTCTCGCGATACCGAGCACAGGACCCTATGGCGCCCAATATAAACACAATCCAAAGGAAGGTGCGAACTATCGATGATCGTCGGTGTCTACCGGGTAGACGCGGCCTACTGCGCACGAACGCAAAGGGCTCCTGAATGACCGCGTCGCAGTTGGACCAGGAGCTTGTGGCCCGCGTACAGGCGGGGGACAAGAGTGCTTTCGATTTGCTGGTGCGCAAGTACCAGCACAAACTCGTAAAGCTGATTTCCCGGTACGTGCGCGACCCGGACGAGGCGCTGGATGTGACTCAGGAAACCTTCATTAAGGCCTACCGTGCCCTGCCGAACTTTCGCGGCGACAGCAGTTTCTACACCTGGATCTACCGCATCGGCGCCAACACCGCCAAAAACTACCTGGTTTCCCAAGGGCGGCGGCCGCCGGAGAGCGATATCGACGCCCAGGATGCGGAACAATACATAGTGGATCCTCATCTAAGGGACATGGACACCCCGGATCGGCTGGCGCAAAGGGACGAGATCGAGCGGACTGTGGCCAGCGCGATCGAGGATCTGCCGGAGGATTTGCGAACGGCCATAACCCTCCGGGAATTCGAGGGTTTGAGCTATGAAGAGATTGCGAAGGCGATGGAATGTCCAGTCGGAACGGTCCGTTCCCGGATCTTCCGCGCCCGGGAAGCTATTGACAAAAAGCTTCGGCCCCTGCTGGATTGAGCTTGGGCGGGATGGTTAACAGGCCCTTGGTGAGCGTATGAAAAACGTTATTGAAGAGCAGTTGTCAGCCCTGGTGGACGACGAGCTTGATCCAGCGGAAATGGACCTGTTACTGAGGCAGGTGGGGCGAGATTCCCGGCTGGCTCGGCGCCTGAGTGAGATGTATCTGGTAAAGGAGGCCGCGCATCGGACCTTGCCGGATGTTGTCGATATTGGTTTTGCCGACCGCGTCGCGGCTGCTCTTGAAGATGAGCCCGCTCATCATAGCGGTTCCCCGCGCCGGTCGTTGCGTTGGTTGAAGCCCGCCGCGGGTTTGGCCATTGCCGCTTCCGTGGGGACTCTGGCAATCGGTATCTGGTCGACCCGACAGGTGCAGGATGGCACCGCGGCCTCGACCCAGACGGTGGCCGCAGTGGCGCCGGCGCAGGCGGACGCCCCGACACAGGTGCGCAACGTACGCTGGGAACGCCTGGATCCTCAGGTGCAGGCGCGGTTGAACGGCTATCTGGTCAATCATGGCGAAAACGCATACGCCGGCCAGGTCGGCGCAATGGTGCCTCACGTAAGGATCGCCGGTTATAGTCCTAATGATGAATAGACTGGCTCAGTTCGCTGGGTGCCTGGTCCTGGTGCTGGTGGGTAGTGGTGCGCTTCATGCCGATCAGGACAAACCCGCCCGGGCGTGGTTGCAGGGTATCGGCGATGCCGCCAGGCAGTTGAATTACCGTGGAACCTTCGTCTATCGACGCGGCGATCACCTGGAAGCCATGCAGATCGTCCATCGCGTCGACCAGGGTCGGGAGCAGGCGCGGCTCTATTCGCTCAGCGGCTCGGCACGCGAGATTATCCGCAACGCCAACAAGGTCACCTGCGTGTTTCCCGACGACCACTCAGTCCTGGTCGACCAGCGGGAAGCGCGGGATCGGTTCTCGGACCTCACCGATTCCGATCTGGCCGCCGTAAGTACATCCTACCGGGTCGCCGTGGTAGGTCAGCGGCCGCGTGGCGGACCGCGGCGCGCGGGTTCTGTCCATCGCGCCCACCGACGGATTCCGCTACGGTTATCACCTTTGGGTCGACGAGAAGACGGGATTGCTGCTCAAGTCGGATGTGTTGGATCATCACGGCGCGATCATCGAACAGCTGATGTTCGTCAAGCTGGAAGCTCCGGCAACCATTGCGGACGATGCCTTCACGCCCACCGTGAACGGCCATGATTACACCTGGTACAGCCAGGATGATAAACAGGCCAAGGCGCAGGCGCCCGAGGAAACCGTGTGGCGGATTCCCGATCTCCCGTCCGGATTCCGTCTGACGCTGCGCGAGGTTCGTGGTATTGCGGGGAGCCACGGACCGGTCGAGCATCTGCTCTATTCCGATGGGCTGGCCTCGGTATCCGTCTATATCGAACCCATGGAACCGAACAAGGGCAAGCCGTTCCGAGGCCTGGCGGGCCTGGGTGCGATGAACGCCTACGGGCGCATGTTCGATAACTATCAGATCACCGTGGTGGGCGAAGTGCCGGCCATTACCGTGGAGCGGTTCGCGCGCAACATCCAGCGCAAAGGGCAGTAATGATCGAAGAGCCGGGCGAGGTGGTCCAGGTCCGTGACGGCTATGCGTGGGTCGAGACCCGGCGCCGGACGGCCTGTGATTCCTGCGGCTCCTCCGAGGGCTGTGGAACCGGTACCCTGTCCAAGGCATTCGGTCGGCGCAGCAATCGCATTCGAGTGGTCGACGCCGTGGGTTGCAAGCCCGGCGACGCTGTTGTGCTGGGGCTCGACGAAGCGGCCTTGCTGCGCAGTTCCCTCGTGGTTTACGCCGTTCCCCTTATACTCATGATGATGGCTGCAGTGGCGGGCCGCGCGGTCTACGCCTCGCTGGCGGTGGGCGGACAGACGGACCTCGCTGCCATGGTATTCGGGCTGCTGGGGCTCGGCGCCGGCTTCCTTTGGGCGCGGCGGTTTGCGCTGCGTGCCGCGGATGACAGCCGCTATCAGCCGGTCATTCTCCGCCACAATTCCAGTGGTGTGGCCCTTGTCCGGCGCGGGCGCGTTCCCGATATCAGTCACTGAACGACAGAGGATGGTCCATGATTGATTCCCGCCTGCGGCGCCCGGCCGTATTTCTTGCCCTGGTTGTCAGTCTCGCGCTGATCCCGTGGGCCTTCGCCTGGGCGGGGAGTCTGCCGGATTTCACCCAGTTGGTGAAACAGCGCAGCCCCGCAGTGGTCAACATCAGCACCACTCAGAAAGTCCGCCTCAAGGAGAAATACGGTCTGGGACAGGACGCGCTCCCGGATCTGCCCAAGGATCATCCGCTGTACGACTTTTTCCACCGATTCCTGGATCAGCAGGACGGTGATAACGCGCCGAGGGAATACGACGCTCAGTCTCTGGGGTCGGGATTCGTGATTTCCCGCGACGGGGATGTGTTGACCAACTATCACGTGGTCAAGGATGCCGACGAGATCGTGGTGCGCCTCAGCGACCGGCGCGAATTCGAGGCGAAACTGGTGGGGTCGGACGAACGCAGCGATATCGCGCTGCTGAAGATCCAGGCCCATGACCTTCCCGTGGTGGAGATCGGCAAATCCTCGGCGCTGCAGGTCGGCGAATGGGTGTTGGCCATCGGCTCTCCCTTCGGGTTCGATCACTCGGTGACCGCGGGTATCGTCAGCGCCAAGGGGCGCAGTCTGCCGGAAGAAAACTACATCCCCTTTATTCAGACCGACGTGGCCATCAACCCCGGCAATTCCGGCGGGCCGCTGTTCAATATGGACGGCCAGGTCGTTGGTGTGAATTCCCTGATCTACAGCAAGACCGGCGGATTCATGGGGCTTTCCTTCTCCATCCCGATCGAGTTGGCCATGGATGTGGTGAAACAGCTCAAGACCAAGGGCAAGGTTGTTCGGGGCTGGCTGGGGGTCGTCATTCAGGACGTCACCCGCGATCTCGCCAAATCGTTCGACATGAGTAAGCCCTATGGCGCCCTGGTCGCACAGGTTCTGCCGGGTAGCCCCGCCGCCAAGGCCGGCCTTCGGGCCGGTGACGTAATCGTGGAATACGACGGCACGGAGATCGGTACGTCCTCGGCCCTGCCGCCGCTGGTCGGCCGCACGCGGGTGGGGGAGAAGGCGCGCCTGGCGGTTATTCGGGACGGCAAGCACCGCGCGCTGTCCGTCACCATCGGGGAGCTCCCGGAACAAGTGGCGTCTACGGGAGAGGATTCCGCCGCGCCCAAGGCGCCGCCCCCCTCGGACGCCCGCCTGGGCGTGACGGTGGAAAGACTCGCCGCCGATGCCGCCAAACAGCTGGGGCTGAACGGCGGTGTGCGAGTGACCGCGGTGGAGCCAGGCCCCGCCGCGGATGCCGGCCTGAGAGCGGGCGATGTCATCGGAATGCTCAATCACCAGCCGGTGCGCTCGGTGCGGGAGTTCCGAAAGGTCGCCGAATCGCTCCCCGCGGGCAAGCCCGTGCCTATGCTGATCTATCGGGACGATAACCCGCAATTCCTCGCACTGACGCTGTCCGAGTAGTCCTCACAGGGGCTCTTGCACGCCTGACGTGCTATTCGCCGCGAAAAGTGACGGTCAACCCTGTAGAATACGGCTCTTCCCACGGTCCGGAACGGGGCCGTGGCAGTGAGCGCCGGGCTGCCCTCTTAACGAGGGCAGATTCGTGTGCAGGCGGGGCGGGACCGAGAGCCTCCCCGGAGTTTGGAATTTTGTCGCCATAGGTGCCCTGTTGACCGACTTCCCAATGGAAAGAATTCGGAACTTCTCGATCATTGCCCATATTGATCACGGCAAATCGACGTTGGCCGATCGTCTCATCGAAAAATGCGGGGCGCTCACCGCGCGGGAGATGGCCGAACAGGTGCTGGATTCCATGGATCTGGAGCGCGAGCGAGGCATTACCATCAAGGCCCAGAGCGTCTCGCTGCACTACAAGGCGAAGGACGGCCACACCTATCAGCTGAATTTTATCGACACCCCGGGCCATGTGGACTTTTCCTACGAAGTCTCCCGCTCGCTCTATGCCTGCGAGGGTGCGCTACTGGTGGTGGATGCATCCCAGGGCGTCGAGGCCCAGAGCGTCGCCAACTGTTACACGGCGGTGGAGCAGGGGCTGGAAGTCCTGCCCGTGCTGAACAAGATCGACCTCCCCTCGGCGGAGCCCGAGCGGGTGATCCAGGAAATCGAGGAAATCATCGGCCTGGAGGTGGAAGACGAGCTGCGGATCAGCGCCAAGACGGGCGAGGGGGTCGAATCGCTGCTGGAGGCGCTGGTGCGCCGGATCCCGCCGCCCCAGGGCGAGCAGAACGAACCCACCAAGGCATTGATCATCGACTCCTGGTTCGACAACTACCTGGGCGTGGTTTCCCTGGTGAGGGTCTTCAACGGCGCGATCCGAAAGGGCGACAAGATCAAGGTCATGTCCACCGGCCGCACGTTCCAGGTGGACAAACTGGGTATGTTTACGCCCAAACCCACGGACTTCGGCGAGCTTTCCACCGGCCAGGTGGGCTACGTGGTGGCTGGTATCAAGGATATCGACGGGGCACCGGTGGGCGATACGCTGACCGACTCCAATCGGCCCACGGCGGCCCCGCTGCCTGGTTTCAAGAAGGTTCAGCCGCGGGTGTTCGCGGGCATGTTCCCCATCAACGCCGACGACTACGAACGCTTGCGCGACGCGCTGCAGAAATTGCGGCTCAACGACGCCTCACTGCAGTACGAGCCCGAGACGTCCCAGGCGCTGGGGTTTGGATTCCGCTGCGGTTTCCTGGGCATGCTGCACATGGAAATCATCCAGGAACGCCTGGAGCGTGAATACGATCTGGATCTGCTCACCACCGCGCCCACGGTCGTGTACGAAGTGCTGACCAACAAGGGCGAGGTGATCGCGGTCTCCAACCCGTCGTCGCTGCCGGCCAGCAATCTCATCGACGAAATTCGCGAGCCCATCATCTCGGCCAGCATCCTGGTGCCCCAGGAATACGTGGGCAACGTAATCATGCTGTGCGAGGAGAAACGCGGGCAGCAAAAGGAAATGCTCTATGTGGGCAACCAGGTGTCCCTTACCTACGAGCTGCCCCTGAGCGAAGTGGTGCTGGATTTCTTCGACCGGCTGAAGTCCGCCAGCCGTGGTTTCGCGTCTTTCGATTATGATTTCAAGCGATTCCAGGCGGCGCCTTTGGTACGGCTGGACGTGCTGATCAACGGCGAAAAGGTGGACGCGCTTGCGATCATCGTCCACCGGGAACACGCCCAAAGCCGCGGGCGCGATTTGACCGAACGGCTCAAGGATCTGATCCCCCGACAAATGTTCGAGGTAGCCATCCAGGCCGCCGTGGGATCGCAGGTTATCGCCCGCTCCACCGTCAAGGCCATGCGCAAGAACGTGACGGCCAAGTGCTATGGCGGTGACATCACTCGAAAGCGCAAGCTGCTGGAAAAGCAGAAAGCGGGCAAGAAGCGCATGAAGCAGGTGGGCAAGGTGGAGATTCCCCAGGAGGCTTTCCTTGCCGTCCTGCAGGTGGATAACAAGTGATAACCCGGCCTATAAGGGCAAGCTAATGAATTTGTTGGATTTTGAAACCCTGCTGGTACTGCTGACCCTGATCACCGGTTTGACCGTGGGATGGAACTGGGTGCGCCGTGGCCGCGAGAAGGCGGAACGCGACGAGACCGCAACGACCGGGGGTAAGGCGGTCAGTTGGTGGGTCGATCTGGCCCGCTCCCTGTTTCCGGTTCTGCTGATCGTGGTGGTGATCCGCTCCTTCATTGTGGAGCCCTTCCGCATCCCGTCCGGCTCCATGATTCCCACACTGCTGGTGGGCGACTTCATTCTGGTGAACAAGTTCGATTACGGCATCCGGTTGCCGGTGCTGCACACCAAAATCTTCGACATCGGCGAGCCCAAACGAGGCGACGTGGCTGTATTCCGGTATCCGGTAAATCCGAGTGAGGATTACATCAAAAGGGTGATCGGCCTGCCGGGGGATCATGTGGTTTACCGCGACAAGCACCTGATCATTAACGGCAAGCCGGAGGATCAGCTGTTGTTGGGGCGCTATCAGCTGGGCGAGGATCGAGGGGCGTTGCTCGAGAAGGAGAATCTGGGTGGAGTGGAACACAAGATTCTGATCCATCCGGAAAATCCCGCCGGGGATTTTGAGTTTGATGTCCCGGCAGGGCAATATTTCATGATGGGCGACAATCGGGACCGCAGCAGCGACAGCCGCTACTGGGGCACCGTGCCGGAACAGAATCTGGTGGGCAAGGCCTTCCTGATCTGGATGAGCATCGGGTCCGCCGGAAAGTGGATCAATTGGAGCCGCATCGGGGATACAATCCAATAACAACGAGAAATCGAGGTGGGGTTATGAACGCGCCGTTTAATCGTCAACGCGGTATGACGTTGTGGGGGTGGTTGGTCACCGTGGTGGTGATCGGTGTATTCGCCCTGGTTGGGCTGAAGTTGGTTCCGGTTTACATGGAGTCCTTCGAGGTCGGCTCCATCGTCTCGAACCTGGCCAAGGACTCCGACGTGTCCGGCCACGACCGGGCGGGCATCATGTCCACGCTGATGAAACGATTCGATATCAACGATGTGGACAATGTTCACCGCAGCGACGTGCAGATTATCCCGGTCTCCGGCGGCAGCCGGGTCGTGATCGAATATGAGGTCCGTGTGCCGCTGATGGGCAACCTATCAGCCGTGGCGCACTTCAAGAAAGAGGCGGTGGTGAGGAATTGAGTGAGACGGAGGCACTTCAGGACGCGCTCGGCTACCGGTATTCCGATCCGGGTTTGATCGAGGAGGCCCTGACCCACCGTAGCGTGGAGGGGCCCAACAACGAGCGTCTGGAGTTCCTCGGAGACAGTATTCTCAACTTCGTCATCGCCGCGGAGCTGTTCAAGCTTCGGCCGGAGGAGCCCGAAGGTGCGTTGAGCCGGTTGCGGGCCAATCTGGTTAATCGATCCAGCCTGGCGGAACTCGGCAGGCAGCTCGGTTTGGGCAACTATCTCCACCTCGGCGGTGGTGAGCGCAAGAGCGGCGGTCGCCGCCGTGATTCCATCCTTGCGGATGCCTTGGAAGCAGTATTTGGCGCAGCCTTTCTCGACGGCGGCTTCGAGGCCGCCCGGGACCTGATTATCCGCCTCTACAGCCAGCGCCTGGCGCAACTGCCGGCGGCCGCCGAGCTCAAGGATCCGAAAACACGCTTGCAGGAGTACCTGCAAGGCTTCCAGTTGCCGCTACCGACCTACGAGGTTCTCGACGTGCAAGGCAAAGCCCACGAACAGATATTCCGCGTCCGTTGCTCCGTGGATGGCTTGGGCGCCAGCAGCGAGGGCCAGGCCGGCAGCCGTCGAAAAGCGGAGCAAATGGCGGCGGAAGCCCTATTGGGCGAGCTCCAGGCGCGGCCCCGTCCGCTGGAGCAGATCTAGCCATGGACACGGAGCTGCCGTACACGGAAATCCCCTGCGGCTATGTGGCTTTGGTGGGGCGCCCGAACGTGGGCAAGTCGACGTTGTTGAACCGCATCCTGGGCATGAAGATCAGCATCGTCTCGCGCAAGCCGCAGACCACTCGGCATCGCATCCTGGGGGTGAACACCACCGAGGCGGCCCAGATCATCTACGTGGATACACCGGGGATTCACGCGCGGGCCGAAAAGGCTCTCAACCGCTATCTCAACCGCGCCGCCGGGACCGCTCTGGCCGACGTTGACGTCATCGTCTTCGTGGTGGAGTGCGGCAAGTGGACGGACGACGATCAATTGGTCCTGGATAAGATCAAGGCCGCCGGCAAGCCGGTGATCCTGGTGGCCAACAAAATCGATAAGCTACACGACAAGGGCGATGCACTGCCCGTGCTCGATGACCTGTCCCGGCGCATGGACTTCCATGCCGTGATCCCACTGTCGGCAAGCCGGGGCTTCAACGTCGAAGCGCTGGAACGGGAGATTGTCGGGCTGCTGCCGAAGGGCCCCGCGCTTTTCCCCGAGGAGCAGGTGACGGACCGCAGTCAGCAGTTCTTGGTGGCCGAACTGGTGCGCGAGCAACTGATGAACGCGTTGGGCCAGGAAGTGCCGTACTCGGCCACCGTCGAGGTGGAAGAGTTCACCGTGGAGCAGGGGCTGACCCGCATCGGCGCGCTGATTTGGGTCGAGCGGCCCAGCCAGAAGGCCATCATCATCGGCCGCGGGGGCGAACGGCTCAAGCTGATTGGCCAGCGAGCCCGTCGGGAAATCGAGACCATGGTGGGTCAGAAGGTGTTTCTCAGGCTTTGGGTGAAGGTGCGCCAGGGGTGGGCGGACGATGAGCGCGCCTTGCGGAGCCTGGGTTTCGACGAGAACTGAGTGAAACCATCCGCGATACGGAAAGCCGATGATCCAGCATCTGCATGCCAAGGGTTTCAGCTGTCCATACGGGGCCATGCGTGTTGAAGTCGGCGCGGTGCGGCGAGGGAGCCGCCAAGCCTTGGTGACCCCGTCGGGCTAGTGCCATGGCAGCGGTCCACCGCGTCTCCCTGGAACCGTCCTTTATCCTTCACCGGCGCCCGTACCGGGAAACCAGCCTGATCCTGGAGTGTCTCAGTGCCGAGCATGGCCGGGTCGGGATGGTTGCGCGGGGTGGGCGCGGTCCACGTTCCAAACTGGCCGGCTTGCTTCAGCCGTTCCAGCCTCTGCTTTTGTCCTGGCAGGGGCGTGGCGAATTGTGCACATTGACCGGCGCGGAGTCCGCCGGCCGCGCCCTGGCCCCGCCCGGTGGCAAAGTGTTCAGCGGCTTCTATGCCAATGAAATCATGATTCGGCTGCTGCGCCGGGGCGACCCGGCGCCGGGCGTCTTCGAACTGTATCGAGGTCTGTTGGCAGAACTGGCACGGGCCGACAGCCCGGAGGAAGAGTTGCTGAGGCCGTTCGAAAAAGCGCTTCTGGACGAATTGGGCTACGGTCTGCTTTTGGACCGCGAGGCCGGCAGCGGTCTGCCGGTGGATCCGGCTGCAATGTATCGCTACGAACTGGAGCACGGGCCGGTGCGGGTGGACGGCACCATGTCGGGGCGGCTGCTGATCCCGGGCGAGGCGCTGCTGGCTCTGGATCGGGGCGAGGCGCCACCGGTCCAGGCGAAGAGCGCGGTGAAACGGTTGATGCGGGCGGCGCTGGGCCTGTATCTGGGAGACGCGCCGCTTCGCAGTCGGGAACTCTATGCCCGCTTCACGCGCGGCAATGGAGCCAATGTCGGGGGAAACAACGATGACTGAAACGCAAGGAATCGGGAGCAGTACGCCCATTTTGCTGGGTGTGAACATCGATCACGTGGCGACCCTTCGGCAGGCCCGGGGCACACGCTATCCCGAACCGATCCAAGCCGCGTTGCTGGCCGAGGAAGCCGGCGCCGACGGCATCACACTGCATCTGCGCGAAGACCGGCGCCACATACAGGACCGGGACGTCTTTGCACTCAAGGATATTCTCCAGACCAAGATGAATCTGGAGATGGCGGTCACCGAGGAAATGCTGGCGATTGCGGCCCGCGTCGGCCCGGCCGACTGCTGCCTGGTTCCCGAGCGTCGGGAGGAGTTGACCACGGAAGGAGGGTTGGACGTGGCCGGGCAGCGCGAGCGCATGACTGAGGCCTGCGAGCGTCTCCGGGCGGCCGGTGTTCGGGTGTCGCTGTTCATTGACGCCGATCCGGTCCAGATCGACGCCGCCGCGGCGGTGGGCGCCCCCGTGGTGGAGCTGCATACGGGGCCCTACGCCGATGCCGCCGACGAGGCTCGGCGCCACAAGGAGTGGGATCGACTCAACGCGGCCGTGGATCAAGGCCGCGCCCTGGGGCTTCAGGTCAACGCCGGTCACGGCCTTCACTATCACAACGTGGAGCCGGTGGCCGGCATGGCCGGGATTGCCGAGCTCAATATCGGCCACGCCATTGTGGCCCGCGCGTTGTTCGTGGGTTTCAAGGAAGCGGTAAGGGAGATGAAGGCGCTGATGCGGGAAGCGCGGCGGTGATTGTCGGAATTGGTACGGACCTGATCGAAATCGGCCGGATCGAACGCACCGTGGAACGCCATGGCGAACGGCTGGCGCTTCGGGTTCTCGCGCCGGATGAACTGGATGAATATCGCCAAACCGCCCGGCCCGCCAGGCTTCTGGCGAAACGGTTCGCGGTCAAGGAAGCGGCCGGCAAGGCTCTGGGCACCGGGATCGGTCAGGGCGTGAGCTTTCAGGATATTGCCCTGACGCACGACGAACTCGGCCGGCCCGAACTGCGATTGGAAGGGGCGGCTCTGGAGCGCAGCCGGCAACTGGGCGCTTCTCGCTCGCACGTCACCCTGAGCGACGAGCAACACTACGCCGTGGCGTTCGTGGTGTTGGAATCGGGCTGAACGGCCGGTGTGGTGGGGCGACGGCAGTCTCCCTAAGTCTGGGTGATCTCCAGGAGAGACTGAATTTCCTTCAACAAGCGATCCACCCCGGCGGGAATATGGACCCGCTGGCGGTCGGCGATGGTCCGCTCCAGATCCGCACAGGCGCTCTTGAGCTTCGGAACCTGGCACACGCTGGCGGCGCCGTGGAGTTTGTGCACGTAATCCTTGAGATTCTTCAGGTCGCCGTCTCGATAGGCTTCCTGGATGGTGCGCTTGTGGCTGGGAAGCTCGGCGATCAGCATGTCCCGGAGTTCGTCCACCAGGGGCTTGCGCCCGTTTTCAGCGGCAGAACCGGCTTCGGCGGCCGCATCCGGGCTTTCTCCGGCCGCAACCGGCGCCGTGGCGCCGGGCAGGGCTTCGGCCAGTATGGCCAATACCTGTTCCTCGGTGATGGGCTTGATCAGACAGCGATCGAAGCCCGCCCGCAACAGGCGTTCCTTTTCCCCGGGCATGGCGTTGGCCGTGAGCGCGATGAAGTGGCTCGCGGGCCCGTCCGCCTGGTGCTGTCGGATGCGGGCCGTTGCCGTCTCGCCGCTCATCGTCGGCATGTGGATGTCCATGAAGATGACGTCGTATTGCTTGGCACAGGCCATGTCCACCGCCTCGCCGCCGTCTTCGGCTTCGTCCGGGTGCAGGCCGTGGCGGCTGAGAATGGTGGTGACGAGCTTGCGGTTGATCCGGTTGTCGTCCACCACCAGGGCATTGATCTTGCTGAACGGGGCGGAGCGGGCCGGCGACGGGGTCATCGCGGCCGGCTCTTCCGGTTTATCCAGCAATGGTTCCAGCGGAAGGGCGGGCGTGTGGTCCGTGGTCAGCAGCCGGCAGAGTTCCCGATACAAGGTCTGCCGACGGGCGGCCTTGGGGAGGCAGGCCCGCGCGCCCTGGTGAAAGAGGCTGCGCAACTCGTTGCGGTCGACGCTGCTGGCTAGCACCACCAGCGGCACGTCCACATGGCGGATACGGGGCATCAGACCGTGAAATTGCCGCTTGTTGAGGTCGGCGCGCGTCAGGCCGACCACGGCCAGATCCCAATGGCTTTCCGCGCAGATCAGGGAGACAAAGCTCTGGCGATCGTCGATCTCCGTAACCTGCATTTCCCAGGATTCGAAGATGTGCTTGATCGCCAGGCGCGACAAGGCTTCCTCGTCGTAGAGCAGGAGGCGTGCACCCTTGAGCGGGTTTTCACGTTGCCCTGCGCTCTGTCCACTCTCGGGCGTGCGCTGCTTGGCGCAGCGGAGCGTGAACCAGAAGGTCGAGCCGTTTTCCGGCTCGCTTTCCAGGCCGATGGTGCCGCCCATCTGTTCCAGCAGCTTCCGACAGATGATCAGGCCCAGGCCGGCGCCGCCGAAACGCCGGGTGATGGTCGTGTCGGCCTGGCTGAAGGCCTTGAACAACTTCTGCTGCTCGCTGGCGCTGAGGCCGATACCCGTATCGGTGACGGTGATCCGGAGCACGGCCTCGCCCTCGGTTTCCTCGTCCAGCATCACCCGCACCACCACACGCCCTCGGGGTGTGAACTTCACGGCATTGTGAACCAGATTGGTCAGGACCTGACGGATGCGGATGGGGTCGCCGTAGAGCTTCAGCGGCACGTCGCTATAGATCAGATGCACCAGCTCCAGGCTCTTGCCGTAGGCGGTGGGTGCCATCAGGGAGAGCACTTCCTCGACGCAGTCGCGCAGGTCGAAGGCCACATTGTCGATGACGAGCTTGCCGGCCTCCATCTTGGAGAAATCGAGGATGTCGTTGACGATGGTGAGCAGATTGGCGCACGACTCCTTGATGGTGCTGACGTATTCCTTCTGCTCGTCGTCCAGTTGGGAGTGGGAGAGCAGGTCGGCGAATCCGAGAATGCCGTTGATGGGTGTGCGGATCTCGTGGCTCATGTTCGCCAGGAATTCGGATTTGACCTTGCTTCCCTCCAGGGCGCGTTTGCGGGCAATATCCAGCTCCACGTTCTGGATTTCCACCGCCTCCAGGGTTTCCCGCAGCTCCATGGTGGCCTGTTCGATTTGATCGCTCAGTTCCTGTTGGGAGTTCTGCATGGCCACGGCCATTCGGTTGACCGCACGCTCCAACTGGCCCAGCTCGCCGTTGGCGATCCGGCTCACGCGCGCCTCCAGGTCGCCGTCCTCCAAGCGGCCGATCACAGTGGTCAACCGGTGCAGTGGCCGGACCAGCATGCGATTGGCCAGAAGGGAGAACAGAGCGCTCACCGCCAGGGCGATCCCCATCAACACCAGTATGCTGGTCAGATTCTCGCTCTGGGTCCGCAGGCTGGGCCCCATGCGAAGATCAATCGTAACCCAGCCCAGGGGCCGGGATTCGCCGCCGGTCTCCTCGTCGGCCCGTGTTATCGGGGCTCGATAGGACAAGGGGACGCTGGAGTCCGTGAAAAGGTCGAGCAGCAGGCTCATGCCCTCGGAGACCGGCTCGCCGGTATCGGTGTTCTGGCGATGCAGGAGGACGTTGCCGTCGCTGTCCGTGATGGTCACCGCGGCCAGCGACGGATCCCGCAACGCGGCGTCGGCGACGCGTCGCAGTGCGTTGCGATCCAGGTTTCGCAGCGCGTTTCCCGCGAGCGGAGCGATTTCCGCGGCGACGATGGGGCCGTGGTCGGTCAGGTGTTGCTGGATGCCGCGGATTCGCTGATCAAGCAGATAGCCGCCCAGCAGCAGGCTGACCACCAGAGGCGGGATCAGGCCGACAATCAGCAGACGCGCGCGCAGGCCCCAACGCATTCAGAATGCCTCTGCGGGCGATGCGTCGTGAGGATGACGGCGACGGACGGAATGGTTCTGCATAGACGGTTAAGGTCGATATTGGTCTGTTGGGCTGTCCGATAGGACAGTTTACATCGGGCGGCGCACAAATCCCCCTTTCCGGACCCCCGATTTGACGATCGGCGCCCAAGGGACGCTGATCAGCGAAGCGGGGCTTGTCGGAGCGCCTCCCGACCCCAATTTCCTCTGTTCAGCTGCGGACAGTCCGTGTTCATTTCGCTACAATCGCGGTCATGACCGATTATCCCACGATAGAAGATTTTGTAGGCAATACCCCGCTGGTCCGCGTTCAGCGCCTGGCGGGACAGACATCCAATGTCGTATTGCTGAAGCTGGAAGGCAATAATCCCGCCGGATCGGTCAAGGATCGGCCGGCGGTGAGCATGATCCGCCACGCCGAGGAGCGTGGCGAGATCCGGCCCGGGGATACCCTGATCGAAGCCACCAGCGGTAATACCGGCATTGCCCTGGCCATGGCGGCGGCGATCCGGGGCTATCGCATGGTGCTCATCATGCCCGAGAACATGACCTCCGAGCGCCGGGCGTCAATGAAGGCCTATGGCGCGGAACTGGTCCTGGTGAGCAAGGAAGGCGGCATGGAGCAAGCCCGGGATCTGGCCCTGAAGATGCAGTCCGACGGCAAGGGCCGCGTCCTGGATCAGTTCGCCAACCCGGACAATCCGCGGGCGCACTACGAGGGCACCGGGCCGGAAATCTGGCGCGACACCGGCGGTCGTGTCACCCATCTGGTCTCATCCATGGGCACCACGGGTACCATCATGGGCTGCTCGCGATTCCTCAAGGAAAAGAACCCGGACATACAGATTGTCGGGGTTCAGCCCGCAGAGGGCGCCAGCATTCCCGGAATTCGTGCCTGGCCCAAGGAGTATCTGCCCACCATCTACGACGAATCCCGCGTGGACCGGATCATCTCCGTCAGCCAGGAGGACGCCGAGGAAACCACGCGTGCCCTGGCCGCTCGGGAGGGCATCATGGCGGGCATTTCCTCCGGGGGCTGCCTGGCCGCCGCGCTTCGACTCTCCGAAGAGGTAGAGAACGCGACCATCGTCAGCATCGTCTGTGATCGGGGCGACCGCTATCTGTCCTCCGGCGTGTTTCCAGACTGATGACCGTATTCGTTTTCGATATCGAAACGGTGCCGGATGTCGAGGGCGCCCGCCGGCTCTATGGCCTGGAGGGCCTGAGCGACGACGACGTGGTCAAGGCCATGACCACCTTGCGGCGCCAGGAAACAGGCGGATCCGACTTCCTGCGCCATCACCTGCACCGGGTGGCCGTGATCTCGATCGCCATGCGCGGCGTCGATCGGTTCAAGGTCTGGTCCATCGGCGAGGCCGACTCGCCGGAAGGCGAGGTGATCGGCCGCTTCTTCGAGGGGATCGAACGCTTCACGCCCACGCTGGTCTCGTGGAACGGATCGGGTTTCGATCTCCCGGTTCTCCACTACCGCGCCATGATCCACAAGGTGTCCGCGCCCCGGTACTGGGAGAGCGGCAACATGGATCAGTCCTTCCGCTGGAACAATTACCTTAATCGCTTCCACGAGCGCCATACGGATCTCATGGACGTGGTTTCCGGTTATCAGGGCGCGCGCCGCCTGCGCCCTGGACGAAATCGCCACGCTTTGCGGCTTCCCCGGGAAGATGGGAATGAGCGGGGCCAAGGTCTGGGACTATGTCAATGCGGGCCGCTTCGACGAGGTGCGAGACTACTGCGAGACCGACGTCCTCAATACCTATCTGGTCTATATGCGCTTCCAGTTGATGCGTGGCCTGCTCACCATCGAGGACTACGAACGCGAATGCGAGCTGGTGCGGGAGACACTGGCCGCCGAGGAAAAGCCTCACTTGCGCGCGTTCCTGGATGCCTGGGACGCCGGCTCCAATCCGCAGGCTGGTTGAGCTCGTGAGCAAACGCAGGCAGCCACGGCCCTCCCAGGAGCCGTTCGACGTATCCATTGAATCCCTAAGCCACGAGGGCCGCGGCATTGCCCATGTTGACGGCAAGGCCGTGTTCGTCGACTTTGCCCTGCCCGGTGAACGTGTTCAGGCCCGCTACACCCGAACCCATCGTCGCTTCGACGAGGCCACGGCCCTGGCGGTGCTCGAGGCGTCCGGCGATCGCGTGGAGCCCCGGTGTCCGCACTTCGGCGTTTGCGGTGGCTGCAGCATGCAGCACCTGCCTCCGGAATCCCAGATCCGCTTCAAGCAGGACCTCCTCATGGAGCAACTGCAGCGCATCGGCGGTGTGATGCCGGAGGAGGTCCTGCCGCCCCTGACCGGCCCTGCTTGGGGCTATCGGCGAAAGGCGCGGCTGGCGGTGAAGAACGTGCCGCGCAAGGGCCGTGTGCTGGTGGGGTTTCGGGAGAAGTACAGTCCGTTCGTCGCGGACATGACCGAGTGCCACGTACTCGATCCCCGGGTGGGCATGGCGCTGCCCGCGCTCAGCGAACTGATCGGTTCGCTGGATATCGCCGATCGTGTCCCCCAGATCGAGGTGGCCATCGGCGACGACAGGGTGGCTCTGGTCTTTCGCAATCTCCGGGACTTCACGCCGGCCGATCGGGAAAAACTTGCGGCCTTCGGCGCCGCCCGCGAGTTCGAGATTCACGAGCAGCCGGGCAACGAGTCCACGGTGGCCCCGATCTGGCCCGTGGAAGACGCGCCGCTGACTTATGCCTTGGAAGAGTTCGATGTGGAGCTGCAGTTTCGACCCACGGATTTCACTCAAGTGAACGCCGGGATCAATCGGCGCATGGTGCCCCGCGCGCTGGATCTGCTGGCGCTGGAACCGGACGAGCGGGTACTGGACCTGTTCTGCGGCTTGGGAAATTTCACGCTGCCGTTGGCGCGTCGGGCCGCAGGCGTTGTGGGCGTGGAGGGCAGCACGGACCTGGTGGAACGGGCCCGGGAAAATGCGCAGCGCAACGCTATCGACAATGCCGAGTTTTTCGTCGCGGATCTGTTCAAGCCCGTGGGCGATCGGCCCTGGGCCAACCGCGGTTTCGACAAGGTACTGCTGGACCCGCCCCGGTCGGGGGCCATGGAAATCCTGCCCCAGGTGGCGGCATTCGCGCCCCGGCGCATCGTCTACGTGTCATGCGGGCCGGCCACGCTTGCCAGGGACGCGGGTCTGCTGGTCAACCAGCACGGCTACCGCCTGAGCAAGGTGGGCGTAATGGACATGTTCCCGCATACCGCCCACGTTGAAAGCATCGCATTGTTCGAACGAGCCAATTAGGGTCGGGATACCATGAGCCAACAGATCGAAATCCTGGAACGCGAAGTCGCCTTCGAGGGCTTTTTCCGCATCGAGCGGTTGCGCCTGCGCCACGGCCTGTTCGCGGGCGGTCTCAGCGGCACCGTCACGCGGGAGTTGTTCGAGCGGGGGAACTCGGCGGCGGTTCTGCTCTACGATGCGGACCGTGACGAAGTGGTCCTCACCGAGCAATTCCGGATCGGTGCGCTCAACGCCCCGGGCGGTGCCTGGCTGATGGAGATCGTGGCCGGCATGGTGGAAACCGGCGAACGGGGCGAGGACGTGGTCCGGCGCGAGGCCCAGGAAGAGGCCGATGCCCTGGTAAACGACCTGATCCCCATTTGCGAGTACATCGTCAGCCCCGGCGGTTCCTCCGAGCGCGTGGCGTTGTTTTGCGGCAAGGTGGATACGTCGGGCATGGGCGGCATCCATGGACTGGATGAGGAGGACGAGGACATCAAGGTCCACGTGGTGCCCTTCGATGAAGCCTTCGCCATGATCGAGACCGGCGCCGTCAACTCGGCCATGCCCATCATCGCGTTGCAATGGCTGGCGCTGAACCGGGAATGGGTCCGGGACCGCTGGGCCTCCTAAGGAGACGCTGATCCGATCAGCTGACTGCCCTCCCGGCGGGGAGGGGCCTGCCCGGTCGGTCAGCGTTCCCGTCGATCGCCCACCGGTCGGGCCGGGTTGCCGGCGACGATGGCCCACTCCGGGACGTCGTGGGTCACCACGCTGCCGGCACCCACGACCGCGTGGTCTCCGATGCTCACGCCGTCGGTGACGACCACGTTGGCGCCGATCCACACGTCCGCCCCAATTTCGATTCCTCGGGAACGGTTCGCCTGCCGGACGATAGGTTCGTCTGCTGCCATGCCGTGATCGAAGGCGTAGATGCTGACACCGTGGCCGATCCGGGTGCCGGCACCGATGGCGACGCCGGCGGCTCCGCCGTCGATGGAGGTGCGGTGGTTGATGCTCACATCCTCCGCCGCGGACAATGGGCCGTGCAGAAAGGCCTGGGCGGCCACGGTGCAGCGCGTTCCAAGGACCACTTCACGATGCGGTTCGGCGAAGATGGCGGCATCGGGAGAGATGAAACAATCCTCGCCGAAGGTGACCCGTTCGCAGCCCAGCAACGCGTCCTGGATCTCCTCCTGCCATGCCCGAACCCAGGCCGTGAGTTCGGGTTTCAAAGTCCGGTAAAGCCAGGGCATCCACGACAGCCGTCGCAGGTGTTGATCCAGATGGGGCGGTGGAGCGCCAGGTTCGTTCATGAGAGTCCCGATTCGGCCGACCTTTTGTTTGTTGCCGCGCCCCCAATGTTACCGGATGTCTTGGGTCGGGAGTGGTTGGGATGACGCGTGGCGTGAGTGAAACCGATAAACCGGGCGTTCGACTCCAGAGCCGGATGAGCGCCCGCGCCTGGATGGTGGGCGAGCGGATCGATATCCGGGCGCCGCGTTGGCGGGATGCCCTGGCGGTGGCGCCGACCACCGTGCGGGTGGGGAAGCACGGCTTCGGTATCCTGTTTCGATACGGCGCGCTAGTGCTGGTCGAGGTGACCGGCGAAGAGGAGATCGCTTTTCTGGATTCGCTGTCGGTGAATGTCACCGGGCGGTTCGAAAAGCCGGCATTGGAGGAGGCGACCTTGCTGATCGATCCGGCTCGGGAGGAGCGGATTACGGCCACGGGAGAGATCAGTCTCCAGGCGCCCACCGTGGATCGCCTCCAAGTGGTGGCCCACGTACTGGCCAAGAGCGCCGTTCTCGGCCACTACGAGGCTCGGCTCGGCCGTGCTTTCGATCAACTGGAGCCCTTGGCCGAGCGTCTGCGCTCCGGGCGGCACGGGCGCGCCAGCGGCCGGGAGTTGCGCCGCCAACTGGGCGAGGTGCTTCTGGCTCAGACCCGCACGGTGGGGCGCGCGGAGGTGACCGAGAAACCGGAGATCACTTGGGACGCACCGCAGTTGGATCGGCTCTACGAGCACTTGAGCGCCGAGTTCGAGTTACACGAGCGGGACTTGGCGCTTTCCCGCAAGGTGGAGCTGATTTCGGACACCACCGGCACTTTTCTCGATTTGCTCCAGAATCGCCAGTCGCTGCGCGTGGAGTGGTACATCGTCGTCTTGATCGTGATTGAAATTCTGTTGTTTATGTATGAACTGTTCCTGAAATAGGTCTGCCTCGACCAAACGCCCCTGGAATGAGGTCGCAACGTTCCGGTTTTGATATGGTCACAGTCCTTACCGACAGCGATCGTTCCGAGCGGCCAAGAGGAGCAGCGATGCTAGGCGCCATCAAGGATTTCCTGGAAAAGCATATTTCGGCGAGTGGGGCGGAATCGGAGGCCGATCACGCCCATCGCCTGCAACTGGCCACCGCCGTCCTGCTGGCGGAAATGTCGCGAATGGACCCGGCCGGAGAGTCGGTGGAGCAGGAAACCATTCGCCACGCGCTGACGGCGCGTTTCGACCTCCGCGAGGAGGAGACCGAAGCGCTGATGGAGCTGGCCAGGGAGACGGCCCAGGAGACGACGTCCTATTATCGCTTCACGGCGCTGATCAACGATCAATTCACGGCCCCGGAGAAGGTTCAGTTGATCGAGACCTTGTGGCGAGTGGCCTTCGCCGACGGTGTGTTGGACAAGCACGAGGAATACCTGGTCCGAAAGGTCTCGGAACTCATTCACGTGTCTCACCAGGATTTTATCGCCGCCAAGCTCCGGGCACAGGGTGCGGGCAACGGCTGAAACCGACCGGGGCCAATCTGGCCCTGGTGTATGACAACAACGAGAGCGCCTAGTGAACGCCGTTTTCTATGCAATTGTGATGATCGCCTTCGGGTTCGCCGCGTGGGGACAGCTCTTTGGCGTGCCCGCCGATGCCGGCGGCGCCATGCAGGTCCTGACCAAGGCCATGGTCGAATCCGCGGGCGGCGCCGTCGAGCTGGCCATTGGGCTGATCGGCGTGATGACTTTGTTTCTCGGCCTGATGAAGGTGGCCGAGGCCGGGGGGCTGCTCACGATCATCGCGCGGCTGATCAGGCCCGTGATGGTGCGCCTGTTTCCGGAGGTGCCGCCGGATCATCCGGCCATGGGGGCCATGATCCTCAATCTCTCCGCCAATGCGCTGGGCCTGGGCAATGCGGCCACGCCGTTCGGTATCCGCGCCATGCAGGAGCTGGATACGCTGAACACCAAGCCCGGCGTGGCGACGGATCCGATGGTGCTTTTCCTCGCCATCAATACCTCCAGCGTCACCCTGCTGCCCACCGGCGTCATTGCGCTACGTGCGGCGGCGGGCTCGGCGCATCCTGCCGCCATCCTGCCCAGTACACTCTTCGCGACCATCTGCGCGACGGTGGTGGCCGTTATCGCGGCCAAGAGCTATCGGCGCTTTTCGCCGTTTCACCGCGCCGCCGCATTCAATGATTCCGAGAGCCCCGGCGCGTTCCGGCGCGCAGGACACGACGGCGTCGGCCGCCCAGACGCACGAAGACCAGGGCGCATACCCGGGGTGGGTCAGCGCCTTGGCCTTACTGGCGCTGGTCGGGCTGGTGCCCCTGACGGTGTTCTACGGCCGCGTGATCTCTCCGTGGATCATCCCGGGCCTGATGATCGGTTTTCTGACCTTCGGCGTGGCGCGGCGAGTGCGCATTTACGAGGTATTCGTGGAAGGTGCGCGCGAGGGCTTTCAGGTGGCGATCAAGATCATCCCCTACCTGGTGGCGATCCTGGTGGCCGTGGCCATGTTTCGCGCCAGCGGCGCCCTGGAGACCCTGGTCCATGCCATCGGCCCGTGGACCAGCCGCCTGGGGCTGCCCGCCGAGGCGCTGCCCATGGCCTTGCTGAGGCCGTTGTCCGGCTCCGGAGCCTACGGCATCCTGGCGTCGGTCATTCACGATCCGGCCATCGGACCCGACAGCTATACCGGCTATCTCGTTTCCACTCTGCAGGGCTCCACGGAAACCACCTTCTATGTTCTGGCGGTCTATTTTGGCGCGGTGCAGATTCGGCGCATGCGGCACGCCCTCGCGGCGGCACTGACCGCGGATCTGGCCGGGATCGTGGGCGCGGTTGTGGCCTGCCTGGTGCTGTTCCGGTGAGACCCGCCGCCTGGCGGGGGAGAGTGCCGGTTGAGTTCCCGGCCCGGCGCGCCAATTGATGTGAATGTCCCGGCCCGAACGGGCCCGTGGAAAAGGGATTGCCCATGAAAAGACTGATTTTGATGCGCCACGCCAAGGCCGGATGGGATAACCCCGATCTGGCCGATTTCGACCGCCCCCTGACCCGGCGCGGCGAGCACGACGCTCCGGTGATGGGCGAACGCCTGCGCGACCGGGGCATCCGGCCGGATCTGATGGTGAGCAGCGGAGCGGAGCGGGCGCTGCGGACGGCGATTCTGGTCAGCCGCGTTCTGCATTATCCCGAGCGCGACATTTCCCGCGAACAAGGTGTCTATGATGCCACTACCCAGGAGTTGCTGGACCTGGTCCGTCGTTTGAGCGATGACCACGAGCAGGTGTTGCTGGTGGGCCACAATCCGGCGTTTTCGGAGCTGGGCGACTATTTCACGGGCGGCGAAGTGGAACATCTGCGTCCGGCGGGCGTGGTGTGCCTGGACTTCGATGTGCAATCCTGGGAAGAAGTCGACCGCGGTAACGCCGAGTTGGTGTTTCAGGACAACCCGCGGCACTGAGGTGCGGCCCGTTTGCGCCTGCCGGGGCAACACCGCCCGGCCTTCACCGACCACTGCCAGGCTAAGCTTTACCGGGGGAACCTCGCAATGAAAGCCCTTTTGATGCGCGGCTACGGCAGCAACGACCGCGTCGCCTACGCGGACGTGCCCAATCCCCATATGGGGCCGGAAGACGTTCTGATTGACGTGCACGCCGCCGGGATCAATCCCATCGACTACAAGACGGTTCGGGGAATGCTCAAACCCTTGGTCCGACTCCGCCTTCCGGTGGTGCTGGGCAACGAGTGCGCCGGTGTGGTGGCCGCCGTGGGCAGCGGCGTGGTGGGCGTGGCCCCGGGCGATGCGGTGTTCACGCGGGTGGCCAAGGAGCGGCTGGGAACCTTCGCCCAGCAGGTGGCTGTGGATCACCGCCTGGTTGCGCCCAAACCCGCGAATTGCAGTTTCGAGGAAGCGGCTTCCTTGCCGCTGGTGGGCCTCACGTGCTGGCAGGCGTTGGTGGAATTGGCCCAACTCAAACCCCGCGAACAGGTCCTGATCCACGGTGGCTCCGGCGGCGTGGGCACCTTCGCCATTCAGCTAGCCCATTACCTGGGCGCCCGTATCGCCACCACCGCCGGCGGCGATGCCGGCGGAGTGGCTGCGGGAGCTGGGCGCGGAGACGGTGATCGACTACCACCGGCAGGATTTCTCCCAACTGCTGTCGGATGTGGATGTCGTGTTCGACACGGTGGGCGGAGAAACCCGGCGGAAATCCTACGGCGTCATGAGGCCGGGCGGACGCATGGTCAGCATTGCCGATCTGCCCGACCCCCGAACGGCCCGGGAACTGGGCATCAACCCGTTGTTGCGATTGGCGCTGGCCCTGATGAACCGCAAGAACGCCCGGGCGGCCGCCAGGCGCCGGCGTGGAGTACCGCTATCTGTTCATGCGCCCGAACGGCGGCCAGCTGCGGGAAATCGCCCGGCTGGTGGAAGGAGGGCAGATCCGGCCTCACGTGGATCGTGTGTTCCCATTGTCCGACGCCGTCCGCGCCCTGGACTACCTGGAGCACCAACACCCGCGAGGGAAAGTGGTGCTGGAGGATGGTCTGACGGCTGGCAGCGCCGTCCCGGCCTCATGACGGGAAGAAGTCGATAGGATATTCCACCGTGGTCGATTTCACGTTCTTGGCCGCGAATCTGAGGCTGAGCACGCGCAGCTCGATCTTGTGCTCCAGGTCGTCGTCATTGAGCTGACTGGAGATCACCTTGGCCGCGGTCACCTCGCCGGAGGGTGCGATCGTCAGTTTCACCACCACCGTGCCCTGGAGCGTGGGATTGCGCCGTAGCGCCCGGCGGTAAAGCCGGTTAAAGGCGCTCTTGCTACGGTCGAAAACCAGTGTGATTTCCTCGTCGCTGCGCGTGGCCTGACGCTTGGCATTGTTTTCGGCGCGGGAATGGGCGGCGCCTGCTTCGGCTTCGGCGCTGCTGACCTTGCTGGTTTGGCGGGAGGCCAGGGCGCCACCGCCGCCGGTGTCCCGGCTCAATGAACTGGTGTTGATGCCCCGGCTGCCGCTGCCCACGTTGGAGGTGATGATGGCCCGATCGCTGTGGGACGCCTGCTTGCCACCCTTGCTCAAGGACCCGTGGGACTCCAGTTGCTCCGCTACCGGCTTGTCCCGCAGATCAGCCAGCTCGTCCGTGAATGCCAATACACCGGATTTGCTAGCCTTCTCCCGGGCCTTGGCCACGGAGGGTTTGGGTGCTGCCTTGGGCTCGGGCTTCGGTTTGGCCTCGGGTTTCGGTTTGGGTGGCTGCTTGACCTCCGGTTTGGGCTCGGGTTTGGGCTTGGGCTTCTCCGCCGCCGGTTCCGGCTGTTTGGGTGGCGGTGGAGGCGGTGGGCGCTTTTCCCTCTCGATGACCAGCCTGGCGATCCGAGGCGGCACTGGGGTGGTGGTTCTTTCCCGCTTGCTCACCGGGAGGAACGGAATGATCAGCCCTGCCAGCACGGAGATGGCGAGCACCGAGAGAAGAATGCGCCGGAACCGGCGCTCGTCGTCGCCCATCGGGCTCCAGGGGAGGATGGGCGTCTGGTAGTACGCGGTGCTCACGATTTCTCCCCCTTGAGCGATTTCTCCAGAACGGCCAGGGACACTTGGCCGAAGCCCGCCTTGGTGCACGTGGCCATGACGCGCTTCAGCAGGTCGTAGGGGATCGACTTGTCGCCCATGATCGTGACTTCGCCCTGGTCCTGTCCCGCCTTGGGCCGATGGGTCAGGCGGTTGCCCGCCTGTTCAAGCAGGGCCTGACGCAGCGGTTCAATGACCAATGCCTTGTTCTTTTCCACCTCGGCGACCGATGCCACGGAGTGTCCCTGGACGATGATGTCACGGCCGGTGACCATGACCACCAGGGTCTCCCGGGGCTTCTGGTCGGCGATGGACGTGGGCAGCTCGATGGCTTTACGGTTGGGCACGTCCTGCACGTCCGAGGAATTCACCAGCAGGAAGAACACCAGGATGGTGAAGATGTCCATCAGCGAGATCAGGTGCAGGCCCGCTGTGCGGCGGGCCCGTCGATGATGTCGTTCCATGCGTCTTGCGCGACGGGATTTCTTCATGATTCTGTTTTCCGCGCTATTTGGTTTTCACCGGAGCGTCGCCGATGGAGATGTCCGGGAACAGTTCCCGCTTGCGGGCCTCGCCGTTGTCCTCCACCCGCGCCATGCGCACGGTGTCCATGACGGAAACCACCTGCTGGTAGGGGATCTGGGGTTCCAGCAGGACGGTGGCGTCGGTCTTGTCGGGGAACTTGTCCTTGAATTTCCGAAGCGCCTTGGAGACCGCCGCCAGATCGTGGCCCTTGTCGGTATCGGGAATGTGGTTGATCACTCCCTGCCCGCGGGCGCCGATATCCACGCTGTCCTTGCGGACGATGACCTCCAGGTCCAGGTGGGCCGGCTGGGGCTGATTGGCACCGTTGGCGTTGGTGGGCAGGCTCAGCTCCAGGATGGTCATCCGCGAGAACACCGCCATCACCAGCAGGAACGGGACCAGCACCACCATCAGGTTCATGAAGGCGGTCACGTTCAACTCGGTGACCTCCTTGTGGCGGCTGTGGCGGATGCGGGATCGCATCAGGCGGCCTCTTCCTTGCGGGAGGAGCGCTCGGAGATGATGTTCACCAGCCGCACGGAGGCCATCTCCAGGCTATCGATGACTTCGGTGGCCTTTGTCTGCAGAACGGTGTGCACCAGCAGCAGGGGAATGCCCACCATCAGCCCGAAGGCGGTGGTGTTCATGGCCACCGAGATACTGGCGGAAAGCAGGTCCGCCTTCTCCGCGGGATTGGCGTTGGAGACCGCCGTGAAGGCCTGAATCAGGCCGATGATGGTGCCCAGCAGGCCCAGCAGCGTGGCCAGGTTGGCGAAGGTGGCCAGGTAGTGGGTGCGTTTCTCCAAACGGGGGATCACTTCCATCAGGCCTTCCTCCATGGCCAACTCCAGCTCGTCCCGGCGGCGGGCCGTGGACATCCGGGCCAGGCCATAGCCGAGGATCTTGCCGATCGCCGAGCGGGACTTGCCCACGGCGGTCATGGCGTCTCGGAATTTCCCGGCCTGCAGCATCGGCATCACCTGGTTCCATACACGCCGATTGCTGGTCTTGGCGATGCTCAGGTACACATACCGCTCGACTGCGATGGCCGCCCCCAACGCCAGCACGAATAGGATGGGGTACATGAATGCGCCACCCGACTGAAAGAACCCCACGATTCCGTTATAGAAATCCATCTTCTTTTCCCCTGAACGCGATTGTTCGAATAGTGACTCAGTTGTGGCCGCTCTGGGCGGCGTCGTAGAACTGCAGTTGCCGGCGGAACATTGGCGGATCCACCGCCGTGACCGGATCGGCCTCCAGCGCCGGAGCAGGGGGCGGAAACCCGCCCGCCATGTGTGCCTGTTTCCAGGGCACGATATACAGCGACTTCGGCAGCTCCTGGTTGCCAATGACGGCCATGCCTTCCAGGCGCCGGGCCCGGTCGCTCTTCTTGGGCGCGTTGGCGGCGCCGGCCAGCAGTGGTATGCACGTCAGCAGCAGCGCACCCGCCAGGGACAGCCGCGTCACTTGCCGCCGACGCGACGACCGAGATCGACGATCCATAGGTTCACCTGTTTGTCTTCCGCGGGCGTCAGGGCCTGGAACTGCTTGTAGTGTGCCAATGCACAGTCCAGCTGTTGGAGATACAGATCACACAGTACGCCCAGATTGAGATGGGCCCGGGCATAGTCCGGTTTGAGCTTCAGGGCCGCTTCGTACGCCTCCCGGGCCTGCTTGAACTTGCCGTCCAACCGATAGGTGATGCCCAGCTCGTTGTGGATACGGGCTTCGTCGGGTGCCACCTGCGCGGCCCGGATCAGCGTCTGTTCCGCGGCGGCAAGATCGCCGCTTTCCCGCTGAGCCAGAGCCAGGTTGAGCAGCGGCGAGGCGTCTTTGGGCCGTGCCTTCGCGACCCTTTCGAAATCCGCGATGGCCGCCTTGTAGTCTTCGGCCTTGAGACGCGTCAAGCCGTCCTGGAACGCGTCGCGAACAGCCGGATCGATCTTGGCCGCATGGTCGGCCTTGGCTTTATCGGTCTTCTCCGGTGTGCCCACGGTGCTGCAGCCCGCCAGCAGCACAACGAGGACCGCCGTACCGGCAAGCGCTCTAGTCCAGCGAGCTGACGGGGCCATCGCTCCTCTCCTTTTTGGCGTACCGGGCGGGAACCAGCTTGGCCAGTTCCTTGAAACTGCGCTTGATCCACTGGTCGTAGTAGCCGTCGGGCACCCGGTGAATGTTGACCTCGTGGATCTTGATGGCCTTCTCCTCGAAGGGGAATGCCTGGTCTTCCAGCATCAAATTGTACTGTTCAAGCTCCTCGCCGTGGAGGTTTCCGGGGCGCTGGGATTTGAGCAGCGAGCGACTGAAGTCGTAGTACAGATCGGCGATATGGAAGGTGGCGGCGGTGGCCACGTCGGCCACGCCGTAGTCCGCCGCGCGGGTGTAGGCCGCCAGCGCGGCTTCCAGATCATTCTTCTTGGCACGCAGGTTTTTGCGCAGCGGCTCCACCAGAGTCACGGCTTCATACCGTCGGCGCGCGTCTTCGGCAAGCACCATGCTGGCGTTGGCGGCCAGGTAGTGCATGCGCTCGGTGCTGGCCTTGCCGGCGCGTCCCTCCGCGTCGATCAATCGCTGCAGCCACGACCGATAGGCCTTCAGATCGCCCTGTTGCTTGTACAGATCCGCGATCTGCTGGCGGGCCTCGGTGGCCGCCTCCGGCGGTTGGGGAAAGGCCTTCACGTAGGC
>CAVQFO010000042.1:0-199703 GCA_963711725.1 uncultured Gammaproteobacteria bacterium | reverse complement strand
GCTGGAACTGTTCGACAAACCTGAGTGCCCGTTCTGCTGGCGCGTTCGTTTGGCTCTGCAGGCGCAGCGCCGGCCGTACGCGAGACTGGACCGGTCCGACCCCGACGTATTGGCCCGCTGGGAGCGCCTCTCTCCGCAGCGCAGCGTGCCGATTCTTGTGGACGGAGACCGGGTTCTCACCGATTCGCAGATCATCCTGGAATACCTGCATGACACCGGCGGGGGGCTGCTGCCTGAGGACGCGGGCGCCCGTGCCGAAGCGCGCGAACTGGTCCTTTATGCCGATGCGGTTCTGGGGAAGGCGATTCGGGAACTCATCTTCGAGAAGCGCGACCGGCCGGAGAGCGAGTGGGACCGTGGGCGGATCGAGCGGGGGCGTGACGGATTTCTGGCCGGGCTCCCGGCGTTGGAGCGGCGCCTGGGATCGTCGGAGTACTTCGTCGGCGGCTATTCCATGGCGGAATGCGCGCTGACGCCCCGGCTCGCACTTGCCGGCGCCTACGGTGTGGACGTGCCCGACGAGTTCCCCCGGCTGCGGGCATGGTTGACCCGCATGATCGAGCGACCCGGATTCAGCGAGACTGCGCCACCCCGCGTGTTGGCCTGGATCGGGCACTGAGCAAACCGCTTCCGATTCCCTGCTCTGTGTATTGAGCCGAATCCCCTGCGGTTCACGACCGCGACCGGGTCCGAAACCACCCCGTGATGCTTAGCCGTTCGCGCGCTGCCGGAAGTACCTCGTGGTAGTAATGTTCGCTGAGGAATGTCACCAGGGTCCCCGCGGTTGGGGCGATATCGACATGCTCCCCTTCGCCACCCTCCCCGAGGTACATCCGCAAGTCCCCGCCATCCTCCGGTTCCCAATCGACGTTGAGATAAAGGATGCAGGAGACGATGCGATGGTGGGCGCCCTGGAACTGGTCCAGGTGCTTGCGGTAGAAGCTGCCCACCGGATAGCGCGCGAAGTGGCCTTCGAATTCGAACAGGCCCAGGAAAAGGTGCTGGTTGATCGCGCCGCGCAATTGCTCCAGATCGTCGAAATAGCGCTGCTGGGCGGCGCTGAGGCTGTCCGGTTCCAGCCAGAGAACCTGATCGCTGCGGATGTCGCCGCGGACCTGCCGGTTCCAGCCTGTGCCGATCGCCGCGCGGCGCAGCTTGCCCTCGTCACGAGCCTCGCGGCATTCCCGCGCCAGCCGCCGGGCCAGGCGTTCGTCCACGAAGTCGCGCTCGACGTGCCAGCCGACGTCGCCCAGGGCTCTCGCGATACGCTCGAAGCGGGTTTCGGGTGGTGGCGGGATGCTGGGTAGGGCCATGTTTCGTGTGCCTCTAGTGTCGTGTTTCATGCTGCGAGGTACTTTCAGAGCCCCTCAAAGGGCCCAAGACAAGGCGCAATGCGCAGGCAATGGCAAGCCCTTGTCAAGCATTGCAACACAGGATTGGGCCCTTTGAGGGGCTCCCTGCGGGCGCCAGGCAAAGCCGCCATCTGCGGTGTTGCGTTTCTTGGCAAGGGCTTGCCATTGCCGGCAAAACGCGCCTAGCATCTGGCGGCTTTGACTCGCGCTGAAAGTACCTCGCAGCATGAAACACGACACTAGGCCCTGGAGCGGGCAGCGGAAATTTAAACCATCCTTCCTGAAACGCAAACGGTTTTTGCGGCTGCCCGCCCTCAGAATTCCTTGCACACCACCCCGCCGCCTCGGAGGTTGGCCTGGAGCATATTGCAGAACAGCGCACCCTGCTCGATGGCGTCGTCCAGGGCGACATGGGTGTGAGGCAAGGGGTCGATCCAGGCCGGCGGGAAGCTGGACTTGGCGCAGAGGTGGTAGTCGCGTTTGAGCAGGGCCATGGCGTAGGTCTTGATATCGATCCCGGCGTGGTGAAACGGACTCTGGCCGGCGAACCGGTACAGGTACCAATTGATGAACATGAAGTCGAACGCCGCCGGGTAGCCCACGAAAACGGCCCGGCCGGGCAGACCGGTCACCCATTCCAGATAGGCGGGCATGACGTGCGCCGGCGATTGGGTGTCGCGCCGGCACGCATCCCAGGCCTCGGGCTGGGTTTCCCACCAACGCATGGTTGTGGGGTGAGGCCGGGCTTGTGGCAGTGCCTCCAGGTTGGCGGAGAAGGTGTCGATCAGGGTCTTGTCGGCCCGGTAGGCGGCCGAGCCGAAACTGAGCATGGAGTGGGGCCCGGGGATGGGGCCGTCCGCTTCAATGTCCGTGCTGACGTAGATTTCGGGCATGAGGGCCTCCCGGTTGCCGCATTGGAGATGGGCTCTCGGGCCGCCATTCACAACGGGCCGGCAGCTTGAACCGTGGGTGATAGAATTGTTAAGGAGACCCTAATCTATTCACGCGGCCGCGCTCAGGCCTGTTTTGGTCATCTGGGTAGGCGCGGTGCCGGTCGCGTAGCTGTGGCTACGGGGCCGGTGGCGCAACACCGCCAGGGGCCAAAACAGGCCTGAGCCCTTCGGGTTACGGCCTGAGAAGCCGCCCTGGGGTGTTGCGCCGCTTGGCCGTAGAGCGACTACGGCGCTGCGCGGCGCGCCTACCATGCCGGCTTCTCAGGCCGTAACGCGGCCGTGTGAATAGACTAGAGTCTCCTTAAGGAGATGCTGATTCGTGGATGCGTGCTCTCGAGGCTGCGATTGACCTCGATCAATGGAGCGTTTATTAACCTGAGAAATAATTAGAATAAAATAACGAAGGTTAGCAATGACGCCGGTGGGAAAGACAACAACCGGGCGCGGGCCGCGTGGCCTTTGCGTCCGGAACGGCAATCCACCAAAGACTGAGGAGGAAGGAGATGGGCTATCGCGAGGAATACCAGGCGTCCATCGATGATCCGGAGGGGTTCTGGCGACGCCAGGCGGAGAAGCTGGAGTGGTTCGAGCCGCCGCAGCAGATCCTGAGCCAGGATGACAACGGCTTCTACCGCTGGTTCAAGGGCGGCAAGCTGAATACCTCCTACCTGGCGTTGGACGCCCACATCAACGCCGGCCGTGGCGATCAGACCGCGCTGATCTATGATTCGCCGGTGACCGCGACCAAGGCCCGCTACACCTTCCACGAACTGCGTGACGAGGTGGCGCGGCTGGCCGGAGCGTTGCGCGATCTGGGCGTATCCAAGGGCGATCGGGTGGTGATCTACCTGCCCATGATTCCCCAGGCTCCCATCGCCATGCTGGCCTGTGCCCGGCTGGGTGCCATCCACTCGGTGGTTTTCGGCGGGTTTTCTCCCCGGGAGCTTGCCATTCGCATCGACGATGCCAAGCCCAAGGCCGTGATCACCGCCTCCTGCGGCATCGAGATCAACCGGGTGATTGCCTACAAGCCGATGGTGGACGAAGCCATCGAGATGGCGCGGCACAAGCCGGATCACGTGGTGTTGTTCGCCCGTCCGCAGCAGCAGGCCGACTTGCGGCCGGGTCGTGACCATGACTGGGAGACCATTGCCGGCAAGGCCAAGCCCGCCGATCCGGTCCCGGTGGATGCCACCGATCCCCTGTACATCCTTTACACCTCGGGGACGACGGGCAAGCCCAAGGGTGTAGTCCGCGACAACGGCGGTCATGCCGTGGCCATGAATTACAGCATGGAAGCGATCTACAACGTGGACGCCGGTGACGTGTACTGGGCCGCGTCGGACGTAGGCTGGGTGGTTGGCCATTCCTATATTGTCTATGCACCGCTGATTCGCGGATGCACCACCATCGTGTTCGAGGGCAAACCGGTGAAGACGCCGGATGCCGGCGCCTTCTGGCGCGTAATCGCCGAGTACGGCGTCAAGAGCTTCTTCACCGCGCCCACGGCCTTCCGCGCCATCAAGAAGGAAGATCCCGAGGCCGAGCACATGAAGAAGTACGACCTGTCCAAGCTTCAGGCCGTGTTCGTGGCGGGCGAACGCCTGGATCCGCCCACCTACGAGTGGCTGCACAAGATCCTTCCTGTGCCGATCATCGATCATTGGTGGCAAACGGAGACCGGCTGGACCATTGTCGGCAATCCCATGGGCTTGGAGCTGTTTCCGCCCAAGCCGGGCTCGGCGACCATGCCGGCGCCGGGTTATCAAGTGGAGATCCTGGACGAGGCAGGCCACCCGTGCGAGGTCAACGAACAGGGCAATATCGCTGTCAAGCTGCCCATGCCGCCCAGCTGCCTGCCCACGCTTTGGGGAGACGATGAACGCTTCCGTTCTTCGTACCTGGATCAGTATCCCGGCTACTACCTCACCGGGGATGGCGGCTTTATCGATGAGGACGGCTACGTGTTCGTCATGGGCCGCATCGACGACGTGATCAACGTGGCGGGCCACCGCTTGTCCACCGGCGAAATGGAAGAGGTGATCGGGGCCCACCCGGCCGTGGCCGAATGCGCCGTGGTGGGGGTGGACGATGAACTCAAGGGCCAGTTGCCGGTGGGGTTCGTGGTGCTCAAGGACGGCGCCGAAGTGGACGACAAGACCTTGGAGCAGGAGCTGATCGCCGCCATTCGCAAGGAAATCGGCGCCGTGGCGGCGCTGCGCCAAGTGGCCGTGGTGCAGAAGCTGCCCAAGACCCGTTCCGGCAAGATCCTGCGCAAGACCATTCGCGGTCTGGCCGCCCAGGCCGAAGTGCCCATGCCGTCTACCATTGACGACCCCAGCAGCATGGAGGAAATCCAGGAGGCCATGGAACGGCACCACATCGGGCGGTATCAGGCCTGACCCATGGCTGGCGGCCCGGGCCCCGGGCCGCCATTGCCTCTTTACCGGCCGGGCTCGCGTTCCGGATAGGCCGGGCGGCGGTCGAGTATCTCATCCCACTCCGCCTTGTGCGCGGCGTAAATGTGAGCGGTGGGCCGTTGGTCTATGGGCGTATCCAACGTTCCCAGTCGAAGCCTTACCGTCTGCGGGCGATCGCCCCGGCGGCTGATCAGCGGCGAGCCGCAGTTGCCACAGAACACCCGCTCCTTGCCCGGTGAGGACTCGTAGATTCGCAGCGCGTCTTCTCCAGCGACAATCAGGAACTGCTCGGCGGCTACCGGCGCATTGGTTGCGAAAGCCGTGCCCTGGGCCTTGCGGCATTGCCGGCAGTGGCACTGGACGATCGGTCCCAACCCGCCGGTAACCCGGTAGCGGACCGTTCCGCAAAGGCAGCTTCCTTCGTACATTCCCTGTTCTCCCGTGATGGATCGTGCTCGGTGTGCCGTGCGCGGAGTGTGCGCGGAGTCCTGGTTCCCGGCCGCCGACAAGGATAAAGTCGGCATGCTCACACAACAAAAAGAATGATAATGCGGAGGAGTATTCCCCATGCGGCGACTCTTGTGGATCGTGCTGTTTGTACCCGTCTTGGCGTTCGCGGCTACGGGCGGCACTGCGCAGCAAACCGGCCAGGGTTCGGACGAATTGGTCATCGCCACCAAGCCGGCGCCACCGTTCGCGATGAAGAACGCCGACGGCAGCTGGAGTGGCATCAGTATCGAGTTGTGGAAGCGGGTGGCCCGGGAGTTGGGCCTTAAGTATCGTTTCCAGGAAACCACCCTGGACGGCATGCTTGTCGGCTTGGCTTCCGGTCGTTACGACGCCGGCGTCGCGGCGCTGACCGTGACCGCCGATCGCGAACGGACGATGGATTTCTCGCACCCGTTCTACGCCACGGGGCTGGGGATCGCCACGTCCCAGAGCGAGACGGGCATCCTGACCTACGCCAGCCAGATTCTGAGCTACAAGTTTCTCAAGGCCATTCTGGCGCTGCTGGTGGTGTTGACGGTGGTGGGCACGGTGATCTGGCTGCTGGAGCGGCGCGGCAACCGGGACCAGTTCGGCGACGGCGCCGCCAGGGGCATCGGCAACGGCATCTGGTGGTCCGCGGTGACCATGACCACCGTGGGCTATGGTGACAAGGCGCCCGCGACGCTGGCGGGACGGGTCGTGGGCATGATCTGGATGTTTGCCAGCGTGATCACGATTTCGGGTTTCACCGCGGCCATCGCTTCGGCGATCACGGTGGGAAACCTGCAGACCACCGTGCGTAGCCCCGACGACCTGGGTCACGTACGGGTGGGCACCGTGGTGCATTCGGCGAGCACGGATTACCTGAAGGGACAGCACATCAACTTCCAGAGCTATAACAGCCTGGGCGGCGCCATCGATGCCCTGGACAAAGGGCGGTTGGATGCCGTGGTGTACGACAAGCCGCTGCTGCGGTATCAGATCAACAAGCGCCAGGATGAAAAGCTTACCGTGCTGCCCTATACCCTCTTGCGCCAGGATTACGCCATCGGCCTGCCGCGGGACAGCAAGCTGCGCAAGGCAATGAACCGGGCGCTGCTTGAAGAGACCCACAGCCAGGCCTGGCGCGATCTCGTTGCCCTTTATCTGGGCGAGGACTGACGCCGGTCGGCCGGCGTTTGACAGGCGCCGGTCCGCAGGGTAACTCTCTCAGGCCCGGGGCGGCCCGGCGCGTCGAACAAGAATGGATAAGAAATGAAGAGATCCGCGGTGGGACGGGTGAGCGGGAAGGGCGTGCGCGGTCGGCCGATGGCCGTATGTCGCGCTGTTCTTGCGGTGGTAGTGATTGGCTGGTCGCTCGCCGGGGCACCGGCGTGGGCCTATACGCCGCCCAGCTCCAATGTGCTGGACATTCAGATCGGCGGAGCGAGCCTGCCCGCCATCCCCTCCTCGTGCTTCGACAGTTGGCCGTCTCACTACGGCGTCTCCACCTACCTGATTGCCGCGAACCAGACCTGGTCCAGCTATACCAAGGCCAACGTATCGATCCTTTCGGCCTCGGATCTGGGATTCAATTCCGGCAACACCTACAACGGCGGCGCCGATCCCTGTACTGACTACCAGGGCGATTGGGATACCTGGAAAAACGACTACTCCAAGCCCGGCACCGCCTATGTCTGGATACTTGCCGGCGTGTCGTTGACCGTACCCGAGGGTTTGACCGTCGAGTTCGGCAGCGGGACCTGGTTGTTCGTTCAAGGCACACTGAACGTCAACGGGTCGTCCACCAAGCCGGCCATCATCAAGGGAACCCAATGGCACGGGATCACCATGCTGGGTACGGCCTCGGGGCAGTTCTCGCACTGCAAGTTCACGGGCTCCAGCGGTTCCACGGACGCTCTTGCCCACGCGGCACTCAATATCGTGGGGGCGTCCGTCACCATCGACAGCTGCGAGTTCAGCAACAACGATGCCTATTACGGGGGTGCCATCTACATCAGCGGCGCCAGCCCCACCATCAAGAACTCGACGATCAAGAACAACAAGGCCTTCGCCGGGGCCGGGATCTACATCGCCAGCGGCAGCCCGGTGATCAAGGGAACCGAGATCACCGGCAACACGGACGCCATCAACGGGGGCGGACTCTATATCACCGGCGGCGGTACGCCGGTGCTGGCTCAGGACGTGATCGGCCAGAATGAGGCCATCGGCGGCGGCGGCATGTACATCAACGGCGCCTCGCCCATCGTCGCCAATACCATCGTGGTCAACAATTCCGGCAGCCTGGCGGGCGGGGGCATCCTGTTCGACGGCACCAACACCGCCAAGGTGATCAACAGCGTGGTGGCGCGCAACGACTCCGTGCAGGGCGGCGGGCTTTACGTGAATTCCAACCAGTCGGCGCCGGAGATTCGCAATTCCATCGTCTGGGGCAATGAAGTATCCGGGACCGGGGCGGACGGCCCGCAGGTCCACCTGGATACTTCCAGCGTGACCGCGACCTGGGACCACTCGGTGGTGGAGGGCGGCCTGAGCGATTTCGCCGGCAATACCGGCAGTGTCACCTATACCAATAATCTGGATATCGATCCCTTGTTCAAGGCGCCGTCGGCGGACGCCGGTTCCGGCGGCACCGGTTCCTCGGCCGACTGGAGCCTGCAGCCCGACTCCCTGGCGGTGAACGCAGGCCAGAATTCCGCGTTCCCCAACAACAGCGCCGTGCAGGATTCCGGCGGCAACTCCATCGACTATGCCGGTGCGACGCGCATCTTCTCGGGCAATGCTTATCTGATCGATATCGGCGCCTATGAGATCGCCAACAACCCGCCCACCCTGGTGGGCGGCACCACCACAACCAACGTGTCCGTCGACGAGTCCGACGATCCGGTGCTGGAGGCGCTGTGCGCCGACCGCACCGACAACGACGTCCATCCCAGCGGCACCACCTCCGAGCTGGTGTCCTGGGTGACGGCGATCCCCGCCGACGGCCACGGCCAGATCAAGCAATATGATTCCGGCTCGCCCGGCAACGTCATCATCAGCGGCGATACGGCCGTCGACGATTCAAGCGGACGTGTCTATTTCGTGCCGGCCAATCGGTCCAGCAGCTATACGGCGGATGTGACCTGTGTGGCCCGGGACGTCATCTCCGTGGGCGGGTCGGAGGACGCGGACCTGTCCATGTCGTCCCGTGACGCCCAGACGTTCCACTTCCAGGTCAGCGCCAGCAACGACGCACCCACCTACACATCGGCACCGAGCACCCAGGCGTTCCTCAATCAGCAATTCGACTACACCGTTCGCGTGACGGATGCCGACGAGGATGACACCGCAGACACGCTCACCATCAGCGCCCTGACCCTGCCTTCCTGGCTGACGTTCCAGGATACGGACACGACGGATGGCAAGGCCGAGGTCTCCGGCACGCCCACGGTTGCCGGCACTTACCCCGTGACCTTGCGGGTTCGGGATTCCCATGGCGGCTTTACCGACCAGAGCTTTGATCTGACGGTTCAGGCCGGCCCTGCTCAGCCGGACGTGGACGCCGGCAATGACGCCAGCGCCGCGCCGGGTGACGACGTCAAACTCTCCGGGACGGGCCCCTCCGGCAGCAGCTACACGTATGCGTGGACGATTACGGACAGCAACGGCGCCACGGTGACCACGCTGCAAGGCACCGATGTGTTGTGGACACCGGCCGGCGAAGGGTCCTACACCGCCACTCTGGAGGTGACGGACAGTGGGGGCGCCAGCATGGGTACCGACAGCGTCACCATTTCCGTGGCCGCCGGATTCACCCAGGTTCCGGCCGACCAGCGCAGCGACCCCACCAGCCAGCAGTCCCAGGATATCGCCGATATAGGCTCATCCACCTGGGATGCCAAATCCACGGCGGATCAGGTCAGCAGTCTCAACGGCTTGGCTCAGCTCAAACTGACATCCGCCCAGCGGGACGCTGTGCTCAGCGGCGCTCAGGACCTGCTGCAGCAGGCCGCCTCCGGGCAGGTGTCGCTGACGGCCGATCAGATCAACAGCTTGCTGGGCGCCCTGGACAACCTGGCCATCGACGGCGCCAATACGTCGCTGACGTCCAGCCAGACCAACAGCATCGTGGCCTCACTGAGCAAGGTTCTGGATGCCGCGGGCGGAAGCGTGACCCAGCTTCAGGCGCTGAAATCCGCCGAGACGCTCAACACCCTGCTGACCCAGGTGGGCACGGACAATCTGAGCAGTTCCCAGGTGGACAGCGTGGATCAGCTCTCGCGGAAGATCTCCTTGTCCGCCATGGGGGCGGGGCTGAGCATGACCGCGACCGGCGGCGATGGCGTGCAGATCGCGACGGCGCCGGTGGATCTCACCCTGGGTACGCCCGTGACTCTCGGGGACCCGAACCCCGGCGGCTTCCAGGTGACGCTGTCCGCCGCCACGCTCGCCGAAATCCGCCAGAAGACCGGCTTGACGGACGTTCGTCTCGGCGCCGTCGCCAACAAGGCCAGCAATGGCCACGGCTACCTGGCCACGCTGGAAATCATGGATGCATCGGGCAACGTGATCTCAAGCCTGATCCTGGATCAGCCCATACAGGTCACGGTGCCGGTAACCGATACCACCAAGAAGACTCCGGCCTCGGTTTCCACCGATCCGGCAATCACGACCACCGCCGTGAGCGGCAGCGACACCGCCGTGACGTTCGATACCAACGGCTTCGGCCGCTACGTGCTGGTGGACGACGGCCTGGCCGATCCACCGTCCGAAAACAGCACCGGCGACAAGGCCAAGAATACAGCCGGCGGGTCCAGCGGATGCTTCTCGGGCAGCGTTCTTTAGGGCGGCGCTCCAGGTCGCACGAGACCATCACCGAAAACAATCAGGGGTAGGCAGTGAGCACGATCAACAAGCGAACGTGGGGCGTATTGGCAATGGCCGCGGTAGGGATCTCGGCCATGCCGGCGGCGAATGCCGATCCCTTTCTGAGCGCGCCGGGGGCGCGGGCCCGAGGGATGGCCGGCGCCTACACGGCGGTCGCCGACGACTCCTCCGCCGCCTGGCACAACCCGGCGGGGCTCGCCAGCCTACCCAGCTCGGTTACCGCCGAGTGGGGCCAGGCGCCGGACCTCGGCAGCGACGACAAGGCCAGCAACAATGCCACCACGCTGTTCCTCGGCGGGAATCGCACCAAGAAGGAGGCCGGTACGGAGCGCACGTCGGCGGGGCTCTACTACTACACCCCGTATACCATGAAGTATTGGGTGCCTAATCAAAGCCAGCCCAATACGGCTTACGGCCGCATCAACGAAACGATTCAGGTGCTGGACGTCGCCTACGGCTTCAGCTTCGCACGCGACCGGTTGAAGATCGGCTTTGCAGGCGGCTTGGTCAGTGTGGATTCCAGTGGCACCAAGGTGATTGTGCGCGACAGCCTCAATGCCCCATCCGATGCCGGGGTGGATACCGGCACGAACACGGGTCTCAGCCTCAGCGTGGGCGGCCAGTACCGGGTGGTGGACAACGATGAAAGTGGCTTGCGGGCCACGGCCGGCGTCACCTATCACTCGTCGACGATCAGCGGCCAGAAGCTCAGCAACGACAACGACCAGGCCGACCAGTTGCTGGTGAACATGCCTCAGAGCCTGGATTTGGGCTTCGCGGTGCGCAAACGCCTGGGCGCCGACGACAGCAAATACGTGCTGGTCTCCACCCAGTACGGCTACACGGACTGGGGCGGCGGTAACACCTCCGGCCGGCTCTCCCTCGGCGCCGAATTCCAGCATCCGGTCCATTGGGCCAAGCTGGCTCCGCTGTACCTCGCCTACCGGGCCGGGGTCTACAGCGCCAAGGCCGCCAGCGGCGGCGATGCCAGCGGCTTCTGGCCCGAGCGCCGGGGCATTACCTTGGGCGTGGGCGCTCATTTCAAGAAGCGGTTCAGTGTCGATCTGGCGGCGGAGCGGGCAACGCTGAAGACCGATTCCGGCGACAGCAGCGTGACCATGCTGTCCCTGGGCGGCACCTTCCGGTTCTGAGGAGGCGATTGCCGTGGCGTCCGCCCGGCACCCGGGGAGGCTCAGCGCCTCCCCCGCGATCCCCCTCACGCTGGCGCTGATGTGCTGCCAACTGCTGGCGATGGGGCTGATTGCCGGCCACAACCGTGATTTCGCGCACCTGATCACTGTCCTGCGGAACGAGGGTTACACGGTGATCCCGGGGCCCGGTGCGCTCGCTCGAATGGCAACCCCCGGTGTCTCGTTCGCGGCGGGCCTGTTCTTCACCGCGACCCTTGGCCCCATGCTCGCGGCATGGGGGATGGTGATCGGCGAGGGGGTCTCGCGCCGTCCGCGTTGGTGGGTGGCCCTGCCCGCGGTAGTCTTGCTGTCCGCCCCGGCACTTGTTGTCACACGCGTCGGCATGTCTTGGTGGGCGGTAGCCCTGGTGGCGGCCGTTCCAATGGTGGGTGCCGCCGCCCGGCTCTTGCAGTCCGTCCGCCACGCGCCCGCTCCAGGGTGGATTCCCGCGCCGGCCGGCCTTGCGCTGGCATTGGCGGTGCTGATTGGTCTGGGCGCAACCTGGGGCGCCCACCTGCCCTATCGTATCCGCGACCTGGTGCTCCATACACGGGCGGGCGCCACCCTGGTTCAGGCCTACTACCGCTACGCGCTCTATCCCGCCCAGGTGCTGAAATCGCCGCAGCAGCGGTTGGTCAACGCCTATACGTTCACCGGCGATACGGATTCCGTCCGGGCCGCCTGGGTTCGCCAGCGGTTGAGGCGGTTCGCCTATCTCCCGGTGGCGAAGCCGGTTTCCCTGGCGCTGCGGGTTGATTTGGGGAAGGACGGTGCAGTGGTTCTGCGGGACCCCGGCGGCCATCGTCTGCGGATCGGGTACTCGGCGTTCATGCGCGACACCGATGCCGTTCTCTCGGCATTTTCCCGGCAGACCGACAGCTATGCGCGCCTGCGTTTGATGGCGCGCTGGGGGCTGCTCTACGGTTTGCCGCTGGTGGTTTTTGGCGCCATGTGGTGGGTGCTGGGCTGGGTCTCGCGCGGCGGCGGCCGTTGGTGGCTGCGCGGTTGCGTCGTGGTGGTGGGCGTTGCCATTGCCTGGGGTCTGCTGGCCGCGGTTTCACCGCCGGGCGCAGACCGAGTGTTGGCGGACTACCGGCTCGCTTTGCAGCTGGGCGATCAACCGCCGTCGGCGGCCCGGCCCCGGTTACTGAGCCTGGCCCATAATCCCAATCTGCTGGTGGCCGGCACCGCAGCCGCCGGGCTGGGCCAACACGTCGATGCGGCCTCCCGCCGGGATGCCCTATCCGTCATCGCCGGTTCGACGAATTGGTACGTCCAATGGAAGGCCTACGACGGCCTGCTGCGGGGTGGGTGGCATCCGTAGGGGGCGCTGCAACTGCAGTGTAGCCAGTTTCGTGTAGGAGCGGCGCTCATCGCCGCGAACGCTGAGCCGACTCCTCCAACCCTTCGCGGCGATGAGCGCCGCTCCTACATATCCGAGGCTATCCGGCTTCCATCGGTTCCCGTTTTCTGTCCAGCCAGAACGCCACAGCGGTAAACAGCGCGTAGGAAACCAGAGCGCTGATGGCGAAAGGGGTAGGTGTCTTGATCGGCGGCGGCGCGAAGGTGTTGATGGCGTTGACCCCGATGAGCACCGCAATGAATACGGGCAAGCCGTAGCGGCCCACGTTGTCCTTGGCGCGGGTGCCGCGCATGTACAACCAGGCGGGTACGATCAGGAAGGCCGATTCCACCACGAACGCCGTGAACACGTCGTTCCAGAGCCCCAGGCCGACCTTGGGCGAACCGTTGCTCCACAAGGGCAGATCGGGCGTGTGGACCAGCAGATCGCACAGCCAGTGGGAAAACACGCCGGCTCCGATCGCCAGGGCCACTGCTGTGCCGCCCCGGCTGGATTTCCCGCGTTGCCACCAACGAACAGCCAGATAGGCCAGCGCCGACCAGACCAGCGCCCCGGCCAGGCTGTGGCTGTAGGGCATGTAAGGCAGTTCGAAGGAGGTCGACGCCGTGTAGTGGGGAATGATCACCAGGCGTTCGACGCCCAGCAGCACCAGCGGGAAGAAGAGGATGTCGAGCAATTGCGCGGCAATGAACAGCCAGCCCAGAGAGGCGTTCTTTACCATGGCCTTGAGCGCGAGACTCGGCCCGTAGTGGCCTACGTACATGAGAGGTCCTTGTCATTTTTTGTCCCGGTACGCCGGCGTCGGCTCGGCTCCAGCAGATGAATATCCCCTTCTGCCTGGACTCCATGGCCTGGACGAAGGCATCGTCATCGACGCCTTCCATCTGGTGCGGGATCCAGACGTTCTCCCCAGCCGTTCCCAGTACCCAGAACACATCGGTGCCGAATGGTCCTTCACCGCTGGTTTCGATGGCGATTCCCACCGGTTGCCGCCACGGCAGGCGCATGGAGCCGTCCGCAGCATGAATCTCGATATGCTCCGCGTCGCAGGAAACTCTCAGCGACGCTTTCGGTGGCTGACGACCGGTTGTAAGCCACTTCAACGAGACGATCACGGCCGGCGGCGACTCAAGCTGGCGGCCTGAACCCGGGGCTGGACGCGGTGTTTAGTGCGTAGGCGTTGCGCTGAACCATCGCGGCTACCTCCTTGCCGGTGTGATCAATAGTTCCCTGATTGAAGACCAGCGGTGGCCTTGTCACGGCCCGCTCTTCAAATTGTAGTTCAGACGTGCCTGTTCGGTTCTCGGGTGTTCCTAACCCTGCCAGCTGTCGAGAACTTCCCGTGCAGCTCGGAACGCCTCCTGGGCGGCCGGGGCCCCGCAGTACACCGCCGAGTGCAGCAGCGTTTCCTGGATTTCCTCGGCCGTGCAACCGTTGCGCAGTGCGCCGCGCACGTGGCCTTTAAGTTCCTGCGGGGCCTTCAACGCGGCCAGCATGGCGATGGTGACCAGACTGCGTGTCTTGCGCTCCAGCACGCCACGATCCCAGACCGCGCCCCAGCAGTGTTCGTTGATGAAATCCTGCAAGGGCTGGGTCAGTTCGTTGGCGTTGGCCAATGCCCGGTCCACGAACTCGTCGCCCATGACCTGGCGCCTGACTTTTTCTCCGGATTCCCGACTCATGATGTCTCCTGTTCGATTCGATTGCGGCCCGCGGCCTTGCCCCGGTAGAGGGCGGCATCGGCCCGCGCCAGCGCGGCCTCCACCGTCTTCTCGCCGTCCCGCACGGCGGCAAGGCCCAGGGTGGCCGTGGCGTGGATAGCCTTGCCGTGGTCCATGACTTCCAGCCCGGCAATGGCCTCGCGGATACGTTCCGCAACCTCGCCGGCGGCCTGGATGTCCGTATCCGGCAGCGTTACGGTGAATTCCTCGCCGCCGTAGCGGCCCACTATATCGATTTCACGTACCGTTTCGGAAACGGCCTGGGCGACCGCCTTGAGCACGGCGTCACCCGCGTCGTGACCGTGTTCGTCGTTGATTCGCTTGAAATGATCCAGATCGAAAAGGCACACGGTCAGCGGTCTTTCGGAGCGACTCGAGCGCCGGGCTTCGTGATTGGACAGCGACAGGTATTGCCGGCGGTTGAGCAGACCGGTCAGGGAATCGGTATTGGCGAGGCGTTTCAGGTCGTCTTCCAATTCGCGCCGCCGGTCCACTTCCAGTTCCAGGTCGCGGCGGGCGGATCGCTCCTGGTAAAGAAGGGCGAACTCGCGGCGCCGCATGCGGCTGATCTGAAGATTGGCGAAGTGGCCAAAGGCGTTGGCCATGACCAGAAGCAGGGTGTAGCGGCCCACATGGGAAACGGAGAGCTGTGCTGCGATCGTGCCGACGAGGAGGAATCCGACAGCGGCGTAGATCCCCACGCCGAGGCTCAGCAGCGGCCGGTTGGGTACGGTGACATACAAGGCGAAAATGATGGTGGTGATTGCCGTGGCGTGCCAGGGCATCGCGTCGGGGCGCACCCAGACGATGACCAGGAAGGTCGTCAGGGCGACGATCTCCAGCAGCGTTATGGCCGTGCCCCTGACAGCCAGTTCCGGGTGGCGCCGAAGCGCAATCAGCAGCCAGACGGCCCCGGCAACGGGAACCAACCGTACCGCCCACAGGACCCAGAAGGGCCTGCTCAAGCCCAAGTCGGTATAGTCGTTGAAGGCGAATAGCAGGAATAGCACGGCGGCCGCGATCACCGCCAAACGCAAATGCGCTGCCACAACGTTCCGCACGCTGTGGCTGTATTCCGCCTCCAGATCCCGATTGCGAAATTCCCCGGTGATCAAAGATGTTGCGCGCTTCTCGCCGTTCACGGTTCGAGCCTTCCTGTTTCCGAAGGTGAGCCTATCATGCGGCGGCCACGATTCCTTGATCCAGGTGGTGTCCCGGCCACGAAGCGCGTTCGAGCCGACAATCGCTTACAACAACATAGGAAATTTCTTACAGACCATGCGCGGCGTGGCGCGTACCATGGCTCTGGCGTGAGAGATACGGCGATCACAACGGAAGTGAAAAGGACGCGCGCCGGAGGCTGGGGCTGGGAAGCCCACAAAGGATTGCCCGCCAGGGAGGCGGACTAACAGCAGCCAAATCTCACCGCTGGCATGGGCCGCCCACCGCAAGGAGGCGGCCTTTTCCTTTTTTGGGGCTTGGATCCGCGGTTGGCAGGGGCGTAGGCCCTTTGACGGGAGATTAAGAATACCGCTCCCGCCAAGACGCCAAGAGCGCCAAGGAATCAAAGACTATTGTCAGCCTTGTCATTTCCTTCACGTACTTGGCGCCTTGGCGAGAGACCGTCTCTTCTCCGCATAGAAAGAGCGGAGCCGTTACACCGGCTCGTGCGAGGTGGGCATCAGCCCCGTGTGGTGAAGCAGGGCGTCGATGCGGGGCCGGCGGCCGCGGAATGCGACGAACAGGTCCATGGCTTCCGCCGATCCCCCCTTCTCCAGAATGTTCTCCAGAAAGCTGCGGCCGGTTTCCCGATTGAAAATACCCTCTTCCTCAAACCGCGAGAAGGCGTCGGCCGAGAGAACCTCCGCCCATTTATAGCTGTAGTAACCCGCCGCGTAGCCCCCGGCGAAGATGTGGGCAAAGCTGTTGGCAAAGCGGTGAAAGGCCGGCGGCTTGATCACCGACACCAGATCTCGGACTTCCGTCGAGAATCTGCTGAATCCGCGCGCCCCGCTCGGGGTCGTACTCGGCGTGTAACCGGAAATCGAACAGCGAGAATTCCAACTGCCGCACCATCTGCATGGCGGACTGGAAGTTTCTGGCCGCCTTCATTCGCTGGAACAGCTCGTCCGGAATGCGCTCCCCCGTTTCATGGTGGGCCGCGAAAAGATCCACCGCCTCGCGTTCCCAGCACCAGTTTTCCATGAACTGGCTGGGCAGTTCCACGGCATCCCAGGGAACGCCGTTGATCCCGGAAACGCTGGGCGCGTCCACTTTGGTGAGCATGTGGTGCAGGCCGTGGCCGAACTCGTGGAACAGCGTCTCCACTTCGTCGTGGGTGAGCAGCGCCGGCTGGTCGCCCACCGGCGGGGTGAAGTTGCACGTGAGGTACGCCACCGGAATCTGGATTCCTGCGGCGGTGCGTCGCCGCACCCGGCATTCATCCATCCAGGCGCCACCCCGCTTTTTCGCGCGGGCGTAGAGATCGGTATAGAACTGACCGCGGACACCGCCGTCGGGATCGAGGATTTCGTAGAAGCGGACGTCCGGATGCCAGGTGTCGACGCCTTCGCGCTGACGTATTTCGATGCCGTAGAGGCGTTCGACCACCTTGAAAAGGCCGTCGATAACGCGGTCCTGGGGGAAATAGGGCCGCAAGTCCTCCTGGGAGATCTGGTAGCGCGCCTGGCGCAGCTTTTCCGAGTAGTAGCCGATGTCCCAGGGCTCCAGGTCGGCCTGGCCGAATTCGTCGCGAGCGAATGCGCGCAGTTCGGCCAGTTCGTCCTCGGCCTTGGGCTTGGCGCGCTCGGCCAAGTCGTTGAGAAAGCCCATGACCTCGTCGGTGGTCTGGGCCATTTTCTTGGCCAGGGAAAGGTCCGCGTAGCTGTGGTAGCCCAGCAGGCGGGCCTTTTCATGCCGAAGCTTGAGAATTTCCTCCATGATCGGAGTGTTATCCCACTTTCCGGCGAATGGCCCCTGGTCGGAGGCGCGAGTGGCGAAGGCCTCGTACATTTCGCGGCGCAGGCTGCGATTGTCCGCGTACGACATCACCGCGAAATAGGCGGGGAAATCCAGGGTCAGCAACCAGCCTTCCTTCCCTTCCCGTTCGGCGGCTTGCCGCGCCACGCCCAAGGCGGAATCGGGCAGGCCCGACAGCGTGGCGCCGTCGGTGATGTGCTTTTGCCAGGCATTGGTGGCATCGAGCAGATTCTCTTCGAACCTGGACGACAGTTCCGACAGGCGCTGGGCGATTTCCTTGTAGCGGGCCTTCTGATCCGCGGGGAGGTCGACGCCGGACAGGTGGAAATCCTTGAGGGCATCGTTGATCGATTTGCGCTGGGCGGCGGTTAGCCCGGAGAAATCGTCGCGTGCGGCCACGGCCTCATAGGCGTGGAACAGCCGTTCGTTCTGGCCGATCTCGGTGGCGTAGTCGCTCAGCTTGGGTAGGCAGGCATTGTAGGCCTTGCGCAGTTCCTCGGAGTTGACCACCGAGTTCAAGTGGCTCACGGGCGACCACGCCTTGTTGAGCCGGTCGTTCGCATCTTCCAGTGGGGCAATCAGGTTGTCCCAGGTGTAGTCGTCGGTGGCGTCCAGCCGTTGCTGGAGAACCCGCCGGTTTTCGGCCAGGAGTTCGTCCACCGCGGGTTCCACATGCTCGGGCTTGATGCGGGAGAAAGGCGGAAGGCCGTCGGTTTCGAGCAGGGGGTTTTTCATTGCGGGGTGATCTTCCTTCGCTGTATTCGTCGAAAATCTACCATGGGGATGGCGTCGCGGCGATGCCAGGCCGACATCGCCGGTGGAGCAATGCCGTGTCGTGGGCGGGGGACACGGCGCCCGGCGGCGTGAACGCGCTGCGTCACGGCCCGTGGGGGCGGGCCCTGCCTGGAGGAGTCTGCGCCACCGTCCCCCCGGGGCGACGGCCGGGCCGAGGTTCGGGGCTGGGGTCCATGCTAAGCGATTGAAGATGCTGGGGTTGGTCGTTTTGGCACACGTTCTGCAGAAGGCTCCTGCAGGCGGGGGCTCCCCGCATTTTGCAACGTGCCACACGATTGGAGGTTGGTTATGAAAGCAGGAATCCTGTTCGGTATCGCGGCATCCCTGGTCAGCTTCGGCGCCCTGGCGGCCGGTGGCTCCAGCATGGGGCAATCCAGCCAGCCGATGACGCAGTCGCAACAGCCGAGTTTCCACAAACTGGACGCCAATAATGATGGCCACATCAGCCGTCAGGAGGCCCAGAAGGACCCGCAGTTGCAGGGGCAGTTCGCGAAAGCCGACAAGGACGGTAACGGCAAGGTTGATCGTGGTGAATTCGCCAAGTTCGAACTGCATTCCCAGGGCGGTGCCCAGACCAGCCCGGGTTCGAGCCGCTAGTCACCCTAGGGAAATGTCGTGCGTCAGACCGCCCGGGTTTTACATCCAGGCGGTTTTCAGCGGCGCGCATCGTCCCAACTGAAGGACGGTGAGCCCGAAAAGGAAAAGGAGGTAAGCCATGAAGGCCAGAATTTTGATCGGCACTGCGTTTTCACTGATGTGCGCCACGGCGTTGGCCGCAACCGGCGGCAGCCAGATGGAGAACGGCAACGCCAATTCCAATATGCGCCACGAGCAGATGGATCAGGCCCATCAGCGGGCCTTCCAGAAGCTGGACACCAATAACGACGGTGTCATCAGCGCCGAGGAGGCGAAGAAGGATCCGTCCCTGCGGGACAAATTCGCCTCGGTGGATCACAACAAGGACCGTAAGATCGAAAAAGGCGAGTTTTCCGCCTTTGAGTTGAAGCCTGCCGAAAGTCGGTAAGCAGTCGGCTTCGGCTCAGACGACCAGGGGTGCCGTTTACGGCACCCCCTTTTTTGTGGCGCGCCAAGCCGCGGTTAACGCTTGGCCCATCGCATCAGCAACTCGTCACGGCTGCGAATGCCGGGGCCGGGCAGGGCGTGATTGAGCAGGGCCTTGCGGGCTCCGCCGGTGGCTTCCGGCAGGCGGTTTTCCCAGATTGCCTGATGGCCTTCCGGCGCCTGGTTCCAGTCAAACAAATGGACAGCCGGGATTTCGATGACGCCGGACTCCACCAGGCGCCGGACTTCTGCGACTTCGGCGGCATTGCAAAGATGGGTGCCGTGAATGGCGGCGGTGGGCATGAGGATGCGCCGTTGGCGATTCCAGACTTGAGGGGCATAGAAGCTGTAGCGGCGGTGGCCGCAGTCCTCGAAGTAGACCACGCGGCCGGTATAGGGCGCGACCAGCATGGTGGATACCGCCAGGGAATCCTGGCCCGCCCGTTCGATGATAACGTCCGGTATGCCCTTGGGATTGCCGCTGCTCTTGAGCAGTGCGCCGACGGCTTGGCCCAGCGGCTTGAACGTGCATTCCCCGAACGCCCGCACCGCTTCCTTGAACGACTCGGTTTCACGGATGGGATCCGGGAGTTCCGGCATGGTCTCGGGCCAGCGGAAGTCCGGCTCCCGGCGTTCCAGCCATTCCAGCGGACACGGCGCCCACCACGGCGTCGCCGTAGCCCAAAGACAGCACGAAGTCCCGTTGGGCGTTGCTGCGGGTAACGACCACCATTTGGGCGCCGGCCCCGCGCGCCGCTTCGATGGCTTCCAGGCCAGGGCCATCCCACTCATCCGGGCCGGTGCCGTAGTAGGTGAGGCAGGTCTGCCCCGCGCTCAGGCCGGCCCGGCGCAGCATGTCCGTCGGCGTGGCTGCTCCCTCCTTGCCCAGGAACGTCATGTGATAGCCGCTGGAGGCCCCGTAGAAGGAGATCACGCCGCCGGGCGCCAGGGCCTGGAAGCTTCGGGGAAAGGCATTCTCGCCGGCGTGGGAGACGGCGTAGTCCACGAGTTCGCCGTCGTTCTCGGCGCGGATTTGTTCCAGGAACGGGGCTCCTGCCTCTTCCCACTGCGGCCAGGCGGTCGGATCGGTTGGTACGCGCACGAACGCCTTCTCCAGGCCCTTGGCGGCGCGGTTGACCGCGCCGGCGTCCAGGGCGCGAACGTCCGCGGCTCGCTGGTCCGAGGAGACGATGCCGGTTGCCCGCAGGCCCAGGCTTCGGGCCAGGGCGATGGCCCAGTGGCCGGTGCCGGAAGCGGCGCCTTCGGCCAGCAGGCGCTTGCCCGGCTCCACCGCCAGGCTGCGGGTCAGACAGCGGTAGACCGTGCCCGCGCCGAGGATGTAGCTCCCGGCCTGTTCGAGGTTGACGCCCGCCGGTAGGGGCGTGCACTGGGGGCCCTGCACCACCATGAATTGCTGGTGGGAGCCGTCTGGGGACTCGTAGCCCTGGTTGACGAAGCGGGTGTGCATGGGGTCTTCGCCGGCTCGGGGGTCGAGCAGGTCCGAGACGCCTGAATAGACCGAGACCACGTCGCCAAGCTGAAGCCGGCCCTCCGCCTGCAGCGCCTCGCCCATGCCGACGATCATGCCCAGCGCACCGGAGCCGGTCACGTGGACGTCTTCGTCGTGAAGGTCGAATACGGAGATGGGGACGCCGGTAATGGCCCAGACATCGTTGAAGTTCATTTCCGAGGCCAGGACGTAGAGCAAGGCCTGGTTGGGTTCCGGCCGGGGGACCGGGACCACGGCGGCCTGTTCGCAGGCCGCCGGTTCGCCGTGCCGGGGCTTGCCGGTTGCCGGGTCCTTGGTCACGGCCCAGGCGTGCTGCCATTCCGGCAAGGCGGTGATGCCGGGATTGAACGGGCTGCCCACCGGCAGCAGGCGGTGTTCCCGAACCAGCTTTTCGAGGGCGGAATCGTTGAATTCCGTCCGGGGGCGCAGCGGCAGGGGCGGCGATCGCTTGTCCATGAACAGCCGGATGCCGCGTTTGCCGCCCGACTCCGGATCCATGACCATTTCCGCGAACGCCTGGATCTCGGCTTCCAGGCCGGCATCCATGCCTTGGGCGTAGCCGGCCTTCACCAAGTCGAGGATTCGTTTCGCCACCGCGTCCCGGCCCGCGTTGGCGGCCTGGGCCAGGCATTCCTGGACATACGCGTCCTTGGTAACGGCGGCCCAGTGGATTTCCGCTTTGCGGTGCCAGTCGGCGCGGCGCTCGTGGCGCCGCTGCATGGCCGTGGGCAGCGGTCCGTCGCCATGGGCGGCCGCCCGCATCGCGAGCGCGCGTGCATAGGTGGCCGGATCCACCGAGCCGGTGACGATTTCATCCAGCAAGCCGATCTCCAAGGCGCGATCGGCATCCAGGCTGCGGCCCGAGAGCAGGATGCCCAGGGCGCGCGCGATGCCGGTGTCGGGGTCGTCCGCGCGGCTTTCCAAGAGTCGCGGAAGGCGCTGGGTGCCGCCGTAGCCGGGCGGCAGGAACAGGTTGATTTCCGGCTGCCCCAGGCGGGCGGCGCGCGAGCCCACCCGGTAGTGGCAGGCCATGGCCAGCTCGCAGCCGCCGCCCAGAGCCGGCCCTTGAATGGCGGCCACCACGGGTTTGTTCATTGCCTCCAGTCGGCTGAAGGCGGCGTGCGCCTTGGCGGCCACCGCGTGGACCTCCGACTCTTCATCCATGTCTTCCAGGAGTTCGCGAACGTCGGCGCCGGCCACGAACACGCTGGGCCCCGCGCCCGTGACCACCACGGCCTTGACGTCGTCGCGGCGATCCAGGTGATCGATGCCCTTGCCCAGCTCGTCCAGCACCCGCTCGGACAGGGCGTTGACCGGCGGGTGCCTGACGATCAGGGTGGCCACGAAGCGGGGCTCCTTGCCGGGATGGGGCACGCGATCATACTGGATGCGGAGAAACCGGCTGTCCTCGAACAGCTGCTGTTCCTCCGCGAGGTCCCGCGACGCGCGCCAGCGGGCGATCTTTTCGCCGAGTTCGTCCAGGCATTCGGGATTGCGCAGTGTCGAGGTGTCGCCCAGGGGCTGCTCCAGTATCAGGGCCTTGAGCATCCGCCGCATGTACTTGCCGGATCGAGTCTCGGGAAACGCCGAGACCGGGATGAAGTCCTGGGGGACGGCGACGGCGCCCTTCTCTTCGCGGACCAGGCTCTGCAGGCGGTTGATGTCGTCCTGGTGCAGGGCCCGTTCGGGGGCTTCCAGGACGAAGGCCACCGGTGCCTGTCCCTTGTCCCGGTGCGGTGCGCCGACAACGATGCAGTTGCCCACGGGGGAATCCGGCCGCAGCGTCTTGTCCTTGAGGATGGCGCCTTCGATTTCCTCCGTTCCCATGCGGTGCCCCGAGACGTTGATGACGTCGTCGGACCGGCCGTGGAAAGTGAAACTGGTGTCCTCGTATTTCACGGCGAAGTCGCCCTGCACGTACACCGGCAGCGGCTGCCCGGATTCGTCCGTGAAACGGTCGAAGTACTTTTCCCGGAATCGCTGGATGTCTCCCTGCCAGTCCGGTGACAGGATATGATCGCCGTCGCCCCAGACGGTGCGGGCGAGATAGGGGTAGGGCCGGGTGATCACCACCTCGCCGCGTTCGCCGGGTTCCGCCACGCGATAGCCTACGTGCCCGTCCTCGTCAGGCTCGCCTTCGGCCACCCAGACATCGCCGAACACCCAGGGCAGCGGATAGCAGTGGGTGTCGGAGCGCAGCCGCAGGTCGCGATTGCCGTAGGGGTGAGTCCAGACAATGCCGCCGTGTTCGGTGGCCCAATAGGAGTTGATGTATTGAGGCGTCATCAGCTCCATGCCAAAGCGCTGGACCGGTGGGCTGGTCGGTTCCGCGCAGAAGGTGGCCACCCGCAGGCTGGACATGTCGTAGCGTTCCACGTCCGCCTGATTCTGGGGGTTGGTCATCACGGTCTTGAGGAACGTGACGCCGGCCTTGAACACCGTGATGCCATGGCGTTGGATGATGGAGGCGAAACGGCCGGCGTGAGGGAAGACCGGTGCGCCTTCGGTGACCACTCCGGGGATGCGCGCCGCCAGAGAAGCGGAGATCAGATAGGACTGGCCGGTGATCCAGCCCGGGTCGGCAACCACGTAGATCCGGTCGCGCCCCGGGACGGCGTCGAAGCTCACGCTCATGGTGTGAGCCAGGCCGGCGATGTATCCGTGGCAATGGACCACGCCCTTGGGTTTGCCCGTGGAACCCGAGGTGTAAATGATGAACAGCGGGAAGTTGGCCTCCACCGCTTCGCAGGGGCAGGCCTTCCACAGCAGCGTCGCCAGATCCGTGTCCGGCAGTTCCAGGAGCTGATCGGGTGATTCGCCCGTAATGTCGCGCAGCTCTTCGGCCGCCTCGGCCAGCAAGTCTTCGGCCCAGACATCGCGATCCGCCGTCCAGGGCACCTCGGTCAGGCCGGCATGGCGCACGACGATCACCCGTTCCACCCGGCGCGGCGCCCGGGCCAGGGCGGAGGCCAGTCCCGCGCGCAGCTCCACGGCGTTTTCGGTTTGCAGTTCCGGGCTGGCCGCCAACTGCATGCCTATGAAGTGCATGACTTCGGCGGGGGTGGTGGTGATGTCGTCGGCCAGTCCTTCCCGCAGCCGGCTCACCAGCGATTCGGTGAGCGTGGAGTCGCACCACCGGGGGGCGGTCTCGGCGACCACGTCCAGGGCGGCGCCGACGCCGATGTAGCGGTCCAGGGCGGGATCGGTGTAAGCCTCCTTGAACGGGACGTTTTCGGCGTTGCGTGAGGCGCCGTCGGCGGTGATCACGACCCGCGCGCCGGCATTTTCGATACGATCCGCCAGGGTCTTGTCCGAGAAGCCCCCGAAAACGGCGGTATAAATGATCCCGAGCCGCTTCGCCGCCTCGGTCCAGACGATCTGGGGCAGGCAGTTGGGCATGTTCAGGGCGATTCGATCGCCCTTGCGCAGCCCCAGCTTCTTGAGCGCCAGCGCCGCGAGCACCGATTGGAGCATCAATTCACGGCGGTTGAGCGCGGTTTCGTGCACCGGCGCTCCCAGGCCCTTGTTGGCGGTTCCGTCCCAGCGGTCGCCTTCGTACCAGTAGGCGATTTCGGCGCCGTGCCCGGCGAAGACGTGGCGGTCCACCTCATTGAAGGCGGCGTTGGTGAGGCCGCCGACGAACCAGCGGTAATAAGGCGCGGCGGCTTCGTCCAGGCCGGCGGACCACGGTGTCCAATCGCCCGCCTTGTCGCGGGCTTGGGCGGTCTCGGGGATCCAGCCGCGCCAGCGCCCCAGGTTGTCCTTTTGGAGCCAGGCGCCGGTGTCGGGATCGAACCAATGGCTGTGGCGCGCGGCGATTTCGCCGTGGAATCCGCCCGGGTCCGATTCGCAAGCAGCGCGCATGCGGTCCCAATCCGCGCGCGAGAGCAGCGTGTTGGCGCGGACATCGGTGGGCAGCGGAGGCGTGATCACCTCTCCATTGCCCGGTGCGCCTGTCAGACCCGTTTTCGCCATGTCTCCCCCTTCATCGTTTAGGTGTTCGCAATGCACCCGCTCCGGGATTCGCGCCGGCGCGGGGCATCCGGCCGCTCCCTCAAGTTTAGCGCCGCGCGCGCCCGAGGAAAGCGCAGTGTACCGTTCGGCGCCAACCTCATGAACGGAACGCCTTCGCCGCGGCGATGTCTGCTATGGTTAGAGTAATGAGCTTGTCACGAGGGGATGCGCATGGGACGCACAGCCTGCCCGAGGATAGACTTCGATGACTGGTCGCAGCTGGCGAAGACGGATCCCGCCGGTTTCGAGGCGCGTCGCGCTGAGGTCATCGAGGAGTTCATCGAGTCCGCGCCGGCGGCCAAGCAGCATCGCCTGCGCTGCCTGCAATGGCGAATCGACCAGACCCGAAGCAAGGCGAAGACGCCGCTGGCGGCCTGCATCCGGCTCTCGCAGATGATGTGGGATTCGGTCATGGGCGAGCACGGTTTGCTGGAAGCCACCGATGACCTGCGCGCCGCCTGGGAAGGTGGTCCCCGATCCCAGGCCCTGCGCCGCAAGGCGACGGTTATCCCTTTCCCCCTATCGAGAACCCACTGAACGACGGTTGTCACGGCGGCGACAGATCGCTATCATTGCGCGTTCTCGCGAATACCGAGGCTGCGCGGTGTCGTTGCGCGGCCTTAAACCGAACATCGATTAAGGTAGTGAATCATGAAGAAAGGGATCCATCCGGAATACCGCGACGTTGTCTTTCAGGACATCTCGTCGGATTTCGCTATCCTGACCCGCTCCACGATCAAGACCAAAGAGACGATCAAGTGGGAAGACGGAAATGAGTATCCCTTGGTGAAGCTGGAGGTTTCCAGCAAGAGCCATCCGTTCTACACGGGTAAGCAGCGCGTGCTCAGCACCGGCGGCCGCGTGGACCGCTTCAAGCAGAAGTACGGCCGGCTCTCCAAGGGCAAGTAAGGCTGGCACTCTTTCAAGGCGATACAGACGCACTAAGTCGGCCTGTCAGTAGTCTCCCTGGCAAGGCGCTGTCGATCGCGAAACGCCCGCACCTCCTTCTGGTGGTGTGGGCGTTGTTGTTTGTGGCGCCGGCCCATGCCTGCGGCGGACCTCCCTACGATGACGCCGGGCACGTCGCTTATGTCTACGATGGCGATACCGTCCGCTTGGACGACGGCCGCCGAATCCGCTTTATCGGCGTGGACACGCCGGAGATTTCCCACGAAGGGCGTCCGGCTGAACCGTTTTCACAGGCGGCCCGGCGGTTTGTGGTCAAGCTGCTGTCGGAAGCCGGCGGCCGGGTGCGTCTGAAATACGGCCCCGAGCGCCATGATCATTATCACCGGACGTTGGCGCATGTCTATCTCCCCGACGGCCGCAATCTCGAGGCCGAACTCCTGCGCCGCGGCCTTGGAACCGCGCTGGTGGTCGCTCCCAATGTAACGCAGTCGACGTGTTATCGGGCGTTGGAGGCCGACGCCGACCGGGGCGGGCGGGGCATTTGGTCGCTTCGCCGCTATCACTGGGTGGGCAGTGGCGAAGTGCGGCCGGACCGGAGGGGCTTTGCCCGGGTTTTCGGGCCAGTGGAGCATGTGGGCCGGGGTGGGCATTCGCGCTGGCTGGATCTGGCCGGCGGCTTGGCGGTGCGGATCCCGGAGTCAGCCCTGCATTACTTCCGGGGTGTCGATCTCCAAGCCCTTCAAGGGCGCACCATCGGCGTGCGTGGGTGGCTCTATCGGCGCAAGGGGGAGTTGAGGATGACGCTCCATCACCCCATTGATTTGACGATCGGTTCACCTGTTGAGTCTGCCGAGACGCGGTAACAGTCTCGGGAATGGGTGCATGATAGACGGAGATAGCCGCATGTTCCGGGTTGTTTCCGGTGTTATGTCGGCTACTGTGCCGTTCTCTTTGCGATCCGCTGCTTTGCTGGTAGTATCTGCGCGACTTATACTAGGCCGCCGTTTCTATTGGGGTGGCCTCGCCTAGCCCGCGTGTTCATCAGATCGCATGAAGCATCCGGGCTGGACCCGCGGCGATTTCCCGAGCGTTGGCCACGGCCAGCATTCGGCATCGTGCACCGGCCGCCAATGGCGGCCTCCAGATTCAAGAAACCTTCAAGCAAATAAGCGCCATGGCGTTGGCCGCGAAGCCGAGGCTGTACTGGCGGCGCAAACCGTGAGTTTCGCGCACGGGGCTAGAGAGACCAGGAGAGCATCCATGTCGAGCAAGACCGTTACCGTTACCGATAACGCCACCGGCAAGAGTGTCGAGTTCCCCGTCCGCCAGGGGACGCACGGCCCCGAGGTAGTGGACATCAAGACCCTGTACAAGGAGTTCGGGTACTTCACCTACGACCCGGGCTTTACGTCCACTGCGAGTTGCCAGAGCAACATCACGTTTATCGACGGTGACAAGGGCATTCTGCTGTATCGGGGCTATCCCATCGATCAACTGGCCGAGCACAGCAGCTTTATCGAAGTGTGTTATCTGCTGCTCTACGGGGAACTGCCCAATCAGACCCAGCTGGAGAACTTCAACGAATCCATCACCCAGCACACCATGGTCAATGAAAGCCTGAAGAACTTCTTCAACGGCTTCCATTACGACGCCCATCCCATGGCCATGCTGACCTCGGTTGTGGGCTCGCTCTCCGCTTTCTACCACGACAGCATTGATATCAACGATCCGGAAAGCCGCGATATCTCCGCTCACCGGATCATCGCGAAGATGCCCACCATTGCCGCCGCCGCCTTCAAGCATATGACCGGCGAGCCCTTCGTGTATCCGCTGAACCGCTTGAGCTACTGCGGCAATTTCCTGAACATGCTGTTTTCGCGGCCCTCCGAGAGCTACGAAATCAACCCGGTTTATGAGAAGGCGTTGGATCAGCTGCTGATTCTGCATGCCGATCACGAACAGAATGCCTCCACGTCCACGGTGCGCCTGGCCGGCAGCACGGGCACGAACCCGTTTGCGGCCATCGCTTCGGGTTGCGCCGCCCTGTGGGGGCCGGCGCATGGCGGCGCCAACGAGGCGGTGCTGCGCATGCTGGAGGAAATCGGCGACGCCAAGAATGTGGCGAAGTTCATCGAGAAGGCCAAGGACAAGGACGACCCCTTCCGTTTGATGGGCTTCGGTCATCGGGTCTACAAGAACTACGATCCCCGGGCGACCATCATTCGCAAGACCTGCCACGAGGTGCTCAGCGAGCTGGGCATGGAGCACGATCCCCAGCTCGAACTGGCGATGAAGCTCGAGGAGATCGCCCTCGCCGACGATTATTTCGTGGAGCGCAAGCTCTACCCGAATGTGGATTTCTATTCCGGCATTATCTACCGCGCCCTGGGCATTCCCACGGAGTTCTTTACGGTGTTGTTTGCCATCGGACGCACGCCGGGCTGGATTTCCCAGTGGAAGGAAATGGTCGAGGATCCGGAGCAGCGCATCGGCCGCCCGCGCCAGATCTACAGCGGTGCCGCCAAGCGCGACTACGTGCCCATGAATCAGCGCTAAGGCGGATTCATCCGCGGTGCCGGGTGCGCCGCCGATTCGAAGGCCCGGTATGGCAGATGCCGGGCTTTTTTATGTGCTGTGGGCAGGGAAGCGACTTTCTCTCGCCGAGGCGCCAAGAACGCGAAGAACTGAATCATCCCCTCCCCTTGGCGTCCTTGGCTCCTTGGCGAGACCCATAATCCCGGCCTCGCGAACGAAATCCCACGCGCGGATTCTCCGGAGATGACTTTTCACTAACATGGACGCTCTTCCAGCAGGGCCTGCACCCCCTTCAGGTTCAGCCGTTCCATGGGTTGCCCGTCAATCTGACTGCGCGGGAACTGGTTGGAGTCCTTGCCGCTGAAGACGGTCAGATCGATGACGACGTCTTCGGCCAGGAAGCGGTATACGGGAAAGGGCTGATAGGTGTCCCGCATGACCTTGAGTTTGCGTTCGCTGGTGTCGAACGGAATTCGGTGGTCCATCAGGAAGAAGGCCAGATCTTCCGGCGTATCCGCGAACACATGCAGATTGACGTCGGAATACTCACCGGCTGTTCCGTCGAGCACCGATCCCACCAGGCGCGGCCGGAAATGCGCCAGGAACTCCATCGCCTGGGCCGCGGCCTCCCTCAGCTCACGCAGGCGCGCCGGTTGGGAGTCCGAGTGGAAGATGCGCTGGTATTCGCTCAAGGCCTCCTGAATTTCCCGGTTGCGGGGCATGTTGTGGGTATCCGGAGCGCCCAGACGGGAGGCGGCCTTCCTCTTGGCCATGTAGTAGTCGCTGACGCCCTCGTCGGCCATGATGCGAGCCGCCTCGATGGTTAGCCGTTGGCGCATTCGCTGGTCACGCAGGCTCTGATGCTTTGGCATGGTTTGGCTCTCCCCACCTGATGGCATGAAGTGACCGGCGCCGGCTCTACGGGCGCGCCGGGGCGTATGCATTTGCATTGGACGTACGGATTGAATATGGGTTTGGCCGGGCAACGGCCAACTCGGGAAAACGGCGCTCGAACGCGCGCGGGTGCGAAGCGGCAATGGGACAGCGACTTGTGTGGCGACGAGACATGTACACCCCCGCGCAGTCGTCTTTTCCCTAGTTATACGCGAATCCCACGAATGGAACACCCCTCCGTCGGGCCGGCCGGCGGAGGGGTCGCATTAGAACAGCGGCTTGGACGAGGATCCGCCGCCACCTTCGCCGCTGGTCGCTGCCGTAGCGCCGGCCTCGGGTTCCTTGGCGGGAACATTGTCTTCCCGGAAGGTCTCGAAGATGGCCTTGGGGTTGTTGGAGCTGGCGACCAGCCCCGTGTCCGGGTCGATTCGCACGGTAACAAGCCCGGGCGGTTGATCGAGTTTGGTCTCGGGGGTGTTCTTGAGGGCTTCACCCATATAGTCGATCCAGATGGGCAGGGCCGCGCGCGCGCCGGTTTCCGCCGGGCCCAGTGAGTGGACCTGATCGAAGCCGACCCACACGGTGGTCTCCACGTCGGCGTTGAACCCCGAGAACCAGGCGTCGCGTTGATCGTTGGTGGTGCCCGTCTTGCCGGCGAGGTCCGAGCGGTGCAGCGTCAGGGCGTGCCGGCCCGTGCCATGGCGTATGACGTCCTGCATCATGCTGGTCATCAGATAGACATTCTGCGGCGTCAGCGTTCGCTTCGCCGGCTTGACCGGCGGGTTGAGGGCTTCCGCCAGGCCGGCGTCGACGGGGTGCGGTGCGTTCTTGTCCTCGCCGCAGTCGGTGCAGGCCTGCACGGGGTTGGCGCTGAAGACCTTGTTGCCGTTGCCGTCCTCGATCCGGGAGACCAGGTAGGGCGTGATCAGGTAGCCGTCGTTGGCGAACGTGGAATAGCCCCGGGCGATCTCCATGGGGGTCAGGCTTACGCTGCCCAGAGCCAGGGAGAGATTGTGCGGCAGCTCCGAGGGCTTGAATCCGAAGTTCTGGGCGTAGTCCACGGCGTAGTCCACGCCGATGGCGCGGAGGATGCGGATGGAGACCAGGTTGCGGGAATGGACCAGGCCTTCGCGCATGCGGGTCGGGCCGAAGAACTTGCCGCTATAGTTCTCCGGGCGCCACGTGCTCTCCAGTCCGCTGTCCCGGAATACCACCGGCGCATCGTTGATCAGCGTGGCCGGCGTGAATCCGTGGTCCAGGGCCGCGGAATAGATGAAGGGTTTGAAGTTCGAGCCGGGCTGGCGCCGGGCCTGGGTGGCGCGATTGAACTTGCTCTGGAAGAAATCGAAGCCGCCCACCAGTGCTCGCACGGCGCCGTCCCGCGGTGCCAGCGAGACCAGCGCGCCTTCCACTTCGGGCACCTGGGAAAGTTCCAGTGAATCGCCCTGCTTGCGGACCCGGATCAGGTCGCCGGGTTTGACGACGTCGGTCATGTCCTTGGGCGCGCTGCCGACCACGGACTGGTTGACGAAGGGTTTCGCCCAGGCCGCACCCGAGAAGGGCAGGTCGGCCCGTCGACCGTTGCTCAGGGCCAGCTTCGCGCCGTCCTTGTCGACGGCCAGCACCAGGGCCGGCTCCAGTCCGCCGACCACCCGGTAGTCCTGGAGGAGTTCGTCGATGGCGTCGCCGTTGTCGTATTTCGCGAGGTCGACGTGGGCCTCGGGCCCGCGATAGCCGTGGCGCTTGGTGTAGGCGATCAGGCCATCGCGAACGGACTGGGTCGCCACCCGCTGCAGATGGCTGTCCACCGTGGTGTACACCTTGTAACCGTCGGTGTAGACGTCGTCGCCGAATCGGGCCACGGTCTCTGCCCGCGCCATTTCCGCGACATAAGGCGCTGCGAGTTCATTGGTAAGCCCATGGAAGCTGGCCGTGAGCGGCGCGGCAACGGCGTCCTCGTAGGCCTTGTCGTTGATGAAGCCCAGCTCCTTCATTCGCCGCAGCACATAGGCGCGTCGTTCCCGCGCCCGTTTGGGGTTGGCGAGGGGATTCATGCTGGAGGGGGCCTTGGGCAGGCCCGCGATCATCGCGATCTCGGGCAGGGTGAGTTGGCCTACCGGCTTGCCGTAGTAAACCTCCGCGGCGGCGCCCGCCCCGTAAGCGCGCTGACCCAGGTAGATCTTGTTCAGGTAGAGGGTAATGATCTCCTTCTTGGTCAGCTCCCGGTCGATCTTGAGCGCCAGAAGGATTTCGTTGAGCTTGCGCAGATAGGTCTTTTCACGGCTCAGAAAGAAGTTCCGCGCCACCTGCATTGTGATGGTGCTGCCGCCCGGTCCCTTCTCTCCAGTGCGAACTAGGTACCAGATTGCGCGGAGAATGCCTTGGTAGTCTACCCCTGGGTGCTCCCAGAAACGTTCGTCCTCCGCCGCCACGAAAGCCTGCACCATATCGTGCGGGATCTGATCGAAGGTCAGGGGCTGACGTTTCTTTTCGCCGAACTCGGCGATAAGCACGCCGTCGCGGCTATAGACCTGCAGCGGCACCTGGTAGCGAACATCCTTGAGGCTGTCCACGGAGGGCAGCTTGGGCTCCAGGACCATGATGAGCACGCCCAGGGCGATAGCCCCCAGGAGTCCAAGCGAAAACAGGGTGGCGAAGAGGTAGAGGAAAATGCGGGGCAAACGGTTCATCGGTTGGAAAGTGTACACTGTGGAAAGGGGCAAGAGTATAAATGTTTGGCGACCGAACTACGATAGCAAGCCCGACGGCGTCACAGCCTCTTTTTTTCGCTCTTGATATATAGTTAAGCTTGGTATTGAATGTTCAGGGGCACGTCTGTCGGCTAAGCCGAACAACTATAAGGAAAAAAGTTCGTGGGACTTTTCGGTAAGAAGCGCCCTCCCGTTCTGGGTGTAGACATCAGCTCAACCGCCGTAAAGCTGCTGGAGCTCAAACAGCAGGACGGGCGGTACCGCGTCGAAAGCTACGCGGTCGAGCCGTTGCCGCCCAACGCCGTGGTCGAAAAGAACATCGCCAATATCGAGGCGGTGTCCGAAAGCCTGCGGGCGGCGGTCCGCCGGGCGCAGACCAAGCTCAAGCACGTGGCCATGGCGGTGCCCGCCTCCGCGGCGATCAATAAAGTGCTGGCCATGCCGGCCAACCTCTCCGAGACGGAATTGGAAATGCAGATCGGCCTGCAGGCGGATCAGTATGTGCCGTATCCGCTGGAAGAGGTGAACCTCGATTTCCAGGTGGTGGGGCCCACCGCCGGTAGCAGCGAGTCGGTGGATGTGTTGCTGGTGGCGTCCCGAAGCGAAAATGTCGAAGCCCGCGTGGACGCCTGCGAGGGGGCCGGCCTCACGCCCGTGGTTATGGACGTGGAGAGCTATGCCATCGAAAACGCATTCGGCCTGGTTGCCGACAGCCTTCCCGGCAAGGGTGTAGAGGAAACCGTCGCGGTGGTTGACGTGGGCGCCACCATGACGACGCTGACCGTTCTCGAGGATCGCCAGATCGTCTATACGCGCGAACAGGTCTTCGGCGGCAAGCAGCTGACCGAAGAGATCATGCGCCGCTACGGGCTTTCCTACGAGGAAGCGGGGCGGGCCAAGCGCCACGGCGGCCTGCCGGACAGCTACGAGGAGGAAGTCCTGGAGCCGTTCAAGGATGCCATGGGCCAGCAGGTGGCGAGGTCGCTTCAGTTCTTCTTCGGCGCCAGCCAGCACAACTCGGTGGACCGCATTGTCCTGGCCGGTGGCTGCGGCTCCATCCAGGGTGTGGAGGAAATCATCCAGTCCCACACCAATACCGAGGCGTCGGTTGCCAACCCCTTCGTCAATATGACGGTCTCTTCCCGGGTACGTCCGCAGCTGCTCAGTGAAGACGCGCCGGCACTGATGATCGCCTGCGGCCTTGCCTTGAGGAGCTTCGATTCATGACGACCCGCATCAATCTGCTCCCCTGGCGCGAGGAGCGCAAGAAAGAGCGTCAAACGGAATTCGTCGCCCTGCTGGTATTCGCGGCCGTGTTAGGTCTTGGCGTATGGCTTGGAGTGAGCCAATACCTGTCGGGCGTGATTCAGTATCAGCAGAACCGGAACGAGCTGTTGAAACAGGAGATTTCGAAGCTCGACGAGAAGATCGTGAAGATCAAGGACCTGGAGTCGACCAAGGCGCAGCTGATCGCGCGAATGAACGTCATCCAGGAGCTCCAGCAAGGCCGCCCGCAGATTGTCCACGTGTTCCAGCAGATCGCCGCCACGCTTCCCGATGGGGTCTATTTGACCGGCCTGAAGCAGCAATCCAGCGCCATCGTCCTGCAGGGTGTGGGCCAGTCCAACGCCCGGGTGTCGAACTACATGCAGAACCTCGATGCGTCGGATTGGCTTTCGGATCCGAGTCTGCAGGTGATCCAGGTGAAGGACGAAGGGTCGGTCCGCGTCAGCGATTTCACCCTGACCGTCAAGGAGCAGAACCAGCAGGATCAATCAGGCGGCGGCGTGAATAACAAGAAAGCCGCGAACAAGCCGCGGGGTAGACGATGAAGCTCTCCGAATTCAATGTGAACGATCTTGATCTCAACGAGGTCGGGAATTGGCCGTGGCTAGTCAAGGGAGTCGTGCTGGCGATTGTCTTCGTGCTGGTGGTTTTCGGCGCCTGGAAGTTCGGCTGGCAGGATCAACTCAGCCGGCTCGAATCGGCCCAGAAAAAGGAAAACGACCTCAAGCAGACCTTTGAGACCAAACAGCGGCGCGCGGCGAATCTTGACGCCTACGAGGCCCAGCTCAAGGAGATGCAGGCTTCGTTCGGTGCGATGCTGCGGCAGCTGCCCAGCAAGGTCGAGGTCGCCGGCCTGCTGGTGGACATCTCCCAGACGGGCTTGGCCAGCGGCCTGGAGTTCGATCTGTTCAAGCCCGGCAGTCCGATCCGCAAGGAGTTCTACGCCGAGCTGCCGATTCAGATTCAGGTGCGGGGGACCTACAACGACTTCGGCCGTTTCATCAGCGGAGTCGCCAATCTGCCGCGTATCGTCACGCTCCACGACATCTCCATTCAACCGGCGAAAGAGAAGGGAGGCGGCAAGACGGGCGGGCGACAAGCTGGTGATGAGCGCGACCGCGAAAACATACTGGTATCTGGAAGAAGGGGGTGGCAAATGACGAACCACCCGCCGTCCTGCTCTCCATCCTGGTGATGGCCGGTCTCGTGTTCGGTACGGTTCTGCTGACCGGCTGTTCGCGGAACATGGATGATTTGCAGAGTTACATCGCGGCGACCAAGGCCCGCAAGACCCGCGCCATTGAGCCCATTCCGGAGCCCAAGACCTACGAATCGTATGCCTATCCGGCGGGCGAGGTGCGGGATCCGTTTCTCCCGCTCAGCTTCGCCCAACCGACCCAGAAGCATGAGGCGAACGCCGGCGGGCCACGGCCCGACCCCTCGCGCCGGCGCGAGCCGCTGGAGCAATATCCTCTGGATTCCCTGCGCATGGTGGGCATCCTGGAACGCGGGGACTCGCTTTGGGGGCTGGTGCGGGATCCGGATGGAACGATTCATCGCGTCAAGCCGGGGAATCACCTCGGTCAAAACTACGGTCGCATAACCAACATCGGTGAAAACAAGATTCAGCTTGTCGAGCTGGTACCCGACGGCCAGGGCGGATGGGTGCAGCGCCAAGCATCGCTGGTGGTGAAAGAATAATGTCCACGGGAGTCGACACAATGTACAAACAAGGCTCAGCTCGCATCACCGGCCTGACGGGCGGTGGGCGCAGGCAGTCCGTTCTTGGGGCGTGGTGGGGCATCGCGTGCCTGCTGGCGATGGCATTCTGGGCGTGTTCCGCCACGGCCGCGGATGGCAACACCTTGAAGTCCGTCGACTTCACGGCCTTGCCGGGCAACCAGGTGAAGATCACCTTGCAGCTGTCGGCGCCGCCGACCAAGCCCAACAGCTTCGAGATACAGCAACCGGCACGTATCGCCTTCGACTTCCCGAATACGGTCAATGCCCTCAAGGACAAGAGCGTGGATATCGGCGTCGGCCTTGTGGAAGGCTTGGCCACCGCCGAAGCGGACGGGCGCACCCGAGTCGTCATCAAGCTCGCCAAAATGGTGCCCTACTCCACGAGCATCAACGGCAACCAGTTCGAGATCACGCTGGCCACGCCCGGCAGCAACATGGCCGGGTCCCAACAAGGGGGGCGTCCGGTGCTCCAGGCTTCTACGGGATCGGCGTCCGGTGAAAATGCCATTACGGACGTGGACTTCCACCGGCAGGAGGATGGCACCGGGCGGCTCACGGTGTCGCTGAAGGACCCTTCCGTGCCGCTTGATATTCACAAGGAAGGCGACACGATCGTCGCCGACCTGATGAACACGACCGTCCCGGCCCGGCTTCAGCGTCGGCTCGATGTGACGGATTTCGCCACGCCCGTCAGCCAGGTCGATGTCCGTCAGATGGGCACCGGTGTCCGTATCGCCGTGAAGGCGCATGGCGACTATGACCACCTGGCCTATCAGGCCGGCGATCAACTCGCCATCGAGGTCAAGCCGCTTACCAAGCAGGAGCAGGAGCAGAAGGCGGCCCAGAAGCCGAAATATACCGGCGAGAAGCTCTCGCTGTCCTTCCAGGATATCGAAGTGCGTTCGGTGCTCCAGCTGATCGCGGACTTCACCGGCCTGAACATGGTGGTCAGCGACAGCGTCCAGGGCAACATTACGCTGCGCCTTCAGAACGTGCCGTGGGATCAGGCGCTGGACATCATTCTCAAGACCAAGGGGCTGGCGAAACGGCGCAACGGCAATGTGATCCTGGTGGCCCCCGCCCAGGAAATCGCTGCCCGGGAGCAGAACGAGCTCAAGGCCCAGCAGCAGGTGGAGAAGCTGGCGCCGCTGCAGACGGAATACCTTCAGGTCAACTACGCCAAGGCCACTGACATAGCCAAGCTGCTCAAGAGCGACAAGAACTCGTTGCTGTCCACGCGCGGCAACGTGACCGTGGATGACCGCACGAACACGCTGATCGTGCAGGATACGGCCGAGAATCTCACGGATATCCGTGGGCTACTGTCCAAGCTGGATATTCCGGTTCGCCAGGTACTGATCGAGTCCCGGATCGTCATCGCCACCGATGATTTCAGCCGGGATCTCGGGGTGCGCTTTGGCTACAGCGGGAACAATCGGATCCAGACTACGGACAACGTCGGCGGCGTCGTCGGCGGCACCCAGCCCGGCTATGTGAATTACGGTGGAATCAGCGGTATCGAAGTCCCCGCAGGCAGCGGCAACGAAGGCCTGATGGTGGATCTGCCGGCGGTCAATTCCGCTGCCTCCGTGGGTATGGCCATCGGCAAGATCGGCACTTGGCTGCTGCAGCTGGAACTGTCGGCGATGGAGACCGAGAACCAGGGCCAGGTGATCTCCAGCCCCCGCGTCATCACGGCGAACCAGAAGGAAGCCAAGATTGAGCAGGGTGTGGAGATTCCCTACCAGGAGGCCAGCTCCAGCGGCGCCACCTCGGTGTCGTTCAAGAAGGCGGTGCTCAGCCTCCAGGTGACACCGCAGATCACCCCGGACGACCGGATCATCATGGATCTGACCGTCAACAAGGACAGCGTCGGGCAGATCTTCAGCGGCATTCCCAGTGTCGACACCCGCCAGATTGCGACTCAGGTGCTTGGTGGACAACGGTGAAACGGTGGTGCTCGGCGGCATCTATGAGCGCAACAAGAATCACGTGATCAATCGGGTGCCGTTCTTCGGGGATCTGCCCATCGTCGGCGCCCTGTTCCGCAACAAGCAGAACACCAACAACAACTCGGAATTGCTGATCTTCGTGACACCCAAGATTCTCAAGGAATCGCTTACCGCCAAGTAAGCCGCAGGCGTTGCCGGGACCTGATAGCCAGGCCCGGCCGCACGAAGAAACGCCTGTTTCCCGCCTCGGGGGCAGGCGTTTTACTTTCCCGGGGGTTCGTTCGCCCGCCCCGCTGCCGACAACCAGCGATAGGCGTCCAGCAACATTGTTCGCAAGTCCACGGGCGTGTAGTCCAACTCCCGTTCCGCTTTGCTCGACGCTATCCGGGGGTGTTCGGTGACCATGGCGGCGCCTTCCGGCGTGAGCATGGGTTCCCGGCCGGTGAGCGTTGAAATCGCTTCCAGTACTCGGGCATAGGCCTTGAGCAGCGGAGCCGGCATGGGGCGCTTGGGTACCGGTCGCCGGGTGATCTCCCCGATGATGCGTATGACCTGGAGGAAGCTGGCATCCGTCCCGCCCAGCAGATAGTTCTCCCCCACCCGTCCTGCCGCAACCGCGCTGACCTGCGCCCTGGCAACCTGTTCGGCGTGGCAGAACGATCCGCTGCCGGGCGGGATGCCCGGGAGATTCCCGTTCTCCACCAAGGTAATCATCCGTGCCCAGTTTTCCGTGTCGTAGCGGCCGATGATGTGGGACGGATTGATGAATACGGCGTCCAGGCCGCGGCGAATGGCGGCTCGCACCAAGTCCTCCGCCTCCGCCTTGGTGCGATTGTAGGCAATCCAGGAGTCCCGGCCGGATTGAGGGGAGTCCTCGTTAATCACGCCCTGTTCAAGGCCGTACACATTCCAGGTGGAGGTGTGGATGAAGCGTTTGGCGCCGGCCCGCAGCGCCGCCTCCACCAGATTGTGAGTCCCCTCCACGTTGACCCGGCGTTGGCGGTCGTTGTTTCGCCGCCAGATGGACGTGTCCGCGGCCACATGGAAGACGGCGTCGACTTCCCGCGGCAGTGAGCGGCTGAGCGATTCCTCCGACAATATATCGCCTTCCACCCAGTGCACGGCGTAGCGACCCGCCCAAACGGGCCTGCGCCCGGGGCGGTACAGAGCGGTCACCTCCCAGTTGTCGGCTGTTAATCGGTCCAGCATGTTGCGGCCCACGAAACCGCTGGCTCCGGTGATGAATGCCTGCGCCATCCCGTTCTCCTTCCCGCTTGGCATACGGTTGCCTGTCCATGGTAGCCGAACCGTCCACCGCCCCGGGAACGCGGTTGAAACCGTTGTCGGGCAACGCCATCACCCCCGTGAAGTGTCGAGGTCGACCCGACACAACGCCGTTTGCCTGCGAACGGAGCGTTTCAATGGTGCGCTACGAAGACATCCTTGAGGCCCACGAGCACATTGGCGCGATGCTGGCGCCCACGCCGCTGTTGCGCCACCCGGCCTTCGGCGGACCCAGGCTCAAGACCGAACTCTTCCAGATGACCGGATCGTTCAAAGCCCGGGGGGCTCTCAACTGGATCGCGGAGGCCGACAAGGCGCAGCTCGCCGGAGGATTGGTGACGGTGTCCGCCGGGAATCATGCCAAAGCATTGGCGTGGGCCGCCCGCACGGCCGGTGCGCGGGTCACGGTGTTCATGCCGGAAGGCGCCAGCCCCATTAAGGTCAGGGCGTGCCGGGACCTGGGCGCGGAAGTGATTCTGCACGGTGCCATCAACGAGACCTGGGCCAAGGCCCGGGAGTTTGCCGCCAGCCGGGGCCTGACCTTGGTTCATCCGTACGATGATGAGCGAATCATCGCCGGACAGGGTACGGTCGGCTTGGAGATCCTGGATCAGTTCCCGGAAGTGGAGCGCATTGTGGTGCCCGTTGGCGGCGGCGGTCTGATTTCCGGTATCGCGCTGGCCGTCAAATCCCGCGCTCCATCGGTACGCGTTATCGGCGTGGAGCCGGACGGCGCGGCGACCCTGGGCTACGCATGGCAACATGGCGGACCGGAAACATTGCCCAAGGTGACGACCCTGGCCGCGAGCCTGGGGGCGAACCGGGCCGGGGACCTTACCTATCGACTGAGCCGGGAATACGTGGACGACTTGGTTACGGTTTCGGAAGCGGAAATCGTGGAAGCCTTCCGCGCGGTGCTGAACGATGCCAAGCTTTATGCCGAGCCGGGCGCTTGCGTGGGCGTGGCGGCATGCCGCACCGGCAAGGTCGACGGCGACTCCGGCGGCACGGTCGCGGTTATCACCGGCGGCAACCTGGATCCCGCCCTTGCCCGGGAGCTTCTCCGCGAGGACCGGGAGTCCTGAATCTGGCCCCGCCTTGCGCCGGGTTCGCCGGCCATTCGAGACGGAGACTGAATCATATGCCTCGTTCGCCCTTCCATCTGGCCTTTCCGGTGACGGACCTGGAATCAACCCGCCATTTCTATCGGGACGTCCTGGGCTGCCGAGTCGGCCGGCAAAGCGAGCGATGGATCGATTTCGATTTCCGCGGCCACCAGATCAGCGCCCATCTGGTCGACCAGTATCCGGCCGTTGCGACCAACGAAGTCGACGGCCGCCAGGTGCCGGTGGCGCATTTCGGATTGGTGCTGGAATGGGAGCGGTGGCAGCAACTGGCCCAGTCGCTGCAAGAGCAGAACGTGGAGTTTCTTATCGAGCCCCATGTGCGCTTCCGAGGCGAAGTGGGTGAGCAGGCCACCCTGTTCATTGCCGACCCCAGTGGCAACGGCCTCGAGTTCAAGGCCTTCCGGGACCCCGACGAGGTGTTTCGCGACTAGGAAGACGTTGATCGATTCACACGGTCGTGCTCCGAGCGGTCGGCCATGCGAGCCCGGAGATGGCCGAGATTCGCCCCGTCACCGGCCCGGTTCCGTGGCCGCCCGCTCCAGCGCTTTCCGATCGAGGATCCGTACCTCCTTGCCCTCCACTCGGACAATGCCCGCCTCGGAGAGGTTTCCCAGCACCCGCGACAGCGTTTCCGGGGTCACGGCCAAGCGGGAGGCGATGACCTGCTTGGGCAGCCCCAGGCTCAACCGATCCGAGTCCGGCGCCGGCAGCTCCCGCAGCAGGAAATCCGCCACCCGCTCGGTGGCGCTGTGCAGGGTCAGACCGTCGATATCGTTGAGGCGGCGGTGAAGCCGCATGCTCATGTCGCCCAGCAACCGGAAGCAGGCGCGAGTGTTGCCGCCCAGGATGTTCTTGTAAACCCCGTTAGGGATGGCGAGCACCGTGGTCGGTACCAGTGCCGCGGCGTTGACGGGATAAACGTTGTGCTCCATGAACATAACGGCCTCGGCAAACGTCTCGCCCGGGCCGAAGACCTCGACGATCTTCTCCTGGCCGGCGGCGGAGAGGCGGTAGAGTTTGATGCGCCCGTCACGGACGAGGTAGAAGCGCTCCGCCGCATCTCCCCGGTCGAACAGCGCCTCCCCCGCCGCCAGGTTTTGTACGCGGACCTCTCGCGCCAGGAGCTCCACTTCGGCCGGCTCCAGCCGTTCGAACAACATGTTTAGGCGGAGAAGATCCGCCACCTCCGATGCATTGCTCATGAGGTCTCCTCCTCCCGGACAAGAAAGGTCTCGACGATGAATGCCGCAATGTGCTCGGGACGGTTCAGGTCCAACACGGGCAGCTCCGTATCCAAGGCGTCGGGCCGATCGGTGGCCACCGCGACGGCGTCTTCCCTCATCGAGGGGAAAGACCCCGCGCCGCGGTGGACTAACACCTTCGGGAATCGTTCCCACTTGAATCCTTCCACCAGGACCATGTCGACGCCAGCGGGATCGAGGCGGTCCAGGGCGGACGCGAGCGTGGGTTCAAAGCCCTCGGGGTTCTCCACGATCACCGCAATACGCTGGCGGGACATGACCAGGGTCTGGGCGGCACCCGCCTTGCGCAACTCGTAGCTGTCCTTGCCCGGTTTGTCGATGTCGAAATCGTGGTGGCTGTGCTTGATTACCGCCACCCGCACACCCCGGGCGGCAAGCGCCGGAATCAGGCCCCGCAGCAAGGTGGTCTTGCCCGTGCCGCTGGCCGCCGCGAATCCGACCACCGGTTTGCCGTCAGTCCTGGCAGGACATAGGTTCCCGGTGCCGGACCCAGTGTCCGGCCTTCCTCCGGGTCTGCGGGCGGCAACCAAGCCGTCCGAATGGGATTCCAGCCAGCGATGCCACTCCGGCCACCAGGAACCCTCGACAGGTTCCACCGACGACACCCATTCATCCGGATCGATATAGGAGTCCGCGGCCTTCTTGGGTGGTGACCCGATAGTGGCGATGGGGATGCCCCGGCTCGCTGACGATGCCGGCATTGTGTCCGCCGCTGGTCAGCAGGAACGTCACGTCGGTATCCGTGAGCAGCTTGATCTTGTAGGCGGACTTCCAGGGGGCCACGTGGTCCTTCTCCGTGCCCACGGCGAAAATGGGCGCGCGGATATCGGTCAGCGCGACGGGGCGTTCGCCCACCTTGTAGCGTCCCTCGGCGAGGTCGTTGTCCAGGAACAGATGGCGCAGGTATTCCGAGTGCATGCGGAACGGCATCCGGGTGGCGTCCGCGTTCCAGGCCATGAGGTCGTTCATGGGCGTGCGCTCGCCCATCAGGTATTCGTGGACCATCCGGGACCAGATCAGGTCGTTGTAGCGCAGCAACTGGAATGCCCCGATCATCTGCTTGGTGTCGAGATAGCCCTGATCCCACATCACGTCCTCCAGGAAGGCCACCTGGGCGGGATCGATGAACAGCATCAGTTCGCCGGCCTCGGTGAAGTCCACCTGGGAGGCGAACAAGGTGACCGACGCCAGCCAGTCCTTCTTGTCTTCGTCCCGCGCGATAGCCGCCGCCGCAATGGACAGCAGTGTGCCGCCCAGGCAGTAGCCCACGGCATGGATCGGCTGATCCGGGATGCGTTCCCGCACCACCTCCAGGGCCTTGATCGCGCCCAGGTTCACGTAGTCGTCCATGCCCAGGTCGCGATCCTCCTCGGTGGGGTTGCGCCAGGAGATCATGAACACCGTATGGCCCTGATCCACCAGGTACTTGACCAGCGAGTTGTTCGGGCGAGAGATCCAGGATGTAGTACTTCATGATCCAGGCCGGAGCGATCAGAATGGGTTCGGCGCGCACCTTGTCCGTGCTGGGGCTGTACTGGATCAGCTCGATCAGCCGATTGCGGAAGACCACCCGCCCGGGCGTCACGGCCACCTCCTGCCCGACGCGAAAATTCTCGGTGCCCGCCGGCGGCCGGCCCATGATGTTGTGTTCCCAGTCCTCGGCCCAGTTGCGACGCCCTGGACCAGATTCATGCCGCCCGTTTCCAGGGTGCGCTTGAGCACCACCGGATTGGTCCACGGCAGGTTCGAGGGCGAAAACACGTCCAGCATCTGCCGCGTCAGGAACGAAACCACGCCCTCGTGGTGGCGGGATACGCCGTGCAGGCCCGTGGTGGCGTTGTGCCACCACTGCTGGTTGAGCAGAAAGGCCTGGTAGTACAAAGCGAACGGCAGTTGCTGCCACTCGGGGGCGTCGAAACGATGGTCCTGGGGCAGCGGCTCGATACAGGGCGCGTCGTCGTGATGCTGAAGCCGCTCCGAGGCATAGGCCATGAAGCGCAGCGCCTTACGCTGCGCCTTGGCGGCCAGTTCCGCCTGTTTGCCCGGCGAGTTCAACAACTGCGTGGCCCAGTCGCCGTAAGCCTGGCCCAGGGCGGCCAGCGAGATTCCGCCGGTCATTCGGCCCTGGCCGGCGTGATACATGCGATCCACGGAAAACCCGCTGCCGCCGGCCGGCGAAAACGGAAGAATCGACGATTCCCGGTCCGAGGCGGCCCTGCGGGACGTGGGTGATGGAAACCGGCGTCTGCGGTTTCGACGGCGCCTTCTCCGCAGGGCTTGACCCGCCGGGGTGCGCTGGCTGTCTTGGGCTTGGGGTTGCGCTTTGTCAGTCATGACGTGGACCTCCAACGGGCGCGGCCGTGGCGGCTGCGCTCAACAGTATGACTTCGATCTCTTCGGTAATCTCCTCCTGACGCAGTGTGCGCTGCTGGCGCGCCAACTGCTCGGAGGTTTCGTCCAGACGCCGTACCGCGGCATCCAGGTGTTCCATGCGTTGTTCGTTCTCCGCGATCAGAGACATGAAAAACAGGCCGTGCAGGACCGCGAACAGGTATTCCTCCAGCAGCGCCCCGAAGAACACCACCGGATCCAGGTTCAGCTCCGGCGGATAGCCCGTGGCGGCCGGGAACGCGTTTTCGCGGAAGGGGGGAAACACGGTGCGCGTCTCCACCTGGCCGCGCTCGGCGCCGTGGTGCACGGCGATCAAGCGTCAAGGGACCCTTCCGTTCCGCGGCACGTCGCACGGCGGACACCAACGCATCCACGCCGGCCTCGATTTCCTCGGCCACGCCCGGCCCGGGAAGCTCCTCAAGAACGCGGGCGTCGTTCGCCAGCTCCAGCCCCAGTTTGCGCCCGATCACCAGCGCGGACCCCGGCTTCTGGCGGGATTGCGCCTCGAAGGATTCCAGGACGCGCCGGTTGAAATCGCCGTTGAACCCGCGTTCGGAGCCGAACAGCAGATACACCGGCTGCAATTGATCCACGGCCGCCCGCGCCGGTTCGAAGAACCGCAGGAAATCCGCTCCGGCCTCTTCGAAGGTGCGCAGCGCCTGTTCCTGGTGGTCCATGTAGCGGCCCAGTTTGCGCGTCTCCAGCAAGGCCAGCGTCTTCATGCTGTTCATGATGCCGCGGGTTTCCGACAAGGTGTGCAGCCGGTGTTCGATGCGGCGGCGCTCGGTCATTTCGCCGCCTCCGGCGAGCGATTGAGCCAGCCGTGCACGGCGCTTTCCCACTCCTCGGGTGCCGCATCCAGACCCAGGCCGGATGCCTCAACCGCCCGCGCCAGCTCGGCCAGCACCGGGTCCACGGCCTCCTGCGCCAGATCGTCCAGCAGGCCGTGGTTGTAGGCCGTGAGCCAGGCCAGTTGGAATTCGGGCGACTCGGGGCTCAGTCGATCCTGCTTGAGTACTTCCCGGAGCACGCGGCCGCGTCGGATCTTGTTCTCCATCGAGGCTTCCAGACGGGCTCCGAAACGGGTGAACACCTCCAGTTCCAGGAACTGCAGGTAGTCCAGCTTCATGCGGCCTGCCGCCTCCTTGATGCGCGGATGCTGGGCATCACCGCCGATGCGCGAGACGGACTTGGCCACGTCGATGGCGGGCCGGAATCCGCCGGCGAACAGTGCGCGGTCCAGGTAGACCTGGCCGTCGGTGATGGAGATCAGGTTGGTGGGCACGTAGGCGGCGATCTCGCCCTGCTGGGTCTCCACGATGGGCAGCGCCGTCATGCTGCCGCCGCCCTGCTCCGGGGCCAGGCAGGTGGCGCGCTCCAGCAGCCGGGCGTGCAGATAGAAAATGTCGCCGGGATAGGCCTCCCGGCCGGGCGGGCGGCGAAGCAGCAGGGACAGCTCGCGATAGGCCCGGGCGTGGGTGCTGAGATCGTCGTAGACCACCAGCGTGTGCCGCCCGCGGCGCATCCAGTATTCGGCGATGGCACAGCCCGCGAACGGCGCCAGATAGGTCATGCCCGGCAGGCTGGCCGCCTCGGCCACCACCACCACGCAGCGCTCCAGCGCGCCACGCTCGCGCAAGGTTTCCAGGGTGCTGAGCACCGATGATCGCTTCTGAGCGATCAGCACATAGACGCAGAGCACGTCCTCAGCCGACTGGTTGACCACCGTGTCCAGCGCCAGGGAGCTACGGCCCACACCCTCGTCGCCGACCAGGAGTTGGCGCTGGCCGCGGCCGATGGGAACCATGGTGTCGACGATCTTGCAGCCGGTGTAGAGCGGCTCCCGGATGTAAGCCCGCTCGGTCAGGGGCGGGGACTTCCTCTCCAGCGGCTGACGCCCGTCCGAGTGGGGCGGCTCGGCCCCGTCCAGCGGTGTGCCCAGCGGGTCGACGACCCGGCCCAGCAGGGCGTCGCCCACCGGCACGCTAAGTCGCTGGCCGGTGAGGTGCGCGGCCGTTCCCGCGGTGAGGGATTCGGTGGCGTGAAGCAGGATGGCGCCCAGCAGTGTTTCCGTAAGATGGAACACCAACGCCTCGCTGCCGTCGTCGAAACGGATGATTTCCTCCATGGCGGCGGAGGGCAGGCCTTCGACCCAGGCGATGCCGTCGCCCACGGCCACCACGGTGCCGCGTTCGCTGATTCGAAGACCGAAGCGGTAATCGCCCAGCGAAGGATCGGCCTGGTTGCGGGATGCGCTATCCGCCATGGCTCCCCCAGTCGGCGAAGGAGGCCAGTTCGTCGCGCAGATTGGCCTGCAGGGTCCACGGGCCCAGTTGCACGCGCATGCCCGCCATCAGCTCCGGTTGTTGCTCGAATGTGCATCGCAGCGGCCCTTCAGGCGCCAGGCCCTGCAGAGCCAGCTCGATCTTCTGGCGCAGCGCTTCGGGGAGTTCCGTGGCGGTCCAGACGGTGGCCTCGGCGGCGCCGTCGCGCAGCTCGGCGGCGCGTTCCGGCGGCAGGGCACGAAGATCCTCCAGGGCGGCTTCCACCAGCCGGCGTTCCAGTTCGGGGCCGGCGGCGCGTTCAAGCAGCCTGGCGGCAAACGCGGCGGCGAGGTGTTGCGCCTGCTCCTCGACCTTTCGGCGCCATTCCTCGGCCTCGCGCTGGTTGCGGGCGGCGGCCTTGCTGCGCTCCGCCGCCAGCTCCTTCTTCACCTCGTCCATGAGGCGGGCCCGCTCCTGCTGGATTTCCGCGCGCAGTTGCTCCCGGGCAGTCTCCCGTTCGTGTTCCCAATCCGCCAGCCGATGGTCGTACTGTTCCTTCGCGGCTTCCGCCGCGCGCTGGGTCTGGGCCGCTTCATCCAGGCTTGCCCGAATCGCCGCGCGGCGCTTTTCGATCACCTCCAGTACGGGCTTGTACAGGAAGCGCTTCAGCAGCCACACCAGGATCAGGAAGTTCACCAGCTCCAGGATGAATGTGGTCAGGTCGAGTTCCATGCTTGCGCCCTAGTCCGGGTATCTCACCGCGCTACTTCAACAGGTATTCGAGAAGCGGATTGCGGAACAGGACGATCAGCACCACCACCAGCACGTAGATCGCCAGCGACTCGATCATGGCCAGGCCGATGAACAGCGTGCGGGTGATGGACTTCTCCGCCTCGGGCTGGCGGGCCAGGGCGTCCAGCGCCTGGCCGATGGCCTTGCCCATGGCCAGGCCCGGGCCCAGCACGCCGATGCCCATGGCGATCACGGCGGCCACGGTGGAGGCGAGGGCGAACCAATGCATGTCGGACATGTTCAGCTACCTTGTTTGCTCTGTTGTTGGGATTGGATGCCGCCGGCGATGTAGATCAGCGCCAGCATGCCGAAAATGTAGGCCTGCACCAGGGCCTCGATGATGTGTAGCATCAGGATGGGTATGGGTGCCAGGAAGCCCGCCACCAGAAGCACCAGCAGGGCGGTGAGTTCCAGGCTCATCATGTTGCCGAACAGGCGCACCGCCAGGGCCACGGTGCGGGTGATCTCGCCGATCACGTGGAACGGCAGCAGGATGGGGCTGGGTGTCAGGTAGTGGCGCAGATAATCCTTGAGCCCCTCGCTGCGCAGGCCGAACCAATGCACCGAAAAGAACACCAGAATGGCCAGGGCCGAGGTGGCCGAGAGGTCGCGGGTGGGCGAATGCAGGCCCGGCACGATGCCGATCAGGTTGGCCGCCACCAGATACACCCACAGCGTGGCGATGAACGGCAGCACGTAGCGCACGTGATTCGGCAGCACCCCGGCCACGGCGTCCTCCATGGCGGCCACGGCCCCTTCCACGGCCGTTTGCAGGCCGTCGGGCTGTTCCCGCAGGCGGCGCCCGATCAGCCAGGCGGCGGCGATCAGCACGGCCATGATGCCCCAGGTGGTGAGCACCGTATTGGTGATCAGCAGCGGCCCCAGGTGCAGGCCGCCCTCGGCGAAGACGCCGGCGTTGTCCGCGCTCATGGCCGGCTCCTCACGAACAGGTAGACGCTGTAGGCGCCCGCGGCCACGCCCAGCAGCACGCAGCTCACCGTCCAGTGTACGGAGTAGCCCGCCAGCTTCTGGTCCAGCCATTGGCCCACGTAGGCGCCCACCACGATGGGCAGCACCAGCAGCAGACCCAGGGTGCCCAGGAACGCGGTCTGGGCCAACACCGTGTCGCGCTCCCGCTCGGCGCGGCGAAGCCGGTCCGCCTGGCGGTCGACCTCCTTGCGCAACTTGTGGTGTGGTTCGTTCATGGCGGGCACCGTTCAGTCCTGGCTGGCTTTCATCAGCCGCCGCAACATGGCCTGCTCCAGTTGGCGTACGCTCTCGCGCATGGAGCGAAGGTCTTCCTCCTCGCCGCGCAACACGGCCTGCAACTGGCCGCTGATGCGCTCGTAGTCGCTGTCCGCCAGGTAGCGGCGGGTGCTGATGCGCAGGCGGTCGTCGGCGAAGTAGAGCAGGCCGCCCGGCAAGGCGAGATACTGCCAGGGCGCCTCGCCGACCCGGTATCGGGCCAGCCCGAATTTGAGCACGGTCATGAAGCGGTCGTGTCCGGCCATGATCCCGAAGCTGCCGCTTTCGTCCCCGCCGACGAAGCTGGTCACCCCGTCCACTTCAGTGGACTGCACGGGGCTGTTGAGAATCAATTGGAAGCCGCTCATCGACAAGCCCCGTTCACGTTGTCGCGCCCATGGTGCCGCGCATGTAGCAACGATCCTCGGACACATCGTCGAAGCGGCCGGTGAGGAACCGCTCGCAGTCGTTCAAGGTCTCTTCCAGCGGCACCGAAACACCGGCGATACCGGTGTGCCCGGCCACGACATGGAATGGCTGGGTCAGGTAACGCTGCAGCTTGCGGGCGCGCTGGACGATGCGCCGATCCTCCTCGGAGAGTTCCTCCACACCCAGCATGGCGATGATGTCTTCCAGCTCCCGGTAGCGGGCCAGGTGTTCCCGCACGCCTTCGGCAATGTCGTAGTGGCGGGCGCCCAGCACGTGGCGGTCCATGAGATTGCTGCCGGAGGCCAGGGGATCCACCGCCGGGTAGATGCCCCGGCCCGCCTGGGCGCGCGAGAGGATGACCTGGGTGTCCAGGTGGCTCAGCAGGGTGCTCACCGCCGGGTCGGTCATGTCGTCCGCGGGCACGTATACCGCCTGAACCGAGGTGATGGCGCCCGAATCGGTGGAGTTGATGCGGTCCTCCAGCTCCGCCACCTCCGTGCCCAGGGTGGGCTGATAGCCTACCGTGGCGGGCATGCGGCCCAGCAGGCTGGAGATCTCGCTGCCCGCCTGGACGAAGCGGAACACATTGTCCATCAGCAGCAAGACTTCCGTGGCCCGCGTGTCGCGGAAGTACTCGGCGTAGGTCAGCGCCGTGAGGCCCACCCGGAAGCGCACACCGGGGGATTCGTCCATCTGGCCGAACACCAGCAGGGACTTGTCCATCACGCCGGCCTCTTCCAGCTCGTGCCACAGTTCGTGGCCCTCGCGCATGCGCTCGCCGACGCCGCCGAACACCGACACGCCCTGATGCAGGGCGACGATGGCGTGCATGAACTCCATGATGAGCACCGTCTTGCCGACACCCGCGCCGCCGAACAGCCCCGTTTTCCCGCCGCGGGCGAAGGGACACAGCAGGTCGATCACCTTGATGCCGGTGGCCAGGGTCTCGCTGGCGGCGCGGGATTCGTAGAGCGGTAGCGGCGTGCCGTGGATGTTGCGGAAGGTGTCGGCCGGGGGCGCGGCGCCCGCGTCCATGGGTTCGCCGAACATGTTCACGACGCGCCCGAGGTATTCGTCGGATACCGGCACGTGCACCGGTGCGCCGGTGTCATACACCGCCTGGCCTCGGCGCAGCCCGGCAGTGCCGTGCAGGGCGACCGCCCGGGCATGACGTTCGTCCAGGTGCTGATGGACTTCGAACAGATAAGTCTCGCCGTCCAGGCGGGCTTTCACCGCCCGATGCAGCGGCGGCAGCGATTCGCAGGCAATCACCACCACAGGGCCCTGCACCTCGCGGATGGTGCCAATGGGGACATCTCCTGCGGAGTGAACAGGGGGCTCCGTGGTCATTGCCTGCCTTGTCTGTGGTGAATGGCCAGGGGAATACTGTGCAATGGCCCGCCAACCGCCCAGTTGACGGGCATCAAGTACAGAAAGGATAGCTGCGGTAGCTTGGAAGCGCTTTGATGGCCGGTTCCTCCGGCGCCGGGACGGGAAATGCGGATACGCGAACACACCAACGGGTTGCTCCTGGGATTTTCACTGCTTGCACTGGCCGTGGGTCTGATAGCCCGCCTTGCCGGCAGCGAGGCGATGACGCGTTGGAGTTGGCTGGCCGCCGTCGTGGTCGTGCTGGCCAGCGTCTTGGTCACGGCGGTGCGCGATCTCCTGCGCCGCCGCGGCGGTGTGGACCTGCTTGCGGTACTGGCCCTGCTGGGCAGTGTGTTGTTGGGCGAATACCTGGCCGGCGTGGTGATCGCCATCATGCTGGCCTCGGGCCGCTCCCTTGAAGACTACGCCGCCCGCCGGGCGCGGAGGGAGCTGTCCGCCCTGCTGGCGCGGGCGCCGCGCACGGCACACCGGTATCGCGGCGAGACGCTGGAGTCGGTGCCCGTGGCAGAGGTGCGGGCCGGCGACCGCCTGCTGATCGCCGCCGGCGAAGTGGTTCCGGTGGACGGGGTGCTGCCGGATCAGGCCGCGACGCTGGACGAATCCGCGCTCACGGGCGAATCCGTGCCGGTTGAGCGCGAGGCCGGCGATCGAAGTCGCCAGCGGCGTGTTGAACGCCGGCGGGCCGTTCGAATTGCGGGCCCTGGCGGGCGCCGAGCAGAGTACGTTTGCCGGCATCGTGCGGCTGGTGAAGGCCGCTCAGGAGTCCAAGGCGCCGTTCGTGCGCCTGGCCGATCGCTATGCGGCCTGGTTCGTCCCCGCCGCGCTGCTGGTGGCGGCGGCCGCCTGGCTGGTTTCCGGCGACCCCGTGCGGGCATTGGCGGTTCTCGTCGTGGCCACGCCCTGCCCGCTGATTCTCGCCGCGCCCGTCGCCATCGTCTCGGGTATCTCCCGCGCGGCGAAACGCGGGATCCTGATCAAGAACGGCGGGACGCTGGAGGCGCTGGCGCGGGCCCAGGTCGTGATGTTCGACAAGACCGGCACGCTCACCACCGGCATGGCCCGCCTGCTCGCAATCGAGTGCCGCGAAGGCATGGCCCCGGACGAAATACTGCGCCTGGCCGCTTCCCTGGATCAGGTCTCGCAACATGTCACCGCCGTCGCCATTCTCAGGGAAGCCCGCCGCCGCGGCATGGAGCTGAGTCTGCCGGAGCGGGTCGCGGAAACGGCCGGCCAGGGCCTGACCGGCTACGTGGACGGGAAGCAGGTGGGCCTGGGCACCCCGGCCTTCGTCATCGGCGAGGCGCGCCGTCGGATCGTGGGCGAGAGAGGTGCAGCGACGGGCGGCGTATCAGGGCGCGGCGGTCGTGTTCGTCGCGGTGGACGGTTCGCCGGCGGGCGCGTTGATCCTCGCCGACGAGATCCGCAGCGATAGCCCCCGGGCCCTGCGTGCCCTGCGCCGCGCCGGCATCCGGCGCACCCTCATGGTCAGCGGCGATCGTCGCGATGTGGCGGAAACGATCGGCAACGCACTGGGCGTGGACACGGTGCTGGCGGAGCGTTCGCCGGCCGAGAAACTCGAAGCGGTGAAGGCGGAGCGCGCCGAGACCGTGACGGTCATGGTGGGCGACGGCATCAACGACGCACCGGCGCTGGCCGCCGCCGATGTCGGCGTCGCCATGGGAGCCCGGGGGGCCGGCGCCTCATCGGAGGCGGCGGACGTGGTGCTGCTGGTGGACCGCATCGATCGTTTGGCGGAAGGCTTGTCCATCGCCCGTCGGTCGCGGGGCATTGCCCTGCAGAGCGTGTTTGCCGGCATGGGATTGTCGGCCGCCGCCATGCTGGTGGCCGCGTTCGGGTTCCTTCCTCCGGTGGCGGGCGCGCTGGTCCAGGAGGTCATCGACGTCGCGGTGATCCTGAATGCCCTGCGGGCGTTGGGTGGCCGGTGGCGGGCAGAGCGTTCACACGGCCTGTCCGCGGACACCGCCGAACGGCTCAAGTCCGAGCACGCGAGTCTGCTGCCTCACCTCGACCAACTCGAGGCCGTGGCCGGCCAGTTGGCCGATCTTGCCCCGGCGCGCCAGCGGGAGGTGTTGATCGGCTTGGACGAAACCCTTCGCCGGCAATTGCTGCCCCACGAGCAGGAGGACGAGCGTGCCCTTTATCCCAAAGTCGCCAAGCTGCTGCCCGGCGAGGACCCCCTGGCGGCCATGAGCCGCACGCACCGGGAGGTTTTCCATTTGGCCGGGCTGTTTTCGCGCATTGTCGCGGATTTGCCCGAGGCGGGGCCGGAACCCGAGCAACTGGGGGAACTCACCCGCCTGCTCTACAGTCTGGCGGCGATCCTGCGGCTGCATTTCGCGCAGGAAGAGGAGATTTTCGAAGGTCTGGCGGATGAGGCGGGGGCAGTCGCCAAGTCCGCGTAGCGGGGACGATGAAGGCCGGTGGGGCAGGTGTTGGATCGCCCCCCCCTCTCTCTCCTGTGCAAATCGGCAAACCTCGTAGCCTGGATGAGACGCAGTGGAATCCAGGAATCCCCGGATTCCGCTTTGCTTCACCCGGGCTACGACGTTCGACGGCGGCAGAGACGTCACAACCTCCGAAAGCATACATGGGAAGATTAGCCGATCTCAGTCGGCTTGGCGGAGCACAAGCCGGGATCTTGCGCAGGCATCAATCCGCAGTGCGTTCACCACAGAGGACACAGAGTAGGGCAAAGGCGATCTTCTTGTCCTTCGTGTAACTCTGTGACCTCTGTGGTTGAACTCCGGTCGATTTGCCGGTTTACGCTGCACGAGTGCGACGTGGCTGTGTGGGAACCTCCTGGATTGCGCTGCGTTTCATCCAGGCTATGACTACTTGTTTGGCTCTCGGCTGGTTCCCCTGTCCCCAACGCGGGAGAGGGGTTAGGGGAGAGGGGGACCGAATTATCCAAAAAACCAAATTTTCAGTCGATGTAGGTCGGATTAGCGCAGCGGAATCCGATAATCCGAGGACTTCATTGAACCATAAGAAATATTGACCACGGAGGCCCAGAGCGCACAGGGGACAAGAAAAGCTCTTTTGCCCTTCTCTGTGAACTCCGTGCCTCTGTGGTGATATCTCTTTCCGGTTCGCCGCTCCATGCTGTCGGATTACGCTGCGATAATCCGACCTGCATCGGTGAGTTGGAAAGGCATTCGGTCTACCATAGCCCCATGAAGCGAATCTGCGTTTATTGCGGCTCCAAGGCCGGCGTGAATCCCGTTTACCGCGAAGCCGCCACGGCCATGGGCAAGGCCTTGGCCCGCCGCGGCCTGGGGCTGGTGTTCGGCGGCGGGCGCATCGGAATGATGGGGGCCGTGGCCGATGCGGTGATGGCGGCCGGGGGAGAGGCCATCGGGGTTATTCCCAACGCGCTGATGGAGATCGAGGTGGGCCATGCCGGGTTGACCGAGCTGCGGGTGGTGGGCTCCATGCACGAGCGCAAGGCCGCCATGGCGGAGCTGGCCGACGGCTTCATCGCCCTGCCCGGCGGCTTCGGAACCCTGGAGGAATTCTTCGAGATGACCACCTGGAGTCAGCTCGGGCTCAACACCAAACCGCTGGGCCTGCTCAATACCAACGGCTATTACGATGCCTTGCTGGCGTTCGTGGAGCATACGGTGACCGAGGGATTCGTCCGGCCAGGCCATCGGGATCTCATCGTTGCCGATGAAGATCCGGACCGCCTGATCGACGCCTTGCTGGCGCGGCCGCCTTATACCGAGACGCGAATCCTGTCGCCGGACCAATACTGATCCGGCCCGGAAGCGCTACAGCGCGGCGGCCAGCGGTTCCATGGCCGGCCAGGCCATTTCCGGCAATTGCCGTTGGGTGATCTCGCTGGCCTCGGACTCGCTCAGTCCGCACAGATCAGGCACTGGGCGGCGATGCGCTCCGGTGCGTCGGCGCCAATCTGGTCGTGCAGAATGGCGGAGATCGTGGCGATGATGCCGCCGCCGGCGGCGAGCATGACCATGTCCACGTCGCCGGTCTTGAAGCGGCCTGCCTCGGTGCCCCGGCGAATGCGGGTGTTCATCCGGCCGACGAGCCCGGATTTCATGCGAAGCATCCACGGCGCAATATGGTAGATGAACCAGCCCCAGGTCGGTTCCTCCGCCACGCGCTTGAGAGAGTAGCGGATGGAGGCGGCCAGGATTTCCGCCGAATCCTCGCTGCGCTCAACGAGGCTGTCCAGGGCCTGGCCCCAGTTCTCCACCGTTTCCTCCATCACGGCGTCGAACAGGGCTTCCTTGGACGGAAAGTGGTTATAGAACGAACCGAAACCGACGTCGGCGGTCTCCGTGATCTGTTGGATGGTGATGCCCTCGAGGCCCTTGCGGGCGATCAATTCTCGGGCGGCGGCCACCAGTTTCGCGCGCGTTCGCAATCTTCGCCGCGTGGCGCGGTCGACGGCACCTTGTGAGTTCACGGGCGTGGCTCCTTCTTGTTACTGGCCTTCCGAGCGGCTGCTTCCCTGAAATGACCAGTGTTGTGCCGAGCCGGAGCGGCGGCGGGGCATGCCGCCCTCGAACGCGCTGATCCTGCAGCGCCCGAGCTTCGCACAGAAAATGCCGTCACCCGGACGGGCGAGCGGACGTCAAAGTGCGGGCCGTTCCGATTCGACCTCTTTTTCGGGGGATGACGATATGCGTGCGCGGCGGCAAGCCAAATCGGCATCTCCCTTGCTTTCTCCGGAGCGTATTATACATATCCTTGCTCTCATTAAACGTTCGAGATTGTTGAATTTTCGGAAGATCAGGCATGATCTCGGCATCACCGATGAGATTGTCGTCTTCCCGCCTGAAACAGGAGACTTTCCGCGTGTCAGAACTCCCCAATGTGACCAGCGCCTCCATGACCGTGCTGATGACCCCTGACATGGCCAACTTCGCCGGCAACGTTCACGGCGGCAGTCTGCTCAAACTGGTCGATCAGGCAGCCTATGTCTGCGCGAGCCGCTTCTGCGGCCAGTACGTGGTTACGCTTTCGGTGGATCAGGTGCTGTTTCGCGAGCCGATCCACGTGGGCGAACTGGTGACCCTGAATGCCGCCATCAATTACGTGGGCAACACGTCCATGGAAGTGGGAATCGAAGTGATCGCGGAAGACGTGAAGACCCGCGACGTGCGGCGAACCAACAGTTGTTACGTGACCATGGTGGCCCTGGACGAGGACGGTCGACCGGTGAAGGTTCCGGCCTACGCGCCGCAGCACCCCCGACGAGAAGCAGCGTTATCGCGCGGCGCAAATGCGCAAGGAGTTGCGGTCCGAGCTTCTGCAGCGCCACAGCCGAATCGACGAGGAGGCCGCGCGGGTGAAGGATGAACCCATGTAGGTGGGCAGGGGGAGACGATGCCTTGGTGGCGCAAATAAAAAGGCCGCCCCGATCCTGGTGCGGCCTTTCCACGCAATTCCTGTCCTCGGTGAGAGCCGGTTAAAGTCCTTGGTGGGCTTCCCAGCCCCAACCTCCGGCGCGCTTCCCTTCCACTTCCTTATGGTCGCCGTGTCTCTCACGCAGGACCTATGGTACGGATCGACCCGGCCTCGGTCTGTAAGAAATTTCCTATGTTCTTGTAGTCTCCCGCCGCGTCGTTGCCGTGGAAATTTCTTAAGGAGAGGCCGGTGCCGCTCCCTGGCCGGCGTCGCGACGCCGGCCGAACCTCGGGAATCAAGGAAACGTGGCCTTGGCCCGGCCCGTCATTTCCGCGCAGGCGGAAATCCATGTCTGTGAAAAGAAGGCAGTCCCGCCTCGCGGGCATGACTGCAGAAGAAAAACAGTCGCATGAAGCGTCGAGGTTTGCCGGTGGAAACAGTCTTTGCGACACACTCCCCGGCGGAAGCGGGAAGACACACCCGCGATTTCCCAATCATTCCGCCCGCGCTCGCCGACCCGCGCCTCGTCTGTTGTAATGCCCGTCATGGAAGTACTGGTCACTTACGGCATCTATCTGTTGGCCGCCGCCGGCGAAATCGGTGGCTGCTACGCCTTCTGGGCTTGGCTGCGATTGGGGCGAAGCGTGTGGTGGCTGGTGCCCGGATTCGCGGCATTGGCACTGTTCGCTTTTTTGTTGAGCCGGATCGATTCGGCCTTCGCCGGGCGCGCGTATGCCGCCTACGGCGGCGTCTACATCGCCAGTTCGCTGGCTTGGTTGTGGCTGGTGGAGGGGCAACCGCCGGATCGTTGGGATCTGGTGGGCTTGGCGCTTTGCCTGGTGGGCGCGGCGGTTATCCTGTGGGCACCGGGGCGGGCGTAGGCCGGGCCACGGGCCCACGCGGCACCTTGCTTGTCGAATCCGCGTGGGCTGCGCCCACCCTACTTTAATCCGTGGGCCACGGCCCACACTGCGGCCTCGACCCGCGAGCGCATGTTCATTTTCTTCAGCAGATTCTTTACGTGCACCTTCACCGTGCCTTCGGCGATGTCCAGGTGTCGGGCGATGACCTTGTTGGACTGGCCTCGGGCGATCTGGCGCAGGATTGCGGCTTCGCGTTCGGTGAGCCGCGCGATCAGGTCGTCATTTTGCTCCGGGGCCCGCAGGGCTGTGGCCAGCACGCCGCTCAGCTGCTCGCTGACCACCGTCTCGCCCGCGGCCGCCTGTTTGATTCGCTCCACCAGCTCCTCGGGCTCCATGTCCTTGAGCAGATAGCCGTCGGCGCCCCGACGGAAAGCGGCCACCACTTCCTCGCGTTGGTCCGATACGGTCAGGATCACAATTCGTGCCTCCACGCCCGCCGCCCGCAGGGCGTCCAGCGTATCCAGCCCGCTCATTTCCTTCATGTGGAGATCCAGCAGGATGAGGTCCGGCTGCTGCTCCTGCGCCGCGTGAACGGCCTCGGCGCCGGTGCCGGCCTCGGCGACGATCTCGAAGTCGGCTTCGTCGGCGAACAACTGCCGCAGGCCCCGGCGGAGCAGGGGGTGGTCGTCCACCAACATCAATCGGGTGAGATTGCCGCCGTCGCTAGTCATCGCCTCTGTCCTCTGCCTCGCTCAAGGGCACCGGTGGGCGCTGCGGTTGGAATCGCAGCTCCATGGTCGTGCCGCCGTCTTCGCCGCGGCGAACTTCGATCCGGCCGTTCAGGCCTTGGGCCCGTTCCTCCATGATACGCAAGCCGTAGTGGTGCTGCCGCTCGATGCCTCTATCGCCGATGCCCACGCCATCGTCGGTTACGGTGACGCGGATCGTGCCGTCGTCCTCGGGCTGCAGCCGCACGTCGGCTCGGCGAGCCCGGGCGTGGTGATCCACATTGGCCAGGGCTTCGCGCACGATCTGGAGGACATGGATCTCCTCGTTGGGCGTCAATGGGCAGTTCCCCAGGCCGTAGTCCAGCTCGATGTCGATGTCCGCACGGTCGGCGAACTCACGGGTGGTCTTGCGCAGTGCGGGTTCCAGGCCCGGCTCGTTCATTTGCAAGCGGAAGGTCGTGAGCAATTCCCGTAGCTGCCGATAGGCGGAGTTCAGCCCCTCGCGCAATTCGCTGACGATTTCGCCGGCGCCGGCCTTCTCCGCGCCGGTGATTTTCTGCAGGCGGGCGACCTGGATCTTGAGGTAGGAGAGCGACTGAGCCAGGGAATCGTGCAGTTCCCGGGCGATCACCGTGCGTTCCTCGATCAGGGACAGAAGGCGATGCTGTTCGGCCTGCCGGGCCAGGCTGCGGGAGGTGGCGATATGGGCGGCGACGGCTTCGATCAGGTTGCGTTGCCAGGGCGCCGGGTTCGCGGGCGCCCCGCTCGACCACCAGCACCCCGAAGCGCTGATCGTTCTCCATGATGGGAATGACCTGGGCGTCCGGCACGGTGGGCACGCGCCCGTGCATGGCCGCCTCGAAACAGCCGGCGCAATCCGGTGCCGTGCACTGGGCGGGCCGGCGATCCCTGGTGGCGATTTGGGAGAACGCGGAGGCCTGCCCGGGGTGCGCCAGACACAAGGTGACAGGGCCCAGGCCCGTGGCCTGTTCCAGGCGTTCCAGGATGGGCCGGTAGGCCATGACATCGTTGGGCGGCGACCGGCCCAGGCGGTTGGCCGTCTCGTACAGGACTTCCAACGACAGATTGCTGCGCTGAAGCTCGGCCGTGCGGTCGGCCACTCGCTGCTCCAGTTCCGCGTACATGCGGGAGAGGCTTTCCGCCATCTCGTTAAAGGTTCGCGAGAGCAGGCCCAGCTCGTCCTGGGACTGGTACGTGGTGCGGGTGCTCAGGTTGCCCTGGCGCGCATCATCGACGGCCGCCAGCAGGTCACGCAGGGGCGGGATCACGTCCAGCAGCAGCTTGTACATGGTGAAGAACACCAGGGCCAGCGTGAGGAACAGGGCGATACCCTGAATCAGCCGCAGCAGTTGGATCTTGCCCTCCGCCTCCTGTTGGAGCTGATGGACCATGTGGTCCACTTCGGCCACGAAGGTGTCCACGTCCGCAAGGTACTGTTGGCGCGCGGCGAGTGGGCTCTCGGGGTATTGCTCCACCGAGGGCTTCAGGCGGTTGTCCCAGTGAGCGATCACCTCCCGATAGCTCTCGGCAAGCGGATTGTCCGGCGCCGAGGGTATGACCGACGAAAGAGTGGTGTCGTGCAGAGAGGCATCGAAAGCGCGGGTATCGCGGGCCAGCAGCGCCTTTGCCCGGTCATGATCCGGATTCTGGATGTGGCTGCCCATCCGGTAGGCCTGCATGCGCAGGGAACCGGCGAGATTGATGGCGGCCGCGTCGCCGCGTGCCGTGTCGGCAATGATGACCGAGCTGACCATGGTGAAGATGGCCAGCAGAGTGATGCCGGCCATGGCAAGACCGGTTCGGAAGATCAGCGACCGGCCCAGGTTGATGCTCACGAGCAGGTTACCTCCAAAGAGTCCGAGGTGCCTCGGGCGGGCCGGACGAGTATTCCGGTTATTGATTTATTCATAATAAAAACAATGCATTGGGAGTGTTTCGCTGGCTACCACCTTAGAGGTAGTGCAGCGGTATTGTTCTCCACGGCCTCCCCTGATCCATTGATTTGGGTCAATGTTGCCGGAGTGGCTGCCTCCTAATTTCGGCCCTAAGCAGAAACGAAGTACGGCCTAAGGAGGCTGCCATGAGAAACCTGGAAGGGGTCACGAAACCCGATCAATACCGGGCGCTCGGTTTGAGTACCCTGGCCTTTACGGTGTGTTTCGCCGTCTGGACCATCTTCTCCATCATCGGTGTGCGCATCAAGCAGGAGCTGGGGCTCAGCGATACCCAGTTCGGCATCCTCGTTGCCACGCCGGTGCTCACCGGTTCCATCAGCCGCATCTTTCTGGGCGTGTGGACCGAGCAGTACGGCGGCCGACTGGTCTACACCATCCTGATGCTGGTCACCGCGGTGTGCGTTTACCTGCTGTCATTCGTGCACAGCTACGCGGTGTTCCTGGTCGCCGCATTGGGTATCGGCCTGGCCGGCGGTTCGTTCATCGTCGGGATCGCCTACACCTCCTCCTGGTTCGAAAAGGAGAAGCAGGGCACGGCGCTGGGCGTGTTCGGTGCGGGCAACGTCGGTGCGGCGGTGACCAACTTCGGCGCGCCCTTCCTGCTGGTGGCCATGGGCTGGCAGAAGACGGCGGTGGTCTACGCGACGGTGCTGGCCATTATGGCCGTGGTCTATTTCCTGACCACCAAGGACGATCCCGCCCTGGTGGCGCGGCGCCGCGAGGGCCGCAAGCCCGACTCCGCCGCCATGCAGCTCGCTCCGCTCAAGCACCTGCAGGTGTGGCGCTTCGCCCTCTACTATTTCTTCGTGTTCGGCGGCTTCGTCGCCCTGGCCTCCTGGCTGCCCCGCTACTACGTCGGCGCCTACGGCCTGGGTATCGAAACGGCCGGCATGCTCGCTGCGATGTACGCCCTGCCGGCCAGCGTGTTCCGCGCCCTGGGCGGCTGGCTGTCCGACAAGTTTGGCGCCCGCCGGGTGATGTACTGGACCTTCACGGCCTCCGTCATCGCGCTGTTTTTCCTGGCCTATCCCCAGACCCACTACGTGGTCTCGGGCATCAACGGTCCCATTGAGTTCTCCATGAAGCTGGGCCTGGTGCCGTTCGTCTCCCTGACCATCGTCCTGGGCTTCTTCATGTCCCTGGGCAAAGCCGCGGTCTACAAGCACATCCCCGTCTACTACCCCAACCACGTCGGCGCGGTCGGCGGGCTGGTGGGCATGATCGGCGGCCTGGGCGGCTTCGTTCTGCCCATCAGCTTTGGCGTGCTCAACGATGCCCTCGGCATCTGGACCAGCTGCTTCATGCTCATGTTCCTGGTGGTGGCCGTCAGCCTGGTGTGGATGCACTTCGCCATCCTGCGCATGGAGCGCCAGCGCATCCCGGCCCTGAGCGAAGAGGCCTACCAGTATCTGCCCGAGATTCAGGAAGTTTCCAAGGAGTCCGCGCGCAACGATGCGCCGACTCCCGGCGGTGCCCACGGCAGCCACGCCTAGGCCGATACAACGGATTCATTAACTGGAGAGTGCAATCATGGTTGCAGACACCTACAAACACCACGCCGGGAAGCACGTGCTGACCGACTGGCGGCCGGAGGATCCGGCCTTCTGGGAGGCCACGGGCAAGCGCATCGCCACGCGCAACCTGTGGATCTCCATCCCCTGCCTGCTGCTGGCCTTCTCGGTCTGGCTGGTGTGGAGCGCGGTCACCGTGCGGCTCAATGCCCTCGGTTTCTCGTTCGCCACCAACGAGCTGTTCTGGCTGGCGGCGCTGCCGGGGCTGTCCGGCGCCACGCTGCGGATTTTCTACTCCTTCATGGTGCCGATCTTCGGTGGGCGGAAATGGACCACCATCTCCACCGCCTCGCTGATCATCCCGGCGCTGTGGATGGGCTATGCCGTGCAGGACACCAGCACGCCGTACTGGGTGTTCATCACCATCGCCCTGCTGTGCGGCTTCGGCGGCGGCAACTTCGCCTCCAGCATGGCCAACATCAGCTTCTTCTATCCCAAGAAGCAGCAGGGCACGGCCCTGGGCCTGAACGCCGGCCTGGGTAATCTGGGCGTGTCCGTGATGCAGTTCGTGGTGCCGATCGTCATCACCACCGGCATCTTCAGCGGCGTGTTCGGCGATCCCCAGACCCTGAAGGACGGCAGCCAGATCTGGCTGCAGAACGCCGGCTTCATCTGGGTGCCCTTCGTGGCCATCTTTACCGTGGCCGCCTGGTTCGGCATGAACGACATTGCCTCGGCCCAGGCCTCCTTCGCCGACCAGGCCGTGATCTTCAAGCGCAAGCACCAGTGGCTGATGAGCTGGCTCTACATCGCCACCTTCGGCAGCTTCATCGGCTACTCCGCGGGCTTCCCCATGCTGATCAAGACCCAGTTCCCCACCGTGGACCCGCTGCAATACGCCTTCCTGGGCCCGATGGTGGGCGCGCTGATCCGCCCGGTGGGCGGCTGGATGGCCGACAAGATCGGCGGTGCGCGAGTCACCTTCTGGAACTTCATCGTGATGATCGCGGCGGTGTTCGGAGTGGTCTACTTCCTGCCCGTGGGCCCCGGCGTGGGCAACTTCTGGGGCTTCTTCGCCATGTTCATGATCCTGTTCATCACCACCGGGATCGGCAACGGCTCCACCTTCCGGATGATCCCCATCATCTTCCGCACCCAGCATGAGCGCTGGAATGCGGGCAAGGGCGGCGAGGCCCTGGCCGAGGCCATCAAGAACGCCAACAAGGAGTCCGCCGCGACCCTGGGCTTCTCCTCCGCCCTGGCCGCCTACGGCGCCTTCTTCATCCCCAAGGCCTACGGCACGTCCATCGCCCTGACCGGCGGGCCCACGGCGGCGCTGTATGTGTTCGTCGCCTACTACGTGACCTGCGTGGCCGTGACCTGGTGGTGGTACCACCGCAAGAACGCGGAGATCCCCTGCTGAGACAGCAAATGCCGGGAAGCGGGGCGCCTGTGTGGCGCCCCGCGCTGTGCTAGCCGATTCAGCAAAACGGAGCCAACAATGAGCCATTTTCTAGACCGATTGATGTTCTTCAAGAAGGTCCAGGGCGAATTCGCCGAGGGACACGGACAAACCACCAAGGAAGACCGCACCTGGGAAAATTCGTACCGCCAGCGCTGGCAGCACGACAAGATCGTGCGCTCCACCCACGGCGTGAACTGCACCGGCTCGTGTAGCTGGAAGATCTACGTCAAGAACGGCCTGGTGACCTGGGAAACCCAGCAGACGGACTACCCCCGCACCCGCCCGGACCTGCCCAACCACGAGCCGCGCGGCTGCCCCCGGGGCGCCAGCTACTCCTGGTACATCTACAGCGCCAACCGCCTCAAGCACCCCATGGTGCGCGGCCACCTGCTGCGCTTGTGGCGCGAGGCGAAGCAGCAGCACAGCGATCCGGTGGAGGCCTGGACCTCCATCGTCCAGGACGAGGCCAAGAGCAAGTCCTACAAGAGCCGCCGGGGCATGGGCGGCTTCGTGCGTTCGAACTGGGAAGAGGTCAACGAGCTGATCGGCGGCGGCCAACGTCTACACCGCCAAGCAATACGGCCCGGACCGCATCATCGGTTTCTCGCCCATCCCGGCCATGTCCATGCTCTCCTACGCCGCCGGCTCCCGCTATCTGTCCCTGATCGGCGGGACCTGCATGAGCTTCTACGATTTCTACTGCGATCTGCCGCCCAGCTCCCCCATGACCTGGGGCGAGCAGACCGACGTGCCGGAATCCGCCGACTGGTACAACGCCGGCTTCCTGATGATGTGGGGCTCCAACGTGCCCCAGACCCGCACGCCCGACGCCCACTTCATGACCGAGGTGCGCTACAAGGGCACCGAGATCTGCGTGGTCTCCCCGGACTACGCCGAGGCCACCAAGTTCGCCGACCGCTGGCTGGCGCCCAAGCAGGGCACCGACGCCGCGCTGGCCATGGCCATGGGCCACGTCATCCTGCGCGAGTTCCACCTGGACAACCCGTCGGACTACTTCACCGACTACTGCCGCAAGTACACCGACATGCCCATGCTGGTGCGCCTTGAGAAGGGCGAGCAGGGCCTGATCCCCGGCCGCTTCCTGCGCGCCTCGGACCTCCAGGACAACCTGGGCCAGGCCAACAACCCCGAGTGGAAGACCCTGGCCTTCGACGAATCGCGGGACAACAGCCTGGTCGCGCCCCAGGGCTCCATCGGCTTCCGCTGGGGCGAACAGGGCCAAGTGGAACCTGGAAGAAAAGGACGCCGACGGCAACGACACCCGCCTGCGCCTGTCCCTGCTGGATGCCCGCGACTCGGTGGAGACGGTCTGCCTTCCCCTATTTCGGCGGCGAGCAGCACGAGCAGTTCCGAGCATACCGACCACGACGACATCCTGCCCCGCAAGGTGCCGGTGCGCGCGGATCACCCTGGCCGACGGTTCCGAGGAGTATGTCGCCACCGTCTACGACCTGATGATGGCCCACTACGGCCTGGATCGCGGCCTGGACGACGACAACTGCGCCAAGTCCTACGAGGACGACCTGCCCTACACCCCGGCCTGGCAGGAGCACATCACCGGCGTGAAGGCCGAGAACGTGATCCAGGTGGCCCGGCGCTTCGCCGAGACGGCCCACAAGACCCACGGCCGTTCCATGGTCATCCTGGGCGCCGGCCTGAACCACTGGTACCACATGGACATGAACTACCGCGGCATCATCAACATGCTGGTGATGTGCGGCTGCATCGGCCAGTCCGGCGGCGGCTGGTCCCACTACGTGGGCCAGGAAAAGCTGCGCCCCCAGACCGGCTGGCTGCCCGTGGCCTTCGCCCTGGACTGGAACCGTCCGCCGCGGCACATGAACTCGCACCTCCTTCTTCTATGCCCACACCGATCAGTGGCGCTACGAGAAGATCTCCGTGCGCGAGATCCTCTCGCCGCTGGCCAAGCCGGAAGACTGGCAGGGCAGCATGATCGACTTCAACGTGCGCGCCGAGCGCATGGGCTGGCTGCCCTCGGCCCCGCAGCTCGGCCGCAACCCGCTGGCGGTGGCTGCGCGAGGCCGAAAAGGCCGGCAAGGACCCCAAGGACTACGTGGTCGAGTCGCTGAAAGTCCGGCGATCTGAAACTGGCCTGCGAAGACCCGGACAACCCCGCCAACTGGCCCCGCAACATGTTCGTCTGGCGCTCCAACATGCTGGGCTCCAGCGGCAAGGGCCACGAGTACTTCCTCAAGCACCTGCTGGGCACCACCAACGGCGTGCAGGGCAAGGACCTGGGCAGCCAGGACGGCGACAAACCCCAGGAAGTGGTCTGGCACGACGAGGCCCCCGAGGGCAAGCTGGACCTGCTGGTGACCCTGGACTTCCGCATGTCCACCACCTGCCTGTACTCCGACATCGTGCTGCCCACGGCCAGCTGGTACGAGAAGGACGACCTCAACACCTCGGACATGCACCCCTTCATCCATCCGCTGTCCGAGGCGGTGAACCCGGCCTGGGAATCCCGCACCGACTGGGAGATCTACAAGGGCATCGCCAAGGCCTTCTCCCAGGCCGCCGAAGGCCACCTGGGCGTGGAGAAGGATCTGGTCACCGTGCCCCTGCTGCACGACACCCCCGGCGAACTGGCCCAGGCCCTGGACGTGGCCGACTGGAAGAAGGGCGAGTGCGAGGCGATTCCCGGCAAGACCATGCCCAACATGGTGGTGGTGGAGCGGGACTACCCGGCCACCTACGACCGCTTCGTCTCCGTCGGCCCGCTGCTGGACAAGCTGGGCAACGGCGGCAAGGGCATCAACTGGAACACCGAGGCCGAGATCGAGTACCTGGGCAAGCTCCACGGCGTGCACCGCCACGGCGCCGCCCAGGGCCGGCCCAAGATGGAGACGGCCATCGAGGCCGCCGACACGGTCATGTCCCTGGCGCCGGAGACCAACGGCCACGTCGCCGTGAAGGCCTGGGACGCCCTGTCCAAGGCCACCGGCCGCGAGCACGCCCACCTGGCCCGGCACAAGGAAGACGAACACATCCGCTTCCGCGACATCCAGGCCCAGCCGCGCAAGATCATCTCCTCGCCCACCTGGTCGGGCATCGAATCGGAGAAGGTCTGCTACAACGCCGGCTACACCAACGTCCACGAGCTGATCCCCTGGCGCACGCTCACCGGCCGCCAGCAGGTCTACCAGGATCACAAGTGGATGCGGGCCTTCGGCGAGGGCTTCACCGCCTACCGCCCGCCGGTGAACACCAAGAGCTGGGGGCCGCTGCTGGAGAAGAAGGGCAACGGCAACAAGGAGCTGGTGCTGAACTGGATCACCCCCCACCAGAAATGGGGCATCCACAGCACCTATTCCGACAACCTGCTGATGCTCACGCTCTCCCGCGGCGGGCCCATCGTCTGGATGTCCGAGATCGACGCCAAGAAGGCCGGCATCGAGGACAACGACTGGATCGAGTGCTTCAACGTCAACGGCGCGCTCACCGCCCGGGCGGTGGTCTCCCAGCGGGTGCCCGAGGGCATGGTGATGATGTACCACGCCCAGGAACGGCTGGTGAACATCCCCGGCTCCGAGGTCACCGGCGGCCGCGGCGGCATCCACAACTCCGTAACCCGCATCGTGCTCAAGCCCACCCACATGATCGGCGGCTACGCCCAGCAGAGTTACGGCTTCAACTACTACGGCACCGTCGGCTCCAACCGCGACGAGTTCGTCATCCTGCGCAAGATGAACAAGGTCGATTGGCTGGAAGGCGACGACGAAAGCATTCTGGAACAGGAGTACGTGAAATGAAGATCCGTGCTCAGATCGGAAAAGTTCTGAATCTGGACAAGTGCATCGGCTGCCACACCTGCTCGGTCACCTGCAAAAACGTGTGGACCAGCCGCGAGGGCATGGAGTACGCCTGGTTCAACAACGTCGAGACCAAGCCCGGCATCGGCTACCCCAAGGACTGGGAAAACCAGAAGCGCTGGAACGGCGGCTGGAAGCTCAACGGCGGCGGCCTCAAGCCCGCGCATCGGCGGCAAGTGGCGGGTGCTGGCGAACGTGTTCGCCAACCCGGACCTGCCGGCCATCGACGACTACTACGAGCCGTTCAACTTCGACTACCAGCGCCTGCACAACGCCAAGGACTCCAAGGCCCAGCCCGTGGCCAAGCCGTTCTCGGCCGTCACCGGCAAGCCCATGGACAAGATCGAGTGGGGCCCGAACTGGGAGGAGATCCTGGGCACGGAGTTCGAGAAGCGCTCCAAGGATTACAACTTCCAGAACGTGCAGAAGGAGATCTACGGGCAGTTCGAAAACACCTTCATGATGTACCTGCCCCGCCTCTGCGAGCACTGCCTGAACCCCACCTGCGTGGCCAGCTGCCCCAGCGGCGCCATCTACAAGCGCGAGGAAGACGGCATCGTCCTGATCGACCAGGACAAATGCCGCGGCTGGCGCATGTGCATCTCCGGCTGCCCGTACAAGAAGATCTACTTCAACTGGCAGTCCGGCAAATCCGAGAAGTGCACCTTCTGCTATCCGCGTATCGAGTCGGGCATGCCCACCGTCTGCTCCGAGACCTGTGTGGGCCGCATCCGCTATCTGGGCGTGATGCTCTATGACGCCGACAAGATCAAGGACGCCGCCAGCGCGCCCTCCGAGCAGGATCTCTACGAGCAGCAACTGCGTGTGTTCCTGGACCCCAACGATCCCGAAGTGATCCGCGAGGCCCGCGCCCAGGGCATCCCCGAGGCGTGGCTGGAGGCCGCCAAGCGCTCCCCCGTCTACAAGATGGCCATGGACTGGAAGGTCGCCTTCCCGCTGCATCCGGAGTACCGCACGCTTCCCATGGTCTGGTACATCCCGCCGCTGTCGCCCATCCAGCATGCCGCCGACGCCGGCAAGGTGGAGAGCAACGGCCTGCTGCCGGACGTGAAATCCCTGCGCATCCCGCTGAAGTACCTGGCCAACCTGCTCACCGCCGGCGACGAGCGCCCCGTGGCCCGCGCCCTGGAACGCATGCTCGCCATGCGCGCCTTCAAGCGTGGCCAGACGGTGGAAGGCGTCACCGACACGAAGGTGCTGGAGGAGGTCGGGCTCACCGAGGAGATGGTGGAGGACATGTACCAAACCATGGCCATCGCCAACTACGAGGATCGCTTCGTGGTGCCCACCGCCCACCGGGAGGCCGCCGAAGACGAAGACACCTACGGCCTGCGCAACGGCTGCGGCTTCACCTTCGGCGACGGCTGCAACTCCAACGGCGTCTCCAAGCCCAGCCTGTTCGGCGGCAAGGACCCGACCCGGCGCGGCTTCCCCGTGAAGGTCGAATTCAAGAACGGAGGGGAGCAGAGATGAAGACCCTTAAAGTCATCGGCGCGCTGCTGCATTACCCCACGGCGGAACTGCAGGCCGCCGCCAGCGATCTGGTGGAAGTCCTGAACGAAGAAGGCCTGATCGGCGCCGCCGACCGCGACGCCCTGGCCGCCTTCATTTGGGATCTCGCCGCCAGCGACCTGATGGAGATGGAGGCCCGCTACATCGAGACCTTCGACCGCGGCCGCTCCACCTCCCTGCACTTGTTCGAGCACGTGCACGGCGAGTCCCGCGATCGGGGCCAGGCCATGGTCGATCTGCTGGATGTCTACAACCAGCACGGCTTCCAGATCGCAGTGAGCGAGCTTCCGGACTACGTGCCCTTGTTCCTGGAGTTCTGTTCCACCCTGCCCGAGGCCGAAGCACGGGATTGGCTGGGCGAAATCGCCCACCTGCTCCAGGTGCTGCACCTGCGCCTCACCGAGCGCGAAAACCCCTACGCCGTCCTGTTCCCGCCCCTGCTGGAGCTGGCCGGCGCCGAGGCCGCGCCCGCGGAGCTGGTGCAGCAGGTCAGCGGCGAGGCCCGCGACGACACGCCCGAGGCCCTGGACAAGGTCTGGGCCGAGGAGCCCGTCACCTTCGGCATGGGCGCCGGCAGTGGTTGTTCCAGCGCATCGCCGCGCAAACCCGAAATCCAGCCGGTGGTGTGGGGCGCGCCCCGCACGCAGCAATAACGCGAGGGAAGAGACATGGATTACCTCAACACGCTACTTTTCGGTGTCTACCCGTACATCGCCGGCGGGGTGTTCCTGATCGGCAGCCTGATCCGCTTCGACATGAGCCAATACACCTGGCGCGCCCAGTCCAGCCAGATGCTCTCCGGCGGCTCCAGCTTCCGCTGGGGCAACAACCTGTTCCACGTCGGGATTCTGCTGCTGTTCTTCGGCCACCTGGTGGGCCTGCTCATGCCCCACTCGCTGTATCCCGTGTTCGGCCTCACGCCGCACAGCAAGCAGCTCCTGGCCATGACCGCCGGCGGCATCTTCGGCACGATGTGCTTCATCGGCATGACCATCCTCATCTACCGCAGGCTGTTCATTCCCCGCGTGCGCGCCAACTCCAGCAAGATGGACATCTTCATCCTGCTGCTGCTCTACGTGCAGCTCATCCTGGGCCTGATCACCATCACCGTCTCCGCCCAGCACCTCAACGGCGCCGAAATGCTGCTCCTGGCCGACTGGGCCCAGCACATCGTCACCTTCCACGGCAACGCCGCCGAGTTCATTCGGGACGTGCCCTGGATCTACAAGGCCCACATCTTCGTCGGCCTGACCATGTTCCTGGTCTTCCCCTTCACCCGCCTGGTCCACATCTGGAGCGCCCCCATCTGGTACCTGGGCCGCCGCTACCAGATCGTGCGCCAGCGGTAAGGGGATCGGGATCAACGTTTTTGGGTCACGAAGGATGCACGAAGAGCACGAAGGGTTTTGGAGTGAGTCACCCATTCCTCTTCGTGTACTTCGTGGTCCGTCTCCCCCTTCGTGACCCGAAACGGTCAATGTAGGTCGGATTAGCAACGCGTAATCCGACAACCCGTCGGCAACGCCGACACGATTTTTAACCGCATAACGCCCGAGGCCCACCATGCCCATTACCGTCAACGGCCAAACCATCACCGACCAAGCCGTCAACGTGGAATCCGCCTTCCACAAGGCCGACGACCCCCGCAACAGCCAATACCAAGCCGCCGTCGCCCTGGTCATCCGTGAACTCCTGCTGCAACGGGCCACCGAACTGGGCCTTTACGACCCCGCCCAAGCCGAAGGCGAAGCCGGCACCGCCGAAGACGAGGCCATCGACGCCCTGCTGGATCGCGAAGTCCCCAGCCCCGAAGCCGACGAAGCCTTCTGCCGCACCTACTTCGAAAACAACCGCGACCGCTTCCGCAGCCCCGACCTGTTCGAGGCCCGGCACATCCTCCTCGCCGCCGCCCCCGACGATCTGGACGGCCGTGACCAGGCGCGCGACCTGGCCGAAGCCCTGATCGCCGACCTCCAAGCCAAGCCCGACACCTTCGCCGAACTCGCCCGCCAACACTCCGCCTGCCCCTCAAAAGAACACGGCGGCAACCTCGGCCAACTCAGCCGCGGCCAGACCGTCCCGGAGTTCGAAGATGCGCTGACGCGCATGGAAGAAGGCCTGGCCGAGCAGCCCATCGAAAGCCGGTATGGATTTCATGTGGTCTGGGTGGACCGCCGGATCGAAGGCCGCCCGCTGGAGTTCGAACACGTACGCCCGCAGATCGCCGAATACCTGGAAGAACAATCCCGCCGCCGCGCCGTGAGCCAATATCTGAAACGCTTGGCGGGAGAAGCGGAAATCGAGGGCATCGACCTCGAAGCCGCGGAATCCCCGCTGGTCCAGTAGGAGCGGTCGTGTCGACCGCGAATATTCCGCCCACCAAACACCCGCAAACCCGCTCCAACACTCAACACCCGTGTAGGAGCGGCGTTCATCGCCGCGAATCTCCCCGAATTTGGCACCGATACCTCGGTATATAAGAGGTGTCCCACGAGCAGAGATCGACGCTCAAGGGGAAAGGCTGACATTGTCCGCCTTTCCCCGGGACGCCATGACCTGCGCAGGGCGCGACGTATTAGGGTGCGTGGGTTTTACCATCGACGATTCAGCGACTTGCGAGCGCGTCTTGTTGCCTGGAGGGGCAAGGCGGGATATCGTGCAATGAGTGTTATGCGGACAATGTCCGTGTTTAAACATGGACATCGTCCGTTCAATACACTGTTATAAGGCTCTGTGACGGATATGGCAGATTTCAAAATTGATTTTCTTGGCGAATATAGCGTTGAGTCTATAGCCGAAGAGCTGAGAAGAATTGCCGAATTACTCGGTAAGGATACCGTAACGAAACAAGATATTGAGAAGTATGGAAAGCTCAGTTATTCGGTAGTGAACAAACATTTTGGCTCTTTGAGGAGGGCGCTTGAGGTTGCGGGCCTTACTCCGCAACGGTACATGAAGCGCTACTGAGTCCGAACTTCTAAAAATGCTGATCGAGTTATGGGAAATAACATTAGAAAAGGAAGGACGGACTCCGCAAAGAATAGATCTAAAGGAATATAGTTTTCCTGTTTCCGGAGACACATACGCAAGGCGATTCGGTTCGTGGAAAAAGGCACTTATAAAGGCCTATGAATCGGTAAATGCTGAAGAGCTGGATGACGAAGAACTAGTCATAAAGCTAAAAGAAACTGAAAAGCCCAAGAAATCGAGAGCGCTCTCGCTCAGAAAGAGATTTTTTGTGCTCAAACGGGATGGTTTTACTTGTCGTATGTGCGGTGCTAATGGCCCTGGAGTAAAACTGGAAGTAGATCACATAGTTCCAGTAGCTAAAAACGGCACGGATGCCCTCGATAATCTACATACTTTATGTTTCGAGTGTAATCGTGGAAAAAGAGATTCAATTTAAATCGCCTTATAACAAGGCGCTCGTGCGGATGCTCACTTCGCTGCGCTTCGTTCGTACCGCACAGCTTGTGCGTTAGCGAGATGCGAAATGCGCGACTTTGAATGGAACAGCGATCATCCCTTAGTAGCCGAGATGGTCGCTAGAACCGCAGCGGGTTTTGGAATCCCATTCGCGCTAGCTTGCATTTTGGCCGCGATTGACAATTACCCATTCGCTTTCGGTTTTCTTCTTTTGGCAGTTACAATTGCTGCCGTCGTGGCCTCGAGGACACCCCCTACGAAAATCAAGCTTGAAGGAAACCATCTATTATATGGATCAAGCGTGCGAGCGGACCTTCGTAGGTTAAAGAAAATCAGGGTAACTCGAGAGTTTGGGATAGAGCGGGTTATCGTGCTTGATGGGACCGGTCAGCTAATACCCGTGAGAGGGATTCCTGTAGATGTCCTGGCTAGATTGGTAGATGCATTGAATGAAAGAGCGAAAGATCCTGAGGCAACAAAAGAATCAGGCAGTTAATGAGCCTCTCGCTAACAAGGCGATCAAATTCGTTCCAGGCCTTCGGCCTTCCACCGGACGCGCCCAACCGGCGCGCCGTTTATCTTCGTCGTTAGACGCTATGGGATACGGCACGTAAGCCGCCACGTTTGGACAAATGAAATGGACAACCACCTTGCTAGGCTGGGCGAGTATGCGGACCTCTTCTACTCCTACTTCCCCTCTACGCGACAGGAAGAGGACTTGATCGTCCTACGCGGACATCAGATCACGGAGACGCTCCTGTTCCTCTACCTGCGGAAGCACGTGAACAACCCGGATTGCCTCGATGGGTTCAGGGTGCGGTGGGACTCGCTGATAGCACTGGTGAAGTCGCTGCGTGCGTGGAACGAACCACACGATGAATGGGTCTGGTCTTCGGCCATCCGGTTAGAGAGGGCTCGCAACCAGTTCGCGCATTACATCGAGCCGGAAAAAGCAGACAAGCTTGTGGCCGATTTCATCAACTGCGTAAGAAGCAACTACCGGCAGTTTAACGAAGTGCCAGGGCCGGACGACCTGAAGAAGGCGATATTCATTCTTTACTTCAAGCTTTGCTCTCTCCTGGCGCTTGACGAGTTCCCGCCGTGTACGGCGACAACGCACGTGCGCGACGAAATCGCCAAGGAGTGCACTGCCATGATAAATGAAGGAATCCAACCGAATGAACCAGCAGATTAACATCGGTGGTAATGGTGAGCGTCTAACCAGGCCTTGAGCCGCCGTGGTAAAGCCGCGCGGCGGCTTTACCACGGCGGCTCAAGGCTCGCGTTATGCGTAAGAAATGAGGCGTTGAGTGTTTGCATTTTTTGCCATGGTTACTTTTGTCACCGCTCTTATTATGATTCCAGGGTGGTTCATAGCTAGAAGGTGGCATCCTCAAAGTCCTTGGTTTTTCGGTTTGCCTGTGGTTGGTAATTCGTTATGGATGGCCTTAACAGCCATGCATATAGGTGCGCAGAGTCTTGCAAATCTTGTAGAGGTATTTATTGTTTCTGCGGTTGTGGTTTTGGCTGCTTATGTGAAATTTTTGTTCTTTGATCGGCGTGCCGGTGTAGGCTCGTTGGGAACGGTTGTTGCGGTAGTAGTTGTGGTATCAGTTACTATTGGTCTGCGGTTATTTATGCCTTGGTTGCCTGAATAGAAAATATGCAATGTAAAACGCATAACCAGAAAATCAAGATCGCCCCTTTGGGGCTGGGACCTCGCTACCGCTCGGCCCCTTATTTAAGTCGTTAGACCTCGGCTTCAAGGAGTGAGGATGAATAATAGTCACCTAGAAGACTGGAGTAGGCTGACTAATGAGAACACTAAGCACGCCCTTGTTAGTGCCGCTTACGTTGGAATTCTCTCCAGGAGCCCGCAAGTGGATTCCTTTATTACGTGGCTCCTTGCTGGCGCTGGAGCCACGGCAGCTCTTATGATTTCAAATATAACTACATTGAGTTCTGCACTCACGCTGCAGGGTCTACACATGTGCCTGTCGCTCCTCGCCTTGTCAGCTATATTTGGCTTGCTCGCCAAAAGCGCATCTATTTTTGTTCCGGTTGATGGAAGCGCCCAAGCTCAACTCCACGAACAGATGCTGGGCATAATGGTCGGGCACGGAGATGAACGAGCGAAGATTGTTGAACAAGCCGAGGCTGTAGGTTCGGATGTTCCGGAAGACATACAGATCGCCGACGTGGTTTCTGAAATTATACGCCCACTCCCATTTTTGACCCGATGGATCGTTTTGTTTTCTCTTAGAAATAAATACGGTGATCGCCAAGCTGGCTATGTTCTCCCGGTAAGAGCCTTCATCTGGCAAATGAATTTCTGCTTTCTCCAAGCTATATTATTCATTGCATTTGTCGTTGCAGCATCGAGTTATGCCGTCTAAGTTAACAAGTGGGTGAAGTTCGCTCCCTTTGGTCGCTGGAACCTCGCTAACCGCTCGGCCCCTTACCCAATCCGTTATACCTGTAGGAGGATTCTGTGGGCCTAGTAACTTCCATCCACGACATCGAGAAAAACTTCAATGTTCTGCAATCGGCGATTATCAAGGGAGATGATCGTGCGATTGAACTCCTCAGAAATGGGAAGTCAATTGTGGTCTGCAACATGAGTGGAAGGCTGGCTTTCGCCCCATCCCGCTTCTTGGGGTATCAAGACAACGACATTGATCAGCATATTGAAGAGCGATCTAATCGGGATGGTAAGGAAACCAACCCAGCAATAAATAGGGCTTTGGGTGTGGGTAAGTCTCCAAATGCGCCCGCCGAATCTGAATTCCTGCGCTATTGTGAAAAGTTAGGGGTCTCGCCTCCGGCAAATCGACGCCAGTATCGGGTTCTACCTGCTGCAGGCGCACTGGTAGACCTAGAGGCGGTAGAACATGATACTTCTGTCGATGAGACCGAAAGAGACCAGTTGCAAAAGGCTAGATTGGGGCAAGGTAATTTTAGAGCCAAGTTGGAAGCGAAATGGGGCGGTTGTTGCGTCACCGGCTGCAAGATACGTGAGGTGCTACGAGCCTCTCACATTAAGCCTTGGAAGGATTGCAACAATAGCGAGCGGTTGGACGGTGATAATGGCCTTCTTCTAGTTGCCAATATTGATGCTCTATTCGACAGAGGCCTTATTTCATTTGAAGCGGACGGTTCAATAATACGTTCAAAGTCTCTGTCAGTGGATAATCTCAAAATGCTCACTGGTTCTAGAGTGGCCAGAATAGAATTTAATCCGCAACAGGCCGATTACATGCGGTTTCATCGTGAGCTTCATGGTTTCGACTGAACCAGGATATAACAAGCGGGAGCAAGGTGACCGCTTTTCCGCCGCTTCGCGGCTCGAAACCGGCACGTGTGCCGGGCGTTAGAGAAACGAAGAACCAGGACATCCACCACTTAAGGTTAACCAAACCAATCAGTTAGCGGAAATCGCGCCCCGGAGTGAACCAGGACGCCCATAATCTTATCCTCGCTTAAACAAGCGGTTATACGTGTGCCGCCGGCAAGTCGAGCCGTGGATGTCCCGGCTTTTCGAGTTGCGTTGATAGGTGTTGTAAAAGTGAGGTTCCCAGCCGTCATATGGCGACGTGGATTGGGGTTATTATCGCTAGAGGCGAGAGTGTGTCTCGTCCACTTTCTTTTGGGAAAAATAGGGTGAAGTGGTTTTGAGTGAAGCGTCCAAGAACTTTGGTCTGATGGTTGTTTGCCTGTTGAGCTCATACTGTGCAGTGATGTTGTCTATTTTATCTGTCAATCAAGCTATTGTTGATTCGGTCATAATATGTTGTTTAATCTGTTTCTTTCTTGCTTTATTCCTTTCGGATACAAAGCGCAGGGGGGGCGCGGTGGTGGTTGCTGTACTTCCCTTTCCGGGGGTGCTGGCGCTTATGTTTTCCATGGAGTTTGTAGAGAATTACGTGCTTCCAATGTTTAAGTAAACAGCAGAATCGGGACATCCACGCGCGAGAACCAGGACACCCACAACTTTCTCCCTGTTTCAACAGACAGTTGGGCGCATGGTGCCGGCTAGGCAAACTGTGGGTGTCCCGATGTTTCCGTTACTCAGGCGCCGACGAAAACAAGTAGCGAGAACGAGCAGACCGAGAAGTCCCTTAATTATGTCCGACAGAAAGATGAACGTTGCCGCAAGCCCCGATGGGCGCCCCCCAAGTCCGATTTCCGGAGGTGCGCAATTGCGTTGAAGAGGGCGTTCCAGAATTCTTCCGGCATCACACAGTGACGTCCTGTTCGATCCACCCGACCCGACAACTGCCGACGCGAATCGTAAGTCTGCCGCTCCCGGATACCGTCGTGCTGAACTGCACGCGATTCCCGCTTCCGCCGCTGTACCGATGGAAGAGCGAGCTTCCGCCGCTGTGTAGCCCCCGGCCCCAACCCTCGAGGTGGCCCAATGACTGGTGCGCGTCGGCGGGGTTCGCCAGTGTGCAAACGTCGGTTTGTATCTCGGCGTAGAGCGGTTCGTTCCAGTCCTGGTCGCGTGCCGAGGCCAGGACATAGGTCGGCAGATAGCCGCGGTTTCGGATCTCCACTTGGACGTGGCTCACGCCCTCCGCCGGCCGGTCAACGTGCACGTGGGCAATCTCCACCTTCGGCGCGAGCGCCGCTACCTTGATCCAGAATGTTCCTTGCGCTGCGCAGACCTCGGGCAGCCGCTCGTAGGGTGGGTTCGATACGCCGACCCGGGGATCCCAGCCGCCCGTCTCGACATCACCAAGTTGCGGGTGACGGACTTTGCGCCATGGACGAACTACGCGACCGCTATTGTGCTCACGGTCCCAACGCGCGAGGCGGAGGAGTTCTTCCGGCGTTGTGTGGGTGTAGTGGTCGACGAAGGGCTTGCGGCGTTTTATGCCAAGCTCCGCGAACAGATCCCACAGCTCGCAGACCACGGCGATGCAGCCGCGCTGGTGGTAGGCGAAGTCGCTGAGATTGCCGTGCAGCGGTTTGCCGGGGTCGTAGGTGAATTCCTCGAACCCGCTGATCATCGGATAGCCGGCAAGGGCCTGGGCCCAGGCTTCAAGCTGTCGGAAGACGGCGAGATCGGACTGGTTCATCTCGGTATCGGGCACGTCCTGCCTCGGTCGGATGTACACGCCGCCGAAGGTGTGCAGGTTGAACCAGGCGAAGAGGTTGGGGTGTTCGACGGCAAACTCGAGAATGGCGCGGGACTCCGGCTCGCTGCCGGGGAAGGGTCCCGCGCCTTCCTGCTCGGCTTCCGGCGCCCAGTCGAAGGGGAAGTTGCGATTGAGATCAGGTGTGTTGTCGTCGAGCAGTGTGGGGGCGGGGATGGTGTGACCATCGAAATGCTCGATCACGCCCTCGGGATAAACCTTGTAGAAGGGTCCCTCGTCCGCCGGCGACCGTTCCAGCATCAGCCCCGGAAAATCGGCGGATTCGACGTATTCGCCGGCCGGGTCCCGGATGCGCATGGCCAGTGCCACGCCGTCGCCGTCCACGTCCTGGGCTCGCCAATGGGAATGCTGGCGATGGAGGCGGGCGTCGCGGGGCACGGACCGCACGTAACCTCCGTGCTTGAGAACGGTCTCGGCGCCGTCCGGTGAGATGCGCGGCATGATGTGGAAGATCACGTCGCGGGCCGCCGCGCGCACGGCGGCGGACGGTTCCCGCGCGGTGTCGTCGGGGTCCAGATGCAGTCTGATCGCGTCTTCCGCGATGGCCAGGGCAACGCTGGAGCCGGCGAGCTCTACGGCGTGGAGGTTGCCGTCCACCCAGACGGCGGGGCGCATCTGGTCCGGCTTGGGCCCCACGGTGAGCAGCCACAGCTCGCGCCCGTCCGGCGTGGTGGCGAGGCTGTCCAGTCGCACCAACTCCGGGAACGCGTCCGCCCAGGCCCGCAACTGGTCGGTCAGCTCCCGGTAGTCCAGATAGCGTTGGCGGAAGCCGCGGTTCAGCGACTCGAGCGTTGCGGCATCTGCTGTCATGATCCCAACCGATTTGACGTGGCGTCGACCGCAGTTGACCTCGTCCGGCAAGGCAAGCGGTATGGGTTGCCATCGGCCAGAGTATAGTTCCCGGCCCCAGCCTAAGCCGTTTCACGATTCCAGGACCGCTTGAATCCGTGAAATTCCCGGCAACCGAGCGGCGTGCGATGGGGCGGTAGCGCTCCCCGCATGGGCTAGACTAGTAGTGGAGTCACTCGACGTCGGGTTCACGGAGGTGCCCACGTGAGGAAGTTACTAATCGTTATCTGCCTGGTCCTCGTGCAGACCTATGCCATGGCTGATGAACAACCGCGATACACGGTGCTGCGGAGCGACCAGGGATTCGAGCTTCGGCGTTACGAACCCTATTTGGTCGCCGAGACGGTAGTTGACGGCGATTTCGAGGATGTCGGCAGTCAGGCGTTCCGGATACTGGCCGACTACATCGGCGGCAAAAATGAGGGCAGACAAGAGATTGCGATGACCGCGCCGGTCAATCAGGCGCCGGTAACGCCGCCCGGCGAGAAGATCGAAATGACGGCGCCGGTGGTTCAGGCGCCACGGCAAGGGGCGACGGGCACCTACGTGTTCAGCTTCGTGATGCCCTCGCGGTACACCCTGGAGACGCTGCCACGGCCCACCGATCCGCGTGTCACTCTGCGCCGGGTGGAGGGTCGGTTAATGGCCGCGCGCACCTATTCCGGAACCTGGTCGGAGGAACGTTACCGGGAAAACGAGACGGCGCTGCTGCGGGACGTCGAAGCCGCAGGGCTTCAGCCGATCGGCGCGCCTGTTTTTGCCCGCTACAATGCCCCGTTCACGCCTTGGTTCATGCGAAGGAACGAGGTGATCGTGCAGATCAGGGAGGAGTCGGCCATCCAGCCCGGCGATTAGCCATACGCGGCCACCTGCCGCCGGTCCTCGGCCGGCTTGGCATCCAACCAGAAGTGTATGCCAACAGCGAACCAGCCGGTATTCAAGAACAAGAGATACTTGATATGGGCGCCGCCTATACTGACTAGAACTGCCTAGACATCGTGGAGACGGCCGAGCATGTCCGAAAAGGCTTTAGGGCGCGCACTTGGGGTGGTCGGCGGCACCGCCGCGGTGTTCTTGGGGATTTTGGCCGTCGCCTGGTACACGCGCATGCCGTGGGCCGTCGCACTGTGGCCATGGCCGGAAGCGCCGATGACGTTTGTGTTCCTGTCGTCTATCGGCGCCGCGGTCGTGGCAGCATGGATTGTCGCCGCGCGCGAGCCCGGAGCCTTGGCAGGAATCGGAGCGGACATCGCCGTCGTGGGCGGAGGCATCGCAGCCTTTGGTGTCTGGCTGTCAACTGAGGGGGCTCCCGGCACCGGACTCTACGTCGTCATGGGCGGCGCCTTGCTGCTGTTCGGAACATTGCTGTTGATCTGGGCACGGCGCAAGCCATTGCGGGACGTCCGTCCGATGCCGCGCATCGCCCGTGCCGGATTCGTTTTCATCGTGTGCGCGCTCGTCATCGCGGGCTCGCTGTTGGTGTTCCAAGTGCAGGTCTTTCCGTGGCGTCTGCACCCGCTTTCGGCGACCCTGATCGGCATTATTTTCCTGGGCGCCTCGGCTGTCTTCGCGTATGCAGTGGTCAACCCCCTGTGGGCCCTCGCGGCCCCTCCACTGGCCGGCTTCCTTGCCTACGATCTGGTGCTTTTTGTCCCGTATGCCCGGCTCCTTACGTCGGATGCCGGGACCGGCGCCGTCGACGACTATTACGGCAGCGGCCTATCGGCCGGCATCAACGTGATGAGCTTGATCATCTATCTTGGAGTGCTCTCGCTCAGTGCGCTGCTGGCGCTGTACCTTTTCTTCGTCGACCCGCGCACCCGCTGGTTCGGTCGGGTATCGCACAAGCCAACATAATCGACACCTGCATAGCGACTGGTCGGCCGAGCGCGACCCGCCCGGAGCTATGCCGGCATCCCGTCAATCATGCCGCCCACCGGGGATTTTGTGCGAATGCTTTGACTCGTGCCGGAGTCGCGCGGAGACTAAGTGCCGCTCCCAATCAGATGGGTGAACTCATGACCGCGGAAGCACCAAAGACTTCGACCAAGGCCGCCCAGGCGGTGCTTGAAGCCCTGCGCCCCGTCTTCGGCGAGCGCATCAGCGACGGCCAGGGCATTCGCGAGCAGCATTCCCGCGACGAGTCCTGGCACGCCGCCGCGCTGCCCGACGCCGTCTGTTTCCCTCTGGAGACCGAGGAGGTGGCCGCGGCAGTGCGCGCTTGTGCCGAGCACGGTCTTCCGGTGGTCCCCTGCGGCGTACGCACCTCCCTGGAAGGCCAGGTGATCCCGGAAACGGGGGGCTTGTCCATCGACTTCTCCCGGATGAACCGCATCCTGGCGGTGCGGCCCGAGGATATGGACGCCACCGTGCAGCCGGGCGTTACCCGCAAACAGCTCAACACCCACCTGCGCGATACGGGTCTGTTCTTCTCGGTGGATCCCGGCGCCGATGCCACCCTGGGCGGCATGGCCTCCACCCGCGCCAGCGGCACCAATGCGGTGCGCTACGGCACCATGCGCGAAAACGTGCTGAGCCTTACCGCCGTGATGGCCGACGGGCGGGTGATCCGGGCCGGCACCCGCGCCCGCAAATCGGCAGCGGGCTACGATCTGGCGCACCTGCTGGTGGGCTCCGAGGGCACCCTGGGCCTGATCACCGAACTCACGGTGAAACTGCACGGCCTGCCCGAGGCCATCTCCTCGGCGGTGGTCTGCTTCGACGATTTGGCGGGGGCGGTGGACAGCGTGATTGCCACCATCCAGTGCGGTGTTCCCATCGCCCGCATCGAGCTGATGGATCCGGCCTCCATCGGTGCCGTCAATCGTTTCTCGAAACTGGAATACCCGGAGAAGCCCACGCTGTTTCTGGAATTCCACGGCTCCGAGGCCTCCGTCCGGGAACAGGCGGAGATGGTTCAGGAGCTGTGCAGCGAACGCGGCGGCGGCAACTTCGAGTGGGCCATTCTGCCCGAGGAACGCTCGCGCCTCTGGCAGGCCCGGCACGATGCCGCCTACGCCTGCAAGCAACTGCGCCCCGGCGCCGAGTTCTGGGCGACGGATGTGTGCGTGCCCATCTCACGACTGGCCGAGTGCATCGCCGAGACTCAGGCCGACGTGGAGGCCAGCGGCATCACCGCGCCGCTGTTGGGGCACGTCGGCGACGGCAATTTCCACCTGGTGATCCTGATCGATCGTGACAATCCCGAGGAGCGGGCCGGAATCGATGCGCTGAACGAACGGCTGGTGCGGCGGGCCTTGTCCATGGACGGCACCTGCACCGGCGAGCACGGCATCGGCATCGGCAAGCGGGAATTCATGACGGAGGAACACGGCGAGGCCCTGGCCGTGATGCGCTCAATCAAGGCCTGCCTGGACCCGCAGGGCATTCTCAATCCCGGCAAAATGCTCTGAACCTTTCAGGAAGGCGCGAGCCGGAGGCTGCTCCTCCGAGCAAGCAAACCGCGGGGAAACCGCTTCACTGGCCGGCAGCGCGCACGGCACGTTCCTCGATGCCGAGCTGACGCCTTAGTTCCGTCCAACCCGTGGGCGTGACCCGGATCTCGCGACCCGACCGCGCGCGCTTGAGCCATCCACGCTCGCAAAACACCTCCAGCAGCCGGACTCCCAATGGGCCCGCGAGGTGGTGAGTCCGCTCGGTCCAGTCCAGGCACTGGCGCGCCAGCCCACGCCGCGCGGGTTCCAGAGCGCCGACATCCACGCCGATCTCGTTGAACCAGGACACTCCCTTGCCGGTCAACTCGTAGCGTTTGGCCGCCGCCGTGACCAGGTACCCCCGGCGTTGGAGGGCGGTCGCCACTTCCACCCCCAGCCGTCCGGCCAGGTGGTTGTAGCAGGTGCGGGCGAAGCGGAGTTTCAGGGCCTCGGGGCTGAGCGGCTTACGCCGTTCGGGGTGCATGTAACTGATGGCGGCAAGGTGCTCCAATGCCTGGGCGACATGGTCACCCGCGAGCCGGTAATAGCGATGCCTCCCCTCCTTCTCGCATGTCACCAAGCCGCCCGCGAGCAGCTTCGCGAGATGGGCGCTTGCGGTCTGGCGGGTGATCCCCGCCGCGTACGCGAGTTCGCCCGCCGGAAGCGCGCGGCCGTCCACCAGGATCGAGAGCATCACAGCCCGGGCCGGATCGGCGATTAGATAGGCGACTGAAGCAAGTCGGGGTTCGGGACACATACGCACAACCTCCTGAGCACATCGCCATGATAATGCGGAGTGAGTAACAGATGCTTCGCTACGCATCGAACCATCGATGGTGGAACCACGGTTAGACTCGGCACCGAATTCGACACAGGAGCCGAGTGATGCAACAACAAGAACCGTTGGTTCCCCGCGCCGGCCTTCATGTGGGCGCCGCGCCCCGTCGCGGACTGACGCTGGTGACCGTCTGCCTGGCGGTGCTTATCGCCCAGGTCGACACCTCCGTGGTCAACTTGGCGATGCACCCGATCGGCAGCTACTTCCTTGCCGGTGTGCCGGCTCTGCAATGGGTGATCGACAGCTACAACGTCGTGTACGCGGCGATGCTTCTGCCCGGCGGTCTCCTGGCCGACCTCTATGGCCGGCGGCGTATATTCAGCGCCGGGGCCGCTCTGTTCGTGGCGGCGTCCCTGCTCGGGGCTTTTGCCCCTTCGGTATCATTGCTGATCGCAGCGCGGGCGTTCGCCGGACTGGGCGCCGCCCTGATGATCCCCGCGTCCCTCGCCATAATTCGCGTCGTCTGGCCCGGCCCGGCCGAACGCGGTCGCGTGCTCGGCGTCTGGGCTGCATGCAATGGTGTCGCACTCGCCATCGGACCTACGCTCGGCGGCCTGCTCATCGGCTGGTTCGGCTGGCGCAGCATCTTTCTGCTGGCCGTGCCGCTGGGCGTGGCCGCCCTTGCCCTGGCCGCTTTCGCGGTACCCGAGTCCTCGGATCCCGAGGGGCGCCGGATGGACTTCTCGGGGCAAGTCCTGGGCGCCCTCACGCTTGGCGCACTGGTAATGGCGGGAATCGAGATTCAGCACTCGCCCGCCATGGCTCTGACTGCGCTGGCCATAGCCGCCGGTTCGCTGGTCCTGTTCCTGATCTGCGAAGCAAGGCTCGGCGCCGCCGCCATGGTACCTCTGGACCTGCTTCGACACCGGGAATTCGCGGCCGCCGCGACGGCCACCGCCGGCATGACCTTTGGAATGTACGGAGCTCTGTTTCTGGTTCCGCTCACCTGGCAGAGCACGGGCTCGCTCGACGCCGTGCAGGCTGGCGTCGCCTTGCTTCCCATGGCCGCGGCCTTTGTTGTCGTCTCACCGTTTTCCGGAGCCTTGGCCCAGCGATTCGGTGCCCGCCTGCTCCCCAGCGTGGGTGTTGCGATTATTGGCATCGGCCTCGTAACCACCGGTGTTACCGCCGCCTGGGGCTCCCTGGCCGTCACCGAAATCGGCCTGACTCTGGCCGGGCTGGGCATGGGCTTCGCCACCGGTCCCCTGTTCGGCGTGGCGGTGGGCGCCGTCCCCTCCGCACGGTCGGGTACGGCGGCTGCGCTCATCAATGTCGCCAGGATGGCCGGCGCGACCCTGGGCGTCGCGCTGCTGGGTACGGCGTTTGCCGCAGCCGGCGGCGACACGGCGGGCCTGAAGGTCGCCATGGTGGCAGGTGGCCTGGTTCAATTGACCGGCGCGGCAATCATGTGGCGCGCAACGCGAGCCGGGACATCCACAACTTTCTCCGCCGTCTAACAGACAGTCAGATGCATAGCACCGGCAAGCCAAACCGTGGGTGTCCCGGTGTTTTCCGGTAGAGTGTGGTGGTGGGCGTTGCCCGCCCGTCAATCCAGTCCGCTATGCCTGTCGCCCAACTATGAAAAGATCCCGCAAGATCCTCGTGCGCCTGTTGGTTGGCCTTGTTGCCATCGCCGTGCTGCTGGCGGCAGGGGGTGTCTTCTATCTCAAGGTCTATCTGCCCGACGAGGTTGCTCCGTTATCCTTCCCCCAAACGAAGGGGACGATTGAACTCAAGGCGCTGAACGGGCCGGTGAACGTCTATCGGGACAAGATGGGCATCCCGCATATCTATGCCGGCAACCTGCACGATCTGTTCTTCGCGCAGGGTTACGTCCACGCCCAGGACCGCTTCTGGCAGATGGATGTCTGGCGGCATATCGGTTCGGGCACGCTGTCGGAGATGTTCGGCTCGCGTCAGGTGAAGACCGATTCGTTCCTTCGCACGCTTGGCTGGAAGCGAACCACGGAGAAGGAGTGGGACGGCATGGGGCCCCAGTCGCGGGCCATTCTCACGGCGTATGCCGAGGGCGTGAACGCCTATCTCGCCGATCATCAAGGCTCCGCACTCAGCCTGGAGTACTCCGTGCTCAAGCTGCTGAGCCCGCATTACGAAGTGAAGTCCTGGACGCCGATCAACAGCCTGACCTGGGCCAAGGTCATGGCCTGGGATCTTGGCGGCAACCTCCGCGACGAAATCGAACGCGCCGTTCTGCTCAAGACGCTGACGCCGGAGCAGGTCGGGCAGCTCTTCCCGCCCTACCCATCCAATCATCCGACCATCGTCGACAAGATCGGGGACCAGAGCGCAGCAACCGGATCACCCGCAGCGGGCTTCGGAAATTCCGGCGTTTCGACGGAGGTGCTGGATGCGCTTCAGCACAACGTTGCGTTGGCGGACGCCGCGGTGGGCCCTGCGGGCGAGGGCATCGGCTCCAATTCCTGGGCGGTATCCGGGAAGCTGTCGGCCACCGGCGAACCGCTGCTGGCGAATGATCCGCACCTGGGTATTCAGATGCCCTCCATCTGGTATCAGGTGGATTTGCACTGTGTCCCAAGGACCGAGAGTTGTCCTTTCGAGGTGGCCGGCTTCTCGTTTGCCGGCGTGCCGGGGGTGGTTGTCGGGCACAACGACAATATCGCCTGGGGCGTCACCAACACCGGCCCCGACGTGATGGATCTGTTCATCGAAAAGGTGAACCCGGACAACCCGAACCAATACCGCGCCAATGGCAAATGGGTGGATTTCGACACCCGCACCGAGACGATCAAGGTGGCCGGTGGGGAACCGGTGAAGCTGACCGTGCGTTCCACCCGGCACGGCCCGATCATTTCCGACAGCTACGGCCCGCTCAAGGACGCCAACCCCGACAAGAAGCCGGATTTCAAACCTTTCAAAGACCGCTCGGGCCTCCCTTTGCCGTCGCACTACGCCATCGCGCTGGATTGGACCGCGCTCCGGCCGTCCAACCCGTTCGAGGCCATCTGGGCCTTCGACAAGGCCGAGAATTGGGACGACTTCCGCGCGGCCGCCAGGGGCTTCCATGTGCCCGCGCAGAACCTGCTCTATGCCGACACCAAGGGCAATATCGGCTACCAGATGCCGGGCGACATTCCCATCCGCAAGAAGGGCGACGGGCGCCTCCCCGTGCCCGGCTGGACGGGGGAATATGACTGGAAGGGCACGATCCCCTTTGAGCAACTGCCCCACGCCTTGAACCCGCCCAAGGGCTACATCGTCACCGCCAACAACAAGGTGGCGCCGGACGGCTACCCGTACCTGATTACCACCGATTGGGATGACGGCTATCGGGCAAACCGGATCACCAACCTGATCGAACGCGCTCCGGGCAAGATCGACATCCCCTACATGCGGAAGATCCAGGGCGACAAGTTCGACGACAACGCCAAGGTCTTCGTCCCGTTGCTTGCGGCGCTGCATTCCTCCTTTGACGAAGAGCAGACGAAGGCCCTGGCCTTGTTGCGGAACTGGGACAATCAATGCCGCGCCGATTCCTCCGCGGCGGCGGTGTTCAAATCCTTCTGGCGGCACGTGCTGCTGGATACCTTTGCCGACGATCTCCCGAAGGCGTATTGGCCGAAAGGCAGTGCGCGCTGGAATCTCGTCATGGAGCACTTGGCGCAAAAACCGGACGATCCGTTCTGGGATGACCGGGCCACGAAAGACGTGGTCGAGACGCGTGACGACATCCTGAGGCGGGCGTTCGGGCAGGCCGTCACCGAAATGCAGGACAGGTTCGGCGGCGACCTCTCTGCATGGAATTGGGGCGAAATGCATGCCGCGACGTTCCGCAATCAAACGCTCGGAAAATCCGGAATCGGGTTCATCGAGGATCTGTTCAATCGCGGCCCCTATCCCGTCGGCGGCGGCCGCACCAGCGTGGATGCCACCGGATGGTCGGTGGTCGACGGCTACGAGACGAATTGGCTGCCGTCCATGCGCATGATCGTGGACCTGGGGGACCTGACCAACTCGCTCACCGTCCACACCACCGGGGAATCCGGCCATGCGTACAGCCCGCATTACGACGACATGGTGCCGCTGTGGGTGGGCATCCAATATTACCCCATGCTATGGGATCGCAAAGCCGTGGAAGCGAATCGCCAGGGGCATCTGAAACTGGTGCCGTAGCGCAACAGGGAACCGGTTTCACGAGCCAACGAGAATCCGCACACCCGCCCCATTTCCGTGTGGCGGGCCCGCCGCAACGGCGGCCAAAAGAACGCGTGTCTCCGACCCCGTTGGCGATTGTTCTTTGAACCGGGTTCGCGAATCTTTTCCTAGTGGTTGAGTCCGCGCCGGGCCTCGATGGCGGTATAGGGGACCTGCACATACTCCAGAACCTTCGCGGTTCTCTTGTAGCCGTGGCGTCGGAACAGCCGGCTGACGTTGAGGCCGATCCCGGCATACAGATAACGCTGAGGAACGTACCCGGCCACGCCGTAGTTGCGCGTGTAGTATCCGACGTGAACCTCGAGCCAATCCCAGGGGCCGCGCGGCAGGGCCCGGATGCCTTCCAGCTTCACCGCCGCCAGGAACTTCAGTGAATCATAGTCGGTAAAGACATCCGCCTGCGGGTCCTTGGGCAGGTACTCCACGCGCAGATCGAGCGTGCGGCTCAGCACCGGATTGCGATCCAGCACATAGCTGGCCGTGGCGCCGGCGGTGTTCATGATCACGTCTTCGTAGGAGAGCCCGAACCGGCTGAATGCGTCGCCCAGCTCCATGTACGCCAGCAATCCCCAGGACGACAACGCGCCGTAGGCCGCCGCGTCGCGGCCCGAGTAGCCGAAGGATCGATACAGTCCGCTCAATCCCTGGCCCAAGGCGTAGCCACTGTAGAAGTGACCGAGCTTGTCGGCTCCGCCGTGGTTGGTGTTTTCGCCGAACCAGCCTTCGGAACGGGCCTGAAATCCGTACTCGCCGTAATCCCAGCTGGCCAGTCCCCACGCCGAGATCAGCCCCACGGCTGCCGTATTGGTGGCCACCAGCTTCTGCCGCCGGTCCCAATCCCGCCAACCGGCATGCCCCAGGGCCGGGACACCGATGAGTATCGCAATGACGAGGCACGGCCAGCACACGGGTGCTACCCCTCTAAACGATCGCCCTCCACACCAACCCGAAATATAGCCTTCCTGAGAGAATGCGCGGGATCGGCCTACCTCCCCGAACGGGCCTCCGGTACCCGTGGCGCCGGGCCGCCTCGACTTCCGTTGAGCTTCAAGGGCGAGTTGGATGCTCATGCCGGACAGACCAAGCCGGGGCTGTTCCGAACTCTTCGTTCAACAATCCACGCGCAATCCCATTGGAGCCGGGACACCCACGACTCTATCCCTGTTCCGACAGACAGTTCGATGCATGGAACCGGTAAGCCAGGGCTTGGGTGTCATGAGCCTTCCTTTGGCGCCCCTCTGCACCGTTTGACGGATTCTCTCAGCGACGACCCGCGAACCTTTCCATCTTCGTCTACCATTATTGCCGTCACCTCCTGATATTTCTTTCGAATCAAAATGAGGATGAAGCCAATGGGACGGCTTGGAAACTGCGTTTGTCTTACTCTCGGGGCAATGCTGGCTGCTGTGTTTTTGACAGCATGCGGAGGGGGCGGGGGCTCGAACTCCAGCGCAACGAGTTCGCCTCCCAGTAGCGGCACATCGTCCGAGTCGTACGCCACCACCACATCGAAGGGCGACTACTCGGAGTGGACGCTGACCGGTGATACGGTGGACGCCACTTGGAACGTGATCGGCACGGACGGTTCCATCTCCTACACGTATACCTTCTCCGCCACCTGCGGCACTGCGGATGCGACCTATGGAACGCGCAGTTGCAGTGTCACCACGCAGAGCTGCGCGGACGGTAGCGCGACGTGCCCCACTTCGGGCACGGTTCCGAGCCCTTTCACGATGATGGAGGCGCCGGGGGTTGCCTTGTTCGTGCAAACCGGCTCGGGCGCCAGCAGCCAGTTGCACGTGGGCTTCGCCAAGGATGCCAGCGCCTGCACCGAAGATGTGGCCGGGGACTACACGATGATGCATACCGGCTTGGGTTTGACTGAGAACTTCGGGGTCTATAGGTCCGATTCTGATTTCCTCAGCATCGCCCACGCGGATTTCGGTTTCGATACGACCTCATCCACGGCAACACCGACGGTCGCCTACCGTACCGGCGGTACCGGTGAGGATACGTTGACCGACGACGGCTGCAGCGCGGGTGTGCGCACCCGAAGTGTGGGCGGTGAGACCTTGCGCGCCATGATTACCCACAGCGGCTTGTTTGTCGTGGACCTGCCGGCCGGCCAGGGTGGCCTGCTGTCTTTCCGGACCAGCGACGCCGCGAGCCTGGCCGATTTCGCCAACAAGTCATTCGGCGGCGTGAGCTTCCCGGATGACTCCAATCCATTGTTTCTGCGCGGTGACACCGATGCGGTGAGCGGCGGCGAGGTTACGCTGCATGCCCAGCAGACTGACGGGTCGGGCGGTACGACCACGGGAACGCTCCACTTGGAGGAGCTGACCACTGCCGCATCAGCCACCAGCCCCGATTATCCAGATTTTACCGCCGTACCCACCGGTTACGGCGCGTCACACTTGGTTGGAGACTATGCCAACCCGGCGGCAATTCCCGGGCTGTTCAAGATTTCGGACCCCGTCGACAACGGACGGGTCATCATGGCCGCCATGAAGTTCAGCGGGAAAGTGATCGTGGTCGGCATGGTCTACAACTACCGGACCACCAGCGAAACAAACCCCGCAACCGGGACTGCGTTCCCCGCTGACGGTTTGTACAACACCGGCAACTTCATTCTTTTCGAGATGTAGCGCTACAACACCCCCGGGCGGGTGCCGCCCGGGGGTGTTGTCTGATTTTGGCCGGTTTTTGGGCGGCGAGGGAATCGGGACAACCACAACTTTCTCCGTGTTCCGATAGACAGTTAGATGCTTTGCTCTGGCAAGGCAAACTGTGAGTGTCCCGGTGTTTCTGTTTCTGTCGAAGCGGCGGCGTGACCCCAGGCGCGAGCGGAATGCCCATGGCGCCGGAGAGGCCGCGGACGGGCAGCGAAGGCGTCTCGCTGAGGGACCGGCGTCTCTTTCTTCCGGCGGCTTCCAGGTCATACCGCAGGTGCCCGAGTAGATACCCCTACTGCCGGAGTCCAAGGCGTTCGGCTCCGTCCGCGTCTTGCCTCATTAGGCCTTGGGGAGTAGCGTGATTTATTGACCGGAACCGCCGCGGTTCATGCTCCCGGCCACGGTCGCGAAGTCGCGGCGCAAGGGGCATGTCGGAGAGCCAGCGGGCTGATTGGGGCCGGCGAAGTATTCCACTCGCGGGGCGACCATGATGCCGATGGGAGACCCGTCACCTGCCAAGGCAGGGGCAAGCATCCGCACATCCGAGCTCATCGGAGCCTTCTCTCTGGCCGCGGACCTTGCGATCGGCCTGCCCGCCGGGCACGCGCTCCGTGCCTGCTATATCGCCTCGTGCATCGGTCAACAGCTCGGGCTTTCGGCGAGGGAGCGGTTGGAGCTGTATTACACGCCGTTGTTGGTCGATGCGGGCTGCACGGCCTGGGCGAGCCATCTGGCCGCGGCAACCCACGGCAACGAGACACCGGCCCGCCTGTCCTTGCTCTTCGACACCGATCTCACGAGTCCGTCGTCCCGGATGAAATGGCTCCTGCGCTATTCCGCGCCGGGCGGCGCTTTGCCCGAGCGGGTTCAAGTTATGCTCCAACTGCTCATTCATCGCCGGGCGTTCGCGCGCGAGGGGTTCAGGAATGCATTCGAGGTGGCGAGGCGGCTGTCGCAGCGCCTTGGCATGCCGCCCGGGGTACAGGACGGTTTGGCCGGCCTGTCGAAGCATTGGAAGACCGGCGGGACCCCCGTGGCGGCGCGATCGGATATACCGCTGGTTTCCCGAATCGCCTACATGGCCGTCGTCCTCGAGAACGTGCACCGCCTGGGCGGGCGTCAGGCCGCGGAAGAGACCGTTCGGGAGGATTCGGGCGGCTTGTTCAGCTCAACGTTGATTGATGCGTTGTTTTCGGCATCGCGCGATCCGGATTTCTGGGCCGCCCTTGATCAGGACGACATTTGGCCCGTGGTCCAGGAGCTGGAGCCCGATTCCCCTTATCGGCACGTTCCGGCCGAACGCCTGCCCGAGATCGCGGAAACCTTCGCGGACTTCGTGGATCTCAAGGCGCCGCATATGGCCGGCCACTCCCGAAGGGTGGCGGATCTGGCCGCGCGGGTCGCCCACCGGATGATGTTCTCGGAGAGCCAACTCTCCGTGGTCAACATTGCCGCCCTGTCTCACGACGTCGGTCTCGTTGCGGTCCCCTCCTTCTCGTTGGCCAAGTCGGAATCGTCGTTCACCGCCGGAGAGCAGGAGGCGCACCGGCTGCATCCCTACCACGGGAGCCGCGTCTTGTCGCGGGTTCCCGCATTCCGGGATGCCGCACGGCTTGTGGCCTGCCACCACGAACGAGAGGATGGCAGCGGCTACCCTCTCGGCCTGGCCGGCGCGCGGATTCCCGCTGAAGCGCGTGTGATCGCTGTCGCCGACCGGTTCGACGAGTTGACGCACGAGGCGCCGGGGCGGGCGCCGCTCGATGCGGCTGAGGCCCTGGCCGCGATGCGGCGCGAGCAGGACGGGCCGGTCTGGAATGCGGCGGTGGAAGCCCTGGCCGAAGAACTGCAAGGCGCTCGAAGCCCGGGGCACAGCGCACGCCGGCGGGCATGTTGGCCGGCCGATCTCACCAACCGTGAGGTCGAGGTGCTGCGCGTACTGGCCCGCGGACTGACCCGGCGCGAGATCGCCCGCACGCTGTATATCAGCGAAAGCACGGTCCGCCATCACCTTGAGCACATCTACGACAAAATCGGCGTCACCACGCGCACGGCGGCCGTGCTGTTCGCCATGGAGCAGGGCTTGCTTCCCTGACCCCCCTTCTGGCCGACTGCAATCCCAACCCGTCGCGGGCGAAAAATGGGATGAACGTCCCATGCGCCCGATGCCGGCGGCGCCCTATCCTCCTAAACCTCCGCTCTTCACAGCAGAGCGGGTACCCAAGCGGATCAGGAGGATACGATCATGGCCGAAATGAACGAAGCGAAACTCCACGAGTTCGTCGGCAAGTTCGTGCAGGACCTTGGCGCCGTGGCCCATGCGTCCACGGTGCTTATCGGCGACAAGCTGGGTTTGTACAAGGCAATGGCCGACGCCCGGCCGACCAGCAGTGCCGATCTTGCCGAGCGGACGGGTATCGACGAGCGCTACGCCAGAGAATGGCTGGCCGCCCAGGCGGCGAGCGGATACGTCGAGTACGACCCCGAGACGGACAAGTTCCGGCTCCCAGAGGAACAGGCCTATGCGCTGACCGACGAATTCAACCACCTATTCATCCCCGGCGGGCTTCAGGTCGCCGCGTCCATGATCAAGGACGCGGACATGATGGCCGAGGCGTTTCGAAGTGGGCGCCACGTCGGTTGGCATGAACACGATCACGATCTTTACGCCGGTACGGAGCGATTCTTCCGGCCCAACTACCTTGCCAGCCTGACCTCCGACTGGATCCCGGCGCTGGAGGGCGTGGAGGAAAAGCTGCAAAGCGGCGCTCGGGTGGCGGACGTGGGCTGCGGCCACGGCGCCTCCACGGTGATCATGGCCCAGACCTACCCCAACTCGACCTTCACCGGCTTCGATTACCACGCCGAATCCATCGAGGCGGCCCGCGAGTCGGCAAAGCGGGCCGGCGTCGCGGACCGGTGCCAATTCGAGGTCGGCACGGCCAAGGAGTACCCGGGAAGCGGCTACGACCTCGTGGCGGTATTCGACTGCCTGCACGACATGGGTGATCCGGCCGGCGCCGCGTCGCACGTGCGCGAAACCCTGTCCCCCGACGGAACCTGGATGGTGGTCGAGCCCTATGCCAACGATCGGCTCGAGGAAAACCTGACGCCCGTCGGACGCATCTTCTATTCGGCTTCGACGATGCTGTGCACGCCCAACTCCAAGTCTCAGGAGGTGGGCCTCGCACTGGGCGCGCAGGCCGGGGAAGAGCGGATCCGGGAAGTCACGACCCAGGGTGGATTCACCCGCTTCCGGCGCGCGGCGGAGACGCCGTTCAACATCGTGTTTGAAGCGCGGCCGTAGACCGCAAATTCACCACAACCCGGACGCCCATGCCGTCGCTCGCCACTCGTGGCGGCCGGCATGGGCATCCGGTCGGGCTCACGCTTGCCGCGAAGGCACCCTATGGCCCGAAGTGAGGTTGCCATGAGTAACGTAACAGCGAGAGGAGGCGTCGCCGAACTTCCCACCCGGGACAACGCGACACCGGAATACGCGAAGGAGAAGCCCTACGACGCCATTGTGATCGGCGCCGGGATCTGCGGCGTGATCTTTTTGGCCTATGCACGCAGGCACGGCTTGCGCTGCGTCGTTCTGGAGAAGCAGAGCGACGTCGGTGGGCTGTGGTATCGGCTGCCCCGCTGGCAGGATCTTCAAAACCGCCGGCAGGACATCGCCGTCGACGGCGTGCCCCTCGATGGGGTGGACCAGCCCGCTGTGCACCGGTATGTGCGGGAATGGGTCCGGCGCTTCCGACTGGAGCCGCATATCCGCCTGGGCTGCGAAGTCACGGGCGTATCGCGGACCGAGAGCGGGTGGACGGTTCGCACGAAACACGGCGACACGTTTCGGGCGAACTACCTCATCGCCGCCTCCGGCGTCCAGAACGAGCCCTGGATCCCAGCGGTGGAGCGCCATGATTCCGAAATTCTGGAGAACCATTCCTCCGACCTGCGGCGGCCGGAAAGCCTGGCGGGCCAGCGCGTGACCGTGATCGGCGGCGGCGCCTCCAGCCAGGACCTACTGGATCTGGCCATCGAAAACGGCGCCCGGGAGATTCATTGGGTCTACCGCAAGGAGGTTCGCTGGTTCCTGCCGACCCGGGGAAAAAAGCAGCGCGTCTGGCCGAACCTGCGCGAGCTGGGTCTCGGCCAAAGCGTCCACGGAACCGGAGTCGCGTCCCTGCTCATGCGAGCGCTATTGAAGGTCAACTACGCCCGCTTCGGGATCTCCGATCTCGCCCCGGATGAGGCATTTGACTTCAACAAGCACCAGCTCATCCCGGGCCGGTCGACCCTGCTCCGGAACGTGAAGGCGATATCCCGCCACCGGGCCGACATCCACTCCATGCGCGGCCACGAGCTCACCCTTTCCAACGGCGAGCGATTCGAGACGGACCGCGTGCTCTGGGGGACGGGCTACACCATGGACCTGAGCTACCTGGGGCTTCCCGAATACGCCCATGTGCGCAAGCTGACGGAATTGTTCCCCAAGCTGGGTTCGCTCATGCGTTCGCTGGATTACCCCAAGCTGTTCTTCCTCGGCATGACGCTTAACAACACCAGCTCGTCCACCCCGTTCTTCGCCGCGGTGGAGGCAAGAACGGTTGTTTCCCACATCCAGGGCAAGTGCGAAGTCCCCGGGAAGTCGCTGCCGCATCACCTGACGCACTGGGACCTCGTCCGCTATTTCGCGACCTTCGACCGGGCCAACTACCCACGCTGGTGGAAGATCAAATACCTCTGGCTATCCTTGTGGTACGCGGTATTTCAGAACAGGGGCTTCCGAGTGGGAATCGGGAAGGCCACGCCCTTGGCCCGCGTGCGCAAGGGCCGCGATTTCCAGCCGGACCTGGAGTCATGAGCGATGATCATCCAGATTGTTCGTTATCGGTCCAACCTTTCCCATGACGAGGTCAATCGACGCTTCACCGAGCGTTCCGACCGCTATCGCAAAGTCCCGGGGCTGATGCAGAAGTATTACGTCAAGTTCACCGAGACCGGGGAGTACGGAGGCATCTACGTGTGGGATTCGGTGGAGTCTCTTGAGGCCTGGAGCGCCGGCAATCTCTCCGGGACGCTGGCCGAGACCTACCAGGTCGAAGGTGAGCCGTCGCGAGAGATTGCTGACGTGATGCTGGTTCTGCATAACGACTGAGCCGGCACTCTTCCGGAAGGCTGCGTGGGTTTCGCCGCCGATCCCGGTGACCGGGCGTCCTGAACTCCCTGCCCTCGAATTCGGGTCGCGGGCGCCCTCGCTGCGCGGTTCACGACTCCGGGCCGCACTCCAGCCACAGCCAGCTGATGCTGAGGATGACAACGACCAGGAAGCTCCATGTCCAGGTCACGAAGCAGGCGGCTGCCACGACGTTTGAACCGGAGTACGCCATGAAGTCGCCGAGGGTGAACAACAGAGCGCACAGGACGCTCCATTTGAGAAGAAATCCCCGCAGTTGACGGCGCATGGCGCGATTGTGGTGATAGTTCCGGCGGCGCTCCAGGCGATCCCCTCTGGTGGCGTCCCGCAAATACTGGAAGGGCCACATGTATCGGTAGAGCAGGTGCCACAGCGTTTCCTGATCAGACCTTGAACACTCTTGAGATTCGTCTGCGGACATCGTCTTGATCTGTTCCCCGAACCTCCTCCAAGTCTGCCACGCCAATCCGCCGCGATCGACGCACTTTTCCCTTCCGGCAACTCCATCGATCGCGGTCTTGCATATACCGAATACGAGGAGATCAGCTGATGCCCCGAGGGTTTTCCGGTTCGCCTGGGAAGACCCGGAGCACGATCAAGCTGCGGATGGGGCCTCCGCGACTGGCGGACGCTAGTCAGCGGCGCCGACATATCGATTTGTTCGATTAGACTGCGCCATATTTTGCAATATTCAATCGAAAACGCTCGACTATACTCACTGCACGTGTTGCTTATAGGAGGGGTTTTCGATGAAGGACGCCATTAATCTGATCGCCCGGCTGTTGCTGGCCTACATTTTTGTGACCGCCGGCTGGGGCAAGCTCACCGGTTACACCGGTACGGAACAATATTTCACGTCGCTGGGCTTGGCGGCCTGGATGGTGGCGCCGACCATCCTCGTTGAGCTGGGTGGGGGTATTCTGCTGATATTGGGGGCATTTACCCGCGTCGTCGCGCTGGTGCTGGCCGCCTTCTGTGTCGCCACTGCTTTCACCGTGCATTTCCATCCGGGTGATCAGATGCAGATGATCAACTTCATGAAGAACATCGCCATGACGGGTGGTTTCCTCTTCGTGTTCCTGCACGGCGCCGGCAAGATCAGCCTGGACACCAAATTGAAATTGCCCTGGCAGGATTGAGGGCGAGCCACCGCGAGAGCTTGCCGAGATGATGCTGGGTCCGCACAGGCACCGCCCCCCGGCTCTTTCGGCAAGACAGGGACAGGCCCGGCCTTTATGGCTCCGAAAGCGATTTCACGGGCTGGGCCGCCAATTCAGGGTGGGGGTGTGTCCCTGGCTCTCTCTCATCGTGCACCGTCGGTGCCGGCGAGCAGCCTCCAGAGTCGGCGTGCCAGTCCGACAAAGGCCAGTGCCCAGGCCCCCGCCGCCACATAGAAAAAGAGCGGCGGCAACGGTGCCAGGAAGTCCAGCCCCATGACGTCCGCCATTTTCGACGTCGCCACCGAATACATGCCCAGCGGGAAGACGGCACCCCAATAGAGCGGGTTGTAGCGCAGCGGGTAGCGTTTGTAGCCGTACCGCCAGACGCCCAGCAGGACCAGCATGGGGATCCACCAGGTCGCTGTGGCCCAGTACAGAACGGTGAAACCTTTCAGAAACGGCAGCAGTGAGCGCAGATACCACGCCTGTGGTGTATTGGCTATCAGCAGCGCGCCTGCCAGGGTGGAGATCGCCATGGCGCCCATGTTGATCCAGTACGGGGGCGTCAGATCCTCGGGCAGGAATTCGAAGAAGGTGTAGCGATAGAAGATCAACGCGATCATCCAGATGTAGAGCATCCCGCCCCACAGCCACATGGACAACGCCAGGAAATTCAACTCCAGCCGATAGGGCTGCGGCCAGCGTTCCGCGATCAAGGCCGCCAGCACCGCGACCGACTGAGTCGCGACAACGGCGAGCAACCACCCGCCATTGATGCCTTCGGCCAGCGAAGGCTTCCGGGCCTTGACCGACAGTCCGGTGAACACGCCGTACACGAAGATCACCCATAGCAGGGTGCCCCAGACCCAGAGCCCCACCGATATCGCGTAGGCACCGGCGATGACGATGAGCTGGCTCCCCAGAACGCAGGTGGCCGCCACCCACGTGAAATAGCCCGGTCCGCGGCTGTGATCGGTGACATCGGCCAGGAAGCGGCGGGGGAATCGCACCAGGCGCGCCAGACCCAGAAGCCACAGCACGATGTAGGCGGCGACATTGACCGCGAGCAAACCGGCGGCCACGCGGTGGTCCCCCTGACGCCAAGCGGCGATGGAAACGATGCCTGTCGCCATGACCATGGCGAAATACGCCGGCTGGAGGTCGGCCAGCACCGCCAAGAGCCGCGGTTGGTCTGTGGCAGGCGCCCGCGATGTGTTCCGGTCTTGCATTGTCATGCCTTGGATTCAGGATCTGTTGCCACCCACATACCGGTACTGGCGGCAACCCGTGCACTTATCCAAGTCGCTCTGCTTTGCCGCCAATGCAGCCCGGGGAAATGTGGTGGGCAAGGCGATTGCGCTGGTGCTCATGGTCCTGTTGGCGGTCGCATCCGCGGCCGGTTATTGGTTTCTGACCGAGGCGATTGCTGCGGGGGAAGGGCAAATAGCCGAGGCTCGGCAGCGTCTCGAGCAAGGACGTGTTGTCCTCGATCAGGGCAAAGAAAAATTGGCGGCGGGAAAGCGGGAATCCTCCGCGGGGAAAAAGGAGTACGAACGAGCGAAAGACAATGTTTTCCTGGTGTTGATGGACAAGCTCCTGAAAGGAGGCCGGGGCTTCAAGGGGGCGAGAGAGCAAATCGCCGAAGGAGACACTCAGATCGCCAAGGGCGAGGAGAAAGTCACCGCCGGGGAACAACGACTCGATGTGGGCGAGGAAAACCTTCGCCGTGGACTGGAGGAGCTGGAACTGGCCAGGCGCGCTACGGGTTGCCTGCGCCGTGGGAGCGCTCCTGTTTGGCTTGGTTTCCGCAGTGCTGGGATTCCGGTGGCGTCGGGTTTCGCTGCTTGGTGCGCGGCGCTGACCGGCTCTTCAGCAAGTCACGTTGAGCCCCATGGTCCGCCTGTAGGCCGCCGTGTCGGAGGCGTAACATCCGCAGGCAGCGGCTTCGAGTCCGTGGCGGTCGAGAACCGTGATGTTTCCTCGGTGATATCCGATCAGATTGCGGCTGCGAAGGGATTTGGCGGCCTGGGTGATGCCGACGCGGCGCACGCCCAGCATGTGGGCGAGAAACGCGTGGGTGAGGTGAAACGTGTCGGAGTGCGCCCGATCCTGGGTCATCAGGAGCCAACGGGCGAGGCGCGGCTCCAGGAGGTGAAACCGGGTGCAGGCTGCCGCCTGCGCGAATTGCACCATTGTCACGTAGAGGTAGCGCTTCAGTGTCCGCTGCAGCGTTGAACTTCGTTCGACATTGACGGAGAAACGATTCGGCTTCGAGGCGCAGGGCCGGGCCGGCGCCCTGAACCAGGGCGTGCAGTGGCGAGGCCTCGACTCCGAGGATCAGGGACACGCCGAACATCCCTTCGTTGCCGATCAAGGCGACTTCAAGGCTGGCGCCGTCGTCGCCGCGCGTCATCAGTGAAATGAAACTGTCGGTCGGGAAATAGACGTGGCCGATGGGGTCGCCGGTGTCGACCAATCTCTCGCCTAGCACCAGATCGACCGGCTCGAAGCTCCCCCATCAAGGCCTCTGCGCTCCTGATATGGCAGCGCCGCAAGCAGGCGATTTTCCGGAGGATCGGGCCTGATCGACGACATATTGTCCTTCCTGTCGCTGGGATACCCGGCAAGCGGGCGACGCCATAGCGGCCCTTTCACCTTCCCGCCTTCGCAGTGCGGACCCCGGGGCGAATGCCCGTGCCGGGCGCGTTCGCGTTACCAACCTTTCAGGAAGTATCGCGGTGACGTCCCGCCGTTGTCGGGGCGGTAGCGCACTAAGAAGGCGGCGGCGACGCCGGTGTCAATGAATTACCGCGCGCATTCCTCGGGGAGCAGACGATCGAACTCCTGCTTCACGACCTTGGTAGCACTCGCAGACGCGCGCTTTCCAATCCGGGCCGGTCCAGCACGGTAATCCGGCCGCGGCTGTAGCGAATCAGCCCGGCACTCTGCAATCTCCCCGCAGCCTCCGTCACCCCTTCCCGGCGCACGCCGAGCATGTTGGCGATCAGATCCTGCGTCATGGTCAATTCATTGGAGGGCAGGCGGTCGATGCTGAGCAATAACCAGCGGCACAGTTGCTGATCGATGGAGTGATGACGATTGCATACCGCCGTCTGCGCCATCTGGGTCAGCAAAGCCTGGGTATAGCGCAGCAGGAGGCGCTGCATGGGGCCGGCGCGAAGAAATGTGTCCTTCAATATCCGGCCGCTGAGCCGGTAGGCGTGGCCGGCGCTTTGCACCACGGCCCGGCTGGTCGTCGTTTCGCCTCCCATGAACAGTGAAACGCCGACGATGCCTTCGTTGCCGACCACGGCGATCTCTGCCGAAGCCCCGTCTTCCATGACATAGAGCAGGGACACGATGCAGGTGGTGGGGAAATAGACGTGGCGCATCTCCATTCCGGGTTCCGACAGGGCATGACCCAGCGGCATCGGAACCAGTTCCAGATGGGGAACAATACGGGCCCTTTCTTCCGCCGGCAGGGCGGCGAGAAGGTGGTTCTGATCGGGACTGTGGGACGTCTCGGTCTCGCGTTTGGGCATGTGAGCGGACTTCATGGAAGGCCTCCTTGGCACATCTTCGTTCCCGGCACTTCAGACCTACTTTAGACCTGCACACCGTGCGGCGTGCGGTATTGGAGAGGACAGCACAGCCACGGTGCGCAAGCGTACATAATGCGCCCAATCGCCCGTTCATCACAGGATCGCAGCCCGCAGGGCGGCAAATCAGCTCAGGGAATGCCCAATACCCGATGGGAGTGAATCCTCGGGATTTCCCTGGAGCCCGCATGGGCGGACAAACCGGAACAAGCGCCGCCAGAGGACGCAGCCATCGGCTACGGGCCCTTTGAAAGATTCGTTGGTGCGGCAACGCACCGACGCTGTACCGCGCGGGCGGGCATGATTGGCGACCCGGCAGCCCGCAGCATCGCGGGTTGCGGGCTTGAGGCGGAGGCCACGATGGAAAAATCACGCCAGCGTACTGGAGCACCGGAACCGAAGAAGGCTGTACCTCCTTCGTTCGTTTTCCGTGTGGAGCCGAATCGCAAAGCGACGATTGAAAGGGTCGAACGCCAAGTCAATCAGAAAAGTGCGGTCGCCGTGCCTGATCGGCCGGCTTCTGCAAAAGGCCCCGCGAAGTCGGTGGGGAGCATCAGTAACGCGCGCTTAGGCGCCACGCACACGGAGTGCAAATCATCATGAGTTTACCCAGTACCAATGAACTCAAAGGCAAGTGGAAGCAGCACGTCGGTTCCGCCAAGGTCGCTTGGGGCAAGCTGACCGATGACGAGTTGCTGAAATCCGAGGGCAACGCGGAGAAGTTGGCGGGCCTTGTACAGGAGCGCTACGCCATCGCCCACGACGAAGCCGAGAAACAGGTAAAGAGTTTCTTCGACAAGCTCGGCGGCTGAAAGAGCGTCGCCACCACGCCTCGGGGCCCGCTTCGGCGGGCAAGGGGGCCTTGATTGACCGCCTTCCGTTGGATCAATCACCGGCCTTCAGCGCAACGGAATAACCACCATGTTTCGCGCGACCACCGGACCGCGTGACATTTGACGTCCGGGTTCCTTACAGCATGGAGTGTCTATAGATGAGTCAAGTCAGCAAGTACCTGTCCGCGTTGTTCCTCGCGCTTGCGCTGACATCTGTTGTGGGTTGTGCATCCACCTCAACGCAGGAGGGAACGGGGGAATATGTCGACGACAGCGTCATCACAACCAAAGTAAAGGCGGCCATATTTCATGACCCCGCGTTGAAGTCCGCCGAAATCAACGTGGAAACCTTCAAGGGCGTCGTGCAATTGAGTGGCTTCGTGAGTTCAAAGGCCGCTATCGACAAGGCCGTGGAATTGGCTCGCGGGGTCCACGGCGTGAAATCCGTCAAGAACGCCATGCAGGTCAAGTGACTCGCCCCCGCGCTGAGGCGGCGATAGGGTCTTCGGCGTGGGCGGGTTAGGATCTTCAACAGGCAACAAAAACTGGCCGGGCCCTCGCGTTAACGAGGGTCCGGCCAGTTCTTTGAAGTTACGCGTGATTTTCGGATCGGGGTTTATTTCTCCGCGGGGGCGTTGCCCTCCTTGCCCTTCATCTCATCAGCCGGGGCCTGTTGCGTCGTCTCAAACGCGCTGAATTCGGATTCCTGGTACATCATTCCGCTCTTGAGGGCATCTTCGGTGATGCCCGCGGAGAGGACCAGTTTGTCTTCCTGGGGCTGAAGTTGATCGAGCGGAATGGCCGGCATCCTTTTGCCCCATGCCCAGAAAACCGCCCACGCCTACCACCGCGTAGGCCTGGCGGTCGCTATTGCTGATGACCAGTTTGGCGACCTTGCCGACCTTATCGCCCTTGGCGGTAACGACTTCTTTGCCTTGGTACTCCTTGGGATCGATCGCGGCGGTCGTCGACTCAGGCATGGGTTGAGCCATGGGCTCGCCGGGCTGTGCCGAAGCCGGGTTGTTTGCTGGAGTATTCATGTCAGTCTGGGATCCGGCCGCCGTGGGTGGCTGATCCGTGTTGTTGGAGGCGGGGTCTGCGGCCCATAAGGGGGCGCTCAGGCCTACAGTGACGATTGCCGCTAACGCGACTGCAACTGATTTCTTCATGGTGCTTGCTCCTTGCTGGATGTTGGGTGCGGCAGGCGCAATAGTGCGACCGCGTGGTGTCTTGTCGGGTGTTGCCATGAACTCAAGGCGCAGGGCTTAGCCTTTCGCCTTTTCGATCATGTGATCGATGACATGGCTGTGCTCTCGCTGAGGGCTGAACATGACGATTTCCGCGTCCGAGTCGACCTTTACGTTGTGTCCGTTTGGCCAGTAGAAGAGATCGTTCTCCTTTACGGTCTCATGGGCGCCCTGCGCGTCAGTCGTAGTGAGTTGGCCGCGCAAGACAAAACCCCAGTGGGGGCACTGGCACATATCGCCCTCCAGTCCCTGGAAGAGTGGGGTGGTATCGACGCCTGCCGAGAGCGTGAAGAACTCTCCGCTGATCTTGCCCAGGCCGGTTGCGTCGCCGAACTCCTTTCGTTGGCGAATCACCGCGCCGGGAATCTCCATTTTTACGTCTACGTCCTCTTTGGCTACGTGCATGCTCGTTGCTCCTGGTGTGCGATTGGATGCCGTGCGTTCTGTGGCCCGTCTATCACTGCATCCGTTTCAGGTCGTAGACGCCCAACCTTGTTGGGCCGGCTTCCCGGCATTGGCCGGTTGTTCGACTTGTGAACAGCGTATCGGGGGGGCGTCTTGGTGTCTGTGCGGCTGCGTACGCAAGCCGATGCCGGTTGCGAGCCGGAAACAAACCGGCCGGACCCCGATTCAACGATGGTCCGGCCGTATTAAGGTCATCTGCGTCCGTGCAACGGGGCTCGTTCCGCTATTTGTTCATCGACGGTTGATCCGTTAGCTCAAAGGCACTGAATTCCGCCGGATCGTAGAGCATCTGGCTCCTCGCCTGCGCATTCGTGAGGTCCGAAGAGAGCATCCACTTGTCGCCCCGAGCTTCCAGGTGGTTGATCGGAACGACGACGCGGTCGGCGCCGAGGCCCAGTCCGGGGGCCACGTCCACAAGCGCATACACGTCCTCGTCGCTGTCCTTGCGAATCAAGCTGCCGATGGTTCCGACCGTTTGGCCATTGGCGGTTTCGATGACCTTGCCGGTGTAGTCGCCGGGATTGATGGCCGCGGTTTGCGGCTCAGTCATCGGTTGAGTTTGGGGCTCGCCTTGCTGCTCGCTCCCAGCGGCCGCCTGCATGCCGCCCTGCTCTACAGAGATTACCGTCTCCGCGCGGCGGTTGAGCTGACGCCCCCCGGCCGTTGAGTTCGCGGCTACCGCGCTGGATTCGCCATACCCCCTGATGTCGATCCGGGAGGGGTCGATTCCTTGTCGGATCAGCACCGTTTTTACTGCGGCTGCCCGATCTTCGGAGAGCGCTTGGTTGTATTCCTCGGCCCCGGTGCTGTCGGTATGGCCCAGGATCTGCACGTGTCGGTCAGGGTTGGCCTTCATGTAATCAGCCACCTTGGTCACCTCGCGAAACCCTTCCGCACTCAGGTCCGATTTGTCCGTATCGAACAGCACGGCACTGAATGCCGGCACCATGACGGGTTCGGCTGGTCTGGCCTGGGCTTCCTCCGGCCGCTGTTCCGTTGCTGCGGCTTGCTGCTCGGCTGCATTGGCCCGATCGCTCATCTCGAACGCACTGAATTGAGCCGGATCGTAGAGCATCTGGTTTCTCACCTGCTCACTGGTGACGTCCGAAGCGACCATCCACTTGTCGCCCTGAGGCTCCAGTTGACGGATTGGAATGACGACTTGGTCGGCGCCGAGGCCGAGACTGGGGGTCACGTCGACGAGCGCATAAACGTCTTGGTCGCGGTCTCTGCTGACCAAGCTGTTGATGGTCCCGAAGGTCTGGCCTTTGTGCGTTGTGATGACCTTGTTGGTGTAGTCGGCGGGATTGATCGCCGTGATTTGCGACTGATGCATGGGTTGAGCTTGCGAGTCGCCGGACTGCATGTGTTCGGCGGCCCACGACGGGGCGGTGAGGCCCACGGCGACAACGCTTGCCAACGCGGCCGCGATCGATGATTTCTTCATGGTGCTTACTCCTTGCTGCGCATGGCATTTGTTCCGCGGCATTGAGGCGCCGCGGAACGGACCTAGTCGTAAGCCCGCCACTCTGGTGGTACGACATGGGCCTAGCGTATCGGCCGCCCGTTGCTCCGTCTGTGCGGCTGCGTACGTAGCGTTGCCGGTCCACAAACGCGGGCTTCATCGGGTCCTATACTCAAAATTGATCGAGGCCTTTCGTTGTCGCGTCAGATCCGCCGCGGGAGCGAGGTGCTGCCGATCGCTAACGACAGGCGTCACATCGAGCCGAACGCCCCGGCCTGGCCGGATGTTCGCGTGCAAACAAAAAGAGGATGGCGTCCCGATGGCACTGCGACTGTTGGAGATGGTGTTGGCGGAGGCAGACGGCGCGGAGGTTCGCGACCTTCTCAAGGAATGCAATGTGGTGGAGCACCGTCAGATCCGGTTGCCGGACGGGGAAGTGCTGGTGCGGATACTGCTGGACGCGGAAGAGAACGAGGCGGTGCTGGATCTGTTGGAAAAGCGGTTCACCGGTGAGGAGGGCAACCGCGTCGTGATAGTGCCGGTCGAAGCGACGCTGCCGCGCGTCGAGCCTGAGCCGACCACCGCGCCCGGACAAGCACCCCCCGAGGAAAAATCGCCCGGACGGATTGGCCGGGAGGAGTTGTACGAGGACATCAAGGACGCGGCGCGTCTGTCGCGCGTCTATCTGGCCATGTCGGCGTTGTCCACCGTCGTGGCGGCCATCGGTCTGTATCACAACAGCGCCACGATTGTGATCGGGGCGATGGTCATTGCGCCGTTGCTCGGGCCGAATATGGCGATGGCTCTCGGCACGGCGCTGGGGGATTTGACGCTCCTATGGCGCGCGCTCCTGACGGCCCTGGCCGGGGTTGGGGCGGCGATGGTGTTGTCGGTGATTATCGGGTTGCTGGTAAACGTGGATCCGGCATCGTTCCAGATAGCGTCGCGCACCTCGGTCGGCCTGGGAGACATTTCGTTGGCATTGGCCTCGGGCGCTGCGGGGGCGATTGCATTCACCACGGGTGTCTCCGCGGCATTGATCGGCGTGATGGTGGCGGTGGCATTGTTGCCGCCGCTGGTGGCGTTCGGGCTGATGTTGGGCGGCGGGCATCCGCTGTTGTCCTTGGGCGCGCTGGCGCTCTTCCTCATCAATCTGATCTGCGTCAACCTGGCCGGTGTGACGACGTTCTTGCTGCAGGGGATCCGTCCGGCCACCTGGTGGGAGAAAGAGCGCGCGAGCAAGGCAACCCGAATCGCAATTGGGCTATGGGCATCGCTGCTGGTGGTATTGGCGGGCATGATCCTGCTGGTGCGCCTGTTTTGAATCTGTTCTCCCTGGTCAGTGTGCTGATCTCGCTCGCGGCTGTGGCGAGCTATGTCAATTACCGCTTTATCAAGCTGCCGGCGACGATCGGCGTCATGCTGCTGGCCCTGATCGCATCGCTCGCGCTAGTGCTTGCCGGGGCCTACACAGGCGGGTTCCGCGAACAGGCCGCGGCGTTGGTCTCGCAGATCGACTTCAACCAAGTCGTCCTCCACGGCATGCTGGCATTCCTGCTCTTCGCCGGCGCCATACACGTGAACATCGAGGATCTGGGGCGTCAATGGCTGCCAATTTCCTCGCTTGCCATCTTCGGGACGCTCGCCTCCACGGCCATTGTCGGCGGCGTGATCTGGTTGGTGCTCGGCTGGCTGGGCCTGGGTATTCCGCTGCTGCATGCACTGCTGTTCGGTGCCCTGATTTCACCGACCGATCCGGTCGCGGTGCTGGGAATCATGAAGTCCGTCGGCGCCTCCCGGGAACTCGAAGCGCAGGCGGCCGGGGAGTCTTTGTTCAACGATGGGCTGGGTATTGTCATTTTCCTTGTGCTGCTGGATCTCTCCGGCTTGAGCGGCGCCCCCGGCCATGGCGCAGCGGCACCGCCGGCGATTGATGTCGCCGGGGTGGGCATGCTGTTGCTCCGTGAGTTGGGCGGCGCCTTGGTGCTGGGGCTGGCGGCGGGGATCGTCACCTACCGTATGCTCAAGCGTGTCGACAATTACCAGGTGGAGGTCCTATTGACGCTCGCACTGGCCATGGGCCTCTACGCGCTGGCGGACGCCCTGCACCTGTCCGCGCCGATCGCGGTCGTGGTGGCGGGGCTGTTCCTGGGTAACCGGGGCCGGGCGTTCGCCATGACGAACAAAACGCGTGAATACGTGGACGCCTTCTGGGAATTGATCGACGAGATGGTCAACGTCGTGCTGTTTCTCCTGATCGGCCTGGAGCTCTTGGTGCTTCCCATCGAAAGCGACTGGCTGGTGGCCGGACTGCTCGCAATACCGGTTGTGCTGGCGGCGCGCGGGCTAAGCGTGGCGGCCATACTCGGTTCGCTGGGATGGGTGAAGGCGCAACCCAAGGGCGCTATTGCGGTGCTCACCTGGGGTGGATTGCGCGGAGGGATTTCAGTGGCGATGGCGCTGTCGCTGCCGCCCAATGACTCGCGCAGCCTCATACTCACCCTCACCTACTTCGTGGTGGTGTTCTCCATTCTGGTCCAAGGCGTCACGGTGGGCCGATTGATCCGGAATGTCAGTCGTCAGGGATCTTGAGCGGATCAGTTGTAATATTCATGTTCCTGACATTACGGCACTGACTCGGGTTGAGGCCGCTATGCTTCGGCCAACCACTTCCGCGCCGCAGCGGCGTCGGCATGATCGAAGTATCGGACAGTCGCTTTTGTGAACGGCTTGCAGAATATCGACATGCCGTGTTGCCACTGCTTTTCCCCAACCATCGCAAGTCGTTCGATGTCGGCGAAGTGTTTGATGCCGAACTTGGTGTCCTCCCATGCCGCGCTGGCTTCCCAGCCGTGAAAGCCGGACATATCGAACAGGATGCGTATCTTTCCATGCTGCTGGACGAGTCGCTCGAATGCAGGTACGAAGTCTGTGTAATCGCCCTTTACCAGCTTGCCGCTGACGTGAACGGTAAGCAGCTTGCCGTTGTTTTCTTCATTGAGTTGTATGGGCATTGAAGACTCCTCTGCTCTAGTTCTGGGTTAGGCCGGCCTGATCGAGGATAACGGCAAGGTAGGGTGATAAGGGTGCCCGTCATTCATGGCGCTTCATCGCTTCCGCAGCCAGCGCTGCACGCACAGCCATAACAAAAGATTCAGTCAGTGTTGGATGAGGATGAATCGCCCCGGCAATGGCTTCTATCGGGAGGCCTGCCTTCACCAACAAGGCGGCTTCGCCCATGATTTCACCGGCACCTTCCACTAACGCATGCACACCAACCACTTTGTGGCTACTGGTCTCGTAAATTATTTTTAGTAATCCCTGATCACTGCCATCAATCTGTGCGCGGGCGTCAATGTGAAAATCGTATCGGGCCACTGCGATATCCAGTCCTGCCTCCTGAGCCTGCTGTTCGGTCAGCCCTGCGATGCCAATTTCAGGCTCACTAAAAATCACTGCGGTATTGGTGGCTGCCGTGGGGAAGGGGACAGGCTGGCCCATTAGATGATGCGCTAGCGCCAGCCCCTGAGCGGTTGCCCAGTGGGCGAACATGGGCTGCCCGGTGACATCGCCCACTGCATAAATACCGCCTTCGGTGGTTTGCAGTGTGGCATCCACCTCAACGCCATGGTGGCCATGTTTTACCGCAGTGTTTTCCAGGCCAAGCCCTTCAACATTGGGCCGGCGTCCAGTCACCATCAATACAGTATCGGCAATACTGTGCTGCTTTTCTCCGGCCTGATCAGTGTATTCCACAAACACGTCCTGGCCAGAATGAACAATGGCCTGCACCTGACAGCTGGTGTGAATATCGATAGCCTGCTGTTGCATCGCTTGTTGCAGGAGCGTTGCCAATTCTTCATCTACCGGGCCGAGAATCCGGGGTGCGGTTTCCAATATCGTCACCTCGCTACCAAAGGTGTTAAAGACCTGGCCTAACTCGACACCAATGGGGCCCCCGCCAACAATTACCAGTTTGTTGGGTATGTGATCGATATTCAGAATGCTTTCACTATCATGCACTCTCGGATGCTCAATGCCATTGATGGGTGGCATAAAGGGTACAGATCCGGTGGATAGCACGGCCTTTTCGAAGTGAACTTCCTGTGTCGTGCCGTCTTCTTTTTCGATACTGGCGCTGCGTGAACTGAGTAAACGGCAATGTCCAAACACTGTGTTGAGTGTTGGTAGCTGCCCGGCATTGCGCAAAGCGCCTTCGCTGCGACGTTTTAGAATCGCGCGTTTGCGTTTGAGCACAGTGGACCAATCAACCGTTACGTCCTGAGTCGGTAGACACAGACCAAATTCACTGGATTGTCTGAGTTCGCGCAAACGGCGCGCGGATTCACGAAAAATTTTTGAAGGGATGCAGCCTTCGAACAGGCAAGTTCCACCGAGGCCCGCGCCCGCCTCCACCAGCAGAACCTTCTTGCCCGCCTGAGCCAGTGCCATCGCAGTGGGCGTGCCTCCTGGGCCGCCGCCGATCACCAGCACGTCATATTGTGTATTCATATTCGTTCCTCTTCAGACCCAACGCGGCCGCTTCGGAAGCGGGCACCACCGACCATGACGGATAACGGCGAGCCTGCTGATTGAGTTTTGCAAACTTAGTTTTCACTCGGACTCTGCCGCAATAGCTGTTCGCGGATCGATAGCAACTCCTCGCGGCGCTTGGCATCGGTTTTCGGATAGTGCATTTTCAGCGACTTGAATGTATCGAGAACAATATGGGAAATAATCAGCCGCGCGTTTTTCTTGTCGTCGGCGGGAACTACATACCAGGGCGCGGTCTTGGTGCTTGTCGCGCTGAGGCACGCTTCATAGGCCTGCATGTACTGATTCCAGTATTTGCGTTCTTCGATGTCAGCACGACTGAATTTCCAATTTTTCTCCGGCTCATCGATGCGGGCGAGAAAACGCTTACGCTGCTCCTCCTCAGATAGATGCAGAAAAAATTTAATAATCCGTGTGCCGTTGCGATACAGATGCCTTTCCAGATCCACGATGGAGCGATAGCGATGCTTCCAGATCGTGTTCTCATTGATGACATCATCTGGTAGACCCTGGCTGTGGAGGATCTCCGGATGCACGCGGACGATTAACACCTCCTCATAGTAGGAGCGGTTGAAGATGCCGATGCGGCCGCGCTCGGGCAGAGACTGGGTCGTGCGCCACAGGAAATCGTGTTCCAGTTCCGCCGCGCTCGGATGCTTGAAGCTGAATACCTGGCAGCCTTGAGGATTGATGCCGGACATGACGTGCCGGATGGCGCCATCCTTGCCAGCGGCGTCCATGGCCTGAAAAATCAGCAACACCGCGTAGCGGTTGGATGCGTAGTGAAGGCGTTGCAGTTCACTGAGCTCCTTCACGTGTTCTTCAAGGTGTTCTTTGTAGTTGTCTTTCGACTCGTACGCGGGTTTCACCAGCGTCGGCCACTTCTTGAGATCGACTTGTTCGCCTTCCTGTACACAGAAATTCTTCGATTTGATCTTCATCTTCGTCCTCTCAGTCGGGCCGTCGTACTGCCAGGCGCTGCTTATTTGTTTACGCTGCTCGCGCTCCGCCCTCTCCCATTCTTCAACTGCTTGAACGCCTTTGCGCCCCAGGTCCTCATAGAGTTGATGAACCCGCTTGACGCGTTGCGGCGTCAAATCGGTCTTGGCCGTAGGTTTGGGTTCTGCCGATGCCTCGGGTTTAGTGTTGGGGGTGCTCTCAAGTTTAGGCTCGATCTTGGTCGCAGGTTTTGAATCGCTGTCAGGTTCAGGCTGAGCTTTTGCTTGCGGCGCTGCCCCGGTCTTTGACCGGATCAAGAAACCGATAGGCCAGCAATTTCGCCCTGTCACTCAATAGAGCCCAGAGCAGCGCGTACGCCCAGACGACCGCGGCCCAACCCCAGCCCAATGGCGGCATCAGAAATCCGTAGACTGCAATCAAGGTTGCCACCAGCTGCGTGCCGAACACCGCCAACAGCAGAATCCGTGAGGGCGCTATGGACCAGAAGGGGCCGCGCGTGCGTGTCAAAAAGATGGTCATGTGCCCAGCGACGGATAGCATCAAATACATCAGCGGCTGAAGATGCTGGTGGTCCAGGTGAAAAACGCGGTCGCCGAGATAGAACAGGCCAAACGCGGCGATAGGTCCGATAACGCCGAGCACGGTGGCGATACCCAGCACCACGCGCATGTTCCAGGCCTCGGGCTGGTCCTTGTAATGCACATTGTCGTAGGCAATGGACAGAATCGCGCCGTCATTGAGTAACGCGAGCATCACGATCATCACCGCCGTCAGGGGGTAAAAGTTGAAGATCAGGATCGACGCCGTCATGAACAACAGCACGCGCAGCGTCTCGGCGATGCGATAGATGGCGTAACTGTTCATCCGCTGGAATATGCGGCGGCTCTCCTTGATCGCGTCGATGATCACCGACAGCCCGGGCGTGGTCAGCACGATGGAGGCCGCGGCGCGCGCAGCGTCCGTCGCGGCGGAGACGGCGATGCCGCAGTCGGCCTTCTTCAGCGCCGGGGCATCATTGACGCCGTCGCCCGTCATGCCGACCATGTGGCCGCGCTGCTGCAGCACGTCCACGATGTGGAATTTGTGTTCGGGAAACACCTGGGCGAAACCGTCGGCCTTCTCGATGGACTCGGAAACCTCTGCGGTTTCCTTCTTTTTCGAATCGCCCAGGCTGCTCGCATTCAGGATGTTGGCGTCCATGCCCAGCTTTTTCGCGGTTTCCTTGGCGATCGCCAGCGCATCGCCCGTCACCATCTTGATCTTTACGCCCATCTTGCCAGCGGTCGCGATGGTGGCCTTGGCATCGTCGCGCGGCGGATCGAACAGCGGCAACACGCCGACGAACTGCCACTGGCCGTCGCCTTCGGCCCGCGCCACGCCCAGTGAACGAAAGCCGCGGACGGCAAACCCGTTGACCGCCTTATCGACGGCCGCTTTCACCTGCGCGGCATTGGCCGCCAATTCCAAAATGACCTGCGGCGCGCCCTTCGTCACCTTGAAGGCCGCGCCGTCCTTGCCCGTGACGGAGGCTTCGGTGCGTTTATGCACCGGGTCGAACGGTTGGAAATGCGTCACGGTATAGGCTTTCAGCGAGTCCTGGTCTTGCAGTCCGCCCAGCACCGCCAGATCAATGGTGTCGTTGTCGTCCGCGCGCGAGGCCAGCGCGCCGTCCAGGATGACTTGATCGGCCGGAATGTCGTTAACACTGAACGGATCGCCCAGTGTCAGCTTGTTCTGGGTGAGGGTGCCGGTCTTGTCCGCGCAGAGGATGTCCACACCCGCCAGTTCCTCGATGGCCACGAGCTTGCTGACAATCGCCTTCTTCCCGGCGAGCAGGCGTGCGCCGACCGCCATCGTCACCGACAGCACCGTGGGCATCGCCACCGGGATGGCCGCCACAGTCAGCACCAGGGCGAACTGCAGCGTGGTGAGAATCGGGTCGCCGCGAAAGACGGCGACACCGATGATCACCGCCACCAGGCCCACTGCGAGCATGATGAGGTAATTGCCGATCTTCAAAACCGCTTTTTGAAAATGGCTGACCGTGTGGGCCTCCTGCACAAGCGACGCTGTTTTGCCGAAATAGGTGTTCGCGCCGGTGGCATAGACCAGCGCACCGATTTCGCCCTGGCGAATGATGGAGCCGGAAAACACCGCTTCGCCCGATTTGCGTTCGGCGGGCAAGGACTCACCGGTCAGCGCCGACTGATCCACCTGCACCGGGTCGCCCTCCAGCAGGCGCGCGTCGGCCGGTACGATGTCGCCGAGCCGCAGGCGAATGACATCGCCCGGCACCAACTCGCGTGCCGCCGGATTGATCCACTTGCCATCCCGTTTCACCCGGGCCTTGACCGCCAGATTGGCCTTCAGCGCCTCGATGGCGTTACCCGCCGTGTGCTCTTCCCAGAATCCGACCACGGCGTTGGCCACTAGCAAGAGGAGGATGATGAAGAAATCCGGCCAGTGCTGGACCACACCGGACAGAATCACCGCCACTTCGATCATCCACGGGATGGGGCCCCAAAAGTAGCTGAGGAATTTCAGCAACGGATTGGTCTTCTTTCCTTCAATCTCGTTGGGTCCGTATTGGGCAAGCCGCTTCTCGGCCTCGGCTTGGGTGAGACCCTCCGTCGACGATCCCAGTTGCTTCTCCAACTCGGCCATGGGCAGTGATTTCAGCCCATCCTTCTTTTCGGATACCGCAGCCGGTGGAGGGTCCGCCGCACTGGGTGATCCAGGCGTTGTATTCATGGGTGGTATTTCCCGATTTTGGCTGTTGGCGTCGAGTCACCGGCTTGTTCGCGGCTTGCCGAACCTGGCCGACTGCGGACTAACGACATGGCGTGCTGCGCGATCATCAGTTCCCTGTCCGTGGGGCCAACCCAAGCCGATACGGCGCTGTCTGGAGCGGGAATGCGCCGTTGGTTGGCGTTGTTCGACGGTTCGTCCAATTTCATGCCGAACGGTTTCGGTGTGGGTGGTACTTCGCTTATTGCGCGCGCTTGGAGTGCCGGGGCGGCGGTGCCTTGGTGCGTGACGGGCCACCGGATTTCGCTCTCGCCCGCTTGGGAATCGGTGCTGCAAGCACCTGCGACAGGTGATCGAGCCGCTCACGTTCGGCGGCCCGGGGTTCATCGCCGGCGGCGACGATCATTTCCACCTGCTCCAGCAGCACCTTTCGCGCGTCCGCCTCTGGAGCCAGGGAGGCAATGGCTTCGACTGCGGCCTCCCGTTCGAGTTGCAGCACGGAAAACTGCTCCCGCACCAAGCCCTTGAACTGATCGAGCGATAGGTGCATGAGCTGCTGGCGCGCGACGTTCAAAGCGAGAGCGCAGCGCTCATCGACCATGCGTTCGGCCGCGGTGACGTAGAGCACCGCCCGGGTTAGCGCTTCGTTGAACCCGCCTGTGTGCAGCTTCGCTGCGTACGCTTCCGCCTGAGCGCTTTGCGCTGAACGTATCTCCGGGGTGGTGCCGGGCAACGGCCGCACCTCGCTTGCGCTGTTCACGCCGAGCATGCCCTGCACGAACGGCGAGCCATAGAACCCGAAGAAGGTCTGCTCGACCATGTGGTCCCGCGCCGCGCGATAGGCGTCAAGCGCCGCGGTGATCTGGTTCGATACCTGTTCCTGCAGGGCGAGGAAGGGGTTGTCGGCCGACGCCGGTTGGCGGGCGGCTGCCACCTTGGCCGCGAGGTCTGGCACGCCCTTCATCATGGGATTGGTGTCCGCGAAGAGTGTGTAACTGAGCCTCAGCGGGTCCAGGGCGTGCATCATGTCCGCCGCGGGTTGACTCACGAGCGCGCGCACCAGTGGCTGCATCAACGTGCGGTAGAGCGACAGGTTCAGTTCCGACAATCGGGCCACGGCGGCGAAGGCGCGGTCGTCCTCGGGGCTGTTGCGTCCGAACGCCCGGACATCGTCGAGCGTTCGGGCCTCGAAGCGGGCGATCCAGTCACCGGTGACAAAACCTTCCTGGCGAGCATTCGGTGGCCGCGGCGAAAGAACCATTTCGTAGAGACCGGGCGGCAGGCAGTCGATGACGTCCATCATCTGAACGAATTCCTCGTCCTGCTTCGCCCCGACCTTGGAAGAGACGAACAGTGCGAGATGGCCGATGTCCTGGCCCAGGCAGTACACGATCGTGTGGCCGCTGGCGCGGATGTCATCTACATCCCTATATAGATCAAGAATCCAGCCGAGCGCCTGGGGCGGGGGGCTGATATCGTCGCCGGTGGAGGTGAACACGATGATCGGCGAGGTGATGTTGCGGATATCGAAGGTGGTGCCATCGTGCGACTGCAGCTGATTGCGGGTCAGCTTGTCGCCGATGAACAGGTTGTCCACCAGGTATTGCATCTCATCGCCGTTCAGCTCGATGAAGTCTCCCCACCACTTCTCGAATTTCAGGTAGCGCTCGGCATCGCTATCAATGTGGGTGTAAACCTCGTATTGCTTGCCCCACATCCAATTGGCCGGGTTCAAGAGGTCGAAGTTCAGGATCAACGCCGTGCCGTCGAAGGTGCCGTTGCCGAGGTCGCTCGTCATGGCAGTCAGCCAGCTGCCGCCGGCCAGACCGCCCGTATAGCGCATTGGGTTTTTCCCGTGCACACCCTGCCAATACGACATCGGCGAACCCGCCACCAGGCAGGGTCCGAACAAATCCGGGCGCTGCATGGCCACCATCAGGGTCTGGTAGCCCGCTTGGCAGTTGCCGATGGCGAAGGGGCGGGGTGCATCGGGATGGAGCTCGACCACCCGCTCGAAGAATTTCACCTGCCCCTCGACGACATCCAGGAACTGCTGGCCCGGTATCGGCTTCGCGCCGAAGCCGATGAAGTAGACCGGGTGGCCTTCATTCAGTGCGTCGCCGATCTCGCTGTCTGCCTTGAAGCCGCCAACGCCCGGCCCTTGTCCGGCCCTCGGGTCTATCACCACGACCGGGCGTTTGCGCTTGTCGGTCGGGACCCCCCGCGGCGGCAGGATGCGGGAGAGCGAGTAGTTGATCGGATGCGCCAGCGAATGGCCGCTCATCAGCACTTCATGCTCGAAACGCAGCACGGTCGCCATGGGCCGAGACGTGATCTCGATCTGTTCATTGCCGCGCTGCCGCAGCAGATCGAGGAAGAGCACACTGCGCTGGAGCGCATCGGTCAGGTATTCGGGCAGGCCTGCCATGAAGGCGGTGGAAAACTCGGAGGCGGGCTGGGATACGGGCGCAGGTGGCTCCGACCGAGTGACAACCCGTGTCGAAGTCGCCGTAGATTTAGCCGCCATTGTCATCTCCTTGATGGTGTCAACCCTTGTTGTCTCATCACGTTCGATATGAACTGCAAGGCGCTGGTTTGCAGCTGATATCGGCTCCGGTGACACCGAATGCAACCTCCGAGGCAGAGATCGCTCACTTGAGCGGCATCTCGTTACCGCTGACGCTCTTGGCCGAGCGGCGCCGTCAGATTCGGCCCAGGAGGAACAGAATCAAGACAATCAACAAGATCAGGCCGATGCCGCCGCTGGGGGCGTAACCCCATCTCCGACTGTGTGGCCAGGCGGGGATCACACCGATCAGCAGAAGAACCAGAACGATCAGCAGAATAGTTCCCAAAGTCATTTCAGCGTCTCCCTAGCCGTTTGGCATTGGCAACAGCCCGCCGATGCACCGGCGCAACTCCCTTATGGACAATCCCCATCGCGGCGGTGCTCATCTGCTCGGCAGTGGACTTGGCGGAAGGCCTGGCAGCCGCCCACGGAAACCAAAAGGAGCGCACCAACGCCAACGCCATCTTTTCGTTTTCCCTCGTCAACTGCTTGGCCATGGCGGCCCAGGATTCGCTGAATGCGGCCCATTTTTCAGCGCCCATGAGATAGAACTCCTTGCGATCGCGCGCGGAAGGCCGTGTGCCGGCCAGCGCCATGCGCGTGAGTCGGTGCGCCACGACCTGAGGCACGGCGAACGCCAGATCGGTCACTTGGCCGGCGACCGCCTTTGTGGTGCGGGTACGATGGCTGGACATGAGTGTTCCTCGCGAGATGTTGAGTTATTTGGAACGGGCCGAGGATGGTTATTCGGCTTGGCTATCGCTTCCGCGCCCCTGGGTTTGGGTAGACGGGTGTGCTCGAGATGGATGGGTGTACCCCAAGACTCACTCAAAGACTCACTCAAACGCCGGTAGGCGTCTGTACGGCATCGCACCGAAGGTGATATTTCTACCGTGTGGTCGTCTCCGCCAGCTCACCTCAAGGCCGTGGTGCCTTCGTTCCCCGCCTCCGATAAGCAATGTGCGCCAGCGTACCGACCCGCGACTCCCGGGGGACATAGCCTGTCATTAGGGGCTAGGGCACCGCGCCTGATGCGCGGATCGTCATTGTCCAACAGCCATCAAGGCGGGAGGCAGTCATGTCGTTACTAGCGTGGATCATCCTCGGGCTCGTGGCCGGGTTCATTGCCAGCAAACTCGTCAGCGGGACGGGCCAGGGTATTGTCGTAGACATCGTTCTCGGCATTGTCGGCGCCCTGCTGGGTGGCTGGCTTTTCACCGTCTTCGGCGTGGCCGGAATCAGCGGATTCAACCTGTACAGCCTTCTGGTGGCCGTTGTTGGTGCCGTCGTGCTGCTCGTGGCCTACCACGCCATTTTTCGTGCCGCACATTGAGCGGCTTTGACTCAAAGGGAGCATTGAGGATGAAGCAGTCCAACAAGTACCGTTCCGAATTTCTCCTGATCTTCATGGTGATGTTCCCGCGATGGGCCGCGCGGGTACGCCGACGACGGAGCGGGCAGTGAGGCGGGTGTGGCCTTGCTGCCCAGCCGGGCACGGTTGGTGATGGCCGACCGGAAGTCGAAAAAAGGTCTTTGTTGGTCCGTATCTGCAGTGTGCGGCCGCCGCTGTCGGCAACCCCGGGCTATCCGGCCAGTAGCAGCGACGCCAGCACCGAGGCGATTCCCAAGAAATGAGAAGAAGCCGGCGACGTCAGTCACCGTGGTCAGAATGATGGAGGAGGATTGCGCCGGGTCCTGCCCCATGCGGGTGAGTACGACCGGCACCATGGCTCCGGCGACGCAGGCGATGCTCATGGACAGAACCATGGCGATCGCGATGACCAGGGCAAGGCCGTAACTTTGGCTCCAAACGTAGACGCCGAGCGCGGTGGTTACGGCGATGATGATGCCGTTGAGTATGCCCACCCGCAGTTCCTTGAACAGGAGGTGCAGCCACTGGCGGATGCGCACTTCGCGCAGGGCGAGCCCACGCATGGTGACCGCCAGGGCCTGGGCGCCGGCGTTGCCGGATTGGCCCGCGACTACGGGCAAAAGTACGGCCAGGGCCGTGAACCGCGCTATCGTGTCTTCGAACAACCCCACAACGGAAGCGGCCAGGAAGGCGGTGAGTAGGTTGATTTCCATCCACAGCAGCCGCTTGCGCACCGCAAATCCCACCGGCGAGAGTGCCCGTTCGTCGCGGCTGGCACCGACCATGGTCTGCATGTCAGCGCTGGCGTCATCCTGCATGGTCTTAAGCAGGACTTCCGAACGGATTACGCCGAGCATCCGCCCCTCCGCGTCCAGCACCGGCAATTCCTCGATGCGGAACCGGTCCAGGCGTTCGGCGACTTCCTCGCGCGGCTCCAGCGCGGAGACCGCCGCAATCACCGGGCGCTCCAGATCCCGCAGCAATGCGTCATCGTCAGCCAGGGCCAGATCCTGCAGGTCCACCGCCGCTTCCAGTCGCCCGCCATCGTCCAACAGGAACACAAATCGGACACGGCCGGGCCGGTGCGCCAGCCGCAGGTGGCCCAGCGCAGCCGCCGCCGACATTTCACCCCGCATGGCCATGAACCGCGCATCCATGAGGCGCCCGGCGCTATCGAGCGGATAGGACAGCAACTGCTGGAGTTCGCGGGCCACCGGCGCCTTGAGAAGACTGAGGCAGTGGGCCTGCTCGTGTTCGTCCAGCCGATCCAGCAGTGCGGCGACGCGCGCCGGATCCAGCGCCGTGAGCAGCCCGCCGATCAGTTCATCCGGCAAGCCCAGGAGCAGGCCCTCCGCGACATCCGGCAGCAGGTGTTCCCAGACACGGGTCAGAACGCTAAGGGGTTGTTCGGCCAACACCGGCCCGACCGATTCCGGCGGCAGGGATTCAATCTCACGGGCCGCTTCCCGGGGGTAGTCGCCGAGGAAGGAGCGGGTCAGCGTGTTAACTGCATGTTGTGAGTTCATCGGCGCTTCCTGCTTGAATCCCCGGCCGCCGGCGGCGGCGTGAACGCGCCTTCCAGAAGGCGCGAGAGCCCCATCCAGTAGGTTTCCATCAGCTCCATCAGCGTGCCGCGGAATACCGTGGTGGGCTGTCCTTCGAACGGTTCGTTCTGGGCCTCGACCAGTGTCGCGAAACGGGCAACTCCCAGGAATCTTCGTTCGTGGGAGATCACGGGCAGGGGATCGGATTCGGGCCAGTGCGGTTGGCGCAGGGCATGGGCCAGATCGGTGCGGGCGGCCAGGGCAGGGGGAGCGTTCGCCATCAGGAGTCGATCGATGAGCATGGCTTCATTGGCCCGCAGTAGATCGGCCGTGGCGATTCGTCCCACCAGCGCCTGCTCGCGATCGACGACGTGGACAAAGCGGTCCAGCGTTTCCGCCTCCCTGAGCAGGCGGCTCCAGGCATCGTGGACCAAAATGCCGGCGGGAAGACAAGGGACGGCCGGCTCCATCCAGGCTCCGACCGTGTTTGCGGGATAGCGCAGCAGCAGCCTGAGACCGAGCGCGGTCCGCGCCGGTAGTGAAGCCATCAGTGCCTCACGGGGGGCCTGGGGCATGCGCCGCAGCACGGCTGCCGCCGACGTGGCCGGAACCCTGCCCAGAAGCGCGGTGGCCGTATCCGCGGCGAGCCGTGCCAGGCACAGCGCCGCATAGAACGGCAACATGGCGGCGACAACGGGGGCGGCGAGTTTCACCGGGACATCCTGCAAGTAGGCCGTGGCCTCCTCCGGTGGCAGTGTTTCCAGCACTCGCGCGGCGTCGGGCGGGTGCCGTCGCAGGAACGGGAGAGTCAGGTCGGATGGCTCAGCCATGGTGATCGTCCTCCCGGATCAGGAGGGTGAAGGGTTGTTCGCCGAAGTACTTGCCCGGCACGGCGACAAGCCCGTCGGCGGTTTCCAGCACCACGGCGTGGCGGTCCAGCTCCACCACGCGGCCTTCCAGCTCCCCGATACGGATGGCGTCGTTCACCTTGAAGCGGTGTTGCACGGCGCCCACGCCCAGCAGATTGCTCACGAAGACCCGTGAACCCAAGCCGAAGGCCAGCGCCGCGCCGCCGGACACCGCGCCCAGCAAAATGGCGACAAGCACCACCAGGAAGGTGATGTCCAGTCCCACCACATCCAGTGCGATGGCCGCCGCTGCCGCCAGGATGATTGCCTGGACCGAATAGCCCAGCAGCGCCCTGTTCTCCAGGCCACCGGCCGCGGCCGCGCGGACCACGCCCGCGCGCGTCACATGGCTCAACCCCACCCCGGCGGCGACGATCAGCAGCGCGAGCACGAGCTGGGGAAGCCGGCTGAATACGGCGTCCAGCCAGGACGCGAAGATCTCCAGTCCCAGGACCTGTGCCGCCGCGCCGGCGGCCGCCAGAATCACCAGCCAAAAGACCAACGCCCCCAGCAGGCGCGGTTGCAGCGTGGTGCGCAAGCGCGCCGCCGCGGCGCCCGGCAGGACGCGAGGCAAGAACCAGCCGACGCCTCGAGCCGCCCGCATGGTGATCATGCGTAGAAGCGCCGCCGCGACCCAGCCGAGCAGCATGAGCACGGTGGCGCCGATTATTTGTGGGAGGTAATTGAGGAATACATCCAGCAGGTGGGTCAGTCCGGACTGCAGTGTTGAGATCCAGTTCGTGTTGTCGCCCATGACGCCTCCTCCTTGAAGGTTGTCGGGGCTGCGAGGCTGCGGAAGTCTTGTTGCCCGCCCGAATCGCGGGTCGAGGGCCGCGCCGCTCGATGGTTTCAGACTACGCTGGCACCGCCGCCCTGACCACCACGCTGTAACCCGGCGTCAGGAGCTGGTGGCATCCCGCAAGTATCGGCGGTTACCTGCGAAATCAAAGGCTGAAGGGGGCCGTTCTCGTTACGCGCAGCGGCGAGTGCGCCGCGTGCGGCACGACACGGCTGAAATGGATGGCGGCGACAATGAGCCCACCGGTCGGACAAGGGCATTCCGTCCACCACGAAAGCCCTCGCCAAGTCGCGGGTCTCAAATGCACGGCCCGAAGCCAGGAACCCGTGACCCCCGTTCACAACTCCGGGCGCCGTTCCAACCAAAGCCAGTCGATCCCCAGGATGACGACTACGACGAAGCTCCAGGTCCATGTGACGAAGCAGCCGGCGGCGACATACCTCGCGCCCAGATTGGTCATGGCATCGCCCAGCGAGAACCAGATCGCGGACAGGGTCGTCCACTTGACCATGAACCCCGGAAGATGGTGTCGCATGGCTCGGTTGTGCCGGTAGTTCCGGCGGCGCTCGAGGAAATCGCCACGGGTCACGTCACGGAAATACTGGAAAGGCCATAGATACCGATAAAGCAGGTGCCACAACGGTTCATCGCTGACGCTGCGGTAGCCCTCAGATCGATACGCGGCCATGTTCTCTCCTCCCCGGCGGCAACGCGGCGGCCAATATCAAGATGGAGGCCCGATGACAGCGAGTTGTTCCGGGTCCGTTGCTAGGGCATGTCTGAGGCTCGGGAGCGGCAGTGGGCTTCCACCCGCTGGGAATGTGCCTAAATTGGGATCTGCGGCCAAGGTGCCGTTGACGGCTGGTCTATCCTATTGGAACACCCCCACGAACTCCTGCCCGGAGACAGCCATGAGCGTCGAGACTGCCATGCCCGCACCTGTAGAGCACGCCGCTACCTGTACCGCCATCGAACGCATCATCTCCCCCAAAGAACACGACCTGGGCGGCTTCTCGGTGCGCCGAGTGCTGCCTTCCGCCGAGCGGCGGATGGTGGGGCCGTGGATCTTCTTCGATCACATGGGGCCCGCCACGTTCCCGGACGGCACGGGGATCGACGTGCGGCCCCATCCGCACATCAACCTCGCCACGGTGACCTACCTGTTCGAAGGCGAAATGCTCCACCGGGATTCCCTGGGAAACGAGGTGGCCATTCGGCCCGGGGCGATCAATCTGATGGTGGCCGGCCGGGGGATCGTGCACTCGGAGCGCCAGCGAGATGAAGTGAAGGCCCGGGGCAACCGGCTGGAAGGCCTTCAGCTCTGGCTCGCGCTGCCCGAAGCCGATGAGGAGATGGCCCCGGAGTTCCACCACTATGACGCCGCCGACATCCCGTCGGTGGACGTGGACTCCGTGCCGGTGCGGGTGCTGATCGGCAGCGCCTACGGCGTCACCTCGCCCGTGAAGACCTTTGCCGAGACGCTGTACGTGGAGGCGGCATTGAAAGCCGGCCAGAGCCTGGCGCTTCCGGACGGTGCGGAGGAGCGGGCGGTCTACGTGGCCAGTGGGCAGCTTTCCGCCCGCGGCAGCAACATCGATGCGCTCTCCATGGCGGTGTTTTCCGCCGAACCGGGGATCACCGTGACCGCCACACAAGACACGCGCCTTGCCATCGTCGGCGGCCAGCCCCTGCCGCCGCGCCATATCTGGTGGAATTTCGTCTCCAGCCGCAAGGAGCGGATCGAGCAGGCGAAGCAGGACTGGACATCCGGCGCCTTCCCCAAGGTGCCGGGGGACGAGGTGGAGTTCATTCCGCTGCCGGAGCGTTGAGCTTGTGCCCGTCCCGCTTCTGCAGGTGGGCCGGGATGTGGGCGGTGGGGTAGAGTGTTGTTCGCGGCGGGGAGCGCCGCTCCTACGGTTAACGGGCAGGCGCTGGGGGCGGGTTTTTGAGATGGCCGCGCTTTACGTACAGGACGCAGCCATCGCCGCTGGTTACCGTGGGCGCCTGTCCAATCGGATGGCGGCGCCACGTCCACTCGCCGTGATCCCCTCCATCGATTTCGCAGCCGCCCCGGCGCCGTCATCACCGGCGGGCCGGGGTTTCTCCGTTTCTCTTACCGCAACGGCAGATGAATATCCGTCACCAACTCGTTCTCCGGCGTTTCCGGCACCAGATTCCGGTAGTGGAAGAACAGCGGAAAGTCCCGCAGCTCCTCCCCGCTTTCCGGTAGCCACTGCCGATACAGCGGATAAATGCTCTCCCCGAGCCGGTCGTGGGAGCCGTGGTGACGCACCACGGCGCAGCGGCCCGCCGGGATCACCTTGTTGATGATCCCCTGCGCATTCTCCGGGATCTCTTCCGTCACCGAGCCGCAAATGTCGAACCGGAAACGCGCCGGTTCCACGGCGTCCGGATCGTCATAGACCACGCCGAAGGTGTCGCTGCTCCCGACCGGCGACAGGCCGGTGGCCTTGCGCCACTCGATGAATTGTTTGGCGGAGTCGTTGACCCGTTCCGGCGCCCCCCGGTGTTCCAGCACGGCGACCCGGGTTTCGGGAAAGTCGATTATCTCTACGTTCATCTCTTCTGCCCTCTCTCTGATTGGAGGTCGATACTGTTCACGCCACGGCTGCCAGGCCGGGCGCTTCCTGAATTGAGAGGGTGTCTGGCCGAAGGCGTTCTTGAAGGCCCGGGAAAACGATTCCGGATTTTCGAAGCCGGCGTCGAGCGCGATATCGATGATCCGGGTGTCTTCCTCGAACACGAGCTTGTAGGAAGCCCGCTTGAGGCGCATAAGCTGGATATAACGAATCACGCTGATCCCGGCATACTGCGAAAACTGCCGGTGGAAGTGGAATTTCGAGAAATTCGCCACCCGGCTCAGACGCTCCACGGAAAGATCGTCGATCAGGTGCTGCTCGATGTAATCGAACACCTTGCCGAACCGTTCCGCGTAAGCCTTCGTCGTTCCGTTCACCGCAACACCTCCTCAATTGCGGCTCACTATGCCGGGTGGTGAGGGGCCCATCCTGACCGATCTTGCTGACTTGGGAAATGCCGCGGGGCGCGGCGGCGGGTCGGCACTGGGAGCCTGTTGACCCCGGTCAAGACCTCCCGGCTTCCGGTCCGGGAGAATGCAGATCAACGTTGACCGACGCACGTCGTTCAGGTCGGCCGACCCGACGGAAGACTTCCCACCGCCCCACAGGACCCGGAGCGCCTTGGCTCGGCCGCCTGTCCCCGGAATTCGAGGGTCTGAATGTTCGTTATTTTCACGCTTATCGCCGACTGGGTGGTCTACGGACTGCTGGGGTTGGACCCATCCGCGCGCCTGGGTTCCGCGCTTCACTTCTTCGTTGAAGACACCACCAAGATCTTCGCCTTGCTGGTGGTCATGATTTACTTGATCGCCCTGGCGCGGGCCTCGATGGACCTGGAGCGGGTACGCGACTTCCTGAACGGGCGCCATCGCCTGGCGGGCTATTTCTTCGGTTCCGGATTCGGCGCCGTGACGCCGTTCTGCTCGTGTTCCAGCATTCCGCTTTTCCTGGGCTTCACCAGCGCCGGGATCCCCATCGGCATCACCATGGCGTTTCTGCTGACCTCCCCGGTCATCAACGAAGTGGCGGTGGTGATGCTTTGGGGGCTGTTGGGGTGGAAGTTCACCGTGGCTTACATCGTCGTCGGCATGACGGTGGGGATTCTTGGGGGCATGTTCCTGGACGCGCTGCGCGCGGAGCGATGGCTTCAGCCGTTTGCCGCGAAGGCCTATCAACAGGCAGGCGCGGCCAGTGCCGAGGAGGCGCCGCCGGCCCCGAAACGCCTCACTCTGGCGGAGCGGCACGCCTTCGCGCGCGCCGAGCTCGCGGACATCGTCGGCCGGATCTGGAAGTGGGTGCTGATCGGCGTGGGCCTGGGCGCGGCGCTGCACGGCTTCGTGCCCGACGGTTGGTTTGCGGCCAACCTCGGCGCCGGCCAGTGGTGGACGGTGCCGGTGGCCGTGGTAGCGGGCTTGCCGTTGTATTCCAACGCCACCGGCGTGATTCCGGTGTTGGAGAGCCTCATTGGGAAGGGCCTGCCTCTGGGTACCACGCTGGCGTTCTGCATGAGCACGGTGGCCGCGAGCCTGCCCGAATTCATTCTGCTCAAACAGGTGATGCGCTGGCGGTTGCTGGCAACGCTTTTCGCCGTGTTGCTGGTCAATTTCATCCTGGTGGGCTGGATCTTCAACGGACTCGCTCCCTGGCTGGGTATCGGCTGAGGGCCCGCGACGGGTGTGGAGCGGTATTGATTGAAACTGCGGAGGAACTGGAAATGAAAGTGGAAGTACTGGGAACCGGCTGCAAGAAGTGCGTCACCACGGCGGAGCAGATCAGCGAGATCGGCAAACAGCTGCAGGTGGATGTGACGGTGGAGAAGGTCACCGACCCCGAGGCGATCATGCGCTATCGCGTGATGTCGACACCGGCGGTTGCCGTGGACGGCAAGCTGGTCCACAGCGGTTCCGTGCCCAGCCGGAAGGATATCGAGCGCTGGCTTGTGGGGTGAGGCCGAGTGCCGGGCAGCCTGGAGGTTGCCCGCCTGACGATCGTGGCTTGATCCGCATCAAGGCGCTTTAACAAGTATTTAGGAAGAATGTTATGTAGTCCGACTCGTTTATCAGATGCAGGTCGTCCCAACCATGGCCAAGCGGTTTCCCTTACATCCCAAGCACCCCGAACGCATTTGCTGGGGCTGCGACAAGTACTGCCCCGCCAACTCGCTGGCCTGCGGCAACGGGACCGACCGCACGCAACACCCGATGGAACTCTTCGGCGAGGACTGGTTCGAGATCGGCCTGGATTCGGACGAGGAAAGCCCGGTCTCCCAGGTCGCCTGACTGCCCGGGCCCCATGCGGATTGCATTCATTTCGGGTAACCGCGAGCAGCTCCCCGATCCGGTCGTGCCCATCGGGGTCTTGTCCGTCATGGCCGCGGTGGCAGCCCATCACCAGTGCGAGTTGGTGGACCTGTGCTTCGAGTCGGCACCCTATGACCACGCGCGCACCCGTCTCGCCGACTATCGGCCGGACGTGGTGGCCATCGGTATGCGCAATATCCAGAACCACAACTACACCGGCATCTCGGACACGCTGGGACACTATCAGGCGCTGGTAGCGGCGGTCCGTGAAGGGACGGACGCCCCGATTGTGATGGGCGGCGGTGGCTTCAGCGTGATGCCCCGGGCGCTGATGGAACGCCTGGGCGCCGACTACGGAATCTGCGGAGAAGGGGAGCGTTCCCTGGAACTCCTGTTAGACAGCCTGGAACACGGCCGACCGGACCTGAGCCGGATCCCCGGGCTCTATTACCGCCGCGACGACGGTGTTGTCGAAGCGAGCTCGGCGCCGGTCGTGCGGCATCTGGACCTCAATGGGCTGCCCGATCCGCTCTTGCGCCTGGCCGATCCCCGGTACTACGCGGAAACCGGCACGGAGCCCATCCAGACCAAGCGCGGCTGCGCCCTGGAATGCACCTACTGCACCTATCCTCTGATCGAAGGGCACACCATCCGGTGCAAGGATCCAAGCCAAGTCGTGGACAACTTGTTTCACCGCCTGGAGGCCAACCCCGATATCCGGCACGTGTTCGTGGTGGACTCCGTGTTCAACCTGCCGCCCCGTCACGCCAAGGCGCTGTGCCGGGAATTGATCCGCCGCCGTTTCCCGATCCCCTGGACCTGCTACGCCAACCCCATCGCCTTCGACAGCGAATTGGCCGGGCTAATGCGCGAGGCCGGGTGCCAGGGTATGGAGGTCGGGTCCGATTCCGGCTGCGATCATGTGTTGCGAAGCCTCAACAAGGGCTTCGACACGGCCCGCATCCGCAAGCTCCACGAAACCAGCGCCGCCGCCGGCCTCAAGGACTGCCACACCTTCATGCTGGGCACACCCGCCGAAACCCTCGACGACGTGCACCGCAGCCTCGATTTCATCGTGGACATGAAGCCCCACTGCGCCATCCTCATGGCCTACAAGGACGACGCCGAATCCCTGGACGACGGCTACGCCCAGCAGCGCGCCGACTTCCGCCGGCAAGTGCTGGACGTCATGGACCAGCGCCGCGCCGACTATCCGCGATGGATTGTCCCGGATCTGGGCGTGAACCATGACTTGAGACTGTTCAAAGCCCTGCGCCGACAGGGGATTGCGGGGCCTCTTTGGCAGCAGATGTAACGGTGCGGCCGGTTCAATACAGCCGGTTTTCCGCATCGCGCCGAACGATCTCCTTCACCTCCTCGACCGAGTCGTTGAGCTTGCCGTGGTGGACCATGGTTTCCGCCAGGCTGGGCGCGTCGTTCGCGTCCGGCTACCGCTCCGGTGCCCACAGCTCCGAGAAGGTCACGGATGTCCTGAGCCTTTGGCGCGCTTTCCCTTAAGACTGACGCACAGGTGTGCCAACGCACGGCGTAGCGCGTGGTTGTTCCCTGTCTGAACGGATTGTGTCGTTGAGCCCCGATCGTCTGTTAAACTTCGCCGGTCATTGGGGAGTAGCCGCTCTTCCTCCAGGAAGAGGCCTGCGTCAACACACTTGACCCACAGGTCATGGCGCAGGCGGTTCCCGAGCTTGGCAAGACCTTTGACCACAACGCCTCCGACAGGGCCGGAGATGCGTCGTGGTCAATCGTCTGTGATCCGGCCCGGGAGCTTGTATGGAATCTCTATTTGTCTCGACCGGAGTCGTCGCCCTCGCCGAGATCGGCGACAAAACCCAGCTTCTCGCTTTCGTCCTCGCAGCCCGTTTCAAAAGGCCCGTCCCGATCATTCTCGGCATTCTGGCCGCCACGATCGTCAATCACGGTCTCGCCGGCGCACTCGGTGCGTGGATCACCGCAACCGTCAGCCCGGAAATCCTGCGCTGGGTATTGGGTCTGTCGTTCATCGGGATGGCGGTGTGGACCCTTATTCCCGATAAGATCGAGGACGAGGAGACGGACGTCGCCCGGAAGTTCGGCGTGTTCGGCGCCACCCTGGTCACCTTCTTTCTCGCCGAAATGGGGGACAAGACCCAGTTGGCGACCATTGCCCTGGCGGCCCACTACGGCACGCCACTGCTGGTGGTGGCCGGAACCACCCTGGGCATGCTGATTGCCGACGTTCCCGCCGTGTTTGTCGGCGACCGGCTTGCCACAAGAATACCCATGAAGCTGGTGCACTCCGTGGCTGCCGCGATCTTTGCGCTCCTTGGCCTCGCAACCCTGTTTGGCGCCGGATCGAATTTTGGCGTCTAGACCCGTGTCGCGCCCCGACGGCCCGCTCAAGGACGCAGCTTGAAGCCATGTGGCGTGGATGGGGCCGCGCCACGAGGGCGATAGGGCTTTCTTCTCCACCGAACGCTTGCAGCCACGAGGATCGAACCGTTTACGCGGATGCCGCGGAGACAGCGTCTCCCTGGTGGCTGAAGGCATCGCCCTCGGGTTGTCCATAGGGTGCGTGGATAAACCGGTCCGGCGCGTCTAGTCTTCGAAGACGGGGCGAACTCCCGATAAGGAAACATGGAGAAAATGGGCATGACACGGATATTGATTGGTTGCCTGATGGCGGGATATGTCTTTATCGGGAGCTTGCTGGGCACGGTCGCCCACGCCGCTTCGGCCAACGCGGGGCCGCAGCAAAGCATTCCCGACTTCTACATCGATCAGTCTCAACTTCCCTTCGACGCCCTGCCGGGGACCTACACCACCCGGTACTGGGGCGTTCACCAGAACGCGGGCTACCGCATCGAGGTGCCGGCGAACTGGAACGGCGAGCTGGTGGTGTACGCCCACGGCTATCGCGGCGACGGGCCGGAGCTCACGGTCAGCGATCCGAGCATCCGGGCGTATTTGATCGAGCACGGTTTCGCCTGGGCGGCGTCCAGCTACAGCAAGAACCGCTACGACATCAAATCGGGTGTGCAGGACACCGTGGGCCTCACCCACTTCTTCAACGGCCTGGTGGGCAAGCCCAACCGTGTGTACATCATCGGCCACTCCATGGGCGGCCACATCATCGGCGTGGCCATTGAGCAGTATCCGAAACTCTACGATGGTGCCCTGCCCATGTGCGGGGTGATGGGCGATGCCCGTCTGTTCGATTACTTCCTGGACTACAACCTGCTGGCCCAGGCGGTCACGGGAATACAGGGGCCGTATCCCAATCCCGACTTCGCAACCACGCTACTGCCGCAGATCATTCCCGCGTTGGGCCCGAACTACCCTTATGTGCTCAACGCCAACGGCCAGGAACTGAAGGCGGCGGTCGAATGGGATACCGGTGGGCCGCGTCCCGGCTTTGACGTCGGGTTTGTGGCCTGGGCTCAGTTCCTGTTCCAGTTCGGTGATGACGACGGCCATCTCGCCGGGGTCTCCGTGGGCAAAATCGCTGGCAATATCGGGCACGTCTATCAACTGGACGGCGATCCCAGTCTCTCGCCCCAGGAAATGATGCTCAATCAGGAGGTGCAGCGGGTGGCCTATGATCCGCAGGCCCGACGTCCCAACGGGTTGAGCAACGTGCCGCCGATCAGCGGTGATTTGCCCATTCCGGTGATTACGCTCCACACCCTGGGCGATCTGTTCGTTCCGTTTTCCATGGAGCAGATCTATGCCCGGCGGGCCGCCGCCCAAGGCAAGAGCGATCTGCTGGTTCAACGCGCCATCCGGGACGTGGGGCATTGCGCGTTCACCCAGGAGGAACAGGAGAATGCGTTTGCCGATCTGGTGGACTGGGTGGAGCAGGGCGTGAAGCCTGCCGGAGACGACGTGCTCGACCAGGCGGCGGTCTCGGCCCCCGACTATGGCTGCCAGTTCACGACCCAGGACCGGCCGTTTCTGCCGGCCTGTCCGCACTGATCCGGGATGCGCGACCGAGGTCTAGGGATGGACCTCGGCATGGCGCGTTATCCATTCCAGGAACTGCTTTTCCGGTAACGGCTTGCCGAAGAGATAGCCCTGAAACCGGAGGCACCCCATGGCCACCAGCGCGTCGCGCTGGGCGGCGGTCTCCACCCCCTCCGCGACCACTTGCAAACCCATGTGGCGGCCGATGGAAACCATGGTTTCCACCAGCGGATGTTTGCCGGTGGCTCCTATCTCCCCGACGAAGGCCCGGTCGATCTTGAGCACGTCCAGCGGCAGGTCTTTGAGATACGACAGCGAGGAATAGCCGGTGCCGAAGTCGTCCAGGGCGATGCTGATGTCCAGCGATCGGAGCTGCGCCAGTTTGCCAACGGTGTCCTCGATATCATAGAGCAGCGCCGTTTCGGTGATTTCCACGGCCAGGCGGCGGGCGTCGAGACCGTACCTGCGCACGGATTTCATCAGGACATCAACGAAATCGCCACGGGCGAATTCCCACGCGCAGGAATTGACGGACAGATGTCCGAGGAAGGGCACCCCGGATTCGATCCAATACGCCAACTTCGCACAGGCCTGTTCCTGGACCCAAGCGCCGATGGGATTGATCAATCCCGTCTCTTCCGCCAGGCCGATGAACTCCACCGGCCCGATCAGCCCTTTCTCCGGGTGTCGCCACCGGATCAATGCTTCCGCGCCGGTCATGCGGCCCGCCTTGTCGACCTGGGGCTGAAAATGCAGTTCGAATTCGTCGCGCTCCAGGGCCTTGTACAAGTCCCGTTCCCGCTCCAGCCGTGCATCCGCCCGAAGCTGCATGGCGGCCTCGTAGCTGCGCACCGTATTCCGCCCGGAGCGCTTGGCCTGGTAGAGGGCCATCTCCGCGTGGCGCAGCAGATCCAGAACGGAATCATCGACGTTCGGGTAGGTCGCGATGCCCACGCTGATCTTGATGTTGAGCAGCTGGTTGCCGACCTTGACGGGTTCCGCCAGGAGGGTCGCCAGCGATTCCGCCAGCCGCTGCGCGTGCTGCTCCGCCTGGTCGCGACCGGCCGAGCGCGGCGGCGTCACCACTACGAATTCATCGCCGCCGATGCGCGCCAGGAACGCCTCATCCCGCACGGCATCCTCCAGGCGATGGGCAATGCGGCGCAGGACTTCGTCGCCCACATCATGGCCCAGGGCGTCGTTGATGGTCTTGAAGTGGTCGAGATCGATAATGCATAGAGCACCGGAGCCCGCCTCCGACTTGGCCCGGGCCATGACCATGTCCAGGTGTTCGTGGACCGCCGCGCGGTTGGGCAGTGCGGTGACGTAGTCTTCGTAGGCCATGCGTCGAATTCGTGCCTCCGCGTCGCGGCGCATGGCGACTTCCTCCCGCAGTTCCTAGGCCGCCTGCGTGAGTGCGTCGTTCCGATTCCTCAAGTCCAGCGCCAGCGAGCCGGCCATCACGCAGATCATGGCCAGAAACGCGAATCCCGCCAGGTAGAAGAAGTCGATCACGCCGCGATCGATCAGGACTCCGGTCACGCCCGCCACGAAGATGAGAGCGACGGCGGTGCCCAGAGGCAGTGCCTCGCGGCGGCCGTACCGCCTGTAGAGCGCAAGCGTGACCCAGGCGCCCCAGGCGATCGCGCCCACAGTGGCGACGGTGGCGAATGCGTGCCAACGGCTGGGGTTTCCCGTGAAGCGGGACAAGGTTTCGCCCCAGGGCAGGTGCAGCGGTTCCGCCACACGCAGGCTGCTGAACCGAATGCTGTAGGGCTCCAAGGCATTGATCAGCAGCATGGCGCCATACAGGACCACCGCGCCGCTCGCCCAGAACACCGATTTGGGGAAGCGCGCATAGACGCCGAGAAAGACGAAGAACAGCATCAGGAAGAAAGAGATGGCGACCCATTGCATGCGCAACGCCGCGGCCGCTTCGGATACGTTGGATGCGAGGTAGTAGTCGGCCGTCCAGTACTGGTAGCCGGCGCCGCACAGACACATGAAGGCGAAAACCACGTAAACCGGCCTGCGGTGACCATGCCAGCCGGCCAGAAGGGCCAATAGCGAGGCGAACATCATGGCGCCCATGCTGACGTGGAATGCGAGGATGGCGAAGTGGTCTTCCACCACGTCTGAGTACCCTCATTGGCCGAGCCAATTCTTGTTGAGTTTTATTCGACTGTAGCAGAGCGTACCGCCCTTACCCATAGCGGCGCGGTTGCGGGAATGCTGGGTTCTTTTGAGCCTTGCCAGTAAGCTCCTGGGTACTGAAGACTTTCCGATGAAGGACGGCATCCCATGCCCAACGCCACGCCGGCTGTTCCGCACACTGTTTTCGAAGACATCCAGGCGCTGGCCATCGGCCCGCTGCTGGTCGCGTTCGCCGTTCTGCTGTTTCAGCAGGCGGGTCTGCTGACCGGCGGTACTGTCGGCATCGCGTTCCTGATTCACTATGCCGCCGGTTGGCCCATGGGGCCCGTGGTATTCGTGGTCAATCTGCCCTTCTACGTGCTCGCGGTACGGGTGCTGGGCTGGGGCTTCACCATTCGAACGTTCATCGCCGTGGGGCTGCTGTCCGCTTACACCATGGTGCTGCCGGCGCTTTTCGCCTTTCAGACGCTGGACCGGGCCTTCGCCGCGGTCATGGGCGGATTCATGATCGGACTGGGTTTGCTGATCCTGATTCGCCACAAGGCGAGCCTGGGCGGCATCGGCATTGTCGCCATCCACCTGCAGAGGAGCCGGGGCTGGCGGGCCGGTGTGGTCCAGGGGTGTGCGGACGTGGTGATTCTCGGCATCGGGATCGTGGTGCGGGATCCGTTGAGCGTCGGGCTTTCGATTCTTGGGGCGCTGGCGTTGAACCTGGTTATCGCGGTCAACCACCGAACGGGGCGTTACATGGGTGTTTGACGGCCAAGTCCGGCGTGCTTGAGCTTGGTCAAGATATTCGGGCTCGGAGGTTGCTACGGTTGAAACATCGAAAGCCTTGCCGCCTCGCAAATTGCGCCCTAGCCCATGAAGAGTCTGTTGGCCGCCGCACAACAACCGCGCACCTGGTTTCCGATTCGGGTCGTTCTGGTCTACCTGGCCGTCGGCATCGCGGGGATCGTTATTACGAATCACTTCGTCTTCGACGTGGCGTTGAGCCATGAGCGGCTCGCCCATCTGGCCTCGCTCCGGGCGTGGTTCATCACGCTGGCGAGCGGCGCCGTGTTGTACGCCATCATGCATCGCTCCGTTGCCGCTCTGCGCGCCAATGTCCGGCGGTTGGACCATCTTGCCCACCACGACCTGCTTACCGGCCTGCCCAATCTCAATGAGATCATGGAGCGGCTCCATTCGGCCGTTGCTCGACATCGGCGTCACGGGGATCCCGTGCGAATCGGGCTGGTGCATATCGATCTGGACGAGTTCAAGGCCATCAACGACCGGTTCGGCCAGCAGGCGGGGAACGATGTCCTGCGGGAACTGGCTGAGCGCTTCCGTCAAGTCGTCGAGCCGCCGGATACGGTTGCCAGACTGGGAAGCGACGAGTTTCTGATCCTGCTGAGCCGGGATGGCAGCGTCGAAGGCGCCAGTTCGGTGGCGCGCCAGTTGCGCAATGCCCTGCGTGCGCCGTTGCTGATCGGCTACGAGCAGGTGGTCGTGACTGCCAGCCTGGGTGTGTGCTGTGTGCCGACCCATGTCGGCGACGAGGCGGGCCTGCTTCAGGGCGCGGCGGCGGCCATGCTGCAGGCCAAGCAGGCTGGCGGGAACTGCTGCCGGTTGTTCAGTGCGCCGGTTCAGAGACGGGTGGGCGCGCGAACCGAACGCCTGGCTCAGCTCCGACGCGCGGTGCCTGCCCAGGACTTCGCGCTGCGTTATCGGCCCCGGATGGACTTGGGGCGCGGCAGGATCGTCGCCGTGGAGGCGGAAGCCTCCTGGCGGCCGGCTTCCGGGGAGGAATTGGCCGGCGCTGAGTTAGCCCGCCTGTTGGACGACGCGCGTGTAAGCGACGCGGCCATGGACTGGATGCTGGATGCGGTCTGCATGCAGATTCTGGACTGGCGCGCGAAAGGTATGGCCCCGGTCGTGATCATCCCGCTGGCCGGCCGTCAGATTCAGGAAGAAACCCTGGTCCGGTCTGATCCACGACGCGATGGATCGACATCAAATCGCCCCTGCTCTGTTGGCGTTCTCCCTGAGCGCATCGACGCTGGCCGAGCGGCCCGATCAGTCAGTGCGCCTTGCGTCCCAGCTCAGGGCGCTGGGCGTGGGCGTCGGGGTTGGGGGGATGGGCCCGGCCGGCGTGGCGCTGACGACCTTGCAGCGCCTGCATCCGGCATGGCTGGCCCTGGATGCATCCCTGGTTGCGTCGCTGCCGGACGATCCGGTGGCCCGGGGGACGGCCGACGCCGTTCTCGCTCTTGCCCGTCAACTGGGCGTGCCTGCGGTCGCGGTGGGCCTTGAATCCGCCGAGGCGCGCGGCTTTCTGAAAAATGCGGGGTGGGATCAGGTGCAGCAGGCACGACTCGGTTCCGCCCCGGAAGCCGGAGAGATCACGCCGCTGATGGAGGCGATGGCCGCCTCGCCGAAGGTCGCGGTTCTTCATCCGCGCAATACACGCGACTGATCGAGAGGGGTGTCGCCTTCAGGTGCGGGCTTCCCTGGCTTCACCGCTCCTGCGGAACCGGGCCGGGCTCATTCCGGTCCAGCGCCGGAACGCCTTGGCGAATGCGCTTTCGTCCGAAAACCCCAGCGCATCGGCGATATCACGCAAATTCTCCCCGCCGCGCAACCGCTCCATCGCCATCCGCTGCAGCGTGGCATCCCGAATCAGCTTGAAGGAGCTTCCCTCGTCCGCCAGCCGTCGATTGAGGTGGCGGCCGCTGATGCCCAGCAGATCGGCGATGCGTTCCTTGCCCCAACGCGGGTGGTGGTTGACCAAGGCCTGAACCTGGGACGAGAACGACGAATCGGAAAGGGCCGCGAGCATCTGATCGGCGACCCGTTGGAGGTGTTCGCGCACCACGGGGTTGGCCTGGATCAGCGGCGCCGCGAGATCGCGCTCGCTGTAGGTCAGGGTGTAGTCGGCGGCGCCGAAGCGAACGGGACAGCCCAGCAGGGCTTCATAGCGGGATGGATCGGCCCGGGCCGTGTGCCGCAGCGTCACTTCCGTGGGTGAGAGCGTTTCACCGGTCATCCAGCGGGAGAGATGGACGATGCAGCCGATCACGGCCTCGGCGCGCGTGCCCTGGCAGGCTTCGTAGCACGGGCTGTAGCGGATTCGCACGTCTCCGCGTTCCGCCGCGACATCGACCGCGCTGCCCTCGCTGATGATGGGGAAATACTCCAGCAAGGCGTGCAGGGCGTCGCCCAGTGTCTCGCAGCTCATCAGCAGCAGACCGGCGCTGTCCAAGTGTCCCACCTGAATTTCGAATCCGATGCGCAGCCCGATCAAGGGATCGTCCTGGGCGGCGTCGATGGCCGTCCAGATCTCATCCTGCGCGGATAGCGGCACCCGCGCCGGGTGTTCCTTCAATGAGGCGAGCAGCGGCCTGGGCAGGTGGATGCCCAGACGATCGCAGGCCTGAAGAATGGCCTGGCTGAAATGAAGGGTCACTGTCGGGGTCTGGGACATTTCTGGGTCCGCCGGACGCAATATGGCGTCCCGAATTAACCGCGGCGAGGTCTCGTATTAGCCGATACGTCGCGCGCCGGATGTTTTAGGCTGAATAAAAATCATACCAATAATCCCGGGGAGACGACGGTCTCCCTGGAGGGACGACGGAGGAGCGATGTACGCGATTATCGGCGCGGGCCCGATGGGGCTGGCTTCGGCGCGCAATCTGGACAAGTACGGGATCCCGTTCATCGGCTTCGAACTGCATGCCGACGTGGGCGGGCTGTGGGATATCGACAATCCCCACAGCACCATGTACCAGACGGCGCATCTGATTTCCTCCAAGACCACCACCGAGTTCGCCGAGTTCCCCATGGACGAGTCGGTGGCGCCCTATCCACACCATGCGGAGATGCGGCGCTATTTCCGGGACTACGCGCGCCACTTCGATCTTTACCGCCGCTACGAATTCAATACCCGTGTGGTGAAGGTGGAGCCGGACGGCGACGCCTGGTCGGTGACCACCGAGAGCGGCGGCGAGCGGCAGACCCGGCGGTTCGACGGTGTGCTGATCGCCAACGGCACGCTTCACCACCCGAATATCCCCGAACTGCCGGGCGAGTTTGCCGGGCGGGTGATGCACTCCAGCGAATACAAGTCGCCGGAGCAGTTGGCCGGGCAACGCGTTCTGGTGGTGGGCTGCGGCAATTCCGGCGCGGACATTGCCGTGGACGCCGTGCACCATGCGGCGTCGCGTGGACATGTCCGTGCGCCGGGGCTACTACTTCGTGCCGAAGTTCCTGTTCGGCAAACCCATCGATACCATCGGCGGCAAGATCAAGCTGCCCCGCCGCCTGAAGCAGTGGGTGGACGGCGGGCTGATCCGCCTGGTGATGGGCAAACCGTCCGACTACGGCCTGCCCGATCCGGACTACCGCATGTACGAATCCCATCCGGTCATGAACTCCCTGGTTCTGCACCACATCGGCCACGGCGACATCATGCCCCGACGGGACATCGCCGCCATCGACGGCCATACGGTGACCTTCACCGACGGCGAGCGCGGCGAGTACGACGTGGTGCTGCTCGCCACGGGCTACAAGCTGGACTATCCGTTCATCGATCGCGCGCACCTCAACTGGCCCGAGAATGCCGGTGCACCGAGGCTGTATCTGAACGTGTTCCACCCGGAGCACGACCACCTGTTCATGATGGGCATGATCGAGGCGTCCGGTCTGGGCTGGGAGGGGCGCAACGAACAGGCCGAGCTTGTGGCGCTGTTCATCCGGCAGCTTGCGGCGGGGGCCCCGGTCGCCGAAAGATTTCGGGAAACCAAGCGGCGGAAGGCGACCACGGCGATGACCGGCGGTTTCCGCTATCTGAAGCTGGATCGCATGGCCTACTACGTCCACAAGGACACCTACCGCAAGGCGGTGCGTGACCACGCGCGGGAATTGCGGGCGGGCCTGGCGCCCGACAGTGCGTCCTCCAACTCTTCGGCCCGTTCTTCAGCCTGAGGCATAGCCATGACCGGTCCGCTGCCGATCCATTTCAATCCTGCCAGCCTGGTGCTGTTGAACATCATCCTGGGCTGCATGATGTTCGGGGTCTCGCTCACCCTGAAGCCCGCCGACTTCAAGCGCGTGCTGGCCGATCCCCGGGCGCCTCTGGCGGGGCTCGCCGCCCAGTTCCTGCTGCTGCCCGCGGCGACCTGCCTGTTCACCTGGGCGTTTCACATCGAACCGGAACTGGCCCTGGGGATGATTCTGGTGGCGGCCTGCCCGGGCGGGACGTTCTCCAACGTGATGACCTGGCTGGGCCGGGGCAACGCGGCGCTGTCGGTGAGCATGACCGCCGTTTCCAGCCTGGCCGCAACGGTAATGACCCCGTTCAATTTCGCCCTGTACGGCTGGCTCAATCCCTACACGCGGGGCCTGCTCACCGATATCTCGGTCAGCTCCACCCAGATTCTGATGCTGGTGCTGCTGGTGTTGGGCCTGCCGCTGTTGCTGGGCATGTGGACCGGCCACCGTTTCCCGCGCTTCGTCGCCCGCAGCGAGAAGCCCTTCCGCATCGTGGCGCTGCTGGTGTTCCTCTCGTTCGTGGGGATTGCCTTCTACAACAACTATGCCCTGTTCCTGGATCGGTTCGACACTTTCTTCTGGCTGGTGGTGCTGCACAACGGCATTGCACTGGGGCTGGGTGCGGCCGTGGGCTACCTGCTGCGGTTGCCCACGGCGGACCGCCGCGCGGTAACCCTGGAGGTGGGCATCCAGAACTCCGGCCTGGGGCTGGTGATCCTGTTCACCTTCATGCCCAACGCCGGCGGCATGATGCTGATTACCTCGTTCTGGGGGGTATGGCATCTGGTGGCGGGGTTGACGCTCGCCAACATCTGGTCGCGTCGCACCGCCTGGGCCGAGGCGCGGGCGTCCTCCGCCGAGGGCGCGCGCGGGGATTGATGCCGGAGGCAAGGAACGTGACGAAGAAAATCCTGATTACCGGCGCGGCCGGCTATATCGGAAGCCTGCTCGGTGAGCGGCTGGCGACGGATCTGCCTGTCGTGGGCACCGATATCCGCGCCCGGGACGACCTGTCATTCCCGGTCCGGGAAATGGACGTGCGCGATCCGGCGCTGGGCAAACTCCTGGCCGAGGAGGGCGTGACCCACGTGGTACACCTGGCCTCGGTGCTGGACGCCGGCGCCGACCGCGCCCGGGACTACGACATCGACGTCAACGGCACGCGCAACGTGCTGCAGTGTTGTCTCGCCGCCGGCGTGGGCCACATTACCGTCACCAGTTCCGGCGCGGCCTACGGCTATCACCCCGACAACCCGGAGTGGATCGACGAGGACGACGCCTTGCGTGGCAACGCCGTGTTCGCCTACGCGGACCACAAGCGCCGGATCGAGGAAATGCTGGCCGGTTATCGGGACGACCATCCGCAGCTGGCACAGCTGATCTTTCGCCCCGGGACCATTCTGGGTGCCGGCACCAGCAACCTCATCACCAACCTGTTCAAGGCGCGGCGCATGATCGCCATCCGCGGCAGCGATTCGCCCTTCGTGTTCATCTGGGATCAGGATGTGGTGCGCGCCATCGAGCTGGGCATCCGCGAGGATCGCACGGGCATCTACAACATGGCCGGCGACGGCGCCCTCACCGTGCATCAACTCGCCGCCATATTGGACAAGCCGGTGCGCGCGCTGCCCGCGTGGCTGATCCGGGGGGCGTTGTGGTGCGGGCGGCGCCTGGGGGTGGGGCGCTACGGGCCGGAGCAGGTGGATTTCCTGCGTTACCGTCCGGTGCTGAGCAACCGGCGGCTGAAGGAGGAATTCGGCTATCGTCCGGAGAAGACCTCGGAACAGACCTTTCGTTTCTACGTGGAAAACGCCCGCGCCCGGGGTGAGTTGTGAGCTGCGTGTTGATCACCGGTGCCGCCGGTGGCCTGGGACAGGCCCTGGCCAAGGTGTTTCGCGAACGCGGCGACGAGCTCGTGCTTGCGGACGTCAATGCCGATAGCCTGCGTGCAAGCGTCGCGGAACTGGGGGTGGATCCACGGGTGGCCTGGCTGGCCGGGGACATCACCGCCACGGATCACCAGGCCGAGCTGCTGGAACTGGCCCAGGAGCGATTCGGCGGCGTGGCTGTACTGGTCAACAACGCCGGCATCACCCATCGTTCGCTTGCCGGCAAGACCAATCCCGCGGTAATGCGCCGGGTCATGCGGGTCAACTGGCAGGCCCCGCTGGAACTGGCCCTGGCGGCCCTTCCCCAGATCCAGCGGCATTCGGGCAGCATCGTCAATATCGGCTCCATGGCCGGTTGGATGCCGGTGCTGGGGCGGACGGCCTATTGCGCCTCCAAGAGCGCACTGACCCAGTCCTTCGAGGTGTTGCGGTGCGAGCAGCGCCGCCACGGCGTGCACGTGCTGATGGCCTACCCCAGCTTCCTGGATACCCCCATCGAGCGGAATGCCCTGGGTTTCGACGGCCGGCCCGCCCGCCATCCCCGCTCCACGATGGGGACGCCCAAGGACGCGGACTGGATGGCCCGCCGGATCGTGCATGCCCTGGAGCGCAGGCAGCGCCGGGTCTATTCGGATCGTTTCTCGGTGTTCGCAAGCCATCTCTGGCGGTTGGCGCCGGATCTCTACCTGAAGCTGATGAGCCGCAAGTTCGCCGTCGAGCTCGACCAGGAATAGGTTCGGGCGACCGCTGGGTCTCCCTGGGATATCGGTCCCCTCCCGGCGTGTGTTGCTGATAAACTGGGATCAAGACCGATCGCGGCGGAAGCCGGGAGCCCGGCCATCCGTCATCAAAGCGAGCACATCATGGCAAAACCCAACTTTGGATTCGAGAAACGCCAGCGGGAACTGGAAAAGAAGCGAAAGAAGGAAGAAAAGCTTCAGCGCAAGCTGGACAAGAAGAACGCCCCCGACGAGGACGAGGCACCGGCCGCGTCCGAGGAGAAAACCGAGTAACCCGACACCGCGTTCCCCGTGGGAAACGGCAATGTCCGAATCGAAAAGACCCGACAGCACCCGTCTCGACCGTCTGGTGGCCGCCACCCAGGAGTCCCGCGTCAAGCGTGAACAGGGCTACCGCGAGCAGGCCCTGAAGCTCTATCCCTGGGTGTGCGGGCGCTGCGGCCGGGAGTTCACCCGCGCCAACCTCAGTGAGCTCACGGTGCACCACCGGGATCACGATCACGACAACAACCCGCCCGACGGCAGCAACTGGGAGTTGCTCTGCCTGTACTGCCACGACAACGAGCATGCCAAATACCTGGATGCCCGGCGCCACGGCGTGAGCTCGGAGGATCAGAGCGGTTCCGGCGCCACCCACAAGGGCTTGGCCGGGCTGGCGGATCTGCTGAAGAGCAAGGACTGAGTCCGCCGAGCGTCGGTCAGACGATCTCCCGCCCCAAATCGGCCGCCCGGGCCTGCTCCAGGGCCCAGCGGGCAATGGCCGTATCCTGAACGCCCACGCCGGTAAGATCGCATACGGTGGTCTGGCCGTTGCCTTCGCGGCCGGGGGCTTTGCCGCCGATGATGTCGCCCAGCTCCGTCACCTTGTCCTCGCTGACCGCGCCGGCCTCCACTGCATGGCGCAGCTCGCCGCGCTGCAGGCACTGGCTGGTCAGGTCGCACACCAGCAAGTCGGCCTTGCCCAGCAGCGCCGGCTCCAGTTCGTTCTTGTGGGGTGCATCCGAACCCATGGCTGTCACGTGCGCACCGGCCTGAACCCAGTCGGCCTTCACCACGGGTTCCCGCGCCGGTGTGGTGGTCAGGATCACCTGGGCGCCGCGGACGGCTTCCTCGGCGCTGTCCACGGCTCTTGCCGCCACGCCCAGCGTCGCGGTCACCCGTTCCGCGTATTGCCGCGCCCGTTCCGCGTCGCGTCCGTGGATGCTCACGGCGCCGAACTCGCGTACCAGGGAAAGCGCGCGCAGTTGCCACCAGGCTTGGCTGCCGGAACCAATCACCGCCACGTTCTGAATGCTTTCGGGGCTCAGATACTCCGCCGCCAGGGCCCCGGCCAGGGCGGTGCGCACGGTGGTCAGATAACCGTTATCCAGCATTAACGCCACCGGTTTGCCGACATCGCTGTCGACCAGCACCATCATCCCGCTGCCGGTGCTGAGTCCGCGTTGGGCGTTATCGAAGAAGCGGGTGGACAGTTTGATCGCGAAGCTGTCCCAGCCGCTGATGTAAGCGGCTTTGACGTCGGCGGCGCCGTTCCGTTCAGGGATTTCCAGGCCCATGATGGGAGGAATGGTCGCCTTGCCCACCGCCAGTTGTTCGAAACCGGCGCGCACGGCGTTCAGGCTCTCACTGCCGATATCCACGCACTGCCGCAGTTCCTTTTCCGTGACGAGGGTGACCATGGCTGCGCCTCCTCTGGGGTCCGCGATGAATGCCTTGGACTGTCCGGAGAGGTGAGATCGGGGCGAGGTGATTCAAGGGCGGGAGCGTCGGCGCGGCCGTGGGAATGGATCAGTATCCCCCTAGGAAAGTACTGATCCATTCACGGCTGGGGCGCGACCTCCCGGACGGCGCCAAACAGGAACCCCAGTTCGTCGCGACGGACTTCCCATTTCAGCGTGTGCTGCGCGTCGTCCTTGCCCTTGAGCCGGGCGGTCAGTTCGGCGCGCGCTTCCAGGCCCGCGTTGAGAGCCCCGAGGTGACGCGCGAATTCGTCGACGTCATCCGGGTGAATGAAGTCGGTCAGGGGCGCTTTGTACAGGGCGTCCAGAGTCCATCCGAATTCCTTTTCCCATGCCAGGTTGAGACGAACGAATCGATTGTTGCGATCAGCGATGAAGAAAGGGATCGATGAAAGCTCGAAGAAAGCGTCCCGCTCCCGCGTGGCCTTCTCCTGGGCCGCGATATGCTCCCGCAGTGCCCGGGTCCTTTCGCGAACCCGGTCTTCGAGTTCCGCGGTCAGTCGGCGGAGTTTCTCCTCGGAGGCCTTGAGGCGCGTCACGTCAGCGTAGGTAATCACCAGGCCGTCCACGGCCTCGTCCGAGGCACGATAGGCCGAAACCCGGCGCAAGTACCACTGAACTTCGCCCCCCGTACCCTTGGTCCGGACCTCGTTCTCGGAGACGGCCATTGATTCGAGCGTCGCGCGGAGATCTTCGAACAGTTCCGGGTCGTCCACATCGGAATTGATGTCGTCCAGCGGGCGCCCGATATCGCCGGGCACCAGGCGAAAGATCTTCCGGGAGTTCGGTGTAAACAACCGGATGTGGAGCTCACGGTCCAGGAACACGGTCGCCGTGGTGCTGCTCTTGAGCAGGTTGTCGAGATCGCCGTAGGCCTGATCGAGCTGATCGACCTTGTTCTGCAGCTCGCTGTTGACCGTATTCATTTCTTCGTTCAGCGACTGCAGTTCCTCCTTGGATGTCTCCAGCTCCTCGTTCGCGCTTTGCAGCTCCTCGTTCATGGACAGCGCTTCTTCGTGGGACACCCTCAATTCCTGGGTGGAGGTCTCCCGATCTTCGATGACGCTCTGCAGCTCGGCGCGCAGGGCATTGATTTCGTCCTCCAGGTGTTGGACCAGCGACGAGTCCTGCTCGGTGCCGTCCGGTTCAACCGCGGGTGTGGAGCGTTCCCGCCGGTCACCGGCGCCCTCGAACACGACCAGATAGTGGGTCTCCTCCCCGAAGGGGATCGGCGAGACGACCAGGGCCACCTCGCGTGTGGCGGCACCTCGCCCGAGAGGGATCGGGTCCGATTCCACCCGGGTGTTTTCCTGAACGGCCCTGCGGAACGCGGTGCGAAGCTTGCCCTTTACGGCCGAGCGGGTCAGATCGAACAGTTGCTGACTGGGTTCTCCCGGAGGCTGCTTCAGGTAGGTCGAGGTCTCCCCCGCGAAGTAAAGAATCTCGCCCTTTTCGGTGACCAGGACGGCCGGCGGCGCATAGCGGGCCAGCAAATGGCGCTGGACGCGCTCGTTGATTCGATGGCGCGATGCTGCCTGGGGTGGTGATTGTGTCAGCGAGTGGGCCCGCTCCGCGGCGCCTCCCATGAAGGCGAAGGGCAGATTAGGCGCTTTTCGGCGAGTGGCCGCATTGCGTTGATACAACCTGCTCTGGCGGTCCACCGGTCGGAAAAGCTCGGTCTTGCGGCCGATGGTCTCCGATGGACCGAGGAATAGATAGCCGTTTTCCCGCAGCGCAAAGTGAAAGAGTTCCATCACCTGATTCTGGACGTCGAGCTTGAGGTAGATCAGCAGATTTCGGCAACTGATCAGGTCGATATGGGAGAAGGGGGGGCTGGTGATGAGGTTCTGGTAGGCGAATACGATCTGCTCGCGGATCTTCTTGTTGATGCGATAGGAAGAAGCGCCCTTCTTCGAGAAATAGCGCGCCAGCCGGTGTTTGGATACCGTATGCTGGATTTCCCCCGGATAGATCCCCTGGCGGGCGAATTCCAACGCATCCTCATCCAGATCGGTGGCGAATATCTGCACTCGGGCAGTGCTCCGGGCGCGCTCCAGGCATTCGTCGAGCAGGATGGCGATGGAATAGGCCTCTTCCCCCGTGGCGCAGCCGGCGACCCAGATCCGGATTTCCCGATCGCCGGCCGCATCATTCGCCAGCTTCGCCAGAACCTGCTCCTGCAGGGCTTCCATCGCCTGGGCGTCGCGGAAAAAGGAGGTGACGCTGATCAGGCAATCGTGGCATAGCAGGGTCCGTTCCTCCCGGTTCGACGAGAGGATGTCGAAATAGCGCTCCGGGTCGGATACGTGATTCAACCCCATGCGGCGATAAATGCGCCGGATGATGGTCTTTTCCTTGTAGCGGCTGAAGTCGCAACGTTCACGCGAGAGCAGATTGATAATCTTGTCGATGACTTCCGGCCGTTCGCCGGCTTCGTAAGCCTGTTGCTGAAATTGAGGGGCGTGGCGCACGTAATGGGCCACGTGCTCGGCCAGCTCGCGCGCGGGAAGAACCCGGGCCGCTACGCCCGCCCGAATAACGGCCTCCGGCATGCCACCAAACTGGGCGTCCTCGGGCTCCTGGGCCATGACGATCCCGCCGCGTTCCCAAATGCGCTTGCCGCCCTCCATGCCGTCGGTGCCCGTCCCGGAGAGGACGACGCCGATGGCCCGTTCACGAAAGGTTTCGGCCAGCGATTCGAAGAACAGATCGATGATCAGATTGGGATGAGAACCTTCCAGCGGGTGTGTATGGAAGCGTCCGTCCTCCACCGTAATCTGCCGGTTGGGCGGCAGAACGTAGATGTGATCGGCCCGGATGGGTGTTTCATCGGTGACGGAGCAAACCGGCATGGACGTCTGCTTGCCCAGGATCTCGGGCAGTGCGCTCTTCCCCGAGGGAGCAAGGTGCTGCACGACGAGATAGGCCAGCCCCGCGTCGCTGCGGCAGTGGCCGAAAAAATCACTGAGTGCGCCCAGGCCGCCCGCGGAGGCGCCTATGCCCACCAGGGGTACGGCGACTCCGTGTCGGGATGACGGGGGCGCTTGTTCGTTCTGGTCCATCGTGTCCGTGTCCACGCGGAGGCCGTCCGCCCCGTCGGAAAGGGAAACAGATCGTGTCAGGCTAGTCTAGCCGCAGCCAGGGTTTCACCGCATGGATGGTCCGATGTCCTCAGCGAATTTCGGTCCACTCCCGGCTCCGTTCATAAAGCTCGTCCGCCAGAGCCGGATCCCGGGCGAGCGAGCTGGGTTCCTTGGGCCGGCATTCCGCGAAATAGCCGCCGTTGTGTTCCGGGACCTCGTCGGACGTCGCGCAGTGGATGGACGTGGCCGCACCTTCCTGGGTGGACTGCATGAACATCCGAATTAGGTGGCGGATGCCCCAGGGCACGTTGCGCCAGACATCCGAGGCGATCACGCCGGGGTGCACGGCGCAGGCCGCGACGCCGGTGCCCTCCAGGCGTCGCGCCAAGGCCTTGGCGTGGAGGATGTTGCACAGCTTGCTCACGGAGTATTCGGGCAGGCCGCTCAGGGTGCGGGTGGGTTGGCGCAGGGCATCCCAGTCGATGTCCTTGGCGCTGTAGTGGGCGTGGCTTGCGACATTGACGATCCGGCTGGGTGCCGATTGCTTCAGGCTGTCCGAGCAGCAGTTCGGTCAGCAGAAAGTGTCCCAGATGATTGACGCCGAAGGTGCGCTCGAAGCCGTCGGCCGTGGTGCCGCGGGAACGGGCCAGGCCGGCGTTGTTGAGCAGCACGTGGAGCGGGCGGTCCAGGCTCAGAAACTGCCGCGCGCAGGCGCGCACGGAGTCGAGGTCGCCCAGGTCCAGCGGCAGGAACGTGCCCTGCCCCCCGGCGGCCCTCACCTCGGCCAGGGTCTCCCGATGGCGTGCCTCGGACCGGCCGGCCAGGTAAAGTTCGGCCCCCCGTTGCGCCAGAGCCACGGCGGTGGCGCGGCCGATGCCGGTGTTGGCGCCCGTGATCAAGACAGTCCGGCCCTGCATGTTCATGTCACCCATCCCCGCGACTCACGCCTGGCAGTTCCGCTCCATGGTACAGGGAGCGTCGTCATCTCGTCTTGCCCGCGGGTGCCGTTGGAACATGCGCGTGCCGGGTGCCCAAACTGGAAGTATTTCCCTGATGGGCTACAAGTGAAGATGCCCAGACGTCTGCGCTTTTTCGTGCGCACCCGATACAAAGACCACCAGGGGAGCACAACAATGACCGCTGTCGATTCCTTCCTCAAAGCCCGCGATTTCCTTCAGACCCATCGCGAAGACTATGCCACGGCCTATCGTGAGTTCCGCTGGCCCGCAGTTGGACGAGTTCAACTGGGCGCTGGACTATTTCGATGCCTATGCCGACGGGCAATGAGCGGCTGGCGCTGTGGCTGGTGGACGAGGACGGTTCCGAGCAGCGGTTCACCTACGATCAGATGCGCCGCCGCTCAAACCAGGCCGCCAACTTCCTGCGCCGCCTGGGCGTGAAGCGCGGTGACAGCCTGCTGTTGATGCTGGATAACGTGGCGCCGCTTTGGGAGACCATGCTGGCGGCGATGAAGCTGGGCGCGGTGATCATACCGGCGACCACGCTGCTGTCTCCCAAGGATCTGCGGGACCGCCTGGAGCGGGGCCGCGCCACCCACGTTGTGGTGGGTGCGGAACATGCGGAAAAGGTCGACGCGGCTGGCGCGGAAGTGGGGCGAATCGTTGTGGGCGGCTCCCGGGAGGGCTGGCACGCCTTCGACGAGGCCTACGCCGAGAGCGACGCCTTTGAGCCGGACGGCGTGACCCGCGCCGCCGATCCGCTGCTGCTGTATTTCACCTCCGGCACCACCCGCCAGCCCAAGCTGGTTCAGCACACCCACCAGAGCTACCCGGTGGGCAGTCTGTCCACCATGTATTGGGTGGGCCTGCAACCGGACGACGTCCATTTCAACATCAGCTCTCCGGGGTGGGCCAAGCACGCCTGGAGCAACTTCTTCGCGCCGTTCGATGCCGGATGCACGGTTTTCGTCTATCGGGCCTCGCGCTTCCAGGCCGCCGACGTGCTCAACGTGATCCGCGACAAGGGCGTGACCTGCCTGTGCGCGCCGCCCACGGTGTGGCGGTTGTTCATTCAGGAGGACCTCGCCGCGTACAAGACCTCGCTGCGCGCCCTGGTCGGCGCCGGCGAACCTCTGAACCCCGAGGTGATCGCCCGGGTCGAGGAGGCCTGGGGCCTGACCATCCGCGATGGCTACGGCCAGACGGAGACCACGGCGCAGATCGCCAATCCGCCCGGCCAGCCGCTGAAGCCGGGCTCCATGGGCAAGCCCATGCCCGGCTACACGGTCGCGCTGCTGGATCTGGACGGCAACGAGACCGACGAGGGCGAAATTTCCCTGTCGTTGGATCCTCGGCCCCTGGGCCTGATGGAAGGCTACCGGGGCGACGACCAGCGGACCCGTGACGTGATGCAGGGCGGCTATTACCGTACTGGTGACGTGGCCCGGCGCGACGAGGACGGCTACTTCTGGTACGTGGGCCGCGCCGACGACGTGTTCAAGAGTTCGGATTACCGCATCAGCCCGTTCGAGCTGGAGTCCATCCTGATCGAGCACGAGGCCGTGGTGGAGGCGGCCGTGGTGCCCAGCCCGGACCCGCTGCGGCTGAACGTGCCCAAGGCCTATCTGGTGCTGGGGCGCGACCACGATCCCGGCGAGGAGATGGCGCGGGCGCTGTTCGCTTTCGCGCGGGAATTCATGTCGCCCTACATGCGCATCCGCCGCCTGCAGTTCATGGAGCTGCCCAAGACCATCTCGGGCAAGATTCGCCGCGTTGAGCTGCGCCAGCACGCCGCCTCGGCCGATCGGCCCGGCGGGGAATTCCGCGAGGAGGATTTCCCCGATCTCGGCGGCGAGTGAGCACGTTGCCCGTTACATGGCGTGTTTGATCCCCCGGCGCACGAGCACCCAGTTGGCGGGATAGCTGGTGGCGAAGCCCAGGATCATGGCGATCTGCATCATGAACCAGAACTGGGCCGTGCCCACTTCCGGCGTCCCGCCAAGAAAGGCGTAGGTGGCGATGGCCATCCAGCCGAACATGCCGATTTCGAAGGCGACCAGGGAAAAGGTGTCCGCCTTGATGGCGTCGATCAGCGCCCGGCCCGCCGATTGGTCGCCCATGCTCATGATGGGCAGAAACTGGAACAGGATGCCGAACAGGTAGGCGCCGATGAACTCGCCCACGAAGTGACCGATCAGTTCCGAACCGAGAATGGTCAGACCGATGGCCGAGACCAGCGGCGCGCCAATGGTGTCGCCCAGCGTGCAGCCGCCCCCGCAGTGAGTCGTGGAGACAAAGACACCCTGCCAGAACGGCTTGTCGCCGTGGTGGTGTTCGGAACCGGATGCGCGGCCCATCTTCATGTACATCCAGTATCCGATCACTGGAAAATACAGGCCGGTGATGGGCCAGGTCACATTCATCACCGACATGGGCTGCGGGTGCCGATACACGTCCACGGCGATGGCCGTCGCCGTTAGCACCCCGAGCCCCAGAAACAACCACGACACCAGACTGAATGCATTCATTCTTTGCTCCTTGGTCGAGCTGATGCCCTAAAGCCCTGATGCTGGAGTCCGTGGGTTTCAAGTCGCCGGGCCCGAGGGACACCCGGACAGGCGCCCTTGCCGACCGATGCCCCGGTGGTTAGGCTTCGATCCAGGGTTGTTCAGGAAGGAACGTACCAATGCCCGCTCCTGCCGCGAACAGGCCTCGCCCGAGGCCCCCTCCGAAAAACCGGAAGAATCAGATAATCAAACGCGCGCGCGGCAATGAACCAGCTGGGTGCACCTAAGCGCCGACAATTCGGACGTGAATCACGCCAACATCGATGCCAACAGCGGCTATGCGACCGGCTTAGATCTGACCGTCGGCAGACAATACCGATTCATCGCCTCGGCCGACTACGTGCATATGTACCTCCCCGCTCGCGCCGACCCGGGGTGGACGATCAGTTCCCGAAAGATCAATTTGTCGGGTTACCGGGTCCATTTCGGCTTGGAGATACCGTTCCGGTGACTTTGGCGGATTAGCGCCTTGCAGGGAAAGGTGTTCATCCCAAGGTTCTTCGGCATTCCGATCCCATCCGGGGTCGAATTCGGAGACCTTGCAAGGACGGGCACCATGGCGCGGGCGCCGGAGAATCTGGAGCAGCTCCTCGACAGCATCGCCGATGCCGCACACCAGCGGGACCGGATCACTCTGCAGCGGGTGGTGGAGGCCGTGGGCCGCCGCTCGTTCGGTCCGTTGCTGTTGATGGTCGGCGTGGTCACGGCATCCCCGCTCAGCGGAATTCCCGGTGTGCCTACCCTTCTCGGTTTGTTGATTCTTCTTGTGGCCGTGCAACTGCTGATCGGCCGGCGCTATTTCTGGCTGCCCCGGTGGCTGCTTCGCCGCTGGGTGCCGAACCGCAAGCTCACCAAGGCCTTGGGCAAAATGCGTCCAGCCGCCCGATTCGTGGATGCCCTCCTGCGGCCGCGCCTCACGGTTCTGGTACGGCACCGCGGCACCACCGCAATCGCCTTGGTCTGTGTGATCGTCACCGCCGCCATGCCTCTGCTGGAGTTGGTGCCATTTTCCGCGAGCCTGGCCGGTGTGGCGCTTGCCGCCTTCGGCCTCGCACTGGTGGCCCGCGACGGCGCGGCGGCGCTGATCGGGTATTTCGTTACGGCGGTCTTGTCGGGTTTGATGGCCTACGCGATCGCGTGACCGCACCCTGGGATGCGGCCACGCACGGGCAGGAACCATTACTGCCTATCGAGCCGATCGCTTGCGCCGCAACAGCCGAGCCACGCCCACCAGCCCCAGCAGGCCGATCAGCGATCCGCCGCCCAGAGCTCCGCCGCCGCCGCGCGCTCGGGCGGCTCGTATGGAACATGGGTTGGGCGGTATCGACGCGGTGGCTGGTGGGCGCCTGTTGAGCACGTTGCTGCCGGGCCGCCTCCTCGCGACGGACGCGGTCCCGGTTGTCGCGTTTGATGCCGTAGTGTTGGAACTGCTGTTCCTCCAGCACCACCATCGACGTGTAAGGCGTGACCAGGCCGTATTGGGTCGCCAGGTCGACGATGGCCTGTTTGCTGTCCGCGCCCTTGCCCACCAGCTTCATCCGGTCCCGAAGATCGCGGATGGTGCCGTAAGCCCAGAGCCGCTCCAGTTCCGGATTGAGCTTCGACCGGGCCGGGAAATCGAACCGGGTCCGGTAGGTGACGGGCTGGCCGGAGATCTTGCCGGTGAGCGTGACCTGGGCCGGGCCGTGGCCGCGATAGTGGCCGAGGAGCACCAATTGCTGGCCCCGATAGAGGCTGGCGGGGTGCTCCGGCGTGACCGCTTCCACCTGGATGCCGTCCACCTTCAACTGAACATCATGCAAGGCCTGGTGGGTGACCTTGCCCACCGCCTGCAGCACCCGGCCAACGATATCGTCGCTGTTGGAGACATTCAGCGCGAAGCCTCCGGAGACCCGGGCCAGGTTTTCCAGCAGCGGCCGGTTGGCGCTGTTGCCCATGATGAAGGTGAACAGCCTCACGTCATGGCCCCGCAGCAGGCCCAGGAAGTCCTTGCGGGCGGTGTGGCCCACGTTGGCCACACCGTCGGTGACCAGCACAATGCCCGTGGGCCGGTCCGCCCCGATGCCGTTCAGGCCGGTTTGAAGCCCCTGGTAGAGGTTCGTGCCCCCGTTGGCCCGTAGGCTCTTTACCTGGTTCAGGGTCTGTTGGACGTTGGCCCGGGTGGCGTCCAGATAGCCGGCGGTGAGCTCCCGCGCGCGGTCGTTGAACAGCACAATCCGATAGCGGTCTTCGGGGCGCAGCTTGCCGAGGGCGCGGAGTACGCCTTCCGCCAGTGACGGCAGCTTGCTGGCCATGGAACCGGAGATATCCAGAACGAAGGTCCAGTCTTGGCCGCCGGTGATGGGGCCCAGATCGTCGCCGGGCGTGACCGTGAGCATGAAGGTGCCGGCCTTGGCGGCGTCGGGCTTGTAGGTCACCAGATCCACCGAGCCCGGCAGGCCGGGCTGCTGGCGCCAATAGACCACGATGTCCTTGTCCAACTGGTAGACGCCCGGTGCCGTCGCGGCGGTGGCACCGTTCGCCGCGGATTGGGCGGCCTCGTATTGCTGTTTGAGCGCCTGTCCGCTGACCTGGGCGGCCCCCGCTTGGGGCCGGGTGCTATCCCGCCCATCGGTGTCGGCGCCGCCGGCCGCGCCGTGGTCGATCATGACGTCCCATTCCCGGTCGCTTAGCTGCCGCACCTTGGCATCGCCGCGATCCGGGACCCGCACGGCGTCCACCGGATAGCCGGAACGAAGCCGCAGGTGAAAGCCGAAGTGCTCCTGGACCGTCGTTTTCTCGCTCCAGAACGCCTTGCGCTGCTCGTCCACGCCGCCGTCCTCCAGGGGGTAGACGTAGCGGCCGACGCCGGTATCCACGGCGGCGACCTGGAAGTAGCGCAGGCGGATGCGCGTGTCCTGGCCGGCGGAAACCCGTGCAACCTCCACGTTGAACGATTTGTGGCCGTCCTGTTCCGTGATGCCCGCCTGGCGTCCGGCGGCCTTCTCCTGCTGGTAGACCTTGCGGGCCTTTTCCTTGGGCAGGACTTCACCCACCACCGGCTTGCCGTCGATCCAGATCACGAATTCGCCGACGCTGCCGCCGCGCGGCACGGGGAAGGTGTACGTAGCGGCCAGGTCCTGGTTGTGAGGGTTGTGAAAGACCTGATCCACGGTGGTGACGGCATAGCCGCCGTCGATGGTCACGTCCACGTCCTGGGAACGGATCTGCAGCGGTTTGAGCGATCCGTCCTTGGGAACGAGCTGCCCGGCCGCCTGGGCGTTGCCCACGGCGAACAGGGTGAATCCGACCGCCGTGGCGGCCAGCAGAAGAATGCGAGTGAGTCGTCCGAGTATGCTGAACACGGTGTGCCTCCTTGTTGTTGTGCCAACCGTGGAGGCAGTTATTGCTTAGTGCGGCGGGGGTATCAATACGAAAAACATTCGTATTGAAATGCGATACCTAATGTTGTGTAGGGCGCTTCTTGGCGGGTGTTGAGGGGCTGGATTGGTCCCCCCTCTCCCCCAACCCCTCTCCCGCCAGGGGAGAGGGGAGCTCAATGGATTGTCGGTATCAGGAGGAAGGCGCCGGCGGCTGCAGGAGCGCTCCCGCGCCCCGCACCATTGCGCGCATGCGGTGGCCCCGGAGGTGGTTGAGCAGATTGTGGCGACCAAGAGGGCCCATCTCAGCTTCGGTCCCAAGAAGGTGATGGATCTACTGCGCATGAGGCAGCCGCAGGTGAGCTGGCCGGCAGACAGCACGGCCGGGGAGATCCTCAAGGCCGTGGGTCTGGTCAAAAAGCGGCGCCACAAGCGGCCTTACCCGCCCGATCCGCAACCCTTTGAGCTGGGCGATCGCAACACCGCCCTGTGGAGTGTGGACTACAAGGGGCAGTACCCGGGGGGCGGCGGGCGCTGGTGTTATCCGCTGACCCTGACCGACAACGCCAGTCGTTACCTGCTGGGCTGTCATGGGGTGAGTGCGACCGACTATGCGCAGGCCAAGCCCGTTTTGGAATGGGTGTTTCGTGAGCACGGTCTGCCGCAGGGGATTTTGTCGGATAACGGCTCGCCGTTTGCCAGCCGTTCGGCCGGGGGCTGACGCGGTTGTCGAAATGGTGGATCGAGCTGGGTATCCGGGTTCACCGCACAAAACCGGCGACGCCAACCCAGAACGCCCGCCATGAGCGCATGCACGGCTCACTGAATCGCGCCATTGGTCGGCGGATGCGCGGGGCGAGCTTGGTGCAGCAACAGATCGCCTTACAGGCGTTCCGTGAGGAGTTCAACGCACAGCGCAGTCACGAAGCACTGGGCAGGCGAACACCGGCCAGCGTCTATCAGCCCTCACAGCGGGCGTACTCGCCGGTGTTGCGGCCGATCGAATACCACCTGGATCAGGCGGTGCGCAACGTTCGCCACAACGGCGAGATCAAGTAGCGCGGCCACCTGATCTACCTCAGTGAGCTATTAGCCAAGCACCGCGTGGGCTTGCGCGAAGTTGAGCATGACCGTGTGGAAGTCCGATACAGCTTCCATCTGCTCGGTCATATCAACCTCAAAACCGCGCGACTGGAGCCCGCATGCCACTGGCATGCGGGGGAGAGGTGTAACCCATGTTGCCGGTTCAATCTGTTACCCATGTTCTGGTTGCACAGAGAGGGGGGCGATTAATCAGTCCCCGGATTCCGCTTTGCTTCATCCGGGCTACGCGACATCGGGAGGCGGATGCCGTCAGTGGGGTCATTCGCGGCGATGAGCCGCTCCACCGCTCGGGTCCAGGAGCGGCGCTCGTCGCCGCGAACCTTCGGTGCTAATCCCCCCGTTCCAGATCCGAGAACAGCGAGAACTTCCACAGCCGTTGGGCCAGCATGATGCTGGCGCCGTGGCGTTCGTCCAGGGGCAGGGAGGCGTCCAGGCGGGAGAGTTCGTTGAATTCCTGGGCCAGCAGGCCGAGCTTGCGTTCGATCACCCGCAGTGAGGCCCGGGACAGCATGCCGGAGACGAACTTCAGCATTTCACCCGGTTGGTCGAAGCGGGATTCCAGGAATTCCTCGCGCACCTGCTCGTCGAAGAACCGCCGGATGGGCCCATCCTCCCGCCAGGTGAGAAAGCGGGAGGTGAGCAGGCGCACGCGGTTGCCCACGCCCAGCTCGATCAGGCCCATGCGGTCCAGGCGCACCAGCATCCTTACGCCCTCGTGTTCGTCGATGGTGTAGTCCCGCAGGATGTCGTCCAAGGTGTATTCGTTGAGCAGCAGGTAGAACACCAGGAGCAGGTGCGGGTTGTCCACCAGCACCTGCTCCTGTTCGGTGCTGAGCTGGCGAATCTCGTCGCCGCCCTGCTCCACCATGCGGGCCAGCTCCGTGAGGGAGAGATCCGCCAGGTTGCAGATCTGTTCCAGCCGTCGCAGGGAGAAGCTTTCCTCGGAAAACAGGCGCTTGATGCTGGCTTCGCTGAGATCCAGAGCGGATGCCACATCGGCGTAGGTCAGGCTGCGTGCCTTCAGGGCCCGTTTCAGCGCGCGGACCAGCAGGCTGGTCTGGGGTGCCCGGCTCACGGCGTCGGCCCCCCGCAGGGCCAGCACCCGGCTCTGCAGATCGGCGGCCGAGACCTCAGCCGCGGCCACCGGGTGGCCGGCCGCCAGTCCGATGCGGCTCCACAGCTTGCGCGGCAGCTTGCGGAAGGCCGGGCCGCCCTTGCGGCTGAACAGGCTGCCGAACAGGCCGCGTATGGCCAGGGGCACCACCGGAACGGGCCGCCGGGAGACGATGCGTTCCACGCCGCGCCGGAATTCATTCAGTTCGCCGTCGCCGGTGATCCGGCCCTCCGGGAAGATGCAGACCAGCTCGCCGGCGGCCAGGGCCTGATCGATCCCCTCGTAGGCCTGCTCAAGCATGGCCGGGTCCTCCTTGGCCGAGGCGATGGGGATGGCCTTGGCCGTGCGGAAGATGAAGTTGAGTAACGGCACCTTGAAGATGTTGTGATCCATGACGAAGCGCACCGGGCGGCGCACGCAGCCGGCGATGATCAGGGCATCGGCGAAGCTCACGTGGTTGCAGACCAGCACGGCGGCGCCCTCGTCGGGGATATGCTCCAGGCCCTCCTTGCGCACTCGGTAGATGGTGTGCACCGCGATCCACACCAGAAAGCGCATCAGGAACTCGGGGACCAGGCTGTAGATGTAGATGGCCACGGCCGCGTTCATCACGCCGGTGACCAGGAACATCTGCGGGATGGTGAGCCCGGCGGCGCTGAGCATGCCGATGCCGAAGCCGGCCGCCAGCACCATGGCCAGGGCGTTGAGCACGTTGTTGGCGGCGATGATGCGGGAGCGGTGGGCCGGTTCGCTGCGCTGCTGGATCAGGGCATAGAGTGGCACGATGTAGAAGCCACCGAACAGGGACAGCAGCATCACGTCCATCAGGACCCGCCAGCCGCCGGGGCTGTGCAAGAACGCCATGGGCCCCATGAGCTGAGTCACGTTGTGGACGGCCGGTGCGGCGAAGTAGAGGTCCACGGCGAAGGCCGTCAGCCCGATGGAGCCGAAGGGCACCAGACCCAGCTCCACCTTGTGGCCGGACATGCGGTCGCAGAGTATCGAACCGATACCGATGCCCAGGGAAAAGGCCGTGAGCAGCAGGGTGCCCACCTCGGCGTTCCCGGCCAGGGCGAGCTTGGTGTAGTTGGGGAACTGGGTGAGGTAGACGGCGCCGAAGAACCAGAACCAGGAGATCCCCATGATGGCCAGGAACACCGTGCGGTTGCCGTAGGTAAACTTCAGGTTGCGGCCGATCTCGGAGAACAGGTTCCAGTTCACCCGGATCTCCGGGGCCACCGAGGGCGCCTTGGGAATGCCCCGGGCGGCGAGATAGCCCGCCACGGCCAGGAGCACGACCGTCCCCGAGACCAGCCAGGGCCCCATCGCGCCGCGCTGGATCAACACGCCGCCCAGTACGGTCCCGATCAGGATGGCCAGGAACGTGCCCATCTCCACCAGGCCGTTGCCGGCCACTAACTCCTTGTCCCCCAGGTGCTGCGGCAGCAGGCCGTATTTCACCGGGCCGAACACGCTGGACTGCGTGCCCATGAGGAACAGCACCGCCACCAGCATCCACACGCTCTGCAGGTAGAAGCCCACCACGGCCAGCCCCATGATCACGATTTCCGCGATCTTGATCATCCGGATCAGGCGGCTCTTTTCGTACTTGTCGGCGAGTTGGCCCGCCAGCGGGGAGAACAGGAAGAAGGGCAGCACGAACAGGCCGGCGGCGACGTTGATCAACACATCCGGCGAGCGGGCGCCCCAGCGAGCGCCCTGAAACGCGACCAGCAGCATCAGGGCGTTCTTGAAGACGTTGTCGTTGAACGCTCCCAGGAACTGGGTCCAGAAGAACGGCGCGAACCGGCGCTGTTTGAGCAGGGAAAAGGTACCTTGGTCGGCCATGGGAAGTCTCCGCCTTGTTGTTATCGCTTGCAGCGCATTTGAGCGCATCCGGGGAGGTGATCCAATACGAAAATAAAAAGTAGCACATTTCGATACGCTCGGCTTCGCCGGCTGGCGCGATCGGTCGACCGGGCGTTCCTCAACTGGTAGAAATGACGGTTCTTCCCTGGTGTGTTCGCGGAAACGCCGTCACCGGCAAAGGAGGCCGGCATCGTGCAGGAGTTGATTCGACGGCTGCCGCCCAAGGCGGAGTTCACCATCGTGGTGATGCTGGCCTTCGGCTACTTCATTCTCGGCAGCCTGATCTACGCTTTCGCGCCGAACGTGCATGCGACGGCGGTTTCCGATCGGGGGCTGCGGTGGCTGCTCGGCTACGAAGGGGTGATGCTCCTGCTGCTTTCGGCGTTTCTCTGGGTGCGCGGATGGCGCCCGGGCCAGCTGGGACTTCGCCCGGGACTCAAGGACACGGTGATTGGCCTGGGCCTGGCGGCGGTGGGATACATCGCTTATCTGCTGGTGTGGCTGGTGGCCAGCAGCCTGGTGCCCAGCCTTGGCTATTCGCTGCACGGCGTTGCCGGTGGCGGTCTGGGGCTTGCCACGGTCGTTGCGGTGTCCATCCTGAACCCGTTCTTCGAGGAAATCTTCGTCTGCGGTTACGTTATCTCCGCGCTCAAGACCTCGCGGGGCGTGTATTTCGCCGTGAATGTGAGCGTGGCAATCCGGCTTGCCTACCACCTTTACCAAGGGGCGCTGGGGGTGATCGGCATCGTGCCCCTGGGTCTGATATTCGGCCACTGGTTCGCGCGTACCGGACGCCTTTGGCCCGTGGTGGTTGCGCACGCGCTGTTCGATTTCATCGCCTTGTTGGCCTTTGTTCACTACTAGGGAGGAGACAGGATCATGAACCGGAAATGCGCTTTGGTGACCAATGCCCGCGATTTTCTTGGGCCGCCGGCCGTGGCCGCTCTGGGCGAGGCCGGGTTCCGGGTGCTGGTCCATGATCGGGCCTTCGGAGAAGCGCCCGCGCGCGAGGAGTACCAGGCCGCTCACCCGGAGGTGACGGTGTTGGAGGATCAGGAGCCAGAAGCGCTGATTGCTTCCGCGTGGACGGAGGCGGGGCGGGTCGACGCCCTGGTCAGCAACGACAGCTACCCCGCCATCCACGTGCCCGTGGCCGAAGGTGATCCCCAGGGGCTGCGCGACACCCTGGAGGCGCTGGTGGTCTTTCCGTATCGCCTGATGCGCGCGGCCATTCCGCGCCTGATCGAACAGGGCGCAGCGCGGGTGGTGATGGTCACCTCCTGCCGGACGCAACTGCCGATGCCCTATGGGGCGATTCCCGATGCCGCCAGGGACGCGGTCAATGCCTTGGTGAAATCCCTGAGCCTGGAACTCGCGCCCCACGGCATCCCGGTCAACGCCGTGGCGCCCAATTTCGTCTACAGTGAGGCCTATTTCCCCCGGGCGCAATTCATTGACGATCCCAGGGGGCGGGAATTCATCCGGCAGACCGTGCCGGTGGGCCGGATGGGCGAGCCCGAAGAGGCCGGCGAACTGATCCGTTACCTGGCCACCATGAAGGGCAGCTTCATGACCGGCTCGGTCGTCGACTTCGCTGGCGGCTGGCCGGCCGCGCCCAAACGCCCCGAGTAGCGGCCACCCCCCCCCACCCGCGTTTCCCCCGAGATCACCCCTGGTAGTCTGCCGGGGTTCGGGCTTGTCCCCCGTTTGCCCCGGCCCAAGGTTCCCGCGCAGCGTGGCGCAGCGGGAGGCCGTCGAACTTCCTCCGCTGCGTGTGGGCACACCGCACCTAAGGCGAGGTGATTTCATGGACGGCAATAGTGATTTGTTTCCGACACGGCTCCGGGAGCGGGCGGACATGTTCGAGCGCCCGGACCCGGTGGTTCATTCCCGCAACGAGAGCCGCTGGGATGGCCCGCTTGGGGAAGTGGCATTGTCACGATACGAGCGGGACGGCTTCATCTGGTTCGAGGGATTCTTTTCCAAGAACCGCATCGAGCCGTTCTTCGATGAGCTCAGTGCCATGGCCGAGGACAAGGACCTCGTGGATTCCGATCAGGTGATCGCCGATCCCGAGACCGGCGACATCCGTTCGGTGTTCGCCATGCACAAGATCTCCCAGCGCTTTGACGAGTTGACCCGGGATCCCCGTATCCTCGGCATGGTGCGCCAGTTGTTGGGCACCGACGTGTACATCCATCAATCCCGCATCAACGACAAGTTCGGCTTTCAGGGCAACGGCTTCAACTGGCATTCGGACTTCGAAACCTGGCACGCCGAGGACGGCATGCCTCGCATGCGGGCTGTCAGCGCCTCGCTGATGCTTACCGAAAACAACGAATTCAACGGCCCGCTGATGTTGATCCCGGGTTCACACCACTTCTTCGTGCCCTGCGTGGGCGAGACACCGCCTCAGAACTGGAAGGACTCGCTCAAGGCTCAGCGCATCGGCGTGCCCGGGCGTGAATTCCTGGAGAAGCTGGCTAACCGGGGCGGTATTCAGGCGCCCAAGGGGCCCGCCGGCTCGCTGCTGCTGTTTGAATGCAACACCTTGCACGCTTCCAACAAGAATCTCTCGCCTTGGCCCCGGTCCAACCTGTTCTTCGTCTACAACAGCGTGGAGAACACGCTGCAGCAGCCATACAACGGCCACGAGCCCCGCCCCGAGTTTCTGGCAACCCGGGGGAGCCCGTGCCGCTTGATATGTACGATCCCCAGGTTGCGGTTACCACGCCCCTGCGGCGTGTCTCGGAGAACGCTTGATCGGTGGTGTCCCGCGGGCGGGCGCCCGCGGGGCTAACTCAGGACGAAGGTCTTGATCCGCTCCATGAATGCCTGATTGGCTTCGCGAACCGCCGCGGGTGCTTCCTCGGAACCACGATTGATCTCCTGAAGGCGGACCGCCATTTCGCGGATGCTGGTGATGTTGCGGGTGATCTCCTCCGATACCGCGCTCTGTTCTTCGGCGGCGGTGGCCATCTGGGTGTTCAAGTCGGTGATTTCCGAGATGGCCGCCAGCACGTCGTCCAGGCTCGCGGAGACATGCATCACGCTGTCCCTTGAGCGTTCGAAGCTGGCCTGGGTGCGGGCTGTTCCCTCCGTGAGCGTCCGGGAACTCTGGCGCACGCGCTCCAGCATTTCGTTGATCTCCGTGGTGCAGCGTTGGGTATTGGACGCCAGAGTCCGGACCTCGTCGGCGACCACGGCGAAGCCGCGGCCCTGTTCTCCGGCCCGCGCGGCTTCGATGGCGGCGTTGAGCGCCAGCAGATTGGTCTGCTCCGCGATTCCACCGATCACCTCGAGTACCCCCATGATGCGATCGCTGTCCTCGGTCATGGTCTGGGCGTTGCGATCCATGGATGCGATTTCCGATTCCAAGGCATGGATGTCGGCAACGGCGCTGTCCACGGCCCCCTTGGACTGTGTGGCGACGGCGTTGGTTTTGTCCGCGGCCGCTGCGGCGCCGGCCGCATCCTTGGCCACGGCTTCGGCGGTGGTGGACATCTCAGTGGCCGCGGTGGCCAGTTGGTCCGTTTCCTCCACGTGTTTCAGCAGCACCTCATTGACCGACGAGCCCGTGGACTGAATCTGGCCCACGCCGTCCGCGATGCGGCGCCCCTCGCGGCCCACGCTGGTGGTCATGGTATTGAGCCCCGCAACGGCGGCGCTGAGTGACGCACCCAGGGAATTGAAGCACCAACAGGCGCTGTTGTCGGCGAATGCCACCGTCAGGTCCCCGGCCTCCAGCCTCCGGGCCTGGGCGATGTATCCCAGCAGGTAGCGCTGCAGATACTTGCCCAGTACCCAAGTGGCCGGCAATTGCGCGACAGCCACACCGATGACCGCCTGAAACGCCGCGTGATCACGGCCCATCAGCAGCCAGACCGCCGCCAGCACGGCGACATTCCAGGTCAGGATTGTAACGACCAGCAGTTCGGGAATGCGGAGTGAAAAACCTTTCATCGGAAGCCCCATCATGGTGAAGGGTTCGGGCGTTGGTTCGCGCCTCGACCCCGGTTGTGTGTCATGCGGGATTCCGTCCCCGGCCGAATAGAAGCGCGCGTTTGTCCCGTTGGTGTTCTGCGAATGTCGGCATAAATTGGGGATAATCGACGCTAGGTTCAATAATGTACATGTAGTGTTCATGGCATGTCCACTACAAATAATGAGCCTGGCGAAGGGCAAGGCTCCGAGCCTATGAGAAGAGGTGTTGAACCCGGGCGCTCCACCCCCTATGGCCCTTGTAAAGGTGGGACTCTCTCCGGAGCGCATTGGGCCATGAACGAAGCCGCAGCCAATTCCGCCAACTGCTCGCCGTTCAGGGACTTCGAAGAAGCATGCCAAGCCTTGCTTGGTTTGCTTCGGGATCACACGGGGATGGACCTGTGGATGGTCACCCGGGTCGAGGGTGAGCAGTGGATCGTGGTCGCCGTGAAGACGGAGCGATATGAGGTGGAGCAAGGCGACGTGCTTCGCTGGAGCCATAGCTTTTGCAAGCGCATGGTGCGCGGTGAAGCGCCCACGTGCGCGCCCGACAGCGGCGCAGTGGCGGCGTATCGCGAGGCGGAAATTGGCCGGGAGCTGCCCATAGGCTCCTATGTGGGCCTGCCGTTGATCCGCGCGGACGGCAGTTTGTTCGGTACCTTGTGTGCGATTGACCCGGAGGCGCAGTCCGAACAGGTAAGAGATCGTCATGCCTCTGGTCGAGACCTCGGGCAGGTTTCTTGCCACCGTGCTGGATCGCGACCTGAGGCTGGAGGCCAAGCGCCGTCGCCTGGAGCGGCTGGAATACGCGGCGCTACGCGATGCCCTCACCGGGCTGTACAACCGCGGTGCTTGGGAGCAATTGCTGGAGGCGGAGGAGGAGCGATGCCGCCGCTATGCCCACGGCGCGGGCGTCCTGATCGTCGATCTGGACAACCTCAAGACCGTGAACGACCGCGAGGGACACGCCGCCGGGGATCGCCTGCTCCGCAACGCCGCCGATGCCATACGGGAGGCGTGCAGGGCGGCGGACATTGTGGCCCGGTTGGGTGGGGACGAATTCGCCGTGCTGGCCGTGGAGATCCATGAGGATGATCTGAACACCCTGCGCACCCGCATCGGCAAGGCTTTGCGCGGCGTCGAGGCGGATGCATCCGTGGGCGCGGCCATGCGCGACCACAAGCTGAGTCTGGCCGCGGCCGTATCGGATGCGGACCAATTGATGTACGAAGAGAAACGGCGCCGCAAAGGCGGCGGCTCCCGCCAGCCGGAGACTCATTGACGCCGGCTGACGCAATGGCCTGTTCCCTGCTCATGCCCCCGGTGTCTGGATCTCCAGTGATTTCAGGTAGCGCCTGGCATTTTCGACGTAGTGGTCGGCGGCCCCTTCCAGCATTTTCTTCTGCTCATCGTTAAGCGCACGTTTGACCCGGGCCGGAGCCCCGATGACCAGCGAGCCGTCCGGGATTTCGGCATTCTCCGGTACCAGGGCATTGGCACCAATCAGACAGTGCTTGCCGATCTTGGCTCCATTGAGGACCACTGCGTTTATCCCCACCAGAGTGTGATCGCCGATGGTGCAGCCGTGGAGCATGGCCTTGTGGCCGACGGTCACACCCCGGCCGATGGTCAGGCGGATGCCCGGATCCGTGTGCAGCACCGAGCCGTCCTGGATGTTGCTGTTTTCACCGATGGTAATGACATCGTTGTCGGCGCGAATGACCACGTTGAACCAGATGCTGGCATTCGCCTCCAGGACCACTGAGCCGATCAGGGTGGCGTTGTCGGCGATGAAGTGCGGACCTTCGGAGAGTTGAACTTCGCGATCGGCGAGTCGGTAGATCACGGCGGCCTCCAGGAATGCGGAATGTGCGGACAATTATGGGGACGAAACCGGGCGGGGCCCAGCCGCGTGCCCCGGAGCGGCCCGTCGGTTCGCAGTCGCACCCGGCACCACCGCTGCGGATCCGGATCGCACGCAGGACATGCTACGGCTGGTCCAATCCGCCAATCAGGCCGGGACTCGAACCACAGAGGACACAGAGTTTCACGGAGAAAAACAACACGGCTTTCTTATCCTCTGCGTAACTCTGTGCCCTCTGTGGTCAACGTCTTTCAGGTCAACGATCCGGCTGTGTAGCCGGATTGGCGGATGATGCTGCGCCAAAGCGCCCCGCTACTTGCGGGCGCCGAACAGGGATTGCAGGCTGGCCTGCAGATCGCCCGGCAGCAGCACCGTCTTGGCGTTGGGGCTGGCGGCCAGGCCCTTTAGGGCGTCCACATAGCGCTCGCCCAGCAGGAAGAGCACGGGCAGTTCCCGGTCCTGGATGGACTCGGCAACCATGGAAATGGCCTCGCGAGAGGCGCCGGCGAGTACCTTCTTCGCCTCGGCATCGCGCCGGGAGGCCTCCAGTCGGCCGTCGGCCTCCAGGATCGCCGCCTCCTTCTCGCCGTTGGCGCGGGTCACCGTGGCCCGTCGCTGGCGTTCGGCGGCGGCCTGTTCCTCCATGGCCAACTGCATGGTCTGGGAGGGGTTGATGTCCTGGATCTCCACGGTCTTCACCGTGATGCCCCATTCCGAAATGTCGTCGGAGATGGAGGCCAACAGCCGTGCCTTGATCTGGTCGCGGGAAGACAGCGCGTCGTCCAGGTCCATTTCGCCGACAATGGAGCGCAGGGAGGTCTGCACCAGGTTCTGAATGGCCAGGCGGTAGTCCTCCACGCCGTAGACGGCCCGCTCCGGGTTGAGCACGTTGATGTAGGCCACGGCGTTGGCGATGATCACGGCATTGTCCCGGGTGATCACCTCCTGGGAGGGGATGTCCAGCACGATGTCCTTGGTGGTGACGCGGTAGGCCACCGTATCGATGTAGGGGATGATCAGGTTCAAGCCGGGGTTCAGTGTGCCCCGGTACTTGCCGAAGCGCTGCACCACGTACTTGTAGCCCTGAGGCACGATACGCACCCCCAGTCCGATGGTCAGGATTACGAAGAAGGCGAGAACGCCGAAGACGATCATGGTGGCCACGAATCAGGCTCCTTTGTTTTGTTTTGTCACGATCAACGTGTTGCCGGAAACGTCTGAAACTATGACGCGCTCACCGGCGCGCACCGTTTCCTCGCCGCAGAGGAAGCTCCACTCCTGCCGGCCCACGATGGGCACCGCGAAACGCAGCATCCCCCGGCCCCCCTCCAGCGGCGCCGTGATCACCGTGCCGATCTGGCCCACGATGGCCTCCCGCGACATGCCGGCCAGGGTGCGGTTTTCCATGCGCGGCTTGAAATAGCGGAACCAGGCGATGGTGCAGAGCACCGAGGCCGCCGTCCACACGGCGATCTGGATGCCCAGCTGCGTATGCGGCGCGAAGTACAGCAGCACCGCCACGGGAAACGCGCCCAGGCCGAACCAGAAAATGGTGAAACTCGGGATCGCCAGCTCCGCCGCCATCAGCAGCAGGCCCAATACGATCCAGTGCCAATAGAGCACCGTCATTCTTCTTCTCTCCAGTCCCGGAACCCGTTCCGATCATAACCCGAATTCCCCGAAATCGGTTCGGCGGGGGGCGCGGGGGGTCGTGAATTTCCACCCTTTCCATCCGCGGGGGGCTCTCTTACTGTGAAAGTTGCACCCGTCCGCGGGTCCAGTCTGTTTCGCCAACGGACGACGGAGGAGAACCATGCGCATAACAACAATCGGGCTGGCGCTGGTGCTGGCCCTGGGGGCCGCCGGCTGCGCCAAGCCGCCGGATCCCAAGATGGAAGCCGTGCAGAAGATCATCGAGGCCAATCAGGAACGGTTCGAGAAGATCGCCGGTATTACGGCCGACTACCAGCAAGCGCTAAAGGCAGCCCATTCGAAAGAGGCGGTACTGGCCGCATACCACCGCTTTCAGCCGGATCTGGTCAAGAACATTCTCGCGTTGAACGAAGGTTACCGGGCCCTCGGGCAACCAGGCGGCCGGCCGGGTGACTTCAGTGATGACTACAAACAGGCGCAGCACCGGGCCGAAGCCGGCGACAAGGCCGCGCGCTCGGCGCTGGTGAAGGCGCTTAAACCGTATCGTGACGATCCATCCTGGCTTGCCGATATCGCCGGACTGGATGCGCTGAAGGCAGCGCTGTTCAACCAGCGCGCTGCCTATAACGCCTTCATCCCCGCAGCACGAAGCGGCGACGTGGTCGCCGTCAGCAAGGCGTTGTCGACGGAGCGCGAAGAGGCTCGAAAGGCCGAGGCAGCCGTCCACGACGCCTATTTCCGGCACCCCTATCTGGAAATGCTGGTCAAGGCGTTCGTTCCCCGGGTCGCCAGGGCGCAGGCTGAAAACGAAAAGCGCAAGGGTGCCGTGCTTCAGGCGCTGCGGGAGACACTGCAGCGACATGCCGACGCCGCTGGCTGGTGCGATGCATTGATCCCGCGCCGGGAACTCACCGGGTATCTGCAGAACAAGCTGGACGTGATGCGCCGGGTCCAGGCCGAATTGGAATCCGCGACCGACGCCGACAGTGTCATCGAGGCGCTGAGCGGCCATGCAAAGGGCATCGTCGGCGCGCGCAAGCAGCAACAGGAACTGGCCGGGCGCTATCCGATGCTGGTCGGTCACGCGCTGTACACGACTTCATGCAAGGATCTGGCTGCCTTGCAGAGCCAGGTCGAGCGCCTGGGGCGGAAACAGCATGGCTCGATACAGGCCGCTGCCCGCCGCTACAAGGACGATGATGGGTTCGCCAAGGGCATGGCCGCGTTCATGCAATCGCTGCGCGGCGCCTCGTCACCCGACCAGAGCTGAGGCTGGGCCATGCGATATTCGATCCGTGCCTGTTTGTTTGCAGTGCTTCTGGTGACTGGTGGGCCGGTGGGGTGGGCGGCGTCCGACCCGGCGCTGGCGACATTCAGTCTCAGTGGAGCGCCCAGGACCATCACCCGGGGCGACCTCGATTTTCTGATCGAGACTCATCCAGAGTTGCGGGCAGCCCAGGGGAACCCGGACGCGGAGCGCCGCCTGGCGCGGGAGCTGGTGCTGGATGCGTTGGTGGCGTCCGGGCAGTCCTCGGCCCCGGCCGTGCCCGCTGCCTTCGAATCGCTGGTCAAGCTGCGCTACGCGGATGCCGTGGCCAAGTCCGAGCTGCTGCACGGCCCCTATTGGGGGCGGTTCAAGAATCAGCGTGAGCTGGTGGCGAGGGTCAGCCACATTCTGATCTATATTCCAGGTCACGAGCAGGATCAGCCTGCGAATCAACGGCGCAAGGCTTATGCGCAAGGCCTGCAACGCGCCAAGTCCGTGATGGCGGAGATCCGGGCCGGAAAGAAATCCTTCGCCGCGGCCGCCACGGCCTACTCCGGATCCATCAGCAAATACAATGCCGGGTACCTGGGCTACATCGCCGTTCACCACTTCGACCGCGTCGACCCGGCGTTCGTCCGGGCCGTGGCCGAAGCGCCGCTGAACACACTCGCCGGGCCCTATCGGAGCGCCAGGATACGCGGCTATCACATTCTCAAGGTTCGTGACCGAAAGCGCCTGACGCTGGACCAGATCAAGCGCCTCCCGGAGGTGGTCAAGCAGGGAGGACAGGCGGCGGCACAGGTGGAACAGTTGTACCTGGCGCGCCTGCACGATCAACTGACGGCCAAGTGGGTGGCTTCCGGCAAGCACGCCTATCCAGGCGCCGAACGCATGCGCGAGCTCTACGGGGCGGAGAAGACCAGCGTGGAGGCGGCCGGCCGGGGAAATGTGGGGCCGTTCGAGCAGTTTGCCGGGCAGGTTCGCGATCAGATGGTCTGGTTTTGGGAGGCAAGCAGCCGGGGGCTGCTGAAGGAACCGGCCTACGCACGGTTCCGCGCGCTGGAATATCGCCGCCTGGAAAAAGACCTGCGAGCCGGTGCCGTTGCCGCCAAGGCTGCCACGGTCACCGAGCAGGAGATTCGCGATCGTTACCTGTTCGGCAACAGCGACAAGCCCTACGAGCAAGTCCGCGGCAAGATTCGCCGGTCGTTGGCGCGGGAGAAGGCGCGGCACGCCGTACACGCATGGCGCGAAGACTTGCTGCGCCAAGCGGGCTTCCGGTGGTTGGGTGGCGCCGAAGGGAATGGCCGGGCGCATTAGCGCCCGCCCGGTTGGGCGAGGCTGACCATTCACGGTCGGCACTACCGCTCCTGTGCCGGTTCGAGTGGCCGCTGGGAGCGGTCGTGTTGACTGCCAAGCTCTAGAGCACCCGGGGAATGAACCGGTAGGGCACCTTCTCCCGATAGGCCTGGTAGGCCGGGTCCTGCCCCAGATGGCGCTCCTCGGTATTGGCTCGCCAGTAGTACAGGAAGGTCATGGTCGCCAGCGCCAAGAGCTGCAGCAGCACCGCCGGCGCGTTGTGGCGATAGGCCTGATACAGCACGTTGGGCATCATCACACACCACCAGGCGAAGTTCTTGGCGGCATAGGCCGGATGCCGGACGAGAGCGTAGGGGCCGTGGGAGATGATGCCGCGGTGAGTCAGGTTGGAGAAGCGCAGACCGAATGAGATGGTCGCGGAGACGTAGATCACGTAGCTCGTAATGGAAAGCGCCGCGAACAGCATGACCCAAGCCGGGTGCGGCATGCTCAGAAACGCGTGCTCCGAGGGGATCGTGAAGTAGGGGCTGAGGTGCTGATTGAACGGCGGATAGCAGATCAGCGCCACGAACCAGCCCAGGAAGGTGGGCTCCACGCTCACGTACCCGGTCTTCAGCCAACGGCTGGCCACCACGTAGCCGCACCAGGCAATGCCCACGTCCAGCGTCAGCAGAAACGTGAATCCGATGTTGTAGAAGTCCCGGGCGAAGTGCGCCAGCCCGTAGCTGAACACCGCGGAGGCGTTGCTGCCCAGGTACTGCCAATTGCGGACGAAGTGCGTGAACTGGTCGATGAAGAATACGGTCATCAGCGGGACGAAAAACATCTTCACCAAGACGCCCGTGGCCACGATCTTGTCGGTGGCCGCGAAGCGCAGGCGTTCCCGGGGAATCCCGGTGATGCCGGGAACCACGCCGTCTTTCTTCAAGACCCGGAACAGGCCGTGAATGGCCTTCACCGCCAACATCGCAGGGGATTTGTCGTCCTCCGCTCCGCCGCCGGTTAGCGCCCGGGTCAGGATGACGTAGGGCAGGCCCAGCCACAGATACGCTTGAAGGATGAGGTAAAGCATCTGCAGCCAGGGAAGATAGAACCCGCCGCTTCCGTGCAGCGCATAGACGTTGGCGTGCTGGTAGAACTGGTAGGCCAGATAGAGCAAGCCCAATTCGATCAGGTAGACCCCGACGCTCTCGCCGAGGAACGAGGCCCATCGGCCTTGCGCCAATTTCGGTGAAAGCCGCGTCAGGCGGCCTTCCACCCGGCGGCGCATGATCAGCTCGGCGATAAACATGAACAGGGCCGTGCATGCCAGAACCAGGAAGGCCGCGTGATTGCCGGGGGGAGTGAGCTGCGTGTTGCCCAGATGCCAGCCCCGGCTCAAAGCGCGCATGGCGGCTGCGGCGATTCCCAGGGTGATCAGCACGACGGCGCCGGTCAGGCCCGCGACATAGCTGTAGCGGGCGAGGGCCTGCACGTTGTTGTCGAACATGGTGTGCAGCTTCGCGGCCGCGCTGTGCGAGGGCGCTCCCGCTCCGCCCCGCTCGGGCGTCACGGCTTGTTCTCCATCTCTCATAGTTGTGGCTTCCGGTAATCAGGGCCGGCCGGGATTCGTCACCCTAAAAAGCGCCAGCCGTTTCTGCCAGCGCAATCGCCTGCGGTCGGTTGCCCCCATGATCCCGCCACGGGCCTGAAGGCCTGGCCTTCGGTCGGGTTCAATAGGCTCCGTCCGTGGTCTGAGTCACTTGTCGGTTGGGCAGCCGGGCTACTCGTTATTTTTAGTGCCGTGCCAGACGGGCTCTCGTGGCCGTTGATCGGTGGCTCGGCATCCTGAAAGGTTAGTCAGTTTCAATTTTTAGACAACCATCTTTGCCCGATGGTGTCCAGTCGCGAATTCAAGCGAATCAGGCGCGCCGCCTTGCGGGGCGGTACTGGATCGGTATTCTCAACCTGCTGATTAAAAGAAAAAACGAAGCAGTTCCCACCGCTCGTCGGCGCCCCTCCTGCTACACCGAATTCCACCCGAATGAGTAGGTGACCCCCGGTTTCCCTCCCGCTAGCTTTTGTCAAAGGCGCTCGAAGAGGCGCCGATTCGTATACCGGAGGAGAAAACCATGAAGAAACTCATCTTCGCCTTGAGTTGTTGGTGTCTCGCGGCCACCGCCACGGCCGGTACATTCCAGCAAATCAGCAGCTTCGGCTCCAACCCGGGCAGCGTGGCCATGTACCTGTACACGCCGTCCTCATTGCAAAGCCCGGCGCCGGTGGTCGTTGCCATCCACGGTTGCACCCAGAGCGCCCAGGAGTACAACGACAAGTCGGGCTGGTCCGACATGGCCGATCAATACGGCTACTATGTGATCTACCCCGAGCAGAACGCCAGCAACAACATGAACAAGTGCTGGAACTTCTACCAGACCAGCGACAACCGCCGCGGCAGCGGCGAGGCGCAGTCCATCAAATCCATGGTGGACTGGGTGGTGAGCAACAAGAACGTGGATACCAGCAAGATCTACGTGACCGGTGTTTCCTCCGGTGCGGTGTTCACCGACGTGATGGCGGCGGCCTATCCGGACGTGTTCGCGGGCATGGCGCCCAACGCCGGCATCCCGGCCTACTGCGCCAACGACCTGCTGGCCGGCTTCTCCTGCATGCAGGGCGTGAGCAAGTCCGCCTCACAGTGGGCCAATCTGGTCTACAGCGATGGCTACGACTGCCGCAGCCAGGGCTGTTCCTACCCCATCGCGGTGATCTGGCATGGCGCGTCCGATACGGACGTGGATCCGTCCAATCTTACCGAGGAGATGAAGCAGTGGACGGCGTTGCACGGCATCGACCAGACGGCGGACGCCACCACCACCGTGGGTGACGACACCACGCGCAACGACTACACCGACGGCGGCGGCAACTACCTGGTCTCCACGTTCCTGAGCGCGGGCATGACCCACGGCACCCAGGTGGACCCGTCCGACGGCTGCGGTGTGGCCGGCAAGTACTACCTGGATGAGGGCATCTGCACGGCCAAGGCGTCCTCCCAATACTGGTGCATCACCGGCAGCTCCAGTTGCGTGATCGGCCAGAACGTCAGCTCGTCGTCCTCGAGCTCCTCCAGTTCGTCGAGCACGTCGAGTTCGTCCACGTCCACGGGCGGTGGTTCCAACGACTCCTGGTACAGCTACCTGCAGAACCTGATCAACGGCGGCGGCTGGGACTGGTGGAACAGCAACACCGTATATCCGGTGACCACCATTCCGGTTTGGGGCCCACAGGGCTACGGGTACTATGCGGTGTCCCGTCAATATCGCCTGTCGTCCTGCTCCTATAACGACGGCTACTACTGCAGCTTCAACAACTATCTCGGGAGCGACCCCAGCGCCTACAAGATGGTGACCGACGTCGGCCCCGGATGGCAGGGGCTGTCGTACAAGAACTTCCGCTACAAGATGCAGTTGCCGACCTACAATCCCTAGGCCGGATCGCAGCAGGCAAAAGGAAGGCCGCGCCACCCCGGTGGCGCGGCTTTTTTTGCATTCTTATGTGTGCGAAGCGATTGATCAGGAATGAGTTGGCTATCAGTGCTCGCCGTTGTGAACTGTTTCTCGCTTCGGCTTCGTCTGACGACTGATTTCCCCTCTATGGAGGGGGTGACCGACCTCCAACCCCCCGACTAAGTTCTTTTATACGGCCCCGAAACCGAGGCCGTCAGAGGGAGACGTATCTCCCAATAAGAAAGATCTCAGGACGAGATTCCATCAGGAGGAGAAAACCGATGAGAAGACTATTACTAGGACTCGGGCTGCTTTGTATCGGCAGCACCGCCGCCATGGCGGGCACCTTTCAACAGATCAGCAGCTTTGGCTCGAACCCGGGCAGCGTGGAAATGTATCTTTACACGCCGTCTTCGTTGCAAAGCCCGGCGCCGGTAGTGGTGGCCATCCACGGCTGTACCCAAAGTGCCCAGGAGTACAACGACAATTCCGGCTGGTCCGACATGGCCGACCAGTACGGCTACTACGTGATCTATCCCAACCAGAACTCCAACAACAACTCCAACAATTGCTGGAATTTCTACCAGACCAGCGACAACCGCCGCGGCAGCGGCGAGGCGCAGTCCATCAAGTCCATGGTGGACTGGGTGGTGAGCAACAAGAACGTGGATACCAGCAAGATCTACGTGACCGGTGTTTCCTCCGGTGCGGTGTTCACCGACATGATGGCGGCGGCCTATCCGGACGTGTTCGCGGGCATGGCGCCCAACGCCGGCATCCCGCCTACTGTGCCAACAGCCTGACCGAGGGCTTCTCGTGCATGCAAGGTGTCAACAAGTCACCGTCGCAATGGGCCAGCCTGGTCTACAACGACGGTTACGACTGCACCCAGCACAACTGCAGCTATCCCATCGCGGTGATCTGGCATGGCGATTCCGACAGCGACGTCGATCCCTCCAACCTCAACGAGGAAATGGAGCAGTGGACCCAGCTCCACGGTATCGACCAGACGGCGGACGCCACCACCACCGTGGGCGACGACACCACCCGCAACGACTACACCGACGGCAGCGGCAACTACCTGGTCTCCACCTTCCTGAGCGCGGGCATGACTCATGGCACCCAGGTGGACCCGTCCGACGGCTGCGGTGTGGCCGGCAAGTACTACCTGGATGAGGGCATTTGCACGGCCAAGGCGTCCTCGCAGTACTGGTGCATCACCGGCAGCGGCAGCTGCACCATCGGCCAGAACGTCAGTTCCTCAAGCTCGTCCAGTTCGTCCAGTTCGTCGAGCACCTCCAGTTCGTCCACATCCACCGGCGGCGGTTCCAACGATTCCTGGTACAGCTATCTGCAGGACTTGATCAACGGCGGCGGCTATGACTGGTGGAACAGCACGACGGTCTACCCGGTAACGACCACGGCGGTTTACGGGCCCAGCGGCTATGGCTACTACGCCGTGTCCCGCCTCAGCCGGCTGTCGTCGTGCTCGTCCAACGACGGCTACTACTGCAGCTACAACGACTATCTGGGCAGCAACACCAGCGCCTACAAGATGGTCACCGACGTGGGGCCTGGCTATCAGGGCCTGTCCTACAAGAACTATCGCTACAAAGCGCAGTTGCCGACCTACAATCCGTAGGGCGGATAGCAGGGGCGTAAACAAAGGGCCGCATCGGCTGATGCGGCCCTCTTTCTGCTTACCATGGCGGGTGCGTCATGGCCCCGAGAACTCGGTGGATCAGGCCACCCGGCGTTTCCGATAAGGTTCCAGAACCTCCAGCGCCTTCTCGTAGGATGCCAGATAGACCTGTTCCTTCTCCACGAAGTAGTCGAAATAGCCGATCTGGGTATCGGTGTTCACCTCCACCAGATCGATGGGGTGATAGCGCTCGGGAGAGATGGTCCCCTCCGCCAGGCACTTGTTGATCAGGCGGACCTTGTTGGTCTCGCCCGCATAGGAAGCATTGAACAGCAACTGGGTGGTGAAATCCTGTGCCTCGAAATAATTGCGCGGGAGGTGGCCCAGCCATTTGTAGGGTTCCGGCCGGGGCACGAAAATCACGTCGGCGTCGCACAGCTCGCGGATGATGAACTGGCGGTGATAGGCCCCGTCCACGAAGTAATCGCCATCAACCGGCTCGTCGAACCCGTATTGATACAGCCACAACGCCGCCTTGACCGCGCCCGGGGTGATGGGCTTGAACACGCTGACCTCGTGAGTGTCGCCGTACTGAACATCCAGGGTCTTGCGGGCCGCCTCGTTGATGTAGAGATACTCGATGCCTTCCGAGGGTTTTAGGCTGTTGAAGAATACTGGCATCGAAGCGTCGTTCAGCGTCTCGGCAATCCAGTCGAAGTCGGCGTCGCTGCGGGTGGGGACCCACCATTGGGCCGGCAGCGCACGGTTCGCCCACTCATCGAAGCTGAAACCGGACAGCGGCTGGAGCCAGCGCTGGAAGTATTCCCGATAGGCGGGCCGGAAGATGCCCGGCAGGCCCAGGGCTCCGATGACGATGCTGTTGAGATTCTGGAAAGGCGGCGCAAATCGTGTGTCTTCATCGATTTCGGCCCGCAGCATTGCGTCCAGATCGTGTCCGGCCAGGTAGTGCGCGGTCCAGACGATCATTCCCGAGGTGCAGGAGATCAGAGACGGTTGAATGCCCACCTCGTTCGCCGCCCGGAGGAATCCCACGCCGTGGGAGTTCGCGCCGCCCAGCCCGCCGAGGGCGAAAGCCCGCTTTCCGTCGTTGGTCAGTCCTTTGGTCGCCATTTCGAGTTCCTTCCCCGTGGTGGTTTTGGGGACGTTATCGTCTCCCTGAGGAAATGCTAGCATCTTCGGGGGAAAGCGAAACGCCTGGGCGTTCCCACCTCTCAACGACGAAACCAGAGGACAAGGATATGGTTCGCGCCCTGGGCGTGGCACTCATCGTTGTGACCGCGTCGGGCTTGGCGGGTTGTGCCACCGACGCACCGACGGCCATTTCGGCCGATTCCTCGGGCGTCTACTTCGACGCCGTTTCCGGTTATAAGGACGGCCGAGTCTTTACCGACCTGTATCATGGCAACCAGTGCGGAAAGCAGTCGCTGACAACCCTTTCCAGTGGCGGCGCTGCGTCGGATGCTGGCCCGAATTTCGACCTGTCCGAGCCGGGCAGGCTTCACAAGGGCAGCTACCCGATTTCCGCCGTGCCGGGCCGGGAGGTAGCCGCATTCATGCTGGGACGCCGAACCGTGGGCCGGATGCAATACGAATGTTCGGTGTGGACGGCGTGGACCCCCCGGCAGGGCCTGGCTTACGATGCGGTCTTCTACTGGGAGGACGGCCGCTGCACCGCCGGAATATTCGAGCGGACGCCGGGCAAGCGCGACCTGTCCGGCTCCGATGGCACGCGCTATCGCAGCGTGCCGGATGCGGTGGTCTACGACGGGAACTGCCGCCGGCTCCAGGCCCGCGCCGAGCGCTAGCCGCTTCCCTACACCTGCCGGGGCAGCCTCCGCCGCATCGCCGAAAACCGCACCTGGATTGCTAATCCCCGCCCCCTGCAGTCGCAGGGTGCCGCGGTCGGCCTAAGGTTACCAGCTGTCCCCGCGCGGGCACGAGTGTTCGGACCCAGAGTGGCCCGTTGGCCGCGGTCCCGTGGCAGGCGTCGACGCCACCAAAGTCGGCTTGGCATCGGGTTTCCTTACCGGTAGAGCGAAGGATACCGCCCATCTAGCCATGTTCGAATGGACGCTGATCAGCCGCGACCGCCGGACGGACCCAGCCACCGGAGATCACCAGCGTGTCGGGGCGCGCAATCCGCCGTTGGCCGCTGCATTCGTATCTCGGGAGAATTAAATCGATGCGCACCAAGCACCTTCGAAGTGTGATCCTCAGGTCCTGTTGCTCGCATTCCTGGCGACGGCCACGTGCCACTCCCTAAGGCGGCCGAGGCCCACCTGCGCCCAACGTCGACGACGCTTCGATCAAGCCCTTCCTGGGCCACGTCTCGGACTCGGTGATCGTCGATTGGGACGGTCCGTTCGGGGCGGCGCCCAGGGAGCACGGTTTCTCATGCTGGTGCGCGCGGCGGTATCGGAGCCTCGGGTTCCATTGACAGCGTTTCATTTCGCTACGCCCATCCCACGACCGGAAGCACGTGTTCCGACGTCCGAATCCGCTCGGCCATGACTGAGCATATGGCGCTGCAATCCAAATCGGGACGGTTCGCGGACGTGTTCGACGAAGAGGAGCACTCCTCGCCGCAGTTGGTCTACCGGGCCGGGAAGCTGGCGATCCCCGCCGGGGACCCCGGAGACTATTTCACCGTGAACCTGGACAAGAAGTTCGCCTATGACGCGCGCAACAATCTGCTGATGGATATCTACGTGGGCGGCGCGTGCACCGACACGGTATTTCTCAGCGCCTATCCGGTTGCTCCGCCCTATAAGTCGATCCTGGCGGCTCCCAGCGACGCCAAGGCGCAGCAAGGGGTCTGGGGTGAAACGCTCCCCGTGATACGGCTGGGGTTTTCGGGAGCGGGAACAGCTTCCCTTCGGTATCGATATTTGCCGTTGGGCGGCGTGAGCCTCCCGCGGACCGATTGCCGTCAACCGTCGTTGGGAAGGATGTAGGCGGTCTGTTCGAAGTCCGGCACCTCATGATCCGTCAGCTTGAACCGACTCATACCGATCCGGATCTCATCGCCGCCCCGGAGGCGATGCTCGGTAACGGCCTGGCCGTTGACGAAGGTGCCGTTGGTGCTGCCCAGGTCGCAAAGGATCAGCTCGCTCAAGCCGTCCATGTAGGGGCTTGCTTCGCGCCGGATCACGGCATGGCGGCCGCTTACGGTCAGGTCGTCGATCTGGATGTCGCTATCGGGGCGGCGGCCGATGGTGGTCAGCGCCGCTTCCAGATCGAAGCGGTTGACCACCACGCCGTCAACGAGAAGCGCCAGGGTTGCCATGGTCAGGATTCCTCTTGTGCGTGTCGGATAATCAGGATTGCGGTGATGTTGTCGCGGCCGCCGGTTTCCAGCGCCGATTCGATCAGGGCCCGGGTGATGGCCTGGGCCGTGCCGGCCCGCAGGCAGGCGCGCAGGCGCTCGGGCGGCACGTAGCTGCTCAGGCCGTCGCTGCACAGCAAATAGACGTCACCGGGCTGGACCTCGTCCTCGTGGACGGCCAGGTCGATGTCGTCGCCCAGGCCGACCCCGCGGGTGATGACATTCTGATAAGCGGAACTCAGGGCTTCGCTCACTGCCACGCCCTGGTCGGCCATGTCTTCGGCCACCGTATGGTCGCGGGTCAGTTGCGTGAGTTCGTCGTCCCGATAGCGGTAGGCCCGGGAATCGCCCAGATGGGCCACGGCCAGCCGGTCGCCTTGAGCGGAACAGGCCACGACGGTGGTCGCCATGCGGGCCAGGGATTCCTGCGCCAGCCGATGCTCGCGGACCCGGGCATTGGCCTGGGCCAGTGCCTCGCGCCAGGCCTCCCCCATGGAGCTGTGTCGCTCCAGGGCCCGGGAGAAGGCGGGGATGGCCGCCTCCACGGTCAGCCGACTGGCGACTTCGCCGCCATTGTGTCCGCCCACACCGTCGGCGACCACGGCCAGGGCCGTATGGCCGTTGTCCGTGAGCAGGTAGTCGAAACTGTCCTCGTTGCGGGGCCGAACATGGCCGCGGTGGGTTTCGCCATAGATGCTGTAGAGCGTGTTCATGCGCCCACCCGATCGGCGCTGCGTTGCAGCAGTTCGGCCATTTCGCCGGCGCTTTGGAAGCGGTCCGCCGGCTTTTTCTGCATGGCCTTGTTGACGATGCGTTTGGCGCTGGCGGGCAGGTCCGGGCGGATCTCGCGGATGTTGGGCTGGCGCGCCTTGGTGATCTGGTAGGCGAGGCTGGCCAGGGATTCGCCCTGGAACGGCAGTTGCCCGGTAAGCAACTGGAACAGCGTCACGCCCAGGCTGAATACGTCGCTGCGCCCGTCCACGGTTTCTCCCGCCAATTGCTCCGGCGACATGTAGGAGGGGCTGCCCATGATGGTGCCGGTGCGGGTGCGGGTGCCGTCGGTTACCCGAGCGATGCCGAAGTCGGTCACCTTGATGCGATCTTCATCCTGGTTGTAGATCATGTTTCCGGGCTTCACGTCCCGGTGGATGACCCGCTGCCGGTGGGCGTAGTCCAGCGCCCCGGCGGCCTGGGCCACCAGCCGGTAGACCGTTTCCAGCGGCAGCAGCCGATCCGGTTGGGCGAAGTGCGCCAGGGTCTCGCCGGGTACGTAGTCCATGGCCAGATAGGCCGTGTTCTGCTCCTCGCCGGCGTCGAACACCGTGACGATATGCGGATGGCTCAACCGTCCAGCCGCCTCGGCTTCCCGGAAGAAACGCTGGCGGAAGGTTTCGCGCTCGTCGCCGATCAGCGCGGAAAAGTCCACGGCCTTGACGGCGAGCTTGCGGCCGATCATGGGGTCGGTGGCCAGATAGACCGTGCCCATGGCGCCCCGGCCCAGTTCCTGCTCGACTTCGTAGCGGCCCAGGGTGGTAGGGGTGAAGATCGAATCCCGGACCACCAGGGTCTGGGTGGCGTCGAATCCGCCGCCTGCCTTGGGCAGGCGCTGAACGCGCTGGGCTACGTCCCGGAAACCACGCCGGTGGGCGAGGATGGACCGGTAGGTTTCACCGGCCTTGTCGAAGTGCCGGGCCTGCTCGTAGCGCAGGCCGATGTCGTAAAGCACTTCCAGCACCTGGGGCGACGGCGGGCAATGGGATAGGGTGGTGCGGGCGGCGTCCGGTTCTTCCAGATCCACTTGCCGGCGTGCCAGTTCCAGGCGCAGGCGGTTCATCTGGGCCCGGGGCGTGGCCGCCACAACCCGGTTCATCAGGCTGTCGGCGGCAGAGCCCAGGAGCAACCACAACAGCGCCGGGGCCAGAGGCAGCCACAGCGAGCCGCCCAGCAGCGCCGACCACTGGCCGGCCAGGAGGCTCACGGCCAGCAGAGCCGCCGCCAATACGCCCACCGTCAGGCCGAGTCGACGCCGGAACGCCAGGAACAGGCCGACCAGCAATACGGCGCCGGCCCCCAGCAGGATGCCCCAGCCCGGCGTGTGGGCCGTGTGCCCGGCCATCAGCGCGGAGGCGGTCAGTGCGGCCTGCCGCGCGGCGATATCGTCGTTAGCGCCCAGCACCCAGATACGCACGTCCGCCGGCGGGTTGGCCAGGAAGTCGCTCCAGGAGACGGTTCGCAGACGGTCCTTGCTTTGGGGGACGTAGATTCCCCCAGCGGGATCGGTCGCCACCCGCGCGCCGTCGGCGACGACCGCGCCGTTGCGGTTCCACACGGGCTGCCGCCGGGTGGCCAGGGCCCACAGCGTCGTGGCGAAAGCGGAGTCCGCGTTCCTACCGTTGCGCGTCAGCAGCGGCTGATAGGCCGTGCTGGATAGCAGAGCCGGTTGCTGAGCCGGCGTTGAAGGCATGCCGCCGTGGATCATCATCAGTGCCGGTGCCGGAATGGTTACGCCCGCTGCAGAGAGGGTAATCCAGTCGCTCTGGTCGGGGTCGGGACCGGTGGCGGCGGTGCTCACCACGGCCGCGCTTTGCAGCGCCTGGCGACGTTCGCCGCCGTGCTCGGTCCAGTTCAGGGCCTGTTGCCAGGTTTGGGGAAGGGCCAGGCCAACGATTTTCCCTTGCGCGGACAATGCGTCAAGACGGGCGGGAAGCGCGTCCATAGCGCCGATCTGCCTGGCCCTGACCGCATTGCCGGCGGGAACGGCGACATAGGCAACGGGCGAGTGCGCCGAGCCCAGCGACCACAGCGGCTGAACGGCGTCGAACAGCACCAGATCCAGCCGGTCCAGCGAGGGCACGGTGGCGGGCAGCAGGGCGAGCCACAGCGTTGCCACGGCCAGGAGCGCGCGGCGGCTGCACAGGTTCTTGATCAGTCGACGGGGAATCGGCGGTTCTCCTTGTTCTTGCCGGCCAGACGCGGAACATCTGTCGCCCAACTATGCGACAACGCTCCGCGTCGGTCTGTGAACCGCCGCACCGTTGCCGGCGTGGAGGACGCGGTTGTGGCCCGCTTTCTTGGCTTCGTACGAGGTCGCGTCCGCCTTGTAGAACAAGGCCTCCCAGCCGGAGTGCCGCACCGGTGGTCGTGGCGTTGGCGTCGCCGCGGCGCAGTTGTGGTCGGCGGGGGGTGCCCATAGGACATATCCCTGTCTGCTCCAGAAAAAAGGGAAAGAAACCCATGGAAACGGAAGGGGGGCGCGACCCGGGTATCGGGCGCGAAGGCGCTCTTCGCTGGTCGATCTACGGACTATTCGCGCTGGGCGTGCTCTACACCCTGTATGTCGCGCGGGGAGTGGTGCTCCCCGTAACGCTGGCGTTGCTTGTCAGCCTGTTGTTCGCGCCCATCGTGCGTCGGCTGGCGCGCTTGGGCGTGCCTCCGGCGGTTAGCGCCTTGTTGGTGTTGGCGATCCTGGTCGGCTCGTTGGCGGGCGTCGGCTGGGTGGTGGCGAAGCCCGCCATGAACTGGCTGGAGCGGGCGCCTCAGGGGATCGAGTCGCTGCTGGCCGGCGGCGGGGAGCTTCAGCGGGAGTTGGGCCGGGTCGCCCATTCCGCGGAAGAGGTCTCCAAAAAGGTCAAGAAGCTGACCCAGGAGGGGAAGCAGCCGACCACGGTGGTGCTGCAGTCGCAATCATGGAGCGACCAATTCATCAGCAATCTTGGCAACGCCGCCGGTGCCGTGCTCCTGGCCCTGGCGTTGAGCTTCTTTCTCCTGGTCAACGGCGATCGCCTGGTGCACAACTTCGTGCGGCAACTACCCGATCGTGGAATACGCCGCACGACGCTGAGGGTGATCCGCGAGTGCCAGCGCGAGACCGCCCGGTATCTGGGGGTGATCACGGCCAGCAACACGGCGGTGGGGGTCATCACCGCGCTGATGGTGTGGGGCGTCGGGTTGCCGTCACCGGTGCTCTGGGGGACGTTGGCCGCGCTGCTGCGCTTTGTTCCGTACCTTGGCGTCGCCTTGACCGTGGTGCTCCTGGCGGTGGCGTCGGCCGTCGGCTTGGGCCAAAGCGTTTTGGTGGTGGTGGCGCCGGCCGGTTACATGGTTTTGACCACGATCGTGGGTTTCTTTCTAGAGCCCTATATCCACGGATTCCGGATGTCCATCAACCCGGTGGTCATATTCCTGGGGATCTTCTTCTGGGGCTGGCTCTGGGGGGCGATCGGGGTGTTTGTGGCCGTGCCGTTGATGACGGTGATTCAGGTGGTGCTGCGCCGAATCGAACCATTGCGACCGGTCTACCGCGTCATAGCGCGCTAGATCTATTCACGCGCCCCCGCAAGTGGTTGCGGCGCGGCGACGATTCATCGCCGCGCCACTGCGGTGCCTTAGCGTTTTGCCGTCAGATAGGGGCATTCCGTTTCCGAAATCGGGCGGAACGCATTGTCTCCGGGGATGGTCTTGAGCACCTGCAGATAGTCCCAAGCACGCTTCGATTGCGACGGGTCCTTGACCTCGACCAGATACATGTCGTGAACCATTCGGCCGTCGGGGCGAATGTGGCCGTTCTTGGCGAAGAAATCGTTGACCGGCATTTTCTTCATGGTGTCCACCACCGTCCGGGGGTCGTCCGTCCCCGCCTTCTCAATGGCTTTGAGGTAGTGAAGCACCGCCGAGTAGGTGCCGGCCTGGGCCATGGTGGGCATGGCGCCGTCGCGCTTGTTGAAACGCTCGGACCACGCGCGGGTTTCCTCGTTGCGGTTCCAGTAGAAGCCGGTGGTGAACTTGAGGCCGTGGGTCACATACAGGCCGAGTTTGCGGATATCGGTGAGGAACATCAGCAAACCGACCATTTCGTGCTGGCTGCCGTCGCTGCTGAGCTCGTAGCCTTGGCGGATCGTGCGCTGGGTGTCCTCGCCTGCGTTCGCCAGGGCTATGACTTGCGCTCCCGAGTTGAACGCCTCCTGGAGTTGGGGCATGAAGTTGTTGCCCTTGTAGGGGGCGAGTGCATTGCCCAGCACCGCGCCGCCCGCCCGCTTGACCGCTGCGGCGGCCTGGCTTTCGAGGATGTGGCCGAAGGAATAGTCGGCCGTTACGAAATACCATTTGGAATGGCCCGGCCCGAGAATGGCCTGAACGCTGCCCTGGGACAGGGCATAGGTATCGTAGGTCCAGTGAACGCCGTAGGGCGAGCAGTCCGAATTCGTGAGGTCGGTGGACGCCGCGCCACTGGTCAGCGTGACGATGTTGTTCTTGCGGGCGAAGGCCTGCAGTGGCAGGGCCACGTTGGAGCCGGTGGACCCCGTGATCATGTCCACGTGGTGTTCGTTCTTGAGTTTGGTGGCTTCGGCGACGGCGTGATCGGCGTTCAGCTGGTCGTCACGGACCAGGATCTTGATCGGTACGCCGTTGACGCTGCCGCCCATGTCTTCCACCGCCATTTCGGCGGCCGTGACGATGCCCTGGCCGCCCCAGTCGGCATAGATCCCGTTCAAATCGGTCATTACGCCGATTCGTATTTCATCATTCGAATAGCCCGCGGCGTGCGCGGTGTTCAGACACGTGAGCGCCGCCAGCATCGCCAGCAGCCCGGTTCGATAGCGTCCCATGGACCCCTCCTCTTTCCCCGTTGTTTATTGTTGGATGTGACCGGGTGGTCACCTTGCAGGTTTCAAAAGCGCTGCAATATCCGTGACTTAGCAATGCTTGTGCCAAGTTCCAAGAGGCTTGCGGGATAACGGTTCCGGACTTTGGTGAATCCTTGGGTGTTACGACCGGTAACGCGGGATCCCGGTTGCGGTCACCTTATGTAGCCGTTGGAAGACACATGTCCACTGGGTGAAAAGCAGCCTATGCTTTCTCTAGGGAGACGCTGATCTGTGAACCCATCAGCGTCTCCCCAGGGATTGAGCGGGACTTCAATTCCCGGCATCGCGCCCGTGCGCGACGCCGTTTCCTACAGGCCACCGGGAAGTGCCTTCAGTCATGGTTCGAGACGGTCGGATCGCTCAGGCCAATCCAGTCTGGAGAGGTTTCTTCCACCATCTGCGGGTGCGGTTGGTGGTTGTCGTGTTTGTGGCGGTGCTTCCGGCCGGGGCCGTGGCGGTTTACACGGTTATTGCCGATCGCAACCGGGCGGCCGCCCACGCCTCGGCAACGGTTTCCGCGGCGGCGCGATTGGCTGCCACGAGTCTGTCCGGGGTCATCGAGCAAAGCCGAATTCTCTTGGGCGATCTGGCCTGGTTTCTCGAATCGTATCCGGACGGTCCGTCCTGCGAAGACCTGCTTTCGAATCTGCTGGACCGCGACGAGCGTCTGTCTTCGGTGGGGATGGCACGGGAGGACGGCACCCGCGTCTGCGATGTCTCGCGTCGTGACGCCGTTGAAGGACTTGCTTCAGAGCGTTTCTTCAAGGGCGCGCTGGCGGGTGTGTTTTCGGTGGCACAAGTGATCGATGCGGACGGTGATGTTCCGGTCCTGGGTGTAGGCACTCCGCTTCGCGATCCGAGCGGACGAACCGACCGAGTGCTTTACGCCACCTTCACCCTGCCGTGGCTCACCGACCTGGCTGCAGGGGCGTGGTTTCGGAGCCAGGCGGTGATCGCTCTGACCGACGCCCGGGGAACGGTCCTTCTGGTTCATCCGGCGGATTCCACGCGTCTTGGCCAGAGACTGCCGGAGAGCTGTTTCCACGCCCAGGGCGCGGGGCCGTGCCCGTTGACCAAGGATGGGGCGTTTTTCGCCTACGCGGGTGTTGCAGGGGACGCTGAGCGCGATCCGACCTACGCGGTGGTGGGCATTCCCGAGGCCGCCGTCTATCAACTGGCTCAACGCGCGTTCAGGCGTAACGTCGCGACCTGGGTGGCGGTGGTCTTGTTCCTGATGGCCGCCGTCTGGGTCGGGACCGATGTAGTGGTGCTTCGGCGCCTGCGCCGGCTGCTGACGGCTGTTCGAGAAGTGGCTGCGGGCAACCTTACGGCCCGGGCCCGGGTGGCGGGCGGTTGCGAAATCGCCGAGGTGGCTGCCGGTTTTGACGACATGGCGGAAGCGCTCGAGGAACGTCGGCGGCAGATGGAGTCGCATCTACGCCGCGTCGAGCGGCTCAACCGTGTGCAGCGGGTACTTACCGCCATCAACGGCGCGATCCTGCGGATCCGTGACCGTGACGAACTCCTCAGCGAAGCCTGTCGCATCCCGGTGGAACTGGGTGGCTACCGCATGGCCTGGATCGGCCTGACGGACGACACCGGGAGCGCGGTGAACCCGGTGAGCTGGGCCGGCGTGGCGGCGGACTACCTGGAGCACATCGTCATTGACCTGGACCCGGCCCGGGCCGAGGGTCGGGGGCCCACCGCCATCGCCATCCGCGAGGGCCGGCCGGTAGTCAGCAACGATATCGCCCACGATCCGGCCATGGCTCCGTGGCGGGATCAAGCGGCCCATCACGGCTACAAGGCGTCGGCGGCATTCCCGCTGACGATCCAGGGACGGACCGTCGGTGCATTCAACATCTATGCCAACGACATCAATTTCTTCGACGACGAGGAGGTCAGTCTGCTTGGCCAGATTGCCGACGACACCAGCCTGGGCCTGGAGCACATTGCCGCGACTCACGAGGTGCATCAGCTTGCCAACTACGACGCGTTAACGGATCTCCCCAACCGGGATCTGTTCATGGACCGCCTGGAACAGATCCTGGCCCGCGCCTCCATCAGCGGCAGGGATGCGGCAGTGATGGCTATTGAGGTGCTGGAGCTGCAGCGCATCAACGATACCTTCGGTTACGCGGCGGGCGACCGGGCCTTGCGGGCGGTGGCGGCCACTTTGAGTGCCGGGCTGCAACCGGGTGAGACGCTGGCGCGAATCGGCGGCCAGAGTTTCGGGCTGCTGCTCGCGCCGGTGGCGGGGTTGGAGTTGGCGGCGAGGCGCGTGGCGAAACTGATGAGCGTATTCCCCATTACAGCGGCGATGGGGGAACGGCAGGCGGTGCTGACGGGGCGTGCCGGGGTGGCCGTGTATCCGCAAGACGGCGATTCCGCGGCGGTATTGCTACGCCACGCGGAACTGGTGTTACACGCCCCGCAGGGTGGACCCGGCTACCGATTCTACGCGCCGGAAATCGATCGCCAGGTTCACGAGCGTTACGCCATGGAGCGGGAACTGGCCCACGCCGTGGAACGCGGCGAAATGGCGTTGGAGTATCAGCCGGTGGTGGATTTGAAAACGCGCCGGGTGACTGCGGTGGAGGCGCTGGTTCGATGGACAAACCCGACATTCGGCGTGGTTGAACCCTCCCGATTCATCCCTTTGGCGGAGGCCTCGGGGGCCATTCTGCACCTGGGTGAATGGGCCCTGCGAACCGCCTTGCATCAGGCCGAAGCCTGGCGTGCCCAGGGGGTGGAGGACTTGCGAATCGCCGTGAACGTCTCCGCGCTTCAGCTCCGTGAGCCGGCTTTCCTGGAGCTGGTGGAATCGATCGCCGCGGCGGGGAACGAATCCGTGCTGACGCTGGAAATCACCGAATCGGAACTGATCCGGGACGGGGACCGGGCGGCGCAGGTGCTCGGCCGCCTGCGTCAGTTTGGCGTGCGCATCTGCGATCGACGACTTCGGCACGGGGTATTCCTCCTTGAGTTATCTCAATCGCCTGCCCGTGGACGCGATCAAGATCGACCGAAGCTTCGTGGAAGCCCTGGGCGAGAGCGAATCGGCGGCCAGCGTGATCAAGGCCATCCTCGCGGTGGCGCAAAGCATGGGCCTGGCCACCGTGGCGGAGGGGGTGGAAACGGAGGAACAATGCCGGGCCGTCTTTGCGCTGGGTTGCCGCTTCGTACAGGGCAACCTGTTCAGCTCTTCCCGCCCGCCTTCGACGCTGTTGCCGCTGCTTACCGCCGAATTGTGACCCCCCTGTCCACGGTGGTGAGGAACTCGCAGCCCTCGTCCGTAACCACGATGGTGTCCGAGAGAAACGAATCGCCCAATCCGGAGCGAAGCAGCCAGGACATCAGGTGGAAGACCATGCCGCTGCGCAGTTTCATGTCCGAGCCCGGCCGCAGGCCCACCGGCACGCCGCTGCCCGACCAACTGGGCGGATAGCCGATGCCCACGGCGTAGCCGCAGTGATGGCGGCTGTAGTGCGACAGGCCCGCCCGGTCCAGCGCCGCGTGCCAGTTTTCGTAGACGTCGCCGGCCGCGACTCCGTCGCCGATGGTGTCCGCTGCCGCGTACATGGCCTCCTGGCAGATCTCGTTGATCCGCTGCGCCTCCGAGGGAGATTCATCGATGAACGTCAGGCGGCCGGTGGGCGCGTGATAGCGGCGCACGCAGCCGGACATCTCCAGGAACAGCAGATCGCCGGCCTCCAGGGCGCGGTTCTCCCAGGTCCCGTGTTCGTGTTCCAGGTTGCGGGTCGAGCGCACCAGCGGCACGAACCCGGGGTAGGTTCCGCCCCGGCGGAACAGGGAGTCGTAGATGGCCGCCATGATTTCCCGGGCGTTGATCCCCTCGCCGGCCGAGGCGATGGCCGACATCATCATGGCGTCGGACACCCGTGCCGCCTCCCGGGTGTATTCCAGCTCGGCGGGCGACTGCTCGATACGCAGATCGTCGATCAGGTTGCCGATCTCCTCCCAATTCGCCTTGGGCGTCTTGGTGATAATGGCGTCGGCAATGGCGTGGGGCAGAAAGTTGCTGCTGTGGTCCACGGCCAAGGTGGACTCTGCCAAACCCAGATCGTGCAGCGCTTTCACGGCTTTGCGGGCCGCCGCCGGCGACGGCTTGTCCGGGTGCGCCGGCGATATCTCCCGGGTCGGCGCCCCCGCCGTCACGGACCAGGGCTCGTCGATTGCGGGGCCTGTATCGCTGCTCACCGGCGGCGGTTTGGTGCCGTCGGAATAGCCCAGATGCACGCAGTCCGGCACCTGATCGCGCACCGTGGCGCTCTCCATGGCCCGGGTGATCAGCACCGGCTCACCCTTGAGCGGGAACAGCAGCAACTGAGAGGCGAAGTAGCCCATGTGGTCGAGCCCGGTCAGGTAGTAGATGTTCTCGGGGCTGGCCACGATGCATGCATCCAGGCCGCGCTCGGACATGCTGGCGCGGACTCGTTCCCGGCGGCGTTGGTATTCGGCATCATCGAAGCAGCGGGCACCGTCGTTCGCCATGATTCCGTCCTCCCGGCCCAGCGGGCCATTCCTTCACTGCATTCCCCTAGGGAGACGCTGATCTATTCACACGGCCGCGTGAATAGATCAGCGTCTCCCTAGATATGCTCGTGTCTCATTTTTTAAACCCGACCGGGGCTAGGGAGAGACTGGTGTATGCGTTCGGGGTGCGTGCGCAGATCAGCCTCTCCCCAGGTGCAATCGACGTGGAGGCGCATTTGTTGCAGACTTTGGCTGTCCGCCACAGAAGCTGGAGCGCCGATTGATCGAAGAGGACTCGATGACGGACGGGGATCGCGGTCTTTCACGGCCGCGGCCGGCCGCCGCTTCGCTGGAACTTGACCACGACAAGCGCGCGGTCGTGTGCAACGGCGACTGGACCGTTGGCGGCCTGCAGATCCTGGACCGTCGGCTCTCCGCCACCCCCTGGCCGACGGACGGCCAATGGCGTGTGGATACCTCCGGTGTACCGCGAATGGACACGGCCGGCGCCTTGTTCGTGGCGCGGATACTCCAGGCGCTACGGGCGGCGGGCGCGGCACCCGCCTTGGACGGGCTCGAGCCCCGCCATCGCGCCCTGCTGGATCTGATCGCCGATGATCCGGCCCCGTCGAATCTCCCTCAGCCCCCGAAAGACGGCCTGCTCACGGCCCTGGGGCGCGCCACCATGGGGCACCTGGGGGATGCCTTCGCCTTCCTGTCCTTTCTTGGCGAACTCGCCCTCGACAGCTGGCCCCGATTTTTGCGGCCTCACCGCCTGCGCTGGCGGCAGGTTGTGGCGGAACTCAATCGGGGCGGCGTAACGGCGCTTCCCATCGTGGGATTGCTATCCTTTCTCATGGGCATCGTCATTGCCTACCAGGGCGGCAGCCCCTTGCAGCGCTATGGCGGCAATGTCTATCTGGTGGATCTGCTGAGCATTACGATGCTCCGGGAAATGGCGCCGCTGCTGACGGCCATCATCGTGGCCGGGCGCACGGGTTCGTCCTATGCCGCGCACATCGGCACCATGCGCGTCACCGAGGAGATCGACGCTTTGCGGGCCCTGGGCATGGGGCCGTTCGAGGTGCTGGTCCTGCCGAAACTGCTGGCGTTGATCGTGGCGCTGCCGCTGCTCAGCCTGTTTGCGGACGTGCTGGGGGTCTTCGGTGGCATGCTGATCGCCAATGGCATGTTTTCGGTGAGCTTCCCCACGTTCCTCGCGCGGCTGCCCCAGAGTGTGAGCGCCAGCACCTTCTGGGTGGGCATTGGCAAGGCGCCGGTATTCGCCGTGCTGATTACCACCGTGGGCTGCTTTCACGGCTTCCAGGTCCGCGGCAGCGCCGGCGAGGTGGGTCGGGCCACCACCGTCAGCGTGGTGCAGAGTATCTTCCTGGTGATCATCGCCGATGCGGTGTTCTCGATCCTTTTCAATTGGCTGGGGCTGTAGGAGCGGGGCATGTCGCAGGCGGCGATCCGAATCCAGGGCCTGGAGACCCGCTTTGGGGATACCGTGATCCATTCCGGCCTGGACCTGGAGATTCCCGCCGGCCATCTCGTCGGCGTGGTGGGCAGCAGCGGTTGCGGCAAGACCGTGTTGATGCGCGAAATGGTCATGCTCATGCGCCCCAGCGCCGGGCGTGTGGAAGTGCTGGGCAACGATATCGGCGCCTTGGACGCCGAACGTGAACGTGCCTTGAAGCGTCGCCTTGGCGTGATGTTCCAGGGGGGCGCCTTGTTTACCGGACTGACGGTTCTGGAGAACGTCTGCCTGCCCTTGCGCGAGCACACCCGCTTGAGCGGACGGTTGATACGGGAGCTGGGCATGTTGAAGATCCGCCTGGCGGGGCTGGACGCCGATGCCGCCGTGAAGCTGCCCAGTGAGCTCAGCGGCGGCATGGTCAAACGCGCGGCCCTGGCCCGGGCCCTGGCGATGGATCCGGAGTTGCTGTTCCTGGACGAGCCCACGTCGGGTCTGGACCCGGTCGGGGCCGCCGCTTTTGACGAGCTGATCATGGATCTGAAGGAAAACCTGGGGCTGACGGTGGTCATGGTGACCCACGACGTGGATTCGCTGTGGCGGACCACGGACGAAGTGGCGTTTCTGTCCCGCAAGCGGGTTCTGGCCATGGCGCCGGTGGCGGAGCTGGCCCAATCGCAAGAGCCCGAGATTCGCCGGTATTTCGGCGGCGCGCGAATGCAGCGCGCCAGCGCCAGTGCCTTGTCCCCCGGGGGAGCAGGCCGTAGGGAGGAAGCATGGAATCGCGAGTAAGCTATGCCGCGGTGGGCGCGTTCGTGGTGGTGCTGGGCGCCGCGCTTGTGGGAGTGGGGCTGTGGTTGGGATCGGGCATCCATACCAAGGATTACGATCACTACGCGGTGTACGTGGACGAATCCGTGGCGGGGCTCAACCGCGACGCCCCGGTGAAGTACCGCGGCGTGAACGTGGGCCGCGTCCAGTCCATTAACCTGGATCCCGACAACCCCCAGCGAGTGCACCTGACACTGGGTATCCGCAAGGGCACGCCCATCAAGACCGACACGGTGGCCACGCTGAGCGTGCAGGGGTTGACGGGCATCGCCTACCTGGAACTCAGCGGAGGGACGCCGGGCGCTCCTCGATTGACCGTCCGGGAGCGTCAACCCTACTCGGTGATCAAATACAAATCTTCCCTGCTGGGGCGGCTGGATTCAGCCGTTTCCGAGGGGCTGAAGACCCTGGATTCGCTGGGCCAGCGGGTGGACAAGCTGTTGTCGGACGAAAACCAGAAGGCGCTGACTGAGGCCCTCACCAATTTGGCAAAGGTGTCGAACAGCCTCGCCCGCAACACGCCGCACATCGAGGCGGCGATGGCGAATCTGGACCGCACACTGGCCGATTCCGCCAAGGCGGCGCGGGATCTGCCGGCAACCCTGGATCGTTTCAACCAAGTGGTAGACCGCTTCGGCGCCATGACCGATACGGTCAGCCAGGCCGGCGCGGACGTGAGCACCCTCAGCGATCACGGCGAGCAGGCCGTGGCGCAGTTGTCCCAGACCACGCTGCCCCAACTCAATGCCCTGATCGCCGAGCTGCGGGAAACCTCGGCGCATTTGTCCCAGTTGACCGACCAGCTGTCGCGCAACCCCGACATGCTGCTTTACGGCCGGCCCCGGCGGGCGGCCGGCCCCGGAGAGTCGAAATGAGCATCAGACCCCTGTATCGCCTGACCCTTGTGGTGGCATTGCCGTGCCTGCTGTTGCTATCGGGATGCGGCGGCCTGCTGCCGGAGCGTGCGCCACCTTCGGCCACCTACCAGCTCAATGTCAGCCTGGCCCCCGACCAGACCCCCGCCGGCCCCCGGGTGCCGGGGGTGCTCGCCGTGGCCATGCCCCAGGCGGCGGCGGGCTACGATACGGTGGAGATGGCGTATCGCCGGAGCCCGCACGAACTGAGCTATTACGCCCACAGCCAGTGGGTGGCACCGCCGGCGTCCATGGTTCGGCAGGCACTGGCGTCCACGCTGGCTGCTTCGGATTTGTTCGGCGGCGTGGAGTCCGACCCGCCTCCGGTGCCGGCCCGGTATCGGATCTACACGGATCTGGTGCGCCTGGAGCAGGATTTCACGGCCGCGCCCAGCATCGAGCACCTCACCCTGCGGGTGCGACTGGTGGACGAACGCGACAAGCAGCTGTTGGGCACCCGGTTGATCGACGTGTCCGCACCCGCCTCCAGCGAGGACGCCGCCGGCGGGGTGACGGCGGCCAACCGGGCTTTGACGGACGCCCTCAGGAAGATCGTGGTTTTCTGCGCGGAGACGCTGGCCTCTCGATAGCCGGCTCTCAGCGCAGCTTTTCCACGTCGGCCGGATCGACTTTGCTGTACTGGCCGCCCCACCGGCTGCGGATATAGGACGCCACCTCGGCGATCTGTTTGTCGCTGAGCTGTTGAGCGAACGGCGGCATGGAATGGGGGCGGGGCGTTCGTTTCGTGGCCACCTTGAAGCCGCCCAGAAGGACCATGCGGATGACGTCGGTGGGATTGGACGCCGACACCACCGGGTTGCCGCGCAACGGCGGGAAATCCGGCGGTTCGCCGCGGCCGTCGGCCTTGTGGCAGTTGGCGCAGTGGTTCTGGTAGATGGGCTGGCCGGCGGACCACACCACCGTTTCAGCCGCCGACTTGCCCTTCCCCTCCCTCGATTCCGACGGCTTCCGAGGCGCGGTGCTCTTGAGGTAAACGGCCATGGCCTTGAGGTCGGCGTCGCTGAGGTGTTGCAGACTGTCGTGGATCACCTCTTTCATGGGCCCCAGAGCGACCGTCTTTCCGGGCACCTCACCGGTGCCCAGGAACTGCACCAGGTCGTTGATGCTCCACCGGCCGATACCGTAACGCGCGCCACTGATGTTGGGTGCGAACCAATCGTGAATCGGGCTCCCGGAGAACGATTCCGAGGACTTTTTTGCGCCCAGAGCGTTGCGCGGCGTATGGCAGGCTTCGCAGTGCCCCAGGCCCTCCACCAGATAGGCGCCCCGGTTCCAGACCGCCGATTTGTCGGGATGGGGCTGGAAAGTTTGGGCGCTGAAGAACAATTGCCGCCATGCGAACAGGCCTGCCCGGATGCTGTACGGCCAATCCATGTGGTTTTCGCGGCTGGGCCGATGTACCGGTTTCAGGCTGAAGAGGTAGGCCTTGATCGCCAGCACGTCGGCCTTGCTGATACGGGTGAATGACGGAAAGGGGAACGCCGGATACAGATAGCGGTGCCCCGGCGCGATGCCGTCGTGAACGGCCCTGTAGAAGTCCTTGTCGGTCCAGTTGCCGATGCCGGTTGCCTTGTCCGGGGTGATGTTCGGCGTGTAGATCACGCCGTGGGGTGTCTCCAGCGCAAGGCCGCCCGCGAACGGCGGGCCGCCTTCCGCCGTATGGCACGCCTTGCAGTCGCCCGCTTTGGCCAGGTATTCGCCCCGCCGTATCCGTGCCTGCTGTTCGGCGTCCGGCTCGGCGCCGCCTTGGTCGGGTCCGCGGCCCTGGAATTGTTCGTAGGAGACGGCGGCGCGCTTGACGGTTCCAGGTTTCCGCCCGGCCAGGAAAGCCGTCAAGGCGGCCACATCGCCTTTGGTCAGGCGGGAGGCCACGCCCGCCATGACGCCAACCGGATCGTTGGTGCGGCTGCCGGAGCGCCATGCCTGAAGCTGGGCGGCGAGGTAATCAGCATATTGGCCCGCCAGCGCCGGAGTCATCAGCCCGTGGGTCTGTCCGGTGCCGGCCAGATCGGCGCCGTGGCAGGCCGCGCAAGCGGGCAGATCCGAGTCCGGTTTGCCCCGGGTCACGATAATGCGCGCCCGCTGCGCCTGCCGCGCGTCGAGCGTTCGCCCGCCCCGCCGTTCCCGGGCCGGCGGGTAGGGCGCGTTCTGGATGCTGAAATAGCGCGCCATTTCCCTCAGAAAAGGGGTGGGGAGGTTCTTGACCATGCGCTCCATCACGCCGTTGTGGCGTTTGCCCTTTTGAAAGTCTCGCAGTTCCTTCAAAAGGTAGTCGGTGGACTGGCCGGCCAGGCGGGGTACGAAGGTGTCGCCGGACTTGCCGCCCTCGCCGTGTTCGCCGTGGCAGCTCAGGCAGGCGGCCATCCGGTGCTTGAGATCCTTGAGGTAGGCCGCGGATTCAAAGGAGGACGCATCGGCTGAGGCCGCGCCGGCGGCGGTCAAACCGATGACGAGCAAGGCGGCTCCCGCGAGCGTGCGGATCGCGCGGCCGCCGGGATGGGGATCCAACACCTTGAACGGCATGGCGAATTCAATGGGGGTGGCGGCCGGGCCGCGCAACCCTCTATCAGGCTACAGCTGATATCCGGGCGAAGCTCGGGTTGTTAAGGGCGCTCTCGGGCCGGTCACCGCTGAGCGCCTGAAACAGGGGGCGGACTGTGTCGGCGGCCAGGTCCACGTTGAGTTCGGCGGGTCGGGCCAGAAGCAGAGACGGGAAGGAGACGACCCAGACGCCCCGGCGCTCGCACGATTGTTGTTGGCGGATGGCGGGCGGTCGACTGGCGGGAACACCCAGTAGCCGCAGGCCGGGACAGGCGGACAGGAAGGCTTCGTCCAGGCCCCGGGCATCGGCGATCAGAATGCCGTCCGCATCCCGGCTGCGGCATAGCAGATCGGGTACACCCAAAGGCTGATCCCCGGGGTGGAGTTCCACGTCGCACGCCTTGCCCAACAGCTCCAGCAGCATCGGATTCAGCCACTGGGCGACGACGATCTTGGGATTGGACGGGGTCATGATTGTGATCCGTTGGTGCGTCCGGCGCGGTGCGGCCCGTTCTGGGATGTTAACCGGCCCGCCGGCTATGCCGCGGATGGTAGGCAGGTTCCTTTGCAGGGATATGTCCGCCCCATAAAGCGTGGGTGACCGCATTCGGGCTAGAGGATTCTTGGGAACGGGGTGACGCGCGCCGATGATGGTGTGGCCTGTTCAAAGACCGTGCAGATGGCGGGCAGGACGAAGCGGCCCTCGGGGGTAACCACCAGCCCATCGGCCTCCATTTCCAGCAGGCCGTCGGCCGCCATGGCATTCAGGGTGGATTGTTGGCCGGCGAAAAACTGGTCGAACGAGATGCGATAGCGTTCCTCCAGAAGCCGGTAGTCCACTCGGGAGCGGGCCAGCAGTCCGACCACTACATCCCGCCGCAACAGGTCTTCGTCGGACAACACCAAGCCGCGCTCCACGGGCAGGCGGCCTCGGGATAGGGCGTGATGGTAATCCGCCGGGTCCGCGTAATGTTGCTCGCAGACCGTGGCCACTTCGGTGATGGCGCCCAGGCCGGCGCCGACGAGATCCCGCCGTTCGCCCGCGTAGTAGCCGTAGTAGCCGAATTGCAGGGTCCCGGCCTCGAAGGCATGGGCCAATGGATCGGTGGTGCGGGTAAAGCAGCCGCGGCCGATATGGGCGTAACCCGAATCGAGGATGTGTTTTGCGGCTTCGAGGAAGAGTTCGGCCCGTTGCTCGAGGGACTCGGGATGTGTAGGGGGTGACGCCGCCCCTTCCACGCGGTCATGGATGGCGATACGGTCCGGCGTCAGCGCCAGCAATGCGTCGGTCGTGGCCACGAAGTCGTCCGTGGCCTGCCCCGGCAGGCCGCAGACCAGTTCAGCGGTGACCGTCTTCATGCCCTCGCGGCGCGCATCGGCCATTGCCGCGGCCACGGCGTCGCCGTCGTAGGCGCGGTTGGCGGCCGTCTGGTCCGCCGTGGAGAATGCCTGAACGCCAAGGCTGATCCGGGTGAATCCTTGATCCCTCAATCGAGGCATAAGCCCGGGTGTGATGTCGCGGGGGTCCAACTCGATGCCGCAATCGGGGGCGGAGTTCCATCCATAGTGCTGCCGCAGTGTCTGATGCACTGCGGCCAGACCGTCGTTGCCCAGGGCGGCGACAGTGCATCCGAGCCAGTGGACGTATTCGACGTCTCGATCGCGGTCGAACAGGGCCGATTGCAGCGTCAGTTCGTGGGCGAGGGCGCGGAGGTACGTCTCGGGATCACCGGCGCCGGCGACCACCGCCTTGGGACAGGTGCAATAGAAGCAGCCGCGCCTGCAGAACGGCAGATGCACATAGACGGCCAGCGGCCGGGGCATGAGGTCCTCATTGGATCGCCTGGCGCCGGCGCGATAGGCCGCCTCGTCGAAATCGCCGCCATAGCGGGAGGTCGGCGGATAGAAGCAATAGGTGGGGGCCGCCTCCAGATAGCGAATGTAACGCTCGGGGGCGATGATCCTCGCGGCCATGTCGGGTCACTCGAAAATAAGCGATGACGTCAGACTAAGGCCGGGGACGACAGGTGATCTTGACCTGGATCACCCTGCTATCGTGCGATCGGGCTTTACAACGCCTCGAACAGCAGGGCTATGCCCTGGCCGCCGCCGATGCACAAGGTCACGGCGCCGCGTTTGAGGCCGTCCCGGCGCATGGAGTGGAGCAGCCGGGTGATCAGAACGGCGCCCGTTGCGCCCAGGGGGTGGCCGTGGGCGATGGCCCCGCCCTCCACGTTGACCACGTCCTCGGGCAGCCCCAGCTCCCGCTGGCAGGCCAGGGCAATGGCAGCGAAGGCCTCGTTGATTTCCACACGCTCCAGGTCGGATATCTCCCAGTTGGCCCGGGCCAGGGCCTGGCGCATGGCTGGCACCGGAGCGATGCCGAACATGCCGGGCTCCACGGCGGCCAGGCCGTAGGCCATCAGCCGTGCCATGGGTTCCAGTCCGTTGGCGTCGGCCCAGACGTGATCGGCCACCAGCATGGCGGCTGCGGCGCTGTTCAGGCCTGGGGCATTGCCGGCGGTTATGCTGCCGTCGTCGCGGAATGCCGGTTTGAGCCGCGACAGGGATTCCAGGTTGGCGTCGGGTCGATTGTGTTCGTCGCGGTCGAACCTCACGGTGCCCCGCCGGCCCGCGATGTCCACGGGGACGATCTCGCCGTCGAAGTGCCCCGCGGCCTGGGCCCGGGAGAAGCGCTGGTGGGAGCGGGCCGCCCAGGCGTCCTGATCGGCCCGGCTCACGCCGTAGGCCCGGGCCAGGTCTTCGGTATGCCACCCGGAGTGCTCGCCGGAAAAGGCGTCGTTGAGGCCGTCGCGAAGCATGGCGTCGGCGATCGCTGCATCTCCCATGCGGTAGCCCCAGCGCTGGCGTTCGAGCAGGTAGGGCGCCAAATCCAGGTTTTCCATGCCCCCGGCGAGGGTGCACTCGGCGTTGCCGGAAATGACCTCCAGCGCGGCGCTGACCACCGCCTGGGCGCCGGCGCCGCAAACACGGTTCACTGTCATGGCGGGAACGGTAATGGGCAGGCCCGCTTCCAACGCCGCCTGGCGTGCCGGGTTCATGCCGCACCCCGCCTGGACGACCTGCCCAAGAACCACCTGTTCCACGTCTCCCGCGTTGTCGCCGGCTCGATGCAGGCACTCCCGCATCGTCGCCGCCGCAAGCGTGGCCGCGGGTACCGTGCTCAGTGAGCCGCCGTAGGAGCCGATTGCGGTGCGCACCGGGTGGCAAATGACGACGTCGGACATCGATTGCACCTCGTTGTCGGGATGGACCCGCTTTCCTGCTTAAGGAGATGTGCAACACGATAGCACCGCGAGCGGCGTTCGGATACGGACGATCCCTTCATGCACAGTGACTTGGGTGCCACGGCGCGAGGAAGTTGGCGGCTATGAGATCGACGGACAGGCCCCTCCGAGGGCAGTGTTCGATTGACTTCATATACCCCAGGGGGTATCATTGGGATAAGTTAAAGAGGCCGGCTTGCCGGCCCATGAATCAACGGAATTATTCGAGGAGGCACCAGCCGTTATGACTATGGAACGCTATATCCGCGCGATTGCGGGCACATTTATACTGATTTCCCTGGCGCTGGGCTGGTTCGTGCATCCGGCTTGGTTTCTGTTCACCGCGTTCGTGGGCGCGAACCTGCTGCAGTCGGCGTTCACGCAATGGTGCCTGATGGAGAAATTCCTGGCCCGGCTGGGCGTCGGACAGCCCGTCCACCGTGAGCGCCAAGCCCACTGATTGAGACACGGCCCGGCTTCGCCACCGTCGTCGCGCGCGTGCGCCTGCGGCGGTGGCCGCTTCAGTCCGCCCGGTAATTGCCGTCGGGGCTGGGCTGATAGAAGGTCAATGTCTTGACGAGCCGGTTGCTCACCTGGATCTGGCAATAGATATCCGAGGTCCAGGGCGTGTTGTAGCAGCTCACCTCCACGGGCTTGCCCTGGTAGGTCCCTTTCAAGGGCGAGACGTCCGTCTCGCTGATCGTCCCCTTGCCCATCTGCCGGGTCGAGAGATCCAGAATGCCTTGGTGGATCACCTCGTCGCCGTTGATGAAGATGCTTACATGGCTTTTCACGGCGTCGATGACGCCGCGAACCTGGTATTGACCGCCGCTCTCGCCGTACGCCACGCCGCAGGCCGCCAGCGCCACGGCGAGAATCAACGAAACGCTACGTGAAAAACGGACGATTCTGAGCATGGCCGGGCCTCGATACGACTTGGACATACTCGAAATTGGGGTAGCTGTTCCCCCTTCAAGGCTTCGGCAGCGTTCCCTCCCGTGAACCCCGGGTGATGCCCGTTCTTGATCTGTGTTAAGGCGCCGGCGGGCCAGGTCCGTAAGATGGTCTTCGCGGCGATTGGGAGAGCATTCCCGGGAGCCGTCGCGTTCCTCCCGTTGCCACGGGTGGAAGTCGATAACGCAACACTCATCGGTTTGGCATTTGTCGTACTCGACTCTTCGAGACAAGGGGTCCGGCCAGCCGGGCGAAACGCTAACGCCTGCCCTGTTTCTTCCGGCGCGCTTGGCCCCTTTCTTTTTGGAACGCCGTCTCTTGACGGGCGTGCTGAGTCATGTCCTGCGTCGAGCCCTGGCCGATGGCGACATGGATTTCCTTCGCGGCCGGATTCTGGCCGTGCATATCCGGGAAATGGGGCGTCCCTGGCTCTTCGGTCTGGAGGGCGAGCGCCTGGCCATGTATCCGGCCGGACACGCCGCCGCTGCGACCATTCGTGGGTCCGCTCGCGATTTCCTGCTCATGGCGGCCCGCCGGCGCGACCCCGACACCTTGTTTTTCCAACGCCGCATCGTGGTGGAGGGCGACACCGAGCTGGGCCTGGCGGTGAAGAACCTGCTGGACAGCCTGGACCCCTCGGAACTGCCGAGGCCGTTGGAGTGGGGCCTGCAGCGGGCGGCCGATCTGGCGGACCGGCTTTCAGGGCCCGCCCACCGCTGAATCCATCCCCGGGACCCCGTGCCAGTAACCGTTGCAGGACTCCGCCTCCTCCACCGGCGCAACAACATCCCCACCGTCGAGCGCCTCGCGGAAGGCGGCCAGGACACGAAGTGTTGTCACCGGCTCCGGGCTGACGCGCAGCATGTCCACCCCCGCATCCGCCAGGTCGCGCCAGTCGGCGAGCAGACTGTATTTGCGGCCGGACTGGGTCTGAATGCCGTTGATCCGCAGGAACGACTCGCCCTCGCGGGTGTCCATGGGCAGGCCCTCGGGATAGTCCACGCACACGAACCGGCAGTCGTCCTTGGGCCGGTCGTGGGCGCGAGCCGTGAAGCACCGGGCCGAATAGGCCAACGGCAGGTAGCCGTGGGCGAATACCTCCACTTCCAGCGTCTCGCGGAAGCCCCGATCATCGGCCGCGCCCAGGATGGCGCGCAGCTGCTCGCCCGACATCTCGAAGGGGACGACCCATCGGCGCATGCCCTGGCGGTACAGCAACTCCAGGCTGTTGGCATTGTAGATGTTGACCGCCGGACCGACGACGAACGGAATCCCGGCCTGGCCGAGACGGTAGATGGCGCTGAAGTCGTTGGCCTCCACCTGGAATTCACCGTTTCCGCACAGCTTCCTGAGCGCCGCGAGTTCCGAGCCAGCCTCGATCAGGGTCAGGGAGGAAAGCACCACCTCCTTGCCGGCGGCCGCCAGATCCCTGGCCAGCTCCAGCCATTCCCCGGTGCTCAGCGGCCGGCGTTTCGAGCATACCGTCTCCCCCAGATAAACGGTGTCCGCGGGGCTGTCCTTCACTGCTTCATAAAGGCCCAGTAGTTCCTCCCGGGGCCAGAGATAGAGGTTGGGTCCAAGGGATAGCTTCATGACGATTCCTCCAGGCCTGCGCCGTGCGACGCAACCGCGTAATCCAGCGCCGCCGATCCTATTGCCAGGAACGGTGATAGGCGCCGAGGGTGGTCTGACTCCCCTCGGACAAGGCCGCCAGAGCGCGGAGCCAGTCTTCCCGTGGGCGATAGCCGGCTGCATCACGGGCGCAGGCATCCAGGGCGGCCCGCCAGACGCGCGTGATCTGCTCGATATAGGCGGGACTGCGCTGGCGCCCCTCCAGCTTTACCGCGGCGATGCCCATGGCGCTTAGTTGCGGCAGCAGCTCCAGGGTGTTGAGACTGGTGGGCTCTTCCAGGGCGTGATAGACGTTGCCGGCAACGTTGAACCGGCCCTTGCACAGCGTCGGATAGCCGGCGTTCTCGCCATCCTTGAAGCGGTCGATCAGTACGCCGTTGAGCCGGGAATCAAGAACCGGCCCCTTTTGCTCCCAGCGCACGGCGCTGGCCGGCGAGCAGGCACCGTAGGTGTTGGGCGATTCGCCGGTGACGTAGGAGGAGAGCAAGCACCGCCCTTCCACCATGATGCACAGGCTGCCGAAGCCGAAGACCTCCAGTTCCACCGGGCTTTGCTCGGCGACCCGGGCAACCTGCGCCACGGACAGGACCCGTGGCAGTACCGCCCGGCGAATCCCGAATTGCTCGTAATAGAAGCGCAGGGCGTCGGGATTGGTGGCCGAGCCCTGGACGGACAGGTGCAGACGCAGGTCCGGGTGACAGCGGGCGGCGTAGTCCAGTACGCCGATATCGGCGGCGATCAGCGCGTCCACGCCCAAATCGGCGGCCTTGTCCACGGCGGTCTGCCAGCGGTTCCAACCCTGGGCCTGGGCGTAGGTGTTCACCGCCATGAAGACCTGGCTGCCGCGGTCATGGGCATAGGCGATGCCCTCCGCCAGCCGCCGGTCGTCGAAATTCAGGCCCGCGAAGTGGCGGGCATTGGTGTCGTCTCGCAGCCCCAGGTAAACGGCATCGGCGCCGCCGTCCACGGCCTTTTTCAGGGCGGGCAGGCTACCCGCCGGACAAACCAGTTCCATAGCGTTCACTCCCCGTGTGAAGATCGCTGCCCTGGCCGCCGTGGCGTTCCAGGTCCGCGGCGATGGCATTCAGAGTGGTCCACTTGCCGCCGCACCACGCCGGCGCCAGCAGCAGGTCGTTCTGAGCGCTGGCGGTCAGTCGATGGAAGACCACCTCCGGCGGTGTCCGCCGCACCATGGCCGCCGTCGTGGCCACGTAGTCACCGGCCGTAAGCGGGCGGTATTCGCCGCGCTTCCATTGCTTGGCCAGGAGGGTGTTGCGGACCACGTGCAAGGGGTGGATCTTCAGGCCCTGAACGCCCAGTTCCAGGACCCGCTCAAGGCTGGCCAGACTGTGCGATGGCTCCTCGCCGGGCAGGCCCACGATCAAGTGGGTGCAGACTTTGAGGCCCCGCAGCCGGGCTCGGCGCACGGCGTCGACATATTCGGCGAAGACGTGACCCCGGTTGACACGCTCCAGGCTGCCGTCGAAGGCCGATTGCAGGCCCAGCTCCAGCCAGACCTCGTGTCCGCGGTCGCGATAACCCGCCAGCAGATCCAGCACGGGGTCGGGCACGCAGTCGGGGCGGGTACCCACGCTCAGACCCAATACGTCCGGCTCCGCCAGCGCCTGATCGTAGAGCGCGCGCAACGCCTCCGGGTCGGCGTAGGTGTTGGTGTAGGCTTGGAAGTACGCCAAATACAGCCGCGCCCCCGTTCGCCGACGGATCACGGCGCGGCCCGCCTGGATCTGCGCCGCCACGCTGGGCGGTCGCCGCCCGTTGGGGCTGAACGAGGCGTTGTTGCAGAATGTGCAGCCGCCATAGCCCTTCGAGCCGTCGATGTTCGGGCATGTGAAACCCGCGTGGACGGAGACCTTGTGGATTTTCTTGCCATGGCGCCGGCGTAGATCCCGGCCCAACGTATTCACCAACTCCGAAAGTTGCATGCCCCGCCCGTGCCTCCGATTCGGCCTCGCATTCTAGGCGGCGAGGGCGACGCCGGCTTTGACCCGGATCAAGGCCCCGGGGCGCGGGTGCCTGCCACTCGGCGCTCCTGCCCGATATGCTGGGGCAAGCGTCTCCCTAGAGTCCGCACGCATTGGGACGGGGTGTCCGAGGCGCCATATCAAAAATGAAGCGACGGAGACTGAACATGAGTGGCGAGAAGCACGAAGTGGCGGTTCTGGGCGGTGGTTGTTTCTGGTGCCTGGAAGCGGTCTACAAGGAGTTGGAAGGCGTGGTGAGCGTCACATCGGGTTATGCCGGGGGCGACCGGCCCAACCCGAGTTACGAACAGGTGTGCAGCGGCGCCACCGGCCACGCTGAGGTGGTCCGCATCGAATACGATCCCCAGGTCGTCAGCTTCCGGAACCTGCTGGAGGTGTTCTTCACCATCCACGACCCGACCCAGCTCAACCGCCAGGGTAACGATGTGGGCACCCAATACCGTTCGGTGATCTTCTGTCAGGACAACGCCCAGCGCAGCGTCGCCGAAGCCGTCATGAAAGGGCTTTCGGCGGACGGTGTGTGGCCCGACCCCATCGTTACGGAGCTGGCTCCGGCGCGGCCGTTCTATCCCGCCGAGGCCTATCATCAGGATTATTTCGACAACCATCCCGGGCAACCCTATTGCCAGGTCGTGGTTGCCCCGAAGGTCGCGAAGGCGCGCAAGAAGTTCGCCGATCGGCTACGCCGGAAGGCGCTCTGAGATTGCGTCCGCCTCCGCCCTTGGGCTATGGTTTTCCGCGGAGATGGCATTCCTCCCCGAACCGCCCTGCCACGGATCTCGATACCGCCGGCCGGGCTGATGATGCCTGTTGTGCCGCGGCGCTTGCGCCGGGGCGGGCAGGTGTTCGTGATCGGCCCACCCCCCCTGAAGCCGCGCTTGGCAATAATGCGCCGTAGATGCCCCGCTTTGCGTTATGTGCCGGGTGGGGCAGGCCTGCGGCCGCGTCACCTAGAAGGATAAACGCGTATGGGTCTGCTTGGAGTACTTGCCGTTGGTGTGGGCGCCAGCCTGGGGGCTTGGTCCCGATGGGGTTTGGGCATGCTGCTGAACCCGGTTTTCCCCACTGTGCCCCTGGGCACGCTCGCGGCCAACTGGCTGGGCGCCTACATTATGGGGGTGTCCATCGCATTGTTCTCCCAGCACGCGGTGCTGACCCCCGAGCTGCGGCTGGGGTTGATGACCGGGTTTCTGGGGGCGTTGACCACGTTCTCAACGTTCTCGGCGGAAACCTTCACACTGTTCAGCCGGGGTGAATACTTGTGGATGGCGGGGGCGGTTAGCGCCCACGTCATTGGATCCGTGGTCCTGACGGGGCTGGGTGTTCTGACAATCAAAACGGTGGTGGGCGGCTAGCGATATGAAAGACGGTGTCTATTTGCAGTTCTACGTTGAAGAGTCCAAACGTCACCACGGCAGTCTCGTCTACGACTGGCTGCTGCGCGAGGCGCGCTCCATGGGCCTCAAGGGCGGGACGGCCTTCCGCGGAATCGCCGGCTTCGGTCGTCACGGAGTGATGCACGAGGACCATTTCTTCGAGCTGGCGGGGGAGCTTCCCGTGTTGGTGACCTTTACCGCGACGCGGGAAGAGGCCGCACGGATGGTGGAACACGTCAGCGCGGCGGGGCTGATCCTCTTTCATGTGGAGATCCCCGTCCGCTTCGGCAGTACGGACGGTCACGACGATTGAATCGCGGCTGCGTTTTCAGTGAACCGGGCCGCGAGAAGGCGCCAACGGGAGCTTGTCGTCCTCGGGAGGCAACTGGATGTAGCAGCCCCGCTCCAGCAGCGCGCGCAAGACGGTGCGGGCCTCCGTCCGTGCGAGGCGCCGTTCCGGTTCCAGCACCAGATCCATTACGTGGATCAACTCGCCGAATGCCCGCAATACATCCGCCGACACCGCGGAAAAATCGTCCTTCACTGGAACGAACAGGTATGTGTCCGGTTTGCGAGTGCCTTTGTATATCGAGCAATGCATTGGCGTCGGGCCTGTTGAGTGAAGCTTGTGTGGCCGATGGGGTCGGGCGGAAGTATGCCGCCAGCCGAGGAACGCTGCAATCGGGTGTGGCGACTGGGGGCTTTCCCCGAAAGAGGGGTTGACAGCGATGGAGCGCGGAACGGAGAGTAGTTCCCTGTCCGGGTCCATGAAAAGAAAAAGGCACCGACCCTAGGGAGCGGTGCCAAAACGAAAGCTCGGAGGAGAGCAGTCTGAAACTTTCACGGCGTTCTGCAGTTCGATCGCCGACAACTATACTGTCTACCTTGTTTGACTATGGTGTCAGGGCTTGGTTCACGCCTTTCTCGTGAAGTCCGTCACAACGTGGGCACAAAGTCGGCCTGGTTGAGAACTGACGATCGGGTCACCCCGATCTACGACCAAGGTCGAATTTCTCGCCGGGCATCAGGCTGTTAAATTTCTGGGGTTCGCCGCCGCCGAGCGCTCCGCGATGGGGCGCCGCAGAGGCGAAATGGAGGATTCCGGTCGCGAGGCGCGAGCGGAACAACACAACAACGAGCGGATACGCGATGACCGCCGATCACATTCTCGAGACTCAAGACCTCGTCAAGGAATTCAAAGGGTTCGTGGCCGTGGACCACGTCAACCTCAAGGTTCGGCGCGGCACCATCCATGCGCTGATCGGGCCCAACGGCGCCGGCAAGACCACGGTCTTCAATCTGCTGACCAAGTTTCTGAGCCCTACCCGCGGCGCGATTACGTACAACGGGCGCAACATCACGCGCATGAAACCGGCGGACATCGCGCATCTGGGTATCATCCGCTCGTTTCAGATCTCCGCCGTGTTCCCGCATCTCACCGCGCTGGAAAACGTTCGCGTCGGCCTGCAGGCGCGCCTGACGAACTCGTTCCGTTTCTGGCGCTCGGATCGCTCGCTGGATCATCTCAATGGTCGTGCCATGGAGCTGCTGGAGTCGGTGGGGCTGGCCGACTACGCCCACGTGACCACGGTGGAGCTGGCCTACGGCCGCAAGCGCGCCCTGGAGATCGCCACCACGCTGGCGCTGGATCCGGAGCTGATGCTGCTGGATGAGCCCACCCAGGGCATGGGCGCCGAAGACGTCGGCACCATCACCGACCTCATCAAGAAGGTCGGCGAGGAGCGCACGATTCTGATGGTGGAACACAACCTCAACGTCGTCTCGACCCTGGCCGACACCATTACGGTTCTGCAGCGTGGCGCCGTGCTGGCCGAAGGCAACTACGACGAAGTCTCCAATAACCCCGAAGTGATGTCCGCCTACATGGGGACGGAAGTGGGCACGGAAGAAGCGTGACGCGCCATGTCTGAAACCGAAATGCTAAGAATCCGTGATCTGCACGCCTACTACGGAGAGTCGCACATTCTCCACGGCGTCGATCTGGACGTGAACCGCGGTGAGGTGATCACGCTGCTGGGTCGGAACGGCGCGGGCCGCACGACTACGCTCAAGGCGATTCTGGGGTTGGTGGATCGCCGCAGCGGTCTGATCAGCGTCAACGGCACCAACGTGGTTACTATGGCGACCCACAGGATCGCCCACTTGGGTGTCGGTTATTGCCCGGAGGAGCGCGGCATTTTCGCCAGCCTGTCGGTGGAGGAGAACCTGACTCTGCCGCCGCGCGTGCGTTCCGACGGCATGAGCCTGGAACAGATTTACGAGATGTTCCCCAATCTGGAGGAACGTCGAAAGAGCGTCGGCACCCGGCTGTCGGGTGGCGAACAGCAGATGCTGGCCATGGCGCGCATCCTGCGCTCCGGCGCGCGGCTTCTGCTCCTGGACGAAATCACGGAGGGTCTGGCACCGGTTATCGTCAAGACCCTCGGCACCGTGATTCGCCAGCTCAAGGAGAAGGGCTACACCATCGTGTTGGTGGAACAGAACTTCCGTTTTGCGGCACCCCTGGCCGACCGACACTACGTGGTCGAGCATGGGCGTGTCGCGGAAGTGATTGCTAAGGAAGACCTGGAAAGTCGCCAGGATACGCTCAATCGCTATCTCAGCGTCTAGACCCCCCTTTATCGGGTAGGCAACTTGGAGGACGAGTAATGAAAAACAAACTGTTATCATTGGTTTCCGCAACCGCGCTGGTATGCGCCGCCGGTGCCGCTTCCGCGGCCGGTGTTTCCGGTAATGTCGTCAAGATCGGTGTGCTCACCGACATGAGCGGCGTCTATTCCGCCATCGGCGGCCAGGGCGCCGTGGTGGCCACCGAGATGGCCGTCAAGGACTTCGGCGGCAAGGTGCTGGGCAAGAAGATCGAAATCGTCAGCGCCGACCACCAGAACAAGCCGGACATCGGTTCCGCCAAGGCTCGCGAGTGGATCGACAACGACGGTGTGGACGTCATCACCGAGCTGTTGAACTCCGGCGTGGCCATTGCGGTGCAGAAGACGGCATCCGAGAAGAAGACCATCACCCTGGCCACCGGTTCCGCCAGCACCGCGCTGACCAACAAGGACTGCACCAAGTACGGCATCCACTACGTGTATGACACGTATTCCCTGCCGGTCGGCACCGCCACCGCCATCGTCAAGGGCGGCGGCAAGAGCTGGTTCTTCATCACCGCCGACTACGCCTTCGGCCACTCGCTGGAAGGCAACACCAGCAACGTCGTGAAGAACCTGGGCGGCAAGGTCGTCGGCGGCGTCAAGGCTCCCCTGGGCACCACGGACTTCTCGTCCTACCTGCTGCAGGCCAAGGCCTCCGGCGCCCAGGTGATCGCGCTGGCCAACGCCGGTGGCGACTTCACCAACTCCCTGAAGCAGGCCAACGAGTTCGGCATCGTGCAGGGCGGCCAGAAGCTGGCCGGTATGCTCGTGTTCCTGACCGACGTGAAGAGCCTCGGCTTGAACGTGGCCCAGGGCCTGAACTTCACCACGGCTTGGTATTGGGATCAGAACGACAAGACCCGTGCCTTCGCCAAGCGCTTCATGAAGCTCCACGGCGCTGCTCCGACCATGGTGCAGGCGGGTCTGTACTCCGCGACCATGAACTACCTGAAGGCTGTTGAGGCTGCCGGTACCGACGACGGCGACGCCGTTCGTGCCCAGCTTGGCAAGATGAAGATCGACGACATGTTCGCCAAGGGCCATATCCGCAAGGACGGTCTGTTCCAGCACAGCATGTATCTGGCCAAGGCCAAGAAGCCTTCCGAGTCCAAGAGCGACTGGGACCTGATGTCCATCGAGCGGGAAATCCCCGGCGATCAGGCCTTCATGTCCATCGCCGAAGGCAGCTGCGCGCTGGCCAAGTAAGTCTTGGAATAAAGAAAATCTCGAAAGCCTCTGGAGGGCGCGGCCGCCGGCCGCGCCCTCCAGTTGAGGAGTAAGCGATCATGTCATGGGATCTTGTCCTGGCTCAGGCCATGTTGGGGTTGAACCAAGGCGCGTTCTACGCCCTGCTCAGCCTGGGATTGGCGGTCATCTTCGGCCTGTTGAATATCGTCAACTTTGCCCATGGCGCGCTGTACATGCTGGGCGCGATCGTGGCGCTGATCGGCTACTCCCAGCTCGGCGGCTGGATGGGCGACCCGACGTTCCACGTCACGTTCTGGTGGGCGTTGATTCTCTCTCCGGTTGTCGTGGGTCTGGTCGGCATACTGATCGAGCGGCTGACGCTGCGCCGCATCGCCAAGTTCGACCACCTTTACGGATTGTTGCTCACCTTCGGTTTCGCATTGGTGCTGGAAGGCTTTTTCAGCAATTTCTACAACACCTCCGGGACCCCTTACGGCGGCAAGCCCGAGCTGCTTAGCGGCGTCGTCAATCTCGGTTTCATGTATTTCCCCAAATACCGGCTGTTCGCCATGGTGGCGTCCCTGCTGGCCTGTCTGGGAACCTGGTATCTGATCGAGCGCACCAAGTTGGGCTCGTATCTTCGCGCCGGCACGGAGAACCCACAGCTGGTTCAGGCGTTCGGCGTCAATGTGCCCCTGATGATCACCCTGACCTACGGTTTCGGCGTTGCGCTGGCCGCCTTCGCGGGCGTCCTGGCGGCACCCATCTATTCGGTCAGCCCGCTGATGGGCTCCGATGTCATCATCGTGGTGTTCGCGGTGGTCGTGATCGGTGGCATGGGCTCCATCATGGGCTCGGTGGTCACCGGTTTGGTCCTGGGCATGGTGGAGGGCGTCACCAAGGTGGTGTATCCGCCCGCCGCCAATACCGTGATCTTCTTCCTCATGGTTATCGTGCTGTTGATCCGGCCCGCCGGATTGTTCGGCAAAGAGAGTTGAGGCGATATGAACAGGACGCTTTGGATCGTTATTATCGTGCTGGGGCTGCTGGCGCCCTACGCGGTCTACCCCGTGTTCGCCATGCAGTTGCTGTGTTTCGCCCTGTTCGCGTGCGCGTTCAATCTGCTTCTGGGCTATACGGGCCTGCTGTCCTTCGGTCATGCCGCCTTTTTCGGCGGAGCGGCGTACATCACCGGTCATGTGGTGGGTGTATGGGGCTGGACTCCGCTGGTGGGCATCCTTGCCGGAACCGCCTTCGCGGTCGTGCTGGGCGCCGCGTTCGGAGTGGTGGCGATTCGCCGCCACGGCATCTATTTCGCCATGGTTACCCTGGCTCTGGCTCAGATCGTGTTCTTCGTCGCGGTAAAAGCGCCCTTCACCG
>CAVQFO010000041.1:0-19898 GCA_963711725.1 uncultured Gammaproteobacteria bacterium | reverse complement strand
TTATGTTTCTGTACGTCTCTGCTCGACGAATTACGTATTGCTCCGGTCCGCTGCGCGAACCCAAGCGCCGGTTGCGTAGCGTGGATCTGCTGATATCCAACGGTGGCCCGTCCTGGCTGACGCCGTACTATTTCACGCTGAAGGTGGACAAGGCGCGTCCGTTGAGCGGGGAGGGTGGTTCCGTCTCCCTCTGACTGAGTTTTCCGGGCAGAAGGTTCATGCCCTCGCTGGGATAGGCAATCCCAGCCGCTTCTTCGCCGCTCTGGCGCGGTACGGGATCGAGGTGATCCCGCATCCTCTCGCCGATCACTATGCCTTTTGCGCCAGGGACATCAATTTCGATGACAAGCTTCCGGTGCTTATGACGGAGAAGGACGCCGTCAAATGCGTGGCCTTCTGCGGCAAGACCCAATGGGCCGTGCCCGCTGAAACCGTGCTGACCGCGGAGACCGAGCGGGCACTGAAGTCCAAGGTGCGAGCTTCCCTGGAAGGAAAGGCCCGCCGCAGGCGGCTACGCTCGGCCTCATGAGCGGCAAGCCGTTCAGCGTCGTCATTCCGGCTCGATACGGCTCCACGCGGTTCCCGGGTAAGCCACTCGCCGATCTGGGCGGGCGACCCGTCTCGAGCATGTGTGCCAGCGCGCGCGCGAGAGCGGCGCCGCCGAGGTCCTTGTCGCCACCGACGACCGCCGCATCGCTCAGGCCGCGCAGGCCGCGGGCGTGGAGGTGGCAATGACTCGGGCCGATCACCCCTCGGGCACGGACCGGCTTGCCGAGGTGGCCGCGGAACGGGATTGGAATAACGACCATGTCGTGGTCAATCTCCAGGGCGACGAGCCGTTCATGCCGGGCGCGTTGATTGCGCAGGTCGCAAGGGATCTCCAAACTCGCGGCGAGGCCGAAATGGGAACCCTCGCGGTGCCGCTGGTTTCGGCCCGGGATCTGCACAACCCGAACATCGTCAAAGTCGTCCGCCGGGGCGACGGTTACGCGTTGTACTTCAGTCGGGCTCCCATCCCTTGGGATCGGGATCGGGCGGGGCATTCGGGGAATGGTTCGGAGCGATTGACCGGTTATCTGCGGCACCTGGGTATCTACGCCTACCGCGCGGATTTCCTGAGGCGCTACCCTGGACTACCCGCCTGTGAACTGGAACAAGTTGAATCGCTGGAGCAGCTGCGCGCCTTGTGGCACGGAACGCTTATCCACGTGGGAATCGCGGCGGAAATGCCTGGCCCGGGCATTGACACTCCGGATGATCTGGCCGAAGCGCAAAAGCTCTTGAGCGGGCAGGGCTGACCGCCCGGCCCGAGGCTTCACGAATCGATCAGATCGTCCAGTCCCAACTCCACGATCAGCGGGTTCACCGTGATGCCGTCGGAGCCGAATATCGGCAGCGTCCAGGTGTCGGGACTGCGCCGCCCGGCCTCGCCATACTGATTGCCGTGAATCGCACGGGCGCCCTGCGCCTGTTCAAGTACCAGGGAGGGCCCATCCTCCAGCACCTCCACGATGCGCAGTTCGCGCCCACGGAATTCCACGGCGTGACCGATCAGGCTCCGGAGATGGTCCGACGTCGGCGGTGTTGCTACCATCGTTTATTCGTACACAGGTTAAAGCCAGCGGTCATCATACCGCATAGCACACGGGGTAGGTTTCGATGGTCAAGGTCCTTTTCGTTTGCATGGGAAATATTTGTCGCTCGCCCACGGCGGAAGGGGTCTTTCAGGAACTGCTGCGGAAAGAGGGCCTTGAGGGGGATATCGAGATCGATTCGGCGGGCACTCATGCCTATCACATCGGCAAGACGCCGGATCATAGGGCTCGGGCGGCGGCTTTGCGGCGCGGCGTGGATCTGGGAAGCCTACGGGCGCGGCAGGTGACGCCGGGAGACTTCGGCTACTTCGATTATATACTCGCCATGGACCGCTACAACCTGGAATTTCTGGAAGCGGAATGTCCCGCCCAATTTCGCGATCGGCTGTCGTTGTTCCTGGCCTATGCCCCGGATGCCGACTAGGAAGAGGTGCCCGACCCGTACTACGGGGGCGAATCGGGATTCGATCGGGTGTTGGATCTGATCGAGGCGGCGAGCCTGGGTCTGCTTGAACGCATTCGCCGGGACCGTAACCTTGGGGTTTCCGTCGGAGGCTGACTCGGCTCTCCACTATTACCGAGCCCCGCGTCGTTAATCCGGGCCCGTTCGGGCCCGGATTCACTCCTTTAGGATTTACCGCTGATCGGTAGAGGATTCGGACGTTTCCGTCTTTCCCTTGTCCTGGTTGGCGACTGACTCGCTCCGGTCGACGGAATCCGCGGTGCGGCGGGCGGCTTCAGCGGCCTGAGCGAGCGCGTTCACTCCCGGGGCCGGGGTTCGGCTTTCTTGGACCGCGGGACGATCAGCCGGTTGCGGCTTGGGTTCGTTGCTTGCCGCGGGCTGTGGCTGCGCCACGGCTGGACGATCTTGTTCGCCGTTTTGCCCGGTTTTTTGAGTCGGTTTGGCCACGGGAGCCTCGGCCCGGATTCAGATGCCGCAGCCGGCTTTTCGGCGTCTTTGGGTGATTGGGCATCGGTAGCCGTTGCGGCCGGTTCGGCCGGCGTCCGAGGCGGCGCCTTTGGCGTGGCCTGTTCGCTACGTTCCTTGGATACGGGCTTCTTAGGCGCGGCGGTGGGCTCGGATGCGCGCGCAGCGATCTCCGGAGTGGGAAGCGGCAGCGCCCTTGTCGGCAGCTGGCTTCGTCGAGGACGTCTTCGCGGGCGTCGGGGAAGCCGCCTTGGGCTCCTTTGCCGATGCCTCGGCGGGCGGGGTGCCGCCATCTTTCACGGTTGGTGCCGGTCCACTGCGACTGCCGGCGGGAATGCGAGGCCGGCCGTGGCGCTGCCTGGGGTCCTCGGTCTTGGGTTCGGGGGCGGGATTCCGCCGGGGCCGATTCCGGTTCCTTGCGCGGAGCGGGCTTCTCGGCCTTTTCCGGGGGGCGTTCCTTTTGCTGGCCGTCGGCGGCGTCCTTGGGTGCCGTGGCGGCGGGCTTGGATTCCGGTTTGGGCGCAGCCTCGTCCTTGGAAATTGGGCTATCCGCGGAGGCTTCGGCCTGATTCGTGCCCTGACCCGCGGTGCCGGAACGACGCCGTCTGCGGCCGCCGCGCCGTCCCCGGCGGCTGCGGCCGCTGGAGCCGTCCTGCTGCGGGCCGGAGGACTCGCCGGTTTGGCTGGGAGCGCTCTTGCGCTGATCCTGCTGTTTGTCGTCGGCAGTGCCGGGCTTGTCGTCGGAACTCTTGGACGCTGGCCGTTTTGCGGCGCTTTCGCCGCGGCGCTCCTGTCGTGATTCGTCGTCCGCGCGCTTCGGCCCGCTATTGCGGCCGCGGCCTTGAGTGGTGGCGCCGCGGCCGCTGGCGCCACGATTGCGCCCGGAACCGTTTCGGCTTTGGGCGGCGCCTTTACCCTTGCGTTGATCGCCTCGCGGAGACTGCGACTTTTCGTCGTGTTTGGGCTCGGGCTCCGATGCCGGCGTACTGGCGCCGCCGAACAACGATCCAAGCCAACTGAAAAAGCCGCTGAGACCGCCGCCGCTTTCGGTTGCGGACCGTGAGGTGTCGTCCGATTTGACGGGAGCCGGGCGCCGCCGACGGCGGGGGCGCTAACATGCGGGGGTCACGGCCCTGACCGCCGGCTGTTCAACCCGCGCGCGTTCAATGACCCGCTCGGGGATTTCGGTCGCTTCCTTCTGCTCCACGAGCTTGTAGCTCACGTCGTCGGCGGAGCCGTCGTCGCTGCGAACGCGAACCACCTGGTAGTGGGGCGTTTCCAGGCTCTCGTTGGGGAGCAAGGTCACGCGGACTCCATGCTGTTGCTCGGCGGAGGTGACGGCCTCGCGCTTTTCGTTCAGCAGGAATGTGGCGACATCCACCGGCAATTGCGCCACGACCTTGCCCGGTCTTCTCCTTCATGGCCTCTTCCTCGATGATGCGCAGCACGGACAGGGCCAGGGACTCGACGCCGCGGATGGTGCCCTGGCCGTTGCAGCGCGGGCAGACTTCCTGGCTGGCTTCGCCCAGGGAGGGGCGCAGGCGCTGGCGGGACATCTCCAGCAGGCCGAAGCGGGAAATGCGGCCCAATCTGGACCCGGGCGCGATCCATCTTCACGGCATCGCGCAGGCGGTTTTCCACCTCGCGCTGGTTGCGGTTGGGGCCCATATCGATGAAATCGATCACGATCAGGCCGCCCAGGTCGCGGATGCGCAGCTGGCGGGCGATCTTCGTCGGCGGCCTCCAGGTTGGTGTTGAGCGCGGTCTCCTCGATGTCGCCGCCCTTGGTGGCGCGCGCCGAGTTGATGTCGATGGAGATCAGGGCCTCGGTGTGATCGATGACGATGGCGCCGCCGGAGGGGAGCTGCACTTCACGCTGGAACGCCGATTCGATCTGGCTTTCGATCTGGTAGCGGGTGAACAGCGGAACCGTGTCCTGGTAGAGCTTCACCTTGGAGAGATTGTGCGGCATGACCTGCTGCATGAATTCCTGGGCCTGCTGGAAGACCGTGGGGTCGTCGATCAGGATCTCGCCCATGTCCGAGCGCAGGTAATCGCGCATCGCGCGGATGATGACGTTGCTTTCCTGGTAGATCAGGAAGGGGGCGGAGCGCTCCGCGGACGCGGACTGGATCATGGACCACAGCTGCAGCAGGTAGTCGAGGTCCCACTGCAGTTCTTCGACGCTGCGACCGACGCCGGCGGTGCGGACGATCACGCCCATGCCGTTGGGTGCTTCCAGCTGGCGCAGGGCTTCGCGAATCTCGTCCCGATCGTCGCCCTCGATGCGGCGGGAGACGCCGCCGGCGCGGGGATTGTTCGGCATCAGCACCAGGTAACGGCCGGCCAGGCTGATGAAGGTGGTGAGGGCGGCACCCTTGTTGCCGCGCTCTTCCTTGTCCACCTGGACGACGACTTCCTGGCCTTCCTTGATGACGTCCTTGATGCTGCCGCGGCCGCTGTCGTCGCCGTTGAAGTTGCTGCGGGCGATTTCCTTGAACGGCAGGAAGCCATGGCGCTCCGAGCCGTACTGAACGAAGGCCGCCTCCAGGCTGGGCTCGACGCGGGTAATCTTACCCTTGTAGATGTTGGACTTTTTCTGCTCCCGGGAGGGAGTTTCGATATCAAGGTCGTATAGCTTCTGTCCGTCTACCATCGCCACCCGCAGCTCTTCCGGCTGGGTGGCATTGATCAGCATTCTTTTCATTACCTGTTGATCTCCGGCGCTCGACCGGCCCTATCCACCTCGCGGCAATGGAACAAGCATTCTCGGGCGCCATGTCGGAATCGCCGACCGCGCGCGGACATCCGCCAAGCAGTGTATGGGCGAGGCGCCAAACGAGCATGTTATTCATCACCGTGTGGGATAGGGGCATGGGAGCGCAATTGAGTTGTCTGCCGGGACAGCCAGACAACGGTGTATATCCCAAAAAACAATTATCACCCGCCGAATGCGGATGCTGTGAAACCAGGGCGAATTCCAACGCTGACGGGGCTGTGTAGCCGCTGTGACAGCAGTAATTCGCGCGCGATCAATATATCAGCCAACCCGCACCGCATCAAACGACTATGCAACATTTCTTGGCGGTTTTCGCCACCGCGTTGAAACAAGGTCCGCGGGGCGGAAGGGTAAAACCGCTTCGAAGGCGCTCGATCCGTGGCGTGACCAGCCCGCCTGCGCGGACATTCCGGAGCACCGTGCCATGGCTTTAGGCGTGGCCGGGGCTGTATCATCGGCGTCGTGAACAAACACAATCCCTCCGAGAATCAGTCGTCCAAGGTTCGTTACGTCACTGTCCCCGATCAATGCGAGGGGCAGCGTATCGACAATTACCTTTTGCGGGAGCTCAAAGGCGTCCCCAAGACACGTATATATAGACTCCTTCGAAAAGGGGAAGTTCGTGTCAACGGCAAGCGCGTGGGGCCCGCGGTGCGCGTACAGGAAGGCGACGAGGTACGCCTGCCGCCGGTTCGCATGGCGGAGCCGGGGACAAGCGGCGAAATCCCCGACGGCGTCTTGCGGACACTGTCGAAGGCCATCATCTACGAAGACGACGATCTGTTGGTCCTGGACAAGCCGGCGGGCCTCGCCGTCCACGGCGGGACCGGTTTGCGCTTCGGCGTTATTGAGGCGTTGCGCGCGCTGCGCACCGGTCAGCCCTTCCTGGATCTGGTGCACCGGCTGGACCGGGAGACCAGCGGCTGCCTGGTGATCGCGAAAAAACGCACGATCTTGCGCCAGCTGCACGCGCTGCTGCGCGAGGGCGGCATGGAGAAGGACTATCTGGTACTCCTGTCCGGCGATCTTCCCAAGGGGCGGTTCGTCGTGGATGCGCCGTTGGATCGCAACGCGCAGGTCCGGCGGCGAGCGGACGGTGAGGGTGGACGCGGAGGGCAAGGTGGCGCACACGGAGTTCGAGGTGCTTGAGCGCTACGGGCAGGCATCCATGGCGCGGGCGCGCATCGGCACGGGGCGGACCCATCAAATCCGCGTCCATGCCGCACACGTGGGGCACCCGGTGCTCGGGGACAGCCGCTACGGCGATGCGGCGGCCAATCGTACCTTCAGGCAGGCCGGGCTCAGGCGGCTGGCGTTGCACGCACACAGTTTGCGGTTCGTCATGCCGGAGTCGGGTCGGGAGCACCACTTTACGGCGCCGTTGAGCGAGGACTTGCGCGCGCTGGTCGATACGCTGGAGAGCCGCGGACACGGCGCGGTGAGATGAACAGGGAGAGCTGACAATGGCGGAACAAGAGCACGGCGAGCGTTGGGAGCAGCAGGCCCTGCGGGATATCGCCATGGCGGGGATCCGCGAGCAGCGCCGGCGCCGGCGCTGGGGCATTTTCTTCAAACTGGCGCTGCTGGTTTACCTGTTCTTGTTGTTGCTTGCCTTCAGAAGCTGCCAGTTTGCCGGGGAGGCCGAACCCAGCGGCCGCCACACCGCGGTGATCCACGTGGACGGCCCGATCGCGGCCGGATCACCGGCCAGCGCGGAGCTGATCATCCGGAGTCTTGATCGCGCCTTCGGCAACCGCGACGTGGCGGGGGTCGTCCTGGATATCAACAGCCCGGGAGGAAGCCCGGTGGAGGCGGGGCGCGTAAACGACGAGATCCATCGGCTCCGAAAAGCTCATCCCAACGTTCCGGTCTATGCGGTAGGCGGTGACCTGCTGACTTCCGGCGCCTATTACATCGCGGTGGCGGCGGACAAGATCTACGTGAACAAGGCGAGCCTGGTGGGCTCCATCGGCGTGCTGATGAACGGCTTCGGCTTTACCGGGCTCATGGACAAGCTCGGCGTGGAACGGCGGCTGTACACCGCGGGCAAGAACAAGGACATGCTCGACCCGTTTTCGCCGCAACGGCCACAAGACGTCACCTATATCAAAGGCTTATTGCAGAAAATTCATCAGCAGTTCATCGCCGAGGTGAAGAAGGGCCGCGGCGACCGCCTTGCGGACAATCCGGATTTGTTCAGTGGGCTGGTGTGGACGGGCGCGGACAGCGTCAAGCTGGGGCTTGCCGACGGTCTGGGCGATACCGGCTACGTCGCGCGGGACGTGATCAAGGCAAAGCGCACGGTGGATTACACGGTTGAGCCGGATGTCCTGGCCCGGCTGGCCCATCGATTCGGCGCCAGCTTTGCCCACAGCCTGAAGGAAGCGATGGACAGCGTGCGGCTTCGTTAAGGCGTTCGCGGCGATGAGCGCCGCTCCTGCGAGTGGGTAAACAGATGCGGGAGCGGCGCTCATCGCCGCGAAGCCTACGGTACGGCCACCCCTTCCTCTCGCAACATGGAAACCAGGCGAATCAAAGGAAGACCCACCAAAGCGGTCGGGTCCCAGCTTTCCATGCGTTCGAGCAGGGCGATGCCCAGGGCCTCGGATTTAAAGCTCCCCGCGCAGTCGTAGGCCGGTTCCCGTTCCAGGTAGCGCGCTATAGCGTGATCGTCCAGTTTCCGGAAAACCGCGCGTACTTCCACACAGTCCAGCTGGTGATCGCCCGTTACGCTGTTAAGAAGGCAGAGCCCCGTCAGGAATCGCACGGTGCGCCCGGAGACCCGTCGAAGCTGTTCCACGGCGTGCGCATGGTCGCCGGGCTTGCCCAGCACTTCGGTATCGAGTACGGCGGCCTGGTCCGACCCGATCACGAGCTCCCGTGCGCCTTTCGCCGCACCGGCGCGCGCCTTGTCCACCGACAGGCGCAGCACATAGTCCCGCGGATCCTCGGCTCCCTGCCGAGTCTCGTCGACGTCAGGCCGGCGAACGGTGTAGGCCAGCCCCAGACGATCGAGCAGGGCCGCGCGGTGACGGGAGCCGGAAGCTAGAATGATTTGTGGATCGGTGGCCATGAAAACGGTTCCTGTGTCCGGTCGAAAAGGCGTCGGGATTGTAACGCAAGAGGCCTTTGGGTCGCGCCTTGAAGGCTGGATGGCCCATCGTTGCCACGCGGACTCATTTTGACACCTTCGGGGACCGTCGCTAATATGCGCTGCTTATGCAAATGGCCCCCTTGTACACCCCCGTGAATCCACTGTTCCTCGCGGATCGGGATGCGTTGGTGGAGGGCCCGGTCCGATTGGCGGACATGGCGCGGCTCCGGGAAGCGTTGGTCGAGACCGACGGAACCGTTGAAGCCGCTTTGCGTTTCTCGCGTGAAGACGGCCGGCCGCTGGTCCGGGGCCGGGTGCAGGGCGTGCTGCCGCTGCGGTGCCAGCGCTGCCTGGAGGCCATGTCCTGGCCGGTCGACGTGGAGATTCTCCTCGGAATCGTCTCCGGGGAGGACGAGGCGGCAAGGCTGCCCGAGATGATCGATCCGTTGTTGGTCGGCGAGGCCAATGTGCGGCCCGTGGATATCATCGAAGACGAATTGATTCTGGCGCTTCCAGTAGTAGCCAGGCACGAGGATGACGACGCCTGCGTGCCGCGCGAACGCCGATTTGGCGAGGAAGTACCGAAAAGCGACGAGCCGCGCAAGGAAAACCCGTTCGCGGCTCTCAAAGTCCTGCGGGGCGGTAAAGACTAGAGATTTTTCAGGAGGTGCCAACCAATGGCCGTTCAACAAAACCGTAAGACCCGTTCCAAGCGGGGCATGCGCCGCGCTCACGATTCCCTGTCGGATCCCACGTTGTCCGTGGAGCCGACCACCGGCGAGACCCATCGCCGCCATCACATCAGCCCGGACGGCTATTACCGGGGCAAGAAAGTCCTCCCGGCGAAGGACGAGTAAGCGTTCGAGTCGATCTGCGATTCGCGGCGTGCCAGTGGGTCGCCGCGTTTTCGCTTTGTGGGGCCGATAACAGAACGACCAGCCCCGCCCACGCCGGCAACTACCGAGGTCAAACCCGCGGGTAACCATGCCTGACTCGATCACCATCGCATTAGACGCCATGAGCGGCGACCACGGTCCGGGGATCGTCGTCGAGGCGGCCGGAACCATACTCAAGCGCCATCCCAATGTCCGCCTGATTCTGGTTGGGGATGAGGCCGTTCTCCGGGAGAAGGCGGGTGCTTGTGGGGTGAGCGAGGGCGAATCCCTTCAGATCAAGCACGCCACGGAAGTGGTGAGCATGGACGAACGGCCCTCGCAGGCTTTGCGCACGAAGAAGGATTCATCGATGCGCGTGGCCGTGAATCTGGTCAAGGAGGGCGTTGCCAACGCGGCGGTCAGCGCGGGCAACACCGGAGCCCTTATGGCCACGGCGCGCTATGTGCTCAAGACCTTGCCGGGCATCGACCGGCCGGCAATCATTTTTGCGTTCCCCTGTATTGAAGGCCACACCCGCGTCCTGGACCTGGGCGCGAATGTCGATTGCACCGCGGAACACCTGTTTCAGTTCGGCGTCATGGGCTCGGTCCTTGCGGAAGCGCTGGACGGCATCGAGCGGCCCCGGGTGGGCCTGCTCAATATCGGCCAGGAAGAGATCAAGGGCAATGAGCAGGTCAAGGGCGCCGCGCACATGCTCTCGGAGAGCAAGCTGAACTACATCGGCTATGTGGAAGGCGACGATATCCTGAAGGGCGGCGCGGACGTGATCGTCTGCGACGGTTTCGTCGGCAACGTCGCGGTAAAGACCATCGAAGGCCTGGCCACCGCGGTTTCCTACTATCTGCGCAAGGAATTCCAGCGCAATTTCCTCACCAAGCTGGCCGCGTTGATCGCAATGCCCGTTCTGAAGGGCTTCCGGCGGCGGCTGGATACACGTGAATATAACGGCGGGAGCCTGCTGGGTTTGCGCGGCATCGTTATCAAAAGTCATGGAAGCGCGGACGCCTATTCGTTTTCCTGGGCGATCGAGACGGCCATCAAGGAAGTGGAAGAGGCCGTGCCCACGCGCATCGATCAGCGGCTCGCGACGGTATTGGCTGAAAGGCAGGCAGAGTGACCTACGCGAGAATCAGCGGGACAGGTTCATATCTTCCCGAAAAAATACTCACCAACCGTGATTTGGAAGAGCTGGTTGATACCAGCGATCAATGGATCCGGGAGCGCACGGGCATCGCCGAACGGCGTATGGCGGGCGAGGACGAAACCTGTGCCGATCTGGCGGTCGCCGCCGCGCGAAACGCGCTGGAGGCCGCCGACGTGGACCCGGAGGAGATTGGCCTGATTGTTCTGGCGACCTGCACGCCGGATCGGGTATTTCCCAGCACGGCGTGCCTTGTGCAGCAGCGTCTGGGCATCCATTCGGGCGCCATGGCGTTCGACGTCTCGGCAGCCTGCTCGGGCTTCGTCTACGCTCTTGGAGTGGCGGAGAAGTTCGTCGTCACGGGTAGTGTGAAAAAAGCGCTGGTCATCGGGGCGGAGACCTTCACCCGGATATTGGACTGGACTGATCGGGGGACCTGCGTCCTGTTCGGCGACGGCGCCGGCGCTGTGGTGTTGGAGGCCTCGGATGAACCCGGTATTCTTTCGACGCATCTGCATGCGGATGGCAGCCACGAGGAACTGCTGTACGTGCCCTGGGGCGTTTCGCAGGGCTACGACCGCCTCGAAGGGACGGCGGGCAAGGTGCGTATGCGGGGCAATGAAGTCTTCAAGGTCGCGGTGCGAACCCTGGGACGTATTGTCGACGAAACGCTTGAAGCTTCTGGCCTGACCAAAAAGGATGTCGACTGGCTGGTTCCCCACCAGGCCAACATCCGGATCATTCAGGCAACGGCGAAGAAACTGGATCTGCCCATGGAGCGCGTGGTCGTTACCGTCGAGAAGCACGGCAACACCTCCGCGGCTTCGATTCCGCTGGCTCTGGATACGGCCGTGCGGGACGGGCGGATAAAGCGGGGAGAGCTTCTGCTCCTGGAGGCATTCGGCGGCGGTTTCACCTGGGGTTCGGCGCTTCTGCGCTACTGATCCGCGTTCCGGAAAGCTCTATGGGGCAGGCGGCGGCCATCAACGCCGCTCTCGGACCAAAACATGGATTGAAGAGATGTCATGACGCAATCACTCGCCTTTCTGTTCCCGGGTCAGGGATCCCAATCGGTAGGAATGCTCAAGGAACTCGCGGATGCGACGCCGGTGATTCGCCGGACGTTCGACGAGGCCTCGGAGGCGCTGAGCTACGACCTGTGGTCGCTGGTTCAGAACGGACCTGAAGAAGACCTCAACCGCACCGACCGTACCCAGCCGGCCATGTTGGCTGCCGGCGTGGCCGTTTGGCGCGCCTGGGTCGAGCGCGGCGGACAGCATCCGGAAGTGATGGCGGGCCATTCGCTGGGGGAATACACCGCGCTGGCCTGTGCCGAATCCATCGCCTTTCCCGATGCCATCGCACTGGTGGCCGACCGGGGCCGGTTCATGCAGGAGGCGGTACCGGAAGGCGAGGGCGCCATGGCCGCCATTCTGGGGCTGGATGACGCGGATGTTCGCGCCGTCTGCGCCGAGGCCGCCGGCGGACAAGTCGCCGAAGCGGTTAATTTCAATGCGCCGGGCCAGGTCGTGATCGCCGGCAATCGGGAGGCGGTGGCCCGCGCGGTGAAGCTAGCCCAGGAACGCGGAGCCAAACGCGCCGTCAATCTTCCGGTCAGCGCCCCTTCTCACTGTGCGCTGATGAAACCCGCAGCGGAGCGGCTCGCGAACCGTTTGGCGGACGTCAAGCTGGCGCTTCCAAAGGTGCCGGTGATCCACAACGCGGATGTTGCCCGGGCGCAGGACGTGGAAGGCATCCGGCAGCGTCTGGTGGAGCAGCTTTACAGTCCCGTGCGCTGGGTCGAGACCATTCAGGCCATGACAGCGGATGGTATCGACCGCGCCGTGGAATGCGGACCGGGCAGGGTGCTGGCGGGCTTGTGCCGGCGCATCGACCGCAGCCTCAGCGCGGTGGCGGTATACGATCCCGCCTCCCTGGACAAGGCACTGGGCGAGTGAATCGGCTAATGGGCCTGATCGGCCCCGGGAAAGGAGAGGTGTAGATGGATTTGAACGGTCAGGTGGCACTGGTCACCGGCGCCAGCCGGGGCATTGGCCGTGCGATCGCCCTGGAGCTGGGTGCCGCGGGCGCGACGGTGGTCGGCTCCGCCACAACCGAAGCCGGCGCGGGCCGCATTTCCGATTATCTGCGGGAAGCCGGCGTCGAGGGCGGCGGTGTAACACTGGATGTCGCCGACGGTGAGATGATCAAGGCCGTGATCGGCGAGGTCTCCGAGCAATATGGCAGCCCCGGCATTCTCGTGAATAACGCCGGCATCACCCGCGACAATCTCATGATGCGCATGAAGGACGAGGAGTGGGATGACATCATTCAGACCAACCTCAGCTCCATCTACCGGGTGAGCAAGGCCTGCATCCGCGGCATGATGAAGGCCAAGAAAGGCCGCATCATCAGCATTTCCTCCGTAGTGGGCTCTCTGGGCAACGCCGGGCAGACCAACTACGCGGCCGCCAAGGCGGGCATGATCGGATTCACACGGTCACTGGCTCGCGAAGTGGGCAGCCGAGGCATTACCGTCAACGCCGTTGCGCCCGGATTCATCGATACCGACATGACCCGGGCACTGCCCGAGGATCAGCGCGGCGAGTTGACGAAACAGATTCCGTTGGGCAAGTTGGGGCAACCCCACGACATCGCCAAGGCGGTGGCGTTCCTGGCATCAGAGGCAGCGGAGTACATAACGGGGCACACGCTTCATGTAAATGGCGGCATGTACATGGGTTAAGCCGGTCGCGGCCTCGCCTATGGCATGACGTTACGTCTTTGCATACAATACGCCGGCAGCTACGTCTGACCGGGACCTATTTTGGGAGTAAGGACCTTATGAGCAGTATCGAAGAACGCGTCAAGAAGATCGTGGTGGAACAGCTGGGCGTCAAAGAGGAGGAGGTAACTCCCGAAGCCTCGTTCGTCGACGATCTCGGCGCCGATTCTCTGGATACCGTAGAGCTGGTGATGGCCCTGGAAGAGGAATTCGAATGCGAAATTCCCGACGAGGAAGCCGAGAAGATCACCACCGTTCAGCAGGCGGTCGATTACGTTAAGGAGCACCTGGAACAGTAATTCCAGGCTCCCCATTAAGAAATCACCGGTCGAGCTCGAAGGGGCACCGCGGAAGCGGGTGCCCTTTCGAGTTTTTAACAGGCGGTAAATCGAGAGGATGAACCTTGGCTAAGCGACGTGTCGTTGTAACCGGATTGGGTGTTGTCTCCCCGGTCGGCAACACCACCGAGGAGGCCTGGAAAAATATCCTGGCGGGTAAGAGCGGAATCGCACCGATCGAGCACTTCGACACCTCGAAGTTCTCCGTTCGTTTCGGTGGCAGCATTCGCGGGTTCGACGTAACGGAATACCTGAATCCCAAGGATGCCCGCAAGATGGACCCGTTCATCCACTACGGCATCGCCGCCTCGACCCAGGCCATTCGCGATTCGGGCCTGGAAGTCACCGAGGAAAACGCAGAGCGCATCGGCGTGGCGATCAGCTCGGGTATCGGTGGTATTTCCTGGATCGAAAACGGCTACCAGAGCTACATGGACGGCGGCCCCCGCAAGATTTCGCCGTTCTTCGTGCCCGGCGCCATCATCAACATGATTTCCGGGCATGTGTCCATCATGTACGGCCTCAAGGGGCCGAACATCGCCATCGTCACCGCCTGCACCACCGGCACCCATAACATCGGCGACGCCGCGCGTACCATCGCGTACGGCGATGCCGACGTCATGATCGCCGGCGGCGCCGAATACGCCACGTCCCCCACCGGGCTCGGCGGTTTCGCCGCAGCGCGGGCGCTGTCCACCCGCAACGACGACCCCGAAGGCGCGAGCCGCCCCTGGGATCGGGATCGCGATGGTTTCGTGCTCAGCGACGGCGCCGGCGTGATGGTGCTGGAGGAGTACGAACACGCCAAGAAGCGCGGCGCCCGCATCTATGCGGAGCTTGCCGGATTCGGCATGAGCGCCGACGCCCATCACATGACCCAGCCGCCCGCCGATGGCGACGGCGCGCGCCGCTGCATGCGCAACGCCCTGGCGGACGCGGCGATGGCCCCAGAGACCGTGCAATACGTGAACGCCCACGGCACGTCCACGCCGCTGGGCGACAAAGCGGAAACCTTGGCGCTCAAGGCAGCGTTCGGCGATCACGCCAGCAAGCTTGCCGTCAGCTCCACCAAGTCCATGACCGGCCACATGCTTGGCGCCGCCGGCGGGATCGAAGCCGTGTTCTCCGTATTGGCCCTGCGCGATCAGGTGGCGCCCCCCACCATCAACCTGGAAAACCAGGATCCGGAATGCGATCTGGACTACGTGCCGGGCGAGGCGCGTGAAATGAAGATCGACGCGGCGGTGTCCAATTCCTTCGGATTCGGTGGAACCAACGGCACCCTGTTGTTCCGGCGGCCGGACTGAAGCCTTCGCGCCCGCAAGGTGCCTGAGCAAACAGACCGCTACCTGATCAACGGCGAACCGGGCGCCGCGGTTCCCGCCGCGGACCGGGGCCTTCAATATGGCGACGGCCTGTTCGAGACCGTCGCCGTAATCGCGGGTCAGCCGCGTTTGTGGGACCGTCATCTTGCTCGCCTTCAGTCGGGAGCCGCCCGGCTGGGCATCGCCTGTCCCGACGAAGTGACTCTGCGGCGGGACGCCGAACGGCTGTCGCGCGGCATGGTCGGTGACGCCGTGCTCAAGATCGTGGTCACCCGGGGGCAGGGTGGTCGCGGCTATCGTCCGCGAGTGGATACACCTCCTACCCGGATACTGTCTATTCATTCCTACCCCGAGTACCCCTCGACTCGTTGGACCACAGGCGTGGATGTGCGCCTCTGTGCCACGCGCCTGTCGGAACAACCCGCACTGGCGGGAATCAAACATCTGAATCGGCTCGAACAGGTCATCGCCCGCGGCGAATGGGAGGACGAGTCCGTTGCCGAAGGGTTGATGCTCGATCAAAATGATCGGGTCATCGAAGGAACGTTCACCAACCTGTTCGCCCTCCGGGCCGGGCGGCTTTACACAGCCGACCTCGCTCGCTGCGGCGTCGCCGGAGTGATGAGGCAGGCCATTCTCGACTACTGCGAGGCCCAGGGTCTGCCGCTGCGACTGGTGCCCGGGCTTTCGCTGGGCGAGCTCGAGGCCGCGGAGGAGGTGTTCCTCTCCAACAGTCTGATCGGCGTGTGGCCGGTTCGTGCCATCGACGGCGCCCCCCTTCGCGGCGGCCGGGCCCTGGTCGATCGGCTTTTGAATTGGTTGTACGCGGCCGGGACCATACCGGAGCCCCGCTAACGCGGATTGCGCTATCCCATGTCCAAACGAAAACAGATCATCATTCGACTCATTCTCGGCGTAACTGCCTTTGTATTGGTGGGCGGGGCACTGGTGATGCATCGGTATCGCCAGTTTGAGCGCACCCCGCTCAATACCGGCGACAAGAACATTGTGGTTGAGCTCCCGCCCGGAACCTCGTTCGGAAGTTTTGCCCGCCGGCTGCACGGCAAGGGCCTGGTCTCGGACCCCCGCCTGTTTCAGGTTATGGCCCGGCTGCATGGCGATGCGCGGGAGATCAAGGCCGGGGAGTACGCCCTGGAACCCGGTATCAAGCCAGCCCAGTTGCTCGATAAACTGGTGCGCGGCGCTGTGCTCCAGCATTCATTGACGCTGGTGGAGGGCTGGACCTTCCGACAGGTCATGGATGCGGTACGTTCCTCGGACGAGCTCAAACACACTATCAAGCCCGATGCCGGGCCCAAGCAGATCATGGCGCGGTTGGGCCACCCCGATGAGCTCCCCGAGGGCCGCTTTCTCCCGGAAACCTACAATTTCCCCCGGGGCACAAGCGATATCGCCTTCCTGGACCGGGCCTACAGAGCCATGAAGGAGTATCTGGCCAGCCAATGGCCCCAGCGGGAGGACGGGCTGCCGCTGAAAACGCCGTACCAAGCCTTGATTCTGGCTTCCATCGTCGAACGGGAAACCGCCGTTCCGGAAGAGCGGGAACGAATCGCGGGCGTGTTCGTGCGCCGCTTGCAGCGTGGAATGCGCTTGCAGACGGACCCCACGGTCATCTACGGCCTGGGCGACGACTACAAGGGCGACATCACGTTCCGGGATCTGCGCAAGGACACCCCCTACAACACGTATACGCGCGCCGGCTTGCCGCCAACGCCCATTGCGATGCCGAGCCGGGCATCCATCCGTGCGGCCCTTCATCCGGAGCCGGGTGACAGCTTGTACTTCGTGGCAACCGGGGACGGCCACCACCATTTTTCGGCTACCCTGAAAGAACACAACGAAGCGGTCCGCAAATACCAGCTGGGCCGGCGATAGGAGAGAGCAGTTGCCGGGACGATTCGTTACCGTCGAGGGCCTGGAAGGGGCTGGCAAGACCACCTGCCTGGAGTATGTGAGGAACTGGCTGCGGCAGCGGAGCATCGAGCCGGTGATGACCCGGGAGCCCGGGGGCACGCCCTTGGGGGAGGACGTCCGCAATCTGCTGCTCAGCCATCGGCATGACGGCATGTCGGCCGAGGCCGAGACCCTGTTGGTCTTCGCCGCTCGAGCGGAACACCTGGCCAAGGTGATAAGGCCGGCCCTGGAAGCCGGATCCTGGGTGGTCTGCGATCGCTTCACCGACGCCACTTACGCCTACCAGGGCGGTGGCCGGCGACTGGGCGCGGAGCGGATCGCCGAGCTGGAGCAATGGACCCAGGGCGATCTGCGGCCCGATCTCACACTCTTTCTGGATGTCTCCATCGATCAAGGCCTGGAGCGCGCCGCGCAACGGGGCGAATTGGATCGATTCGAAAGCGAAAAACGCGACTTCTTCCACTGTACCCGCAACGCGTATCTGTCACTGTGCGAGAACGAACCGCAAAGGATCAAGCGCCTGGACGCGTCCCAATCCATTGAAGGCGTACAGGCCGCACTGAATCGGGTTCTCCAGGAATTCATGAACGGAAACGGCGCGTGACGGAAACCCAGAACAAGGCAGAGCCGTATCCCTGGCAGCGGGAACAATGGCAGAGGCTCGCGGCCCAGGCCGGTTCCGGGCGGCTTCCCCACGCATTGCTGCTCTCGGGGCCGGACGGACTTGGCAAGACCGAATTCGCGGTCCGCTTCGCGCAAGCGCTTTTCTGCGCCGAACCGGACTGGGCGATGCGGCCTTGCGGCCGCTGCAAGGGCTGCCAGCTGCACGTTGGCGGGGCCCATCCCGATTACCGGATGATTGCCCCGGAGCAGACGGGCGGGGCCCTGAAGGTGGACGCCATTCGCGAGTTCACGGGCTTTCTGACGCTCAAGAGCCAGTTTGCCGGCTACCGGGTGGGCATTGTTCAACCGGCGGATGCGATGACGGTGTCCGCCGCCAACAGCTTGCTCAAGACCCTGGAAGAGCCGACCGAGGGCGCAATTCTGATGTTGGTGACGGGGCGGGCGTCAAGATTGCTTCCGACGATCCGCAGCCGATGCCAACAGCTGCCGTTTTCGGCGCCTTCCCAGACGGAGGCGCAATCCTGGTTGCGCGAGCGGCAGGTCGGTGCCGACGACATGGGCTTGTTGGGGCTTGCAGGCGGCGCGCCGCTGCGCGTCCTCTCCCTGGCGGAGCTGGGCGCCGGTTCGCGACAGGCCGAGCTTATCGAGCAGTTGGCGCAACTGGCGTCGGAGCGCATCGATCCGGTATCCGTCGCCGCCCGATGGCCCAAGGAGCAATGGCCGCTGCTGCTGGATTTGCTGGCGTTCGCGGTGACGGCAATGATCCGGATTTCCGCGGGTGGAAGTTCACCCTCGCTGCCAGAAAAGCAGCACAAGCAATTGAACAGCTTGCTTAAACAGATTCCCTGGGACAAACTGCATGAGTATCTCGATGTGGTTTACGAGGCCAAGCGCTTGGCTGATCGGCCGCTGAACACGGAGCTGCAGGCCATCGCGCTTTTGGTGAAATGGGTGGAAATGTTCCACGCACCCGCAAGAGATGCCCGAGCGGCTCGGTAACGGTTTACGGGGTCAGGACTCTCGGAAGCAGGACAGGATTCATCGGAAGGTCAAACCTATGGTAGAAGCTCGCAAACCGGCGGCCCGCGCGAAGCAGGGCATCTTGTCGCTGACCATCAAGGACAAGCACGCGCTGTACGCCGCGTACATGCCATACGTGAAAAACGGGGGCCTGTTCGTTCCCACCGGCAATCCTTATTCATTGGGCGACGAGGTCTTCATCCTGTTGAGCCTGATGGAGGAAAAGGAAAAACTCCCCGTGGTAGGCAAAGTGGTCTGGATCACTCCCAAGGGAGCCCAGGGCAACCGCACGGCGGGTATCGGCCTGCAGTTCACCGACAAGGACGGCGGCCCGGCCCGCACCAAGATCGAGACTTATCTGGCGGGCGCCCTGGAGTCGGACCGCCCGACCCACACGATGTAAATCCGGTTTTCCAAGCCCCGGAGTCCCGGGGCTTGCCGCGTCACCCCAATCCACAGATCCAAAAGCCGAAGGCGTTCCATGGAACCGTTCCTTGTCGACTCCCATTGCCACTTACAGATGCTGGAATCGAAAGCCGGCCGCGACACCGTCGCGTACATGGAGGCGGCCCGTGAACGGGGCGTAGGCTACTTCCTCACGGTCGCGGTGGATCTGGCCGGCCTGCCCGAGCTGCTGGCGATGACCGAACGCTACCCGGCGACGGCCACGACGGTGGGCGTTCACCCGTGCGCCGGCGAGGAGCAGAATCCAAGCCCCGAGGAGCTGGCTGAACTGGCCGGGAACCCGGCGGTACTGGCCATCGGTGAGACCGGCCTGGATTATCTCTGTGTCGACGAAAGCGCCCGCCCCATGCAGCAGGAACGTTTCCGGCGGCATATCCGGGGCGCGCGACTCGCGGGCAAACCGGTGATTGTCCACACCCGTGGCGCACCGGAGGACACGGCCCGGATCCTGGAAGAGGAGGGCGCCTCCGAAGTGGGGGGGATCATCCACTGCTTCACCGAGGACAAGGCCAGCGCCGAGCGCTTCATGGCCCAGGGTTTCCATATCTCCTTGTCCGGCATTCTGACCTTCCGCAATGCGGACGCCCTGCGCGACGTGGCCCGCCAGTTGCCCTTGGACCGCTTGCTGGTTGAAACCGATTGCCCCTATCTCGCGCCCGTTCCCCACCGCGGCCGGCAGAACGAACCCGCTTTTGTCAGGGAAGTCGCGGAATGCCTCGCAGAGATTCGCGGCGAGTCACTGGAAACGATCGCGCAGGCTACGACGGAGAACTTCCGCAGACTGTTTCCCACAGCCAAGCTTACCGGCTGACACCCCAACACCTGACAAGAACACGTAGGGCGCAATAACCGAAGGGCATTGCGCCGCATGCCATGTGGCTAAAATCCGGGCTTGGTAAGAAGCTTCAAGCATGAAGATCACCACAGAGACACGGAGCGCACCGAGCAACACCACCTCTCATTTCGATTAGGT
>CAVQFO010000040.1:0-54498 GCA_963711725.1 uncultured Gammaproteobacteria bacterium | reverse complement strand
AACTGTCAACGGGCTCTGCGGGAGATCGGGCACCGGATTTGGTCCCGTCGCGTCCCATCCAGAGCCTTGAGACTGCGTATAATGTATATTATGGTAAATCCCATAAATGGATGACTGAAGTCCATCCCCTGTAGGACCCGGTTTCTGACGAAATTCTTCCAGACGACTGAAACTCCTCGACCCTGTTTAGGCTACGGGCTCCGAGGTTCTCGTACTCAAAAAGACGGCGTCGAGTGATTACTCGCGTGACAGCTTTCTCGGCGAGTCGTCACCGAGCGGCTCAGGAACGTCGGTTTGGGAGTCAAGTCGCACCGCTACTTAATTGCGAGAGTCTTCAGCGCTAGCGTGCCTCTGGTGAGAATCCGGCACCCCATCACCTTGGGAATTCCTACTCAATCAAATACAGTTCTGAAATCCCATCCAGCTTCATGTGCACATGATCCGGCATCAGGTGCCCCTCTTCGATCCGGCCCTCCTTCTGCTCCGCCAGCCCCCTCAGCACATCACCCAGCTCTCGACGGATCTGCCCGAAGATCGCCCACCTTCGATACTTTTTCGACCGGCCGTGGAGCTTCGAAATGCCGAATGTCGCAAAACTTTACAGATAGCCCGCGTTACACGAGGCAAAACAGTCGCGGATAGTTTCATAACTCATTGTAATTACGATCGTTCAGTTCTTCACGGAACCTTACGGTACATTCCATGCATTAATGTTTGTGAGGGGTGACGTCGCTCTGTTGCGCTTCCTTAACAACGTAAAGCGCCAGTTTGGAAGACCGTATCAGTTGGCAAATGGGAGAACTCCTCGCTTGGATAGAGACCGTACATAGGGGGCTTGTTAATTTTAAGGAATGCTCAGGGAGATCCGTTATGAACTGGTCACAAAGACATCTAAACGCGGCCCTCGTTGCGCTGTTGGGCTGTCTGGCCTCGGCGCCGGCGTTCGCGTCGTTCATGCTTGGCGATATATTCGCCTCCTACGGTAATGGAACCGTCGGAGTCTACGACTCCTCCGGCGCCTTCAAGCAGACCTTGGATACCGGCACGCGCGGTTACGAAACGGGTTCCGTCGTCGATTCCAGCACCGGGCATTTCTACGTCACAGACTTCAGTGGAAGCTCGGTTTCGCACTTCGACAACAACGGGAATCTCGTGGGCACCTTTGGGAGCGGATATTCGACCCCGGAGGACATCGCGGTGGACGCCGCCGGTAACTTCTTTGTGAGTGACCTGGGCGGCAACTTCCAGAAATTCAATTCGTCCGGAACATTGCTCCAGAGTTGGTCATTGGGCCGCATTGACTGGTTTGATCTGTCCTCTGACGAGAACACCCTGTATTACACCGACGAGGGCGGCGCCATTCATCGATACGACCTGCAAAACAACTCTGCGCTGTCCGATTTCGCAAGTACAGGAGCACAATACGCGATTCGCCTTCTGAGTAACGGCAACGTTCTCGGAACATCCAGCGGCGCGGTGACACTGTTTGACAGCAGCGGCAATCCCATACGCACCTATAATCCCGGTGACGGCAATCTGTTCGGTATGAATATTGAAGCCGACGGTACTTCCTTCATTACCGGTGGTATCAACTCCGGCAACATCTACCGTTACGACATCGCTTCAGGCTCGCTGCTTCAGACGATTTCAACCGCAGGACCCAACAGCGGAAGCCTGTGGGGCCTGTCAATCTATGGAGAGGCGACAGTGGTCAACCCTCCCAGCGACGGCGGCGGCGGCAACAGCGTCCCGGAACCTGCAACTTGGACTTTAATGTTCGCAGGTGTCGTACTGTTGCTCGTCTCCCAACTGAAGAGGAAGACGGCGCGGATGGATAGAAAGGCGGCGGCATCGTGATATCGAGTCGGCTGCGCGCACCGAACCTCGGTTAAACAGCTTCGACAGATCGAGATGCGGAAGACCACTCCGCGCCCCCCGGCCTGCCGGGGAGGCGCGGATTCCCTTTGGCCAAGCGCCCGAAATGCCACGAGGAACTTCAGTCGGAGCTTGCCAGATCTCGGGTTGTGCCTGTGTGGAACTACAGACATCGAAAGGGCTATGACGCGGAAGCGGTGCACTTCAAGCAGGTCAAGAGAACGATAGCTGGGATCCACTCATGAGGTGAATAGACCACGCCGACAGACGAACTCCACAGGCTGGAGCTAAAAGACGGCGACCTCATGGCCTCGACCGTTTTGGGCCGCCTTGCAGCACACATCCGCTGTTGCTATTTTGTTCGCTTATTATAAATAATCGCGCAATTATCAATGGGCTATAGCGCTACTCTCATAGTTAACTAGAATTGTTCCATAAATTTCAGTGCTAGGCGGACAATGTGCTCTTCCTAGTTGAAAACCGCCTCCCAACCCGCGTGAAACAAGCCTTCCGGCTTCATGCTTAATTGGAGCGTTCATGAAAACCCTGTCTGTGGTCCTCGCCCGTTCTTTCCTATCCTCGTCTTTCCGGTGTTCACAAGAACCCGCCAAGTATTCCCACTTTCGGTGACGACCAGGACGCCAAGCAGACCGAGTCCCGTTATCCGGGCCCCCGTTGAATTACTCTGGATACGCCAAAGAGTTTCATGATGCGGTTGGGCCCTGCGCTGGCCGTACGCTTTCCCAATCAACAGGAGGCCGCGCCATGGCAGCTCAACTAAGGGTTGGCGATCACGTGCGCTGGAACTCGGAGGCCGGTGAAGTAAGCGGCACGATCATCCGCGTTCATACCCGTGATGTTCAATACAAAGGGCATATGCGCCGGTGCAGCGAGGAAGAGCCCCAGTACAAGATATGAAGCGTCAAGACCGATCACATCGCGATGCACAAGGGGGCTGCACTGAAAAAGATGCGGGACTAACCAGCGCCCACGCAGACACCCGTTACGCCCGCGACCTCTCCCGCTCGGTTCCGGGCGACACAGGCCCTATTGTTTTGTAGTATGTCTTATACAAGACTAATGACGGCTGCCATGTTGGCGCGAGGCTTTCGCCGTGAGCGCTGATGTCCCGCAACGCGGGCACGTTACATCCGATAACCCAACAACAGGTATTTCACCCGGCGATGACAGGTCCAAACCAGAAGACTGCGCCCTCCTTTCGGCCTCTCTACATGCAGATGAAGGACATGCTGATCGCGCGGCTCGTCTCCCACGACTGGCCACCCGGGACGCTGCTGCCCAGCGAGATGGCGCTCGCCAAGGAGTACGGTGTCAGCCAAGGCACGATCCGCAAGGCGCTAGACGCGATGGCCGCGGAGCGCCTGGTGGTTCGCCACCAGGGTCGCGGCACGGAAGTCGCGCGGCACACGTCGGAACGCGCCCTGTTCCAGTTCTGGCACATCTACGGGGATGACGGCGACCGTCGGCTTCCCACCTCCCGCGTGCTGGACTCCGGGCGGGGGCGCGCCGACGCTGAGGAGGCGGCGGCTCTGGACATTCGCCGCGGTGAGGCTGTGGTGCGGATTGCGAGGGTTCGCGACCTGGGCGGCCGCCCTACTCTGCTGGAACGGATCACGGTGCCGGCAGAGCGGTTCCCGGGGATCGAACAGCACGGGGTAAACCTGCCCAACGCGATCTACGAGTTCTATCAGCGCGAGTACAACGTGACGGTGCATCGGGCCGATGAAGAACTCCGCGCGGTGGCCGCGACTCGGGAGGATGCCGAGCACCTGAATATTGCGGAGGGCAGCCCTCTGCTGGAAATCCGCCGGAAAGCGATGGACCTGGGGAATCGGCCGGTGGAGCTGCGCGTGAGCCATTGCCTCACCACCCACCATCACTACGTGAATAAGCTGGTCTGAAGCCTCTCCATTCGGCCGCCCGCGGAAGCGTGTCCGTCGGGCGGCCCTTCCCCAGCTTGATTCAATAGCCCCTACGACGCTAACGCTCGTCGGCAGTCGGATCGTGCCCTGATTTGACGGTCACTCATTGCGGTCTGCCGCCCTCGCGGTCCAACCCCCAAGCCTGACTCTGAGCCATGGTCCCTGCGACCGTTTGCCGCTGCGCCGGACTGCGTCGACTGGAAGTCTTATATAAGACATATTATACTTCACTTCGCAGAGCACCTATCCGCATTCGCACTTGAGGAGGGCATCCAATGTCCGAGGCACCACAGTTCATCGTGCATGACGAGGGGGACGCCGTCGGCGTCGTCGTCGTCGAAGGCGTCAAAGCCGGCCAGCAGCTTTCCGGCTGGGTTATGGATCAGGACAAGACCATCAAGTTCGAGGTCCTGGAAGACATCCCGATCGGTCACAAGCTCGCGATCCGCGACCTGGCCGACGGCGACTCCGTCATCAAGTACGGCGTCGACATCGGCCGCGTGGTCGCGCCTATCCGCAAGGGCAGCCACGTGCACGTACACAACGTCAAGACCAAGAGGTGGTAAGTGATGGATTTGAACAACCGCAAAATTCAGGGATACCGCAGAGAGAACGGCCGGGTCGGCGTTCGCAACCATGTGATCGTGCTGCCCGTGGACGATATCTCCAACGCGGCCGCCGAGGCGGTGGCGAACAACATCAAGGGAACGCTGGCGCTGCCCCACCCTTATGGGCGCTTGCAGTTCGGCCCCGATCTGGATCTGCACTTTCGCACCCTGATCGGTACCGGCAGCAACCCGAACGTGGCCGCGGTCATCGTGATCGGCATCGAGCCCGGCTGGACCAACAAGGTCGTGGAAGGTATCCAAAAGACCGGCAAGCCCGTGGAGGGCTTCTGGATCGAGCAGAACGGCGACCACAACACCATCGCGGCCGCATCGCGTAAGGCGCGGGAGTTCGTTCAGTGGGCGACCGAGTTGCAGCGCGAGCCCTGCGACATCTCCGAGCTTTGGGTGTCGACCAAGTGCGGCGAGTCGGACACGACTTCCGGCTGTGGTTCCAACCCCACCGTCGGTGCCGCTTTCGACCAGCTCTACGAACAGGGCAATACCCTGCTCTTCGGGGAAACTTCCGAGCTTACCGGCGGTGAGCACCTGGTCGCCGAGCGCTGCTCGAGCCCCGAGGTCCGGGAGCGCTTCCAGTTCATGTTCGATCGCTACGCCGACATGATCGACCGGTGGAAGACCAACGACCTGTCCGAGTCTCAGCCCACCAAGGGCAACATCGAGGGTGGCCTGACCACCATCGAGGAAAAGGCGCTGGGCAACATCCAGAAGATCGGCAAGCGTTGCATGGTGGACGGCGTGCTGGACAAGGCGGAGACGCCGACCCACCCCGGGCTGTGGTTCATGGACTCCTCCTCCGCCGCGGCGGAGATGGTTACGCTGTGCGCCGCCGCCGGCTACGTGGTGCATTTCTTCCCCACGGGCCAGGGCAACGTCATCGGAAACCCGATCCTTCCGGTCATCAAGCTCTGCGCCAACGCGCGTACCGTGCGCACGATGAGTGAACACGTGGACGTCGACGTCACGGGTTTGCTGCGCCGGGAGATGGATCTCGAACAGGCGGGCGACGCCCTTCTGGAGATGATGATCCGCACCGCCAACGGCAGGAACACCGCAGCCGAGGCGCTGGGCCATCGGGAATTTGTCCTGACCCGCATCTACGAGAGTGCGTGAAACGTCTTGGGGAAGTGCCGGAGGACGACTCCGCAACGCGAAGCGTATCTTTGGCCCTTCCCCGGCCGTCCTGTCTGCCCCGGCAGGGGCGACCATCCAATCGGGAGCAAACCCACGCCCACCCACCGGCATCCGCAAATGCGCCTGGCGGTTCGGGTGGCTCAGGGCGGTGGGAGAGTAAGGTACAGGGCGCTACGCCTGTGTGGTCAGCCGGCGCGACGGCGCTACCTCGGGCAGGAAGACGACACCGCCACACCCCGCCGGCATCACCAGCAGGACCCACCAACGCTTCCCCGCGTATTCCTCTCCAGCCACTAAACACACGGCCGCACGCCTGAAGCGCCGGCCGATCACGGGTTGAACACTGTTGTTTTGCTTCGCGTGGATACGCAGGTCGGGAATCACTGCCACCGCCGTGGCGGCGGCATGTCACGATGGAACAGGCCCGCAGGCCGTTCCATCTGATTGCGAGGTAACCGGCCGTCGCCCTAAGGCACCAGCATGATCTTCGCCGCGCCGGTACGTCCGTTGTCGAGATCATCAAATGCGGCGGCGCCCTCCGCCAGCGGCCGCATCTCCACCCACTCAAGCCGGCCCAGGCGGCCGCTGCCCAGCGCGTCGATAGCGCCCCGGATATCCGCCGGCGTGTAGGTGTAGGAACCGACCATGACCACCTCCTCCAGAGTCAGCTTGCGCGCATCAAGCTCGCCGCCGTTACCCTGCAGGCCCAGCGAAAGCACAGTGCCTCCGCGCCGGACCGCCGCCAGCGCCATGGACCGGGTGGGCGGCGCACCCACGGCATCGACCACGATGTGATAGTTGCCCTCCTCCGGGGGCGCGCTGGAAGGGTCGAGCAGCCGGTCGAACCCTGCACGCTGCGCGGTCTGCCGCCGCAGGGGATTAAGCTCGGCAATAGCCGGGTCCGACACACCCCACCACCGCAGGATTAGCGCGGCCAAAAGCCCGACGGAGCCGGCGCCGATTACCAGGGCCCGGGACTCGGCCACGGGCCGAGGGTGCCGCGCCGCGACCAGGCGCAAGCCGTGCAGCGCCGTTGCCGCCGGTTCCGCCAATGCGGCGACCTCCGGGCGCACGCCCGGCGGCAGCGGGAACAGGTTGCGCTCGGGCACGGCAACCCGGCTTGCCATGGTCCCCGGCAAGTTCATGCCAACCATGTCCTTGTCCACGCAGAGATTGGGACGGCCCTCGGCACAGAACTCACATACGCCGCAGGAGACCAACGGATTGATGGCCACCTCGCGCCCGGCCCACCGCCCGGATACACAGGTGCCGGCGGCCTCGTGGCCCAGAATCAGGGGCGGCACGCGGCGCGGGTCGTGCCCGTGGTAGGCGTGCATGTCAGAGCCGCAAATGCCCGCGGCATGAACCTCCACGAGCACATCGCCGTCACGCGGCTGCGGCTCGGCGGTTTCCCGGTACTCCACGCTGTTGGGTCCGGTGTAGAAAAGCGCTTTCATGATGATCTCCTCATTTCGCCGTGAAGCCGCCGTCGATGAACAGCGTCTGACCGGTGATGTAGTCCGAGGCGGGCGCGGCGAGAAACACCGCAGCCCCGTGCAAATCCCTCAGCTCGCCGTTGCGGCCGATGGCTGTTTGCGCGGCGTTGCGCGCGGCCTTCTCGGCGTCGTCGAACACCGGTGCGGTAAGTTCGGTGGGAAAGAACCCGGGACCGATGGCGTTGCAGGTGATGCCGTGGCGGGACCAGGCCTCGGCCATGGCGCGGGTCATCTGAACCACGCCTCCCTTGGCGCTGCCGTAAGGCAGCGAATTGGCGAAGGCTCGATACGACTGAAGCGACGCCAGGTTGATAATGCGGCCCCAGCCGCGCTCCCGCATGGCCGGAACCAGCGCCCGGGCGAGGAAGAACGGTGTTCCAAGATGGATGTCGAGTGTCCGTCGCCAGCTCTCGACCGTGACCTCCTCCACCGGCTCGCGGAAATTCACGCCCGCGGCGTTGACCAGGATATCGACGCGGCCGAACAACTCCGTGGCGCTCGCGGCCACGCGATCCAGATCCTCGAGACGGCCCAGATCGGTTGGCAGGGCCGCTGCCTGACCACCGGATCCGACCACGGCATCCACGGTTTCGGCGAGCCGGTCACGCCGGCGCGCCGTCACCACCACCTTCGCCCCCGCCGAGGCGAACGCCTCGGCGATGGTCCGGCCGATGCCGGTACTGCCGCCGGTCACCAACGCCACGCGCCCGTCCAGCGAGAACGCCTCGTTCAGCGGCACTGCGGTCATTTGGAAGCCACCTTGGTGTCCACCACCTCATCCGGGAAGTACTTCTGAAGCCGGAAGTCGCCCGTGAGCGCGTGGGCCTCCATCCCTTCGTGACGGGAAAGCCGCGCGGCAACGGCTGCCACGTCGCGGGTGGCTTCCCGAGTCTGGCGCTGGTAGGTAACGACCTTCATGAACTTGTGCACGCTCAGGCCCCCGGTGTAGCGGGCCGCTCCCCGGGTCGGCAGGATGTGGTTGGTGCCGGAGCACTTGTCGCCGAAGGCGACGGTGGTCTCCTCCCCCATGAACAAGGATCCGTAGTTGCGAAGGGCGTCCAGCCACCAATCCAGATCCGCGGCCTGCACCTCCAGATGCTCCGGCGCATAGGCGTCGCTCACGGCCACGGCCTCTTCCCGGGTGTCGCACACGACTACCTCGCCGTAATCCCGCCAGGATGCGGTGGCCGCGTCGCGCGAGCGCTCGGGTAGCTTGGCGATGTAGCCGGGAACCAGTTCCTGCACCTTGTCGGCCAGCTTCCGGGAGGTGGTCACCAGCCAGGCGGGGGAATCGGGACCATGCTCGGCCTGCCCTACCAGATCCACCGCGACGGCGTGCGGATCGGCGCTGTCATCTGCGATGATCGCGATCTCGGTCGGCCCGGCGAACAGATCGATCCCCACGCGGCCGAAGATCTGGCGCTTCGCCTCGGCCACGAATCGGTTGCCAGGGCCCACGATGATGTCTGCCGGCGCGTTTGTGAAAAGGCCGAACGCCATCGATGCGATGGCCTGCACGCCTCCCATGGCAAGAATGTGGGTAGCCCCGGCCAGATCCATGGCAAACATGATGGCCGGATGGATTCCGGCGTCGGGCTTGGGCGGCGAGCACGCGACCACGTTGTCCACATTGGCCACCCGCGCGGTTGTGACGCTCATGATCGCCGAGGCAATGTGCGCGTAGCGTCCGCCCGGCACATAACAACCGGCGCTCTGCATGGGAATCAGCCGCTGGCCGGCAAACAGCCCCGGGCTGAGCTCAGCCTCGAACTCCCGCATGCTTTCGCGCTGGCGTTGCGCGAAATCCCGGACCCGGCGATGAGCGAACCGGATATCGTCCTTCAGGGTTTCCGGCAGGTCCCGCGAGGCGCGTTCGATGTCCGCTCGCGTCACGAGCACGTCGCCGGTGTAGCCGTCGAGCTCCCGGGTGTATTCCAGGGCTACGTCTTCCCGCCCCTTTTCAACACGCTCAAGGATTTCGGTGACGATGCCGCGGGTCTTGGCATCGTCGCTCATGGCGGTCCGGGCCGCCTCTTTGATTTTTTCAACGCTCATGGGGATAACCTCCAATTCGTGTAAACGTTTACAATTCAGCTCAGGGAAAAGGTGCCTCTCTCCGCAGCATGCACAAGGACCACTGCGGTGCGAACACACTCAAAAGTACTAGGGGGATCCGGGATGGCGCGAAGGCCGCAGCGCGCCATGACATCCTGGGCACGGGGCCTTGGTCCGGCCCGCAACCAGCGGGAAGCACTATGGAAACCGACGGGAGCCGACCTGCCCGGCGAGCGGCAGCTAGAGCCGCATGAAGTTGGGCGTGGTCGGCATGCCCCACCTGGCGACGATCCGTACTCCGATCATGCGTAGCGCAATCACCCGGCGCGCCCTGCCCAGCGAAGGCCTGAATCACCCCGTTGCTTCCCGCGAACGCCGCCTCAAGGCGGGTTGCGGGGACCAGGGTGAAGCTGTCTTCGCGAGCCTTCATGGGATTTGTCTCTTGCTCCAGATGTAATCGCTTACATTGGAGCCTAGTCGGCAACTGCAGATCTGTCAACCGGGACCTCGGAAATATTCGCAATTAGCCCGGAAACGATTGAATCACTTGAACTCCCGGGAATCGGTTATAGTGAACACAGGGACAATCGACAAGAAAGCGTTTACGAAAATGCCACGTACCTCCTCATCCGAGCACCAGCCGCACAAGCGAGCAACCGTGGCTGATGTCGCCCAGCGCGCCGGTGTTTCGACGGCAACCGTGTCGCGCGCCATCAACCGTCCCGAGGCGGTGCGTCCGGAACTTCGGGTGCGCATCGAGGAGGCGATCCGGGAACTCGACTACTTCCCCTCGGCCGCCGCGCGCGCCCTGGTGACCCGCCAGAGTCGCGCCGTCGGCGCGATCGTTCCGACTCTGGACAATGCAATCTTTGCCAGCGGCATCAGCGCCCTGCAGCGGCGGCTAGCCCACCACGGCTACACCCTTCTGATTGCGGCCTCCGAATACGATCTTGCCCAGGAAGTGAGCGAGGCGCGGGCCATGCTCAGTCATGGTGTCGAGGGCGTGATGCTGATCGGCCAGCGACATGAACAAGCGCTTTTCGATCTGTTCGATCGGGAGCGCGTGGCCTACGTCAGTTGCTGGACATACAGCGTGGACGCACCCCACCCCTGTATCGGTTTCGACAACCGGCAGGCGGCCCGGCGGCTCGCCGAATACGTTATCGACGTTGGCCATCGGCGGATCGGGGTTATCAGCGGCATCACCCAAAACAATGACCGGGCCGAGAGCCGGTTGGCAGGCGTGCGCGACGCGATTGACGCACGGGGGCTGACGCTGCCGGACGAGCTGGTTGTTGAGGTGGCTTACGGCATCACTGAAGGCAAGGAAGGTCTGCGCCTGCTGTGTCGGGCCTCCGGTGGTGCGCCCACGGCGGTGATTTGCGGCAACGACGTGCTCGCCACCGGCGCGCTGCTGCAGTGCCAGGCCGAGGGGATTGCCGTACCGGATGAGCTTTCCATCGTTGGCTTCGACGATCTGCCCTTATCTGCGCATCTGCGCCCGGCGCTGACGACGCTTCGGGTACCGGCGACGGAAATGGGAACGCGCGCCGCCGACTACCTGGTCGCCCGGCTATCCGGGCGGCCCGTGGCCGACCGCGCCGAGGTGGAAACGAGCCTGATCCTGCGGGACACCTGCGCTCCGCCCGCCCAATGAAGGCGAACGGTGCGCCGATATCGGGACCTTGTTGGCGAGAGATAAAGAGGTCAAGACTGGTGTTATGGTCTTGTGTACTCTCAGTAATTCTCGATCCTCCTTTCGCAGCGCTTGAACTGCCGGATGCCGGAGGAGGAACCAGCGGAGAGGAACCAGGAAACCCAAAGCTGTACTCGCGCCCGCCTTTGGTCTCCATTCTCAGCATGAATTTGTGGCGGTACGACTACTAGCGCAGTCGCACCGCCAAATGATGAAGCGACAGCCCTGACGGCTATCTACCGCTTTTCACTGCACTGCCATCCCTTGTGCGAAGCCCATCAGACCGGCCTCAGCAATGCCCAATCCGGTCAAGCTGCCATCCAATCCAATCTTGTACATATCCACACCGCCATTGGCGGGGTCGACCGCGTACGCGAAGCGACCACTTTCGGTGACGTCGATATCCAGGGGCGCGTTTCCGGCCCCTGCGGTCCCGTTCAGTAACGTGACTTGGCCCGTGGTCGTATTCACCCGGAATGCGGACAGGGAGTTGGTTCCGGGATTGGTGGTGATGACGGCGCCGCGCCTGTTCACCACGATCCAGCACGTTGCGATCTGGCCGTTTGGCACCGAGGCGCTGATGATCTGCAGGCTGCCGTCGGCGGCGATGTCATAGGAAGACACAGCGTTGGCGCCCGCCTCCGCCACCAGCAGATGACCCTTGCGGTCGAAGTCCACAGCAAACGGTACCGCGCCCGAGGATGGGGTAATCACCGGTGTATCGGACGGCCTGCCGTGGCGGCCCACGGTGTACACCAGGAGCCGATTGTTTGCCTTGTCGGTGACTACCAATACCCTGCCCCGCGGATCAAATGCCACTTGTCCGTAGGAACCCTCCCCTAACAAGCGCGTGGAGTGGGGTACGGGGTGCATATGACCGCGCTGATCCAGGCTGAAGCCGGTGATGTTGGCCGGTGCCCCATTATTGAGGACATACACCATCCGGCCGGAGGCGGTGACGCTGATCGGGAACGACCCGCCGGAGCCAATGCGATCTCGAAGTTGGATGCCGTTTGGGCGCACGCGGAATGCGGACACGTCGTTGCTGCCGGCATTCACCGCCAGAAGCATTTCTGTGCCGTGGCGGTTTCCGGCGTGGTGGTGATGCCATGATCCGGGGTGGCCTTGGTCTTCATCGACGAGCACCAGCGATCCCTGGGATCCCAATGGGTCCACGCCTCCACCGGAGCCCTTGCCGCCGCTCGACACAGCGTCGATCTTGGTGAGCAATCCACCGCTATCGCGGCTAAACACGACGATTTGGTTGTCGTCGTTCGCATTTGTCATGGTGTATGCGGCGCCGGGCTCGCGGGCGTGTGCGCCCACGACGCCCAACGTCAACACCACCATCGCCAAGCCTTGTATGAACAATTCCCTGGTGTTCATTTCAACCTCTCCTCCAGGTCTTAGGTGTGCGACACCTGAGCAGATGCCTATCCAACTATCGCCGCTCGCTCGGATTCCGAAATAGTTGCGACTACGTAGTCTTATTTCGGTTAGTACGTACGAATTGGAGGGAGGGTTTGATGAAGTGCCACGCCAAGCGATTTCTGCGGATGGCATCGGTCATTGGGCCACCGCGCGGGGCCAAGGGTAAGACCTAGGGAGACAATGGGAGCTTGGAAATAATTCGTTCGCTTGCTGATATGTCCGGCTTACGTCGCCGTTTTCAGTACGTGGATGTGAAGTAGCTATGTCCCAAGCCAAATATGATGCCGCGGGCCTTTGCCGGACCGGTGGGGGCGCACTGTTACCTCCTCCACCTTGAAACCCGCGTGGTGCAAGCGGCTGCTGAACAGGCGATCCGCGCTGGCGGACCAAACCGCTAGCACGCCCTGGGGCCGCAGCGCCCGTTTCGTGGTCTCCAGGCCGCCAATGGTGTAGAGCCAGTCATTTTCTCTGCGGATCATGGCTTCCGGGCCGTTGTCCACATCCATAAGGATCGCATCGAAGGCGGCCTGCTGCTGGCGAAGAAGATCGGCAACGTCACCGATATGGACCTTGCAGCGCGGATCGGCCAGTGGCTTGCCAGCGGGTTCCCCCATGGCTTGACGATTCCACTCCACCACTTCGGGCACCAATTCCGCGACGACCACTTCAGCCTCGGGACCCACAGCTTGAAGTGCCGCCGCCAAGGTGAACCCCATACCGAGCCCTCCGACCAACACCCGCGGCCGCTCGCGCCCGCCCATGCGTTCACAGGCGAGCTCCGCCAAGGCTTTCTCGGAACCATGAACGCGGCTGTTCATGAGCTCGCCCCGGCCCGGAATCTTGATCGAGAATTCGTCGCCGCGCTGATACAGCCGCAGCTCTTTATTGGTGCCGGGAACACGGGCACTGCCGATTAGAATGGGCGGGATCAAGGGAACCTCTGCAACCAGTGAGCGGCGTGGATGCCGGGCGGCAAGCCTAACCCACGGAGTCCGTTTCGTCGATCGGGGCCGCCGCCAGCCGCGCACCCTTGCGCCCTCGAGGCGGGCTCCCGAAGGCTCCGTTTGTCCCAAGGCACGCCGCGCGGTAGTGTTGGACCTTACCGCTAGCGCGCCCACTCGCCATCCCGCACGCATGACGCAGAACATGGAATCATTCCGCCGACAGCTCCAGGAGCGCCGCGAACAGCTCCTGGACCTCGCAGATACCCGAAAGAGCTCCCGGGAGACCGTTGAGCTGGACCAAACCCGCCAAGGCCGCCTTTCGCGTATGGACGCGCTTCAAGGCCAGGCCATGGCGCGCGCAGCGGAGGCGCGTGCGGCGGTGGAGCTGCGCAAGATCGAGACGGCGTTGGCCCGTTGTGACTCGGGAGACTACGGCTTTTGCCTGGAGTGCGGCGAGGAGATCCCTGAACGGCGACTTGAATTCGATCCCACGACCTTGTTCTGCATCGGCTGCGCCGAGGCGCGTGAGCACAAGCGTTAGAAGCCTGTCCGCGCTTCAACGCCCCCCCGCAATTCACCGTCAAGCGTTCGTACATCCCTCCCCCGGTGTGCTGGTGTTCCCCTGCCATCACTCCACTCACTTCCCTTGCGGCTCTGCGGGCCCGGAACCACTTGGTGCCTAGCGGCCGCCAAAGCTCGTACAGGCGAGGCGGCGGAACCGTGTTGCTTGGATACGGAATCGGAGAGATTGCCATGAACCTGAGTGGAAAGACTGTCGTCGTAACCGGTGCGGGGCGGGGCCTCGGCCGTAAAGCGGCGGAGATGATCGCGGCCAAGGGCGGCAGGCTGGCCCTGGCTGATGTGGACGAGGAAGGAATCCGGGAAACAGCCTTTCGCTGCCAGGAAGCCGGCGGCGAGGCTCGGGTCTATCCCATGGACGTCACCGACGAAACCGCGGTTCAGGAGACATTCAAACGCCTGGTATCGGAGTTCGGTGCACTGGATGGGCTCGTGAACAACGCAGGGACCACCAACGATGCCCTTTTGGTCAACGCCAGGAACGGCGACGTGAACAAGAAGATGTCGCTGGAGGATTGGGAAGAGGTCATCAAGGTGGATCTGCGCGGCGTTTTTCTCTGCGGGCGCGAAGCCGCAGCGCAGATGGTGAAGAACGGTGACGGCGGCGCAATCGTGAACATGTCCAGCATCTCGCGCGCCGGCAATATCGGCCAGACCAACTATTCCGCGGCCAAGGCCGGGGTCGCCGCGATGACGGTCACTTGGTCCAAGGAGTTGGCCAAGCACGGCATCCGGGTGTCGGCCATCGCGCCGGGTTTCTCGAACACCAACATGGTTGCGAAAATGCCCGAGACAATCCTGAACCGCCTCCGGGAGCGAATTCCACTGGGCCGGCTGGCCGACCCGGCCGAAATCGGCCATTCCGTGGTGTTCGCGCTGGAAAACGACTACTTCACGGGCCGCGTCCTGGAAGTGGACGGCGGGCTAAAGCTATAGGAGTTCCGGCGGCACTCCCAACGGAAACCCCGGAAATGGACTCACGAGGGCTCCCCCGCCTCGGCCTTTTTGGCGGGGTGTTTGCGCGAGGTCTGTTTCAGGGCCCGCGCAAGCAGATGCGCGGTCCGCTGAGGCATCAAGCGGTGGAGCTTCTCGAGCAGCGCCGCGTCCGGACCGACCAGAACCCGCCGGGCGTCGCGTTCCACACCGCGAAGGATGATTCGGGCGGCGCGCTCCGGGGTGGTGATGAAGTTCTTTTCGAATGACTCCGTACCGGCATCCGGGTCCACGCCCAGCGCCACCAGGCTCTGGTGCTTGCGCGCATTACGGGCGATGGCCGTCTTGATCCCGCCGGGGTGAACGCAGGTGGCGGAGACACCGCACTGCATGACATCCAGCTCCTGGCGGAGGGATTCAGTGAAGCCGCGCACGGCGAACTTGGAGGCGTGGTAAGCGGATTGACCCGGTACGGTCATCAGCCCGAACAGGCTGGAGATGTTCACCACATGCCCCTCGCCGGCCGCCATCAACTGCGGCAGGAAAGCCTGGGTGCCGTGGACCACGCCCCAGAAGTTGATGTTCATCAGCCACTCGAAGTCTTCGATCTCCATCCCCGCCACGGTGGCCGCGAGTGCCACGCCGGCGTTGTTGAACACCAGGTTCACCTGGCCGTGGCGGCGCGCCACGTCTTGCGCCCAGCCGAACACTGCGCGCCGATCGGCCACGTCGACCCGGTCACTGGTGATCAGGCACGCCGGGTTGGCCCGAGCCGCCGAGCGCGCGGTCTCCTGCAGCCCCGCTTCGTCCAGGTCGCACAGAGCCAGGTGGCACCCATGGCCAGCAAGCTGAACGGCCAGTGCCCGGCCGATGCCGGAGGCGGCCCCGGTGACGGCGGCGACTTTGTTGTTGAAGTCCTTCATGCGCCCTCCTCTACGCCGTTTTTCCAAGCGCGTCGGCTTTGGAGCCGTTATCCCGGGAAAAGCGGATTGCGGGATGGTCCACTGCGCCGAACTTCAGCGCCATGACGTCCAGCAGATAATTCTGGTTCAGCTTCCAAGGCGCCTTGCTTCCTTGCTTGGGGAGGATGCCGAGGCTGCGCTGAACGTATCCGGCCCTGAGGTTGAGGATCGGGTTGGGCTCCATGGCGGGATCATCGCAGTGGGGCCTCGCCTCGGTGTAACCCTTGCGCCTCATGTGGTTCAGGAGCCGGCATACATACAGCGACGTGAGGTCGGCACGAAGTGTCCAGGAGCTGTTGGTATAGCCGATGCACATGGCCATGTTGGGAACGCCCGAGAGCATCAAGCCCTTGTAGCTGAAGGTGTCACCCACCTTGATATCCTCACCGTCCACACGGAATCGCACGCCGCCGCAGGGAATCAGCTTCAACCCCGTTGCCGAGACGATGATGTCCGCCTCCAGTTCCCGGCCGGAGCGGAGGCGGATGCCGTGGGGCGTGAAACGGTCAATATGGTTGGTGACGACGGAGGCCCGCCCGGAGCGAATGGATGCGAAAAGATCGCCGTCCGGCACGAGGCACAGGCGCTGATCCCAGGGCCGATAATCCGGGTTGAAATCCGTGTCCACCGGATAGTCCGCTGGCAACTGCATCTTTACGCCCTTTCGGATCAGGCGCTTGGCGGTATTCGGGGCGCGCTGGCAGACCTGGTAGAAATACAGGGCACGGAGAAGGTTTTTCCAACGTACGAGCGAGTGTGCCAGGCCCTTTGGCAAGCGGCGCCGGAGAGCGTCGGCGACGCGATCCCGGGAGGGGAGCGAAACCACGTAAGTGGGCGAGCGCTGGAGCATGGTCACATGCGCTGCGCTATCCGCCATGGCGGGCACCAGGGTTACGGCGGTTGCGCCGCTGCCAATGACGACGACCCGTTTGCCCGCGTAGTCCAGATCCTCCGGCCACTGCTGGGGATGCACGATCTCCCCCTGAAAGGATTCGCTCTCCGGAAAATCGGGCGCATACCCGCCTTCGTAGCTGTAGTAGCCGCTGCAGAGATAGAGGAAGTTGCAGGTGTAGACCGTCCGGCTGCGATTGGGGCCGACTTCGGCGACCACGCTCCAGCGGTTCTGTTCGGAGGACCAGGAGGCATCGACGACCCGATGGTTGAAACGGATGTGGCGGTCGATACCGAACTCCCGGGCCGTATCCCGCACGTATCGCAGGATGGATGGCCCGTCGGCAATGGCCTTGGCATCGGTCCACGGCCGGAAGGAATACCCCAAAGTGAACATGTCCGAGTCCGAGCGAATGCCGGGGTAGCGGAACAAGTCCCAGGTGCCGCCGATGGCCTCCCGGCCCTCCAGTATGGCGTAGGTCCGCTCCGGGCACTGCTTCTGCAGATGGTAACCGGCACCGATGCCGGACAGGCCGGCGCCGATGACCAGGACGTCGAAATGCTCCATGGCTGTGCTCTCTCCTCCCTCGGGGAACCCCAATTCAATCATGACATCGCGCCCATCGGTATCGCTTGACAAGTCGAGACGAATATTTGACTTTGCGAGACATGGTTGCCGTGGTGCGGGCGGGCGCGGCCCGCGGATTCCGAGAGTTGGTGCGAACACTGGGCGGTGATCCGGAGGCTTTGCTGCGCCGGCATGGATTGGATCCCCATCTGTTCGACGATGACGATGCGCTGGTGCCGGCACCCGCCTTGGCGGGGTTGCTGGAGACAGCCGCGAAGACTCTTAATTGCCCGGACTTTGGGCTGCGCTTGGCCCACGCCCAACCTTTGGAGATCCTGGGGCCGCTGGCCGTGGCCATCCGGCATTCGGCCACCACGGCCGAGGCCATGCGTTGGGGGAGCCGCTACCTGTTCGTGCATACGGCCATCAAGCTGGCGGTGGTCCACTCTGTCGCCGATAACCCGAAGCTGGCTGAAATCCGCTATGAGTTCGGCCCGGTGCCTCCGGGTTCCATTCGCCAAGCCGTCGATCTGACTCTCGGCTTCACCCACAACGTCATGGCGCCGCTCAGCGACCAGGGCTACAAGCTGATCGAAGTCAGGCTGCCCTATTCCGCGCCCGCCGAGGCGTCGGTCTACCGGCGCTATTTCGGTGCGCCCGCCCGATTCGAGCAGGCCCACGCGGCGCTTCTCGTTCCCAGGGACTGCATGGACGCGCCGCTGCCCACCGCCAACCGGGCATTGCACGAACTCGCCGCCAACTACCTGGAGATGAATTTCCCCAAACCCGGCACTACGGTATCCGCCCGGGCGCGCCTGGCCATTTCCAGCAGCCCCGCACCCTTGGCCGCCGGAAAGGAGCAGGTTGCCCGCCTTCTCGCCATGCATCCGCGCACGCTGCAGCGCCAATTGGCGGCGGAAGGGCTGACGTTTGACGCCATCCGCGACCGTATCTGCCGGCAAACCACGCTACGCTACCTGACATCCACCCGCCTGCCCCTTTCGCAAGTCTCCCATCGGGTGGGATTCTCCGAGCAATCCGCACTCACGCGCGCCTGCAAGCGCTGGTTCGGGAAAGCCCCGTCGACGATCCGCAGGGAAGCGGCCTCTGCACCAACGGCATAACGTGTAATTCGCGGCGTTTCCTTAAGGAAACGCCGATTTATTCACGCGTCCGCGTTACGGCCTGAGAAGCCGGCATGGTATGCGCGCCGCGCAGCACCGTAGCCGCTCTACGGCCAAGCGGCGCAACACCCCAGGGCAGCTTATCAGGCCGTAACCCGAAGGGCCCAGACCTGTTTGACCCCCGGCGGTGTTGCGCCACCGGCCCCGTAGCGACGGCTACGCGACCGGCACCGCGCCTACCCGGATGACCAAAGCACACCTGAGCGCGAACGCGTGAATAGATCAGCGTCTCCTTAACGGTTTAGGCCGAGTCGGGCAATAGAGGATGACCCGGGGGCAACAACCGGGGGCGCCCGGAGTGCCCGTTCGACGACGCCTATCGAGTTACCTAGCCCAGCCCGCGCCAAGGTTCGGAGTCTTCCTAGGACCCCGTTTGACTAACGCGCCCCCCGTTCCCAAGAGACACGCAACAGCGAGCTCGGCTGGAGAACTCGATGAACGTGCTGATCATTTTGGGGCATCCGCGGGTCGAGAGTCTGTGCGGGGCTTTGGCTGGTGCCTACGAGCAGGGAGCGCAACAGGCCGGCGTCGCCATCAAGCGGCTGAATCTCGCCACCCTGGCGTTCGATCCCTACGTGCGCGTCGAGTCGCCGGAACAACAGCCACTGGAACCGGATTTGGCGGGCGCCTTGGAGCTAATCGAGTGGGCGGACCATCTGGTGTTCGTGTATCCCACCTGGTGGGGCACCATGCCGGCCTTGATGAAGGGATTCCTGGACCGAATCGTGATGCCCGGCCGGGCATTTCGATTCTATGGTCCAGGGGCCACCGACTGGGAAGGGCTATGGGCCGGCAAATCAGCCCAGCTGATCACGACCATGGACACCCCGCCAGTGATCTACCGGCATTTGTTCCGGTCGCCGGGGAATCACGCAATGGCCGAAGCCACCCTGGGGTTCTGCGGCGTCTCGCCCGTGCGCAAGCTGGTTTGCGGTTCCGTTCGCACCTCGGACATGAAGCGCCGCCGGGATTGGCTCGAGCAGGCGCGGCGAGCCGGATACGCGTTGATCGCCGGGGTTCGCTCGCCCACCGCTCGGGCCGCGCGAGGCGGCCTGACCTGGCTGCGGGCGCTGCGGCTTCAGTTCTACCCCATGACGTGGGCGGCCTATACGGTGGGTGCTCTCGCCGCCGCGGCCAACGGGGTGAACCTCCAAACCTATCTCTGGGGCTATCTGTTCCTGTTTGCGCTCGAAGCGGCCACCGTCTTCTGTAACGACTATGTGGACTACCCGTCGGACCGGGTGAATCAGCACTTCGGGCCGTTTACCGGCGGTTCGCGAGTACTGGTGGACGGTTCCACGACCTTTGCGGGCATCCGCCATGCCATCGCGATCGCGCTGGCCGGCACTTTCGTCGCCGGGGCGATGATGCTGCGCCTTGCGCCGGCCCCTGGCACGCCCCTGGCTTGGTGCCCCGTAGCGCTGGTGCTCACTCTGGGGTACACCATGCCGCCGCTACGGCTGAGCTATCGCGGACTCGGCGAAATCGACGTGGGCATCACCCACAGCATCCTGGTCATGTTCCTGGGCTACGTGCTTCAGGGGGGTGCGGGCACCGACGCCCTCCCCTGGCTGATCAGTGCGCCCCTGGCCCTAGCCATCCTGCCGGCCATCATGCTGGCGGGCCTGCCGGACCGGGAGGCAGACGCGTCCGCCGGCAAGAGAACGCTCGCCGTGCGGCTGGGGCCGCGCTTGCTGATCGTATTGGCCGCTGCCGCGATCGTTGCGGCGACTTCGCTCGCCGTGGCTTTCGACCGAACCGGGATCGGCGGCGGTGTATTCAACGGCCTCACGTATTTCGCGGTGCCCCACGCGGCTGCCTGCCTGCTGCTGTTGAATGCCTTGTGGCAGCGGATGGAAAACAACGGCGGCACCGTCGAGCGAATCAACGGCACATTGTTCGTCACGCTGAACTTCATGGTGTGGTTCGTCGCCGTGCCCTTCTATCACCTGTGGTAACCCCGGCCGGGCCGGGTGCGGACAGGCACTTGTAGTCGGATGGCAACGCCCGCTTCGGCGGCCGCAAAAGGCCCTGGCGAGGCCGCAGGCGCCAAAGGCGTCGCCGAACCCCGACGAATCGGGGCCGGGAACAGGCGCTTGAAAAGGTCGCACCCCGCAAAATTCTCGAGGGACGGTCAGATCACTGATGGAACGAGGAAATGAGGAACGTGCTTTGCATGGCCTGTGGCAAGGCCTTCGATGAGCTCGCTGGAAGCTCTTGTTGAGAGTTTTTCGATGTCTGGTGCGACGAAAGCGCACTTCGCTAACCAATAAGCAATGGAGGTGCTCGATGCCGGTGTCCGGGATCCGTCCGATTTTGGTCCTGGGTGGGGATGGCTATTTGGGCTGGCCGCTATCCCTGCGTCTCGCTCGCGAAAACCCATCCACGCGGGTGGTATTGATCGACAATCTGCTGCGGCGACGACTGGTCAGGGACGAGGGCGGCGATAGCCTGTTGCCCATTCTGACGCCGGAACAACGCCTAGAGGCCACTCGAAGCCACTTCGGACTGGAGAACATGGAGTTCATGCACATGGATGTGAATTCCCCCGATCTGGAAACCCTGATCGCCGAGACCCAGCCCGGCATCATCTATCACCTGGCTCAGCAGGGATCAGCGCCCTACTCCATGCGCGGGCCGGAACAAGCTCTGTTCACCGTTCGAAACAACGAGGAAGGCAACATGCGGCTGCTTTGGGCGGTCAAGAATTACGCACCAAACTGCCACATCGTGAAACTGGGCTCTTTCGGGGAATACGCGACCTCCGGACTGGATATCGCTGAAGGCTATTTCCGACCCACATACGGGAACAACCAGGCAAGCCGCCCTGTGCCCTATCCCCGTGAGGCGGATGATTTCTACCACGCCACCAAGATCAACGACACCAACCATATTTCCGTGGCCTGCCGAATCTGGGGGCTGCGGGTCACCGACATCATGCAATGCACCGTGTTCGGTTCCTGGACCCCGGAGATCGACGACCGCGAGGACCTGTTCACACGGCTCGACTACGATGAATGTTTCGGAACGGTGGCCAATCGTTTCCTTGCCCAAGCGCTCTGCGGTCAGCCCTTGACCGTATACGGCACCGGCCACCAACGCACGGGGCTGATGTCGCTGAACGACACCGTCCAATCCCTGGCGCGGCTGCGGGAGGAGCCGCCGCCTCCGGGTGCACACCGGGTGATCAACCACCTCACGGAGGAATCCTATTCCGTCATCGAGCTGGCGAAGACAGTTCGCGACCTTGCCCGCCGGGCGGGGTTTCCGGTCGCGATCCAGCGGGGTGTGCATGACCCTCGCGGGGAATCCGAGCCGACCAAGCTCGAATACGGCATCGAACACCGCTACGTGCTGGACAACCTCCAACCCGCCACGTTCTCGGAAATGGTGGCCCGAACCCTGCGCATGTTGCTGCCCTACCAGGAGCGGATCGAGGCCCGGCTGTTCGCGCCCAAGACATTGTGGAACGGGACCTCCGGCGCCCGGGAAAAGCCCCGCGGGCGTGTTGTTCAACTCGATCCGGCCCGGGGCCCCGACGAAACCGCGACACCCCACCGCGAACTCGCCTGGGAACGGTTCCGGCGGGAGCACTTTCCTTACCGGCACCTGAACCTGAATCCCGGAACCTTGGGTTCGCCGTCCAGCGATGTGCTGGAGGCCGTGCGGGAGTTCCAAACCGCCGATCTGCTGGCCCACCCGTTGGCGCAGTACCAGGAGGGCCGTGCCCAGCTGTCCGCCGCCCTGGACGCCGCCAACCAGCTGTGGCCTTCTGAAGAGCATGCGTTGCACGTCAGCGCCGGTGCCTCGGCGTGCTCCAACCTGTTGGCCCTGTGCCTGGCGCGACTGGCCGGCGAAAGAAGCCGGCCGCTGCGCGTGCTCACCACGGCCCACGAACACATCGGCGGGCTCGGTGCGTTCGAGCGAATGCCCGAGTTCGAAACCCGCTATTTGTCGGACGCCGAGATGCGGGATCAGAACGCGTTCGAGGCAGTGGTGGAGCGGTATCAGCCCGACGTCGCGTTCTTCTCTCATGTGGCCTACGACAGCGGTCAATTGCTGCCCGTGGACTCCTGGTCGACCATCGTGAAGCGGCGCTGTCCCAATACCCCGCTGGTCATCGACGTCTCCCAATCGCTAGGCTTGCGGATGCCGCCGTTTGAATCGGCCGACGTGCTGTTCGGGAGCTGCCACAAGTGGCTGTTCGGCCCCCGGGGTACGGGGTTGCTGTGGACCAACGAGCGGTTTCGTGCCACCGTCGCCGGCATGAACTGGTCCGGGGAACCCCTGCTGAACGACCCCGTTCAGGACGGTTTCGCCCTCACCGGCGGCGTGGACTTTTCGGCCTTCGCCGGCTTGCGAACGGCGTTGGAGTTGCACCGGGAAGCCGGCGGCGACGAAGCTGCCAGTGGGCGCAGCTCCGCACTTTGCAGCTTTTTCGCGCCACGGTTGGACGATCTCCTGGACCACCACGGCATTGAGCACCACTTTATCGGCACCCATGCCGGGCCGCGCCGGGATACCGGCGTGCTCGCGGTTTCCTTTCCGAGTCACGATCCTTATCCGCTCTACCGGGACCTCGACCAACGGCGGGTCCACGCCAAGTGCATCAAGGATCGCGACAAGGACGGGCGGCGGCGGCAGTTGCTGCGCTTCGGCATGCCCTACTACGAGAGCGAATCGCGGCTTCAGGAAGCGCTGAACACGATTGATGGATGTCTCGGCGGTGCCGACGCGGGCGCGGACCGGGACTACCGGACCCAACGCAAGACGCTCTGAGTTGTCCGCAGCGCGGTCCTGACGACGGATTGTTGGCCCGACCGCAGCGGATCGTATACATAGGAGGACCAGAAAATGCCACACTCACCGGGAATGACCCGCCGCCGCCTGCTGAAACTCATCGGTTGTTCCGCAACCGCGCTGCCGGTGGCGTTCTTCGCCCCCGCCGTGGCGGACGCGCAAGGCAAGACCAGCAAGAGCGCCGCGCAATACCAGACCCACCCGCACAGCGGCCAGCAGTGCTCCAGCTGCAAGCACTTTCAGCCACCCCACAGTTGCAAGTTGGTGAAAGGGGATATCAATCCCAACGGATGGTGCGTGTTATACGCCCCCAAGAGTGGATGAACCCCGTCCCCGGAACGGGCGGATCAGCGTCTCGCTAGTTCCCCTGTTCCGGGGCGTCTTCTTCGTCCTCCGGTTCTTCTTCCCGGGCTGCGGGATCGTTGCTCCAGTCCTCCACCGGGCGGCCGTATTCCCGGCTGCGCTCCGTCCAGGACTGACCCTGCATGGCGGTTTCCGAATAGTCCAGGTCGTCCGGCTCCACGTCGTCCACAGGCCCGGTCCAGTCTTCGGGTGGCTCGCTGGTCACGATGTCCAGCGTGGGCCAGACCTCCGGATCCACCACTTCCACGTCGCCGTCGTAGTGCTGAATCTCGACACCGTCCTCTTCAACGGCGACGATCACGAACGGCTGGCCCTTGTCTCGATGGGCGTACCATTGATCGACGATGGGCTCCAGTTCATTAGGCATGATCCACCTCCTGCGGCGATCGATTGGCGACGACGATGCCATTCTCTGGTTCTGACCGGATCCTCTGCGCACAGTTCGCCCTCCTCGTGATTCAGAAGCCGCGATCCAGTTTCAAGGAAAGGAAATTCTCGCCCGGGTTGTGGTGAGACAGGCCGGCGTTGGATATATGAGAGAACGCAACGATCAAGTCGTAGGCGCGGGATGGCCCGAACCGCAGCCCCAGACCGAGATGCGTACGAAAATCCAGCCGCGAGCCCAACCACTTGGGCCCCAGGCGGTCCGAGCTCAAATACGCCGGCCCCGTCCCCACCTGCACGAACAATCGGGGATCGTCGGACAACGGAAAATCGAACAGGACCCGAGCGGCGGCTTCCCAATAGCCATTGCTCGAATCCAACGAGCTGCCGGTTACCGCGACTCGGTCCACCGAAAGCTCCCAGCGCGGTTGCGCATGAATGCCGAAAAGCAGCGTCAACGGCTCGCCCAGGGTATGGTTGTAGTTCAACCGCAGCGATTCGGCGTGCCGGTAGTAGCTGGAATCGATCTCCAGACTGGGACCGTACTCAATGCCGATCTGCTGTCCCGCCACCGTGGCTGAAGCCCATAGCAGGCCTATGGCCGCTGCGATTGTGGCGATTGAAATGCGTTTGTCACCTAGTCGTCTTAACATCCTGTTATTACGGCCCATATTGGTCAGCGTCCGCCTTGCTTCATCCGTGATTGTCCAATCAGCCCCGAGCCAAGACTGGCGATGGGGGATGGCAAGGTTATTTCCAAGCGGATCATCCTGACGTGTTCCCTGGCTCCGCGCCCCGGCGCATGCGGGTCACCGTGGTGCATGATCGGGGCGGAGACTCTACACTGCACGGGTCCATCAAGGCTCATGAGGAGCGCGCAATCCGGTGAACGACGAAAGCAATCTTGCGGTGGGCCGTGAGCAAGCCTCGGCGAGGGCCAGCACGGCAACCCCATCGGCGGTCGATTCCGCCTCGGACGCGGTCGTCAGCGTCGAGCATCTCTCCAAGACCTACGGCGGCGGCTTCAAGGCCCTGAAAGAGGTGGATCTGGAGATCCGGCGAGGGGAAATATTCGCCCTGCTCGGCCCCAATGGCGCGGGCAAGACCACTCTGATCAGTATCGTCTGCGGCATCGTCAACCCCAGTGACGGCCGCGTGCTGGCGGACGGCTTCGATGTGGTCCGGGAGTATCGCGCCGCCCGTTCGAGAATCGGCTTGGTTCCCCAGGAATTGACCACCGATGCCTTCGAGACCGTTTGGGCCACCGTCAGCTTCAGCCGGGGCCTGTTCGGGAAAAGCCCCAACCCGGCCCACATTGAAAAGGTGCTGCGCGACTTGTCTCTTTGGGACAAGAAGGACAACCGGATCATGACGCTCTCCGGCGGAATGAAACGGCGGGTCATGATCGCCAAGGCGCTGGCCCACGAGCCCGAGATCCTGTTCCTGGACGAGCCAACCGCCGGCGTCGATGTGGAACTGCGCCGCGAGATGTGGGAGCTGGTTCGCGCCCTGCGCGAGAGCGGCGTGACCATTATCCTCACGACCCACTACATCGACGAGGCCGAGGAAATGGCCGACCGTATCGGCGTGATCAACAAGGGCGAGATCGTGCTCGTCAAGGAAAAGACCGAGCTCATGCACCAGCTGGGTCGCAAGCAGCTCAACATTATTCTCCACGAACCCCTGGATGCCGTTCCCAGTGCACTCACCGGGCACGGCCTGCAGCTCGCCGCCGACGGCTACGAACTGATCTTCACCTACGACACCCAAGCGGAGCGCACGGGAATTACCGGGTTGTTGCGGGATTTGAACAACGCGGGCATTCCGTTCAAGGATCTGCGGACAAAGCAAAGCTCGCTGGAGGAAATCTTTGTGGATCTGGTGAAGGAGCGCGAATGAACGTCCACGCCGTACGTACCATCTACAAGTTCGAAATGGCCAGGGCGTGGCGCACGCTACTGCAGAGCATCGTCTCGCCCGTGATCTCCACCTCGCTTTATTTCGTGGTGTTCGGGGCGGCGATCGGCTCCCGCATCAATCAGGTGGAAGGTGTCAGCTACGGCGCGTTCATCGTGCCGGGCCTGATCATGCTCATGCTGCTGACCCAGAGCGTATCCAACGCATCCTTCGGCATCTATTTCCCGCGATTCTCCGGCACGATCTACGAGATCCTGTCGGCGCCGGTCTCCTATTTCGAGATCGTGCTGGGCTATGTCGGCGCGGCTGCCACCAAGTCGGTGATTCTGGGTTTGATCATCCTCGCCACCGCCAGCCTGTTCGTGGAGGTGCGCATCGATCACCCCGTATGGATGGTGCTCTTCCTGTTTTTCACCGCCGCCACGTTCAGCCTGCTGGGCTTCATCATCGGCATCTGGGCCGACGGCTTCGAGAAGCTGCAGCTGGTACCGCTATTGGTGATCACACCGCTGACCTTCCTGGGGGGCACGTTCTATTCCATCAAGATGCTGCCGCCGTTCTGGCAGACGGTGACCTTGTTCGACCCCGTGGTCTACCTGATCAGTGGGTTCCGATGGAGCTTCTATGGGATCGCCGATGTGAGCGTGATGGCCAGCCTGGGCATGGTGGTGGTCTTTCTGGGTGTCGGTCTGGCGGTCGTGGCTTGGATCTTCAAGACGGGTTACCGGCTCAAGGCCTGAGCCGCCAATCCCCGACCACAAACACGAACCGGCTTTCAGCGTCCCAGGAATGCCCGCCAGATCAGCGAAAATTTGATCCGGTGGTCGCGGCGCCAATACGCAAGCGCGCAGGCCCACCACTCCGACCGAAGGCTTTCGGCGGGTTCCATGGTGCCGTAGATGCGGCAGCCCCCCGAGTCCGTGCCGTCGGACGGAACCGGCTGACGGAGATGTGCTGTACGATCTCGCATGGTTGCGGCTCGCTACCGTGACCTATGCCTGTTTTTGTGCTTGCATACCTCGTACCAAAAGCGCGGCCACGCCCCCTCTGACTGGAACGATCGTCCCTCCTAACGGGATACGGCGTCCACAGCAATCCCATAACATATTGTTATTACGACTAATATACCTGGCCTACCAGGAACGATGTGCTGCCGCGGGCAGCGCCCGGCGCTTTCCCGGTCCGGGGATCAGCGCTACCCGAAGATACAGAGTGGAGATCGAGGTGTTGCCGCACCGTAGCGAAATGTGACGTTCTGTAAACAGCCCGCTGGTGGAACAGTGGAGCTGTACACGGTGCCGAGATCGCGTTACTCGGCGGGCCCGCCCTGCCCGTGGTCCTCCGCAAACAGCATCCGGTATTCGTAAGCGTCGTAGAACATCTCTATACGGCGAATGCGACCCTCGTGGACCTGGGCCCACTGCGCCACCTCACTGGATTTGCGCTCCGATATCTGGGATACCACTCGGAACACCTGACAGACGTCGTCGCCGTCCACGAATGTCTTCCGAACCTCGAATCCATGAACAATCGGAGTGGACAGTTCCAGATACGAGAGCAGCTCTCCCGCTGACGTGAAATGGTGTGTGGGGCTGATGAATTCGAAATCCGTGGTCGCAAGAAACGACCCGGCCCGAGCGACATCCCGATCTCTCAAGGCCTGTAGATAACCTTCCACGATCTGCAAAGGCGTGGGGGTGGAATGATCCATGCGAGCACCTCCCCAAATGTGCCGCGAATCGAATCGCGAGCCGCGGCGAACCGCGGGACTTCAGGCTGACATGGGGATAGTCCCCTTGATTTGGAATAGCGTGCTTCAGCGCCGGCGTTAGCCCGTGATACCCAACAACTTCAGCAACCCGAGACTGTTCAACAGCACAACCGCGACGGCGACAGGCGAAATATAGCGGACCACGAAATACCAGACCGAAAAACCCGGATGATCCCCCATGGACAGTTCCTCGTGGATCGCCGCCTTGCGCATTTTCCATCCCGCAAATACCGCGATGAACAGCCCGCCCGTCGGGAGCAGGACGTTGGTCGTGAGCCCGTCCAGCAGGTCGAAGATGGTTTTCTTGTCAAACGCTGGAATGAATCCAAGGGGATGCACGTCCGACCAGACGTTGAACGACAGAACACTGGCCACGCCCAACACCCAAATGGCCAGCGACAACAGGCCGGTGGCCTTGAATCGGCTCCATTTATTGTTTTCCACCAAGTAAGCCACCGAGGGCTCCAGAAGGGAAATGCCCGAGGTCAGCGCGGCGAACACCACCAACAGAAAGAACAGGAATCCGAAGAAGTTGCCCGCGGGCATGTCGCCGAAGGAGATCGGCACCGTCTGGAACAGGAGGCCTGGCCCGGCCCCCGGCGCCAGGCCGTGCTGGAAAACGATAGGGAAAATCGCCAGTCCGGCAAGCAGCGCCACCAGCGTATCCGCCCCCGCAATCACCAGCGTGGCGAAGCCGATGGATGCCCGGGACGGCAAATAGGAACCGTAGGCCATGATGGCGCCCATGCCCAGGCTCAGCGTAAAGAAGGAATGCCCCATGGCGACGAGGATCCCTTCGCGCGTGAGTTTGTGGAAATCCGGCCTGAACATGAAGTGAACGGCCTTGGCGAACGCGCCGTTGACCACGCCGTACCCCACCAGAACCAGGAGAATGACGAACAGCAACGGCATCATCACCGTCACCGCCTTCTCCAGCCCCATCTGAACACCCCGGACAACGATGAAGAAACACAGCACCATGAACACGGTATGCCAGAGCAGGAGTTGCCAGGGGTCGGCCAGGAAGTTATGGAATTCCTGGGCGATCAGCTTGGGGTCGGTGGAGGTGAAGAAGCCCTCGGCGGCCTTGACCATATAGGCCACGGCCCAACCGGCGACGACGCTATAGAAGGAGAGGATCAGGAATCCGGCAACCACGCCCATCCAGCCCAGCTTCTTCCAGTGCGGCGAACGCTGCTCGTCCTTGGCGAGAATCTCCAGAGCGTTGATGGGGCTTTGCCGGGCCCGGCGCCCCAAGGAAATCTCGGCAACCATGATGGGAATCCCAACCAGCAGGATGCAGCCGAGATACACCAGGACGAAGGCCCCTCCCCCGTATTCGCCGGTTATGAAGGGAAACTTCCAGATGTTGCCCAGCCCCACCGCCGAGCCAGCGGCTGCAAGCATGAAGATTAACGGGCTGGACCACTCGCCGTGCTGGGATTTTCGTTCGTTCGCCATGTTATTGGTTTCTCCTTCCCAGGGGGACGCGCCGTATCCGTCGCGTGCCGTCATCGGAGCCCCCGCAACCGGACGACAAACGGCGCTGGCCGCGTTTGCCCGATTCTGGCGAAACTGGCGCCTAGTGGCAACAAGACGGGGAAAAACGGTAGAAAACCAGCGCAAAGGCGGGCGGCGGGATGAATGGGATTGGGAAAGGGAAACGATGGTGCCCGGAGCCGGACTCGAACCGGCACGACCGAAGTCGAGGGATTTTAAGTCCCTTGCGTCTACCAATTCCGCCACCCGGGCCGGGTCCAGCGGACTTGAGCGGAATCGCCGATTCGCGCTGAATTTGGAGGCTCGGGCCGGAATCGAACCGACGTACACGGCTTTGCAGGCCGCTGCATAACCACTCTGCCACCGAGCCTTTGATTCTTTCGGCAGTCCGCAGGCAGGCAATCATAGCAACTGCGCCGATTGATGGCGAGCCGTCAACGCCCTGCGGACTTATCGAGTTTTTCGGCTTCAGAAACGCGAAAACCCCGGCAGACCGGGGTTTTCTAAAACTTGGAGCGGGAAACGAGACTCGAACTCGCGACCCCAACCTTGGCAAGGTTGTGCTCTACCAACTGAGCTATTCCCGCCCGACAACGAGGCTCTATTCTAGGGACGGGAACCGATGTGTCAAGAGGGTTTCACGGTTTTTTCCGGCGCGCCGGACGGCTTGTCGGACAGCTCCTTCCATGCGGCGCGCAGATAAATAATCATCGACCAGATCGTAAGTACCGCCGCGATATACAAAAGTAGCAGGCCGATATCGTGAGTCGGCAGGCCGAATGTGTTCTTCCGAAGCAGCAGAAGCACAATGGCGACCATCTGCCCCGCCGTCTTCACTTTGCCGATCGTGCTGACCGACACCCTCGCCCGCTTGCCCAATTCGGCCATCCACTCCCGGAGAGCGGAGACGGCGATCTCCCGGCCGATGATCACTGCCGCCGGTACCGCGAACCACGGCGTGGGATTGACCGCCACCAAAGCCACCAGCGCCGTGGCGACCATGAGCTTGTCCGCCACCGGATCCAGGAATGCGCCGAACGCCGAGGTGAGACCCATGCGGCGAGCCAGATAGCCGTCGAGCCAGTCGGTGATGCCTGCCAGCGCGAAGATGGCGGCCGATGCGCCGTTCGACCAGCCTTGGGGGAGAACGAACACCACGCCGAAGACCGGGATCAGTCCGATGCGGATCAGCGTCAGGATGTTCGGCAAATTGAGATTCATGGTACCCCTGGTTGAACGTTGCGGTGAGACAGGGTCAGCTGCCGTGAAACGCGCCGTAAATGCGCTCGGCCAGCTCTCGGCTGATACCCGGGACGCTGGCCAAGTCTTCGACGCCCGCCCGGGCGACCCCCTGGAGGCCGCCGAATTGCTTGAGCAGGGCCTGGCGCCGTTTGGGGCCCACGCCGGGCAGGGATTGCAGAACCGACGTCCGTCGGGCCTTGCCCCTGCGCTGACGGTGCCCCGTAATGGCGAAGCGATGCGCCTCGTCCCTGATCTGCTGCAGAAGGTGCAGGGCCGGGGAGTCTGGCGGCAGTATAACTTCTCCCCCCTCCCGGCAACAAACAGGGTTTCCTCGCCGGGCCGCCGTTCCGGCCCCTTGGCGATGCCCATCAGCGTCACGCCTTCCACCTGAAGTTCCTCGATGACCTCGCGGGCCTGGGCCAGTTGGCCTTTGCCGCCATCGATAATCAGCAGATCGGGAATCAGACCCTCTCCCCGCTTGAGTCGAGTATACCGGCGGCTCAGCGCCTGGCGCATGGCGGCGTAGTCGTCGCCGGCCGGAACATCTTCGATATTGAATCGCCGATAGTCGGACTTCAGCGGGCCCTCGCGATTGAATACCACGCAGGAAGCGACCGTCGCCTCCCCTTGAGTATGGCTGATGTCGAAGCACTCCATGCGCGAGGGAATCTCGTCCAGGCCCAGGGCCTCCTGCAGTGCTTCGTAGCGGCGTTCCAATCCCGCACGGTCGGCGAGCTGGGCGCCCAGGGCCATGCGGGCGTTGGTCACGGCCATTTGCAGCCAGCGGCGGCGCTCGCCGCGGACGTTGGGGCGGATGGACACCTTGTGAGCGGACTCCTCCGAAAGTGCTTCCTCCAGTAGTTCGGCGTCCTCGGGGGCGTGATTGACCAGAAGCTCTCGAGGGACTTCCCGGCCCAGGTAGTAGCGGGCGATGAAGGCGGACAACACGTCGGACTCGCTGGTCTCGGCCGGGGCCTTGGGGAAGAACGTCTTGTTCCCCAGGTTGCGGCCGCCGCGAAACACGAACACCTGAACACAGGCCTGGCCGCCCTCGGCGACGCAGACCACCACGTCCAGATCGCCCTTTTCGCCGGCCACGTACTGCTTCTCCTGAATCTGGCGCAGAGTCGCGATGCGGTCGCGCAGGCGCGCGGCCGTTTCGAAGTCGAGCTTTTCGGCGGCCTCCTCCATTCTGCGGACAAGGTCATCCACCACCAGCCCGCTTCGGCCTTCCAGGAAGCGGACCGCGTCGTCCACGTCGCGCCGGTATTCGTCTTTGGAGATGAAGCCCACGCAGGGTGCCGTGCAGCGCTCGATCTGATACTGCAGACAGGGCCGCGAGCGGTTGCGGAAGAAGCTGTCCTCGCACTGGCGAATCGGAAACACTTTTTGCAGGTGGCTCAGGGTCTCCCGCACCGCGCCGGCGCTGGGGAAAGGGCCGAAGTAACGCCCTGGCTCCTTGCGGCTGCCTCGGTAGAAAGCCAGGCGGGGGAAATCCTGATGGTCCGAAAGGTAGATGTACGGGTAGCTCTTGTCGTCCCGCAGCAGGACGTTGTAGCGGGGGGCGAGGCTCTTTATCAGGTTGTTCTCAAGGATCAGGGCCTCCGCCTCGGTGTGCGTGACCGTCACCTCGATACCGCGAACCTGCTCCACCATCACCCGGGTCTTGGTGGACTTGTCGCTGCGGTTGAAATAGCTGGCCACCCGCCGCTTCAGGCGCCGGGCCTTGCCCACGTAGATCACCTTGCCGTCGACATCCAGCATGCGATACACGCCGGGCGTCTCCGGGATCTGGTTTATGACGGCTTTGGGATCGAAGGTATCGGAGTCAGCGTGCTTCGGCATGGCGCGATTCGCCGGAAAGATCATCGCAAAGCCGCCGCGCCCGAGCGATCACCCCGCGGAACATCTCGGTGGTCAGTCGCCGGGTCTGGGTGTTGTAGCGGCTGCAATGATAGGAATCCAGCAGCCGGATGCCGGACGGCAGCACGTGCAGGGCGTCATGGCCGAAGGGATAGGCGCTGAGCTTCAGCCCCTGGGCCATCAGCACGGCCTCGTGCGCGATACGGCCCAGCGCCAGCACCACACCGCCCTCCGGGAGCGCTTCAAGATCGTGCCGCAGATACGGGGTGCAAGCCCTCACCTCGGGCCGGGTGGGCTTGTTCTGCGGGCGGCAGGCACCGCACGGCGTTGGTGATCCGCGCGCCGCGCAATTCCAGTCCGTCGTCCGCGGACACGGATTCGGGTGCCGTGCCGAAACCGAATTCGTGCAGGGTCTCGTAAAGCAGGATGCCGGCGTAGTCGCCCGTGAAGGGGCGGCCGGTGCGATTGGCGCCGTGCATCCCCGGAGCGAGTCCGACCACCAGGAGCGGAGCGCCGGATTCGCCAAAGGCGGGAACCGGCCGGCCGTGATACTCGGGATGAGCCGAACGCACCTCGGCGAGGAACTCGGCCAGACGTGGGCAGCGTACGCAGTCGGGGTTAAACGATAAGGCTTCGGAAGACATCAGTTCGCGCGGATCGCGGGCGGCATTCGAGGATCCCTCACATCTGGTCGATCATACCGTGGCGAATCGCCAGATGGGTCAGTTCCACATCTGTCTCCACTCCCAGCTTATCGTACAGCCGATAGCGATAGGTGCTCACGGTCTTGGGGCTGAGGCAGAGCTTGTCCGAGATCTCCTGGAGCTTGTGGCCCTGGGTGATCATCATCATCACCTGAACCTCGCGCTGGGAAAGTTTCTGGAACTGGTTCTTGCGGCTGCCGTCGAACCCGGAAAGGGCCATCTGCCGAGCGATATCGGCACCGATATAACGTTCACCCTTGTTCACGGAGTGGATGGCCTTGATGATTTCCTCAACGCCGCAGCCCTTGGTGAGATAGCCCATCGCGCCGGCCTCCATGAGACGGCTGGGGTACGGCTCCTCGATATGGATCGTCAGGGCGATGATCTTGAGAACCTCGTTCACGCGCAGAAGCTTTCGAGTGGCCTCCAGTCCGCCGATGCCGGGCATGTTCACGTCCATCAACACGACGTCGGGCGCACATTCCCGCGCCATCTGAATCGCTTCTTCGCCACTGCCGGCCTCCCCGACCACGGAGATGTCGCCGGCGTCGTCGAGGATGCGACGGATACCGCTGCGCACGAGCTGATGATCGTCAACGAGTAAAACGCGAATCATTGCCGGAAACTCCGCCGGGTGGCATGCCCTGTTAATGCTGCGTCGGGCTCTATTGTGGAAGCTGAAATCACTGTTGGTGCTCCATTGAGTCGACTGCGATGGAGCTTGATCATTGGCCCGCGTCTCTAATCATCATAAGGCAAATTTAGACCATTCGCCCGCGTATGTTCCGGGCACCCCGAACGATTAATCGGCCATCCGCTCTGGCGCAGGCATTGCCAGTGCCGCCAGAATCCCGAGCCCACCCAACACGGCCAGAATCACTATGGTTGTGTTCACGCCGAACGCCTGCGCCACCGCCCCCAGTCCGCCGGCAGCGAGCGCGACCAAGCCGATGGCGGTATTGCTGAAGGCCACGTAGAGCGGCCGTTCCCCAGTGGGAGCCGCATCGATCAAGTAGGTCTTGCGGCCGAGTCTCACGCCCGACTGGGCGAAGCCTAGCGCGATAAACACGACCGTGTATAGATAGGGATTTTGCCATGAGGCCGGCACGGCAACGAACCCCAGCGCACACCCCGCAGCCACCACGCCAAGCAGTGCGCCCGCCGCCATGACGTGGCGCGCGGAACGGTCTGAATACCGCCCCCAGACGGGGCTGCTCACCGCGCCGGCCACCCCCACCGTGACGACAAAGATGCCCAGCGCGCCAATGCCGCCGCCGAAAAGGCTTCTCGCCTGCATGGCGTAGAATGGCATGGCGAGCTCCACAGTAAGCAGCAGCGCCCGGGTCAGCAGGAACCGACGGTAGCCGGGCTTGGTTTTCGCCAGTTCCAGGCCTGCGCCGAGTTCCTTGATCGGGTTGCGCCCTCCCTCCGTGGCGCCCGGGACTTCGTCGAGGCTGGCGAACAACACCGCTGCCAGGGCCCAGAGCCCCGCCGCGATCAACACCATCGATGCGTACACCACGGGATCGGCGCCCTTACCGAAGAAGAAGTAAAGCAGGCCGCCGGCAACCGCGGTGAGCACGCCGCCGATGGCGGCTCGGTTGGATAACAGGTGCCCGCGCCTGCCCTTGGGAATCGTCTTGCCCGTCACGTCCTGAAACGCGACCGACCCCACTCCGCTGGCCACACTGAAGAGCGCCAGCAAGACCAAGGTCAGCCCGCCCGCCCAAACCGGCGGCAGTGCGATGGCGGCAACGGCGATGCCCACCAGGGCGACGGCCTGGACCATGCCGGCGGCAAACCACGCCCATTTGCGCCGGGCCAGACCGCGGATGGTGCCGGAGACGAGGAGTTGGGGCGCCAGTGAACCGGTTTGCTTGATGGGCATCAGGAAACCGATCATGGCGGCCGGGGCGCCGATCACGCCCAGCAACCACGGCAGGACCAGGTTCGGTCCGGCTATCTTTTCCGCGAGCTTGGTGCAGGCGCCGTTGAGCACGTTCAGCAGATAGTTTCGCGGGACGTCCGTACAAGCCTCGTCGGGAATGGCCTCGCAGCTGCGCTCGTCACTGTCGTCACCGCTGAGGATGCGATAGGCCCGCTGAAGTCCGTCGCTTTTCGCCATCGAGTCTCCCATTGCGGTTTCATCACGCGGTGTGGTGTTTGGTTGCCGGCGGATGCCGGCGTCCGGTACTTTCTTGACCAATCCTCTCCCCAAGGAGTCGTGTGGACGGCGCCGGCGGGGATCAACTCGGGGCAGCATGGCCGATGACCGAATCAGTGCTGGAACTCTTTCCCGAAGCGGGCCGCCCTCGTGCGCTCGAAGGCCTCTACCGTGATGCCCCGCTCACCCGCAAGTCTTCGGGTCCGTTCGTTTATACCAATTTCATCACCAGCCTCGACGGCCGCATCGCCCTGGATGATACCGACGGCCAACACCGTGTCCCAAGCGCCATCGCCAACCCCCGGGATTGGCGGTTATTCCAGGAATTGGCGGCCCACGCCGACGTCATCGTCACCAGCGGTCGCTACCTGCGGGATCTTAACCTTGGACAGGCCCAGGATCATCTGCCGGTCAGCGAGGCGGATGCCTTCGAGGATCTCCGGCGCTGGCGCCGGGAGCGAGGGCTGAGCGCTCAACCGGACATCGCGATCCTGAGCCATGGGCTGAGTTTCGTACTACCGGACTCGCTGCTTCGCCAGGGGCGCAAGATCCATATCTTTGCCGCCGAGCCGCTCAACGCCGCCGCCGTTCGGCATCACGAGGCGGCCGGCGCGCGGGTGCACGCGGCGCCCCCGGGCCGTGGCGTACGCGGGGACTTCCTGATTCGCCACCTGGAGGCGTTGGGATACCGAAACATCTACTCCGTGACCGGCCCCCAGGTCATGAACACGCTGGTCAGTGACGGCCTGCTGGATACCTTGTACCTGACGATCCGCACGCGCCTGATCGGCGGTGCCGCGTTCGAGACCATTCTCGAAGGCCCTGCTCTGGCGCCCGCCGAGGACTTCCGCCTGGCATCGATGTACCTGGACACCGCCCCAGGTGCGGCTCCCGGCCAGCTGTTCATGCGTTTCGACCGCACCACACCGGGCGATTCTTGACACCCCAGTCAGGTTGGCCTATGGTGCAGTGCCGCACCGCGACGGTGCGGCAGGATTAGATCGCTCAATGAAGAGCCACGCCATGTTTTTCCAACCTTAAGGAGAGAGGTTATGAAAACCGCAGAATTCCTAGGCAACTTCCCGCAACTGGATCAGATCAACCAGTCTCTGGTCGATTCCCTGAATCAGTTCGGCCAATTCACCAGCAGCCGCTCGGAAGAGTTCTTCAACTTGCACAAAGAGGTCGTAAGCTCCAGCTTCGACAGCGGCATGAAGCAGCTCAAGTCCCTGGGCGAGAGCAAGAAGCCGGAAGACTTCCTGTCTTCGCAGCTTTCCTTTGCCTCCGAGGCCGGCAAGCAGGCCGTCGCCAACGCCCAGAAGTATTTCGACCTGCTGGTGAAGACCAACAGCGAAGTCAGCGAGATGCTGCAGGAGAACTGGAAGTCCTTCTCGGCCAACGCTCAGAAGACCGCCAAGAGCGGTGGCGCCACCAAGGCCGCCTGAAGACTCGCTGAATCCGGAACACCGTTTTAGTGGTGAAAGAAAGGCCCTCCTTCGCGAGGGCCTTTTTCTGTTACGAGTCCGCGACGCCACCCTTGGTCAATTGCGCCGGATCCAGCAGCCGGCGAAGCTCATCCTCCGAAAGCTCGGTCATTTCCACGGCGATCTCCAGCACCGGCCGTTTCTCGCGATAGGCGCGCTTGGCGATCTCGGCGCCTTTTTCGTAGCCGATCACCGTGTTCAGCGCGGTGACCAGAATCGGATTGCGACTCAGCGCCTCGTCAAGCCGGTCGGTATTCACCGTGAATCCGGCCACCGCCTTGTCCGCCAGCACCCGCCCCGCGTTGGCCAGGAGCTCGACGCTCTGCAGCAGGTTGTAGGCCACCACCGGCAACATCACGTTGACCTGAAAATTGCCGGACTGCCCGGCGATGGTCACCGTCGTATCGTTACCCATGACTTGAGCGGCCACCATGGTCACCGCCTCCGGGATCACCGGATTGACCTTGCCCGGCATAATGCTGCTGCCCGGCTGAAGCGCCGGCAAGGCGATCTCGCCCAATCCCGCCAGTGGCCCGCTGTTCATCCATCGAAGATCGTTGGCGATTTTCATCAGGCTCACCGCCACCGTCTTCAGCTGGCCGGAGAGCTCAACCGCCGCGTCCTGACTGCTCAAGCTCTCGAAATAGTTGTCGCTGGTGGTGAATTTCACGCCGGTGCGGCGGGACAGCTCCTCCGCCATACGCTTCCCGAACTCGGGATGGGCGTTGATACCGGTGCCCACGGCGGTGCCGCCCTGGGCCAATACGCTGACCCGCTTGAGGCTGTCTTCGATGCGGCGTATCCCCAGCTCGACCTGCTTGGCCCAGCCGGACAGCTCCTGGCCCAGCGTGATGGGCATGGCGTCCATCAGGTGGGTGCGCCCGGTCTTGACCACCTCCCCGAGTTCGTCGGCCCGATCCAGCAGGGTCTTTCTGAGGTGGCTCAGCGCGGGAAGCAGTTTCTCGTGGCACTCCAGCGCGGCGCTGACATGAACCGCCGTGGGGATGACGTCGTTGCTGCTCTGCCCCATGTTGACCTGATCGTTGGGATGCACGGCCTCGCCCCGGCGCTCGCCGGCCAGGTGCGCGATCACTTCGTTGGCATTCATGTTGCTGCTGGTGCCTGATCCCGTTTGGAAGATATCCACCGGAAACTGTTGATCGTACTCGCCGTTTTCCACGTCCTTTGCCGCGGCCATGATGGCCTCCGCAGCGGCCTCGTCCAGATCGCCGAGTTCCCGGTTGACCGCCGCCGCCGACCCCTTGATCAGTCCCAGCGCGCGGATGAAGGCCCGGGGCGCACGCAGGCTGCTGATGGGAAAGTTGTCCACGGCCCGCTGGGTCTGGGCGCCGTAAAGGGCGTCCGTCGGCACCTTGAGTTCTCCCATGCTGTCCTTTTCGATGCGATAGTCCGTCATTCGCGCCCTCCTTCCGGTTAAACCTGTGGTGCGATGCCGCCGGAAGATCATCCCCCCGCGTGCACCGGGACTCATGTGCTATTAGAATTGCGGCGTGCCGGCGGCGCCACAAGGCCTGTCCAGATCGCATCTCATGCCCGGAGCTTCCATGGAACTGACCAGACTGACCGCAATTTCCCCCGTAGACGGCCGTTATGGCGAGAAATCCGCCGATTTACAGGAGATCTTCAGCGAATACGGCCTCATCCGCTATCGCGTGGAGGTGGAAATCCGGTGGTTCCAGGCCTTGGCCGCCAATCCGGGCATCCCGGAGGTGCCGGCGTTTTCCGATGCGGCCGCGACCTTCCTCGATGGAGTCATCCGGGATTTCTCGGTGGAAGAGGCCGAACGCGTCAAGGAAATCGAACGGACGACCAATCACGACGTCAAGGCCGTGGAGTACTTCCTCAAGGAAAAGCTCGCGGCCCAGCCCGAATTGGCGAAGCACATGGAGTTCATCCACTTCGCCTGCACCTCCGAGGACATCAACAATCTCGCCTATGCGCTGATGCTGAAGCGGGCGCGCGAATCGGTGGTACTGCCGCTGATGGATCGCGTCATCGACGCCATTGCCGATCAGGCCCACCGCCACGCCGATCTGCCCATGCTCTCCCGCACCCACGGCCAGACCGCCTCCCCAACCACTCTCGGCAAGGAGATGGCGAACATCGTCTACCGCCTGCGGCGCCAGCGCAGCCAAGCCGCCGCGGTGCAGATTCTCGGCAAGATCAACGGTGCCGTGGGCAACTACAACGCCCACCGCGTGGCCTATCCGGAGGTGGACTGGCCCGCCCACGCACAAGCCTACATTGCCGGCCTGGGGTTGAACTGGAACCCCTACACCACGCAGATCGAGCCCCATGACTACATCGCCGAGCTGTTCGACGCCATCTCGCGGTTCAACACGGTGCTGGTGGATTTCTCGCGGGATGTCTGGGGGTACATCTCCCTGGGCTATTTCCGTCAGCGCCTGGTGGAGGGCGAAGTCGGTTCCTCGACCATGCCCCACAAGGTCAACCCCATCGACTTCGAAAACGCCGAGGGCAATCTGGGCGTGGCCAACGCGCTGTTCGGCCACCTCGCCGCCAAGTTGCCCATCTCGCGCTGGCAGCGCGACCTCACTGACTCCACGGTTCTGCGGAATCTGGGCGTGGGCATCGCTCACAGCCTGATTGCCTACAACGCGCTGCTCAAGGGTATCGGCAAGCTGGACGTAAACCCGGACCGCTTGCAGCGGGACCTGGATGAAAACTGGGAAGTGCTCGCCGAGGCGATTCAGACCGTCATGCGGCGCTACGGCATAGAGCAACCCTACGAGAAACTGAAGGCACTGACCCGGGGGAAACGCGTGGACGCCAATGCGCTGAAGGCCTTCGTCGACACCCTGGACCTTCCAGACGAGGCGCGCGCGCAGCTCGTTGGCCTTACCCCGTGGGCCTATTGCGGCAACGCCGCCGACCAGGCCCGTAACGTCTGATCAAAGAACACAGCCCATGGCATGGATGACACGACACTAGGAGCACTCAGCACGGAGGACTTCCTCCGTGACTACTGGCAGCAACGCCCGCTGCTGGTGCGCGGTGCCTTCGCCGGCGTGCCGCCCGGCTTGACGCCCGAAGAACTGGCCGGCCTGGCCTGCGAGCCCGACGTGGAATCCCGGATCGTGGAGGAACACGCCGACCAACTGCGCTGGCACCTCCGCCACGGTCCTTTCAGCGAGGACGAATTCCAGGCCCTGCCCGACAGCGCCTGGACGCTCCTGGTGCAGGACGTGGACAAGCACCTCCCCGGCCTGCAGTCCTTCCTCAGGCCCTTCCGCTTCCTCCCGGACTGGCGGATCGACGATCTGATGGTGAGTTACGCCGCGCCCGGCGGCTCCGTGGGGCCTCACGTCGATCGCTACGATGTGTTCCTGATTCAGAGCCTTGGGTCCCGGGAATGGCGCATCGGGGAAAAGGGTGCCGGGGATCCGCTGCCCCACCCGGCCCTGGATCTGGTCAGCGATTTCGAACCGGCTCAGTCCTGGGTGCTCGAACCCGGCGACATGCTCTACCTTCCGCCCGGCGTCCCCCACCACGGCATCGCGCTGGACCCGTGCATGACCTATTCCGTGGGTTTTCGGGCGCCTTCCCTGCGGGAAGTGGCCATGGCGTACTGCGAACGATTGCTGGAACGCCTGGGGGACGAGCTTTACACCGATCCCCCGTTGGTCCCGGCAACGGAACCCGCCGATATCAGCGAAGCCGTTCGCCTCACGGTTCGCGACCAACTCCAGGCCGTGCTGGACTCGGACCCCGGCTTGTTGGAGGAGGCGTTCGCGCAAGTGGTGTCCGAACCCAAGCCCGCTTTCGCGGAACGGCCCAACGCCAATGCGCTCCCGGTGGACGGCGTACCAAGCATGCTTGGCGCCGGCGTTCGCCTGCACCCCTGGAGCCGCCACGCCCTGATCCCGCGCCCGGAGGGTGTGCGTCTGTACGCCGACGGCCAAGGCTACGACGTATCGCCTTCCGATTTGCCCTGGCTCAGGCAGTTGCTTCGGGAGCGCCGTCTGGCCGCCGGGAGCACTCCCGACCTGCAGGAGAATCTTCTGCTGCGGCAATTGCTCGCCGCTGGTGCCCTGGAGCGCGACGGTGACTGAACTCCCCCTGCTGATCGACCGCGGCGACTGGGCGCGATTGGGCCGGGAGGCCGGCGCCATCCGCCACGAGGTTTTCGTCAAGGAACAACGCGTCCCGGAGGAGCTGGAGCTCGACGCCCTGGACCCGCTCTCGGTCCATCTGGTCGCGCGCCGGGGCGGCACCGCTCTGGCCACGGCGCGACTGACCCCGGACGGCCACATCGGCCGCGTCGCCGTCCTACCCGAGCATCGCGGGCGCGGCATTGGACAGGAACTGGTGAAGGCCCTGATTGGGATCAGCCTCCAGCGGGGCGACCCGGTGCTGGAGCTCAACTCGCAAACCACGGCGATCGCCTTCTACCGACGGCTCGGCTTCGAACCGGAAGGCCCTGTTTTCATGGATGCCGGCCTGCCCCATCGGCGAATGCGATATGTCGCCGACCGGGCCTCAACCGGCGCCGTCAAGTCTCCGCGTCCCGGAGAGCCGCTGTAGCGGTGCACGACGAAGCCGGTGTAGCCTAGGGCCCAGGGAGACGCATCAAGACGAGACGCGTGTGGCCATGCCTGATCAATCCGAACAACAGCGCCGCCTGGGCCAGGATCCCGAGCAGTTCCCCATTCATACGCTGGAAGAGCTTCAGGCCGTAACCCGGGATCTGCTCAGCCAGGCGCGACTCAACGTGGACATCATGACCCGGGATCTGGATCGCCGGATCTACGACGACGATGACTGCCTGGCCGCCATCCGGGCGATCGCCGTGCGCCATCGCAAGGCCCGCATCCGTATACTCGCACGGGAGCTGGACACCCCGATCCGCCACGATCATCGCCTCATTGAACTGGCACGGCGGCTTAGCTCCTTCATCGAGATCCGCCGCCTGGGTGAAGACCACAAGGACTACAACGAGGCCTTTCTGCTCGCCGACGGCACCGGCGTAATCCATCGCAGCCAAGCGAACCGGTTCGAGGGCTGGGCCAGTTATCACCAGCCGCTCAAGGCGCGGGAACTGCAGAAGATGTTCGACGAGGCCTGGGCACAGGCGATTGTCGATCCCAACATGCGGCGTCTCCACATTTGATCGTGGGATCCGCAAAACAGGCTCGGGCTTCCATGCGCAAGACGCTCTTTCCACTGCTGATTCTTATCCTGCTCGCCGGCCAGGCCCATGCTGCCAAGCAACTTGAAGTCATACAGCTAAACAACCGATCCGCCGCTGAAATTGTCCCCTTGATCCAGCCCCTCGTGGATCAGGATGTCAGTCTCGTCGCCGACGGATTCCGCCTGCTCGTGCGGGGCAATCCGCCGCAGATCGAACAGGTCCGCACGTTGGTGAGCCGGCTTGATCAGGCACCGATTTCACTGCGTTTGACGCTGCGCACGACCCGCGGCGGCGCGGCAAACCGATCCGGCGCCGGCGTCAACGGCGAAGTCCGGAACGATAACGGGCAGATACGTGGGCGCGGCCGCGTTGAGGTCTACAGCACGGAAAACGAGGATGAAGGAACCCACGTTCAGCATGTTCGCGTAACCGCGGGTTATCCGGCCTACGTGCACAACGACCTGCAGATTCCCATCGTCCAACGCAGCGGCTTTGTGGGGCGCCGCGGCGCCGGTTATTCCGAGCAACGCGAATACAAGACGGTGCCCGACGGTTTCTACGTGCTGGCCACCGCTCACGGCCGGAACGTAACCGTCCGCCTTGCCGCCGAAAAGGCCGCGCTGACCGGGGCCGAAGACGGCCCCATCGAAACCTCGGGTCTGACCACTACCGTCACCGGTCCCTTGGGGCGATGGCTGTCCGTGGGCGGCGTCCGCCAGGACGAATCCCAACAACACCATGGCCTGACCTACTCCACCGAGCAGCGCAGCAACGTCGACCTTCAGTGGGAGCTTAAGGCCGAGGAAGTCGACCACTGACGCCAGCCATCCGAATGTGGAAGTCCGCCGGCGGGGTCGCCGGGTGACCCGGCATTTCACGGGCATCCTGCCTTGGAGAACACGGTCGCAAGTTGGCGCGACCATGCCGCGCTTTTTCAAAGGAACGACCTGTGGAGACGGTGATCCACCCACTCGACCGCGTGCATCGATCAAGGTGCCCTAATACCTCACGCCCAGCGAGACGGTCGCGTAGTTGATGCCGGGATTGTTATGGCTGATTCCTCCATTGGAGGCGTGTTGCAGGCATCCCAGGAGGAAATACCGGCGGTCGGGCCCGAATCGCGCTCCCAGGCCGAAATGGGAACGAAACTCCAGCCGGCTGCCCAGATTCTTGGTTCCAATGAATTGGGCAGTGATGTACTCGGGGCCGGTCCCGACTTGGAAAAACACCGGGCTCCGTGCATCCGCCTGAATGGTAAACACCAGGCGCGCGGCCAGCTCCCAAAACCCCTTCCGGGAATCGCTCAGATCACCGATTCGCGCATCGTGGCCCGCGGCCAATTGCCAGCTGGGCACAATCTCCAGCGCGCCGAATCGCCAACGCGGCCCGAAATCATCACCGTAGCCGGCTCGCCAGACACGCGTCAGATGATCGTTGCTTCGACCGTACTCGAGCGAAAACTCGGCGGCCCGCGCCAAGTGCCATGAACCGGTGGCCCAGAACAACAAAACAACCGAGACAGCACGCTTTTTCACCGACCCAGATGCCCGGGCCGGCGCGGAAATCCTTGGCGCCAACAGACACTTGTACCCATCAGCCACTACTCATACTCTATGTCTGTTGCGCCGGGGCGGGGGCAGTTGCGCCTCCCGCCATCGACACTGACGGTAATTCGTGCGACCGGCGGCGGGAGGAAGCGTTCTGAGAGAGCATCCAAATTGAGCGTCCACGACCATCGGCGGCCCCACGGCATAGCGGCGGTGGATGACCCGGACGGCGTGCTGCGCGAGGGCTTCGAGGCGCACAATGAAGGCCGGCTCTCCGACGCCGAACGGCTCTATCGGCGGGCGCTTTCCACGAGGCCGAACCATCCCGGCGCACTTCGTCTGCTCGGCCTGATTGCCTGCCAGGTTGGCAAGCCGGCGGAAGCCGTGGAGCTTCTGGGCCGGGCCCTCGATATACAACCCGACATGTACCAGTCGTGGTGCGATTTGGGCACCGCGCACCTGTCCTTGGGTGCCATCGGCGAAGCGTCCCGTTGCTATCATCGCTCCATCCAGTTGGAGCCGACCTACCCTACAGCGCACTTCAATCTCGGGCGTGCTCTTGAGCGGGCGGGTGACCGTACCGGCGCGGTCAACGCCTACCGGCAGGCGGTAACACTCGATCCCGACTACGCCGCCGCTCACACGAATCTCGCCCATCTTCTGCGTCGCATGGGCCGGATCGACTCCGCGGAAGCATCGGCCCGGCAGGCGGTTGCCGCGCGCAGCGATTACGTCGAGGCGCACTACGCGCTGGCCCTGGTGCTGCAGGACCAGGGCCGGATTCACGAAGCCGCGGAAGCGGCTCGCACCGCCATTGGTTTGCGCCCCGATCATCGCCCCGCCCATCGAGTCCTGGGCGCCGCCCTGCTGACCGAAGGCCGGCTTCGGGAGGGCTGGACGCATTGGCGCAAAGGGGCCGAACCCGACCCGCAGCAACCGGCCGTTGCAACTCCGGGACTCACTCCGCCGCCGTGTTGGGAAGGCCAGCCTATCGAAGGCAAGCGGCTGCTGGTGGTGATGGACCGGGTTCTTTCCGACTCCCTTCAATTTGCCCGCTACGGGCGACTCCTCATGGACGCCGGCGCCGAAGTCGTCATGGAAGCGCCCTTCGCCATGGTGGAACTGTTGCGCGCCTCCAACGTGGCTCACGACGTCCGCGCCAACGGCCAGGCGCTCGAGGAGACGTTCGACTACCAGGCCACGGTGGGCTGCCTGCCCGGCATCATGGGAACCACGCTTGACACGATCCCGGCCCATGTTCCCTATCTCACCCCCGCCGAGCGGGCGCGCGATGTATGGACCAGCCGGCTCGCCCTGGGAGCGGAGCCGAAGATCGGGCTGGTGTGGGCCGGAAGCGGCGATTACGCCTTCGATCACCTGCGCTCCGTTCGTCTCAGCCTCTACCGGCCCTTGATCAACATCCAGGGTCTGCGGTTCTTCAGCCTGCAAAAGGGGGCGCGCTCCGTGGAACTGGATCGCTCGGCCCTCTCCGACCGCCTGGGCGATCTTTCGCATCATCTCAAGGACCTGAACGAAGCCGCGGCCGCCATTGAACGCCTGGACCTGGTGATCAGCGTCGACACAGCCGTGGCACACCTGGCCGGTGCACTGGGCAAGCCCGTATGGCTGCTTGTACCGCGCGTACCGGACTGGCGATGGATGCTGGAGCGAACCGACAGCCCCTGGTATCCGACCATGCGATTGTTCCGCCAGCAGGACGACAACTGGGACAGCGTAATGGCGGAAATGGCCCGCCGCCTACGCCTCGCCGATTTCTGAGCTATTCGAACCGATCCCTGAACGATTCCCGACGCTCCGCGGAGGCGGCGTTCCACGCCTTGCGTCCCACGGCCTGAGCCAACGCTTCGTGCATGGCGCCAATGGTCTGAAACGCAGTCTGCTGCGCCTGGTGCAGCCTGGCCCCCTGCGCCGTTAACCCGGCTTCGCCTTCGCCGGCGTAAATGGACTGGAAAGTGTTCTGCTGGGCCCGAAAGGCGTTTGCCACGGCACTGATTACCGCCGGCCGTCGGCGTTTCATGATGTCACGGGCCTGCTGCAACTGCTGATCGGTCAGGTGCTGGTCTTCCAGCGAATCCATGATCACGTCCTGGCCCTTGTCGAAAAACAAGCGCGCCCTGGCTTCCGGCGTCTTGGGGAAACTGCACCCGCTCAACACCAGCGCCAGCGCGACCATGAGGGTTCCGAGCTTCAATGCTTGCATCGCACACCTCCTGTACTCATTCCCGTGGATGGGGATTGGCGGCCTGGGATGCAATAATTGCGGTACAAGCCGCCCGGTGCTTCGGTAGACTGGAGCCAATTTCCGCGGGCCACGAGCTGAGAACAATGCACGTAGTGCTTTCCACCGCCCTTGAACTGGCCATTTTTGCAGGCGGCCTCAGCACCATGGCTCTCGGCTTGAAGCGTGCGCGAGCCGTTCGCGCGAGCCGCAACTGGCCGGTGGTTGAAGGCAAAGTGATAAGCTCGACCGTCCGCAAGCGGATCACCGGCGCCGGGGCCCATGCGCCCGGCATCCATCCGTTCCTTCCGGAGATCGTCTACCGCTATCGCGTTGACGGCCGGGAGTACGAGTCCCAGGTTTTGTACATGGGCGGGCGTATCCGTCAAAGCATGCGGCAAGCCCATGAGGAGGTGGCCCGCTACCCTGCGGGAAGCATCGTCCCGGTTCGATACGCGCCGGAGAACCCCGCGCGGGCCTGCCTGCAGCCCACGGGCGGCGCATGCTGGCTGCTTGCGGCGACCGGCATGGCCGCCGCCGTGGTAGGGACGCTGCTGTTGGCCGGGGTGGCTGATGTGGGCGCGCTGATCGGGTAGCGATCAAAGGTTTCGGGAGATCACAGAATGGAACAATGGGCAGAAGGCCGGCTGGTGGAACGCGTCGATTGGACCGATGAACTCTTCAGCCTGAGAATCGACGCGGAGATCGAACCGTTCAAGGCGGGCCAATTCAACCGCCTCGCCATGGAAATCGACGGCCGCGTGATCGCCCGCCCCTATTCCTTCGTCAACGCCCCCACCCAGCATCCGCTGGAGTTCTATATGGTGCGGGTGCCCGAGGGCCCGCTCAGCAATCGCCTGGCCGCCTTGCAGCCCGGCGACCCCGTTCTCGTGGGGCGCAAGGGTCGGGGCTTGTTCACGCTTGATACGGTTGCCGACGCCCCGGAGCTATGGCTGTTGTCCACGGGCACGGCGTTGGGGGTGTTTCTGTCGATCCTTCATACCGACGAGCCCTGGCGCCGCTTCAAGCGGATTGTCCTGGTCCATGCGGTGCGCCGGGTGGAAGAACTCACGTACCACGATCAACTCCTGGAGCTCGAGGCACGCAACCCGGAGCAATTCCAGCGGGTCCAATTCGTAAGCCGCGAAGAGACGGACTTCGCCCTACACGGCCGAATCGCTCCGGCTATCGAGGACGGGCGCCTGCAGGCGCACACCGGTCTGACCCTGCAGCCCGAAAACTCCCAGGTCATGCTCTGCGGCAACCCCGACATGGTGAAGGACACCATGGCTTTTCTGGAGGGGCGCGGTTTCCGCAGAAACACCCGAAAGGAGCCGGGCAACATCACCACCGAGCGATACTGGTAGATCAGGCTTTCACGGGCCGCGCGCCCCGCCGTGTTCGCACGGACTCGAACGCCGCCGTACCCACGATCAGCACCCCGCCCGCCACAGTCTGCCAGCTGGGACGCTCTCCCAGGATCAGTGCCGCGAAGACCGTCGCGTAGAACACTTGCAGGCAATTAATCAGCCCTATGGTCTTCGCCTTGAAATGGATCAGACCGAAAGCGAAGAACGTGTGCGGCAAAGCGGTGAAGAACACACCCAGCACCCCCAGCAGCAGCCATTGCCCGGATCCGGCATGCCAAGGTGCCGAAGAGCTCAGCGGCGCGATCACCACGGCAACCACCAGCACTTGATACATCATCGTCAGTTCGGCGGGATGGTGGGTGAAATACCGCCGCTGCAGCACGTTCCGCAGCGCATAGAACAATGCCGAAACCAGGCCCCACGCAACGCCGGCCGTGGTTGTGTTGTTGAAGTCCAGCTGCGGAACCATGAGATAAACACCGCCCAGCACGATCAGCCCGGCCAGCGCATCCACCCAATGGGGGCGTTCCCCCGCGAAAAGGGGCTCGAGAAAAACGATCATCACCGGGAACGTGAACAACGAAACAACCCCCACGGCCACCGTGGAAACCTGCATGGCATGGAAGAACGTGACCCAGTGCAAACCCAGAAGCGTACCCAGCAGCACCACCACGCCATAATCGCGACCGACACGAAGGCCAATCCGCTGCCCTCGCAGCTTGAGCAGCAGGATCAGCGCGGCGCCTGCGATTACGCTGCGGTAGACCGTGATATCCGTGGCGGGCATGTGGAGCAACTTCGAGAAGAGAGCCGTTCCTCCCAGCAAAATCATGCTGAAGTGCACGGCGAGCAGGCTTTTGGTCCGTTGCTCCACACATCCTCCTATGGGATTCGATTTCGGGAAACGCTGTAATTCTTAATTGAACCCACCGGTGCCCGGGGGTGCTTCTAGGAAATGACGGGTTCCAGCGCCAGGCTCTTCTCGAGATTTCCGATTTCGCGGATAACGGCGGCCGCTTCATCCGCTTCTCTTTCGGCAACATGGCGCATCAGGCTTCGGACCATATCGCGGTGCCGGGGCATGGCTCGCGCCCGTTGCCGCCGGGACAGGTAGAGGATCCGCCGCAAACTGGGCTCGAGCTCCAGCAGAAGCGAGCTAAGAAGCGGATTGCCCGCTATCGGCGCGCAGACGCGGGCGAAGGCGAAATTCCGCTCATAGTACCCTTCCACGTCGCCGGCTTCCGCCGCGGCGATCATCTTCTCCGTCACGCCGTAGACGGGCGGCAGGTTCTCAGGCGTCCAGTTCAGCGCCGTCGCCCTGGCGAGCACCTCGAACAGCGGAATCACCACCTGGTACGTCCAGCGGATTTCCTGGGCCCCCATCCGGGAGACGGCCGCGCCGCGCCGGGGCTTGATCTCCACCAGGCGTTGCTTGTCGAGCATGCGCAACGCCTCCCGCAGCGGCGCCCGGCTGGCGCCGAGCTCTTGCGCCAACTGCACTTCCAGCAGACGCGCGCCCGGCGGCAACTCGCCACGAATAATCCGCTCACCGAGCTGCTGAGCGATGGCTTCGGACAAATTGCGCCCTTGTTCCCCGTGAACTGCCGCTTTATCGGCCATACCTCTGTATTTCCGAAGGTCGCCAGAGTTATTGCACCCCAATTGTTGACAATAATACGTATCACATGCCAGATTGTCGACAATTAGACGGATATCGCTTCGTCAGGCCGGGTATCGCCCGGCTTCTCGCCCAATCAAAGGAGCAACGACGCCGTGGCTACTGCTACCTCGACCCGAAAGCGAACCACCACCGCCAAACAGGATCGCGTGGCCGTGGTGGCCGGCCTGCGCACGCCGTTTGCCCGACAGCTCACGGCCTATAAGGAACTGAACGCGGTTGAGCTCGGCGTGATGGTGACCAACGAACTGCTCGCCCGACTGGACCTGGACCCCAACGTCATCGATCGCCTGGTCTACGGCCAGGTGGGAATTCTCCCCGAAGCGCCCAATGTCGCCCGGGAAGTACTGCTCGGCGCCGGCCTTCCTCCCCGGGTGGATGCGTACAGCGTCTCCCGCGCCTGTGCCACCAGTTTCCAGGCCGCGGCGGACATATCCCAGGCCATCACCCTGGGCCATATCGAAGTGGGCTTGGCCGGCGGCACGGATTCCGCGTCCGTTCTGCCCATACAGGTATCAAAGAAACTGGCCAGAGCGCTGATCCGCTCCACCAAGGCAAAGAGCCTGGGCGATCGCCTGAAGCTGTTCAAGAGCATCCGGCCCAAGGATTTGTTGCCGGTGGCGCCGGCGGTTCGGGACTATTCCACGGGAATGGGCATGGGCGACATCGCCGAACAGATGGCCAAGAATCATGGCATCACGCGGGACGAGCAGGATGCGTTCGCCCTGCGCTCCCACCAGCTGGCCCACCAGGCCTGGGAGGAAGGCAAGCTCGACGATGAAGTCATGCACGCCTTCGTCCCGCCTTATCGGGACGATCTCCGGCGCGACAACAATATCCGCGGTGATTCCAGCCTGGACCAGCTGGGCAAGCTCCGGCCCGCGTTCGACCGCCGCCACGGCACGGTCACCGCCGCGAATTCCACCCCGCTGACCGACGGCGCCTCCACCATGGTTCTGATGAAGGAAAGCCGGGCCAAGGCGCTGGGAATGGAACCGTTGGGATTCATTCGCTCATTCGCCTTCTCGGCCATCGACCCGTTCAACGACGGGCTGATGGGCCCCTCCTTTGCCACGCCGGTGGCCCTGGAACGGGCCGGCCTCAAGCTCAAGGACCTGACGTTGATTGATATGCACGAGGCTTTTGCCTCCCAGACGCTGGCCAATATCAAGAACTGGCCCTCGAAACAATTCGCCAAGGACTACCTGGGCCGCAACGAAGCCATCGGCGAGATCGATTGGGACCGGTTCAACGTCCTGGGCGGGTCGCTCGCGTACGGACACCCCTTCGCCGCCACCGGGGGGCGAATGATTATCCAGACCCTGAACGAGCTGCGCCGCCGAGGAGGCGGCACGGCCTTAACCACCGCCTGCGCGGCAGGCGGCCTGGGCGCAGCAATGATTCTGGAGGTGGCGTGATGGCGACCCGAAACGCATCCAATAAGGAAGCCTCGAACGAGAAACGAACGTTCTCCGTACGCAATCGCAGCGACGGAATCGGTGTGGTTACCATCGACCTGCCCGGGGAAAGCCAGAACGTTCTCCAGGCGTCGCTGATCGAGGAAGCCACCGCACTGCTCGAAGAACTCGAGGCGGATACCACGATCAAGGGGCTGATCTTCATCAGCGGAAAGCCCGGTTCGTTTATCGCCGGCGCCGACATCAAGATGCTCCAGGCCTGCGAGACTCCGGAGGCGGCGGCGGCGCTGTCTGAAGGGGCCCAGGCATTCTTCGAGCGATTGAGCCGGTTCAAGGCGCCGGTGGTGGCCGCCATCAACGGGTCCTGCCTGGGCGGAGGCCTGGAATTCGCACTGGCCTGCGGCGGACGGGTTTGTACCGACGATCCCAAGACCGCGCTGGGGGTGCCGGAGGTCCAGCTCGGGGTCCTGCCCGGCGGGGGCGGGACGCAGCGCCTACCGAGACTGATCGGTATCGCCTCCGCTCTCGACCTGATGCTGACCGGAAAACAGATCCGGCCGCACAAGGCAAAGCGGCTGGGGCTGGTGGACGATGTGGTGCCCGCCACGATCCTGGAGCAGGCCGCCGTCAAGCGGGTGGCGGAGCTGCGCAAGGACGGCGGTGCCAGCAAGCCGCGTCTGTCCACAGACACCATCCGCGATTGGGCCTTGGAAGGTAATCCGCTGGGCCGCCGCGTACTCTTCCAGCAGGCCCGGAAACGTCTCCAGGCCCGAACCGGCGGCCACTACCCTGCCCCCGAGCGCATCGTGGACTGCGTGGAGACGGGCATCGATCGCGGCATGAAGGCCGGACTCAAGGCCGAGGCCCGTCACTTCGGTGAGCTGGCGGTGACGCCGGTCGCTCGTGAATTGATGAACATCTACTTCGCCACGGTGGCGATGAAAAAGGACACGGGGGTCGAAGACTCCAAGGTTCAGCCTTTGCCGGTACATCGGGTCGGCGTGCTGGGCGCGGGCCTGATGGGAGCCGGCATCAGCTTCGTCACCATCGACAAGGCCCGCACGCCGGTACGCCTGAAGGACGTGAAACCGGACGCCGTCAATCGAGGCCTGAAATACGTTGCCGATCTGATCGCGAAACGCAGGAAACGGCGCAGCCTGACACCCTTCGAGGCGTCGGTGGAGACTCGACGCCTGACGCCGACTCTGGACTGGAGCGGCTTCGGTGGGCTCGATCTCGTCATCGAGGCGGTGTTCGAGGATATCGAACTCAAGCACGCCATGGTTCGGGACGTGGAGGCCCATACCGGGGCGCAGGCCATATTTGCCACCAATACCTCATCGATTCCCATCGCCCGCATCGCCGAGGCCTCGCGCAACCCGGAACGGGTACTGGGCATGCACTACTTCTCCCCGGTGGAGAAGATGCCGCTGCTGGAGGTGATTGCCACGGACAAGACGGCCCCGGAAGCGGTGGCAACCGCGGTGGCCTTTGGGCGCAAACAGGGCAAGACGGTGATCGTCGTCAAGGACGGCGCCGGCTTCTACGTCAACCGGATTCTGGTGCCTTATATCAACGAAGCCGGCTACCTACTCGGCGAAGGCGTTGCCATCGACCGCATCGACAAGGCGCTCAAGGGATTCGGCTTCCCGGTAGGCCCGTTTGCCCTGCTCGACGAAGTGGGGCTCGATGTGGGCGCCAAGGTGCAGCCCATTTTGCACGAGGCTTTCGGCGACCGCATGAAACCCAGCGGGATGGCCGAGACCATGTTGAACGACGGCCGCTACGGCAAGAAAAGCGGCAAGGGTTTCTACCGCTACGACGCCAAGGCCAAGAAGGGCAAGAAGGAAGTCGACGAGTCCGTGTACAGCCTGTTGGGCGTCTCCCCCGGGAAACAGCCTCCCACCGAGGAGATCGTGGACCGTTGCGTGCTCATGATGGTCAACGAGGCCGTTCGCTGCCTGGACGAAGGGGTGATTCGGAGCGCTCGTGACGGGGATATCGGTGCCATCTTCGGTATCGGCTTCCCACCCTTTCTGGGCGGCCCCTTCCGGTACGCGCAAAATCAGGGGATTCAAAAACTCGTCACCAAGCTGGAATCGCTGGAGCAGCGCTTCGGGGATCGTTTCAAGCCTGCCGATGCGCTGCTGCGCATGGCCGAGAAGCGCGAGACCTTCTACCGCTAGGGCGACGCCCGAAAACTCAGACGCTGAATTGATCCACCGGCTCGTGGATGACGATCATCCGCCCCGCCTGGCTGATTCGGCCCTGGCGCACCAATTCCTTGAACGTGCGGTTCACCATCTCGCGCGAGGCGCCCACCATGGAGGCGATGTCCTTCTGCGTGGGCGGATCGCGCACGATCAGCTGACCGTCGGCCTGCTCCGCCGCATCCAACAGCACGCGGGCCACGCGGCCGCCCACATCCAGCATCGCCAGGCTGCCGATGGTGCGGTTCGCGGATCGCAGACGCCGGGCCAACTCCTGCATCAGCGCCATGGAAATTTCGGGGTGGCCGGTCAGCCAGCGCTGGAACTCGGCCTTGCTGATCATGAGCACTTCCGATGGGGTCATGGTCACAACCCGGGCGCTGCGAACCTCCGAATCCACCAGCGCCATTTCTCCGAAGCACTCGCCTTCCTGGAGGATGGAGATAATCACGTCGTGGCCGTCGGCATCGGACAGCAAAACCTTCACCTTGCCCTTTTCCACCAAATAGAGGGCATCGGCGAAATCGCCTTCCTCGAAGATCATGGCGTCCTTGGGAAAACGCCGTGAAACCGTGACCCGGGAAAGGGCCGCAATCTGATCGTCGGAAAGTTCGGCAAAGAGGGAAACCTTCCTCAGAAGATCCTTTTTTTCGTTTGTCATGGCCGTCGTCTTTGAGGAGTGCAGGATACAAAGTCCCTTTTGCCCGAATTGTCGCGAAGTAGCGTCTCCCTGGGGAGACACTGATTTTTTCACTAGAAACGCAGTCGGTATTTCACATCCGCGCCCCACGCGGTGTTGCCCTGGGAGGAGACGCCGGTCTGATAGCTGGAATCCGTGCCCGTCAACGTGCTCGCGTCGATCCCCTGGAAACCCCATTGCTCCCCGAAGAAGCCTACCGCCAGGGAACCGGCATGGGAAAAGCGCCAGTTGCGCTCCAGGCGCAACCGAAGCCCGTTGTCAGCGCCCAACGGCCGCGCGCCGAAGGTGCGGGGGCCGCCGGCCTGGTAGTCCGGCTCAAGCACGTGCATCAAGGCCACGTCCACCAGCCAGCGGTCCTGCCCACCCGCCAAAGGCAGCTTGACACCCAGGGCCGCCTGCCACCAACGGGAGGTGGTGTCGCCAGTCAGGCTGTCGCTGGCGGTCTGCCACCATTCGTGCCGGGCGGCTTCCCCGTAAAGCCAGAAGTCCTGGCCTTCGGTGACCTGGAAACGCCGTGCGACCCCCAGGCCCGCGGCCCAGCCGGCATCGGTCGACAGGGCGCCGTCATCAAGGCTCAGGGGGATGTATTCGCCCTTGGAGGTATAGTGCCCGCCGAAGCCCTGAACGGCCCAATCACCGAACTGGTTGCTCACTTCCGCCTGCCCGCCCCGCAGGGACAGACCCGATTCGAAAGTGCTGGGCTTTGACGTGTCGTTCTTCGCGGAATCAGGCTGCGCGGCCGCCGCCATGCCGATACATCCAAACAGACTGACCAAGGCACCCAATGCGATCAATTTGTTCATGGCGTCGACCCACAAAAAAGAAACGGAGGGCACAAGCTGCCCTCCGTCTAGTGTAACCCAAGCTAAAACGGGTTGATAACCAAATGCACGGCCGGCTAGAAAAACACCACAGGAATTTCGTTAGGTACGCTGGTGTTTGTCACCCTTTCCACCGAGCCTGCGGAGTCCGCCTCGGCGTAGATGATGTCCGTGGTCGAGCCGCCGCTTCCGTCGTCTACGGATAGCGTCCCCAGCCTTCCTGGGCCGAACCCGCCAGACATGAGAAGCGTCTTGCCGCTGACGGAGCCGAGGTCGGTTAAGGCAGCGGGATTATCGACTGAGAAGCTCTTGAGTTCTCCGCTACCGGTGCCTGCCACCATCCCGGAATACCCGGATACCAAATAAGCGTACTTGACGCTCACGCCAAAGTCATTGAAAGAGCCGAGTTCCAGTGTATCGCCGACCCATTGCGCGTCGGAGTAAATCTTCGTGGAGCCGTTGTCGGCATTGAAGGCGACCGCCGTATAGGTCGTGGCGGTCGGCTGCTTGGTATAGAAGAACCACCCTCCGCTACGGTCCATCGTTCCCTGGTTTGCGCCGGTGAGACCGGAGAGCCGCACCACCTTCTCGACTGTGTTTCCTCCCCCGGAAGCTTTATCGATATTCCGGATAACCACGTGGTCGGCGAGAGTGTTGCTGTCATCGTCCACAGGGTAAGTCCAGACGACTCGTTGATCCGTGACCAGAAGCCGGGGGGCACCGGTCAGCGCACCGCCGGGATCCTCCACGGCGCCGCTGGGATCGTCCAGGGTTTCCACGGTATTGCTGCTGAGGTTCGTGCGATACAGCGTGTGGTCGTCGACGAAGTACAG
>CAVQFO010000039.1:0-22818 GCA_963711725.1 uncultured Gammaproteobacteria bacterium | reverse complement strand
CATTGAGCTGCGAGCTGTCAAGGAGACGCCATGTACCACACGGTGGCTCGGCTGCTTGCGGGGTCCGTTGATTTGACCTCGATTTGACTGCCCGTCGTGGCCCTCAACCGTATTCGGCAGCTCGCCCGAGCCTTCCCAGCGTCTCTGCGACAGCCCGCCGACCGGCATCGACGGCACCCGCCAGGTAGCCCGGGTCCGTCATGCTGGTCTCGCTTTCCGCCAATGACAGGCGATGCCGCCAGGGGCCCGTCACCCAGGTCCCGCTTTGGGGGACAGGATCTGCATCCCGGCATCCTTGTCGTCGGGCGTCGCTGTCAACGCATCCGCGGCCCAGTCTTTGAAAAGCGTCGCTCGGGGATGTAGCGCCTGCGGCCCGAACAGCCGTCCCAACTGCTCCACGCACCCCTGGACCAGCCTCTCCTCTCCGACCGAGGCACGCTGATTCGCATCAACCCCGAGGAACCCAAACAAGGCGGCGGTACCGGAAGCGGTCGTCGCGTCGTGAATTTCGACCAGCGGGCCAACCATGCTTTGGGCTGTGCCGGACAGACCGACCTCCCGCCAGAACGGCCGATCGTAGAGCGCGAAAAACTTCGCGTGCGGAGCCATCCATGTGGCCGTTTCGCGCCAGCGTCGCGCCACGGCGGACTCCATCGCGGGGGTGAACGATACGGTCGCTTCAAGAAGCCGCGGAGGAATCGCCGCAATCGCCTGCTCGGCCGCCAACGAGTGATTCGACCCATCGGCCCGAGAGATCGTCACGGTAACCTCACCATCACCCAGAGCCATGTGAGTCACTCGTGCGCCCAGCTGAAGGCTGTCTCCCGGAATTCCTTTCGCGATTGCCGTCACCAGCGAACCCGTTCGCCCGGTACGGCGCATGGATTCCGGCACTTGGCGCATGCCGGGGTATCGCTGCGGAGTCTCGCGGTCCGTGCGCTCGAAAATCACATCCCCTTCACTGTTCTTGGGCAAACCCAGCGAGACCCAGCTCGTCCACCAAGGCCCCGATGGATGGCTGCATCTCAGGCCAGAACCAGGAAGGACCGAGGTCCAAACCGCCATCGGCAACCGAGCCGGTTTCATCGCTGGTGAGGATGCGCCCTCCGAGCCGTTCGCGCGCCTCGAGAAGTTGAAAATCGACCCCCGCCGAGTGCAACAAGCGGGCTGCATGGAGACCGGCAAGACCCCCTCCGAGAATCGCGACCTTCGTGCGCATGGTTTTCGTGGCTTGAATGACACTTCCCCGGGTTGTCAGCACATGGACTCCAGTCTCACGCGGCGGGCTTGGGCCGCCGCTACCGGCCCATCCCCGGCGGACGCCGTCGCCCGTGATCTCGTTCATTGGACCGGACAACTCGCCTGCCCACCGGGGCAGAGGCGAAGCAATGGAAACGAGGTCTCCAAGCACGGAGCTACACTGCGTGAGCTCATGGTGAGCCGTCCCTTGTTTTATCAATTCGTGAACCAAACGGTTTGAAGATAGTACATTTTGGTTGAAGCCCCGCGCTCGGCCTAAAGTGTAGAGATCGAGGCCCCGTCCCACCCATCGCGGGTTAATTCAACACGGTATCCCTGAAACTGCAAATCCGACGCAAAGACCTCTTGCCCCAGGAGGCCGCCTTCTACCGTACCTGCGCGGCTTCGTTGCCCCTTGTCATGGCGCCGGCGGCAACCCCGGTTCCGCCCGGGTTCATGCCCTTCAGGAATTTGAACAATTCGCTGTCCGTGGAGAGCACCAGTGTCGTGTTCTCGGAAATGACGGTTTTGTAGGATTGCATGGTCCGCGTGAATTCGTAGAACTCCACCGCTTGAGGGCTCTGGTTATACGCCCTGGCGTAGATTTCGGTGGCTTTGGCGTCCGCGACTCCCCGTATCTCCTCAACCTGCCGGTAAGCTTCGGACTGGATCTTGTTCAAGTCGCGCACGCGATTACCACGGATTCGCGCGGCCTCGCCTTTGCCTTCGGAGAGGAAACGTTCCGCGATCTGCCGCCGCTCGCTGATCATTCGGTCGTAGATCTTGGGCCGCACGCTTTCGTTGTAGTTGATCCGCTTGAACCGGATATCGAGCAGCTCGATGCCGAAGACCCGCACCTTCTGGGCCGCAGCGGCAAAGATCTCCTGTTCCACCAGCTTGCGCCCCTTCTGGATGGGCACCAATGCGCCAATATCCTGCTCGCGTTCCGCCTCGGTCAGCAGCGTGTCGCGCAAGGGGACACGGTCCTTCGTGGTCCGGATGATCTCGATCAGCTCATGCTTGGCGACGGCGTTGCGGGTTTCGCTGCCGAGGATATCGTTCAAACGTGATTGCGCGCTGCGTTCGTCACGCAGCCGCAAGGAGAATACTGACGACGCGCGTCGGTGATCCGCCCGCGGGCGATGCACTCGACGGGAATGTGCAGAGTTTGTCCTTGGTGGGCATGTCGGAAGGAAACCCATTTCATCGAGAATAACCAGATCGATCAGGTTGACGTGCTCGACAAGCAGGATAAAGAGCTCCAGGCCAGGCGGTGGTGACCAGCTTTCCTCCACAGGCTTGCCGAACTGGGTAATAATCGCCTGCTCGACTTCGCTCACCGTGTACAGCGCGCTCGCCCCGAGCACCACGACGACAACCAAAATCACGAGCACAGCAATTTGCAGGGTCCGTTTCATGGCCGTACAGCCTCCTTGGTGTCGAGATTCAGCAGAGGCAGAATGCCCCGGGTCGTTTTCATCGACAATGATCTTGGAGCGGATGCGCGGCATGACTTCCTGAAGGGTCTGGATCTCTATAGATCCGGCGACGGGTAACCTCGGACGCTTTGGTGTATTCCGCCAGAAGCGCATTGAACCGAGCCACGTCACCTTCGGCTTCATTGATTCGCTTGAGCCGATAGCCGTCGGCTTCGCGGATGCGCTGATCCTTCTCTCCCTCCGCCAGCGGGATCACCTTGTTGTAATCACGCCGGGCTTCGTTGATCAGCTTCTCTTTCTCCTGCTGGGCCTGGTTCACTTCGTTGAACGACTCCTGCACCGGCTGAGGGGGGATTGATGTTTTTCAGTTGCACCTCATCGATGCTGATACCCATCGCGTACTTGGTCGCCAGGGTTTGCATCTTGGTCAGCGCCTCGGTCTCGATTTCCTGCCGGCCGATGGTGATGACTTCGTCCACAGTGCGATCGCCAACCACCTCCCGCATCACGGACTCGGACACATAGCGCAAGGTCTCCCTGGGCTCCCGAACTTCGAACAGATATTTGACGGGATCGGAAATTCGGAACTGAACCACCCATTCCACCAATGCGGCGTTGAGATCACCCGTCAGCATCTGGGTTTCACGGGTTGCGTCGCTGCGCCCGGGGCTCTGAAACGGATCGGCGGCGCCGGGTGTCGCGAAGCCGAATTCCTGTTTCAACTGCCGTTTGACGGGAACAATGCTGGCCGTGTCGATGCCAAGGGGCCACTTGAAGTGCAGCCCCCGGCGGGACCTGTTCCTGTGGACGGCCTATTACACCGTGCCCAGCGATTCCGTGGCCGTGGTGCAGCGTTTCGGCAAGTATCTCAAACAGGTTCCGCCGGGGCTGCACTTCAAGTGGCCCCTTGGCATCGACACGGCCAGCATTGTTCCCGTCAAACGGCAGTTGAAACAGGAATTCGGCTTCGCGACACCCGGCGCCGCCGATCCGTTTCAGAGCCCCGGGCGCAGCGACGCAACCCGTGAAACCCAGATGGTGACCGGTGATCTCAACGCCGCATTGGTGGAATGGGTGGTTCAGTTCCGAATTTCCGATCCCGTCAAATATCTGTTCGAAGTTCGGGAGCCCAGGGAGACCTTGCGCTATGTGTCCGAGTCCGTGATGCGGGAGGTGGTTGGCGATCGCACTGTGGACGAAGTCATCACCATCGGCCGGCAGGAAATCGAGACCGAGGCGCTGACCAAGATGCAAACCCTGGCGACCAAGTACGCGATGGGTATCAGCATCGATCAGGTGCAACTGAAAAACATCAATCCCCCCCAGCCGGTGCAGGAGTCGTTCAACGAAGTGAACCAGGCCCAGCAGGAGAAAGAGAAGCTGATCAACGAAGCCCGGCGTGATTACAACAAGGTGATCCCGCTGGCGGAGGGAGAGAAGGATCAGCGCATCCGCGAAGCCGACGGCTATCGGCTCAAGCGAATCAATGAAGCCGAAGGTGACGTGGCTCGGTTCAATGCGCTTCTGGCGGAATACACCAAAGCGTCCGAGGTTACCCGTCGCCGGATCTATATCGAGACCCTTCAGGAAGTCATGCCGCGCATCCGCTCCAAGATCATTGTCGATGAAACGACCCGGGGCATTCTGCCTCTGCTGAATCTCGACACCAAGGAGGCTGTACGGCCATGAAACGGACCCTGCAAATTGCTGTGCTCGTGATTTTGGTTGTCGTCGTGGTGCTCGGGGCGAGCGCGCTGTACACGGTGAGCGAAGTCGAGCAGGCGATTATTACCCAGTTCGGCAAGCCTGTGGGAAAGCCTGTCACCACCGCCGGCCTGAAGCTCAAGATCCCGTTCGTCCAGCACGTCAACCTGATCGATCGGCGGATTCTCGAGTGGGACGGGAATCCTTCGGACATGCCCACCAAGGACAAACTCTACATTTCCGTCGATCTATTCGCCCGCTGGCGGATCACCGAGCCGCTCCAGTATTTCTTGCGGCTGCGTGACGAACGCAGCGCGCAATCACGTTTGAACGATATCCTCGGCAGCGAAACCCGCAACGCCGTCGCCAAGCATGAGCTGATCGAGATCATCCGGACCACGAAGGACCGTGTCCCCTTGCGCGACACGCTGCTGACCGAGGCGGAACGCGAGCAGGATATTGGCGCATTGGTGCCCATCCAGAAGGGGCGCAAGCTGGTGGAACAGGAGATCTTTGCCGCTGCGGCCCAGAAGGTGCGGGTCTTCGGCATCGAGCTGCTCGATATCCGGTTCAAGCGGATCAACTACAACGAAAGCGTGCGGCCCAAGATCTACGACCGAATGATCAGCGAGCGGCGGCAGATCGCGGAACGTTTCCTCTCCGAAGGCAAAGGCGAGGCCGCGCGAATCCGTGGTAATCGCGTGCGCGACTTGAACAAGATCCAGTCCGAAGCTTACCGGCAGGTTGAGGAGATACGGGGAGTCGCGGACGCCAAAGCCACCGAAATCTACGCCAGGGCGTATAACCAGAGCCCTCAAGCGGTGGAGTTCTACGAATTCACGCGGACCATGCAATCCTACAAAACCGTCATTTCCGAGAACACGACACTGGTGCTCTCCACGGACAGCGAATTGTTCAAATTCCTGAAGGGCATGAACCCGGGCGGAACCGGGGTTGCCGCCGGCGCCATGACAAGGGGCAACGAAGCCGCGCAGGTACGGTAGAAGGCGGCCTCCTGGGGCAAGAGGTCTTTGCGTCGGATTTGCAGTTTCAGGGATACCGTGTTGAATTAACCCGCGATGGGTGGGACGGGGCCTCGATCTCTACACTTTAGGCCGAGCGCGGGGCTTCAACCAAACCGTACTATCTTCAAACCGTTTGGTTCACGAATTGATAAAACAAGGGACGGCTCACCATGAGCAGACGGCAGCGTAGCTCCGTGCTTGGAGACCTCGTTTCCATTGCTTCGCCTCTGCCCCGGTGGGCAGGCGAGTTGTCCGGTCCAATGAACGAGATCACGGGCGACTGCGCTCCGCCGGGGATGGGCCGGTAGCGGCGGCCCAAGCCCGCCGCGTGAGACTGGAGTCCATGTGCTGACAACCCGGGGAAGTGTCATTCAAGCCACGAAAACCATGCGCACGAAGGTCGCGATTCTCGGAGGGGGTCTTGCCGGTCTCCATGCAGCCCGCTTGTTGCACTCGGCGGGGGTCGATTTTCAACTTCTCGAGGCGCGCGAACGGCTCGGAGGGCGCATCCTCACCAGCGATGAAACCGGCTCGGTTGCCGATGGCGGTTTGGACCTCGGTCCTTCCTGGTTCTGGCCTGAGATGCAGCCATCCATCGGGGCCTTGGTGGACGAGCTGGGTCTCGCTGGGTTTGCCCAGAACAGTGAAGGGGATGTGATTTTCGAGCGCACGGACCGCGAGACTCCGCAGCGATACCCCGGCATGCGCCAAGTGCCGGAATCCATGCGCCTGACCGGTGGAACGGGTTCGCTGGTGACGGCAATCGCGAAAGGAATTCCGGGAGACAGCCTTCAGCTGGGCGCACGAGTGACTCACATGGCTCTGGGTGATGGTGAGGTTACCGTGACGATCTCTCGGGCCGATGGGTCGAATCACTCGTTGGCGGCCGAGCAGGTGATTGCGGCGATTCCTCCGCGGCTTCTTGAAGCGACCGTATCGTTCACCCCCGCGATGGAGTCCGCCGTGGCGCGACGCTGGCGCGAAACGGCCACATGGATGGCTCCGCACGCGAAGTTTTTCGCGCTCTACGATCGGCCGTTCTGGCGGGAGGTCGGTCTGTCCGGCACAGCCCAAAGCATGGTTGGCCCGCTGGTCGAAATTCACGACGCGACGACCGCTTCCGGTACCGCCGCCTTGTTTGGGTTCCTCGGGGTTGATGCGAATCAGCGTGCCTCGGTCGGAGAGGAGAGGCTGGTCCAGGGGTGCGTGGAGCAGTTGGGACGGCTGTTCGGGCCGCAGGCGCTACATCCCCGAGCGACGCTTTTCAAAGACTGGGCCGCGGATGCGTTGACAGCGACGCCCGACGACAAGGATGCCGGGATGCATCCTGTCCCCCAAAGCGGGGCCTGGGTGACGGGCCCCTGGCGGCATCGCCTGTCATTGGCGGGCAGCGAGACCAGCATGACGGACCCGGGCTACCTGGCGGGTGCCGTCGATGCCGGTCGGCGGGCTGTCGCAGAGACGCTGGGAAGGCTCGGGCGAGCTGCCGAAGACGGTTGAGGGCCACGACGGGCAGTCAAATCGAGGTCAAATCAACGGACCCCGCAAGCAGCCGGGCCACCGTGTGGTAAATGGCGCCTCCTTGACACGCCCCGAGGCCGACGCAATACCCTTCGTAGTCGGATACGTGTCGGCCTCCGACTCATACAAATACACCGTACGGCCGCGGTCCCCCGCGCCAGTCGCGGGAAAAGTGAAGCTGACCCTACACTGCGGAGGAACGGAAATCATGGCGATCAAGAACCTCGTAGTCCTTGTCGAGGACAGCACCAGCTGCGTAAGCCGCATCCGCTTCGCCCTGCGTTTGGCGAAGGAACACGATGCGCATCTAACGGCTGTCTACATCCGCAGTTCCGACCTCCTGCCCGGTCGTGTTGTGAACCTGGTGCCCGACGCAGCCTCGCTGAGCGCGTCCATGGAAAAGGCCGAGGAGGAAAAGGCGGCGAAGGTTTCCAAGCAATTCCAGGAAGAGGCCGACAAGGCCGGGCTCGGGACCAAGGCCCACTGGCTGTATGTGCGTGGCATCCCAGATACCGCCGCCGCCATTGTCGGCCGCTACGCCGATCTGGTGATCGCCGGCCAGTTCGCCATAAGTGATCAGTATTGGCCCGGCGTCAATCCGGACGAGGTGGTCTTCGGCGCCGGTCGCCCGCTGCTGATCGTTCCCCATGAGTACGATCCCGAACAGCCATTGACGAACCATGTCGTGGTGGGTTGGAACGGCACGCGGGAAGCCGCCCGCGCCCTGGCCGATGCCATGCCGCTGTTCGAGCAGGACACCAGGGTAACGGTCGTGACCGTGGGCGAACGGCCGGAAACCGAGCAACGGCTCGGGCTGGACGCCGGTGAGCACCTCAAACGTCACGGCATCCAGGCCGAGACGGCCACTACCCCCCGTGACGCCCATGATGCGGGGAGAGATCTGCTGAACTACGGCCGCAGGACCAGCGCCACCCTGCTGGTGATGGGTGCCTACAGCCATTCCCGTTTTCGGGAGGATGTCCTGGGCGGTGCCACCCGCTCCGTACTGGAGCACATGGAGATCCCGGTGCTGATGTCGCACTGATCCCGCGAACGGGGGTTGGGCCAACGCAGCCACCGACTCGTCCGCGAATTTGGTTCGCGAGAACGACTGAAGTGCGGGCGTATCCTGCGGAGGGAATCCATGACTGAACGACCGGGCGATTACCCCGGCAAGGTTCCCCTGGGGGATTTGCTGAAGGCGAGAGGAAGCACGCATGCCGTTGCGTGCGGCTTGGTTCAGAGCCGCTGATTGGGCGTTGGATTATTCGATTGAGGTCCGGCGCAATGCCCTTCGGTTATTGCGCCCTACGGGTTGGTGAGCCTTTCCGGGGTGTTCGGATTGCCCGCGGTGCCGTGACACGGTGCGGGTGAGGAACGCTCCGTTGCTAGTTCCGTTTTTCCCGCGCCGCCCAGTTGGCGAGCTTGTGCTTGATCTTGGGAAGCGATTCGTCTCCCTTGGCCAGGGGTTGGATGAGGCCGTCGTGCACCAGCAGGCGGTAGACGTATTGGAGCTTGTCGTTCTGTGAGTCGGTGGCTTCGAACTCCACGACGCCGCGCTTCTCGCCATATTCCATGCCGAGACGCAGTGCTTCCTTCACCAGCTCTGCTTCGTTGTTGAGCTTCTTCATTGGGGGCTCCGGCTTCGGCATGCGGTACGGTACCAATGGTACCCGTCGGTGGGCTGTCGCGATACGGCGCTGATGGGGTTTTGCCCCGCGACCACAGGGCCCACCAGGAAGAGGCATAATGTGCCGAACGAGTGCCCCGGGCCAAGCGAAGGCGTGACACCGCCGGGTTGAATCGCGAATCCGTCTCCGCTGCCCTGGATCAATTCTCTTCAGCCAGCCGCGAGAGCGTACCCATGAGCGACACCCCCGGCCTGTCCACCCTGTGCGTCCATTCCGGCCTGAGCGACGACGCCTACGGTTCGCCGCAAACGCCGATGTACACCACGACGACGTTCGCGTTTCCCTCCACCGAGGCGCTGTTGGACGTGGCGGAGGGGCGCAAAACCGGCGGCTTCTACACCCGCTACGGGCTCAATCCCAGCATCCAGTCCGTGGAGGCGAAACTTGCCGCCATTGAGGGCGCCGAGGCCGCGCTCGTCTTCTCCGCCGGGATGGCCGCTGCGGCTTCCGTGTTTCTCGCGCACGGCCGCCGCGGCATCGTCTGCCTGGGAGACGCTTACGGCGGCACGCTGGAGTTGCTCGAATCCCAGCTGCCGACGCTTGGCATCCCGACGCGCACATTGCTGGGCGACGAATTGGGCGCCCTTGAAGCCGAATTGGAACAGGGTGCCGGCATGGTGTTTCTGGAAACGCCTGCCAACCCCACGCTGGAAATCCTCGATCTCCGTGCCGTCGCCGATCTCGTTCACCGCTACGATGCCTTGCTGGTGGTGGACAACACGTTCGCGACGCCCGTGAACCAAAACCCCCTGGCGCTGGGTGCGGACATCGTGATGCACAGTGCCACCAAATACCTCGGCGGCCACAGCGACCTCACGGGCGGGGCGCTGATGGCGTCGAACTCATTGCTGGAACCCGTGCGTGCCTGGCGCAAGAACCTCGGCCAGGTGGCGGCACCGCAAATCTGCTGGCTGCTGGAACGCAGCCTGTGCACGTTGGTTGTTCGCGTCGAGCGGCAAAATGCCAATGCCTCCGCGCTGGCGCATGCGTTAGCGAAACACCCCAGGGTCAAGCGCGTGCTCTATCCCGGGCTGCCGGATTTCCCCGGTCATGCCCTGGCCCAGAAGCAGATGCGCGGTTTCGGCGGAATGCTCACGCTGGAGATAGACGGCACGCGCGAGCAGGCCCGAAAGGTGGTCGACAACCTCAAACTGATCGCAAACGCACCCAGCCTCGGCGGCGTGGAGAGCCTGGCGACCCAACCCGTCACAACCACCCATCACGACCTGTCGCCTGAAGCGCGGGCCAGGCGCGGGATTACGGATACCATGATCCGGGTCTCGGTGGGTTTGGAAAATGCCGATGATCTCATTGCCGACCTGGACCAGGCGCTGCGATCGTGGTGAGAGAGTTCGATTTTCCATGACCGGCCCATTTTGCTGACTCTTTGGCTGATTCAGACCCGCCTTCACCCGAAAAGGTGGGGTATCCCCGCGCCGGAGGTTGTTGCGAAAGAGATCGATGCCCAGGATTTAGGGAACTCCGGGTTTTGCCTGGTCGCCGTCATTCGCTGCGCAGGCGGGAAATTAGTCTTTTCAAATGCTTGGATTCCCGCCTGCGCGGGAATGACAGATCAGGGAGCGCCCCCTGCGCTTTGCCTGTGCCGGGCATCTCCCAATTTTGGTTGGCGGCCGATTTGCCCCAGACTTGGTAGTCCATTCGAAAACCGGGAGCACGAACCATGTCTCGTGGAATCGAAATCTCCGCCCCCGACGGGACGATCGACGCGCATATCTTCACGCCCGGCGAAGGTACGGGCCCGCTGCCGGCTGTGGTGCTGCTCACTGATATCGGCGGCTTGCGGCCGTGTTATTTCGAGAAGGCCCAGAACGTCGCGGACCTCGGTTACGCGGTCCTGATGCCGAATGTTTACTACCGCGATGCCAGCGGCGCGGTGGTTCCCGAGGGGAAGTCGTTTCGTGATCCGGATGTGCGGCCGACGTTGTTTGAATACGCCGGCCATCTGACGCCCGAGGCTCAGGCCCGGGATTTTTCCGCGCTGCTGGGCTGCATCGATGCCGAGCCCGAATTCCGGCAGGGCGGGGTGGGTGTCGTGGGCTATTGCATGACCGGCGGCTTCGCGCTGCGCATGGCCGCCAACCACCCGGATCGAGTAGTGGCGGCGGCGGGTTTCCATTCGGCCCGGCTGGCCGACGAATCCGACCCGAACAGCCCGCTGCACATCGTCAGCGGGATCAAGGGGCGGGTCTATCTGGGCCATGCGGACAAGGACGACCATCTGCCCCCGGAGCAGATTGGGCGGCTGGACGCGGCCCTGGCGGCCGCGGGCGTGCACTTCACGACGGAGCTCTACAAGGGCGCGTCCCACGGCTACACGGCCAAGGATGCTCCGGTCTACGACGCGGATGCAGACGCTCGGCACTACAAGCGGCTTGCGACGCTGTTTGAGGAAACGCTCTGAGCGCTCGCCTTCGGTGTCCCGTGCCCAGGGGCCCGGCCGATCAATGGTCCGGCCGGGGCCTTACTGATCGTTCTCCAGCTTGTCCTGGGTGCGGGTTTCGAAATCCCGGGCATCGTGCCGTTCCCGAAGCTGGCGGGAGGGATCGCCCCAGGTTCGATTGACCATGCGCCCGCGCTGGACGGCTTCCCGCTCAAGGATCTTGTCGGCCCAGCGTACGACGTTCGTGTATTCGTGCACGGAGAGGAATTCACCGGCGTCGTAGAGCCAGCCTTTCACGAGGGCGCCATACCAGGGAAAGATGCAGATGTCGGCGATGGTGTATTCGTCGCCGGCCATGTACTCGCGCTCCGCCAGGTTGCGCTCGAGCACGTCCAGCTGGCGTTTGACTTCCATGGCGTAGCGATCGATGGGGTACTCCAAGTACTCCGGTGCGTAGGCGTAGAAATGCCCGAAGCCGCCGCCGAGGAAGGGGGCGGCGCCCATCTGCCAGAACAGCCAGTTCATGGTCTCGGTGCGTTTGTGGTGCTCGGTGGGCAGGAACTCACCGAATTTCTCCGCCAGGTAAAACAGGATGGACGCCGACTCGAACACGCGCGTGGGCGGCTCGCTGCTGTAATCCATCATCGCGGGGATCTTTGAGTTGGGGTTTACCGCTACGAAGCCGCTGGAAAACTGATCCCCCTCGCTGATGTCGATGAGCCAGGCGTCGTATTCCGCGCCGGAGTGACCGAGGGCGAGCAGTTCCTCGAGCATGATGGCGGCCTTGACTCCGTTGGGCGTGGCCAGGGAGTAGAGCTGGAACGGGTGCTTGCCGCGCGGCAGCTCCTTGTCGTGGGTCGGTCCCGCCACCGGGCGATTGATCTTGGCGAATCGCCCGCCGCTTTCGTGCTCCCATTTCCAGACCTTCGGTGGTGTATAGGACTTTGTCTCCGGCATGGTTGCGGGCTCCTTGTTCTCGCTGGTGGTGATTTCGGGGATGAACGGTATGCGCTCCGACGCCGCCCCTGGCGGGGTCGGGTCGATTCATTGACCCCACTAAACTGGGGGCTGAGAAGGAATTCTGCAAATCCGGTTCCTGAAAATCGAGCGGGGTCCGCCTTGGGTGGGTAACCCCGAAGACGATTTGGTCGACCCAGGCTCGATTGCTGCCTCTACCTCGCTTCGTCATTCCCGCGAAGGCGGGAATCCAGTGTTTTCAAAGGCATGGATTCCCGCCTTCGCGGGAATGACGGGGTGGGGGATGCGGTTGGATCCGGTGCCACGGGCTCGGCGGCGTTTACATTTCATCTATAATTCGATTATTCTAGAAATATGGAAAATAATTCTGCCGTCGCTGCGCTTGCCGCCCTGGCCCAGGCCTCGCGTCTCGCCGTCTTTCGCCTGTTGGTCGAGGCGGGCCCCGAGGGCCTGCCGGCCGGTCGGATCGGGGAGCGTCTCGGTGTGCCGGCGTCGTCGCTGTCCTTCCACCTCAAGGAGCTGAGCCGTGCGGGTTTGGTCCGCTCGGATCAGCGAGGCCGGTACGTTATTTACTCGGCCAACTTCGAAGCGATGAACGATCTGATCGCATTCCTTACGGAGAACTGCTGTGGCGGCGAGCCCTGCGGTGCGGACGCCGGCACCACCGATCGAGCCATTGAAGGAGAATCGTCATGAAGCGCCTGCACGTCCACGTCTCGGTGGATGACCTTGCCGAGAGCATCAACTTCTACTCCCAGCTTTTCGCCGCCCCGCCGACGGTGAGCAAACCGGATTACGCCAAGTGGATGCTGGACGATCCGCGAGTGAACTTCGCCATTTCCGCCCGCGGGGCGAAGCCCGGGTTGGATCACCTGGGCATGCAGGTGGAGTCGGACGACGAGCTCGCCGAGGTGCACGAGCGGCTCGCGCCGATGAAGGCGGACGTCAAGCCGGAGCTGGGCACGGCATGCTGCTACGCCAAATCCGACAAGTACTGGGTCACCGATCCGCAAGGCATCGCCTGGGAGACTTTCCACAGCCTGGAGAGCATTCCGATGTTCGGCGCGATCCGGGAGGAGGGCGAAGAGGCGGCGGCATGCTGTGCGCCCGCCGCTGCTCCGGCCAAATCCGGTTCCTGCTGCTAACGGAGGCGGCGCCATGAGCGGCAAGCCCTACAAGGTGCTCTTTCTCTGCACCGGCAACGCCTGCCGGAGTCAGATGAGCGAAGGCTGGGCGCGGGCGCTTTTGGGAGAGATTGTCGTGCCCTACTCGGCAGGCGTTGAGCCGCACGGTGTGGACCCGCGCGCGGTCGAGGTCATGGCCGAGGCCGGCATCGATATCTCCGGCCATGCCTCAAAACATCTGGATGAGCTCGCGGATGTGCATTTCGACTTCGTTGTGACGGTGTGCGACAACGCCGCCGAGAGCTGTCCGATCTTTCCCGGAAAGGTGAACAAGATGCACCGCAGCTTCCAGGACCCGCCTCGCTTGGCGAAGGACGCCAAGACCAAGGAGGAGGCGCTCACGCACTACCGGCGGGTCCGGGACGAGATCCGCGCCTTCATCGAGACCCTTCCCGAGGCGCTGGAGAAGAGGGCATGAGCGAGTCCATCAGCCGCAGGATGAGTTTCCTCGATCGCTATCTGACGCTGTGGATCTTCGCGGCCATGGTGGTCGGGGTTGCGCTTGGCTACTTCGTCGACGGTGCGCCGGCCTTCATTCAGCGCTTCGACGTTGGCACCACCAATGTGCCCATCGCCGTTGGCCTGATTCTGATGCTGTATCCGCCGCTCGCGAAAGTGAAATACGAGTTGCTTCCCAAGGTGTTCGGCGATACCCGGCTGCTGGGACTGTCATTGTTCCAGAACTGGCTGGTCGGGCCGGTGTTGATGTTCGCGCTGGCGGTGGTCTTTCTGCACAACTACCCGGAGTACATGGTCGGGTTGATCCTGGTCGGCCTGGCCCGCTGCATCGCCATGGTGCTGGTGTGGAATCAACTGGCCCGGGGCAGCAGCGAGTACGCGGCGGCGCTGGTCGCGCTCAACAGCGTGTTCCAGGTGCTGACCTTCGGGGTTTACGCCTGGGTCTTCATCTCCGTGTTGCCCCCGCTGCTGGGGCTGAAGGGCACGGACGTTTCGGTCTCCATGCAGGAGATTTTCACGAGCGTGATGATCTACCTCGGGATCCCCTTTGCCGCGGGCTTTGTGTCGCGCATGATCCTGGTGAGGGTGAAAGGCGAGCAGTGGTACGAGCAGGCATTCCTGCCGCGCATCTCGCCGCTGACGCTGGTGGCGCTGCTGTTCACCATCGTGGTGATGTTCGCGCTACAGGGCGAGGCCATCGTCAAGACACCGGCCGACGTGGTGCTGATTGCCGTTCCCCTGACGGCCTACTTCGGTCTGATGTTCCTGATCAGCTTCTGGCTCGCCTACAAGCTTGGCGCGGACTACCCGCGCAGCACGAGCGTCGCCTTCACGGCCTCGGGCAACAACTTCGAGCTGGCCATTGCGGTCGCCATCGCCGTGTTCGGGATCAAGTCCAAGGTGGCGTTCGCCGCCGTCATCGGGCCGTTGGTCGAAGTGCCGGTGCTGATCGGGCTGGTACACGTGGCGCTGTATTTTCAGCGCCGCTACTACACTGCCCGCGTCGATCACGGACTGCGCGAAGGCGAAGGCATGCCCCGCGTCGAGGACTCCCCGCCACACAGATCCTGAGCGGGCGCGGCGGATCACCTCAGGAACTCCGAGCAGGGTGGGCCGCGGCATCTTCAGCGGCTGACTCTACTGTCTACGGTAGGCGGGATTGTCCCAACGGGTGTCAGGCCTCGCTGAATACGGTGAGCGATTGGAAGCCCAGGTGGTGCATGACTTCCCGGAGTATCAGAACGGTGGCGGTGTACCGGGGCCCGGAAGCGCCATCCGCGCGGGGTGCTCTGGTTCGCTCCGATACAGCGGCCAATTCCCGGTATAGGTGTTCCACGGCGTCGATGCCGAGTATCTGCACGGGTTGGTCGGCAATCCCGGCGAATCGCGCGATGTCGCGCAGCGCCGCATCGGTGGTGACGAGCTGTGATTGAGCTGGGATCCGGCGCCGCACCCGCATCACTTCATCTTCCACGGCGGTGATGGCTGCTTCCATTTGGGGCGGCGTTGGCGGATCCTGCCGGAAGAAGGCATGGGCCACGCCCGCTGCGCCGACGTTCAGGTCCACGCTTGTGTCCGCTGCGGTAAACGCGTGAGTAACGTCGTCCGCGATCTGAAGCAACGTAATCGGCCGATCCGGCCCCAGGCGGGACTGGGCCGCGGCGTAGTGGCGGTGTGTGGCACGGCTCATGGAGAGATCACCCCGGTTGCATCCCTCGCGCCCGGGCTCTACCTGAATACGATAAGACGCGCCCGCTGTGCCGTCCTTTGGAGGTCGTAACGCGGGCGCGTTGATCTATTGGGGCGCCGAGGAACCTTAGGCCATCGGGGTATACGCCGTGCACCAGCCCTTGGTGTTGACGTCGTGACCGGGGAATACGGCGCAGGTGCCGAAGGCGGCTTTGCGATCGCCGGTGTAGAGCTGGCAGTTATCGCAGAACTGGCCGTCCTTGTGCTTTGCGTTCTTCGACGCGGTTGCGTCGTTCACGTAGTCGAAATTCTTCGCCGTCTGGCTGCTTGGGTCGAGCTTCGGCAGACCCTCGGCGGCGGCTGCGAGTCTTTGATGGAACAGCGCCCCGGCGAAGGGGACGGCGGCGAGCCCGATCAGGCTCTTCTTGAGGAAATCGCGACGACTCCGACCGGCTTCATTATTCGACATGGGATATCTCCTTGTGGATGGTTGCCACTGACTCGAATTCGTACTCTCAGAGAGCTGACGGCGGCGTCGGCGCGAGCGCCGGATCGCGTAAGGTCCCGTGAGGGCTTCCTGATCTTGTTCAGAAGTGTAGGGGAGCGGTTGGCCGGGCCTGTTGATACATGTCAACTGGCCATGGGAACGCCTCGCCGCGCGATTGGGTGCCCATGGCGGAACCGGGTTCCGAATTGGGGCCTCCGTGGGGGAGATGCTACTCCTCCCCAACCGCGGCGCTTGCCGCCACCCGGCGGGAGTCCATGCGGGCGACCTGCACCAGGAGGATGCCGGCGGCCACCAGGGCTACACCAACCCCCGTGGCTCCACCCACGGGCTCGCCCAGAAGGAGCCAGGCGATGAGGACCCCGAATCCGGGATTCAGGAAATGAAACACGCTTGCGCGGGTGGGGCCGATCCAGCGAATCAGCTTGAACCAAACGAATGTCGCCAGCAGTCCGGGGACCAGGACCATGTAGGCGAACGCCGCGCCGAGGCGGGGCGTGAGATGGGCCTGCAGAGGTGATTCGAACGCCAGTGCGAACGGCGCCAGTGAGATGGCCCCAACCAGCATTTGAAGACCCACGATCATGAGCAGGCCGCCGCCAAAGCGCGCGCGGTTGACTATCAAGGTCGCCAGAGTGAGCGCCGCAACGGCTACGATGCATAGAACGACGCCGCCCGGCGAGACGCCGCCGGCCACGCGGTCGTGCATGATGTAGATCACGCCGCCAAAGCCGATCAGCAGACCCAGGATCACGGCCTTTGATGGCCGTTCGGGGCTTACGAACGGTGCGGCCACCGCCACCAGCAGCGGCAATGCGCTGGCGATGATGGCTGCCAGGGCGGCGGGAATCGTCCCCACCGCGACGAAGATCAGGCCCAGGTAAAGCGCGTTCTGCGCGACGCCGAGCACGACCACCGCAAGCCAGGTCCCCTTGCCGCGGGGCAGGGTTTGGCCGTTCATCAAGGCCAGTGCCAAGGCCAAGGCGCCGGATACCAGGAAGCGGAGGGTGAGAAGGGACAGGGGCGGCGCATCCTGTACGGCGATCTTCGCCACCGAGAACGCGGAGCTCCACATCAGCGAGAACAGGATCCCCAGGAATATGGCGAACGGATGCATGGCTGGGGCTGCTCCTGTTACAGGGCGCTGGGCAAACGAGCGTGCAACTCGGTCGCGATCCTGTGGGCCTCGCCGCCGCGGCCGCGCCGGTTCCGGCAAGTGTGGCCCGGCGTATGCGGGGATTCAACTGCGGCGAGAGTTGGCCGGTGAGGGCCTGCCGGGCGGAGGGAGCGTGTACACTCGGGGTCCCCGTGCAATGAGCGATTCGAATGAGCACAGGTGAGTTTCGGCAAGTCGGATTGGGTCGCGCTCTTTTCCGCCTGACCTGGCCCATGATTTTCGGCGTGGTTTCCCTGCTCGGATTCCAGTTGGTGGATGCCGCCTTCATCGCCAGGCTCGGCGTCAAGCCGCTGGCGGCGTTGGGCTTCACTGTGCCGGTCATGCAGTTGATCATCGGTACCCAGGTTGGGGTGGGCATCGCCACCACGGCGTTGGTCTCCCGCGCGAGCGGCGCTGGGGACGAGGTCCGCGCCCGGCGCCTGGGGGCGTTGGTGGTTCTCTCCGGTGGCTTGTTGATCCTGCTGTTGTGCTTGATGCTGTGGGTGGCCAAGGCACCGCTCTTGACGGCGCTGGGAGCGGGCCCCGATTTGCTGCCGCTGATATACGGCTACTGGGTGCCGTTGCTGGTCAGCGCCTGGGTCGGGGCGGTGCTGTATTTTGGCTACAGTGTTTCCCGAGCCCACGGCAATACCAAGCTGCCGGGCTTGGTAATGGTGGTGACCAGCCTGATCAATCTTGTGCTGGATCCGCTGTTCATCTTCTATTTCGACTGGGGGCTTCCCGGTGCGGCGTTGGCAACGCTGGCGGCCTTCGCCATGGGTGCGCTTTTTGTCTATCCCCGGCTGATCCGCAAGCAGTGGCTCCGCTTCGATCTGGGTTCACTGCCACCGGTCCCGGCCCTGCGCCAGCTGGGGGCGATCAGCGGGCCGGCCATGGTCAGCCAGTTGATGCCGCCGTTGTCCGCGATGCTGGCCACGGCGCTGGTGGCGGGGTTCGGTGCCGGGGCGGTGGGCGCCTGGGGTTTGGGTACGCGGCTGGAATTTTTCTCGATCGTGGTGGTCTTGGCGTTAACCATGTCGCTGCCTCCCATGGTGGGCCGTTTCCTCGGCGCCGGCGACGTGGAAAGCATCCGCAGGCTGGTTCGGATCGCCGTGCGTTTCGTTGTCTTTTGGCAGATCGGCGTTGCCTTGCTTTGGTTGGGGCTGAGCACCGTGCTGCCGGAGCTGCTGATTCACGACGCCGACGCCGCGTCGATCCTGGCCGTTTACCTGCGGCGGGTGCCCTTGAGCTACGGCGGCTTGGGGGTTTGTATGGTCATGGTGTCGGTGAGCAACGCCATGGGGATGCCGTTTCGTGCCATGCTGATCTCCGGCCTGCGATTGTTTGCCTGCTACCTGCCGTGCCTTTGGATCGGCGCGCAGATGGGCGGATTGCACGGCCTTTTCCTGGGCGCGTTGCTGGGTAATATCGCCGCGGGCGTGGTTGCATACTCGGTCTATGAACGAGCGGTGGCGCGGCTGCCGGAATTGGCGGGCGAGCAGCGCGGCGCAGATTGACATTTTCGTGGTGGAATTGCCTTTTCATGCCTTCAGATTTCATCCATATCCTCGGAAAGCGCCTTCGGGTTCAGCGGCTGCGCCAGGGGCCGGCGTGGCGCCCCGGCGCGCCGGTTTTGGTCTTTCTCCACGAAGGACTGGGTTGCATCGAGTTCTGGCGCGATTTCCCAAGCCGGCTGGCCGAGGCGACCGATCTTGAAGCCCTGGTCTACGATCGGCAGGGCTATGGCGGGTCCTCGCCGGCGGACGCGCCGCGGGGGGCCGATTACCTGCATGTGGAAGCACTGGAGTATCTGCCGGCGGTGCTCCGGGCCGAGGGCATCGAGCGGGCCGTGCTCGTCGGCCACAGTGATGGCGGCTCCATTGCACTGATTCACGCCGCTCATCACCCCCAGACCGTGGCCTGTATCACCGAGGCCGCACACATCTTCGTGGAAGAGATTACGCTGGCCGGAATTCGGGCCGCGGACGGTATCTATCGCGAGACGGACCTTTCCGAGAAGCTTTCCCGCTACCACGGCGAGAAGACCGATCAGGTGTTTCGGGCCTGGGTGGAGACATGGTTGTCAGCCGAATTCCGCAACTGGAACATCGAGGCGGAATTGCCGAGAGTTCGCGTGCCGGTGCTTGCCATGCAGGGTAAGGACGACGAGTACGGCACGCCGGCGCAGGTGCGCGGGATCGTCGAGGGGGTCAATGGCCCCGCCGAAGCCTGCCTCATCTCCGATTGCGGCCATACCCCGCACAAGGAACAGCCCGACAAGGCGCTGGCCGCGATGGCGGAGTTCATCCGGCGAACGGTGCCGGGAGCTTAGTCCGGCAGGGTCTGCGGCTGTTCGCCGCGATTTGAATTCCTCCTGTTGAAGCCAAACCTCCCGGGGTGTTTGCCTGTATCAATCCGTAACTGGGGAGTCCTCCATGAAACTTCGTGATCTGAATGGCAGTGTCGCGGTTGTAACCGGCGCATCCAGCGGTATCGGTGAAGCGGCTGCACGGGCCTTGGCCGAGGAGGGGGTGCGGGTGGTCCTTGCAGCCCGCAGCGAAGAAAAGATCACGGCACTGGCAAGGCGGATCGGCGACAAGGCGTTGGCGGTTCCCACTGACGTTGGTGATCCGGACCAGGTCAAGGCGTTGTTCCAGAGGGTCAGCGACGAGTTCGGGGGTCTGGATCTCCTGTTCAACAACGCGGGTGTTGGCTACAACGGCCGCTTCGAGAGCAGCGATCCCGAACAATGGCGCAAGCAGATCGATGCGAACCTCTACGGCGTGCTGAACTGCACCCAGGCGGCGATTCCGCTATTGCGCGGGCGCGAGGGTGCGATGATCAGTACCGTGTCCAGTGTCGGCGGCCGCTATGGCGTGCCCGGGTGGGCGGTTTACAGCGCCACCAAATTCGCCGTGGTCGGCTTCCATGACGCTTTGCGCAAGGAATTGGGCGAGGAGGGCATACGCGTGTCGTTGATCGAGCCCGGTGCGGTTTATACCAACTGGGGTTTCAATGTCCCCGACGAGAAGATGAAGGAGCGCAGGGACAAGGTGCATGCGCTGCACCCGGAAGATATCGCGAACGCGCTGGTGTACGGTTTCGCGCAGCCCGGCAATGTGAATCCGCAGGAACTTCTGGTCATGCCGACGCGGCAGGTTTCGCCCTGATATCAATCGGGTTCGGTCGTGGGCGTGGTTTGGATTGCGCGATTCGCACGAAACGTGCGAATCGCGCTATAATAGCCGTCAGACCCAAACCGGAGCGTAGCCATGACCCAGGCCGCAGTCAGCGAATTCGATGAGTTCAGCGATATAAGCGCCACGGACTTCAAGAAGCATTTCGGCAAGACGCTGGATGAGGCCTTGCGCGGCAAGGCGGTGCGGATTACCCGCCACGGCCGGGCGGCGGACCGGTTGGTGCTGCTGCGCGAGGAGGATCTGGCTCGCCTGCGCTCAAGCGTGAAATCGCCGCTGGATGATTTGCGGGATCAATTCGATGCCCTGGTCGCGCGAATGCAAACGCCGGAGGCCCGCAAGGCCGCGATGGCCGTCGGTACGGCCGGCATGGACGAACTCGGTGAAGCGGCGGTGAAGGGATTCCGGCGGGGTGAATGATCCCCGGCCGACCCTGACGGTCATTGCGGGAACCAACGGTGCCGGAAAGAGCAGCATCGTAGGCATGTTCATGCGCCGGCACGGTGGCGAGTACTACAACGCCGACGAATGGGCGCGCGGCCTGCTCGGAGACGACCCCGAACTGAGTCAGACAGAAGCCAACGGCCTTGCCTGGCTGGCCGGCAAGGAAATGCTGGAAGCGGCCATCGAGCAGGGGCGGGACTACATCTTCGAGACCACCCTGGGCGGCAACACCATCCCGCTGCTGATCAGCCGGGCCGCCGCCCGTGGCCATCGCGTGGTGATCTGGTACGTGGGCCTGGAAAGCCCGGAAACGCATATCGATCGAGTGCAGGCCAGGGTTCGCCGAGGCGGACACGATATTCCCGAAGAGAAAATCCGCGAGCGCTTCGATCGCAGCATCGAAAACCTCATCACATTGATTCCCCACGTCGACGAATTGAAGCTTTTCGACAACAGCGTCGACGTGGATCTTGCCGCCGGAGAGTCTCCGGAAGTAAGGGCGCTACTACATGTTCGCGATGGCGAAATCGTCTCCAGCGTAGCCTTGACCGACGTTCCCGATTGGGCCAAGCCGGTGTTTGCCGCCTATCTGATCCGTTGAGCCCATATTGCGTCCCCGCCCTGATGCGCGCTCTCCTCGCGAACCTGTTTTTTCACCCAAATGATGAGACGATCATTGTGTCGGCGTTAAGATAGTGCTACTAAGTCGCATGGTTATGTGCCCCGCTACCGGGCGTCTCCGACGCCGACCCTGATCCGGATGAATACGGCTACCCTACCCAATCTGGAAAAGGTAATGGACCTTGTGCTCGACGCGGTATGCGTTGTCGACGCCGAGGGCCGTTACGTGTTCGTCAGCGCGGCCTTCGAGCGAATCTTCGGCTACGCTCGCGACGAACTTGTCGGGCTGAACATGATCGATCTGGTGCATCCCGACGACCGTGAAAGGACTCTGAAGGCGGCGCGGGAGATCATGAACGGGCAGCCCAAGATCCACTTTCAAAACCGCTACATCCGCAAGGATGGCCGGGTCGTCGATATCATGTGGTCCGCTCGTTGGTCCGGATCAGATGGGCTCCGGGTTGCCGTGGCGCGTGACATTACGGAGCTCAAACGGGCGGAGAATCTCAAGAGCGCCCTCTACAGGATCTCCGAGGCGGCCCACACCGCAGAGGGCCTGCCCGCCCTGTACGAACGGATCCATCAGATCATCAGCGATCTGATTCCGGCCGAGAATTTCTTCCTGGCCCTGTACGACGACGCAACCGGATCGCTGTCGTTCCCCTATTTCGTGGATTCGCGGGGCGAGAGTCCGGCGGATCTGCAACTGGACCAGAACCCGCTGGTGGCCCGCGTGATCCGCGGCGGACAGCCGTTGCTGGCAAGGACCGACGGGGACGATGACCAGGCACGTGCGGATTGGTTGGGCGTGCCGCTCACATCGGGGCAGAAGGTCATGGGCGTCTTGGTGGCGCAGTGTCGTGAGGAAGGCCCGTGCTACAGCGACGAGGAAAAGGATCTCCTCCAGTTCGTTTCCATGCAGGTGGCCTCGGCCATCGAGCGCAAGCAGACGGAGACCCGGCTGCGGCACATGGCGGGGCATGATCCGCTGACCGATCTTCCGAATCGCAAACTGTTTTACGACCGGGTCGATACAGCCCTAAAACGAGCCCACAGGGAAAGCGAACATCTGGCGCTCCTGTATCTGGACCTGGATGGGTTCAAACAGGTGAACGATACGCTGGGCCACGAGGCCGGCGATAGCCTGTTGGTGGAAGTCGCCCGGAGAATCCGGACCTGCATCCGGGAATCGGACACGGTCGGACGAATGGGCGGCGACGAACTCACGATCCTGCTCCCGGGTATCGAATCTCCGGATTGCGCGGCAATCGTCGCCGACAAGATTCAGAAGTCCATCGCGGAGCCGTTCGAGCTGGACGGCGCCACCGTCACGATATCAGCCAGCGTCGGCGCCGCCGTGTACCCCGAGGATGGGACGGACGGGATCAATTGTTCCGGCACGCCGACGCGGACATGTACGCCGAAAAACACAAGGAGCGCCGGGCCTGGTAGTGGGTTAGGCGCTGCGCCGCAGTGCCCGGCGGCGGAGCAGCCAGACGATCAGCATGTAGGGCCCGATGACCACGGCCGCTTCCAGAAACTCGAAGGGCAGGAGGTTGTGGGAC
>CAVQFO010000038.1:0-25312 GCA_963711725.1 uncultured Gammaproteobacteria bacterium | reverse complement strand
CCAGGGAGAGGGGGGAAATCGCTCGCCTTCAATAAACCCAGTCCTCAAGCCGGACGCATCGCTCCGCCGCGCACCTTGCTCACCAGGTCCCGATTCAGGATCTGATGCATCCGATCCATGAACCCCGGGTCCAGACGCACCAGGTTGCGAGCTGCTCCTGCTCCCAGGCGATGTAGCGCACCGGCGAATCCGCCACCACGTCCGCCGAGGCGGGGTCGCCGGTGAGAAAGCTCATTTCTCCGGCGAAGGACTTGCGGTGCAGGCGCACCAGTTCGCCGCCGCCCCGCTGAACGCTGAGGCTACCGTCCAACACCAGACAGAGATGCTCGGGCATGGTGCCTGCGGCGATCAGGGTCCCGTTTTCGGCGTCGTGTTCGGTGCCGCTACCCCAGAAGTGCAGGAACTCCCGGCGACTCATGTTCGAGAACAGGTCGTGATAAATGTCTTCGATCTCGGATGGAATCTCCAGCGGCTGGCGTTCTCGCAGGATGCGGTAGCACGCGGTAGGCATTCACCGAGATAAACACCACGTTCCACACCGCCACGTTGAATCGGGCCTCGAACAGGTCGCCGGTGAAGATCATCGCCTGGGCGCTCATCATGATGGCGCGCAGCCAGAGCACGTCGCGCATGGTCAGCGACAGCAGCATGGCGACAAAACCCATATTGAGCAGTACGTAGCCCATTGCCCACCTCGTTGTTGTTGTTCTGGTTCGAGTCTATCAACGCAGCAGCCGAGCTAACCTGACCTTGTTCCGCTTTGGCTGCGCCGCTTCCCCGAAATCCCGTGCTTCTTCAGCAGGCGCCGCAACTGGTGGTAGTTCAGACCCAGTGCGTCGGCGGCCAGCGTCTGATTGAATTCCGCGGCGTCCAGGGCGGCGATCAGCAGCTCGGTTTCGTAGCCCGCCACGCGGGCGGCGAAATCGCCCACGACGGCAGGCGCCGGGCGTTCGACGGCTCGCCCTTTGGCGGCGCCGGGCCGCCAGGGGCTGTCGAAGGGATCGAAGTCGACGGCGTCGATCGGCCGCCCGGCGGCACCGTGGTGACCGACGGCCCGTTCCACCACGTTGCGCAGTTCGCGCACGTTGCCCGGCCAGGAATGCCACCATGGCCTTTTCGGCCGCGGCGGAGAATCCGGGAAAGGCATCCCAGTCCAGTTCGCGGATCATTTCAGTGCCGAAGTGCCGGGCCAGGGGCACGATGTCGGCGGGCCTCGCGCGCAGCGGCGGCAGGGTGACCACGTCGAAGGCCAGCCGGTCCAGCAGATCCGCGCGAAAGCGCCCTTCCGCCGCCAGACTCGGCAAATCGACGTTGGCCGAGCCGATCACCCGAACGTCCACCCGAAGGGTTTCACTCCCACCGACGCGCTCGAACTCGCCGTATTCGATAATCCGCAGGACCTTTTCCTGAACCGCCGGCGACGCGCTGGCGATCTCGTCCAGCACCAGGGTGCCGCCGTCGGCCCGTTCGAACCGGCCCACGTGCCGACGCTGGGCGCCCGTAAATGCTCCCGCCTCGTGGCCGAACAATTCCGACTCCAGAAGGCTCTCGGTCAGGGTGGCGCAATTGATCTTGACCAGAGGCCCGTCCCAGCGCCGGGACAGGTAGTGCAGGCGGCTGGTCACCAGTTCCTTGCCTGTGCCCCGCTCGCCCACTACCAGGCAGGGCTTGTCCAAAGGAGCAAGGCGGGAAACCTTCTCCAGCACACCAACGAAGGCCGGATCTTCACCAATCAGAGTCTGCACGGCATCCATGCACACATATTAGCGCTATTCGATGACGTTTTCCGCCACTTCTTGGCGCCTTGAATCATTTTGATCTACCACGCTTTCAACTAACCTATTGTTTTAACGGACATTTACAAGTTGGCCCGCGACCTGCAACGGACCAGGCGTTGCGATATTCACAATCGGAGACACCGACATGGGAATCTTTTCTCGCCTGACCGACATCGTTAACTCCAACCTCAACGCGCTGCTGGACAAGGCCGAGGACCCGGAGAAGATGGTTCGGCTGATGATCCAGGAGATGGAAGACACGCTGGTGGAGGTTCGATCCGCCGCCGTTAAGGGAATTGCGGACAAGAAGGAACTGACCCGGCGCCTGGAAAAGCTCGACCAGGGACAGGAGGAATGGGCGGAGAAGGCGGAATTCGCCCTGTCCAAGGGCCGGGAGGATCTGGCCAAGGGTGCCCTGGTCGCCAAGCGCCGCCTGGGTGAACAGGCCGATATCCTGCGCAGGGAACTCGCGCTTGTGGAGGACAGCCTGGCGCGCTACAACGAAGATCTCGCCAAGCTGCAGGCCAAGCTCAAGGAAGCCAAGGCGAAGAAGAAATCCATGGAGATCCGCATGCGCACCGCGGAGAAGCGGGTCCGCACCCGGCGCACCCTGCACGACGGCCGGGTGGACGACGCCCTGGCCCGCTACGACGGGCTGGAGCGGCGAATCGACGAACTGGAAGCGGACGCGGATTCCTACGATCTGGGCAAGGACCGGACGCTGGAAGAGGAATTCGCCGACCTGGAAGCCGAATCCGGCGTCGAGGAGGAACTGCAGCGCCTGAAGGAGCGCGTGAAGAACCGCAAGGGCGAATGATCGCCCCGCTTCACCGACCGTGACAAAGGAAAGCGTCTGAGATGCAACTGTTGTCCTACATGTTCGTGCCGTTGGTGGTCTTCCTCGTCTTCGTCATGCCGTTGTGGCTCACGTTCCACTACGTGACCAAGTGGAAACGCATGAAGCAGGACGAAGTGGGCGGCGAACGGGTGGCCGTGAGCCGCCAGGAACTCGGCCGCCTGCGGGACACCGCCGCGAAGCTGGAACAGCGAATCGTCTCACTGGAAAAGATCCTGGATCAGGAATCCCCTGACTGGAGGAATCAATGAACCGCTGCGCCCATCGCGGCCACTATTACCACGACGACGGCCATCGGGACGGACGCCATCGTCGCAACCGTCCCCACGGCGTCATCCGCCGCGTCACCCAGGGGCTGGCCGACCGCTTCGGCATCCCCCGCAAGGTGATATTTATCGCCTTTATCGTCGGCCTGATCATCAACGCGCCACTGACGATCTTCATCTTCCTGCTGGCGCTGTACTGGGTGACCCATCCGGGGAGCATCGAAGCGAAACTGAACCGCTTCGCCGGATGGCTCGGCGGCCTGGGCCACCGGGGAAGCGAGCGGGCCCGTGCCCGCCGCGCGGCCGAGGCACCGACCGACACGGATTTCGATCCCGACGCGGAATTCTCCAGTCTGCGCCGTCAGTTCGAAGACCTGGAACGCCGGGCCGCGGACATGGAGGACCACGTCGCCTCCGACGAATACGACCTGAACCGGGAACTTGGGAAAATGCGCCGAGGCGAAGACGGCGGAGAAAGCAAGAATTGATGGCCTCCCGCGCTCCCGCCAGCGAGGGGATCGCAAAGGTAAGGTGTGCCGGCAGTCCAGCAGCGCTTGAGCCAACTATCCTTCTTGCTCCGCCATTCCCGCGAAAGCGGGAATGCAGTCTTTTCAGAGGGATGGATTCCCGCTTTCGCGGGAATGACAGGGTGCCGGGATGGCGGGGTACGAGAATGACAGGCTCGTATTAAGGCAGCGTTTCCTTAGATCCTGGATTTCGACTTCTTTCGATACACCCTCTCCCCGCGGAAGAGGCCTGGGAGGACGGAATCAATCGATCCGTCATCCCCGAGTCACCAGCACTACCCCAACGGCCGCGAATGCCACACCCAGCAGCCGCTGCCAATCCACTTCGCGGGTCGCCAGATTGAACAGGCCGAACTTGTCGATTGCCAGCGATGCGGCAAGTTGGCCCAGCATGATGCTGGAAAACAGAGCCGCGGTGCCGATGCGCGGTGCGAGCAGCGCGGCTGAGGCAACGAAAGTGGCACCGATCAATCCGCCGCACCACGCCCACCAGGGCGCCGTGCGGGCCGCGGCCGTGAGGTTGGGCATCCCTCCGCCGAATGCGACCACAATAGCCGCCAAGGCAATCAGCCCCACGGTGAAGTTCACGGCGGCCGCCACTACCGGCCCACCCAGGTAACGTCCGATTTCCGCGTTGAGCGCCGGCTGAACCGCCAGGAGCCCACCAATTACCACCGCAAAGGCAACCCAAAGCCAGGACATCGTTCCACTCTCCGTTTAGTGGCGCCGTGAATGACGCGGTACTCTGCCACAGGCTTGCGGCCAAGAGCCACCCGAAAGCCGCCGACCGCCATCGCCGCGACGCCAATCCGGCAAATGAATTCCCGAGCCACGCGAGGCGTGCCTACGGTTACCAGGAAGCAATCTCGAACAAAGAAGTAAGATCTTGGGAAACGCTGATTCGTCTGTGGCGCCCCAGAAAGGCGCTCGCATTTCCCGCAAAACCCTCAGAGCGCCGCACGCCGGATCAACGGCGCCTGGCGCCTGGGAGCGGAATGACCTCGGCCGTGGTCGGAGCGATAGGTGCAGAGGTGAAAACCCCGAACCAGGACACATAGGCCGTGATCCAGAATTCGACGCCCGACAGCCATATCGATGCGACTTCGTAATTGTTCCGTTCCGCCCGCCGGTTCCGAAATTCCGCGTAGGGAATCACGTTTTCCGGCCAAACCATTTTTGGCGACGCGTATTGTTCATTGGTCTTGTCCATGCTTGCCTGCTCCAATCAGCTGTAACGCTATCGGGTCAGTCCTCCAGGCGTTGCTTCGGCACCGTCATCCCATGCAAAGTTGGCTCCAAACGGAACCCAGCAGCCCATAACTCACTAATACGAAAAGGAAAACACTAACTCAGAACCTCCCGACTGCGGTTAGACGGGCCATTCGGCACGTTCCGGCGGCCAATTAACGGCTGCGAAAGCGCCGCTACCGCACTCGCGCCCATCCGCCCGTCACCCTCGTGGAGGCCCGCTGCGCCAGGGCCCCGGGCCGGATTAGGGACTCCCCGCGTTGTGTGACAACGACACCAAGCTCCAGGAGCAAAGCGCCGACACGAACGCGGTCGGAACGCACCCCAACTGGAAACCAGCGCTCCCCGCAAGCCGGCACATGAGCCGCTCCCGGCCATTCCGGCCCCTGGCCGCTTTGGCGCCGCCGCATCAGCGGTCGACCAGGCCCCACGACTTATCCCCGATCCAACCGTTGCCAAGGGGCGACAGATTAAAGCCCATTCACCCCCGAGTTCGTCCGGGAATACGCGGGCGAGCCGTCCATGGCGGCCGCAGGCCTCAACCGAGCGCACGAACGCCGTCCGTGGCATGGAGCTTGAATGGTTTTCAGGGAGCAGCCGCAAACCCACGCGGCTTTGAGTCTCACGGTTCCGGGACGAAACAGGGAGATTCCTCGGCACGATGAATCCGTGCAGAAACAGGATCGATACAGGACACTTGACCGGACGCGCCCGCATACTCGCGGTCTGCGCGGCGTTGGCGCTCCTATTCCATGGAGCGACCGTCTTCGCCGACGGCGCCGGAATCGCTGGGCCGGGCGACAACTCCACTCCGGATTCCGGCGCGGCCGCCACGGACAGCGGCCACAACTTCGGCACGGCCACCATCAAATTGTCCCCCGGTGGTGAACACGACAAGGACGCTGGCCAGGCGCCAGTCCGCACCTATCCGGCCAGAAAGCATCAGCCTCCCCGCCTCCACCAGGACGCAACACGTGAGGCGCGGGAATCGAATCCTTCGACATCCGACGACGGCGAGGCAGCCGCCGACGGATCACACCAGGACGCCGAATCGCTGAGTTCGGCCAAATCCGGCCTCGGTCAGGCGGTTAGCGCGGCCCGGAAGTCGGCCCATGAACTGGACTCCATCGCCCAAACCGGGAACGGAGGTCGGGTTCGAATCGACATTGCCAGCGCGGCCGGGGTCGTGGCATCGGCAACCCGCCGCGCGGCCTCCGCGGCTGAGGAAGCGGGTCAAGCCGCAAACCTCGCTCAGGCCGAAAGCCGCGCGGCGGAGGCGGAGAAGGCCGCCGAAAAGGCCGAAAATGCGGTCAACAGCGAAACCGAAGACGCAGATGGCGGCGATCTGACGAAGGACAGCAAGAACGCCCTTCAAGCCATGCGCGAGGCCGCCGAAAAGGCGCGAGCGGCCAGCCGGGCCGCCCAGGCCCTGGCTTCGGCAAAGGCCCGACAGGCCCGCATGGCAGCATCGGCGAACAAGGGAAAACAATAGGCAGGCGACGGCGGGCTGCGGCTCACCACGCAGGCTTACGGAAGGAGTCTTGGCATGATTGGACACTGCAAGCGGATTACAGGCGTCATTGGCGCCCTGGTCATTTCATCGCTGGTCCTGACGGGCTGCTCCATGTTCGGCGGACATCCGGCGTCGATCCCCGATCACCAGGGGCTCTACGCGTATGTGCCGGACGAAGGCTTGCAGCGGCTGGATGGCGACCGCGACTGGCAGAAGGATACGTGGTCCGACCGCTCGGGCTTCGGCCGCAACGTGCAGTTCGTTGTCTACAACGACGCCTTGCGCAACTCCAACACGCCGCTGGAACGCTCGGTACGGCTGAGCGAGGTGGCGTGGCTGCGCAGCGAGGTCTCCGCCAAGGGCAATATCACACCGGCCAAGGGCGATCAGTGGGTGGTGGCGAACCTGAAGCAATTTCAGGTCCCCCTGAAGTTTCAGTCCGTACCCGAGCATCCCGGGATGGTCCGCGCCGTGCCGGCCCATCCGCTGAAACCCGGACTCTACTCGCTGAGCCTGTCCTCCGGCGGCACCCGCATCAGCGGCCGGCTGGGCGTGGCGTGGGATTCCGTGGACAAACAAGGCTACGCGTCCAGCACCTGTGTCGACCAGTATATGGAGAGCCACTCCAACGACAGCTATTACCTGCCCTGCTCCCAGCAGGCCCAAGCCCTGTTGGCGAAGCGGCTGAAGATCTATCTGGTGAAACCGGAGCAGCAACAGGCCGGAGACAACCGGACGCTGGTGCTGCAAGGCGTTGTGGTAAACAATTCCGATAGCCCGCAGCCCGTGCCCCGCCTGGAAGCCCGACTGGTCGATGACAAGGGCGGCGTGCTCAAGCACTGGCAATTCTCGCCACAACAGACTCAGCTGCAGCCAGGCGAATCGGCACCTTTCAGTACCGAAATACAGAATCCCCCCGCCAACATCGACAACATCCAGGTACTGTTCGCGGCCCGCCGACAGCAATGACAAAACCATCGCGCCCGCCGCTTTGCCGCCGGCGGGCGCCTCAGCTTATCCGCGCCTGAGGAACAGCCATGGCCGTGGTAGGATGCAAACGGTCGGGCGCGCCCCAGCCGGGACCGTCCATACATGGTCTCTCAAGGAAGGTGGCGCGAACCAAGCATGACAATAAATATCACGTTGATCCTGATCACGGTGACAGTCGTGGTCTCCTTCATGGCCTGGCAGCGGCCGAGGTTGTTCGATGAGCTCATCTACTGGCCGCCGGCGGTGAACCGCGGCCAGTGGTACCGGCTGGTCACCCACGGCTTCATACATGCCGACGGCTCCCATCTGCTGTTCAACATGATCACGCTGTATTTTTTCGGCGGCACCATGGAACGGGTGCTGGTGCCAGCGATCGGCAACGTCGGGTTCGTGCTCTTCTACCTGGCCGGCATCGCCGTGGCCATCCTCCCCACCCACATCCGTCAGCGAAAGAATCCGAACTACCGCAGCTTGGGCGCCTCGGGTGCGGTCACCGCCATCCTGTTCGCCTTCATCCTGCTGCAGCCCTGGGCACGGATCATCGTGTTCGTGATCCCGGTGCCGGCCATCGTCTTCGCCATCATCTACGTGGGCTACTCCATCTGGGCGGAAAAGCAGGGGCGGGACAACATCGGCCACAGCGCCCATCTCTGGGGCGCCGCCTGGGGGGTGTTGTTCATGATCACCCTGGAACCACGCCTGGTGCCGTATTTCTTTGCCCAGCTCATGGCCCCACTATCCCACTAACGTCTTCAGGGGAGAGAACAACTCGTGCGAGTGGAAATTGGTGGTTTTTTCGGGTTCCTGCTGCTGATCGCGGATGTGTACGCGATTGTAAAGACGTTGCAGAGCAACGCCGGCACGGGGGCCAAGGTATTCTGGGTGGTGTTGATTCTGGTGGTTCCCCTGTTGGGGTTCATTCTCTGGCTGTTGTTCGGGCCTTCGGATTAGGGGGTTGTCGGATTACGCTGTGCTGGTCCGACCTACAGTCGGTCAATGGTCTCGAGCCGCTTCGCGGCGATTGATTGGGCGGGGCTTTCGCGCCCCTACGACGAGGTCATTTTCTTTGCTTGTCCAAAGAAAACAGACCCAAAAGAAACGACACCCGGGGATGTCGCCCTTCGGGTTCCCTGTGCGCGAGCCCAAATGAAGGCGGTGGGCCTACAGCACGTCCGTGTGCTGGAGGCCCACGCGGGCAATCCATTGCCCGCCCGCTTCGCGGCTCAGACCTTCATTTGCACCCGTGCTCGGCGCCATCAACGGGGGTTAAGAGGTGCCATATTCGAGGCAGGTGCCATTGGATGCAGGATGAGAAGAGCGCAGCGAAACCCATCAACCCATATAGGTCGGATTAGCGAAGCGTAATCCGACAACCCCAGCGGCTACTCCCCCAATTCCCTCGCCCGATCCCTCAACACGTGCTTCTGCACCTTCCCCGTTGGCGTGGTGGGCAGTTCGTCGAAGACCACGGTCCTGGGCACCTTGAAATGCGCCATGTTGTCGCGGCAGTAGGCGATGATGTCCGCCTCGGTCACGTCACCCCTGCCCGGTTTCAAGGTAATGAACGCGCAAGGCGACTCGCCCCAGGTCTTGTCCGGGCGGGCCACCACGGCGGCGGCGAGTATGGCGGGATGATGGGACAGCACGTCCTCCACCTCCAGGCTGGAGATGTTCTCGCCGCCGGAGATGATCACATCCTTGGCCCGGTCCTTGATCTCGGCGTAGCCATCCGGGTGCATCACTGCCAAATCGCCGGTGTGGTACCAATCACCGTGGAACGCCTGCTCGGTGGCTTCCGCATTCTTCAAATAGCCTTCCATTAGAGTATTGCCGCGCAACACCAGTTCGCCGATGGTCTTGCCGTCGGCGGGCACCTCTTCCAGGGTGTCCATATCCACGACTTTCAACGCCTCGATGCTGGGCATGCGCACGCCCTGGCGGCTCATGACGCGGGCGGTGGCGTCGGCATCCAGACCGTCCCAGTCGGTCTGCCACACGCAGATGGACGAGGGGCCGAAGCTCTCGGTGAGGCCGTACAGGTGCACCACGTCGAAGCCCATGGCCGACATGGCCTCGATGATGGCGCTGGGCGGCGCGGCGCCGCCGGTGGCGACCCGCACACGGTGATTGAAGCGGCGTTTCACGTCGTCCGGCGCGTTCACCAGCCGGTTCAAGACGATGGGAGCGCCGCAGAGATGGGTCACTCCATGGGTCTCCACGGCCTGGAAGATTTCCGCCGGGTCCACGTCGCGCAGGCAGATGTGGGTGCCGCCGGCGGCCACCACGGCCCAGGTATGGGACCAGCCGTTGCAGTGGAACATCGGCAGCGTCCACAGATACACGGAGCGATCGTCCAGCCCGAATTGCAGTGCCCCGCCCAACGCCGCCAGGTAGGCGCCCCGGTGCCCTACCACCACGCCCTTGGGATTGCCGGTGGTGCCGGAAGTGTAGTTCAGGGCGATGGCCTGCCATTCGTCCTCGGGCAGATCCCAGACGTAGTCCGGATCGCCGCTATCCAGCAGGGCCTCGTAGTCCATCTCGCCGAAGTCCCGAAGCTGTCCGGGCCCGTCATGGAAACCGACCAGGGGCGGCGGTGCGTCCATCCGCTCAAGCGCCTCGCGGATCACGTCCTCGAACTGGGTATCGGCGATGATCATGCGCGCCTCGCCGTGCTCCAGGATGTGAGCCACCGTGCCGGCGTCCAGTCGCGTGTTGATGGAGTTGAGCACGGCACCGCTCATGGGCACGCCGAAGTGGGCCTCGAGCATGGGCGGCACGTTGGGCAGCATCACCGCCACCGTGTCGCCCACGCCGATGCCGCGCCGGTTCAGCGCCGAAGCCAACCGCCGGCAGCGTGCATACAAGGTACGGTAATCGGTGGTCTCACCCCGGTGGACCACGGCGGCCTTGCCGGGATAGATATCCGCAGAACGGGCGAGAAAGCTCGCTGGAGTCAGCGGCACGAAGTTGGTGGGACGGCGCTCCAGGCCCTCGACGAACTTGTTCATGGGGCTGTTCTCCTCTCTTCGACGGCCTTTGTTGTTGTCCGTGACCGCTCCTGCAAGTGTAGGCGGCTTGGTTTGGTGGGGATGCTCTTTGGGTCCCCCTCTCCCCCGGCCCCTCTCCGCCAGGGGCGAGGGGAGACTTAACCACTGCCGCCGTGATGGGACGCTCCCGCCGGGGAATTTACCGGCCCCGTCTTGCCGAAGCCCCCCTCTCCCCTCCGCGGGAGGGGGACATTCAATCAGCAGTCGAGCCTGGATGGAACGCAGTGCAATCCAGGAGATTCTCACGCAGCCAAACCGCCTTCGCACACCCGCAAGCCAAGACATTGACCGGGGTTCAACCACAGCGCACACAGAGTTGCACGAAGGACACGAAGATCGCCTTTGCCTTTCTCCGTGTAACTCCGTGTCCTCTGTGGTGACCGATTCCCACATTGATGACTGCGCAAAATCCGACGTGCGCTCCGCCAAGCCGACTCAGATTAATCCCTCCCGCCGGCCGACGTCGTAGCCTGGATGAAACGTAGTGGAATCCAGGTACCCCCGGATTCCGCTTCGCTTCATCCGGGCTACGCGATTTGGCTCGACCTTCCCATCTTCGCGGGCAAGGCGGGAATACCCCGTCAGGATTCCCGATTTCCGCCCCTGGCCCCGGTGCGCGCCGGCAGGTAGCCCAAATACACCGGCTCCATGCTGGTCATCCGGCAACTCTGCTTGGCCCAATCCCAGGGGGTGAGGTTCACGGCCCGCAGGTAACGGCGCTCCCCCTGGACGTCGATCAGGTTCAAACAGGCCAGGTCCTGCTCGAAGGCCGCCATGCCCTGCAAACCGGCCCCGGAAACCTCGCAGAGGATTACCCGGTTCACCGCGTCGTGGGCCACAATCAGCAGTTCCTCCCAGGCTTCATCCGCCAGCAAGTCATCCCAGGCGCGAATCACCCGTTCGCGGAACTCATCAAAAGGTTCGCCGCCAATGAAGCGGGCACCGCCTTCGCCCGCATCGTCGTAGGGTCGTGTGATCGCGGCGCGAAGGCTGTCATCGGGGATCTCCCGAAACCGGCCCGCTCGAATCTCCCGCAGTTCGGGCCAGTCCTCGATGATGGATGCCTCGCCGCAGACCAGGGTGGCCGTCTCCCGCGTGCGGGGCATGCCGGAGCAAGCGACGCGGTCGAAACGCACGCCTCTCGTGGCCTCGGCGGCGGAGGTGGCCTGAGCACGGCCCCTTGCGGTCAGCGGGACGCTGCGTGGATCCCGCGGGCGCCCGTCGGCGTCGAAATAGGAAACCTCGCCGTGGCGCATCAGGGTGACCCGGCGGCGGCCGGCCAGAAGCTCCTCGGCGGTGGTCATTCCCGCCGGCCCTTCAAGGCCTTGGGCGCGCTTTCCGCCGCCTTGGCGCGGGTGGTCTTCCACAAGTGCTGGAACACGTCGTCGCGGCCCTCGGCACCGGGATCGTAGCGTCCGGCCCGGATGTCGGCGGCCAGGCGGCGCTCCAGCTCGTCCAGGTCGCCCTCGCCGTAAAGCCGGGTCAACCGCTGCCGCGCCTCCAGCAGGGGCGCGTCTCCGGCCGCCACCTGGCGCGCTACCACGGCCATGGCGTTGGCCACCATCAGGCCGTCGTAGCGCAGCTCCCGGGGCAGCGCCGGCAACAGCTTGTCGCGGAACACGTCCAGGGCGGCATTCAGCAAGTCGTCGCCGGTGGGTTCATCACGCATGGGCGGCCTCCCGGGTCATTTCCAGAATATCCAGTTCAAGTTCGGGCAGGATGTGGGCGGTCAGCGCCAGCTCCAGATTGGCCTTGCCACCGCTGACGTGGCGTTCCGCCTGCTGCAGGGCGATCACGGCCCAGCGCATGGTGGCCATGGCTTCCCAATACGGCACCAACGCCCGATCGATGGCGTGACCGCTTTGCACTTCGTAGCCGCGATAGAAGTCCTCGTGGGCGCCGATGCCGCCGGCTTCCCGGTCCTTGGCGCCGAAACGCCAACACGGCGCGCAGAACCAGCCGATGTCCGCCAGCGGGTCTCCCCAGGCGGCAAATTCCCAGTCCAGGATGCCGGTCACGCCCTGGCCGTCGGCCATGTAATTGCCGGTGCGGAAATCGTTGTGGCACAGGGTGATCGCCGGGGTTTGCGGGGCATGACGTTCCAGCCAGCGCAGGCCCCATTCCAGCGCGGGGTGGGCCCGGGAATGCCCGTCCAGCCAGGCACGGAATTCGTTCACCCAGTGCATGGCGGGCGAAGCAGGCGGCGCGCCGAGAAAGGCCAGATCGTCCCGGGGCGGGCGGATGGTATGGATTCTGGCCAGTTCCCGGCCCAGGCTTTCCGCCAAAGCGGCGCGTCCGCCGCCGGCGGTCTCATCCTTCACCAGACGGTGCCCGGCGGCGGTGCCGGAGACCCGGCGCATGACGAACAGGGGTTTGCCCAGCACGCCGCCCTCCACGTCCTGCCAGAGCGGCTCGGGCACAGTGACCCCGGCCCCGAAGGCGGCCCGAAACAGCGCGAATTCCTCGGGCCGCCCCAGACTGGAGGCCACCCCCGAGGGGGCGTCGGTGCGCACCACCAATACCTGGCTACCGGCCAGCGGACCGCCGTCGAAGGTCACGTCCAGCGCCCAGTTCTCCTGAATGGCGCCGCCGGAGAGCCTGTTCATGGCGGTGATCTCGGCACCGCTTGCGCCGGCCTGACCGGCCAGCCAGGACGCCAGTTCCTGCTTGCGCTCCTCCATTACACCCCCCAGGCCCAGAAGTCCTTGCCTTCCTTCATCAGAAACCGCGACAGCACCATCTTGTGCACCTCGGAAGCGCCGTCCACCAAACGAGCCTGGCGGGCATAGCGGTACATCCATTCCAGGGGCGTGTCCTTGGAGTAGCCGCGGGCGCCATTGAGCTGTATGGCGGTGTCGACGGCCTGATGCAGGGCGTCGGCGACGACGATCTTGGCCATGCTCACTTCCTTGCGGGCGAAATCTCCGGCATCGAGTTTCCAGGCGGCTTTCATGGTCAGCAGCCGGCCGATCTCGATCTGCATGGCAGCCTCGCCCAACAGGGTTTGCACGCTCTCGTGCTCGGCCAGGGGCTGGCCGAAGGCGAGGCGTTCGCGCACGTAGGCCTCACCGATCTCCATGGCGCGGCGGGCCATGCCCAGCCACCGCATGCAGTGGGTCAGACGCGCCGTGCCGAGGCGAATCTGGGTGGCCTTGAGGCCGTCGCCCACCTCCATCAGGCGGTTTTCGTCCGGAATCTCCAGGCCGTCGAAAATCAGTTCGCAATGTCCGCCGTGCTCTTCCGGCCCCATGATGGGAATGCGCCGCACGATGCGCCAACCGGGATCATCCCGGTGGAACATGAAGCAACTCAGGCCCTTGCGGGGATCCTCGGAAGTTCGCGCCACCAGCACGAAGTGCTCGGCGGCCTCAGCGCCGGTGATGAACCACTTCCGGCCATGCACGACCCATTTGTCGCCCTTGCGCTCGGCGGTGGTCTGCATCATGCCGGCGGGATCGGAGCCGGAGCCCGGCGCGGGCTCGGTCATGACGATGGCGCTGCGGACCCGGCCGTCGATGATCGGCTGCAGCCAGCGATCCTTCTGGGCCTCGGTGCCCACCTTGTTCAACAGGATCATGTTGCCGTCGTCCGGGGCGGCGGCGTTGAAACAGACCGGGCCGAAAATGGAGCGGTTCATCTCCTCGTAAAGCGCGGCCATGCCCACCACGCCTACGCCCATGCCGCCCCGCTCGCGCGGCATCTGCGGAGCCCACAATCCGGCTTCGCGCGCTTTCGCGCGCATGGTTTCCAGCGGGCCGTGGGCGATGTTTTCGTGCTCGTCATACGCGTCCGGGTCCGACTCGAGGGGGATAAGATGCGTTTCGACGAAATCGCGAACCTTGAGCCGCAGCGCGTCGATTTCCGGGGAGAGTTCAAAATCCATAACGGGTTTCCTCAAAGTGAACTGACCAGGTGGCCGCCGTCCACGGCAAGCACCGAGCCTGTCATGTAGGCGGCGGAATCGGAGCACAGCAGCAGCAGCGGCGCGTCCAGGTGTTCGGGCTGGCCCAGGCGGCGCTGGGGAATGCGCTTGATCAGTCGCTGACCGGCCTCGGAGGCGAAGAAATCGCGGTTGATGTCGGTTTCGATGTAACCGGGCGCCAGGGCGTTGACCCGGATGCCGTGGCGGGCGACCCAGGGCCAGCGATTTGGTGAGTTGGATCAGCGCGGCCTTGGAGGCGCTGTAGGGGGCCACCATGCCGGCCTGGCGTAGCCCCAGAATGGAGGCGAATTGACGATGGCCCCGCCCTTTGCCGCGGCCTTGAGGCGGCTGGCCGCTTCCCGGGCCACCAGGAAGCAGCCGGTGAGATTGGTGTCCACGATCCGGCACCACTGCTCCAGCGATAGATCCAGCGCGGCCGTGGTGGTGGTGATGCCGGCATTGTTGACAATCACCTCAGGCAGACCGGCCCGGCGCTGAGCCTCGTCGAAGGCGTTGGCGATGGACTCGGAGTCCGTGACGTCCAGCTCAACGGCATAAGCCGAATAACCGGCCTCCGTCAGGGCGGCCACCTCTTCCTCAAGCTTGTTGACCCGGCGCGCGGCCAGAACGACCGTGGCGCGGCCTCGGCCAACACCTTGCCGAAATGACTGCCCAGGCTTCCGGAAGCACCCGTAACAAGCGCCACCTTCCCTTTCAACGATAGATTTGGCGTCGTCCCCATGGTTTCCCCGCTTACAATCCGAACGAACGTTCGTTATTATTCGCTTGACCTCCACTGATTTCAAGGCATTTTCCGGGAATGGGAACCAGCATCTCTCCAAGGGCGGGCCGAGGCCTTCAGGCAAGTCGAAACGCCTTCATTCGCGACCACGAACTGTCGACCCAGGCACTGTGCACCCGTCTCTACGAGCGCCATCGGGACCAAATCGACGTCAAGAAGCCGAAGACCGCTATTGCCAACCTGGAGAAGATCGTCACGGCCACCCTGGCCCTGACCGAGCGGGGCAGCTTCCACGCGATGAGCATGCGGGATCTGGCCCACCAATCGGGCCTGAGCATGGGCGTGCTCTATACGCACATCCGCGACAAGGACGGGCTGCTGCATATGATGCTGGACGTGGTCACCGACACCGTGGACCGGGTGCTGGCGGAGGTGCCGGAGGCGACGAGGGCCGATCCACGGGCGCGCCTGCGCTGGACCGTGGACACCCATGTTCAGCTCACCGATGCCATGCCCCAGTGGTTCGCCTTCGCCTACATGGAGGCCAAGTCGTTCGGCCCGGCCGCGCGCAAACGGGCCATGGAGGCGGAGATGAGCACGGAGACCCTGATCCGGGACGCGCTGGAAGCCGGAATCGAGCAGGGCATTTTCCGCGCCGTGGACGCGGAGTTCACCGCCGCGCTGATCAAGCCGCTGCTCCAGGAATGGTACCTGAAACCGTGGAAATACCGGCGCCGGAGGATCACGCCGGCGGCGTACGGGCGGCCGTGATGGACCTGATCGAAAACGGCCTGACCTAGGGAGACGCTGATTTATTCAAACGACGGCGTTACGTCCTGAGTAGCCGGCATGGTAGGTGCGCCGCGCAGCGCCGTAGCTGTTTTCTACGGCCAAGCGGCGCAACACCCCAGGGCGGATTCTCAGGCCGTAACTCGAAGGGCTCAGCTCACGCGCCCGCGTGCATGGATCAGCGCTCTGTCTGGATTCCTTCCTTGTAGATCCGGGCCGCCTGGGACATCAGGCTCCGGGCCCGGTGATCGCTGCGCGCCGCTGGGATGGACGTCGATCACCGACTGGCCCGGGGTGTCCAGCTTGCGAAGCAGGCTCAGCATGGCATGCGGATCGAAGCCCGCCCGGGAACCCAGGACCAGGCCCACGTAATCGGCCTCCATCTCTTGGCGCTTGTACAGCGGCGCCATGCGCAGCTGCAGCCCCAGGCTTTCATCGATCTCGTGTTGGATATCCGAATATTCGCGCTTCATGCCCATGCCCACGAACGACCGTGCGGTGGTGGCGAATTCGCGGGTGTGTTCGGCGAGGACGTGGCCCATCTCGTGCGCCAGCAGAAACGCCAGCTCGGCATCGGTGGGTTTGATGCGCGCGATGAACTCCTCGCCCACCATAAGCTTGCCGCCGGCCATGGCCGAGGCATTTTCGAAGCATTGGCGGCAGACATGGATTTCCCAATCCAGGGACGCCATGGCCGGACGTTCATAGGCGGCGGCCGGCTGGAGGCGCTGAACGATCCGGCGTACCCGCTTGAGCAGCGCCTGATCCCGGTCGAGTTTGTGCTCGGCGTCCAGTTCCCGCACGCGGTCTCCGTAGGCACGAGCCGCAAACGAATTCACCGCGCTGGCCTGAAATGCCAGATCCTTGCGGAAATGCAACACGGGCTGGGCTCCGGCGGCGCCGGAGACAAGGAGAAGCAAAATGGCCAACCATCGCGCCATGCCGGCCTCTTTTGTGGCTTCGCACGTCGCCCATGGAGGTTCGGGCCTCAAGAGCGCCTCGGGCTACACGAACACCCGTGGATTCATGCGTCCCTTTATCTATATAGCGACTGGAAGGCCATAAACGAGACTCTTTCAGCAAAAAACGCGGAAAACGCTCGCTGAAACAACAGGGTATATGCCCGCAGCGACCGGCCAGCGGCGTTCAAAGGGCCCGGCGGGACATTCTGGGCGCTTCCACCTCGGCGTTTGCTCGCTCGAATCGCCGCTCCAGCTCCTGCAGCCGGCGATACATCTCGTCCAGCTGCATGAACCTCACTGCGTTGCGACGCCACTGCGGCGCGGGATGAGCCGGAATGGGAGACGCGTAAACCCCGCGCTTGCGTATGGATCGCGTCACTCCGGTCATGCCCATCACGGTTACACCGTCGGTGATTTCGATATGGCCGGTAATGGCGCTGGCGCCGCCGATCATGCAGTTGCGGCCAATGGTCACGCTACCCGCCACCACCGTCGCCCCCGCGATCACCGTATGGGCGCCGATACGCACGTTGTGGGCGATGTGCACCAGATTGTCGATCTTCACGCCTTCGCCGATCACGGTGTCGTCCAAGGCGCCCCGGTCGATGGTGGAATTCGCGCCGATCTCCACATCGCTGCCGATGCGCACCACGCCAAGCTGAGGCACTTTCTTCCAGCCATCCGCCCCCGGCGCGAAGCCGAATCCGTCAGCGCCGATCACCACCCCGGCGTGCACAATCACCCGCCGCCGCAGCAGACAGCCGGCGCCGATGAATACGCCCGGATAGAGCCGGCACTGGGGGCCGATCATCGCCCCTTCCTCCACGACGGCGCCTGCCCCGATTTCCACGCCCGTGGCGATCCGGGCACCGGGCCCGATACTGGCGTTCGGTCCCACGTGGACATCGGGCGCGACGCGGGCGCTCTCGGCGACGCTGGCGCTGGGATGGATGCCGGGCGCTGGTCGGCGCGGCGGCTGCAACCGCTGAGCCACGGTTGCATAGGCGTGATACGGATTCTTCACCACCAACGCCGCAACCGGGCACTTCTCGGCGCGGCCCTCATCGACGATCACGGCGGCGGCCCGGGTGGTCGCCAGTTCGTCGGCATAGCGATCACTGGAACAGAAGCAAACCTGCGTGGGTCCGGCCCGCCGCAACGTAGACACTCCGTCCACCCGCGTGCCGGGCTCGCCAATCAAGCGCGCGCCAACCAGCTCCGCAAGTTCACCGAGTGTTGTGTACAAACTTGACATCAATTCAGCCCTCCAGCCTCGTCCCTGCGCAAACCCCGCAGTCCGCTATGTGAGCTTTTCCCTCAAGAATCAAGGGTCGGGCGCCCCCAGGGGACGAGTTTCCGCGAACTATCTGATGTCGTTGCTTGACGATTCGAGGTGCAGGCGCGCCCAGGGGCCAGTCGAACTCAGGGGGGATCGAATCGCTGCCCCGCTTGCGCAGCGGATTCATCCCGGGTTCGACAGGCTCCTAAAACACCATGCGGGCATGCAGATCGAGGACGATCCAGATGGTTCCGCCGGTCATCAGGAACAGGATGGTTCCGGCAAAGGCCAGGGCCACCAAGCGGTCACGGGCGGACGGGCTCAAGTCCACGTGAAGGAAGTAGCGCATGTGCACCAGAATCTGGACCACCGCACACACCGCGATAATCACCAGGGTCCAGGCGAAGGTGAACGGCCGGGTCACGACGAAGACGAACGGAATGATCGTAAGTACGGCGGCGGCGGCGAATCCGATCAGCGGCCCCCGGATGCCGCGCTCCCGGACGGAGTCGTTGTCGCTCATTTGAAGAACCCTCCGGGAAGGTAGACCACGGAAATGATCACAATCCAGATGACGTCCAGGAAATGCCAGAACATGCCCAGGCGTTCCAGGCGCGAGACCACCGACTCGGTGACGCCCTGCACCAGCAGTTGCACGCTCATCACCACAATCCAGACCAGGCCGGAACTCACATGCATGCCGTGGGTTCCCACCAGCGTGAAGAAGGCGGACAGCGCACCACTGCGGGAGGGCTCGGCGCCCTTGCTGATCATGTCGCTGAACTCCTTCACCTCCAGAAAAACGAAACCAAGACCCAGCAAGAAGGTCACGGCAAGCCACGCCAACGTCCCGCCCCGGCTGCCCTTGGCCGCCATATGGCGCGCGAAGGAGAACGTCAGCGTACTCAGCAGCAGGCAGGTGGTCTCGTAGAAGGTGTGTTGCAGGTGAAACAGCTCGCCGGGCGGTGGCGCGTTGGCGATTCGCCCCACCATGACCACGTAGGTGGCGAACAACAGGGCGAAGATCACCGCATCACTCATCAGGTACAGCCAGAAGCCGTACTCCCGCTCCCTGCGCACGCCCGCCTTGAAACGTGCGATCAGCGCTTCATGGTCTCCCGTCGCCGCTTGCGACTGTGCTTGAGTGGCCATCAGACGTACCGGACCTCTCGTTGCCGTTCGATCCTTTCCACCTCCTCCGCGGAGATCACCTCGTGGTCGTCGTCATTGAAGGCGCGCACCACGACCACGCCCACGATCCCCACCAGGCTGACGATGGCGAGCCACCAGATGTGCCAGATCATGCTGAAACCGAAGACGAAGGACAGCGCACCGATGATGGCGCCCGCGCCGGTGTCCTTGGGCATGACGATGGGCTCGTATTCCTGATCCTCGGGCGGGCGGTAATCATGTTCCTTGCGCCAGGCCAATTCATCGCGGTCGTGAACCTCCGGTATGCGCGCGAAATTGTAGTGCGCCGGCGGCGAGGCGGTGGCCCAATCCAGGGTGCGGGCATCCCAGGGATCGCCGGTCTCGTCCCGCAGGGAATCCCGATTCCGGATGCTCACGTAGAGCTGGACCGCCAGCAGGACGATGCCCAGAAGCACGAATACGGCCCCCACTTCGGCCACGATCAGCCACGGCTGCCAACTGGCCATGTCATAGCTCTCCATGCGCCGTGGCATGCCCTTGAGCCCCAGGGCGTACAACGGCATGAAGGCGAGGTAAAAACCGATGATCCAGGCCCAGAACGCTGCCTTGCCCCAGCGCTCGCTCAGCCGGAAGCCGAATGCCTTTGGGAACCAGAACATGTAACCGCACAGGTAGCCAAAGAGTGCGCCGGGAATCAGCATGTTGTGGAAATGCGCCACCAGGAAGGTGGTGTTGTGCACCACGTAGTCCACCGGCGGCACGGCCAGCAATATGCCGGTCAAACCGCCGATCACGAAAGTGACGATGAAACCCAGGGCCCAGTACATGGGCGAGGCCAGGCGCACCCGGCCACGGTACATGGTAAAAATCCAGTCGTAGATCTTCACGCCGGTGGGGACGCCGATGAGGATGGTCATCATGCCGAAGAATGCGTTCACGTGGGCGCTGGCGCCCATGGTGAAGAAATGGTGCAGCCACACCAGAAACGACAGCAAGCCGATGCTCACGGTGGAGTACACCAGCGAACGGTAGCCGAACAGTTTCTTTGCCGAAAAAGCGCAGAACACCTCGGAGAACACGCCGAATGCCGGCAGGATGAGGATGTAGACCTCCGGATGGCCCCAGGTCCAGAACAGATTGATGAAGTTCATCATGTCGCCGCCGCCGCCATTGGTGAAGAAGTGCATTCCCAGATAGCGGTCCAGGCCCAACAACCCCGTCGCCACGGTAAGCGCGGGAAAGGCAAACAACATGAGCAGGCTGGTGATCAGCGCGGTCCAGCTGAACAGCGGCATGCGCATCAATGTCATCCCCGGTGCCCGCCTCTTCAGGATGGTCACCACGAAATTGATCCCGGTGAACGTGGAGCCCAGCCCGGCGATGAAATCGACCAGATCCAGTAGTCCACGCCCACGCCCGGGTTGTACCTCAGCTCCGAAAACGGGGGATAACCACTCCATCCGGCAGTGGAGAACTTGCCCAGGACCAGGGAAATCATCACCAGGGCCGCCCCGGCAGCCGTCAGGCCAAGGCTCACGGAATTGAGGAAGGGAAAGGCGATGTCCCGTGTGCCGATCTGCTGGGGTGTGACGATGTTGATCAGGCCCGTGAGAAACGGCATGGCCATGAAGAAGACCATGATGGTGCCGTGGGACGAAAACACCTGGTTGAAATGCTCCGGCGGCAGATAGCCCTGGGAGTGCAGCGCGATGGCCTGCTGGCTGCGCATCATGATGGCGTCGGCAAACCCCCGCACCAGCATCACCAGGGCCAGCACGATGTACATGATTCCGATTTCGGCGATCGACGCTGGTCAACCACTCGGACGACAGATAACGCCACTTGCCCAGCCAAGTGATAAGCAGCACCACGGCCAGCGCGGAGAGCACCACGAACAGGCCCGCGCCAAAGGCAATGGGGCTATAGAACGGCAGGGCATTGATGGAGAGCTTTCCGAGCATCAGTGATCTCCCCGGCCATGTGCCTGACGCCCCGCCGTCCACTTGCTGGAGGGAGAGCGCCGATAGCTGGCAATCGTTCGGTCGAACAGTCCCGGGGTGACGTCGGAGTAGTACGTCACCGGCACGTCCTTGCTGGGCCGGCGCAGTTCGTCGTAGGTCTCTTCGTCCAGCCGTTTGGTGGAGCTCCTGACCTTATCGACCCACTGCCGAAAATCCGCCGGGCTGACGGCATGCGCCAGAAAATGCTGCTGCGGGAAGCCCTTGCCGCTGAACTGCGCGTTGCGCCCCACAAACGTGGCAGGCTTGTCCGCAACGGCGTTCAAATGGGTTTCCATGCCGGCCATGGCGTAAATCTGACTGGTCAGGCCCGGGATGAAGAGGGCGTTCATCACCGTGTCGGAGGTGATCTGGAGCCGCAGCGAACGGCCGACCGGGAAGACCAGTTCGTTGACCGTCGCGATGTGCTGTTGCGGATAGATGAACACCCACTTCCAGTCCTCGGCGATCACCTGTACCCGCAGGGTATCCTTCGCCGGCCCCACCGGCTGGTAGGGATCGAGCCGGAAGGTGGCGATCCAGATGGGATCCCGATGACCACCGCCGCCGCCGACGCGGTAAGCCAGATCGCCAGATCGATGCGTTTGGAATAGGTCCAGTGCGGCCTGCAGGCCCCTCGGCATCGCCCTTGCGAAACCGAATCACCACCCAGGCCGTGAGCACGAACACGGCACAACCACGACCAGAGTCACGCAGGGAACGAATATCAGAAGATCCCGCTCCGCCAGCGCCACCGCCCATCGGGCGACAGCGTCGGCCAGGCCCTGGTGGCGCATCTCCCAGCAGCCAGGCCCACCGAATGACGAGCCCGACAAGGAGAACAGGAGTCCCACGCACAACCGCCACCCGTGGCGTAACAGTCCGTGACCAGTCCTGTGCTCCATTCAGTCCTCCCAGGGCGTGTTCGTCTCGAACAATCGTTGACAAAGCCACTCGCTGGGCGGAGTCGGCGCGAATTCAACACTAGCCAAAGGGTATTTACGAGGATGCGGAAGACCGCGCGAAGCCCTTCATTCGTCCTGCTCACTCGAGCGGACGTCGCGCTGATGCCGCGTCCGACGGCTTCTTCCTCTATGTCCGGATCGCGGGCGTCGCCGCTGGGTTTGGCGGAATGGCTGAGATTGGATCAGAGCCACGAACAGGCCGCTTCCCAAGGCGTTTCCCAGAGTGGCCCAGAGCAGGAATCGAAACAATTCCCGCACCGGGATGCCCGAAGAACTCCACAGGCCCGCGACCACCTCCACCGTGCCCACAATGCTGCGATGTAAGTGGCTCAGGCCGATCACCGACGTAATGAACCAGACAATAACCACTTGGCTGATGGTGTCCCGAGCCGCCTTTATCAGCCAGGACAGCAAGCCCATCAACCAGCCGGCGAGCACCGCCGAGAGCAGAATGGTGGAATTGTCGACTCTCACCATTCCCGCGGCGACTTGCCGAGGACTGGGCTCCGCACGCTCAGCTTGGAGCCCACATAGACCGCCAATATCGCGAAAGATCGCGACACCGACGAATTCGACACGTACACTAGCCCACACTGCGGCCTACGGCGAGAAACTGGTGCGCCGGGCCAGCAGCGGGAAGACCGCCAGGCGGCGTGCTCGGTGAACAGCTCCGAGCGCCCGACACGCACGAAGATGAACCCCACCGCGTACATCTCGCCACTAGCAGCTCAACGATGGCCGGCGGCAGCTGATCTTCTACCAATGTCAGCATCACTGCCATCAGGAACGTGCTGAACCCGATATCCATGCGGCCGACAACCCCGACAGGAGAAGGCCGCCGGTGGGATGCTCTATCTCGCCCTTGCCCTGGAGGATTTGCTGAAAGAGGTTCTCGCGGTACGAGGTCTGGGACGTCTTCGAGGATCTGCGATGGTTTGGAAGCCATTGCCAGGCGCTCTTGTCCCTTCACTCCCCGCATAGACCCTAATTGCCGGACAAAGACACAGTCCAGGAGCATCCTAGGCCATCCTGGCCCTATCCCCAGGCGAGGACCGGCGCAGGCGCCTGCTGCCGTCTCGCCGCGCGGCCGTCAATCCAGACCCGCTTGACCGGCAATGCGGCCTTGCCCAGCTGGCTCCAGCCACGGAGTAATTGCACCGTGCCGACCTTGTATCTGATGCGCCACGGCCGCGCGGCGGCCGCCGCGCTCCCTACCCCGACCCCGGACTCGACGATACCGGGAACCGGCAGGCGGTAGCTGCTGCGAGGCGCTCGCGCCCATCTGCCTCCCGGAGCCGATCGTCAGCCCCTGACCCGAACCCGGGAGACCGCCGCGCCGCTGGCCGCGAGCTGCGGCAGACCGGCAACCCGGATTCGAGCATGGTTAGCGAAGTCCCCTCGCCCAGCGAAGAGCTGCACGCCTGCGGCCATGGGCCGCGAAGAAGCTCATGGGCCTGCTCGTGGCCGGACCTCGACACGCTCTCCTCTCTCCTTGGGACTGGCGGGCTCAGCTGGTCCAGCTGTGGCCGCCCAACGCCAGCACGACACCGTCGCGGTCACCCATTTCATTGCGATCAACGCGGCGGCGGGCGCCGCTGGTGGTGACTCGCGGGTGGTCAGCTGTTTATGTGATCCCCGTCCCGTTGTACCGGACTGCGCGTCGACCGCCAGCAGCCTGGAAGTTGGTGGAACGCGGGATGGCAAGGATCTCACCGGCGGAAGTCTAAGGAGTAGTTTACGAATCACGTCGATTACTGGCTCAAGGTCCGTCTTGGTCATCTCGGTAGGCGCGGCTCCCGCCGCGTAGCCGTCGACCGTGGCCCGGCGGCGCACCACTGCGCAGGGGCCAAGAAGGGTCGAGCCCTTCTGGTTATGCCGAGAAGCTGACCTGGGCGTCGCCGCGCCGCGGCTCACCTAGAACGACGACGTACGGCGGCGCGCCTACCACGCCGGCTCTCGAGGAATGAACGCGGCCGAGGTGACGGGATGAGCGTCCTCCTTAAAGAGAAGCCGTCCACTCCCTGCGACGAAGGAGGTCGATACCGTTTGCGACGCTTTAGGGAGTACGCCAAGCGGCCATCGCCTCATTGGGCAACGGGGCGCCGCCCGCATGGTCCTTAGTTGGCGCTGCCTCATAGAACGACTGACTTGTCACGTGGCTGGATAAGCCAGTCGACGCCTCCTTCACCACGGATAAGGATGAACCCACTTATGAGCACTTCGGACAGTCAGGCCCCCGACTACGACCCGGTGGAACTTTCCCGTGCGCTGGTGGATATCACCGGCAAGAGCCAAAAACTGGTACAGGACTTCCTCACCCGGCAGCAGTCGCTGGATCGCATCTCGCTGAACGATGCGGTTCAGATGAGCAAACTCTTCCAGGACCTCTACGGCCGCCTGATGACGGACCCGGTGGCGCTCGTCACGGCGCAGATGTCGTACTGGCGGGATTACATGGCATTGATGCAGAACACCGCCATGCGGATGATGGGCGTGGACGCGGAACCGCTGGTCGAACCGGCCGACGACGACAAGCGGTTTCGCCACGAATCCTGGGAAGAGAATCCGCTGTTCGATTTCATCAAGCAGTCCTACCTGCTCACCGCCGACTACATCCACACCTCCGTGCGCAACGTCGACGGCATGGACGAGAAGACCGCCCGCAAGGTGGATTTCTATACCCGGCAGTTCGTCAACGCGCTTTCGCCCACGAACTTCGTCGCGACCAATCCCGAAGTGCTCAGGAAGACCGCCGAGACCGGCGGACGCAATCTGCTCAACGGCCTGCAGAAGCTATTGGAGGATCTGGAACGCGGCAACGGCGAGCTGCGCATCCGCATGACCCACCCGGAAGCATTTTCCGTGGGCAAGGACCTGGCGGTGACACCCGGCAAGGTGGTCTACCAGAACGAGCTGATGCAACTGATCCAGTACGAAGCCACCACGGAAACCGTGCACAAGCGGCCGATGATCATCATTCCGCCATGGATCAACAAGTACTACATCCTGGATCTCCAGCCCAAGAATTCGGTAATCAAGGCACTGGTGGACCAGGGCCATACGGTATTCGTCATCTCCTGGCGCAACCCCACCCCGGAGCTGGCCGACAAGGCCTTTGACGACTACCTGCTGGAAGGCCCCATGACGGCGCTGAACGTGGTGGAAGGCATCACCGGCGAATCCGAGATCAACATGGTCGGCTACTGCCTGGGCGGCACGCTGCTGGGCTGCACCCTGGCCTACTGCGCCGCCAAGGGCGACACCCGCCCCCACAGCGCG
>CAVQFO010000037.1:0-22653 GCA_963711725.1 uncultured Gammaproteobacteria bacterium | reverse complement strand
TCTACCCCAGCCCCTCGCCCGCCAGGGGCGAGGGGAGCAAGACGATCATCAGACCGAACTCGGGCGTTCATTCCTCTCTCCCCTCCGCGGGAGAGGCCCGGGGAGCGGGGGAAACACACCCCCAACGCCCCCTCAAGCCGGCCGCATCGCCCCGCCGCGCACCTTGCTCACCAGGTCCCGGTTCAGAATCTGATGCATCCGATCCATGAACCCCGGGTCCAGACGCACCAGGTTGCGAAGCTGCTCCTGCTCCCAGGCGATATAGCGCACCGGCAAATCCGCCACTACATCCGCCGAGGCGGGATCGCCGGTGAGAAAGCTCATTTCTCCGGCGAAGGACTTGCGGTGCAGCCGCACCAGTTCGCCGCCGTCCCGCCGAACGCTGAGGCTGCCGTCCAACACCAGATAGAGATGCTCGGGCAGGGTACCGGCACCAATCAGCGTGGTGTTTTCGGCTTCCCGCTCGACGCCGGCCCCCCAGAAGTGCAGAAACTCCCGCCGGCTCATGTTGGAGAAGAGGTCGTGGTAGATATCCTCGATCTCCGCCGGAATCTCCAGCGGCTGGCGTTCGCGCAGGATGCGGTAGACGCGGTAGGCGTTCACCGAGATGAACACCACGTTCCACACGGCGACGTTGAACCGGGCCTCGAACAGGTCGCCCGTGAAGATCATCGCCTGGGCGCTCATCATGATGGCGCGCAGCCAGAGCACGTCGCGCATGGTCAACGACAACAGCATGGCGACGAATCCCATATTGAGCAGCACGTAACCCATTGCCCACCTCGTTGTTGTTGTTCTGGTTCGACTCTATCAGGGCGACGCGGCGCTAACCGGACCTTGTTCCGCTTTGGCCCCGACGCTTCCCCGAAATCCCGTGCTTCTTCAGCAGCCGCCGGAACTGGTGATAGTTCAAGCCCAAGGCCTCGGCCGCGAGGGTCTGGTTGAACTCGGCAGCATCCAGGGCGGCGACCAGCAATTGAGTTTCGTAGCCGGCCACCCGCGCGGCGAAATCGCCGACGCCCGGCGAACGGGACTGCGGGGCGTAGGAAGCGCCCGGCCGGCCGGGCCGCCAAGGACTGTCGAAGGGATCGAAGTCGACGGCTTCAATGGAGTGATTGCCGCCGCCGTGATGGCCTACGGCCCGTTCCACCACGTTGCGGAGTTCGCGCACATTGCCGGGCCAGGCGTATCCCAGCAGCGCCTTTTCCGCGGTGGCGGAGAAACCGGGAAACAGATCCCGATCCAGCTCCCGAGTCATTTCGTGGGCAAAGTGACGGGCCAGGGGCAGAACGTCCGCCGGGCGCGCGCGCAGCGGCGGCAGCGTGACCACGTCGAAAGCGAGCCGATCCAGCAGGTCCGCGCGAAACTGGCCGTCTTCCGCCAGGCGGGGCAAGTCCACATTAGCCGAACCGACCACGCGCACGTCCACGCTGAGCGTTTCACTGCCCCCCACCCGTTCGAACTCGCCGTACTCGATGATCCGTAGCACTTTTTCCTGGACGGCCGGAGAGGCGCTGGCAATCTCGTCCAGGACCAGGGTGCCACCGTCCGCTCGCTCGAATCGGCCCACATGCCGCCGCTGTGCCCCCGTGAAGGAGCCCGCCTCATGACCAAACAGCTCCGACTCCAGGAGAGTCTCGGCCAGGGTGGCGCAGTTGATCTTCACGAGCGGCCCATCCCACCTGCGAGACAGGTAATGCAGCCGGCTGGTCACCAACTCTTTGCCCGTTCCCCGCTCCCCCACCACCAGGCAGGGCTTGTCGATGGGCGCGAGCCGGGAAACCTGCTCCAGCACGCCGACAAAGGCGGGATCTTCACCAATCAGGGTTTGCTGTCCATCCATGACGGCATTTTATCGCTATCCGTTAGCGTTTTCCGCTACTTTATTGCGATTATCGACTTCCACTATACCGAGAACAGACGCCACCACATTGTTTTAACGGCTGTTTTTACCCTGGCCCGCAACCTGCAACGTGAACAGCGTTGCGCTATTCACAATCGGAGACACCGACATGGGAATCTTTTCTCGTCTGACCGACATCGTTAACTCCAACCTCAACGCGCTGCTGGACAAGGCCGAGGACCCGGAGAAGATGGTCCGGCTGATGATTCAGGAGATGGAAGACACGCTGGTGGAGGTTCGTTCCGCGGCCGTAAAAGGGATTGCGGACAAAAAGGAACTGACCCGGCGCCTGGAAAAACTGGACCAGGGGCAGGAGGAATGGGCGGAGAAAGCCGAATTCGCCCTGTCCAAGGGCCGGGAGGATCTGGCCAAAGGCGCCCTCGTCGCCAAGCGTCGTTTGGCCGAACAGGCCGATACCCTGCGCAGGGAACTGGCGCTTGTGGAGGAAAGCCTGGCGCGCTACAACGAAGATCTCGCCAAGCTGCAGGCCAAGCTCAAGGAAGCCAAGGCGAAGAAGAAGTCCATGGAAATTCGCATGCGCACCGCGGAGAAACGGGTTCGCACCCGACGGACTCTGCACGACGGCCGGGTGGACGACGCCCTGGCCCGGTACGATGGCCTGGAGCGGCGCATCGACGAACTCGAGGCGGATGCGGAATCCTACGATCTAGGCAAGGATCGGTCGCTGGAAGAGGAATTCGCCGACCTGGAGGCCGAATCCGGGGTGGTGGAGGAACTGCAGCGCCTGAAGGAACGCGTCAAAAACCGCAAGGGCGACTGATCGCCACGTTTCGCGGACCGTGACAAAGGAAAGCGTCTGAGATGCAACTGTTCTCCTACATGTTCGTGCCGTTGGTGGTCTTCCTGGTCTTCGTCATGCCGTTGTGGCTCACGTTTCACTACGTGACCAAGTGGAAACGCATGAAACAGGACGAGACGGACGGCGAACGAGTGTCCGTGAGCCGCCAGGAACTCGGCCGGCTGCGGGATACCGCCGGGAAGCTGGAACAGCGGATCGTCTCACTGGAAAAAATCCTGGATCAGGAGTCGCCTGACTGGAGGAACCGATGAACCACTGCGCCCATCGCGGCCACTACGACCATGACGACGGCCACCGCCGCAACCGGCCCTGTGGCGTCATCCGCCGCGTCACCCAGGGGCTGGCCGACCGCTTCGGCATTCCCCGCAAAGTCATATTTATCGCCTTCATCGTCGGCCTGATCATCAACGCGCCGCTGACGATCTTCATCTTCCTGTTGGCGCTGTACTGGGTCACCCATCCGGGCAGCATCGAAGCGAAACTCAACCGCCTCGCCGGATGGCTCGGCGGGCTGGGCTCCCGAGGAAGCGACCGGGCCCAGGCGCGCCGCGCCGCCGAAGCAACCACGGACACGGATTTCGACCCCGACGCGGAATTCTCCAACCTGCGTCGTCAATTCGAAGACCTGGAACGCCGGGCCGCGGACATGGAGGACCACGTCGCGTCCGACGAATACGATCTGAACCGGGAGTTCGGGAAGATGCGCCGCGGCGATGAAGGCGGGGAAAACAAGCGTTGATGATCGCCCCTCTCCTCTGGCGGGAGAGGGGGACCGATCATTGTTTAACGCTCTTCGTAACCTTCACCCCCGCGTCACCAGGATTACCCCTGCCGCCACCAGCCCCACACCGAACACGCGCTGCCAATCCACGTCGCGGGTGGCGAGATTGAACAGCCCGAATTTGTCGATGATCAGCGAGGCGGTGAGCTGGCCCAGCATGATGCTCGAGAACAGCGCCGCCGTTCCGATCCGGGGCGCCAGCAGGGCCGCCGACGCCACAAAGGTTGCTCCGATCAATCCGCCGAACCAGGACCACCAAGGCGCCGTGCGTACCGCCGCCGAAACGTTCGGCACCACGCCGCCAAAGGCGATCACTATGGCCACCAAGGCAATCAGACCGACGGTGAAGTTCACCGCCGCGGCGACCACCGGCCCACCCAGATGCCGCCCGATTTCCGCATTCAATGCCGGCTGCACGGCCAAAAGACCGCCGATAAACACGGCAAAACCGACCCAAATCCAGGACATCCGCACATCTCTCCGCAAAAATTCTGTCCACTGCCCACCACACGGGCGCACATACCACGGGTTTCCGGGAGAGCCGCGCCCCGAAAATCGACTCACCGGCGTACTCTGCCATACCTCGTGCGCATCCGCGAAGGCACCCCGTTGCGGGTGACGGACCGATGCCGCTCGGCTACGATAGCGCACTCCCTCACGATGCCGATCCGCATCCACCACGCCGGTCAACGCCAAGCTTCAATATGCGGGAAAATCAACTCATCGCTGGCCTCGACCAGGCCTCAACGCTCGACATCTCGGTGATGTACGTCAAGGTGATGGCCACAGGCATCAGCCTGACCCTGCTGGTCTTCATCTCCGTTTTCGCCTTGTCCCGCCGCGGACAACGCGATCGGGACAGCGTAGTCGCAGGCCCGTTCGCCCTGGCCAACCTGTTCGCGACTCTTTACGTCACCGCCGACACCGTCGTGCGGATCGACGTCCTGCTGGGCGATTTCAGCCACACGTTGGTCTACTACCGAATCGCGCTTTCCGCCGTGGTGCTATCGGTTGCCGCCTACGCCAACCTCTATTTGACGCTGGACCGCCGCAGGAACTCATCCCCTCATCTGAAGCGAATTATCTACGCCGTCGCCACCATGACCGCCACCCTGGTGTGGATCGATCACCCCTGGCTGATTATCGCCAACGAAACGCTGACGGTCCGGGGAGCCAGTGTATTCGCGGACTACGGTGCCATGGCCCCCTGGTTCTTCGCGCTATCCATCGCGCTATTCGGGGGCGTATGCATGGGGCTGCTACGCCTGACACGGGATCAGGGGCACCGCCGCGGCCTGCAGCTCAATCTGCTGGGTTTCGGTCTGCTGCTGGCTGCGGGCGTTCATGACAGCCTGCGCGAACTCGGCGTTTACATCCTGCCGTTGAGCATGCTGTCCATCGGCTATGCGTGCTTCCAGGTGGGGGCATTCGCCTTCGTCGGGCTCCACTATTCCCGGACACTACGGGAGCGCCGCAGCCAACGACACCGACTGGAAGACCTGCGCGAACGGGTGGCCCACGATTCGCGCACGGGGCTGTACACTCGGGGCTTTCTGGAAGAGCTGCTCGATCGACGGCCGCCCCCGGCCGGCAGCGGATTGCTGTTTATCGACCTGGATGATTTCAAAGCGGTGAACGACCGGTTCGGGCATCTCCGGGGAGACACGGTGCTTCGCGCGGTGGCCGACACGCTGCGCGCCAACGTCCGGGAAGGCGATTTCCCTTGCCGCTGGGGCGGCGACGAATTCCTTGTTTATCTGGTCGATACCGATGCCGAGAAGGTCCGGGCGCTGGCCGCCCGACTGCGCGGCGACCTGGAAGCTCTCCGGATCGACAACGCCGTCGATCCGGGCATCCGGGTCAGCATGGGATACGCCGTGATCACGGGGCCGGACTGGCGCAGCAGCCTCGCGCAAGCCGATCAGGCCCTGTACGACTCCAAACGCGCCGGTAAGGATCGCCTGACCATGACCGGCATTTCTGCCTAACACCCCGCCACGCAACGACCGCCCCCGTCAAAGGACATGGTGCGCCCGCTAAGCGGGAGATGGACGGGAACGGAACTGGCTTCCATGAACACGGCCGTTCGCGTACCCGGCCGCACCTTGCCATCACGGGTGGCCTCCTCGTTGGCGTGAGACGGTATCACCGCTGCCGGCTTCACCATCTCGTTAATGACGTAGGCCGCCTCCCGGGGGCCGGTGGTGAACGTATCGCCGATGTTGATCACGGCCAGTTCCGCACCGTAGTAGCGGCGCACGACCCTATCCTGCTCGGCCGTAAACCCCGTATCCCCGGACAGATACACCACGAGCCCGTTGGTGAACTTCAAAACAAACCCGGTGGGCGGCCCCACATAGGCGGTAAGTCCCGACGCCTTCATGGAATGGCCCAGGGCGCCGCCGATGAAAGCCGGCGCCAGGCCGTTGCTGTGGGATGCCTGTACCGTGGCGATACCCACACCGCCGACGGCGCGCATCGCACCGAATCGCACCAACAGCGACTTGGCGGGATCGCCGCCCGCCGCCTTCAGTTTCGCCGCGAAAAAGCCGGCCATCTCACTGCCGCTGACAATGGCCGCTTTCTTGGCGACGGCAATATTCACCGCGTTGGAATTGGGCGTGGCGTCGACGGAAAGATCGGGCTTGGCACAGGTTCCCGCATTGACCGCGCTGGTGCGCCGATCACCGATATGATCGCCATGCACGTGGCTGATCAGCACCGCATCGATCCGCCCGAGACGCGGATCCTTGGCGTCGGCCACCGTTCGCCCGGGATCGTACAGCAGGCGGATACCGCCGGGGTCCTCGAAGAGCATCGCCCGGTCCAGCACGCAGAACTCTCCATCCTGCCCGCCCAGGGGCGTGACCTTGACCGTCCCTTCCGCGCCCGCGTTGGTGGTCCACCCCATCAAGACGGCCACGGTCATTCCCGATAGCACCTTGAGCCAATCCATTTGCTTACTCCTCCAACCCTACCGAGCGGGACACTGCCGCCGGATCCTGAAAGTCTAGCCCGGAAATTTCACTCGGAAATGCAGCGACGTGCTTCGGAGACCTCGGGATTTCCGCTCAGCGAGCGGCGGCCCCGCCCCCGATTCGGACATCAGAAAGCGCACCGGGCCGTGGTACGATGCGAACGGTCCGGCTTGCCCCGCGAGGGCTCGCCTCGTTCACGGTCTCTCAAGGAGGGCGGCGCCAACCAACCATGACAATAAATATCACGCTGATCCTGATCACGGTAACGGTCGTGGTCTCCTTCATGGCCTGGCAGCGGCCGCACCTGCTCGATGAGCTGATCTACTGGCCGCCGGCCGTGAACCGCGGCCAGTGGTACCGCCTGGTAACCCACGGCTTCATCCATGCCGACGGCTCCCATCTGCTGTTCAACATGATCACGCTGTACTTCTTCGGCGGCACCATGGAGCGGGTGCTGACGCCCGCAATCGGCAGCGTGGGATTCGTGCTCTTCTATCTGGCCGGCATCGTCGTGGCGATCCTGCCCACCCACATCCGCCAGAGGAAGAATCCGAACTACCGAAGCCTGGGCGCTTCTGGCGCGGTCACCGCCATTCTGTTCGCCTTCATCCTGCTGCAGCCTTGGGCGAGGATAATCGTTTTTGTGATCCCGGTGCCGGCCATCATTTTCGCCATCGCCTATGTAGGCTATTCCATCTGGGCGGAGAAGCAGGGGCGGGACAACATCGGCCACAGCGCGCATCTGTGGGGCGCCGCCTGGGGCGTGTTGTTCATGATCTCCCTGGAACCCCGTCTGGTGCCGTATTTCTTTGCGCAGCTCATGGCCCCACTGTCCCACTAACGTCGTCAGGGGAGAGAAGCACTCGTGCGAATCGAAGTTGGTGGTTTCTTCGGATTCCTGCTGCTGATCGCGGATGTTTACGCGATAGTCAAAACGTTGCAAAGCAACGCGGGCACCGGGGCGAAGGTGTTCTGGGTAGTGTTGATTCTGATTGTGCCGTTGCTGGGGTTTATTCTCTGGCTGTTGTTCGGGCCGTCGGATTAGGGGATTGTCGGATTACGCTTCGCTAATCCGACCTATATGGGGAAGGTCTTGTGCCGCTTTGCGGCCTTGAATTGGTCGGGGCTTTCGCGCCCCTACGACGAGGTCATTTTCTTTGCTTGTCCAAAGAAAACAGACCCAAAAGAAACGACACCCGGAGATGTCGCCCTTCGGGTTCCCTGCGCGCGGGCACAATTGAAGGCGGTGGGCCAACAGCACATCCATGTGCTGGAGGCCCACGCGGGCAATCCATTGCCCGCCCGCGTCGCGGCTCAGGCCTTCATTTGCACCCGTGCTCGGCGTCATCAACGGGGTTTAAGAGGTGCCGAATCTGAGGCAAGAGCCCTTAGATGTAGGATGGGTAGAGCGAAGCGAAACCCATCATTCCATGTAGGCCTCCGACAAGCCCCCTACCCTCCCATCTCCCTCGCCCGCTCCCGCAGCACGTGCTTCTGCACCTTCCCCGTGGGCGTGGTAGGCAGTTCGTCGAACACCACCGTCCTCGGCGCCTTGAAATGCGCCATGTGGTCCCGGCAGTAAGCGATAATGGCCGCTTCGGTCACATCGCCGCTGCCGGGCTTCAGAGTGATGAACGCACAGGGCGCCTCGCCCCAGGTCTCGTCCGGGCGGGCTACCACGGCGGCGGCGAGTACGGCGGGATGGTGGGAAAGCACGTCTTCCACCTCCAGGCTGGAGATATTCTCGCCGCCTGAGATGATCACGTCCTTGGCCCGGTCCTTGATCTCGGCGTAACCGTCCGGGTGCATCACGGCCAGGTCCCCGGTGTGGTACCAACCACCCTGGAAAGCCTCCTCGGTGGCCCCGGGATTCTTCAGATAGCCTTCCATCAGGGTATTGCCGCGCAGCACCAGCTCGCCGATCGTCTGGCCGTCCGCGGGGACTTCCTCAAGAGTATCCATGTCCACGACCTCAAGCGCCTCGATGCTGGGCATGCGCACGCCCTGGCGGCTCATTACCCGGGCCGTGGCCTCGGCGTCCAGGCCGTCCCAGTCGGTTTGCCAGACACACATGGACGAGGGGCCGAAGCTCTCGGTGAGGCCGTACAGATGCACCACGTCGAAGCCCATGGCGGACATGGCCTCGATGATAGCGCTGGGCGGTGCGGCGCCGCCGGTGGCTACCCGCACCCGATGGGCGAAGCGGCGTTTCACCTCCGCCGGCGCGTTCACCAGTCGGTTCAAAACGATGGGTGCGCCGCAGAGATGGGTGACGCCGTGCGTCTCCACGGCTTGAAAGATCTCTGCCGGGTCCACCTCGCGCAGACACACGTGCGTGGCGCCGGCGGCCACCGCCGCCCAGGTGTGGGACCAGCCGTTGCAGTGGAACATCGGCAGCGTCCACAGATAAACGGAGCGGTCGTCCAGGCCGAACTGCAACGCCCCGCCCAATGCGGCCAGGTAGGCGCCGCGATGCCCCACCACGACGCCCTTGGGGTTGCCGGTGGTGCCGGAGGTGTAGTTCAGAGCGATGGCCTGCCATTCATCCTCGGGCAGCTCCCAGACAAAGTCCGGGTCGCCGCTGTCCAGCAGTGCCTCGTAGTCCATCTCGCCGAAATCCCGAAGCTGCCCGGAGCCATCGTGAAAGCCGATCAGCGGCGGCGGCGCTTCCATCCGCTCCAGCGCCTCGCGGATTACGTCCTCGAACTGGGTGTCGGCGATGATCAAACCGGCCTCGCCATGTTCCAGGATGTGCGCGACGGTCGCGGCGTCCAGCCGCGTATTGATGGAATTCAGCACGGCACCGCTCATCGGCACGCCGAAGTGCGCCTCCAGCATGGGCGGCACGTTGGGCAGCATCACCGCCACCGTATCGCCCACGCCGATGCCGCGCCGCTTCAGCGCCGATGCCAGACGCCGGCAGCGGTGATGGAAGGTCCGGTAATCGGTGGTCTCGCCCCGGTGGATGACGGCGGGCTTACGGGGATAGATATCCGCCGAACGGGCCAGGAAACTCAGCGGAGTCAGCGGCACGAAGTTGGTGGGACGGCGCTCAAGACCCTCGACGAACTTGTTCATGGGCAGCTCTCCTCTCTTCGGCGGCTCGTATTGTTGTCATTGACCGCGCTTCAATAGTGTAGGTGGCTCGGCGCGACGAAAACGGGTGCTGGGGATCATTGTTCGCCCTCTCTCGCCTCTGCGGGAGAGGGACAAGGAGAGGGGGATATCCATCAGCATTACTCCCCCTTTCCCAATCCGAAGCGCCGAGCTAACTCCCGGATCTGGTTCGGGTGCGCGCGGGCAGATACCCCAGATACACCGGCTCCATGCTGGTCATCCGGCAACTTTGCTTGGCCCAGTCCCAAGGGGTGAGATTCACAGCGCGCAGATAGCGGCGCTCGCCCTGAACGTCGATCAGATTGAGGCAGGCCAGATCCTGCTCGAAGGCCGCCAGGGCGTGGAGGCCGGCGCCGGAGACCTCGCCGAGGATCATCCGATTCACCGCATCGTGGGCAACGATTAACAACTGCCGCCAACCCTCGTCCGCCAACAACGCCTCCCATGCCTGGATCACCCGCTCGCGGCATTGTTCGAAGGGCTCGCCGCCGATAAAGCGTGCCTCCTCTTCCGCAGCGTGATCGTAGGGCCTGGTGATGGTGACACGCAGATTCTCGTCGGCGATCTCCCGGAAACGGCCGGCCCGTATCTCCCGCAGCTCGTGCCAGTCCTCCACTCGGGATTCGTCGCCGCAAACCAGGGCGGCCGTCTCCCGGGTCCGCGGCATTCCGGAACAGACGACCCGGTCGAAGCGGATATCGGCCAACGCTTTGGCGGCGGCCTCGGCCTGGGAGCGGCCCCGCGCCGTCAAGGGCACCTCCCGTGGGTCTCTGGGGCGGCCGCCGGCGTCGAAATAAGAGACCTCGCCATGGCGCATCAGCGTCACGCGGCGACGGTCGGTGAGAAGATCTTCGGCCGTGGTCATCCCGCCCTTCCCTTCAATGCCTTGGGGGTGCTCTCCGCCGCCTTGGCGCGAGTGGCCTTCCACAGGTGATCGAACACGGCCTCACGACCATCGGCTCCGGGATCATAGCGGCCGGCGCGGATGTCGGCGGTAAGTCGGTGTTCCAGGTCGTCCAGCTCGCCTTCGCCGTAGAGCCGGCTGAGCCGCTCCCGCGCCTCTCGAAGAGGCGTGTCGCCGGCGGCCGCCTGCCGGCCCACCACCGCCATGGCGTTGGCCACCATCAAGCCGTCGTAGCGCAGCTCCCGGGGCAACGCCGGCAGCAATTTGTCCCGGAACACATCCAGGGCCGCGTTCAGTAGATCCTCGCCGGTGGGTTCGTCACGCATGGCTCGCCTCCCGCGTCATTTCCAGAATGTCCAGCTCCAACTCCGGCAGGATGTGGGCCGTGAGCGCCAGCTCCAGATTGGCCTCGCCGCCACTGACGTGGCGCTCCGCCTGCTGCAGGGCGATCACCGCCCAACGCATGGTCGCCATGGCTTCCCAGTACGGCACCAGATGCCGGTCGATGGCGCGGCCGCTTTCCGCCTCGTAGCCACGATAGAAATCCTCGCGGGCGCCGATGCCGCCGGCTTCCCGGTCCTTGGCACCGAAGCGCCAGCACGGCGCGCAGAACCAGCCGATATCGGCCAGGGGATCACCCCAGGCGGCGAACTCCCAGTCCAGGATGCCGGTCACGCCCTGGTCGTCGGCCATGTAGTTGCCGGTACGGAAATCGTTGTGGCACAGCGTGATCGCAGGGGTCACCGGGGCATGGCGTTCCAACCAGCGCAGCCCCCATTCCAGCGCGGGATGGGCGCGGGAATGGCCGTCCAGCCAGGCGCGGAATTCGTTCACCCAGTGCATGGCCGGCGAAGCGGGTGGCTCACCCAAGAACGCCAGATCCTTCCGGGGTGGGCGTATGGTATGAATCCGGGCCAGTTCGCGGCCCAAGCGTTCCGCCAGGGCGACGCGGCCGCCGCCGGCGGTTTCGTCCTTCACCAAGCGGTGGCCTGCGGCGGTGCCGGAGACCCGGCGCATAACGAACAGCGGCTTGCCCAGCACGCCACCCGCCGTGTCCTGCCACAGCGGTTCCGGCACGGTAACGCCAGCCTCAAAGGCGTCACGGAACAAGGCAAACTCCTCGGGACGCCCCAGGCTGGAGGCCACGCCGGACGGGGCGTCGGTGCGCACCACCAGCGCCTGGGCGCCGTCCATCGGGCCGCCGTCGAAGGCTACGTCCAGCGCCCAGTTCTCCTGGATGGCGCCGCCGGAGAGCTTGTTCATGGCGGTAATCTCGGCGCCACGGGCACCGGCCTGCTCGGCAAGCCAGGACGCCAGCTTGTCCTTGCGCTCCTCCATCACACCCCCCAGGCCCAGAAGTCCTTGCCTTCCTTCATCAGAAACCGCGAGAGCACCATCTTGTGCACTTCTGAAGCGCCGTCCACCAGCCGAGCCTGGCGGGCGTAGCGGTACATCCATTCCAGGGGCGTGTCCTTGGAATAGCCGCGCGCGCCGTTGAGCTGGATGGCCGTGTCGATGGCCTGGTGCAGGGCGTCGGCTACCACGATCTTCGCCATGCTTACCTCCTTGCGGGCGAAATCCCCGGCGTCCAGTTTCCAGGCAGCCTTCATGGTCAGCAGCCGGCCGATCTCGATCTGCATGGCGGCATCGCCCAGCTGGGTTTGCACACTTTCATGCTCGGCCAGGGTCTGGCCGAAGGCTAGGCGATCGCGCACGTAAGCCTCGCCGATCTCCAGGGCCCGGCGGGACAGGCCCAGCCAACGCATGCAGTGGGTCAGGCGGGCCGTACCGAGACGGATCTGGGTGGCCTTGAGCCCATCGCCCACTTCCATCAGCCGGTTCTCGTCCGGAATCTCCAGGCCGTCGAACACCAGCTCGCAGTGGCCGCCGTGCTCCTCCGGCCCCATGATGGGAATGCGCCGTTCGATGCGCCAACCGGGATCGTCCCGGTGATACAGGAAACAGCTCAGGCCTTTGCGTTGGTCGTCGGACGTGCGCGCCACCAGGACGAAGTGGGTCGCCTCCTCGGCGCCGGTGATGAACCACTTCCGGCCGTGCACCACCCATTTGTCACCCTTGCGCTCCGCAGTGGTCTGCATCATGCCCGCGGGGTCGGAACCGGAACCCGGGGCGGGCTCGGTCATCACAAAGGCGCTGCTCACCTCGCCGTCGAGGATGGGCTGCAGCCAGCGCTCCTTCTGCGCCTCGGTGCCCACCTTGTTCAGCAGGATCATGTTGCCGTCGTCCGGCGCGGCGGCATTGAAACAGACCGGGCCGAAGATGGATCGATTCATTTCCTCGTAGAGCGCGGCCATGCCTACCACGCCAACGCCCATGCCGCCTCGCCCCCGGGGCATCTGCGGCGCCCACAGGCCGGCTTTTCGGGCCTTGGCGCGCAAGGATTCAAGCGGGCCATGGGCGATGTTTTCGTGATCGTCGTAGGCGGCTGGATCGGATTCCAGGGGGATGATTTCGGTGTCGACGAAATCACGCACCTTGAGCCGCAGCGTGTCAATCTCCGGCGAGAGTCGAAAGTCCATAACGGGTTTCCTCAAAGTGAACTGACCAGATGGCCGCCATCCACGGCGAGCACGGAGCCCGTCATATAAGCAGCGGCGTCGGAGCACAGCAGCAAAAGCGGCGCGTCCAAGTGTTCGGGCTGCCCCAGGCGGCGCTGGGGAATGCGCTTGATCAGGCGCTGACCCGCCTCGGAGGCGAAGAAATCGCGGTTGATATCGGTTTCGATGTAGCCCGGAGCCAGGGCGTTGACCCGGATATCGTGGCGGGCCCACTCCAGCGCCAGGGACTTGGTGAGCTGGATCAGAGCCGCCTTGGAGGCGCTGTAGGGGGCCACCATGCCGGCCTGGCGCAGGCCCAGAATGGAGGCGACGTTGACGATAGCGCCGCTCTTTCCCGCCGCCTTGAGCCGGTGTGCCGCCTCCTGGGCCACCATGAAACAGCCGGTGAGGTTGGTATCGACGATCCGTGACCACTCTTCCAGGGAAAGGTCCAGGGCGGGCGTGGTGGTCGTGATGCCGGCGTTGTTCACAATCACATCCGGCACACCCACCGCGCTCTGCGCTGCATCGAACGCTGCGGCGACGGAAGCCTGATCGGTCACGTCCAGGGCCACCGCTTGGGCGGACCGGCCGGCGTCCCGCAGTTTCGCGACTTCATCCCGCAACCGATCGACCCGGCGCGCCGCCAACACGACCGTGGCGCCCGCGGCCGCGAGCACCTTGCCGAAATGGCTCCCCAGGCTTCCGGAAGCACCGGTGATCAGTGCCACCTTTCCGGTAAGCGACAAATCCTGTGTCGTGGTCATTAGCCTGCCTCTATTCAAATCCGAACGAACGTTCGTTATTATTCTGTTGACTTCAGCTGATTTCAAGGCATTTTTCGGGAATGGGAACCCGCACCTCTCCTCCAAGCGTGGACCGCGCCCTCCAGGCGGACCGTGATGCCTTCATGAGCGACCACGATCTGTCGACCGAGGCCTTGTGCGCGCGCCTCTACGAGCGCCATCGGGAGCACATCGACGTCAAAAAGCCGAAGACCGCCATCGCCAACCTGGAGAAAATCACCAGGGCCACCCTCGTCCTGGCCGAGCGCGGCAGCTTCCATGAGATGAGTATGCGGGACCTTGCCCGGCAATCGGGCCTGAGCACGGGCGTGCTCTATACCCATATCCGCGACAAGGACGGCCTGCTGCACATGATGCTGGATGTGGTCACCGACACAGTGGACCGGGTGTTGGCGGAGGTGCCGCCCGAAGTCCGCGCCGATCCCCGCGCGCGGCTACGCTGGACCGTCGATACCCATGTTCGCCTCACGGAAGCCATGCCCCAATGGTTCGCTTTCGCCTACATGGAAGCCAAGTCCTTCGGACCCGCGGCCCGTAAACGGGCCATGGAGGCAGAGATGAGCACGGAGACGCTGATCCGGGAGGCGCTGAAAGCCGGCGTTGCGGAAGGCGTGTTCCGGCCCACCGACCCGGAGTTCACCGCAGCGCTGGTCAAGCCGCTGCTCCAGGAGTGGTATCTGAAACGGTGGAAGTACCGGCGTCGGGGTATCACCCCGGATGCCTACGTGGACGCCGTGATCAATCTGATAGAGAACGGTGTACTCCGCTAACCTGGGGCACCCCTTCGCTATAGATCCGCTCGGCCTGGGGCATCAACCCCTCGGCCTGGCCAATACGCTGATTGCCGCTTGGATGCACGTCGACCACCGACTGGCCAGGCGTGTCCAGTTTGTGAAGCAGGGTCAGCATGGCGTGCGGCTCGAACCCCGCCCGGCAGCCCAATACCAAGCCCACGTAATCGGCTTCCAGCTCCTGGCGTTTGTACAGCGGCGCCATGCGCAGCTGTAGCCCCAGGCTCTCATCGATCTCGTGCTGAATGTCCGAATATTCGCGCTTCATGCCCATGCCCACGAATGACCGGGCGGTGGTGGCGAATTCACGGGTATGCTCGGCGAGGACATGGCCCATTTCGTGGGCCAACAGGAATGCCAGTTCGGAGTCCGTGGGTTTGATGCGCGCGATGAACTCCTCGCCCACCATGAGCTTGCCACCCGCCATGGCCGAGGCGTTGTCGAAACATCGGCGGCAGACGTGGACCTCCCAACCCAGGGAGGCCATGGCCGGGCGTTCATACGCGGCGGCCGGCCTGAGACGATGAACGATCCGGCGTACCCGCTTCAGCAACGCCTCGTTTTGGTCGAGCTTGTGCTCAGCATTCAGTTTCCGCACGCGATCGCCGTAGGCGCGGGCGGCAAACGAATTCACCGTACCGGCCTGAAACGCCAGGTCCTTGCGGAAATGCAATACGGGCTGGGCTCCGGCTGCGCCGGATACAACGAGACACAAAACGGCCAACCATCGCGTCATGCCGTACTCCTTTGTGACGCTGTACGCCGCCGACAGAGATTCGGGCGTCAAAGGCATGGAGGGTCATGTACCCGCCTTGGAGCTACTGGGCCTCGGTCTCGGCACTCAATTGCTCGACACGCTTCTCCAGATCCTGCAGCCGGCGATACATCTCGTCCAGTTGCGTGAACCGTACGGCGTTTCGGCGCCACTGCGCGGCAGGATGGGCGGGAATGGGCGAGGCGTACATGCCGGACTTGCGAATGGAGCGGGTCACGCCGGTCATGCCCATCACGGTCACGCCGTCGGCGATCTCGATATGGCCGGTAATGGCGCTGGCGCCGCCAATCATGCAATTGCGGCCGATGGTCACGCTACCCGCCACCACCGTTGCGCCCGCGAGCACCGTATGCGCGCCGATCCGCACGTTGTGGGCAATGTGGACCAGATTATCGATCTTTACACCCTCGCCGATCACGGTATCGTCCAGGGCACCCCGATCGATGGTGGAGTTGGCACCGATTTCCACGTCGCTGCCGATGCGCACCACACCGAGTTGGGGCACCTTGCGCCAGCCATCCACGCCCGGCGCGAAACCAAACCCGTCGGCGCCGATTACCGCGCCGGCGTGCACGATGACCCGCCGACGCAGCAGGCAACCAGCCCCCACGAACACGCCCGCGTACAGGCGACATTGCGGGCCGATCATGGCCTCCTCATCCACGATGGCGCCCGCTCCGATTACCGTGCCGGAGGCAATACGCACGCCTTCGCCGATGGTGGCGTGGGGCCCGACGCAGGCATCCGGGGCTATGTGGGCACTGTCCGCAACGCTGGCCGTGGGGTGAATTCCGGTTGGCGGGCGCCGCGGCGGATGAAGGCGTTGGGCTACCGTCGCATAGGCATGGTAAGGGTTCACGACCACCAGCGCCGCCCCCGGACAGTCCGGCGCACGGGCCTCGTCCACAATCACGGCCCCCGCCCGGGTCTCCACCAGCTCATCCCGATAGCGGCCGCTGGAACAGAAGCAGATCTGAGTGGGCGTCGCACGCCCCAACGTGGATACGCCATCCACACGGATATCGGGATCACCGATCAACCGCGCTCCAATCCATTCCGCAACCTCGCCCAACCTCACCTGCGAATTAGTCATCGCAGCGGTCCTCCCGGCCACACGGCCCCAATCACGCACTACTCCCTTCGAATTCCCGTATGTGAGCACCGGCGCCGACTATCAAGGGTGGACTCGCAATTCACCCTTCGCCTTAGAACAACATCCGGGCGTGGAGATCGAGGACGATCCAGATGGTGCCACCGGCCATCAGAAACAGGATGACCGCCGAAAAGGCGAGGGCCACCAACCGGTCCCGGGAAGCGGGACTGAAGTCGACGTGGAGGAAATAGCGCAAATGGACCACGACCTGTACTACCGCACAGACCCCGACGATCAGCAACGTCCAAACGAATGAAAATGTCCGCGCCGCCACAAACGCGAAAGGAATCGCCGTGAGCACCACGGCCAACACGAAGCCGATCAGCGGCTCACGCACGCCGCGCTCCTGGATGGAAGCGTGGTTGCTCATCGGAAGAACCCTCCCGGCAGATACACCACGGAAATAATCACCACCCAGACCACGTCCAGGAAATGCCAGAACATGCCCAGCCGTTCCAGCCGGGATATCACAGGTTCGCTCAGGTCCCGCATCATCAGCTGCACGCTCATCACCAGAATCCAGATCAATCCCGCGCTCACGTGAAGCCCGTGGGTGCCTACCAACGTAAAGAATGCGGACAACGCGCCGCTGTGCGAGGGACCCGCGCCTTTGCTGATCATGTCGCTGAATTCCCACCCCTCGAGAAACACGAAGGCCAGGCCGAGCAGAAAGGTAACGCCCAGCCACACCAGCGTTGCATTACGGCTCCCCCGCGCCGCCGAATGGCGGGCGAAGGCAAAAGTCAGCGTGCTCAACAGCAGGCAAGCCGTCTCGTAGAATGTGTGCTGCAGATGGAACAGTTCGCCGGGCGCCGGGCCGTTCGCGATCCGGCCCACCATCACGACGTAGGTGGCGAACAACAGCGCGAAAATCACGGCGTCGCTCATGAGATAGAGCCAGAAGCCGAACTCCCGCTCCCGGCGGACACCGTCCTTGTAGCGGGCGATCAGGGCTGCTGGATCCCGAGTCTGCGCTTGCGTGGCCATCAGACGTACAGGCCCTCCCGTTGCCGTTCGATCTCTTTCACGACCTCGGCGGGGATCACTTCGTGGTCGTCATCCTGGAAGGCTCGCACGACCACCACACCCGCCATGGCCGCCAGGCTGGCGATCGCCAGCCACCAGATGTGCCAGATCATGCTGAAACCAAAAGTGAAGGCCAGCGCCCCTATGATCACCCCGGCGCCGGTATCCTTGGGCATGACGATGGGCTCGTAGGGCTCGTCCTCCGATACCCGGTAATCGTGTTCCTTGCGCCAGGCCAGTTCGTCCCGGTCGTGCACCTTGGGTATGCGCGCGAAGTTGTAGTGCGCCGGCGGCGAGGTCGTGGCCCAGTCCAGGGTGCGGGCGTCCCAGGGGTCACCGGTTCGGTCGCGCAGCGCGTTGCGGTTGCGAATGCTCACGTACAGCTGAATACCGAGAAACACGATCCCGAGCAGCACGAACACCGCACCCACCTCGGCGACAATCAGCCAGGGCTGCCAACCGGCCATATCGTAGCGATCCATGCGCCGGGGCATGCCCTTCAGACCCAGGGCGTAGAGCGGCATGAAGGCGAGGTAGAAGCCGACAATCCAGGCCCAGAACGCGCGCTTGCCCCAACGCTCGTCCAGCCGGAAGCCGAAGGCCTTGGGAAACCAGAACATGTAGCCGCACAGGTAGCCAAACAGGGCACCCGGAATCAGCATATTATGGAAATGGGCCACCAGAAACGTGGTGTTATGCACCACGTAATCCACCGGCGGCACCGCCAGCAACACACCGCTCAAACCGCCGATCACGAACGTGACGATGAACCCAAGCGCCCAGTACATGGGCGAGTCCAGGCGCACCCGGCCGCGAAACATAGTGAAGATCCAGTCGTAGATCTTCACGCCGGTGGGAACCCCGATGAGGATGGTCATCATTCCGAAGAAGGCATTCACGTGGGCGCTGGCGCCCATGGTGAAAAAATGGTGCAACCACACCAGGAACGACAACAGACCAATGCTCACGGTGGAATAGACCAGCGAACGGTAGCCGAACAGCTTCTTGGAGGAAAACGTGCAGAACACCTCGGAGAAGATCCCGAACGCCGGCAGGATCAGGATGTAGACCTCCGGATGGCCCCAGGTCCAGAACAGATTGATGAAGTTCATCATGTCGCCACCGCCGCCGTTGGTGAAGAAATGCATCCCCACGTAGCGATCCAGGGCCAGCAGCGCCGTCGCCACGGTCAGCGCGGGAAAGGCGAACAGCATCAGCAGGCTGGTAACCAGGGCCGTCCAGGAAAACAGCGGCATGCGCATGAGCGTCATGCCCGGCGCCCGCCGTTTTAGAATGGTCACCAGGAAATTGATTCCCGTGAACGTGGACCCCAATCCCGCAATGAACACGGACCAGATCCAGTAGTCCACGCCTACGCCCGGGCTGTACTTCAGTTCAGAAAAGGGCGGATAGCCGCTCCATCCCGCCGTGGAAAACCGGCCCAGAACCAGAGAGATCATGACCAACGCCGCGCCGGCCGCGGTCAACGCCAGACTCACGGAATTCAGGAATGGAAACGCCACGTCCCGCGCCCCGATCTGCGGCGGCGTGACAATGTTGATCAGCCCCGTGAGAAACGGCATCGCCATGAAGAAAACCATGATGGTGCCGTGGGACGAAAAGATCTGGTTGAAATGCTCCGGCGGCAGGTAGCCCGGAGAATGCAGCGAAATCGCCTGTTGGCTGCGCATCATGATCGCGTCCGCGAACCCGCGCACCAGCATGACCAGCGCAAGGACGATATACATGATCCCAATCTTTTGATGGTCGACGCTGGTCAACCACTCCGCCCAGAGATACCGCCACTTGCCCAACCAGGTGATTAACAGGACCACAGCAAGACCGGATAGCACGACGAACAAACCGGCCCCGAAGGCGATGGGGCTATAGAACGGCAAGGCATTGACGGAAAGCTTGCCCAGCATCAACTCCCTCCCTTGCCGCGCGCCTTGCGCCCGGCGGTCCATTTGCTTGTAGGTGAATCGCGATAGCTGGCGATGGTGCGGTCGAAAAGACCGGGCGTGACGTCGGAGTAATACGTCACCGGTACGTCCTTGCTAGGACGCCTCAAATGGTCGTAGGTGGCCTCGTCCAGCCGCTGGCCGGACGCCTTGACCTTGTCCACCCAACGACGGAACCCGTCGGGAGTGACCGCCCGCGCCTTGAAGTGCTGCTCCGGGAAACCCTTGCCGCTGAATTGCACATTTCGCCCTACAAAAGTGCCGGGTCTGCTCGCGACGGCGTTTAGATGGGTTTCCATGCCGGCCATGGCGTATATCTGGCCCACCAATCCGGGGATGTAGAGGGCGTTCATGACCGTATCCGAGGTAATCCGGAGGCGAAGGGACCGCCCCGCCGGAAAGACCAACTCGTTGACGGCGGCGATGTGCTGCTTGGGGTAGATGAACAGCCACTTCCAGTCCTCGGCGATCACCTGGACCTGGAGTGGGTCCTTCGAAGGACCCACCGGTTTGTAGGGGTCGAGCCGCAGCGTCGACCACCAGATCGTCACGCCAATGACCACGGCAATAGCGCTGGCCGTGCCCCATATGGCGAGGTCGATTCGCTTGGAATAGGTCCAGTGGGGTTTGTAAGGCCCGTCGGCATCGCCCTTGCGGAATCTCGTCACCACCCAGGCGGTAAGCCCGAACACGGGCAACACCACGATCAATGTCACGGCGGCGACAAACAGCAGCAAATCCCGTTCCGCCAGCGCCACAGGGCCATCCGGCGAAATCACCGGCCACGAGGCCGAACTGCAGCCCCCCAGCAGGCCGGCGCAGAGCAAAGCCCACCCCGGGAGCAAGATTGGCGAGGCACGGACGACCCGCCAAAGGCGTATGAGTCCGTGTCCGATCCTGCGCGCCATTCACTTCCTCCCAGGGTTCATACGTCCTCGAACAGTCGGGGAACAAGGTCTGTCGGTGGGGAGACCGGCCGGGAAATTCAACGGAAAACAAAGGGTATTCACGAGGATGAAAACCGACCGATTGCGCGAGGCGGCTAGCCCGGCGGGCCAGCAGCGGGCAGATCGCCAGCGTGGTGTGCGCCGTGAACAGCTCCGACCGGCCGAAGATCACGAAGGTCATGTTGGCTAGGAGCAACCGAACACGCGCCGGTAGCATCTGATGGTCCATCAGCTTCGGCATCACGGCCATTAGGGGAGCGTCCGGAACCGGTCCCCGCCCGAACCGAATTCCGCTGCCGCACCGAACTGTTCCGCCTCGCGCGCCGCCGGATTGACCTGCGAGGCCGCGTTGCCCAAGCTGGCATGAGCCAACGGAGGACCGGGATCGTGCCAACCTTGTACCTGATGCGCCACGGCCATGCCGCCGCTGCCTGGGATGCGGACCCGGACCCCGGCCTGGACGCCATCGGCAATTACCAGGCAGAAGTCGCGGCCGAGGCATTGGCAATACGAGGCCCTCTCGACCTGATCGTCAGCCCCCTGGCCCGCGCCCGCGAGACGGCCGCGCCGTTGGCGGCCCTGTGGCAGATTCGACCCCGGATCGAACAGCGCGTGAGCGAGATCCCTTCGCCTGAGGACGGCCTGACGGCGCGCGGAACATGGTTGCGCGAAGTCATGGGGCTGTCGTGGACGGAGCTGGACGCAGGCCTGCGGCGCTGGCGCGCGGAGGTGCTCGCAGCGTTGGCCGAATGCCCCCGTGATACCGTGGTCGTCACCCATTTCATTGCGATCAACGCAGCTGTCGGCGCCGCGACCGAAAATAACCGGGTGGTGCACTGGCACCCTGACCACTGCTCCGTCACGATCCTGCGCAGCGACGGCCGTAACCTGGGGCTGGTCAAACGGGGCCGGGAGGCGACGACCCCGGTTCTGTAACCGCACTCACGCGTTCCGACGAAGCCGGTTTGCTATGCTTTGGGAAGGCACGGGCGATTCCGCCCGGCCCGATGCATCATCGCTCCATACACGGGAACGCCGTGAACCACGGCAAGGATGAACGCGCCCATGAGCACTTCGGAGACTCCAACTCCCACCTACGATCCCGCCGAGCTGTCGCGCGCTCTAATCGATATCACGGGCAAGAGCCAGAAGCTGGTACAGGATTTCCTGAGCCGCCAACAGTCGCTGGACAACATCTCCATGAACGATGCAATGCAGATGGGGACGCTGTTCCAGGACCTCTATGGCCGGCTGATAGCTGATCCGGTAGCGCTGGTCACCGCCCAAATGTCGTTCTGGCAGGATTACATGGCGCTGATGCACCGCACCACCATGCGCATGATGGGCGTGGACAGCGAACCGGTGATCGAGCCCGCGGACGACGACAAACGCTTCCGGCATGAGTCGTGGGAGGAGAACCCGCTGTTCGACTTCATCAAGCAGTCCTACCTGCTCACGGCCGACTACATCCATACCTCCGTGCGCAACGTGGACGGCATGGACGAGAAAACCGCGCGAAAGGTGGATCTCTATACCCGGCAATTCGTCAACGCCATGTCACCCGCAAATTTCGTCGCGACGAATCCCGAAGTGCTGAGAAAGACGGCGGAAACCGGCGGCCGCAATTTGCTGGACGGCCTTCAGAAACTTCTGGAAGACCTGGAGCGCGGCAACGGCGAGCTGCGCATCCGCATGACTCATCCCGAAGCCTTTTCCGTGGGCAAGGACCTGGCCGTGACGCCCGGCAAGGTCGTCTACCAGAATGACCTGATGCAGCTGATTCAGTATCAGGCCGCCACGGAGACGGTGCACAAGCGCCCCCTGGTCATCATCCCGCCGTGGATCAACAAGTACTACATCCTGGATCTTCAACCCAAGAACTCGCTGATCAAGGCGCTGGTGGAACAGGGCCACACGGTATTCGTGATCTCCTGGCGCAATCCCTCGCCGGAACTGGCGGACAAGACGTTCGACAACTATCTGCTGGAAGGCCCCATGGCGGCTCTGGACGTCGTGGAGAACATCACCGGCGAATCCGAGATCAACATGGTCGGCTACTGCCTGGGCGGCACCCTGCTCGGCTGCACGCTGGCCTATTGCGCCGCGAAGGGCGACACGCGCCCGCACAGTGCC
>CAVQFO010000036.1:0-10793 GCA_963711725.1 uncultured Gammaproteobacteria bacterium | reverse complement strand
GGATGTACAATGCCCCTTTTTGGGCGGTACGCCGAGGATTCATGACCCAATATTTCGAAATCCATCCCGTCACCCCTCAGAAACGGCTGCTTCGCACGGCCGTGGACATGATTCTGGACGGTGCGGTGATCGTCTATCCCACGGATTCCACCTATGCCCTGGGGTGCCGCATGGGCGAGAAATCCGCTGTGGACCGCATCCGCCAGATCCGCCAGCTGGACGAACGCCACAATTTTACCCTGGTTTGCCGCGATCTTTCGGATATCGGCACCTACGCCAAGGTGGACAATGTCGCGTTCCGACTGCTCAAGGCGCACACGCCGGGGCCGTATACATTTATCCTGCCCGCCACCGGCGAGGTGCCCCGGCTGCTGCTCCATCCCAAGCGCAAGACCATCGGCATTCGCGTGCCGGACCACCCGGTGGCCTTGGCGCTGGCCGAGGAGTTGGGCGAGCCGCTGATGAGCACCACCCTGTTGTTGCCGGATCAGGATATCCCCTATACCGATGCCCAGGACATTCAGGACCGTATCGGCAAGCTGGTGGACCTGATCATCGACGGCGGCCCCGGCGGCGTGGAGCCCTCCACCGTGGTCGATCTCACCACCGGCATGCCAAGCGTGATCCGCCAGGGCAAAGGCGACCCCAGCGTTTTCGAGGGGTAGGGGCGGGCCCTGATGTACGGCCTCTCCCAACTTCAGCAGATCGCGGTGGCGGCCGTTCCCATCCTGTTCGCAATTACCGTGCATGAAGTGGCGCACGGCTACGTGGCCGACCGCATGGGTGATCACACGGCCCGGGAGCAGGGGCGGCTCACGCTGAATCCGTTGGCCCATATCGATCCGGTCGGTACGGTGATCGTGCCCCTGATCATGATGGCGACTACCGGATTTGTCTTCGGCTGGGCCAAGCCCGTCCCCGTAACTGCGGCCAATCTCCGCGATCCCAAGCGGGACATGGCTTGGGTGGCCCTCGCCGGTCCCGCCGCCAACCTGTTGATGGCACTGCTCTGGGGCTTGTTGGCGGGTGGCGTGACCGCGGCGTATCAGGCCCTGTCGCCGGGGCTCGCAAAGGCCCTGATGGAAATGGGCGCGGTCGGCGTTCTGATAAACGTAGTGTTGATGGCGCTGAACCTGATACCGATTCCGCCGCTGGACGGCAGCCGGGTTCTCGCCGGGGTGCTTCCGGATCGGGCCACGGAGTTGATGCGCAAGGTCGAGCCTTACGGCCTGTTTCTGCTCATTGCCCTGTTTCTGACCGGCGGATTATCGGGCCTGCTCAGCGTCCCCGTATCCGGTATCATCAACGCCATTCATCGACTTTACGGTATGGGCTAAGGAGGTATTGGTGGCGACGTCGACAGCAGCGCGCCAGACCCGGGTTCTCTCGGGGATGCGACCCACGGGCCGGCTACATCTGGGCCACTATCACGGTGTGCTCAAGAACTGGGTGAAGCTGCAGGAGGAGCACGAGTGCTTCTTCTTCGTGGCCGACTGGCATGCCCTGACCACGCACTATGACGAGCGCGAGGTTATCGGCAAGAACGTATGGGACCTGGTGGTGGACTGGCTGGCCTGCGGCGTGAATCCGAACCTGGCCCGGCTATTCATCCAGTCCCGCGTGCCCGAGCACGCCGAGCTGCATCTGCTGCTGTCCATGATCACGCCACTGGGCTGGCTGGAGCGCGTGCCCACGTACAAGGATCAGCAGGAAAAGCTCAAGGAAAAGGATCTGGCCACCTACGGCTTCCTGGGCTATCCGCTGCTGCAAAGCGCGGACATCCTCATCTACCGGGCCGACGCCGTGCCGGTGGGTGAGGACCAGGTGGCCCATGTGGAGCTGACCCGCGAAGTGGCGCGGCGCTTCAATCATATGTTCGGCCAGGAGCCGGATTTCGCGGAGCGCGCCGAGGCCGCGGCCAAGAAGATGGGCAAGAAGAACGCCAAGCTCTATGCCAACCTGCGCCGCCGCTACCAGGAGCAGGGCGATCAGGAGGCGCTGGACGTGGCCCGCGCCCTGCTGGCCGATCAGCAGAACATCACCATCGCCGACCGCGAGCGCCTGGAAGGCTATCTGGACGGCAGCGCCCTGAACATCCTGCCGGAGCCCCAGGCGCTGCTGACGCCGGCCTCCAAAATGCCGGGGCTGGACGGCCAGAAGATGTCCAAGTCCTACGGCAATACCATCGCCTTGCGCGAGGAGCCGGAGTCCGTGGAAAAGAAGATCCGCACCATGCCCACGGACCCCGCCCGCGTTCGCCGCAACGACCCGGGCGAGCCCACCAAGTGCCCGGTATGGGATTTCCACAAGATCTATTCCAACGACGAGACCCAGGAATGGGTGCTCCAGGGCTGCCGCTCCGCCGGCATCGGCTGCCTGGACTGCAAGCGCCCCATAATCGAGGCCATCAACACCGAACTGGCCCCCATTCGCCAGCGTGCCGCCGAGTACGAAGCCGATCCCGACGCCGTGCGCCGCATCGTCGCCGAGGGTTGCGAGGGAGCGCGTAGCGTGGCCCGCGAGACCCTGGACGAAGTGCGCAGCGCCATGGGCCTGAACTACCGCTGAGCCCCGGAGTGAACGAACAGGTGTCCGACACCCTCAATACCGCATCGGATCTCCTTCGGGAGGATCTGCAGGAAGTCACGGCCAAGGTCCGTGGCGAGCCGCTTGCAGAACCTTCCGCTGGATCTCTACATCCCGCCCGATGCCCTGGAGGTGTTCCTGGAGACCTTCGAGGGGCCGCTGGATCTGCTGCTCTATCTCATCAAGCGCCAGAACCTGGATATCCTCGACATCCCCATCGCCGCCATCACCAAGCAGTACATGGAGTACGTGGAGCTGATGAAGGATCTGCGGCTGGAGCTGGCCGCGGAGTATCTGGTGATGGCCGCCATGCTGGCCGAGATCAAGAGCCGCATGCTGCTGCCGCGTCCGCCCCACGTCGAGGACGAGGAAGAGGATCCCCGTGCCGAGCTGGTCCGCCGCCTGCAGGAATACGAGCGCTACAAGACCGCCGCCGAAGACATCGATGGCCTGCCGCGGGTGGGGCGCGACATCCACCTTGCCGAGGCGCCCGCGCCGGAGCGCAAGGTGGTCAAGCTTCAGCCCGAGGTCAGCCTCAAGGAGCTGTTGGCCGCACTGGCGGATGTCATGTCCCGCGCCGAGATGTTCACCCACCATCACGTGCAGCGCGAAGCCCTGTCCGTGCGTGAGCGCATGAGCGAAACGCTGGCCCGGCTGCGCAGCGACGGTTTCCTGGAGTTCCGGGATCTGCTGCATCCGGAAGAAGGGCGGCTGGGCGTGGTGGTCAGCTTCCTGGCGGTGCTGGAGCTTATGAAGGAATCCCTGGTGGATCTGGTGCAGGCCGAGCCGTTCGCGCCGATCTACGTGAAAGCGCGCGTGAGTTGAGCATGCAAGAGCCCGATCTCAAATACATCCTGGAAGCGGCCATGCTGGCCTCTGGCGGCCCCATGTCCCTGGACCACATGCAGACACTGTTTCCCCAGGACAAGATTCCCGACAAAGCCACGCTGCGCGAAGCCCTGGCCGAACTCGGAATGGAATACGACGGGCGCGGAATCGAGGTGAAGGAAATCGCCAGCGGTTTCCGCATTCAGGTACGCGAAGAGTATTCGCCCTGGGTCTCCCGGCTGTGGGAGGAAAAGCCCAGCCGTTACAGCCGTGCGCTGTTGGAAACCCTGGCGATAATCGCCTACCGCCAGCCCATCACCCGCAGCGAGATCGAGGACATCCGCGGCGTCGCCGTCAGCACCTCCATCATGCGCACGCTGCAGGAGCGAAACTGGGTCCGTGTCGTCGGCCACCGCGACGTGCCCGGCCGCCCGGCCATGTTCGGCACCGCCCGCCAGTTCCTGGATTACTTCAACCTCAAGAGCCTGAGCGAACTGCCCAGCCTCACCCAGCTCCGCGACCTGGACGATATCCACCCGGAACTGGATCTCAAGTTCCCAGAGGAAATCCCCGCCAAGGCCGCCGTCGCGGAGCAGGGCGACGAGGAACACGAACACGAAGATCAGTCCCAGGGCGATGCCGTCGCCGAGAGCGACGGCAGGCCCGGGGACGAATCCGAACCCGAGGTTGATCCCCATCGTGGATGAAAAATTGCAGAAAGTCCTGGCCCGGGCCGGTATCGGCTCGCGCCGGGAGATGGAGACGTGGATTGCCCAGGGCCGCATCAAGGTCAACGGCAAGGCCGCCACCCTGGGCGATCGTGTCACCGCCAGGACCGCATCGACGTGGACGGCCGACCCCTGAGCCAGTCCCGTATCCAGCCCGCGCCGCGCAAGGTCGTGATCTACCACAAGCCCCTGGGCGAGGTCTCCACCCGCAAGGACCCGGAAGGCCGTCCCACCGTGTTCGAGCGCCTGCCCCGAGCTCCGGCCCGAGGCCGCTGGGTCAGCGTCGGCCGGCTTGACGTCAACACCCTGGGATTGATGGTCTTCACCAACGACGGCGAACTGGCCAACCGCCTCATGCACCCGTCCTACGAAGTCGAGCGGGAATACGCCGTGCGCGTGTTCGGCGAGGTCACCCCGGAAATCCTCGAGCGCCTGCAAAAGGGCGTCAAGCTGGACGACGGCTGGGCCCGCTTCGAAAAGATCGGGATCAGCGGCGGCAGCGAGGAAGGCCAGAACGAGTGGTACCACGTCCTCATCAAGGAAGGCCGCCGCCGCGAAGTCCGCCGCCTGTGGGAATCCCAGGGGCTGACCGTCAGCCGCCTGATTCGGGTGCGTCTGGGGCCGATCCGCCTGCCCAAGGATCTGGGGCGGGGTGAATCGCGGTTCCTGGGAGACGCCGAGGTGCGCGCGCTTTGCGAGGCGGTGAAACTGCCACACGACGATGAGGCCGCGCCAAAGCGCAAAGTCCGCCGCAGTAGCGCCCATCCGGGCGGGCAGAAGCGACGCCGTGCGGCACCGCGCGGCAAACAGGGGAAGTGAGGAAGCTGTAATCTCCCCGTCCCCCGCCACGGTGCGTATCGCGAAAGCCGTCGGAATTCAGGATTCGGGAAACGCAGCCCTAGCATTACGCTGTCATTCCCGCGCAGGCGGGAATCCAGTTTTTTCAAAGGCTTGGATTCCCGCCTGCGCGGGAATGACGGCTGACGAGAGACGGTCGGATCAAGCGCCGGGAGCTCGCCGGCGCACCTTGCCGTTGCGATACCTGCCAGGGGAGAGCGGGGCCAACAAACCCAATACTTCAAAACTATGCAGGCCAGCAAGCTCACCAACCCAAACCTCCTCTGGGCCTTCAACCGGCTGCTGGATCGCTTCGGTCACCAGAACTGGTGGCCCGGCGACACCCCTTTCGAAGTCATGGCCGGCGCAATCCTGACCCAGAACACCGCCTGGACCAACGTGGAGAAGGCCCTGGCAGGCATGGTCGAACACGGCCTGGATACTGCCCAAGCCGTAACCGCCGCCGCCCCGGCGGAGCTCGCGGCCGCCATTCGCCCCGCCGGCTATTTCAACGTCAAGGCCAAACGCCTGCAGAGCTTCTGCCAAGCTTATCTCGAAGCAGGCGGCCTTGAGCCGCTCGAGGCCATGGACACCCAGGCGCTTCGCTCCTGGCTGCTTGCCATCCACGGCATCGGCCGGGAAACGGCTGACGACATTCTGCTCTATGTATTTCGGCGTCCGGTGTTCGTCATAGACGCCTATACCCGACGTATCCTCAGCCGTCTGGGCTGGGTCCACGGCAATGAACCCTATGACGCTCTCCGCGAAGGCATGGAGGCCGCGCTGGGGCCGGACGTTGAGCTCTACAACGAATACCACGCCTTGATCGTGCAACTGGGAAAGGACATCTGCCGACCGAAGCCAAGGTGCGGAGAGTGTCCGCTGTCCGTCCGTTGCCCTGTGGGGCAGGACGCCGCAAACAACGCCTAGGAGACCGTGCATGAACGCCAAACCATTCCTGATTCTCGGAGCCCTCGCCGCCTTTCTGGGTGTGGCCTTTGGGGCCTTCGGCGCCCATGCGCTGAAGGACGCGCTGACACCCGAGCGCATGGCTGTCTGGCACACCGGTGTGCTCTATCAGTTCGTCCATGCGCTGGGGCTGCTGGCCGTCGGCGCGCTGATCCTGCACGGCTGGGACTCCGGCCTGATGCGCTGGGCAGGATGGTGCATGGTGGCGGGAATCGTGCTGTTCTCCGGGAGTCTCTACGTGCTGTGTCTGAGCGGCGTGGGGCTGTGGGGTGCCGTGACACCATTCGGCGGAACCTTGTTCCTCGTCGCCTGGGCCCTGTTTATTGCCGCCTGCTGGCGCGGGTAGGCGCTGCAACCCGGTGAGACCGTGATGGTTTGCTTCGGAGTTGATCGAGGTCAACGCCTCGACCTCCCGGCACTCGCAAGCTCCAGGAAGAACTTGGAGGGCAGTTGCCATGGGCACATTGAGCGAGCTGTTTGCGGGGCGTCCCGACTTCTGGTTGAGCCTGATCGTGATTCTGTTCATGTTGGGCATGGGCGGGTTTTTCGTCGTTTTCTTCATGCGACATATCAAGAACGAAGAGCGCCAGCGAAAACGCTGACGCATTCCGCGGTTTCCGGTCGACGCGCCCCGGTCGGCGGGGCGTACGCTCGAATGGGGCAACTGCCGGCGCTTGCGTGAACTGAATGGTGCCGGCGGCGACCGGCTTGGTTTAACGGGCGCACTGGGCAGAGTTGCGTGTCGGCCGCCCGTGCCTTGCAATCCCTCGCCATTCTTTTCCGCCTTCCACTCCATCCGGTTATGCTTGGGTCTTGGTTCCAGCAGCCGTATTCGTGGAGTTCATGAAGTTCCTCGCCATCTCCGGGAGTTTGCGTAAGGCGTCCCTCAATGCGGCATTGCTGCGCGCCGTGGCCCGACGTCGCGCCGGCGGGTACCGATGTGGTGCTATGGGGCGGGCTGGGCGATCTGCCTTTGTTCAATCCGGACATCGAAGCCCGCGATCCGGCGCCCGTCGCCGCTCTCCGCGAACAAATACTGGCCTCCGACGCCCTGATTATCGCCAGTCCGGAGTATGCCCACGGCGTGACGGGGGCGATGAAGAACGCCCTCGACTGGATGGTTGGCAACGAAACGTTCGTCAATCGGCCCGTAGCCCTGCTCAATGCCTCCCCGCGAGCCACGCACGCACAGGCTTCCCTGCGCGAGATTGTTTCGACCATGTCCGCGCGGATCGTCGACCAGGCGTGTATTACGGTGCCGATTCTGGGTTCCGGGCTGGACGAGGATGCCATCGTCGAACATCCGGAGATCGCGCCGGCATTGCGTGGCGTGCTCTCCGCATTGGCAGCCGCCGTCGGCGAAGAACCTCGCCAAGGGGCGTCCGATGAGTGACGCGGATTCCCGGGTTCGCGATACGGTCGATTCGGTCTACCGCACTGAATCGCGTCGCATTTTCGCCACGTTGGTGCGGCTGCTGGGCGATTTCGATCTGGCCGAGGAAGCGATGCATGAGGCTTTCCGGGCCGCGCTTGAGCAGTGGACCGGGACGGCGTACCGGCCAAACCCAGGGCCTGGCTGGTCTCCACCGGCCGATTCAAGGCCATCGACCGCATGCGCCGGTTGGCCCGTTTCGACTCGTTGGACGAGCAGCGGGAGCATATCGCGGCGCTGGCCGACGACTCCGAAGACTTCGCCGAGGAGGTCATCGAGGACGACCGGCTGCGGCTGATCTTCACCTGCTGCCATCCGGCGCTGGCTTCGGATGCCCAGGTCGCGCTGACGCTTGCGCGAAGTCTGCGATCTGACCACCGAGGAAATCGCCTCCGCATTCCTAACCACCGCTCCCACGCTGGCCCAGCGCATCGTTCGCGCAAAGGCGAAGATTCGGGATGCGGGCATTCCCTTACGAAGTTCCGGGCACGGCGCCACGCTGCCCGAGCGGCTGGACGACGTGCTGCGCGTGATCTATCTGGTGTTCAACGAAGGCTACTCCGCGTCGGTCGGGGAGTCGGTGACCCGTCACGATCTATCCGGGGAAGCCATCCGCCTGGGCCGCTTGTTGATGGAGTTGCTCCCCCAGCCCGAGGTGGTTGGCCTGCTCGCCCTGATGCTCTTGCACGAGTCCCGTCGCAGCGCCCGCGTTTCCGCCAATGGCGACATTGTGCTGCTGGAGGACCAGGACCGCTCCCTTTGGGATCGGGATCTGATCGCAGAGGGCCTGAGTTTGAGTAAACAAGCGTTGGGAGCCCCTGAAATCGGTATCTACACCATCCAGGCAGCCATTGCTGCCGTGCACGCGGGAGCACCATCCTCGGCCGCTACCGATTGGGACCGCATTGTTGATCTGTATGAGCTTTTGTTGCGGGCCCAGCCATCGCCGATCGTCGAATTGAATCGGGCGGTGGCGGTTGCCATGCGGGATGGTTTCGAGGCGGGGCTGGCGTTGATCGACGGATTGCTCGCCGGTGGCGAATTGGCGGACTACCGTCTGGCCCACGCCGCCCGGGCCGACTTCTGCCGCCGCCTGGGCCGGGTGGATGAGGCCCGTGCCGCGTATGAGAAAGCGCTTTCGCTGACCCGCCAGGCGCCGGAGCGGCGCTTTCTGGAGCGGCGTCTCGCCGAGCTCGCCGGAGCGGACTAATCTTCTGATACCAGTATGTAGCCTGGATGAAACGAAGTGGAATCCAGGATTCCCCGGTTCCGCGTTGCTCCATCCGGGCTACCGTTTCCAAGCTCTTGATTTTGGGCCATGCGGTGTTGATTGGTCCCCCTCTCCCTGGCCCTCTCCCGCCGAGGGGAGAGGGGACCGACGAGGGCATTGGTTAGCTAACCGATCTTCTAGCTCCCTCGGCCCCCGGCGAGAGCGGCTGGGGAGAGGGGGACCAGCCATGCCCAAAGCCATCGGGGACCCACGCCACCCTCCCCGAAGATTTTTTCTCCGCGTTGTCGATTTGCTCTTTGCTCGTTCGACTACTCCATGAGACGGGCCGGTACGGTGTCCGCGACAGGGAAACAGCAAACAGGAGACCAACCATGCGTTACATGATCATCGTCAAAGCCACGCGCGACTCCGAAGCCGGGGTCATGCCGGAGGAAAAGCTGCTCCAGGAGATGGGCGCCTTCCACGAGGAGATGGCGAAGGCCGGCATTTTGCGGGATGCGTCGGGACTCAAACCCACATCCAGCGGGTGGCGTATCAAATACGACGGCCGCAAGACCTCGGTGGTGGACGGTCCGTTCGCCGAGACCAAGGAGCTTTTGGCGGGTTACACCATTATCGAGGTGGGGTCGCGGGAGGAAGCGATGGAATGGACCCGGCGTTTTCCCAACCCGGCCATCGACGGCGGGCAAGGTGAAATCGAGGTCCGCGAGTTCTTCGATTTGGACGACTTTGGCGAGAGTGAGGCCGTGGACCGCTTCCGCGAAACGCAAGCCGGGCTGAAAGCGTAATTCGACCGGACCGCTATATGACGTCAATCCGGCAAACGCCGGAACCATGGAGGTAACGGAACATGAGCAGCACAAACGTCAAAGCCATCCCCGACGGGATGCATACGGTGACCCCACACTTGGTCTGCGCCCGGGCAGGCGAGGCGATCGAATTCTACAAACAGGCTTTCGGGGCCCAGGAGTTGTCCCGGCTGCCGGGCCAGGATGGCCGGATCATGCACGCCGAGCTGCGCATCGGCGATTCGGTGATCATGCTGTCCGATGAGTTTCAGGAGTGCGGCGGCCTTGGACCGTTGGCGCTTAAAGGGACGCCGGTCATGCTGCATCTCTACGTGACGGACGTGGACAGCTTTTTCGGCAAAGCGGTCGCCGCCGGTGCCGGCGTCAAGATGCCGGTGCAGGACATGTTCTGGGGCGATCGCTACGGTCAGTTGGAAGACCCGTTTGGGCACCGCTGGTCAGTGGCGACCCATGTCCGCGATCTGACCCCGGAAGCGATCCGGCAGGGGATGCAGCAAATGGCCGGTCGCCCGGAGGCCGAGGAAGGAGCGCCCTCATGAAATATCTATGCCTGGTTTATTTGGACGAAAACCGCCTGGACGAGCTGCCGGACGAGGATTGCGTCGCCTACGACACGGCGATTCGTGAAAGTGGCCATTGCGTGGCCTCCGAGGCGTTGGAGTCGGTGACCACCGCGACCACGGTCCGGGTGCGGAACAGCAAGCTTTCGGTCACCGATGGGCCGTTCGCGGAAACCAAGGAGCAGCTCGCGGGCTTTTACATGATCGAGGCCCGCGACCTGAATGAGGCGATCCAGGTGGCCTCGGGTATTCCGCCGGCGCGGGTCGGTTGCATCGAGGTGCGGCCGATCCGCCCCATCCGCGAAGCAGTGGCCGCGAAGGCCGGGTAGGGAGGCAGAACCATGCAACGCATTACGCCCTGTCTATGGTTTGAAGGCGACGCGGAAGAAGCTGTTGCCTTCTACACCGGGATTTTCAGGAAGTCCAAAGTCGTCGCCACGACCTACTACGATCAGGCGTCCGCCGAGGCCTCCGGTCGGCCCGAGGGCTCGGTTTTGACCATCCTGTTCGAACTGGACGGCCAGCGGTTCCTGGCCCTCAACGGCAGCCCGGCATTTCAGTTCACCGAGGCGTTGTCGCTGACCGTCAACTGCGAGAGCCAGGCGGAAGTGGATCACTACTGGAACAGCCTTTCCGATGGCGGCGAGGAAGGTCAGTGTGGCTGGTTAAAGGACCGCTACGGCTTATCTTGGCAGGTCGTGCCCACGATTCTGCCCGAGCTGCTCGCCGGCCCGGATCGCGGGGCTTCGTCCCGCGCCATGGAGGCGCTGCTCCAGATGAAGAAGCTGGACATAGAAGCCTTGCGGCGGGCGG
>CAVQFO010000035.1:0-60125 GCA_963711725.1 uncultured Gammaproteobacteria bacterium | reverse complement strand
GACGGCCGGATCATGCACGCCGAGCTGCGCATCGGCGATTCGGTGATCATGCTGTCCGATGAGTTTCAGGAGTGCGGCGGCCTCGGACCGTTGGCGCTTAAAGGGACGCCGGTGATGCTGCATCTCTACGTGACGGACGTGGACAGCTTTTTCGACAAGGCGGTCGCCGCCGGTGCCGGCGTCAAAATGCCGGTGCAGGACATGTTCTGGGGCGATCGCTACGGTCAGTTGGAAGACCCGTTCGGGCACCACTGGTCGGTGGCGACCCATGTCCGCGATCTGACTCCGGAAGAAATCCGGCAGGGGATGCAGCAAATGGCCGGTCGCCCGGAGGCCGAGGAAGGAGCGCCCTCATGAAATATCTATGCCTGGTCTATTTGGACGAAAACCGCCTGGACGAGCTGCCGGACGAGGATTGCGTCGCCTACGACACGGCGATTCGTGAAAGTGGCCATTGCCTGGCCTCCGAGGCGTTGGAGTCGGTGACCACCGCGACTACGGTCCGGGTGCGGAACAGCAAGCTTTCGGTGACGGATGGGCCGTTCGCGGAAACCAAGGAGCAGCTCGCCGGCTTTTACATGATCGAGGCCCGCGACCTGAATGAGGCGATCCAGGTGGCCTCGGGTATTCCGCCGGCCCGGGTCGGCTGCATCGAGGTGCGGCCGATCCGCCCCATCCGGGAAGCAGTGGCCGCGAAGGCCGGGTAGGGGGGTGGAACCATGCAACGCATTACGCCCTGTCTATGGTTTGAAGGCGACGCCGAAAAGGCTGTTGCCTTCTACACCGGGATTTTCAGGAATTCCAAAGTCGTCGCCACGACCTACTACGATCAGGCGTCCGCCGGGGCCTCCGGTCGCCCCGAGGGCTCGGTTTTGACCATTCTCTTCGAACTGGACGGCCAGCGGTTCCTGGCCCTCAACGGCAGCCCGGCATTTCAGTTCACCGAGGCGTTGTCGCTGACCGTAAACTGCGAGAGCCAGGCGGAAGTGGATCACTACTGGAACAGCCTTTCCGATGGCGGCGAGGAAGGTCAGTGTGGCTGGTTAAAGGACCGCTACGGTTTGTCTTGGCAGGTCGTGCCCACGATTCTGCCCGAGCTGCTCGCCGGCCCGGATCGCGGGGCTTCGTCCCGCGCCATGGAGGCGCTGCTCCAGATGAAGAAGCTGGACATAGAAGCCTTGCGGCGGGCGGCCGGGCGGAAGCGCAGCGCGTGCGGGAGAGGTGGCTGAGCGCTTCTCTCGCAGGCCGTTGGTCCCAAGGGGAGAGGGATCTTCCCCGATCAGTCGTCGTCGGCGTCTTCCGTTTCCGGTGCGACGGTAATCAGGAGGCTGCAGGGGGCGGCGTTGAACACCTCGGCATCCACCGAGCCGCGCCACCAACGGGACAGGGCATTGCGACGCTGGTGGCCCAGGACGATCAGGTCAGCGCCAATGGACTCGGCCAGTGCCACAATTTCGCGTGCGGGGTCTCCGGAGCGCAGAGTGGCTTCCGCTTCCAGGCCACGCTGGCGAAGCTTTTCTTTCCCGTCGGCAAGGACTTGCTCGGCATGACGGCGCTCCTCGTCGAGGAGGTTGGTCGGATCCGCACCCTCGGCGAACAGGATGCCGGTGCCGGGGTGGACCACGGCAAGCAGATGTACGCCGGCTCCGCATCGTTGAGCCAGTTCAGCGCCTTCGCGGAGGACCGCGCGTCCCTCGCGGGTGCCGTCGTAGGCAAGCAGGATCTTCCGATACATGGGCGGGCCTCCTTTGCTGGTTCTTCTATCGGAGCGATAGCCGGATCGCTGCGTGTCAGCGCCGCTATGCAGCGCGCATGGGCTTGAGGGCGTCGGCCCAGCGGTGGAGTTCGTCCAGCATGGCGGCGGCGCTCTTCTCGTGGTCTTCGCTGGCGTTGAAACGGCCGTCTTCCAGGAACTGCGTGACGAAGGGAATGGTGACCTGTTCCATCAGCGGCATGACCTTGAGCGTGGTCAGTGTGAGCTTGGTCATCTGCACGGAGCGGAGCCCGCCGGAGATGCCCCCGTAGCTTACGAACGCGGCGGGTTTGTAGTTCCACTCCTTGTAAACGTAGTTCAGTGCATTGAGCAGCGCCGGGGTTGGGCCGTAGTTGTATTCCGGGACGACGAACACGTAGGCGTCCGCGCCGTCGACGCTCGCCGCCCAGCGTTTGGTGTGCTCGTGTTGATACTTCTGCAGCCGGGGATGGTGGGGCTCGTCGAACACGGGAAGGTTGAACTCGGCGAGATCCACGAAATTCACATCGAACTTGCCGTGCTTGCGGGCGAACTCCTGGAACCAGTCGCCCACGGGCTTGCCGACGCGTCCGGGGCGGGTGCTGGCAACGATGACGTTCAGGCTAAACGACATTGTGTTTCTCCTTGGGAAGCTGGTCTGTATTGGTAGCACTGGGGGCGTTGCGGCTCAAATTCCCGCGTCAGGTCTTGAAGAGGTTGCGCAGACCTTGGGGCTGGGAGCGCCAGTATTGTTTCGGCGCGTCCACCTGGGCGCCCAGGCGCGCAGCGGCGTGCCACGGCCAGCGGGGATCGTAGAGAATGCCGCGGGCCAGGGCCACCATGTCGGCCTGGCCGGAGGCGATAACCGCTTCGGCTTGTTCCGGCTCGGTGATCAGGCCAACGGCGATGGTGAACAGGCCCGATTCGTTCCGGATGCGCTCCGCGAAAGGCAGTTGGTAGCCCGGTTCCAGCGCAATCCGCTGGGCCGGGGATAATCCGCCGCTGGATACGTGGATATAGCTGCAGCCGCGCTGCTTCAAGGCCCGGGCGAATGCCACGCTTTGCTCCAGATCCCAGCCGCCGTCCACCCAATCGGTGGCGGAGATGCGGATGCCTACCGGCATGGCGGCCGGTACAGCCTCCCGGACGGCGTCGTAGACCTCCAGCGGAAAACGCATGCGGTTCTCCAGAGAGCCGCCGTATTCGTCTTCCCGCCGGTTCGACAGGGGCGAGAGGAACTCATGCAGCAGATAGCCGTGGGCGGCGTGAAGTTCGATCAGGTCCAGGCCCAGTCTGTGGGCGCGGCGGGCCGCGGCGGCGAAGGATTCCCGGACGCGGCGCAGGCCTTCCCGGTCCAATGCCAGGGGCGGGGCATCGTTCTCGTTATACGGGACGGTGGAGGGCGCCACGGTCTGCCAGCCGCCGGCGCCGGCGGGAATCTGTGCACCGCCCTCCCAAGGCGCCTTGGTGGAGGCCTTCCGGCCGGCGTGAGCCAGCTGTATGCCGATGGGCATGGAGGACCACCGGCGGATGCTTTCCAATACCCGCCTCAGGGCCGCCTCGGTATCGTCCGACCACAGCCCCAGGTCGGCCGGGGAGATGCGCCCCTCGGGTTCCACCGCGGTGGCCTCGGTGAACAGCAACCCGGCCCCGGACAACGCCATGTGACCCAGGTGAATCACGTGCCAGTCCGTGGCGCGTCCCCCTTCTGCCGAATACTGGCACATGGGGGCCACGGCAATTCCATTGGCGAGGGTGAGGCTGTCGAGGCGGATCGGACTGAACAGTTTGCTCAAGGTGAGAACTCCATTGGACCGGGCGGCATCCGCCGGGGATCAGGGCCGGCCACGCCGGGGCGCGCGAAGACGAGGGGTGTGCGCCGGCACCTGGCAAGGCTTGGCGGCGGACCGTTTGTGGTTGCAAAGTATGCCACGATACCCGCAGTTTGTCCGACCACTGATGTTTCCCGGCGAGGCGGCGGGCGGCTGTCCGCCCGGGCAGTCAGGGCGGTGCTCAATCCCCTAATCAAAGGATAGAGTTTGTGCCATTTCGTCCATTTCGGAGGGCTAGGGAGCCATCGCGGCCTCCAGAACGCCGCCCATCGGCCCCATGCCACAGGCCATGACGGCTGATTCGCGCAACCGCGGGGCCGTGCCGGGCGGCTGGAGTATTGCCGGTATCGCCTTCGCTGGCGGTGTGGGCGGGGGCGTGGTGTTCCCCATTCTGCCGGTGATCGGCATGGACCTCGGCATCTCGGGGTTCATGATCGGCCTGATCCTCTCCGCCAACCGGATCACGCGGTTGGGTTTCAACCCCGTCACCGGCAGTCTGCTCGACCGCTTTGGCACACGTTGGCCGGTGGCGATTGGGCTGGTCGTCGAGGCGTTGGGGACGCTGGCCTTCTCGGCCGCGTTGTCCGCTCAGCGGCCGTTCTTGTGGTTTCTCGCCGGGCGGGTGATCTGGGGCGTGGGGTCGTCGCTGCTGTTGGTGGGCACGCTGGCGGCGGTCATGGCGATTGCGCCCACGCAGCGCCGCGGCGGCATGACCGCTCGGGTGCGCACGGCCATCAGTCTGGGCCTGCCGGCCGGGCTGGCCATCGGGGGTCTGGTCGCCGACCGGGTTTCGGCCAACGCCGCTTTCATCGTCGCGACTCTGCTCAGCCTGGTCGCTGCGGTGGCGGCAGTATTCGTTCTCCCAGCCCACGCGAAGGCGCCGCGTCCGACAGCCGCGACGGGCCGATCCCGCCGTCGCGCCGACGATTGGCGCGAGCTTCTGGGCATCCCGGTGCTTCGACTGATCTGGGGCGCCAACGCCCTGGTGTATTTCGCCATGTCCGGCGTGCTGCTGGCGACCCTTGCGGTCATGGTGAAGCAGCGGGCCTTGTACGTCTTCGGCCTGGGTGCGGAAGGCAGTGCCGGCCTCTATATGGCCGTGATGATGGGCGCGCGCGCCAGCGCGTCCCTCGGCGCCGGCCACTACCTGGATCGGGTAGCGTCCCGCACCGGATTGCTGCTCCCGTCCACGTTGATCGTGACGGCCGGCTTTGTCGCGCTGGGATGGGCCTCGCATGCCGTCACCGCCGTCATTGCGCTTGCGGCCGTAGGTGCTGGTTCCGGTGCCCTGACCATCCCGCTTTTGACGCTACTCGGGGACACTTCGCCGCGGCATCTGCACGGTCGCGCCTTGTCGGTCTATCAATGGTCCAGCGATCTCGGCGGGGCTCTGGGTCCAGCCGCGGGTCTGGAGCTGGGCAGGGTGCTGGGGTATGACGTGACCTATGTTGCGGTTGGGATGTCCATGTTGCTCATGGTGCTGCCGTTGCGGCGGTTGACTGCAGCGCAAAGCCGCTAGTAAGACGGTGATCTCGCCGGCGTCGGACGGGTAATGGCCTTCGTTTGTGCGGCGGCCCCATGCTCCCCAAGGGCAATGCTGCGCCACGGATTATTCCCCAAATTACCGGATGAACGGATAACAACAGATTATTAGAGTTCGCTAAACTTAAAGGGAGTTTGACGCGAGGCGGCCCCGGCGCAGGGCCGTTCGCGGGAGCAAATGAACGGGGACGGGACGTCTGTGGATGGGATGGAGTCGGGTGGCGGGGGCATGATCAGGGCCGGGAAGACTCGGCCCAACTGGTCGCTGTTGTGGGGTTTCGGGCAGCCCCTGGAATCGATCTACCTTCATCATCACTTCGTCGAGACGCTGGTTCACGCCCGCTTGTCGATGGTACTGGGGATTCTTCTCTATTCCGCCTTCGGCATCGTTGATTACTGGGTGTTCCCCACGGGATACCACGCGGTCTGGACGATCCGCTACGTTGTGGTTCTCCCGATTGGCTTGTTGGGACTGATCTGCACCTTCTTCGCTCGACGCGATCGGCATGTCCAGATTGCCTACAGCGTCGTCATGCTGGTTGCCGGTATCGGCATCTCCGTGATGATGGCCCTGGACGCTTCGAATACCTCGCGCATCTATCTGGCCGGGATTCTGCTGGTCATTTTCTACGCTTACGTGTTCGCCACCCTCCGCTTCTGGTATGCCTTGGTGGTCGCGCTTGTCTTGTCGCTAAGCCATTTTCTGACCGATGTCGTCTGGCTGCATGCGGATACCGCCGAGATCATCGTGGACAGCTTCTTTCTGGTCACGGCCAACGCGGTCGGCCTCATGGGAAGCTACGTGGTGGAGACCTTCACCCGTCGCGCGTACCTCCAGTCCCGGACGATCACCCGTGAACGCCGGGAACTGGAGGCCGCGAATGCGGAGCTCCGACGTTTGTCGTCCCAGGACGATCTGACGAGGCTGCCAAATCGGCGGAGCTTTTTCGAGGCCTACGACCGCGAGTGGCGCCGCTGCATGCGCGACAAACGGCCGATTGCAATCCTCATGATCGACGTCGACCGCTTCAAGGACTACAACGACCGGTTTGGCCACCAGGCCGGTGATCGGTGCCTGCAGAAAGTGGCCGAGCGGCTCGGGCGGGTGGCGCGGCGGCCGGGGGACGTGGCGGCCCGATACGGGGGCGAGGAGTTCGTGATTCTGCTCGCCGACACCGATGTTTCGGAGGCGCTCCAGATAGGCGAGGAAGTGCGGGCGGATGTCGAGAACTCTGCACCGTGTTCTCTGGGGGAAAACGGTGCGGCCGGACTGACCATCAGCGTCGGCCTCGCGTCGTTGGTTCCCAATGGCGGCAACGGTGATGATCTGCTGGCCCGGGCCGACCGTGCCCTCTACAAGGCGAAGAACGCGGGCCGTAATCAGGTGTGCGTGGATTCCGGTTCTTGATCCCGGAATGCCTGGCGCGAAGCCGGGTTCTTGGCGCGAAGGGTGGAAATCGATTAGCCTCCCGGGCTGGCTAAACCCCATCCGGCACGAGAGAGACCGCCCATGAGCGACCCATCCCTGAAGCGCGAGAACTACCGCTATTTCCTGCCCATCACGACCCGCTGGATGGACAATGATCTCTATGGCCACGTGAACAACGTGGTGTACTACTCCTACTTCGACACCATCGCCAACCACTTCCTGATCAAGCAGGGCGGCTTGGACATCCACGGGGGCGATATCGTCGGCTTTGTGGTCAATTCCCAGTGCAGTTACAAGAGCGCCATCGCCTACCCCGAACCCATCGAGGGCGGGTTCCGCGTGAATCGGCTGGGCAACAGCTCGGTGGAGTACGGGATCGCGATCTTCAAGGAAGGCACTGATTCAGCCTGCGCCGTGGGCACGTTCACCCATGTGTTCGTCGATCGCGCCAGTCAGCGCCCGACGCCTATTCCCGAGGGACTGCGCGCGGCCCTGGAAAGCGTGCTGGTGACGGACTGAGGTGTCCCGCTAACCCCGGCGTTTGATCAGGCAGGTCGCGGTGGCGTGGGCGTAGAGGACGTCGTCTTCGTCCAGGATACGGCCGTCCGCGACGCCCAGCTGGCGGGAGATGTGCAAGACCGTGCCGATGGCGCGGAGCTCGGAGTCGGGTTTGGCCGCCTTGAGCATCTTCACGTTCAGTTCGATAGTGCCGTAGGTATCGCCGGGCCCCAGTAAGGTATGCACGGCGCAGCCGGTGGCCGAATCCAGGGCGGTAGCGTAGAAGCCGCCGTGGACGCCGCCCATGGGGTTCAAGTGGCGTTTGTCGGGCCGGACCCGGAACACCGCCTCGCCGTCCTCCACCGTGGCCAGCCTCATGCCCATGGTGTGGCCGATGGTGGCCGCGGGCAGATCGCCCGCCATGAACATCCGCATCAGTTCCAGGCCGGAATACCGGCTCAAATCAACGCTCATTACCGCAGTCTCCCGGGAGCGACCGTTCCCGTGGCCGGATCAGTCCGAGCCCTCAGGCAGGCTCGGCGCCCAGTGGCCTTGCCGCATGCGCGCCCACGCGGCGCGGTACTCCGCTTCGAGTTTGTCCACCACCTTTGCAGCGGGGATGACTTCCTCGATGTTGCCCACGCCCTGGCCTGCGCCCCAGATGTCCCGCCAGGCCTTGGACTTGCTGCTGCCGCCGGAGCCGAAGCTCATGGCCGATTTGTCGGCGGTGGGCAGGTTGTCCGGGTCCAGTCCGGAGTTTTCGATGCTGCCGCGCAGGTAGTTGCCGTGCACGCCCGTGAACAAGTTGGTGTAGACGATGTCCTTGGCGCTGGAGTCCAGGATCATCTCCTTGTAGTCGCCCGGCGCGTTGGCTTCCTCCGTGGCGATGAAACGGGTGCCCATGTAGGCGATGTCCGCGCCCATGGCCTGGGCCGCCAGTATGTGCTCGCCGCGGGTGATGGCACCGGAGAGAATGATGGGGCCGTCGTAGAAGCGGCGCACTTCCGAGACCAGCGCAAACGGGCTGTACGGGCCGGCGTGCCCGCCCGCGCCGCTGCATACCAGGATCAACCCGTCCACGCCGGCCTCCAGGGCTTTTTCGGCGTGGCGCACGTTGATTACATCGTGAAATACCAGCCCGCCGTAGGCATGGATGGCCGGGATCGCTTCGTTGGGCGCGCGCAGGCTGGTAATGACGATGGGCACTTCGTATTTGGCGCAGGCGTCCAGATCGTGCTCCAGGCGGTCGTTGCTCTTGTGCACGATCTGATTGACGGCGAAGGGTGCCACAACGGCGTCGGGATGGGCCTCGCGGTAGGCCGCCAACTCGCCGGTAATCCGCTCGAGCCAAGCGTGCAGCTCTTCCGCGGGGCGCGCGTTCAGCGCCGGAAAGGCGCCCACGATCCCCGCCTTGCACTGAGCGATCACCAGCTCGGGGTTGGAAACTATGAACATGGGCGAGCCGATCAACGGCAGCCGCAGGTTGTTTTCCAGGGCGGCGGGCAAACTCATTCGGAACCTCCAAGGGCGGCCAGGGCCTGTTCCACGAAGTGCATGCGATCCTGGCCGAAGAACAAATCCTCGCCCACGATAAAGGTCGGTGCGCCGAATACCCCGCGCGCCACGGCATCCTCGGTGCGTGTCTTCAGCTCGGCCTTGACCTCCGGCGCGGTGATCATGGCCTGGAAGGCCTCGGGGTCGATGCCCACGCCTGCCACGAGCCGCGAGATCACCTGGGGGTCCGCCAGGTCCTGTCTCTCCACCCACATGGCCCGGAAGGCGGCATCCAGGTAGCGGGTGAACGCCTCTTCGTCGTCCTCCCGTTGCAACCCCACTGCGCCGCGCATGATCGCCAGGGTGTTGACCGGGAAATGGGGGTTACGGCGGAACTCGATGCCGTGAAACTCGGCGGAGAGGCGCAGGTCGTCCCGCAGCCATCGCGCCTTGGCGGGGACCTCGATGGGACTGCGGTTGCCGGTGGCCTTGAAGACGCCGCCCAGCAGCATGGGTCGCCAGCCGATGGATGCGTTGTGCCGGGCGGCGATCTCGGGCAGCCGCCGATACGCGAAATACGCGTTGGGGCTGCCGACATCGAAAAAGAATTCCACCTGCTTGGTCATCGGACCTCCGTCACCGCCGGACGGTGCATTGTGAGTGATGCTTTGCGCTTTATAATGGCGGCGTTTGGAAAGCGCAATGTGAATTAAATTCAACAATCGCCGGAAGGGGCGAGCGGGGGGCAACCGTGGTGCGGGAGCGGACTGCGGATCAGTTCAGCGGTGTCGTGGCCTTCGTGCGGGTGGCGGAAGCCCAAAGCTTCACCGCCGCCGCCCGGCGTCTCGGCCTGACGCCGTCGGCGGTGAGCAAGGCGATCTCCAAGCTGGAGAACGATCTGGGGGTCGGCCTGCTGCACCGCACCTCGCGCAGTGTCCGCCTGACGGCGGAGGGCACGGGCTTTTACGAGCGTTGCCGTCAGATAGTCAGCGACATGGAGGAAGCGCGCCACGCAGTGGCCCGCGCCCAGACCGAACCCCGGGGCCACCTGCGGGTCAGCCTTGCGCCGGCTTACGGGCGCCTGGAGATCATGCCGCTGTTGCCCCGGTTCCTTGCCACCTATCCCAAGCTGACCGTGGATGTGCACCTGACCGACCGCGCCGTGGACCTGGCCGAAGAGGGTTTCGATGTGGCCGTGCGAGTGGGCCGCCGCTCGGAAGCCAGGCTGGTGGGGCAGCGCCTTTGCCGGACGCGCATGACAACCGTGGCGTCGCCGGAGTATCTCGCCGCCCGGGGCACGCCGGGCGTGCCCGAGGATTTGCGCGGGCACAACTGCATCGGCTTTGTGCTGCCCAGTACCGGCGCCGGTGTGGAATGGGTATTCGAGCGCAACGGCGCGCGGCAGTCCTTGGCGCCCAGGGGGAATCTCACGGTGAATACCGTGGAGGCTCAGGTGGAGGCGGCGGTGGCCGGGGCGGGCATCACCCAGACGCCGGATTTCATGGCGCGACGCGCTCTCCAGGCGGGCGAGTTGGTCCAGGTGCTGGGGGACTATCTCACGGTCGGCCCGGGCGTGTTCGTGCTCTACCCGGAGAACCGCCGCTTGTCGGCGAAGATTCAGGTGTTTGTGCGCTTTCTGCTGGAGGCTTTGGCGACCGATTGAGGCGGTGCATGAATCGATTGGCGTCCATTTAAAACGGTGGGGCGGCGCCGTGGGCGGGTGGTACGATCCGGCGGTCGCCGGTTTGGCTTCCTGGAGAAATGTCCATGCTCAAATTGTACGGATTCCCGGTCAGCAACTATTACAACGTGGTGAAGACGGCCCTGCTCGAAAAAGGACTCGAGTTCCAAGAGGTCCTGGTCTACCCCGGGCAGGGGAATGAATATCTGGAGAAGAGCCCGATGGGCAAGGTGCCATGCCTGGACACGGAGCGGGGGGCCTTCGGCGAATCTCAGGTGGCGTTGGATTACCTTGAAGAGGTCTACCCCGAGCCGGCGTTGTACCCGTCGGAACCCTTTCAGCGCGCCAAGGTTCGGGAGCTGATGCGGATCATGGAGCTGTATCTGGAGTTGCCGGCCCGTCGCCTGTATGGCGAAGCCTTCTTCGGGGGCAGGATTGGCGACGAGACCAAGAAGGAAGTGAAGCCGCTTCTGGAAGAAGGTCTGCAGGGGCTTTTGCGGCTGGCGCGATTCCAGCCCTATCTCGCCGGGGACGCGTTTACGCTCGCCGATGCGGCCGCCGTGAACCACCTGCCGCTGGTTCACAACGCGTATCGAACGATATACGGCGAGGATCTCTGGAACGGAGCGCCGCAGATCAGGCCTTACCTGAATTTGCTACGAGAACGACCGATCGCGGAAAAAGTCATGGGCGATCGCAAGGCCGCATTGGACGCCTTCCTGGCGAAGGTGCGATCGGGAGCCGGTGGCTGAGGCCGCCCGCCGGTGCGTTTGAGTCGTTGAAAGGGAAGATGCGGAACCGGCGGAAATGCCCGCGCGGTTCCGCAAGGGCCGGCGACGTCTATCAGAGCACGTTCAGCCGCACGTCGATGTTGCCGCGAGTGGCGTTGGAATAGGGGCACACCGCGTGGGCCTGTTCCACCAGGGCCAGGGCGTCGTCCCGGTCCATGCCGGGCAGGTCCACATCCAGATCCACCTCAATGCCGAAACCATTGGCGATGGCGCCGATACCGACCCGGCCGGCCACGCGGGCGTCGCTTGGTAGCGCGATCTTCCGCCGCCCGGCGACCACCTTCATGGCGCTCAGGAAGCAGGCGGAGTAGCCTGCCGCGAACAATTGTTCGGGATTGGTGCCTTCCCCGCCCGCGCCGCCGAGTTCCCGGGGTGTGCTCAGTTTCAGATCCAGAACTTCGTCGGGGGATGCGGCACGGCCGTCGCGGCCGCCGGTGGCGCTGGCCTCGGCACGGTAAAGCACTTTCTCGATAGACATCATTGGACTCCTGTCGTTTGCGGTGGTTGTGGAGGGCCTGTTGGTCCTTGGCAATCTCTTGGTAAAAAGAGGGCACGATAAGATCGTGCACGAGAGAAAGGCTGAGCGAGCGTCGTTGACGTTTCCCGGGTCAGCCGTGTTTTAGAAGATTCTCCCGCAGGCGCTCCAACTGGGTCTTGATGGTGCGGAGTTCCTCGGGGGAGCACTCAGTGGCGCAAAACATGGCTTCGGGCACTTCCGCCGCTTCCCGTCGCAGGGCCCGGCCCTGGTCCGTAAGCGAAACGATAACCTGCCGCTCGTCGGCCGCGGCGCGAGTGCGAACCAGCAGCCCGGCCGCTTCCATCCGCTTGAGCAGCGGCGTGAGGGTGGCGGAGTCCAGAAACAGGTGTTGGCCGATTTCGGAGACCGTGCGCTCATCCCGCTCCCAAAGCACCATCATCACCAGATACTGGGGATAAGTCAGATCGAGCTTGCGCAGCACTTGCCGGTACAGCTTGTTCATGGCGTGAGCCGTGGAATACAGCGCAAAGCACAGCTGATCGTCCAGGCGCAGGGAGAGCTTGGTTTTGCCGCCTTGTTTGGATTTGGAGGAAACCATGCGCGGATTATTACATAGCGCACTATTAAATCGCAAAATAGATTATGGCCGGCGATGATCGCGAACGGCCCAAGGCGAAGAAGCGGGCGAGAGTCGCGCTCCCGCCCGCATTTACGGCGAAGTCGTCGTTACATGGTGCCGCCAAGGTAAAGCGAAACCGAGCCGTCCGGCTCCGTCGGCCCGAAGGACGTATCGCCGAATCCCACCCGCGGCGACCAGGCCCACAGGGCGGTCCCCAGGAACAGGTCGTCCTCGCGGGCATAGCTGGCCGTGATCGCTTCCTGGGCCGCCGTCACATAGTCCAACTGGCCGTTGACCGGCGCGGCCGCGCCGGCGCAGGCACTTCCCGTGCAAGTCGCGTACTCGTGGAATGAAGCCGCGCTGGGGATGCCGAACTGGTATTTCACGCCAAGGGCCTTGGCCCATCGTGCGGTGTTGTAGGCGTGTGCAGTGGCCATGCTCCGGTACTTATCGACTGACGTACGGTATCCGGACGGATCACCCGAGAGGTCGTACAGCGGGTCGATCCAGTAGCCGTTGTGCCGGCGGTTCAGGATCTCCGCGACTCGCAGGCTGCTGTCGGTGCCGGGGCGCAAGGCGTTGGAGCTGGCGAAGATCCCGAAGAACCGGCCATCGGGATGCGTGGCGTCCACGCAGTTCATCTGCTTTGAAGCGAAGTTTCGGGCGATACGCTTGTAGAAGTAGTACTGGCCGTTGGCGGTGTTGACGTTGAATGGTTCCAGGTCGAATTCCACTCCGGCCACGGTGGGATCGGAGCACAGGCGCCAGGCAACCTTGTCGGCGAAGGCGCGAGCCATGGTGGGGGAGAGGTCGTTGAACCCGACCAGCGCGCCCTTGCCGGTTACCGCGCCGTCGATGACGGGGACGATGATGGGCGCGCCGCCCAGCAAGCTTGCGTCCAGACCCTTGGCGTAGGCCACCGCGGAGGCATTGCGGTGCTTTGCCGGAAGGCCGTCATAAACGACGGCATCGCGCGAAAAGAATACGTACAGGTCGCTGGCGGTGCAGTTTGCTGCCAGGCCACCCGGGCAGTACATCTCCATGTCTCCGCCGTAGCTGTAGATCTCACGAACCCGGTGGCCGGCGTTCGCGACCAGGTTGTGCTGGTTGATGGCATCGACATAGGCGCCGGCCAGGACTTGGCCATTGGCATCCTTGGGATCGTAGACCCAGGCGGCATTTGCCTTGGGCGGAGTGGCGGCGTTAGCTGCGCCGGCCAGGGCCACGGCCAGGGCGCCGGCCGCGATGCCCAGGGGAAGTGCGGTGTTGCGTCGGACTCGAGATAGCATTGTGTCCTCTTCGTTTGCTCCGGGCGCGGGCGGACCTCCCCCTTGATCCCCACGGGTGGGGATCCGCGGATTGGACTCCGGGAATTGAGTTTGGGTGGTGACCCTACCGGCCGGTCTTTTCGTTGCCGCGGTGCTTCAGATTCCGGGCGGGTGAAAAGAAGGTGCGAAGCGATGCGAAAGTAGCATTAGAGTCGTCTGATGCGACGTGAGGCACTTCGCATTTTCAGCTGCCGGACTATCGGCGATGACAGGGCGCAGGGAGGGGCAGGAGTCCCGTGGCCGGGCGGTCCCCGGTGTGGGTCGGAAGGGGATTGGGGGCTTGGGCCTCATGGGCGTGGTCGCGCACCGCCGTAAGTTGCTGATGAGGGACGGATGTCGGGTCTCCCGGCGCCTGGGTCCCGTGCAGTAGTTGCGAGCGGCGAGGGAGTGAACGCCATGCAGCAGACTGAACAGATAGCGACGGAGACCGGCCCCAATTTCGCGCACATCGACGTGTGGAATCGAATACTGGTACCCAAGTTCTTGCGTTTTCGTACTGTCATGGTGGAGGCCGGCCTGAGCCACGGACTGAAGGGTATCGAAGGGCTGGCGCCCGCGCCCGGTGACCGCGTCCTGGATATTGGCTGCGGCTTCGGTGAATCCACCCTGGCGTTGGCCGGCCGAGTCGCGCCGGGCGGTGAAGCGGTGGGATTCGATTGTTGCCCGGACTTTCTGGAGGTCGCCACCGCCGATGCCCGCCAGCGGCAGATCGGCAATGCCTCCTTCCAGGTGGGAGACGCCCAGACGGTGCGGTTCGAATGGTCTTTCGACAAGGCGATCTCCTAATTCGGCATCATGTTTTCCCAGAACCCGTGGCCGCTCTGACCGACATCCCGCGTCACCTCCGCGAAGGCGCCACGGTGATGTTCACCACGTGGTGTTCGGTGGACGCCAACCCATGGCTGGCGCTGGCCAAGGATGCCGCTCTGGAATTGCTGCCCCAGCCCGGCGACGACGCCCAGACCTGCGGTCCCGGTCCCTTCTCCATGGCCAGTGAAAACGTGGTGCGCGGGCAGTTGCAGTCGGAAGGCTATGACACTGTGGAAATGCACCTGAGCCGCGAGCCCGTCTGCGTGGGCGCCGATCTTGGTATCGGCGGTGGCGTTCCAGTTGGTCCTGAGGCCGGCCGGAGAGATTGTTCGCGAAGCCGGCGAGGCCGGTGAACGCCTGCGCCCTGAGTTGGCACAACGACTGTCGGCGGCGCTCCGCCCTATGAAACGCCTCGGGGCGTTATGCTTGATTCCTGCGCATGGATGATCTCCGCAACGGTGCGCGGCCGGTGATCTAAACTCCTGTAGTCTCGCCCGCGAACACGCAACCGCGGATTTCCCACCTGGAATCTTGGCAAGCACGAGGTAGCTCAGCTCATGGTCGTGGTCCATCACTTGAACAATTCCCGGTCCCAGCGCGTGCTCTGGCTGCTTGAAGAGCTGGGCCTGGACTATGAGATCAAGCACTACCTGCGGGACCCCGAGACCATGCTGGCGCCGCCCTCGCTTCGCGAGGTCCACCCGCTGGGCAAGTCGCCGGTGATCACCGACGGTGACGTGACCCTGGCCGAATCCGCCGCCATTCTGGAGTATCTGGTGGAGACCTATGGAGACGGCCGCCTGATCCCGGAAGCCGGCAGCCCGGATCGGCTGCGCTACCGCTACTGGATGCACTACGCGGAAGGCTCGGCCATGCCGCCGCTGTTGCTGAAGCTGATCTTCGATCGCATGGAATCGGGGCCGGTTCCGCTGCTGGTACGCCCCGTGGCCCGGGGTATCGCCAAGCGGGTCAAGAGCTCGTTCGTGGAACCGCAGATCGCCCGGCACCTGGATTACCTTGAATCGGAACTCGGAAAGGCCGAATGGTTCGCGGGCGATGATTTCACCGCCGCCGATATCCAGATGAGCTTTCCCGTGGAGGCGGCCGCCGCCCGCGGCGGACTGGACCAGCGCCGCCCGAAGCTCATGGCGTACCTGGAGCGCATTCACCAGCGGCCGGCCTACCAGCGTGCCGTTGAGCGCGGTGGCCCCTTCAGCCTCGGGTGATGGTTATTCGATGCCGGCCTCGTGCCGGAATTTTTTTCGCGTCCTGATCGAAACCCCATCCGTTTGTCGCTGACCGGAATAGGCGCCCCTTTGCAGGCGCTGCTGTTTCGGCAACCAACGAATACAAACGGGCGTGTGGAGCGTGGTGTCAGGTCTTGCGATGCCATATTGCGCGTTGCCCGCCTGTTATCCAGATCGGCCAAATGCTTGACGGTCAGGACCTGACCGCGAAGCCTCATCGAGACGATATCCGCAGCAAGCGGGCGCGCTCGGGATGATCGGGCGGTGAGGTGGCGGGCCGTTGAAGGGGAACTGCGGCTGGATTTGGGCAAAAAGGCCGTTTAATCTTTGATACGCACATTCGTCGCAATCGGGGGCTGTCCATAACCTGGGTCGGTGCAATGCCGCCAGGTGTATTGGGACAAGGGGAGAGAATGCGTGGCATGGCAGACGAACAGGCAGGTTGAGAATGCTAGCGCGGGTCTGATCCAGACCATTTACAGCAGTGTGAACAGTCAGGATGCGTGGCTGACGTTCATGCGCGATCTGGTCGGTGCGCTCGACGCGCGTTCGGCGAGAATGCTGTTCATGAACCCCGCGGCCGACAAAGTACACAACAGCTTTGCGATCAACCACGATGAGCGCTTTATGCGCCAATACACCGACCACTACGTGAACAAGTGCCCTTGGCGCCCGGAGCTGGCGTTAAAGCCCAAGGGCCGGCTGTATTCCAGCTACCTCGATTTCAGCTGCAGACAGAAAGCGTTCCGGCAAACCGAGTTCTACGAGGACTGGGCGAGACCGCAACAAATCGAACACGGCATATGCGGTACCGTTCTGCAGGACAAGGAGCAGACGGTGCAGTTGCTGGTGCAGCGCACTGCCGATATCGGGCATTTCACCGCGGAGGAGACTGCCGCGGTCAACCGGCTGGTGCCGCATCTGCACAACGCGATCAACCTCGCGGGCAGGGCCGAGCAGATGCAACTTGAACAGCAGGGCGTAGCGGCACTGGCCAACCGTTATTCGCTGCCGTTCGCGCTGATCGATGCCAAACTCAAAGCAGTTTTCATCAGCAGCGGGATGGAACAACGCATCCGTACCAGCCGCGGCCTGAAGCTCGGCGCCAATCGCGTGCAGGCACTGGACGCCGATGAACACAATCGATTGCAGCGGCTGCTGCGGGAATCCATTGCGACGGCCGCCGGCCACGGCCGATCCAGTGGCGGCAAAGTGGATATCGGCGCCGATAGCGATGACAGCCTGGCCCTGCACGTGCTGCCTTTCCCGGTCGCTGCGAAAACCGGATTCGCCCCTTCGCGCGGGGTGTTTGCCGCTGTATTGCTGCACTGTGACAGTCTGAAATTCTCACTCGCGGGCGAACAGCTCACGCAACAGTTCCAGTTGAGTCGCCGCGAGTCGGATCTGGCCGTTCATCTGTGCCAGGGCCTGTCGCTGGAGCAGATTGCCGCCCGTGACGGGGTCCAGGCCAGCACGCTGCGCAAACAGCTCAAATCGGTTTATATCAAGACCGGCACCCACCGCCAGGGCGAACTGATCAGCGTCCTGCTCAACAGCGTCGCCGCGATCCGAGTGTGATCGCTGCGACCTGAATCACACTTTTTACCTCGCATTACCCCGTTTGGGGTAAGCAACAGGACCGAGGTCTGATTAAAACAGAAGCCTCGCTGTTTTCTTTTTCGAGGTAATGATCGTGAGTCCATCCAAAACGTCTTTGCTGGCCTTGTGCGTGGCCAGCGCCAGTTTCCTTGCCGCCTGTGGCGGTTCATCTTCCGGCAGCAGTTCCGACTCTGCCAGCAACTCCGGCTCCGGCACGACCACGGGCATCGAAGTCAGCGGCACCGCGACCGCCCCGGCCGGTGCGGTGGCCATGCTGGAGCCGCACCACTGGCTGATCGCGGCAAGGGACCTGCTGATTTCCCCAGCCCACGCCGGCATCGACGGCCTGACGGCGGTCGAGGGCGCGACGGTGGAATTGATCCGCGTTGACAACGACGGCAAGCAGGTCGGCGATGTGCTCGCCACCGCGACGACATCCATCAGCGGCGACTACACGTTGACCCTGCCGGCAGGCGTAAACCTGGCCGGCAACCTGGTGGTGCGGATCTCCGGCAGCGGCGGCAGCGAGATGCGCGCCCAGGTCGTCCAGCAGGACGCCGACATCAACCCGATCTCGGAATATGTTCTGGAGAAATTCGTCGAGAAGGGCACCGATCTCAGCACGCTGGAAACCGCGTCCGTCGTTAAACTGTCCGGCAAGGTCAAGGAATTCGATCTGACCGCCAGCAGCAACCTCAGCGACACGCTCGCGGCGCTGGAAACGCAAACCGGACCGTTTGTGGAAGACCAGATCGACACCATCAATTCCACGGCCGGTGACGGCAGCGCCGTGGCCGGCAACTACCGCGCCGTTGAGCTGCTGTTCGGGCTGGACGACGATGACCAAAAGTACGGTGTCGGCACCTACAACCTGGACGGTGATTTTCTCGAGTTCGCCTTTGCCGATGCCGGTAGCGGCTCTCTCGGCCTGACCGTCAGCGGCGAGGACCGGCACGAAACCAACCAGAACTATTTCAACAATGCCTACACCCTTACCTACGTCACCGATGTGAACAACGGTGGTGATACTGCCACCGCAACCATCGACAATGCCGGCGTCATCACTATCGATAGCCCGTTTGAGGAAAAAATCGACGGCGATAACGGCTGGCGCTTTCCGCCCTATGTCATGCGGATCCAGAAAGCCCTGAACGACAATGTGATCTTCAGCACCTACAACAACTCGGCGGTGCGCTACCTCACGGTTGATACCAACAACGACGGCGTCAAGGACGCGGTTGATCCCACGGCGCGCGAAGGCGACGAGATCTTCACCAACCTGTTCGTCGCCGCCGATAAGCCGACCAACATGACGGCCGCTGACCTCAACGGTGATTACGGTCGGGTCTTCCTGGAAAGTGTGCTGGACAGCAACGGCACGTATGACATCCGGGTTGAACACAACATTGTCGGTTTTGACGGCGCCGGCACGCTGAGTAATGGTGCGACCGACTATCTCGAACTGACCCGCAGTGGCGGCAGTGTTAGCTACAACACGGGCACCGACGCCGCAGCAACCGGCCTCAGCTATAGCGTCGCTGCCGACGGCAGCTCATTGACGGTCGACGGCTCTGCGGAGAGCGGATTGTTCAGTGCGTCACACAACTTCCTGGCACTGCATTCCGTGGCCACGGTTGACGATCAGAACACCACAGACAACAAAATCAACCAGCTGGACGTCGGCACTACCTTTGCCGTCAAGCTCCCCACGGCCCAGATCGATATCAGCGGCAAGACCTATCGACTGTTCTTCATGGGAGTGTCCCTCGCGGGTACCGACACGGAGCTGAGCACCGCGCGTTTCAACAGCACGCTGCTGGTCAACAACGACGGCATGTCCGGCACACTGACCTACGCCATGGCGCATCTGGATAAGGCGTCGCCCATCGCCGAAGTGTCAACCAGCGAGGAAAGTGACAGCAGCAACACCAGCATCAGCCTGGCGGCCAACGGCGCGACCACCATTGTGGTTACGCAAAGCGGTGCCAGCACGACCCTCAACGGCTATTTTTCCGCAGACGGCAGCCTCGGTGTCTTCCAGTCGCAGCACGCCGCGACCGGCGCGAACCCGGATCAGCTTGGCATAGTCTTCCTGGTGGAAGTCAGTAGCGCCCCGTAGGCCAAGCCCAATCGAGAAAATGCCCCTTTTCAGGGGCATTTTTTATTGTTCGCCTCTCAAGGCCCCGCTAATATGCGACGCACTACACTACCGATCCATGCCGTGCCGTTTTACAGTGAGAACAACAATTTCCCATGACTATTGAGACCTCCACCGTTGAATACCGCGAAGGAGACACCGTTCTCGAAGGCTACCTTGCTTTCGATCCCTCCGCCGGTCCCAAACCCACCGTATTGATCGCCCACGCCTGGGAAGGCCGCGACGATTTCGTCACTGATAAAGCACGCCGTCTCGCCGCTTTGGGCTATAACAGCTTTGCCCTGGATGTGTACGGCAAGGGCGTTCTCGGTGACAGTCCCGAAGTGAACGGGGCGTTGATGCAACCGTTGCTGGACGATCGCGGATTGCTGCTGCGGCGCCTGCAGGCGGGGTACGACGCCGCTTGTTCCAGCCAGTACGTTGATCGGAACAGGATCGCCATCATCGGCTACTGTTTCGGCGGACTATGCGCCCTCGACCTGGCCCGCAGCGGTGCCGCATTGCGCGGCGCGGTGAGCTTCCACGGCCTGCTGTTCCCACCGGGCGATGCCGAAACACAGTCCATCGACAGCAAGATCATGATCCTGCATGGCGACAAGGATCCGCTTGTGCCCGTCGAACAGGTGGTCGCCTGCCAGCGCGAGCTCACCGCCGCCGGCGCCGACTGGCAATTGCACACATTCGGCAACGCCCGGCACTCATTTACCAACCCGCTCGCCGCCGACGCTGAACGCGGCCTGGTCTACAACGCCGATGCCGACCGTCGTTCCTGGCAACTGCTGCAGTGGTTTCTCGAGGATGTTTTTGCCTAGGGAAACGCTGATTTATTCGTCATTCCCGCGAAGGCGGGAATCTAGTCTCTTCAAAGACCTGGATTCCCGCCTTCGCGGGAATGACAAGGCCGGACGGCTGGGGTCGGACCAAACCAACGCATTGAATAAACGGATGAAAACGCCAAGTAGCCCGGCCTGGCGAGTCTTAGAACCCGGTTTTCAGCCCCCAAAAGCGGGTGCTAAGGAACGGGCACGCCGAACAGACACCGGGGGCCGCCCAATGGGTGCCCCCGGTTTTCTCAGTCTTTCGCTTTATGCCGCTGATTCAAGCGCGGCACGGCCGGCGGCGCAGGGCGATGCCCGCCAGACTCAGCAGGGCCATCAGCGTCCAAGGTCCGAGTGCGCCGCCGCCACCACCCGAGCTGCTGCTTACGGTCGCGGAGCCAGAGCTGCTCGAGCTGGAGCTCCCCGAGCCGGAACTATCCACCGCAAAGCTCGCAGTTACCGTGCAATCGGCTGTGACCGCCCCCGTGACGTAGGTGTTGCCGGACAGTGTGCCGTTGCTGGCACCGGCGGTGCCGCAAGTGTCCGTCACGGTGTCGATTTGGTAACCGCTGTCCGGGGTGACGGTGAAGCTGACGGTGTCGCCGCTGTCGACGGTGCTGCTGGCCGCCGCAATGCTGCCGCCGCTGCCGGCGCTGGCACTCACCGTGAAGGTGGGCAGGGCATAAAGGATGGTGCCCGCGCCGCCGACGGTCACCAGGCGTGAGCCGCCGCTGTCGACGCCATACAGGTCGGCCGAGGCGATCTGGCGCTTGCTCCAGGTGACGCCGTCCGGGCTCGTGAGGATGATGCCGGCGTAACCGGCCACCACGAATTGCGTGCCGTCCCAGGTGGCGTGGAACAGGCCCACGCCGGTGCCGGAGGTCTGTGCCGTCCAGGCACTGCCATCCGGGCTGGTGAGTATGGTGCCGCTGTAGCCGACGGCCACGAATTGGCCGCCGCCGAAGGCGACCCCCTTGAGATCGGTTGTGGTGCCGGAGGTGACCAGCCCCGCCGTGCTGCTGACGATGGTGCCGCCATCGCCCACTGCCACGAACTGGCTAGCGCCGTAGGCGACTGCTTGCAGGTTTGCGGCGGTGGGGGAGGATCCCGAACTCCAGGTGAGACCGTCGGCACTGCTGAGCAGGGTTCCATTATCGCCCGCTACGGCAAATAGCCCACCGCCCCAGGCGATGCCGTTGAGGCTCTCAGTGGTCCCGGAAGTCCGGCCGGTCCAGGTTGTCCCCCCTGGACTGGTGAGGATGGTGCCGTTCACTCCCACGGCCGCGAACAGGGCGCCGTTCCAGGCGAGACCGTAGAACGTGGCGCCGGTCCCGGGTGACTGGGCCGTCCAGCTCGTGCCATCGGGACTGGTGAGGATGGTGCCGTAAGCGCCCGCGGCCACGAAACCGCTCGAACCGTAGGCCACGGTGTTGAGCGGATTGTCGGTGGCGGTTGTGATGCGCCGCGTCCAGGTCGCGCCCGCGTCGGCGCTGGTGAGGATGTTGCCGTAGTAGCCGGCGGCGACAAGGCGCGAACCGGCCGTGCGGATCGCATACATCGAGAGGGGAAACGCGGTGGCGTGCGACCAACTGCTGCCGTCCGCACTGGTGAAGAGCTGGTTGGAAAAGCCGACCGCGAGATACTGCGTGCCGTCCCAGGCGACCGCGTTCAGCGAGGTTGCGGCGCCAAGGGCCTGCGTTGTCCAGCTCGCTCCATCCGCACTGGTCAGGACGGTGCCGCTGGAACCGACCGCCACGAATTGGCTGCCGCTGAAGGCCACGCCGTAAAGAGTGTTCGTCGTGCCGGAGCTTTGCGTTGTCCAGCTCACTCCGTCCGGGCTGGTGGCGATGGCGCCGGTATGGCCCACGGCCACGAATTGGCTACCGTCCCAGACGACACTGTCCAGGGTTTTACCGGCTGCGGCGGTGACGGGTGCAGTCCAATTCACTCCATCGGTACTGGTGAGGGTGGTGCCGCTGCCACCCACGGCCACGAATTTCGAACCGTTCCAGGTGATGCCAATGAGCGAGAGAGTGACGCCGGAGGTCTGCGCCGTCCAGCTCGTGCCGTCGGGGCTGGTGAGAATGGCACCGGGATAGCCCACCGCCACGAACTTGCCGCTACCCCAGGCGACGTCGTATAGATCGCCGTCGGTCCCCGAGGTGCGTTGGGTCCAGGTGTTGCCGTCGGCGCTGGAGACGATCGCGCCATTCAAGCCCACGGCGACGTATTGGCTGCTGCCGTCATAGGCCGCAGCTCGCAGGTTATAACCCTGGGGCAACGGGCTGGCCCATCGCCAATCCAACGTTCCGGCCGATGCCGTCAGCGGTGCGGCAACCACCAGCAGGAACAACAGGCCGAAGCACACTCGCTTGGCGGCATAAGAGATCGAAAGCCGGTCCGGTTTGCCGGCATGGCTCAGGTTCAAAAGTTGGGTGCTCATGGGTTCCCCGCGATCAGTATGCAGATATTGCGGTTCAGGACCTCGGAGAGGCTGACGTACACATGTCTGCCGTCAGTCAGCGATCCGAATTCGAATTACCCAGCGTATTTGGGCGCTTCATCCGAAACATCCCCAGGTCTTGCTATGTTTGAACTCGGGGGATCGCTGAGCGGGGGGAGGGGACGTAAACCACTGGACGCGCGGAAAACCCGAGCGAATCGATCGCGGTTATCGGCCCAGTGTGTAGGTTGGGCTGACGAAGGAAGCCCAACACAGGATGAAGACTCTGATGGGTATTGCGATTCAGGGTGCCATGGGATGTTGGGCTTCCTTCGTCAGCCCAACCTACGTTGACGGCGCGTCCTGTTCGCCATAGCAGATACCCCGGCCATAGGGGCGGTGACTAAGGGGAGGTTATTCGGCCTGCCTGACGGCCGATACGGCGCCGGACGCCAGTAGCTCCACGATGGTCTCGGCCGGTTCCGCCTTACCGTAGATCCAGCCTTGTACCGCGTTGCAGCCCATGGCGGTCAGCACGCCCAGTTGTTCGGGGGTCTCGACCCCTTCGGCGACGGTGGTCATGCGCAGGCTCCGGGCCATGGCGATGATGGCTCGGACCAGATTGGTCTGATCGTCGTCCGTGGGGATGCGCTGGATGAACGAACGGTCGATCTTGATCTTCTGGAAGGGGAAGCGCTGCAGGTAGCTCAGCGCCGAGTAGCCGGTGCCGAAGTCGTCCAGAGCGAATCGCATGCCTTGTTCGTGCAATTGACCCAGGAGATGGATGGCGTTGTCTGCGTCCTGGAGCAGCGAGCTTTCGGTGATCTCCAGTTCCACCGCTCCCGGTTCCAGCGCGTGTTCGGCGAGGGCGGCCATGACGTGCTCGCTCAGCCTTTCGTCCAATTGCTTTGCCGAAAGATTGACCGCCACGGGTACGGTAGCCACGCCCTGGTCGCGCCAGCGCCGCAGCTGAGCGCAGACCTGGCGCAGAACTTCCAGGCCCAGCTTCTGGATCAGGCCGCTCTCTTCGGCGACCTCTATGAACTGCCCTGGCATGACCAGGCCTCGGGTGGGGTGTTGCCAACGCACCAGGGCTTCCATGCCGACGATGCGTCCGGTGCGAGGATCGATTTGCGGCTGGTAGTGGGGAACCAGTTGACCGGCGTCGATGGCGGCCCGCAGTTCACGCTCGAGCTGAAGGCGATGCGCCATGCTTTGGGTGATCGCCTCGGAGTAGAACTCGATGCGTCCGCCGCCCATGCTGCGTGCTCGGTGCAGCGCGGCGTCCGCGTTTCGAAGCAGGGTGTCGGCGTCGGCACCGTCGTGGGGGTACACGGCCACGCCGACGCTGGCGGTGGGTTGAAGTTCGGTCCCCTCCACCGCGAAGGGCGCGGATACCGCCTCCGACAGCTGATGGAGATCGGGCAGGGCCTCGTCCACATGGCGCGAGGGGCCGTAAAGGACGATGAATTCGTCGGCGCCGATACGACCCACCAGCCCTTCGCGTCCCGCCGCGCCCTGCAGCCGTTGGGCCACCGTCGCGAGCACCTTGTCGCCGGTCTCTATGCCGTGGGTGGTGTTGATCAGCTTGAAACGGTCCAGGTTGACGGCGGCCACCACGAGCTTGGAGGAAGCGCCGTCCACGGCTTCCAGCCGTTTGTTGACCCGCGTGCGGAACAGACGGCGATTCGGCAGGCCGGTCAATTGATCGTAGTTGGCCAGTTGCAGGACCCGCTGTTCCGCAATCTTCTCGCGGGTGACGTCCACGGCCACGCCGTCCCAGATTACGTCGCCCTCCGGCGTCTTGCGAGGTTGGGACAGGGAGCGGACCCAAAGATACTGCCCGCCGGCGTCCTTGAATCGCAGATCGATATCCAGCCGCTTCATGGTCCGTGCTGAGTCGCGGGTTGCCTGTTCCAAGCGGGTTAGGTCATCGGGGTGAACGTGTTCGCGGAGGATGTCCGGCGGATGATCGGGCTTTTCCGTGTCCGCGCCGATCTGCTGGGCCAGTGCACCCCGGAAGAACGGCATGCTGATGGCGCCGGCTTTTGAAAGCAGCCGGGCGAATATGGCGCCGGGGAGCGTTGCAACGATATTCGTCAGGAGCCGATCCTGTTCCGCCAGACGCTGTTCAATCTGCAGCCATTCCGTATGGTCTCGGATCACGCTGACCGCTGCCACAAGGCGGCGATCGCCATCGAAAATGGGGCTGAGCGTATGCAGGCTTTGAATCAGGCTCCCGTCCTTGCGCCGCATGGTGAAGGTGCCGCGAAAGGAATCGGCGCGCTCGAAGGCTTCTGCGCTCTCACGGCCCGCGCGGAGAAATTCTTCGTGGTTCGGGTAGAGGAAGTCGGTGTTCCGGCCGACGGCCTCGTCGCGGGCATAACCGAACGTGGTTTCGAAAGCGGGGTTGACCGCAAGGATTTTTCGGGACGAGCGTTCCACGACGATGACGGTATCCGCCATGCTTTCGAACGTCTTCAGCAGCAGTGTCTTGGCCGAGAACATCATATTCCGGATCGAAGCCGGCGGCTCGGCGTAAGCGGATGCCGGACCGGCGATGAGCGTCGTTGGTTTCCGCAGTATGCCATAGCCGGGGCCCCGTCGGACTCCGGATGCATCCACTTTGGACAGGGGGCGGGTGAATGGATCAGCGTCTCCCCAGGTGCGCAGCGCACTCTGCCAAATTGCCCGGGGTTTAACCACAGAGGGCACAGAGTTACACAGAGAAAGCCAAAGGCGATTTTCTTGTCCTCCGTGTAACTCTGTGTCCTCTGTGGTGAATGCTTTGCGGCTTGATGTCTGTGCAACATCCCGGTTTGCGTTCCGTTCAGCCTACTGCGATCAACCAATCACCGTTCATGTTCTTGGCGTCGTAGCCTGGATGAAACGTAGTGGAATCCAGGAATTCCCGGATTCTGCTTCGCGGCATCCGGGCTACGCCAGTCTTTCCCCAACCCTCACTTGTGCAACCTTTGTTGCCGGTTTGCACGAGGTTCGACAGGCTCGTGGTTTTCGAACAGGTCGGGTGTCACCGGGAGGTGGGCTCCTTCCCGCCTCAGCAGGTCCAGCTTCAAGGCAACTCCGCCCGTTGCCGAGAATCCGCCGTGTTTGCCGTTGGCCGCCAGAACGCGATGGCACGGCACTATCAGTGGAAAAGGGTTCTGCCCCAGGGCCCGGCCCACCGCACGGGCGGCCCCGGCCTGTCCGAGTTCCCGGGCGATTTCGCCGTAAGTCCGGGTCTCGCCGGCGGGAATCCGGCGAGCGACATCGTAGACCCGGCGTGGGAAGGCGGGAGTGCGTTCCATGTTCAGGCGCGCCCCGGACAAATCCGGTCGAGCCCCTCCCAGCAGCGCCAGGAGGCCTTCGATGACGGCCTGAATCTCCGGGGCAGGCGGGGATTCGGTGGCGTCGGGATGCTTTCGCCACAAAACGGCGCGCAGGGTGTCCTCGTCCTGTTCCGGGAGCGCTACGGCTGTGATCCCGCCGGAATTCCACGCCAGGGCGCAGTGGCCGATGGGCGTGGGGAAGAGAGTGAGGTGTTCAGCATTCATGGCGACGATTTTCGTAATCGATTAATGTCTTGGCAACAAATATCGGAGACCGGCGGATCATAAGCAGTTGGGGCCAGCGCGATCCGCCGCTGTGCGGTTAAGGAGACGCTGATTTATTCACGCGGCCGTGTGAATAAATCAGCGTCTCCTTAAAACAATAAAGACAAGGATGATGCCATGCGAATCTTTCAAGCGATGTTGGTGTGCCTTTTGGTGTTCGGGGGGTGCCTGTCAGCGCGGGCGGCGGAACGGATTCTCGATTATCACAGCGACATCGCCATCCGTAAGGACGGCACGCTGGATGTCACCGAGACCGTCAAGGTGCGGGCGGAGGGCTACCACATTCGGCACGGGATCTATCGCGATTTCCCGACTCGCTACCCCAAACCTTCGAAGGTGCTCTCAATCCTTCCCGCCCAGGTGCGGGGTGAAGCGGCCAAGGTCATGGCCGAGCTGGGGCCGGCGCGCCATGTCGGCTTCCAACTGTTGGGCGTGACCCGCGACGGCCACGACGAGCCCTATCACACCAAGGCCCTGTCCAACGGCGTACGTATCTACGCCGGGAGCCGGGATATGCAGGTCACTCGGGGCATTCATACCTATACGTTTCACTACTTGACCAATCACCAGCTCCGGTACTTCAAGGACCACGACGAGTTGTACTGGAACGTCACGGGCACCGGCTGGGCCTTCCCGATTGATCATGCCTCCGCTACGGCGCGTTTGCCGGCCGACTTGCCGGCGGCGGAGATCACGGTTAAAGGCTACACCGGTGCCCAGGGGTCCACGGCGACGGACTATCGTGCCCGGCCGATTCCAGGTGGCGCGGAGTTCGAGACGACGGCGCCGCTGGGCCAGCGGGAAGGGCTGACGGTTGTCATGGGATGGCCCAAGGGCGTGGTGGCCGCGCCCCCTCCCAGGGAAGGCCCTCTGGCCTGGCTGGATGACAACCGGCCGCTGGCGGTGGCGTTGATGGGGGGCGGGATTCTGCTTGTCTATCTGCTGGGGGCGTGGCTGCGAGTCGGGCGCGATCCCCGGGGCGGTGTGATCATCCCGCTGTATCAACCGCCGGAGGGCATGTCGCCGGGGGCTGCCCGGTATATCAGCCGCCAGACTTACGATGACAAGGCATTCGCCGCGGGGTTGGTGGGGTTGGCCTCCAAGGGATACCTGGAGATTACCGAGGACTCCGACGGCGACTACGTGCTCAAACGCATGAACGCCGCCACGGCGCCGCTCACTCGGGGTGAAAAGAGCCTCCTCAAGGAGCTGATGGTCCTCGACGAGCTGACGCTGGACAACAAGCAATACCGCATCGTCAAGGAGGCGCGGGACGTTCACGAGAACCTGCTGAAGGCGGAGTATGAGGGTTCCTATTTCAAGCGCAATCGCGGGTATCTCGTCCCGGCATTCGTGGTGCTGGCTCTTACCTGGATCGGCGCGGTGATCGCCCAGGACGATCTGGTCAGTATCGCTTTCGGCGCGTTTCTCACGTTCTGGGTGGGCATCTGGACCTTCGGGGTCTACGGCCTGGTAACGGGCCTGGTGGGCGCCTGGGGGCGGGCGGGCCGCTCCCTGCTGCGCGCCGGCCGTTCGGCGGGCAAGGCGCTGGGTTTCGTGGGCAGTCTCATTCAGGCGGCGTTCATCACGGCGTTTTCGGTGCCCTTCGTGATCGCCGAGGTCGCCGCGCTGACGATCATCGCCTTCCTGATGGGGCTTGAAACCGCCGGTATCCTCGCCCTGGCGGTGGTGGTAACGGTGATTTTCTATCACCTGATGAAAGCGCCCACCCTGGCCGGCCGCAAGGTCCTGGATCAGATCGAGGGTTTCCGGCTCTATCTGAGCGTGGCCGAGAAAGATACGCTGAAACTGGCCGGCGCCCCTCGTGTGGATCAGAAACTCTACGAGGCCTATTTGCCCTACGCCGTGGCATTGGATGTGGAGAACCAATGGGGCGAACGATTTGCCGCCGAAATGGGGCGCCTGGGCCAGACTGTTTCCGCCGACTACAGCCCGGCCTGGTACCACGGCACCGCATTTTCGGCTGCCGGCTTCACCGCCTTCAGCGGCGGCCTGAGCAGCGCGGTCAGTGCCGCCTCCACCCCCCAGTCCAGCGGCGGAGGCTCCTCCTCCGGCTTCAGCGGCGGGTCCTCCGGCGGTGGCGGCGGCGGTGGAGGCGGCGGCGGCTGGTAACGCTCAATGCCCCGTTCGTGGCGGCACGCGCGCCGGCGCCCCGCGTCGCCGGCAGTGGTCCACGCGCTGCTGAAGGGCCCCCCAGGCGTTACAGGCCCGGATGGTCGGGCGGAGAGGGCCGCGGGCCAGGCTGTCCCATTCCCGCTGCTGGTGCCAGATTCGGTCCCGGACGTAGTGGATTTCGTAGGGTTCGCCGTTGAAGCTGTAGCCCACCGTCTTGCAGAAACGGCCGCTGACGTCCCACTCCAGGCACTGGATGGGGCCGAAGCGATGGTCGCTCCATGTGCGCCAAGCGGCCAGGGCCTCGCGGCCCCACGCTTGAGCGCTTCGCAGCTGGCTCACGAAGCCGCCGCCGGCTCGGCGGCCCCGGCGACCGGGGTGGGGCAGGGCGAGATGAAGCTGCAGGTGATACAACAGCGAGAGGGCATTGGTGGCTACGGGGCCGCAGTGGGTGAAGGCCTGGATTGCCTTGTGGGTTTCCCGGGAGGCGGCGGCCAGTCGGTGAGCCTCGGGCCGGCGGGCCTGGGCGCAAAGCCTGAGCTGGCCGTTGGCTACTGCCGCGGCTCTCAGGCCGTTGGTGAGGATGGCTGCGGGCGCGTCGGTTTCGTAGGTGGGCGACATGCGTGCCAGCAGCGTTTGCAGGGCCAGTTCCAATTGCAGCGTCTCGGGACGGCCGAAGACCGTCATCAAAGTGCCGATTCCAGCCGCCGTGAACAGCCCGAGGCGGAGCTCGCTCTCCAACCTCCGAACGGGAGACGGCAGCGGATGGGCCGCCAGTGTGGTGTAAGGATGGCAGTGATCGGGCGGGTTGAAAGGCAGGGCTTTGGCTGTGCTCATGATGGTTACTCCGCTTTGAGGGCCATGGTTCGATTGAAGCGGAGAAACACGGCCGCGCCGGGGAGGAAATGAGGCGCGACCGAGGCAGATTCTGGCGAAACTGTGGCCTTGCAAACGCCGAAGACATCCCACAAAAAGACGGCGCCCCGGAAGGGACGCCGTGTGGTTCGCGGATTGGCGGCGTGAAGTGAATTAGTGCTCAAGCAGGCTCATCAGCCGGCCGCCGAGCGCGGTTCCGGCCAGCACACTGGTGGCGCCAATGGCGAGCAGGCCCACGACGGTCAGATAGAGCGGATGAATGCCGACCAGGCTGAGAATGCCCAGTACGCCAGCGCCGATACCCAGCAGTACCTGGGCGCCGCTGGCCGTCTGCGCCGCTTCCCGGGCCAACAACTGGCCGGGTCCTTCGCTGGCGCTGTACTCCACGCGCATGGCCGCCAGCTTGGCGGTGCTGCCGCTGCTCAGCAGCAGTGCCGTGCCGAACACCAGCACGGCCGAGGCCGTCAGCACCTCGGGAACCAAGCCCAGCAGGGCCAGGATGCCCAGCACGACACCGGCGCCGCCGGCCAGCATTTCGGCGGATAAGCCACCGCCGACTTCCGCCCGGGTGACGTTGTCCTTGTCCAGATGCGCCAATACGCGCCGGTATTCAGCCATGATCGGACCTCCCTTGAGCATCAGGGCCGCGCCGATGACGATCGTGGTAATGGCCGCCAGCACGGCGGGCCAGATTCCCGCCAACGCGAGAATGCTCAACACAACCGCGCCGACGCCGCCTGCGCTCTCGGCGATACTGCCGCCGCCCGCGGCTTCCAGCATGATCTTGTCTGCATGGGTAGCCATAAGTGATCCCTCCTTTCGTCATTTGCCGCCAAACGTCCTGGCAATGCTATAGGTGGTGAATATGGTCAGAAGGATCAAGGGCTTAGGTAATGCGCCGGGTGGTGGACTTCCCGAGCGTTCCGGAGGGAACTTTCGGTCAGGACGAAGGTTGTCCGGGCTCCGGTTCCAGCGATCCGCCGGCGCTGTGGCTGAAGTGGATGCTGGATGGTGCGACCGCGCCGCCGGAGATGATGAAGGTCATGGCCTCGTCCATGCTCCAGTCCGTTGCGGTGAGACGGCCGAGTGGAATCAATTCCAGATAGCCTGAGGTGGGGTTGGGCGTGGTGGGAACATACACGGCGGCCAGCTTTTCGCCGGTGGCGGCGTCGTCTAGCACCTGGGTTACGAACCCCACGGCTTTCATGCCCGGCGTGGGGAATTCGATCAAGACAACCCGCTGAATCTCATCGGGTCGGTGTTGCAGGGCGGACAGCAGTTTCTTGCTGGCGCCGTAGATGCGCTGTACCACGGGAATGCGGTCGATCAAGCTGTCAAAGGCCGCGATCAGGCGCCGGCCCACCACCCGCGCGGCCAACCACCCGAGGCTGTACAAAGCCAGTAATGTAATGATCACGGCCAGGGTATTCTGGAACCACGGCTGAAGGAAAAGATTGCCGACCATGGGCGCGTGGGTGCCGATGCCTTGGGAGATCGCCGCGGCGAGCGGGCGCCCCGTGCGGGACAGCTGGGTCAGCACGAACTGGAACACCACCACCGTGATCCAGATGGGGATGATTGTCAGTATCCCGGCGATGAGATATTGCCTGGAGCGTCCTCCGAAACTGGCCTTCCTGGGTGGCATGGGACTCCTTGACGCCGTGGTTGAATTGCACGAATCGCTGAATGACCCGACCCGCATATCGGCCTGAGGTCGGTGCCTTCCGATAGCAACAGGGCACTATTAGATCACTACGGGCGCCCGGGGGAAACATCACGGACTTGTATTAATCAATCGATTGATTAATATGGGAGCCAGGAGGTGTTTTCATGACATCAAAAGAACGACGCCGGGGGCGGCCCGGGGAGGCCGAAACCCGGGCTGGGCGAGAGGCCCTGCTGGCCGCCGCCCGGGATCTGTTCGGCCGGCACGGATTCCACGCCGTGTCCATTCGTCGCCTGGCGGAGAAGGCGGGCGTGAACTCTTCGCTGATCCAGTATCACTTTGGCGGCAAGCAGGGGCTGTACGAAGAGATGTTCGCGGAGCTGGCTCAGCCGTTGCTGGATCGCATGCGCCGAATCGGCGCTGCGCCGGAATCCGAGGGCCAGGACCGCATTCGCCAGTTCTTTTCGACGTTCATGGGTTACATGGCGCGCACGCCCTGGTTGCCGCCCTTGCTGGTGCGCGACGTGCTCGGGGACGAAGGCGTGTTGCGGGACGTTTTTCTGCAGCACTATGCCGAGCCCGGCGCCGGTGGGGTGCTGTCCGGGCTTGTTCGCGCGGAGATCGAGGCCGGGCGGCTGCGCCCCGACCTGGATCCCCGCCTTACAGCACTGTCCATGATCAGCCTGGCGCTGTTTCCGTTCGTGGGGCTGCCGATCTCGGGGCCGGTGTTCGGGATCGATACCAGCGAGGCCGTGGTGGAGAGGCTGGTGGATCATACGGCGTCGCTTTTCTATCAGGGGGTGTCGAACCCGACTCCCCGCGCCCGGAGAAGGCAGTCATGAAGAACCGTAAGATTGTCATTGTGCCGGTGATTGCCGCGGTCTTGGTGGCGGCGGCCGTGGCCTATTGGTGGTATGGCCGGCAGGCATCGGACAACGCGGGCGAGCTCACTCTGTATGGCAATGTGGATACCCGCGAGGTGCAGTTGGCCTTTCAGGTCAGCGGCCGGGTGGCGAGGATGCTGGTGCCCGCCGGGGCAAGAGTCGAGGCGGGACAGCCGTTGGCGGTGCTGGATGACCAGCGTCTGCGCGACGCCGTCGCGCTGGCCCGAGCCCGAGTTGAGCAGGCCTCCCAGCACCTGGCGGCCCTGGAAGCCGGGAGCCGGCCCCAGGAAATTCAGCGCGCCCGCGCAGAAGTCGACGGTGCTGCGGCCGCCGCGACAAGCGCCGCCGCCAATTACCGGAGGCTGAAGGGGCTTGCGAAGGAACAGTTCGTTTCGCCCCAGGCGCTGGAGGATGCGCGCTCGGCAGCGCGCGGGGCCGATGCGCGGCTTCGTGCCGCCAAACAGGCGCTGGACCTGGTGGTGACGGGGCCAAGGCAGGAGGACATCGCCGCCGCCAAGGCGGACGTCGCCGCGGCCCAAGCGCAGTTGTCCCTCAATACCCGCGATCTGGCGGACGCAACGCTCAGGGCGCCCAGCGTCGGCATTATTCGCGACCGGGTGCTGGAGGCCGGCGACATGGCTTCGCCTCAGCGTCCCGCCTATACGCTGGCCCTGAATGACCCGATGTGGGTGCGGGCCTATGTGCCGGAGCCGGATCTGGGCCGCGTTCAGCCGGGACTGAAGGCGGTGGTGACCACCGATAGCTTTCCGGGGAAACGGTACAACGGCTGGATCGGCTACATCTCGCCGACCGCCGAATTCACACCCCAGACCGTGGAGACCCCCGAGGTGCGAACCGACCTGGTGTACGAAGTGCGCGTCTATGTCTGCAATCCGCAGGGGGAACTGCGCCTCGGAATGCCGGCCACGGTAACCATTCCCATCGGTGAGCAGGCGGGGTCGATTGGCGACGGCTCCGATAAGTGTGGGAGCGCGGCGCGGTGACTGCCGAGGAGCCCCCTGTCGCCCTGGAGGCTCGCGGGCTCGCCAAGCGGTTCGTGGAAAAGGGCCGGACCACCGAAGCGCTGAAAGGCGTGGATCTGCGTGTGGAGGCGGGTCGGGTCACGGGGCTGATCGGGCCGGACGGCGCCGGCAAGACCACCTTTTTGCGCTTGGCCGCCGGCCTGATGGTCCCGGACTCCGGAACGCTTCGCGTGCTGGGGCTGGATACCGTCTCCCAGGCCCTGGCCGTGCAGGCTGCCATCGGCTATATGCCCCAGCGGTTCGGCCTGTACGGCGACCTCACGGTGCAGGAGAATCTGGATCTTTACGCAAACCTCCAGGGCGTGCCGGCCGGGGAGCGCGAACGGCGTTATCCCGAGCTGATGTCCATGACCGGCCTGGGGCCGTTCGCCGGGCGCCTGGCCCGATTCCTCTCGGGCGGGATGAAACAGAAGCTGGGGTTGGCCTGCACCCTGGTGCGAGCCCCCCGCCTGCTGTTGCTGGATGAGCCCACGGTGGGCGTCGACCCCGTTTCCCGCCGGGAGCTCTGGGATATCGTCTACCGCCTTGTCGGAGACGAGGGCATGACCGTGGTGCTGAGCACCGCCTACATGGACGAGGCGGAACGCTGCCACGACGTGGCGCTGCTGCACCAGGGAAACCTGCTCGGGCACCGGCCGCCTCGGGATTTCAGCGAACCGCTGCGCGGCCGCGTGTATACGGCCGCGGTGCCCGCGGGCGCGACCAAACGGAGCATACAGCAGCAATTGAGCCGGCTTCCCGGCGCCGTCGACTCGGTGATTCAGGGAGAGCGGGTGCGCCTGGTCATGGAGTCCGGCCGGCAACCGGGAGGGGATCTGGTGGCGGGTCTGGAACTGAACCCCGCCGATCCCCGCTTCGAGGACGGATTCGTGGCCGCCTTGCGCGGCGAGGGCGCTGAAACCGCGTCGGCCGACAGCGCGCAGTCCACCGGCCGGGCCAACGGCGAACCCGGCGATACGGTGATCGAGGTGGCGGGGCTGAGCCGGCGTTTTGGTGATTTCGAGGCGGTGAAGGACCTCAGCTTCAAGGTGGCCCGGGGCGAGGTGTTCGGTCTGTTGGGCGCCAACGGGGCAGGCAAATCCACCACCTTTCGGATGTTGTGCGGCCTGCTGCCGGCCAGCGCGGGCCACCTCAGCGTGGCCGGCGTGGACCTCCGTTCGGCGGCGGCAGCGGCTCGCCAGCGCATCGGCTATGTGTCCCAGCGATTCGCCCTGTACGGCAACCTCACCGTGCGCCAGAACCTGCGGTTCTTCGCCAGCGCCTACAACCTGACCGGCCGCCGGCGGGCGCAGCGGGTGGAGTGGGCCATGGACTCGTTCCAGCTTGAAGAGATGGCCGACGCCGACAGCGAAACGCTACCGCTGGGTTACAAACAACGCCTGGCGCTGGCCGCCGCGCTCATGCACCAGCCCGACATCCTCTTTCTTGACGAGCCGACCTCCGGTGTCGACCCCTTGGCCCGCCGGGAATTCTGGGCCTGGATCAACCGCTTGGCCGGCGAGGGGGTAACGGTTCTGATCACGACCCACTTTCTGGAAGAGGCGGACTACTGCGATCGGCTGGCGATCATGGCGGCTGGCGAACTGCTCGCCGTGGGTGAACCCCGGGCGGTCAAGGAACAGGTCGCCGACGGCGGCGGGCTGCCCGGCATGGAAGAAGCCTTCATCCGATTGATTCAGCGGCACGATGCCGTCGGGGAGGCATCGTGAGGGCGCTACGCCGGGGCGGCAAGGCGATGCGGCTGCGCGGCCTGGTAATCAAGGAGTGGCTGCAGGTGCTGCGAGACCCAAGCAGTATTGCCATCGCGTTCGTCATGCCGGTGGTGTTGCTGCTGTTGTTCGGCTACGGCGTATCGCTCAACGCCAAGCACGTGCCCGTGGCGTTGGTGATCGATCAGCCGGACGCCCAGACCGAAGCATTGCGCGGCGCCTTTGGCCGTTCCGAGTACCTGCGGCCGGTGTCCATGGCCGACATGCCCGCGGCCCGCGCGGCCCTGGCGCGCCATCGGGTGGACGCGGTGGTCCATCTCCCGGCGCGGTTTGGCAACCGGGTTCTGCTTGGCGACGGTCCGGCGATACGGGTCATCCTCAATGGCGTCGACGCGAACAAGGCCCGGATCGTTCAGGGCTACATCGAGGGAATCTGGTCGAAATGGCTGCAGCAGTTGCCCGAGGCCCGGGTGGGAGGGCTGCGGGAGCCGGTCGAGCTGCGTGCGAGGATCTGGTTCAACAGCAACGCTCGGAGCCGCGACTATCTGGTTCCCGGACTGATCGCGGTGATCATGACCCTCACCGGGGCTCTGCTGACCGCCCTGGTCATGGCTCGGGAGTGGGAGCGGGGGACCATGGAGGCGCTGATGGTCACGCCCGCGGCCATGTCGGAAGTGCTGCTGGGCAAACTGATTCCGTATTTTCTCCTGGGCATGGGCGGCATGGCCATGTCCGTGGCCATGGCGGTGTGGCTGTTTCAGGTACCGTTGCGCGGGTCCGTCTGGCTGTTGTTCGCGGTCGCGGGCCTTTTCATGCTGGTCGCGCTGGGGATGGGCTTGCTGATCTCGGTCATCAGCCGGAACCAGTTCGTGGCCGGCATGGCCGCCATCATCGTGACGTTCCTGCCGGCCTTTCTCTTGTCGGGATTCATCTTCGATATCCACAGCATGCCCGTGGTCATTCAGGCCATCACCTATGTGGTGCCGGCCCGGTACTTCGTGTCCGCATTGCAGACGCTGTTCCTGGCAGGGAACGTATGGCCGGTGCTGCTGCCGGATATCGGCGCTCTGCTGCTTATGGCCCTGTTCTTCCTGGGGCTCAGCGCGAAGCGCTCCCGCAAGAGGTTGGACTGATGCGGCGAATCCTGAATCTGGCGATCAAGGAATTCCTGACGCTGCTCAAGGACCCGAAGAGCCGGGTCATTCTGATCGTGCCTCCGATTCTTCAGACCCTGGTCTTCGGCTACGCCGCGACCCTGGATCTGTCCCAGGTTCGGTTTGCCGTGTATGACCAGGACGGTGGCCAGGCGGCGCGGGAGCTGGTGGCCGGCTTCGATGGCTCGCCGACGTTCCAGCGCGTGGCGACGATCAATCATCTCCGGCAGGCGGAGGAAATGATCGCCGCGGAGCGGGTTCTGATGGTGGTGCATGTGGGTCCCGGTTTCACGGCGGATCTGCTCAAGGGACGGCAGGCACCGGTGCAACTGCTGATCGACGGCCGTAATTCCAACACGGCGCTGGTGGCCCAGAGCTATGCCCGGACCATCGTGCAGAGGTTCGCGAGCGGCTGGGCCGCCGCCCGCGGACAGCGCGGCCCTCCGGCGCGGGTGGTTACGCGGGCGTGGTACAACCCTACGTTGAACAGTCGCTGGTTCATTATTCCGGGGATTGTAGGCCTGATCCTGTTGGTGGTGACCATGTTGGTGACGGCGCTGTCCGTGGCCCGGGAACGGGAGCAGGGGACCTTCGATCAGCTGTTGGTCACGCCCATGCGCCCGGTTGAGATTCTGGTCGGCAAGGCGTTGCCCGGACTTCTGCTCGGCCTGCTTGAGGCCACGGCCATCGTCTTGATCGCGGTCCTGTGGTTCCAGATTCCTCTGCGGGCCGATCTGGGAACGCTGTATTTGGGGATCGCCTTGTTCCTTCTGGCTGCCGTGGGCGTGGGCCTGATGATCTCGGCCCTGGCGGTAACGCTGCAACAGGCTCTGCTCGGGGCGTTCCTGTTCATGGTGCCGGCGGTGATCCTGTCCGGGTTTGCGACCCCGATTGCGAACATGCCGGTGGCGGTGCAATACCTGACCCTGGTGGACCCGCTGCGCTACTTCCTGGTGATTGTGCGGTCCAGCTTCCTGGAGGGGACGCCGATGTACCTGCTGGTGGACCAGTATTGGCCGTTGCTCGTGATCGGCCTGGCGACGCTGGCCATGGCGGGATGGCTGTTCCGGCGGCGGATGTACTAGTCCTGCGTAGGCGTTCGCGGCGACGAGCGCCGCTCCTACACAAGAGCGCTGCTATGTCGTGGGAGCGGTCGTGCCGACCGCGAATGATCGACCGTTTCGCGTCATGAAGGGCACGAAGCAGACACGAAGAACACGAAGCGCTTTGGGGCAAGCGGGCCCGTCTCCTTCCTACAAGACAGCCTTCGTGCCCTTCGTGTCCTGAAGCGTAATAAAGATTCCTCCCGCTCTTGTAGGAGCGGCGTTCATCGCCGCGAACGCCCGTTTACCCCTGCAACCGATCCATCACCGCCTCGGCGAAATCCGTGGTGCCGCCGCTGCCGCCGAGATCCTTGGTGGTGCGGTCGCCGGAGGCAATGACGTCTCGCACGGCGTCGCGGATACGGCCGGCCGGCTCTTCCATGTTCAGGTGGTCCAACATCATGGCCGATGCCAGGATCATGGAGGTGGGGTTGGCGATATTCTTGCCGGCGATGTCGGGAGCGCTGCCGTGGACCGCCTCGAAGATGGCGTGGTCGTCGCCGATGTTGGCCCCGGGGGCCATGCCCAGGCCGCCCACCAGGCCCGCGCAGAGGTCCGAGATAATGTCGCCGAAGAGATTGGTGGTTACGATGACGTCGAACTGGTGCGGATCCATCACCAACTGCATGCAGCAGTTGTCTATGATCAGTTCGTTGTGCTCGATGTCCGGGAATTCCTCCTCGATTTCGCGGCCCACCTTGAGAAACAGCCCCTGGGTGGACTTCATGATGTTTGCCTTGTGGGCGATGGTGACCTTGCGGCGGCCGCGTTCGCGTGCCATCTCGAAGGCGAATCGGATGACCCGCTCGGACTCCTCGCGGGTGATCACGCTCAGGGCTTCCGCCCGGCTGCCGTCGTCACTCACGGTCTGGCCCTCTCCGGAATACAGGCCTTCTGTATTTTCCCTGACGGTGATGATGTCTATATCGTCGTAGCGCGAGCGTGTTCCCGGAAACGACAGCACCGGCCGGACGTTGGCGTAGAGCTGGAAATGCTTGCGCAGGGCCACGTTCACCGAGCTGAAACCTTCGCCCACCGGGGTCGTAACCGGCCCTTTCAGAGCGATTCCGGTCTCCGAGATGTCGTCCAGCGTGTCTTGCGGAATGAGATCCTTGTCCTGATCCAGGGCGCTCTGGCCGATGTCCGCGTAGCGGTATCGGAAACGGGCTCCGGCCGCCTCCAGGATCTCCAGTGTGGCATCGACTATGCTGGGGCCGATTCCATCACCTCGAAGTACCGTGATCTCGCGCTCGCTCATGCACGCACTCCCATGGGTTGGTGTTTGCCTCCGCGCCTGTTTTTGACCATAAGGGCGGGGGCCGGACAGTCCAACCGGCGGTCCCGCTGGTATGATGACCCGGGGCGGCCGTGGCGCCGCGTTTTCCCTGGCGAAAAGGAGGCGTTTGCAGCGATGGAACAGGGGCGGATGCCGACGGCCGACGAGCGGAGCCAGATCCGCCGTGCCTTACAAATGACCCGCAACGCCACGGCCGGTTACGCGCTGCTTTGGGCCTTGGTGGTCACCGGTTTCAACGGCGCTCTTGGGCAGGCACTGTCCAGTGGAGTGCGGGATCGCAGCTTCCTGATTCTGGCGGTGGGCCTGGCCGCTGACTTGGTGTTTTGCCTGTTCCTCGCACGCCTGTTGCGCCGTTTCACCCGCCTGCGTTATCGGGACATCGCCTTGGAACCGGTGATGGGGGTCCTGGGCCGGAGGTTGCGCGGAGGCGGCCCCCTTGACCCGCCCAGTGTCTACGTGGGCGGCTATGCCGTCCAGGTGCTGCCACACCTCCAGGATTGGGTGCGAGAGCACGCGCCGGCCACGCCTCGTGTGGTCGCGGAAATCTACCGTCTTCCGGAAGCCCGGCAGAGTTATCTGGTGTCCGTTCGGTTGCCCGCGGCACAGACCGGCGGGTGACGCGGGCCATCTTGTTGAATTATGGTGAATGTAATGAAGGATCACGTCTGATGATTTTCGCAGCGAAACCGGCGGACCGGCATCGCAATCGATCAGGCGGAATATAAAACAACAGGGCCGTTAGGCAGGAAAGCGGTGGTTGGCGGGGCCCGATGCGGGTTGGACCGCTGTCTTTCGGAGGGGCCACGTGACCTGGCGGGGTGCTGGAAAAGGATAACTTGTACGTCATGGAGCCGAGTGACTGTATCAATGCCGCGGATCGGGAAATTCTCGACCTCCTTTATGAACGGCGATTGCCCGTGCTACGGCAAGCCTTGGTGGATCGCTTGGCGGGCCTTGCCAAGGCGCGCTGCGCGGTATTGCTGGAACGCGAGGCGGGGCGATGGTGCGTAACCGGTCAGGCCGGCGAAGGGGCGTTGCGCGCGGCCGATGAATTCCTCGGCGGTCGGCGTCCGGTGGAGCCCCCTGAACGGACCGCATCAGGGGGAGAGCTGGTCACCGTGGCACCGGAGGATGTGGTCGTGCGGCTGTCGCACCCGCGGGAACCGCTTCGGGTTTTGTACGCCCGTCGCGGGCCCGGTGAGTCTCCCCTGACAGCCCCCGAGAGCGGGCTCTTGGAACGTTTGGCGCCCTTTCTCGCCGTGGCGTTGGCCAATGCGGTGACCGAGGAGGAATCAATCGGCGGAGCCGCGAGCCTGGAGGAGGCCTTGCAGACCCAGGCTCAGGAAATACGCGGCAGCCACTATCGCTTTCTTTCGGCGATGAGCCGGGAACTGCGGGCGCCGCTGACGGCCGTGATCGGTTTTTCCGAGGCGCTGGCTGAAGGCTATGCCCCGGCCCCCGATGCCGATACCCCGGAAATCGTGCTACGAAACAGCCGCCGTTTGGCGGCTTTGCTGGACGACGCGGCGGATCTGGCGCGGGTAGAAGCCGGCCGGCTCAACGTTCAGTCGGCCCCTCTGTCGCCGTTTGAAATACTCGACCAAGTACAGTCCCGGCTGACCGTGGGGTTGAGGGAACGCCGCTTGTCCCTGGACATCGATTTCATCTGGCCGCTGCCCTCCCGAATCAGCGGCGATGCCGCCCGGCTTGCCCGGGTTTTGTTGGAAATGTGCCGGCAGGGTCTGCGCGCCGCTCAAGGGCCCGTGCTCACGCTCGAGGTTGAGTGGCAGAAACCGGTTCAGCGCATGCGCTTTAGTCTTGGCGGTCTGCGGGTCCCGGGCGGGCGGGGGCTGGCTGGGATTTTCGATCCGTTCTCCTTGCCGGCCGGCCATCTCCCGGGTGAACAGGGCACGGGACTGGGCCTGGCCCTGGCAAGGAAACTGTCCTTGGCCATGGGCGGAGCCCTGACGGCCGAGGAGAGCGGCGACGGCGGGATGACCCTGGAACTGAGCCTCCCCACGCGAGAGGCAGCCGGAGCGGAATTGCTGCATGCCTGGCCCGTCGAGGGGAGAAAATCCGGGGGCGGCGCCGAGAGATCGGGTGAGATGGGACAGCTTGCGGGTCATGTCCTGTTGGCCGAAGACGGGCCGGACAATCAGCGTTTGATCGGTTTCTACGTCAAGCAGTCCGGGGCCGACATCACGGTGGTGAACAATGGCCGCGAGGCGGTGGAGACGGCGTTGTCCTGGGACTTCGATCTGGTTCTGATGGACACGCATCTGGCCGAGGTGGATGGCCTGCAGGCCGCTCGCCTGCTCCGGGAGTCCGGATTTTCCAGGCCGATCGTCGCCGTGACTGGGGAGACCGCGCCCGACTATCTTGATGAATGCCTGAATGTCGGCTGCGTCGCCACATTGGCGAAACCCATCGACCACCAAGAGTTCCGGCGGATGCTGCAGCGCTACTTACCGGGAGCCGATCGGGTCGTCAGCGCCTTGGAGATAGACACGCGGGAACTGACACGGGAGTTCGTTTCCGCGCTGGATCGTTACCTGGGTCCACTGGAGCATGCTCTGGAAGGCGAAGACTGGCCCTCGGCCGTGGCGGAAGCCCACAAGCTCAAGGGCACCGCGGGCAATTTCGGTTTTCCCCGGATCAGCCACTTGGCCGCAGAACTGGAGCGTGCCGTGAGATCGGGCAGCACCCAGCAGGCCGCGCTGCGCGCGGTGTTCGCGCAGTTGCTGAGCGCCTGCGACGACGCCCGGACTGGTTATTCGGCGTAGGGAGACGCCGATGGCTGCTCAAAAGCTTGGCATATGGGCGGAGTTGGGTTAGAAATTTCAGCGAGGGAGATTCTATCCGCTTGGCGCTGGCGCCCTCCAAGGACAAAAACAGTCGGTCAGGGACGATCGGGTCGCCAGATTCGCCGTTTCGAATTGGGAGCATGACCCGATGAACGACTTCTGCCCATCAGGCGGCTCCGTCCCATCTCCGTTCCCCCTCAACCCGTTCATTGATTGTCTCGCGCTCCTCTGGGGCTGGCCCGCGGCCTGACCATGGCATTGACCGCCGAACGTCGCTTGCGCCTTCTCGAAGCCATTGCCGCCGTTGCGGACCTGGAGGAACTGCTGGGGTTGCTGGGTGCGGAAATCGACCGGGTTGGGGGTTTTGACGGCTACCTGATCTTGCTCGCCGACGTCCAGCGCCGCGAGCTGAGATGCGAGCGGGCTCATATGCCGCGAGCCTTCGACGCCATGGGCGGTATCTACAAGGACTTCCCGATCCCCCTGGAAGGCGAGGACCTGGCGGCCAAGGCCTGTGTGACCGGTGAGGTCCTGCATGCCCTGCGCGACGCCATGGACCAATTGCCGGACTCCACCCGCGTCGGCTTTGAACGTTGGCGGGCCGAGGAAATCGCCGTGATCCCCCTGGGCCGGAACGGTGACTGCGCGGGAACGCTGCTGCTGTTTACCCAGGTCGGCGCCATCGCGCCCGACACCTTGGACACCTTGAGGGCGATCGGGTCCCTGTTCGGGCAGCCGTTGACCAACGCCGTGCGCATGCGTGAGCTCTTGTGGCGGGAATCGAATGTCGAACGGCTGCTGGGCCGTCACCAGGATTTCCTTAGTTTCATCAACGAGATCAACGCCCTGACATCCGTCCAGGAAATCTACGATCGGATTGCGGCGGAATTCATCCGCCGGTATGGCGTGGATCTGGTGGGCATCGTCCTGCGGGAGGAAGACGAATTGCGGCTGCGTTCCCTGCATGCGTCCGATCCCCGCTTTGATTCGGTGCGGGCGCGGGTCTGGGCTCTGTACGAGGCCAACAGCTATTCCCTGAATCCCGCCGACGGCGCCACGCCCATGGTGTTCTCTCAAAATGCCCGTGCTTTGTTTAGGGACGTGCGCGGCGTCCGTCATCTGCCCATGTCGCCGCTGGATCGCCGTTCGCTGGACGCCATGGGTACGCCGCGCACCCTGTTGATCTTTCCCATCCGGGAGAAGGATACGCCGGTGGGAGTGTTGTGGCTGATCACCCTGACCGAGCCCCTGGACCTGGACGACCTGGACCGGGAACTGCTGGAACTGGCCAGCGGTTTCATCGGTTCGGCCATCGCCAATGCCTGTCTATACAGCCAGCAGCGGGAGGTGGCGGATGAAAACGCGCGGCTCTACGGTGAACTGGCCCAAACCACCGAACAATTGCGGGATTCCCACCGCCAGTTGGAGAAGCACAGCCGCTTGCTGGAAGATCGTGTGCGCTCCCGCACCGCTGAACTCCAGCTTCGCCTGGCGGAGGAAAAGCGCCTGAAGGCCGCGTTGGAGGCGGCGAACGCCGAACTGGAGGAAGCGAAGCAGGAGCTCGACCGGGCCCTGGAGCAGGCGCGCGCCGGGCTTCACGCCAAGGAGCGATTTCTCTCCACCATCAGCCACGAGATGCGCACTCCGCTCACGGCCATATTGGGTAATGCCGATGCCGTGCTCCGGGGCGAGAAGCACGATCCGGCCTTCGTGGCGGAAGGGTGTCGGCGCAATGGCCGCAGGCTGCTGGATCTGATCAACGATTGCCTGGACATGGCGCATCTCGACGTTGGGGAGATGGAACTGCGCCGGGAACTATACTCGCCGCCCGACGTGCTGACCGACGTGGAATCGGCCATGGGAGCCCTGGCCCGTGAGAAGGGGCTTTGGTTCAAGCTGGTGTTCACGGCGCCCGTGCCGTTGTGGGCCACGGGCGATGAACGCCGCATTCGCCAGGCTCTTTTCAATCTGTGCCACAACGCCGTGAAGTTTACCGCTCAGGGTGGGGTGGAGGTGTCCGCTGCCTGCGATCCCGAGGCCTGCCTGTTGACCGTGCGTGTCCGCGACACGGGAGCAGGCATGACCCCCGAGCGTTTCAGCCGCCTGGTCCAACCCTTCGAGCGCGGCGACGGGCTGCCGGAAGCACAGCACGGAGGTGCCGGATTGGGGCTTTCGTTGACCAAGGCCTTGGTGGAGGCCATGGGGGGCATGCTGGCGGTCTCCGAGGGGCAGGGCGGGGGCAGCGTGTTCGAACTGAGAATTCCCACGGGGGATCTCACCGGGGTTCCCCTGGCGACCACTCCGGAAGAGCGCGCGCCCCGTTCCGCTCCCCTGGAGAGCGCCGAGCGCCCGCATCTGCGGGGCCGAGTGTTGGTGGCCGAGGACGGGGAGGACAACCAGCTGTTGCTGCGCTCGCTGATCGAGAGCACCGGTGCCGAGGCCACCGTGGTCGACGATGGCGAAAAGGCCGTCGAGTCGGGACTGGCGACGGATTTCGACCTGGTGCTCATGGATATTCAGATGCCCCGGCTCAACGGCCTGGAAGCGACGGCCATGCTTCGCGAAGCGGGATTTTCCGCACCCATCGTGGCGGTAACGGCCAATATTAATGCCGAGGACGCGCAGCGGTATCGTGCTGCGGGTTTTGACGATTGCCTGAGCAAGCCCATTGATTGCAGGCGTTTCGATGCCATGCTTGCGCGGTTTCTCCCGGCCGCAGAGGATACGGCGGCGCCCGCCGTGGTGCCGGTGGACATGACTCTGCTCGTGCAGCGGTTCCTGTCCGGCCTCCCGGATTCGGTGAGCGATATTCGGGCAGCGCTGATCCGCGCCGACTGGCCCGCGCTGGCCCTTGAGGCGCACAAATTGCGGGGCACTGCGGGAAGTTTCGGTTTCCCGGAGGTCAGTGATGCGGCGGCGGAGATCGAAACCCTGGTCGCCGAGGCTCCGACGGACCGTGCCCAGCTCGCTATCGAGCGTCTGGCGCGTCTCTGCGCCACGCTAACGGCCGGTTAGAGGCAGCGAGACGCCCCCCGAATCCACGTCGTCGTGTGAATGGGTCAACATCTCAGCGCTTCCAATATTGATCGTTCCACCGCGCAGGATGTCTAATCGGGATCATTCCTGCTGAACACGGAGTTATCCTGGGCCCATGAATACCATAAGAACAAAGGCGGACCCTGATCGCACCCGAATACTTGTCGCCGACGACGTGTCGCTGATGCGGGACCTGCTGAGATCGGTATTGCGCAGCCTGGGGCACAACACCATCGTCGAGGCCGCCGACGGTGATCAGGCCCTGCGGGAATTCGAATCGATTCCCCGGCCGCATATCGCCTTTCTCGATATCAACATGCCGCACAAGGATGGGTTGGACGTGTTGCAGGAGCTGCGAAAGGCGTATCCGGAGACCTTTGCGGTCATCGTCAGCGCCGAGGGCACCATCGAGAACATCCGCAAAGCCATGAGCTGTGGGGCCGATGCCTTCGTGGTGAAGCCCTATCAAGGCGTCAAGATCCAGGAAGCGTTGGACAAGTACTACCGGAAGGCGGCCGAACGGGCCGGATGAGCCTCGGCAATCAATCGCCGCCCGCGACCAACTCCCCGCAGTCGAATTCCAGGCATACCGCGTCGGCCAGGGTGCGCTCGATCAACTCTTCGTAGTTCCCGAATGCTTCCCTTTCCAGCTCTTCCAGGTGGGCGTGCCGCGAGCGCGTGCGTGGATTGTCGCTGAGCAGCGCGCAGCAATCCTTATAGGGTTGGATGGACAAATCGTACGTGCCGATGGCCCGCGCCCGCTCGGTGATCTCCAGCTTGTCCAGGCCCACCAGCGGTCGCAGGATGGGCATTTCCAGTGCCCGGGAGCTGCTCACCAGATTCTCCAGGGTCTGGGACGCGACCTGGCCCAGACTGTCGCCGGTGACCAGGGCCTGGGCGCGGATCTTGTTGGCCAGCACTTCGGCGGTCCGGAACATGAAACGCCGGAACAGGACCAGGTCGTAGCCGGTGTTGTGTCCCATCAGAGCCAGATCGAAGTGGGTGTACGGGATCAGGTACAGGCGGGAGCGCAGCGTATAGCGGCTCAGTTGGCGCGCCAGTTGCCCCACCACGCCATTGGCGGCCTGATGCTGCTGGCTTTGGGACGCCGTGAGGTGGACGAAGTCCACGCTGCAGCCCCGCTTGGCCATCATCTGGGCGGCCACGGGCGAATCGATGCCCCCTGACAGAAGGCTGATCACACGCCCGGCGCAGCCGCTGGGCAGACCGCCCAGTCCGCGTATCTTGGCGGCGTAGCAGTAGCAGCCCTCGGCGTAGATATCCAGATAGAAGGCCTGATCCGGGCGGGTGAGGTTCACCTTTTCCCAATCCGAATTGAGAATGATGGTGGATCCCAGCTCCCGCCCCAGCTGGTCGGAGCGCACCGGATAGCGCTTGTCGGCCCGGTTGACGCGCACGGCGAAGGTGGCGTCCGGTCGATAGTGTCGACGCGCGAGCTCCAGCATGGCTTCGTGAACCGGAGCCAGATCCAGTTCCGCAGGGCTGTCACCCAGCTCATGGCTGGGGAACCACACGGCCGGATTGATGTTGGCGATTCCGGCAACCTCCCGCAGGGCCTCCACCGCAGACTCCAGGGCCTGGCCCGATTCGGCCGGCACCTCAATGTAGATGCGGTGATGCCCCTGATTGACGGCCCATCGCAAGCCCAGTCCACCCAGGCGGTGGCGGATGTTGTCGCGCAGGGCGCGTTCGAAGTCCCTGCGGTTGCGGCCCTTCAGAACGATTTCGGCGTAGTGGATCAGGATTCGGTTTGGCTGCATGTTCTCTGCGTCAAGCGGCTGTGTGCCCGGGAAAGGGGCCGTATTTAACCGCGTTCTTCTCGGCAAAGGCAAATTGCGGCCGTGGGGCGTGTCGACGTGGCGCTGAACGGCTGTAAGATGAAATCCCTTTGTGCATCAACCGACGGAGCAGACGTGGGCGATCGGGGGCGGGGAATGACGTTCGTGGGGGTTGGGGTGTTCGTGCTCAGCTTCGACGCTCTGCTGGTCCGCCTGGCGGCGACCGATCCATGGAACGTGGTGTTCTGGCGGGGTCTGCTGATTGCGTTGTCCCTGGGCGTGGTGACCGTGCTCCGGCATGGCTGGCGGGGGCTTAGAGCACCCGGTGGGGGCTGGATGGCGCCGGCGGCCGCACTGCTATTCGGTGTTGACACGGTCTTGTTCGTCATGGCCGTGAGCTTCACTCAGGTGTCCAGCGTGGTGGTAATTCTGGCGTCCTCGCCCTTGTTCGCCGCGGTGTTCAGCCGCGTGTTCCTTTCGGAGCGGCTGCCGCGACGAACCTGGGTGGCGGTGTGTGCCGTGCTTGTTGGGGTGGTGGTGGTATTTGGAGGCGCTCCCGTGCGGGATTCCCTGCTGGGCGATCTATGTGCCTTGGGCGCTTCGATTGTGTTGGCTGCGGCCCTGACCGTATTGCGCCTGCGGCCGCACATCCCCAGAACAGGGATGATCGCCGCAAGTGGAGTGGTTGCCGGGCTTTTGGCGGTGCCTGTGGCCGCTCCGTTTTCGCTGGACGCCGCCAGCTACGAGGTGCTGGCGGTGATGGGTCTGGTACAGATGCCGGTGGCGATGGCCCTGTTGGCCATTGGCCCTCGTTACCTTCCGGCGCCGGAAGTGAGCCTGTGGATGCTGGTGGAGACGTTCCTCGGGCCGCTGTGGGTTTGGCTGGCGATGGGAGAGCGGCCGCCGGAGTCGACCTGGGCCGGCGGCGCGCTGATCGTCACGACACTTGCGGTGCATTCCTATCTGGGTTTGAGGGCGGGCAGGCGAACCGGGAAGCGGACCGCGAATTCCGCCGCAACAGCGGAGAGGCCATCATGAAAGTGCTAGTCGAATTGTGCGTGGTGCCCGTGGGCGCGGGCGTATCGGTGTCGGAGTACGTGGCCGAGTGCCAACGGGTTCTGGCGGACGCGGGCCTGACCACGGAACTGCACGCCTACGGGACCAATATCGAAGGCGAGTGGGATGAGGTGTTCGCGGCCGTGAAGCGATGCCATGAGGCCGTTCATCGCATGGGCGCCCCGCGGATTTTCACCACCATGAAGGTGGGAACCCGGACCGATCGGGAACAGCGACTGCGTGAAAAGGTCGAAAGCGTCGAGCGGCGATTGAGGCGCGAAGATCGCGTAGTCTCGGCGCACGGACGCCGCTTGCCGTATCTTTGTGGGTACGGCGTTCCCCTTTTGAGGGAGCGCCGGGACACCGAATTCGTATAACAAACAATGACTGTTTGGAGCCGGCCGCTTGGTTTCCTCAGCCTCGGTGGCCGCTCGCGAGGAGGGTTGACGATGGCTTTCTTCAGGCCCGTGTGCCTTTCCCTTGGCCTATTGTTTTGCATCACCGCGTCGGCGGCTCCTGTCAGCAGCGCAGACGTCAACGCCTGGGTGGTCGCGACCGGGAAAGTGGTGGCCCGATCCAACGGTGCGCTGAAACCCGCGTCCATCACGAATCCCAGCGAGGCGATCGACGCTTATCTGCCCTTCGTGAAGAAGTACGAATCCGTGCTTTATCCGTACGGCTATGACGCGAACTCCTGGGAACAGACCGGGCGGCGTATCGTTCAGGCCTATCTTGCGCTCCACGGCCGCGGCGCGGCCGACGCGGCGACTCCGGGTGCCCTGGACGCCGTTAAACAGAACCGCGACGGTTTGGCGCGCCTGCTCGGCGCTCCCTAGGGGTTGGTTGCGAGCCGTTGCCGGGGTAGGTAGGACCGGCACGGGCCGTCGGCCCATGCCGCGTGGCGCAGACCGTTTTGCGAAGGCAGTGCGGCTTCCGGATGCAGAATCCAGGACGCAATGTCCTTTCTCACGATCCCGCCGTGCAGATCCCGGGTGAGCATGTGATAGCCGTCGGGGTAGTACGCGGTATCCCAGGCGGCACCGTCGTCCGGCAGCCGGCCGATCATGTCGCAGAATGGTTTGCGGGGGATCAACTGATCGTGGGCGCCATAGAGGATGATTCCGCGCCCTCGAAGGTGGGAGCTCGCGGCAAGCGCTGCGTCCATCAGGTTGACCAGCCCCTGGGTGGTATCCATTCGGGTTTTCTTGATGACCAGTGGGTCCCGCCCCAGGGCACGCAGCATGGGGACGTTGTCCGAAGGTTGAACGTGGAGCGATTCGCCCGTCGGCCGCCAGCCGGGAACGGTATGCGCCACCACCCAGAGCGCCAGCCGCTGATACCAGGGCATGGTGGAACGGGCCCACACGGCGGGGGCTACCAGCACGGTGCCGGCCACCTTGACGGCGTGATCGCCGGCCACGGCGGTCATGGCCACGGCGCCGCCCATGCTGTGGCCCAGAAGATAGACGGGTGTATCGGGATAGCGCCGGTGGAGCAGGCCGACCATGGTCCGGGCATCGGAGGTCAGCACCTCCCGGCCGGGCCAGATGCCGCGTTCGGCCGTCTCGCCAAAACCGCGTTGATCATAGGCATAAGTGACGATGCCGGCGGCGGCCAGGTCCCCGCCCAGGCCCTGAAAGGCGTGGCGATAGTCGTTGAACCCATGCAGCGCCAGCACCACGGCCCGGGGCGGGCCGCTTGGGCGCCAGACGGTGACGGGCAGCCGGTAGCCGTCAGCCATGGTGGCGTGGTCGGAAGCCAGGGTGGGCGTGACGGAAATGCGCGCTCTGTCCTGGCGCAGGGTCGTTGCGCAGCCGCCGGCCAAAAGAACCGCGATGGCCACGGCAAGGGAAATCAGAAACAAGGCGACCCGATGTCGCCACAGGCGTGCTGTCATCTCACCGAAAACCGAGTCTCTGGAGGCGCTGATCCACCCGCCAAAGCGGTGTGCAACCGAGCCTCCCTGGTTGTCATTTAGCCGTTTTCGCCCCCATTGTATGCAGTTCCACCGGCGAGGTGTCGTGACTTGGCTCACTTCCCGGCGGGATGTTCAAACACCTTGGGAGAGATTCATGCCCAGACCGGTTACGCCGCAGGTCGCCGCCGACGTAATTATCGAGTGCGAGGATCAGCCCGGCTGGATCGTGTTGATCGAGCGCCGCAACCCTCCACACGGGCTGGCGTTTCCGGGCGGCTTCGTGGACGTGGGCGAGACGGTGGAAGCGGCGGCCGTGCGCGAGGCCCGGGAGGAGACATCGCTGGACGTGAAGCTGCGCGCCCTGCTGGGGGTCTATTCCGATCCCCGTCGAGACCCACGGGGACACACGGTGAGCGTCGTGTACGTGGCCGCCGCTGCCGGCGAGCCGCGGGCAGCGGATGACGCCAAGGCCATCCAGTTGATTCGGCCGCACGATCCGCGCCTGAAGCTGGCCTTCGACCACGGCCGGATCCTGGCGGACTACCAGCGCTTCCTGGCCGGTGAAGATCCCCGGCTACTGGGTTGAGGGGCCGACCTGCGCGACCACCTTGGCGCGGCGGCGCCCCAGGGTCTTGAATTCGTGCATGGCTTGGTTGCCCGCGCCGCAGGGTCTATAGAGCGAGCCGGCGATCAGGGCCAGGGCAAGCTCAAATCAACCACCGATGCGGAACACCTGAGGTAGTCCCCGGGAATCAGAACGGCCAAACCCAAGGCGCCAGCGTGACCGTAACGGCCATGACCAACAGATTGAGGGGCAGGCCGAACCGCAGGTAGTCGGAGAATCGATAGCCGCCGGGGCCGTAGACCATGAGGTTGGTCTGATAGCCGATGGGCGTGGAAAAGCTGGCCGAGGCCGCGATCATGAGACAGACGACGAAGGGGAGAGGATTCACGCCCAGGCGGTCGGCCGCGGACAAGGCGATGGGGAAGACCAGCACGGCGGCGGCGTTGTTCGTGATGAGTTCGGTGAGCAGCGAAGTGACGGCGAATACCGCCAGCAGTACCAGCCAGGGATGCCCGCCGGCCAGTCCAATCAGCCCGGTCGCCACCACCTCGGCCGCGCCACTTTGGCGCAGCGCCGCGCCCATCCCCAGCGAGGCGCCGATCACCATCAGCAGCGGCCAATCGACAGCGCGCCGGGCTTCCGTGCCGGTACAGCATCCCGCAATCAGCATGGCTCCGGCGCCCAGCATGGCGGCGTTAAGTATGCTGAGCACACCGGTGGCGGCCAGCGCGGCCATGGCGAACAGGATGAGCAGGGCCGTGGGCGCTCGTTCATGGCGGGGCGGCGTGGAGTCCTCCACCCTGCTGACCAGGTAGAAGTCCTGGGCGCTGCCGTGGGTATTGACGAATTCCCGGTGAGTTTCCAGCAACAGGGTATCGCCAGCCTGCAGCACGATATCGCCAATCTTGCCCGGAACCCGTTGTTTCCCCCGGCCCACGGCCACCACGACGGCGTTGTATCGTTGCCGGAAACCGCTTTCCCGGATTCCCAAGCCCACCGCCGGGCAGCGGGGTGAGACGACGGCCTCCACCAGGCATCGTTCGCTGCGCGGCGCATTCAGTTTGAAGACCTGCTTAGTGGCGGGTTCCAGGCCGCGGATTTTGTGCAGATCCACCACGGATTCCACCACCCCCACCAGGACCAGATGGTCGTTGGCCTGAAGCCGCTCCCGGGGCGAAACGGCGGGCAGCACCTGGCCCCGCCGATCGATTTCAGCCAGGAAAAGGCCGGGCAGGTGTCTCAGGCCAGCCTCCTCGACGGTTTTTCCGACCAGCGGGCCGCCCGGCTGTACGGTGACTTCGGCCGTATAGCGGCGGGGGTCGTCGTTGGTGCTGATGGGCGCCCCGTGGCCGGGCAGCAGGCGGGGGCTGGCAAACAGAATGTAGGTCAGGCCGAGCAGCGCGGCGGGGACACCGACCCAAGCCAGATCAAACAGGGCCAGGCCGTGCCCTCCGGTGCGGGCCATGAACATGCCGTCCACCACCAGATTGGTGCTGGTGCCCAGCAGGGTGCACATGCCACCCAGGATGGAGGCATAACTCAGGGGAAGGAATAACCTTGACGCGGGCAGCCCGGTGCGCTTGCAGAGATCGTTGACTACCGGCAGGAACATGGCCACCACCGGCGTGTTGTTCATGAATGCGCTGAGCGCTGCGACCGGGGGCAGCAGTCGGAGTTGGCCGGCAACGAGGGTCGCGGGCCGGGCGAGAAGGCGTTCGGTGGCCAGCGTCACCGCGCCGGTGCGCACCAACCCCGCCACCACCACGAACAACAGGCCCACGGCGATCAAGCCTGGATTGCCGAAGCCGGCCACGGCTTGCGCGGGCGTGGGGAGCAGCGCGGACCCCGTGACGGCCTGGCCCGTCATGACGGCGGCCAGGCCACCGAACAGCAGCGTGGCCGGCGAGGCCAGACCACGGACCAATCCGATCAGGACAAGCCCCAGAATGACTACCGTGAACCACGCTTCCCACGTCAAAATGGCGTTCCATTTATTGGTAGGTGAGACCATTCGCGGTGGCCCGCCGCTGCGTTGCACGGGGCCAGTGCCAACGTGGCGCACATTGCCGGGGGCATCGACAAGCCAATGACTCGAGGGCACTCAACGATCGTGGGGAACACCCGGTATACTCCCCGCCAACGCATAGCGGGTTTTGGCGCCAGTGAGGATTCTTGCCGGCGAGGCGCCGTGGCCCGCAGAGTCGCCGTCGCCCATAAGAACGGAAAATGAGACGTTGTCGATTCGGTCATTGATTGTTTTATGCTGTTCCCTGGCCGCACTCCACCCGGCCGCGAGCGCCATCGCAGCGGACGCGGATTCCACCGATACCTCGCGAGGATTCGATGATACCTCGTATCTGGCTGCCGTCGACGATACCCAACAGTCCATGTCGCGGGAAGTGGTGGAGCTGGGTCATTGGCTGGACAACCTGTTCGGCACCGAGGAATACCGCCGGACCGGGCGCGAGAGCCAATTGCGTATCGGTTTCGAATCCTTGCTGGAGAGCGGTAACGTGGATGTACAGCCCAAGGTGCGCCTGCACTTGGCGCTGCCCCGCACGCAAAAGCGGCTGAGCCTGGTTATCGAGAGTACCGACGATACGACCCAAGGGGGTGACGTTGATGCCCAGCGCCGTGCGGAGCTGGTGACCACGAACACCCATCAGAATCAGGAATATTCGGCGGGTCTGCGTTATTTCAAGGAGCTGGCCCATGACTGGGACCTGACCACCGATGCCGGTGTGCGGCTCCGCTTCCCCTCCCGGGTATTCGCCCGTTCCCGGGCCCGCCATTCCTGGTTCTACCAGGAATGGGAAATGCGGTTGTCGCCTTCGGTGGAATGGAATTCCCACGACGATCTGCGAAGCAGCTTGAACATGTTATGGCAGCGGCCGCTGCCGGCCAGCCATTTTTTCCGGTCTGAGACCGAGGTCACCTGGGTGCGCCCCGAGCACGGGTTCTTCTATAGCCAGGACTTCTATATTTCCCGGGAGTTCAGCGCGACGAACGCCTTGCTTTACCAAGTGGGTGTGCGGGGCCAGAGTAATCCCAACGACCACGTGACCCAGTACTTCATCGATCTGCGCTGGCGCAAGGCCGTCCACAAGAAGTGGCTTTTCGTGGAACTGCGCCCGGAGTTGCTGTGGGACGAGGAGCAACACTTCTCGCCGCGCAACCGCTTGTTCATCACCGTAGAAGCGTTGTTCGGGGACCTGGATCGGTGATGGCGCAGTGTTGATTATTGATGGGTTTCGCCAGGCTCTCCCCATTCTACGGACTCGTCATTCCCGCGAAAGCGGGAATCCATGCCTTGGGAAAGATTGGATTCCCGCTTTCGCGGGAATGACCGATAAGGCCCGAATGGGGAGAACGCAGCGAAATTCATCGCTGCTCTCAAACTCCGGCCACCCCCAGCCCGGGGGCATTGGTGGTGCGCAGCTCGCCGTTTTCCAGCAGGAATCCGCCCACCACCACATCCCGGGCGAGATCCAGGCTGCCGTCCAGGTCGAGGTAGCGCGTTCGGGGGCAGGCCAGCGCGGCGTGGAGGGCGGCGCTGATGCTGATGGTGCTCTCGTCCATGCAGCCCCACATCAGGTCTATGCCCGCGCTCTCCGCGATTGTGGCGATATCCAGGGCAGGACGGATACCGCCGCATTTCATCAGTTTGATGTTGAATATCCCGCACGCTGCCGGCGGCGAGGCCAGCGCGAAGGCGTCGGCCGGCGTGAGCAGGCTTTCGTCCGCGGCCAGCCGGGCCCGCATGGCGGTTGGGAGATCGCGCATGGAAGCGGATACGGGCATGGGCTGCTCCACGAACTCGATGCCCAGGTCCGCCGTTTTCCGGAAAAACCGCTCGACCTGAGCCGTGTTGTAGCCTTGATTCGGATCGACCCGGATAAGCGGTTCGTGCCCAATTTCCCGGCGCAGGGCCGAGATCCGATCCAGGTCCTCCTCCAGGGAAGTGCCCAGCTTCACCTTGAGCACGGTGAATCCCCGATCCAGATACTCGCGGGCTTCCGCGAGGGTCTCGTCCAACGGTTTGATGCCGATGGTGATGGATGTGGGCAATCGGTCGTGGCACCGACCCAGCATGTCCACCAGCGGCAAGCCGAGATGACGAGCCAGGAGATCGTGCGCGGCCATGTCCAGGGCGGCCCGTGCTGCGGGAGTATGCGGCAGGCGCCGGGCCATTTCCCGGCATAGCGCGGGGAGTTCCCGGACGTCCTGGCCCATCATCCAGTCCAGATTGCTCTCCGCCAGGGCCTCGCGGCAGGCCTGCGGGGTCTCCCCGGTGACGTGTGGTTCGGCAGAGGCCGCGCCTGTCCCGACCAGGCCGCGTTCCGTGTGAATGGTGATGATGACGTTTTCCACGGCGTCCACCGAACGGAATGCGATTCGGTAGGGCCGGATCAACTCGAAATGTTCGACGCGTGTTGCCACGGCGCTGATTTTCACCGGCAGGTCTCCAGATAGGTTCGAACCAATCCCGCCAGCTCGTCCGCCCCCTGGGCCAGGGGGTGAATGACGGGCATGGCCAGGCGTTGCTGCAAGTCCGCCCGGAACCCCGGGTCGCGGCCCCGGTCTCCGTGTAGGGTGACCGCCAGGGTGCGGGCACCGTGTAGGCGCAGTAACTCGATTTCCTCTGCTGGGTCCGGAATGGGAATCCCCGTGTGCTCGTAGCCGTGGTAGAAGCGCCGCTCCGGGGCGTGCTGCAGGATCGCAGCGCCGGCCAGGGCGGAACGCAGGAATTCCGCGCCGCACGGGCCGCTGGGGTTGCGCAGGGCGGACTGTCCTTCCAGGAGCATGACCTCCGGGGAGCGTTCCCGCGCGCAGGAGAGCAGGGCGTGTTCCAGCTCCCCGGCGACGTAGTCGTTGACGGTGGCATCGAGAATGAAGCCGTATCGCCCGCCCTGTAGCCAGCCGGTCTGGCCGGTGTAGATCAGCTCGGCGCGGGTGCCGGCCCGGGTCAGCGCCGTGGCCAGCAGCTGGGCGGTGGTGCGTTTGCCAATGGCGCAGTCCGTGCCCAGCACCGCAATGCGGGGGATGGTCAGGCGCGCCACCTCGCCGCTCCAGAAGTGGAGATCGGAACGGGGTTTGGGGCGCCGCAAATCCAAAATCGTAAGCCCCCTGGCGTTCGCCATGGCCGCCAGCTCCGGATCGTCGCCCGCCAGGTCGTGCAGGCCGTTGACTATCGACAGTCCCTGCTCCAGGGCCTCGCGCAAGAGCCCGCGCAGCTCCGCGGTAAGCCGGCCGCCGTGGGTTGCCAGGCCGACGATGCAGTGGCGAACCGGAACCGTGGAGGCGTCCACGGCCTCCGCCAGGGTTGCCACCACGGGAATGCCCCGGTGGCGCCCATCCAGAATGGCGCCGGCGTCTGCACCGGCGCATGCCGGGTCCACAACGGCACGCACGGTAAAGCGGGTGCCGTGGCGGATCAGCCCGTGCGCAGTCTTGCCGTTGGGCGTGGCGTAGGCATTGTTGGCAAGCACGACGGCTTCTTCAGGCATGAGTGCGGTCTCGCTGGGCACGGCTGGAGGCATATCTGCCCCACATGTTGCGCGAGCGCCGGGGGAGCCGCAACCGCGGCAAGGTTACCGCCACGCTTCTCGCGGACGGTGCCCTGGCGGTAAGCTGGCATCCACTCTTGCCTGCCGGGAATTGCTCGATATGCCAGCCACGCCCGCCGATCCTCAAGCCCGTCAAGACCGGCAGCTACGCCGCGCTCGCGGCCTGGCCACGGGTCTGTTGGTTCTTGCCGCCGCTGGTTATGTCTGGACGCTCACCGTGGCTGCGCCGCCGGAGTGGGTGCTGTGGCTGCGCGCCGCCGCCGAAGCGGGAGTGGTGGGCGGACTGGCGGACTGGTTCGCGGTGACGGCCTTGTTTCGGCGCCCGTTGGGTTTGCCCATTCCCCACACGGCGATTCTTCCCAACAACAAACGCCGGATCGGGCGCGGATTGGGGCAGTTCGTGGAGACGCACTTCCTGGATCCGGCGGTGGTCGCGGACCGGTTGAGCGCCGCGCGGCCCACTCACCGGATCGGCCAATGGCTGGTGGACGACGACAACGCGGAGAAGGTGGCGGATCGGATGGTTGCCGCCGTGCCCTATATGGTGGAGGCCCTGGGCGAGGCGCGAATGCGCAAGCTGTTCGGGCAGACGGTGATCGACGGTTTGGCGCGACTGGATCCGGTGCCGGCGCTGGGCCGGATCCTGCGGACGTTTCTGCGGACGGAATCCTATGGCGTGCTGTTGGACCGCGGCGTGGCGGTGCTCCACGATCTGCTGGCTCGCAATGAGGACCGCATCTACGACCGGGTCAGCGAGCGCAGCCGGTGGTGGGTGCCCAGGCGCTTCGATCGGCAGATGGCGGAGTCCCTGGTCGCCGGCCTGGAGGAGGTGCTGGAGGAACTGGCCCATCCGGAGGGACCTGTGCGCCAGGAGTTGGACCGGAGCCTGAGGGAGCTGGCGGAGCGGTTGGAGCATTCCGAGACATTCCGTCGCCAAGTGGCCGATCTGCAACAGCGGCTGCTGGCCGACCCGGAGTTGAGACGCCACGTCGATGTGGTCTGGGACGTGCTGCGCGAAGCCCTGACGGACCACGCCCGGGCCCGCACGCCGGCGCTTGTGCGGTCGTTGGCCGCGAGCCTGGAAGTATTCGGGCGCGCCCTGCTTGAGGACGACACGCTGGGCCGCGCCGTGGATATCCAGATCGGCCGTTTCGTGGAGGGCTTTATCGTTCCGTTCCGCGCCACCATCGGCGCGTTCATAGCGGAAGTGGTGTCCGGCTGGGACACGGCGACGGTTACGACACGGCTGGAGCGGGCCGTGGGCCGGGATCTCCAGTTCATCCGGGTCAACGGGACCGTGGTCGGTGCTTTCGCCGGCGCCGCCATATTTGGCCTGACCCGGCTCCTGGGGTCTGCCTAGGCCGGCTGCAGGATGGCCTCCAGGGCGTCTTGCAGTTTCGGGTAGCGGAACCGGAAGCCCTGATCCAGGGCCCGCCGAGGCAGGACCTTTTGGCCCGTGCAATAGAGATGGGCCATTTCGCCGTAGAGGAGATGCATCAGCCACTCCGGTGCCCCGCCCCAGACCGGGCGGTTCAGCACCCGGCCCAGAGTCTCGGCGAATTCACGATTGCGAACGGGGTGGGGTGAGGTGGCGTTGAAAGGCCCGCTTAGGCTGGGTCGGCCGATGAGGTAACAGGCCAAGTCGATCCAATCGCGAATGTGTATCCACGACAACCATTGACGGCCCGTGCCCGCGTAGCTGCCCAAACCGCTGCGGAACAACGACACCAGTCCAGCAAGCGGGCCGCCGCCGGGACCCAGGACGGCGCCTGAACGCATCAGGCACACCCGCACTCCCAGCGGTTCGGCCCGCCGGGCGGCCTGTTCCCAGGCTCTGCACAGATCGGACTGGTATTCATTGGCCGAACGGGATCGTTCGGTCAGTGTGTGGTCACCCCGGGCTCCGTAATAGCCCACCGCCGACCCGTTGATCAGCACCCGGGGGCGCTCGGCCCGCTGCTGGCCGGCAATGTAGGCCACCAGATGTCGGGTCACCCCGACCCGGCTGTCCACGAAATCCTGTTTGGCTTCTTCGGTCCAGCGGCTGCTGCCCAGGTTGCGGCCGGCCAGGTTGACGATGGCTTCGGGCGGCGCGCGGCCGTTGAGTTCGTCGGGCGTCTCCACGACCCGGACCCGGGCGCAGAACTGGGCTCGCGCATTGTTGCGGTAGCGGCTCAAGACCGTGACCCGATCGCCTCGTCGCAGCAGGTGACGGCACAAGGCGCTGCCAATGAAGCCCGTGCCTCCCGTGACCAGTACATGCATAACGTTGGGCCGCCAGAATCCAGGGTCAAACCCATAACGTGCGGACGGAACCGGAAGGGGACAAGAGTGGAGTGGGGCTGCAGATGCCTCAGACGTCGGTGCCGAAGCGACGCTGGACCACACCGGTGCCGCCGGCCGTGAGCGCCCGGAGGTCGCCGGACTCCAACGGCCGGCTGAACAGGAATCCCTGCATCTCATCGCAGCCCACGCTTCGAAGGAAATCCAACTGGGCCTGGGTCTCCACCCCCTCCGCGAGCACGGTCAGATTGAGCCGATGGCCCATGGCGACAATGGCCGCAACGATGGCCTCGGCATCGGAGCTGCCGGGCACGTCGCGGATGAAGGAACGGTCGATCTTGAGCATGTCCACCGGCAGATCCTTGAGCGCGCTCAGCGAGGAGTAGCCAGTGCCGAAGTCGTCGATGGCGAGGCGTATCCCCAGGGTCTTGAGGAAGCGCAAGGTGTTGACCGCCTCGCGGATGGTCTGGAGGCCGGTTTCCGTGATCTCCAGGTCCAGGCCGGGTTTGTCGCCGGGCCGGATGTTCCCCACGATCTCCTGCACGGCGGCGATGAAGCCCGGGGCCGTCACCTGACGGGCGGATACGTTCACCGCGATGCGGTGCAGGACCAGGCCGTTGCGAACCCATTCCTGGGCCTGTTCCCAGGCTTGGCGCAAAACCCATTCCCCCAGCGGAACAATCAGGCCCGTATCCTCGGCCACGCCGATGAAACGCTCGGGCATGATCAGGCCCATTTCCGGGTGCTCCCAGCGCACCAGCGCTTCCACACCCACCACGGTGTTGGTGGCGAGCGAAATCTGCGGCTGATACAAAAGCTGGAGTTGGTGCTGGGGCAGCGCCTGCTGCAAACCCTGCTCCAGGAGCAGCCGTTCGTAGGCCCGGGCACTGAGATCGGGGGTGTAGTACCGGTAGGCCGCCCGGCCCTGGGCCTTGGCGTGGTACATGGCCACGTCGGCGGCCTTGATCAGGTCGCGGCGCCGGCCGCGTGGTCGGGATAGATGCTGACCCCGATGCTGGCCGAAGTGGCGATATCATGGCCGTCCACGGCGACGGGCTCGGAGATGGTATCCAGGATCTTCTGGGCCAGAGGCGCGATGTCGTCGATCGATCGGACCTCCTCAACGATGACCGGAATTCGTCACCGCCCAGCCGGGCAACGGTGTCCTCGGCACGCACGCATTCCCGGATACGCGTCGCCACCGCCGAGAGCAGCCGGTCGCCGGCCGTGTGGCCCAGTGTGTCGTTGATAACCTTGAAGCGGTCCAGGTCCAGAAACATCAGGGCGATACGCTCATGATGACGCTTGGCCCGCTCCAGTGCGCGCTCCAGATGGGCGTTGAAGAGCAGGCGGTTGGGAAGCCCGGTAAGGACATCGTGGTGCGCCAGCTCCTGCAGTTTGAGTTCGGAATTCTTGAGCTTGCTGATATCCGTCAACAGCCAAACCAGATATTTCACGGTGCCACGTTCGTCGCGGACGACGCTCACGTTCTGCCAGGCGGGGAAGGTTTCACCGTTTCGGCGCCGCTGCCAGGTCTCGCCGCGCCACTGGCCGGTTTCAAGCAGGCAGGCTTCCATGGCCCGATGGAATTCCTCGTCGTCACGGCCGGAGTGCAACAGGGCAATGGGTTTGCCCTGGACACTGTCCGCGTCGTAACCCGTGATCTGCGAAAAGGCCGGATTGGCGGTAATGATGTGATGCTGGCTGTCGGTGATGACGATGGCTTCGTTGGTATTGTCGAACACCACGGCGGCCTGCCGCAGTCGCTCTTCGGTGCGGTAGCGCTCGGTGATGTCCAGGCAGGTTCCCACCATGCGCAGGGCCCGGCCCTGGGCGTTGCGCACGGCGAGGCCGCGGCACTGCACTCGGATGTAGCGGCCGGATTTGTGGCGCAGGCGATAGACCGATTCGTAGTAATCGGTGCGCCCGCGGATGTGGTCGTTGAGCTGGGCCAGCGCCCGTTCCTTGTCCTCGGGGTGGAGGCGGGAGGTCCATTCGTCGATGGTGTCGCCAATCTCGTCGCCGCGGTAGCCCAGCATCGACTTCCAGCGCGGAGAAAAGAACACGCGATTGTGGGCGATCTGCCAGTCGAACAGCCCCTCATTGGGCCGCGAATCGCCAGGCCGAATCGCTCTTCGCTCTCTCGCAGCGCCGCAGCCTGACGGAGATTGTTGGTACGCAGGACAGCCACCAGGAGGCTGGCCAATGCCACGACGACGATCAGCGACCCGGTTACGCCGGAACGCGTGCGGAACAGTTCAGCAAGCGGGGTGAGGGCGGTGCTGGGCGGCAGCGCCGTTACCAGTTTCCAGTAGTTCTCATCCGTTTGGGGAAATTGCACCTCGATCCCGGAATCCGATCTGACCAGCTCCGAGAGATGGACCGTATCGAACAGGAAACGCCCCCGGGAGGTCTGGATGTCACCGGCATCGGCTTCGCGGATCTGGGCCCAGGCCTCGGGATAACGTTGGGCGAAGCTGGCGCGGCCGGGGATCTGGAACCCCCATTCATCCGCCGGATTAGCGCTGGACAGCCAATAGCCGTCCCGGTTGAGCAGCATGGCGTCTCCCGCGCTGCCGCGGGTGCCTTGGCGAAACCGTGCCAATATGCCCTCGGCGCGGTAATTCAATACCAGCACACCGGCGCGTCCGCCCCTTTCGTCGAACAGCGGGGCCGCCACGCGAATGGTGGGCTTCAACGGCTGTTCGATCACGCCGTGTTCGACGTTCAGATCCAGCGGCGAGACATAAATCTCGCTCGGGGACAGGTCCAGCGCGTCGGTGAAGTAGTAGCGGTCCGACTTGGACTGCAATTCGCCTTGGGAGACAACGGTGGGCTGGCCGTTGGCATAGTCCACGCGTACACGTTCCCGGCCGTCCAGGCCGAGGACGCGCATCTGGTCGTAGTGGCCATCGTGTTTTTCCAGGTCCGGAAGAGGTCGGTCAGGTGCTGGTGGTGTCGCGGTCCGTGTGGGACACATAGTTCCGCAGTTGATCCGAATTGCGGATAATGCGCAGCGTGGCGATGACGTCTCGAAGATCCTGACCCAGAGTGCCCGCGGTGAGCGCGAGTCGAACCCTGTCCTCCTGGCGTTCGGAGGCCAGCCGTTGTGCTTCCAG
>CAVQFO010000034.1:0-9249 GCA_963711725.1 uncultured Gammaproteobacteria bacterium | reverse complement strand
GCGGCCCGCGGACTCACCGTCGCCCATAAGAACGGAAAACAAGACGTTGTCGATTCGGTCATTGATTCTTCTGTACGGTGCCATGGCCGCGCTCTGCCCGGCCGCGAGAGCCATTGCCGCGAACGCGGATTCCACCGAGACCACGCGAGGATTCGATGATACCTCATACCTCGCCGCCGTCGACGATACCCAACAGTCCATGTCGCGGGAAGTGGTGGAGTTGGGCCATTGGCTGGACAACCTGTTCGGTACCGAGGAGTATCGCCGGACCGGCCGCGAGAGCCAGTTGCGCATCGGCTTTGAGTCTCTGCTGGAGAGTGGCAACGTGGACACTCAGCCCAAGGTGCGCCTGCACTTGGCGCTACCCCGCACGCAAAGGCGACTGAGCCTGGTCATCGAGAGTACCGACGAGACCACCCAGGGGAGCGGTGTCGACGCCCAGCGCCGCTGCTGAGCTGGTTACCGCCGACACCCATCAGGATCAGGAGTATTCGGCGGGCCTTCGTTATTTCAACCAGCTGGCCCACGAGTGGGACCTGACCACCGATGCCGGTGTGCGGCTGCGTGTGCCCTCGCGGGTGTTCGTTCGTTCCCGGGCCCGCCATTCCTGGTTCTACCAGGAATGGGAAATGCGGCTGTCGCCTTCGGTGGAATGGAATTCCCACGACGATCTTCGCACCAGCGTGAACATGCTCTGGCAACGGCCGCTGCCGGCCAGCCATTTCTTCCGGTCCGAGACCGAAGTGACCTGGGTCCGCCCGGAGCATGGCTTTTTCTACAGCCAGGACTTTTATGTCTCCCGGGAGTTCAGCCCGACGAACGCATTGCTCTATCAGGTGGGCGTCCGCGGCCAGAGCAATCCCAACGACCACGTGACCCAGTACTTCATCGATCTGCGTTGGCGCAAGGCGGTCCACAAGAAGTGGCTTTTCATCGAGCTGCGTCCGGAACTGCTGTGGGACGAGGAACAGCATTTTTCGCCGCGCAACCGGCTGTTTATCACGGTAGAAGCCCTGTTCGGCGATCTGGATCGGTAAAAGGCCGCGTCCGGCAGATCGTCAAACTCCGGCCACTCCCAGCCCCGGGGGCATTGGTGGTGCGCAGCTCACCGTTTTCCAGCAGGAATCCGCCCACCACTACGTCCCGGGCGAGATCCAGGCTGCCGTCCAGGTCCAGGTAGCGCGTTCGGGGGCACGCCAGCGCGGCGTGGAGGGCAGCGCTGATGCTGATGGTGCTCTCGTCCATGCAGCCCCACATCAGGTCGACTCCCGCGTTCTCTGCGATTGTGGCGATATCCAGGGCGGGGCGGATACCGCCGCATTTCATCAGTTTGATGTTGAATATCCCGCACGCCGCCGGCGGCGAGGCCAGCGCGAAGGCGTCCCTGGCGTGAGCAGGCTTTCGTCGGCGGCCAGCCGGGCCCGCATGGCGGTCGGGAGATCCGCATGGAAGCGGATACGGGCATGGGCTGCTCCACGAACTCGATGCCCAGGTCCGCCGTTTCCCGGAAAAACCGCTCGACCTGAGCCGCATTGTAGCCTTGATTCGGATCGACCCGGATAAGGGTTTTCCCTCCGATTTCCCGGCGCAGGGCCGCGAGCCGATCCAGGTCTTCTTCCAGGGAGGCGCCGAGTTTTACTTTGAGTACGGTAAATCCCCGGTCCAGGTACTCGCGGGCCTCCGCGAGGGTCTCGTCCGACGGTTTGATGCCGATGGTGATGGATGTGGGCAATCGGTGGTGGCACCGGCCCAGCATGTCCCCAGCGGCAAGCCGAGATGACGCGCCAGGAGGTCGTGCGCGGCCATGTCCAGGGCGGCACGTGCCGCGGGAGTATGGGGCAGCCGCCGGGCCAATTCCCGGCATAGCGCGGGGAGTTCGCGGGTATCCCGGCCCAGCATCCAGTCCAGATTGCTCTCCATCAGGGCCTCGCGGCACGCCTCAGGGGTCTCCCCGGTGACGTGGGGTTCGGCGGAGGCCGCGCCTGTCCCGACCAGGCCGCGTTCTGTGTGAATGGCGACGATGACGTTTTCCACGGCGTCCACCGAACGGAACGCGATTCGGTAAGGCCGGATCAACTCGAAATGTTCGACGCGTGTTGCCACGGCGCTGATTTTCACCGGCAGGTCTCCAGATAGGTTCGAACCAATCCCGCCAGCTCGTCCGCCCCCTGGGCCAGGGGGTGGATGACGGCAGGCCAGGCGGTGCTGCAAGTCCGCCCGGAACGCCGGGTCGCGGCCCCGGTCTCCGTGCAGGGTGACCGCCAGGGTGCGGGCACCGTGGAGGCGCAGCAACTCGATTTCCTCCGCCGGGTCCGGAATGGGAATCCCCGTGTGCTCGTAGCCATGGTAGAAGCGCCGCTCGGGGGCGTGCTGCAGGATCACGGCGCCGGCCAGGGCGGAACGCAGGAATTCCGCGCCGCACGGGCCGCTGGGATTGCGCAGGGCGGACTGTCCTTCCAGGAGCATGACCTCCGGGGAGCGTTCCCGCGCGCAGGAGAGCAGGGCGTGCTCCAGCTCCCCGGTGACGTAGTCGTTGACGGTGGCATCGAGAATGAAGCCGTAGCGCCCGCCCTGTAGCCAGCCGGTCTGGCCCGTGTATATCAGCTCGGCGCGGATGCCGGCCTGGGTCAGTGCCGCGGTCAGCAACTGGGCGGTGGTGCGTTTGCCAATGGCGCAGTCCGTGCCCAGCACCGCAATGCGGGGGATGGTCAGGCGCGCTACCTCGCCGCTCCAGAAGTGCAGATCGGAACGGGGTTTGGGGCGCCGCAGATCAAGGATCGTCAGCCCCCTGGCGTTCGCCATGGCCGCCAGCTCTGGATCGTCGCCCGCCAAGTCGTGGAGGCCGTTGACAATCGACCGGCCCAGTTCCAGGGCCTCGAGCAACAGCCCGCGCAGCTCCCGGGTAAGCCGGCCGCCGTGGGTCGCCAAGCCGACGATGCAGTGGCGAACGGGAACGGGGGAGGCGTTCACCGCCTCCGCCAGGGTTGCCACCACGGGAATACCACGGCTCCGTCCATCCAGGATCGAGCCGGCGTCTGCACCGGCGCATGCGGGGTCCACAACGGCGCGCACCGTAAATCGGGTGCCTTGGCGGATCAGCCCGTGGGCTGTTTTGCCATTGGGCGTGGCGTAGGCGCTGTTGGCAAGCACGACGGCTTCTTCAGGCATGAGTGCGGTCTCGCTGGGCACGGCTGGGGGGCGTGTCTGCCCCACATGTTGCGCGCGCCCCTGGGGACCCGCAACCGCGGCAAGGTTATCGCCACGCTTCTCGCGGACGGTGCGCCCGGCGGTAAGCTGGCATCCACTCTTGCCCGCCGGGAATTGCTCGATATGTCAGCCACACCCGCCGACCCTCAAGCCCGTCAGGACCGGCAGCTACGCCGTGCTCGCGGTCTGGCCACGGGCCTGTTGGTTCTTGCCGCCGCCGGTTATGTCTGGACGCTCACCGTGGCCGCGCCGCCGGAGTGGGTGCTGTGGCTGCGTGCCGCTGCCGAAGCCGGCGTGGTGGGTGGACTGGCGGACTGGTTCGCGGTGACCGCCTTGTTTCGGCGGCCGTTGGGTCTGCCCATTCCCCACACGGCGATTCTTCCCAGCAACAAACGCCGGATCGGCGTGGATTGGGGCAGTTCGTGGAGACGCACTTCCTGGACCCGGCGGTGGTCGCGGACCGGTTGAGCGCCGCCCGGCCCACCCACCGGATCGGCCAATGGCTGGTCGACGACGACAACGCGGAGAAGGTGGCGACGAATGGTTGCCGCCGTGCCCTATATGGTGGAGGCCCTGGGCGAGGCGCGGATGCGCAAGCTGTTCGGACAGACGGTGATCGACGGCCTGGCGCGACTGGACCCGGTGCCGGCGTTGGGGCGGATCCTGCGGGCGTTTCTGCGGACGGAATCCTATGGCGTGCTGTTGGACCGCGGCGCGGCGGTGCTTCACGATCTGCTGGTCCGCAATGAGGGCCGGATCTACGACCGGGTCAGTGAGCGCGGCCGGTGGTGGGTGCCCAAGCGCTTCGATCGGCAGATGGCGGAGTCCCTGGTCGCCGGCCTGGAGGAGGTGTTGGAAGAATAAGCCCATACGGAGGGGCCAGTGCGCCAGGAGTTGGACCGGAACCTGAGGGAGCTCGCGGAGCGGTTGGAGCACTGCGAGACGTTCCTCGCCAAGTGGCGGATCTCCAACGGCGGCTGCTGGCCGACCCGGAGTTGCGGCGCCACGTCGATGTGGTCTGGGACGTGCTGCGCGAAGCCCTGACGGACCACGCCCGGGCCCGCACGCCGGCGCTGGTGCGGTCGTTGGCCGCGAGCCTCGAAGTATTTGGGCGCTCTTGCTTGACGACGGCGCGCTTGGCCGCGCCGTGGATATCCAGATCGGCCGTTTCGTGGAGGGCTGCACGTACCGTTCCGTGCCACCATCGGTGCGTTCATAGCGGAAGTGGTGTCCGGCTGGGACACGGCGACGATGACCCGGCTGGAGCGGGCCGTGGGCCGGGATCTCCAGTTCATCCGGGTCAACGGATGGTGGTCGGTGCTTTTGCCGGCGCCGTCTTTTTGGCCTGACTCGGCTCCTGGGGTCTCCTGTGCTAGGCCGCTGCAGGATGGTCTGCAGGGCGTCCTGCAGTTTCGGATAGCGGAACCGGAAGCCCTGATCCAGGGCGCGCCGGGGCAGGACCTTTTGACCGGTGCAATAGGAGTGGGCCATTTCGCCGTAGAGGAGGTGCATTAGCCACGCCGGTACCCCGCCCCAGACCGGGCGGTCCAGCACGCGGCCCAGAGTCTCGGCGAATTCGCGATTGCGCACGGGGTGCGGGGGAGGTGGCGTTGAACGGCCCGCTGAGGGAGCGGTGGCCGATAAGGTAGCAGGCCAGGTCGATCCAATCGCGAATGTGTATCCACGATAGCCATTGGCGACCCGTTGCCGGCGTAGCTGCCCAAACCGCTACGAAACAACGACACCAGGCTCCGCGAGCGGGCCGCCGCTCGGGCCCAGAACGGCGCCGGAGCGCATGATGCACACCCGCACGCCCAGCGGCTCGGCCCGCCGGGCGGCCTGTTCCCAGGCCCTGCACAGATCGGATTGGTATTCGTTGGCGGAATGGGAACGCTCGGTAAGCATGTGGTCGCCCCGGGCGCCGTAATAGCCCACCGCCGATCCGCTGATCAGAACCCGGGGCCGCCTGGCCTTCTCCTGGCCGGCCATGTAGGCCACCAGACGGTTGGTCACGCCGACTCGGCTATCCACGAAATCCTTTTTGGCTTCTTCAGTCCAGCGGGTGCTCCCCAGATTGCGACCGGCTAGGTTGATGATGGCTTCGGGCGGCGCGAGGCCGTTGAGTTCGTCGGGCGTCTCCACGACCTGGACTCGGGCGCAGAACTGGGCCCGGGCCTTGTTGCGGTAGCGGCTCAATACCGTGACCCGATCGCCTCGGCGCAGCAGGTGACTGCACAAGGCGCTGCCAATGAAGCCCGTGCCTCCCGTGACCAGTACATGCATAACGTTGGGCCGCCAGAATCCAGGGTCAAACCCATAACGTGCGGACGGAACCGGAAGGGGACAAGAGTGGAGTGGGGCTGCAGATGCCTCAGACGTCGGTGCCGAAGCGACGCTGGACCACACCGGTGCCGCCGGCCGTGAGCGCCCGGAGGTCGCCGGACTCCAACGGCCGGCTGAACAGGAATCCCTGCATCTCATCGCAGCCCACGCTTCGAAGGAAATCCAACTGGGCCTGGGTCTCCACCCCCTCCGCGAGCACGGTCAGATTGAGCCGATGGCCCATGGCGACAATGGCCGCGACGATGGCCTCGGCATCGGAGCTGCCGGGCACGTCCCGGATGAAGGAACGGTCGATCTTGAGCATGTCCACCGGCAGATCCTTGAGCGCGCTCAGCGAGGAGTAGCCAGTGCCGAAGTCGTCGATGGCGAGGCGTATCCCCAGGGACTTGAGGAAGCGCAAGGTGTTGACCGCCTCGCGGATGGTCTGGAGGCCGGTTTCCGTGATCTCCAGGTCCAGGCCGGGTTTGTCGCCGGGCCGGATGTTCCCCACGATCTCCTGCACGGCGGCGATGAAGCCCGGGGCCGTCACCTGACGGGCGGATACGTTCACCGCGATGCGGTGCAGGACCAGGCCGTTGCGAACCCATTCCTGGGCCTGTTCCCAGGCTTGGCGTAAAACCCATTCCCCCAGCGGAACAATCAGGCCCGTATCCTCGGCCACGCCGATGAAACGCTCGGGCATGATCAGGCCCATTTCCGGGTGCTCCCAGCGCACCAGCGCTTCCACACCCACCACGGTGTTGGTGGCGAGCGAATCTGCGGCTGATACAAAAGCTGGAGTTGGTGCTGGGGCAGCGCCTGCTGCAAACCCTGCTCCAGAAGCAGCCGTTCGTAGGCCCGGGCACTGAGATCGGGGTGTAGTACCGGTAGGCCGCCCGGCCCTGGGCCTTGGCGTGGTACATGGCCACGTCGGCGGCCTTGATCAGGTCGCGTGCGCCGGCCGCGTGGTCGGGATAGATGCTGACCCCGATGCTGGCCGAAGTGGCGATATCATGGCCGTCCACGGCGACGGGCTCGGAGATGGTATCCAGGATCTTCTGGGCCAGAGGCGCGATGTCGTCGATCGATCGGACCTCCTCAACGATGACCGTGAATTCGTCACCGCCCAGCCGGGCAACGGTGTCCTCGGCACGCACGCATTCCCGGATACGCGTCGCCACCGCCGAGAGAAGCCGGTCGCCGGCCGTGTGGCCCAGTGTGTCGTTGATAACCTTGAAGCGGTCCAGGTCCAGAAACATCAGGGCGATACGCTCATGATGACGCTTGGCCCGCTCCAGTGCGCGCTCCAGATGGGCGTTGAAGAGCAGGCGGTTGGGAAGCCCGGTAAGGACATCATGGTGCGCCAGCTCCTGCAGTTTGAGTTCGGAATTTTTGAGCTCGCTGATATCCGTCAACAGCCAAACAGATATTTGACGGTGCCACGTTCGTCGCGGACGACGCTCACGTTCTGCCAGGCGGGGAAGGTTTCACCGTTTCGGCGCCGCTGCCAGGTCTCGCCGCGCCACTGGCCGGTTTCAAGCAGGCAGGCTTCCATGGCCCGATGGAATTCCTCGTCGTCGCGGCCGGAGTGCAACAGGGCAATGGGTTTGCCCTGGACACTGTCCGCGTCGTAACCCGTGATCTGCGAAAAGGCCGGATTGGCGGTAATGATGTGATGCTGGCTGTCGGTGATCACGATGGCTTCGTTGGTATTGTCGAACACCACGGCGGCCTGCCGCAGTCGCTCTTCGGTGCGGTAGCGCTCGGTGATGTCCAGACAGGTTCCCACCATGCGCAGGGCCCGGCCCTGGGCGTTGCGCACGGCGAGGCCGCGGCACTGCACTCGGATGTAGCGGCCGGATTTGTGGCGCAGGCGATAGACCGATTCGTAGTAATCGGTGCGCCCGCGGATGTGGTCGTTGAGCTGAGCCAGCGCCCGTTCCTTGTCCTCGGGGTGGAGGCGGGAGGTCCATTCGTCGATGGTGTCGCCAATCTCGTCGCCGCGGTAGCCCAGCATCGACTTCCAGCGCGGGGAAAAGAACACGCGATTGTGGGCGATCTGCCAGTCGAACAGCCCCTCATTGGCGCCGCGAATCGCCAGGCCGAATCGCTCTTCGCTCTCTCGCAGCGCCGCAGCCTGGCGGAGGTTGTTGGTACGCAGGACAGCCACCAGGAGGCTGGCCAATGCCACGACGACGATCAGCGACCCGGTTACGCCGGAACGCGTGCGGAATAGTTCAGCAAGCGGGGTGAGGGCGGTGCTGGGCGGCAGCGCCGTTACCAGTTTCCAGTAGTTCTCATCCGTTTGGGGGAATTGCACCTTGATCCCGGAATCCGATCTGACCAGCTCCGAGAGATGGACCGTATCGAACAGGAAACGCCCCCGGGAGGTCTGGATGTCACCGGCATCGGCTTCGCGGATCTGGGCCCAGGCCTCGGGATAACGTTGGGCGAAGCTGGCGCGGCCGGGGATCTGGAACCCCCATTCATCCGCCGGATTAGCGCTGGACAGCCAATAGCCGTCCCGGTTGAGCAGCATGGCGTCTCCCGCGCTGCCGCGGGTGCCTTGGCGAAACCGCGCCAATATGCCCTCGGCGCGGTAATTCAATACCAGCACACCGGCGCGTCCCCCCCTTTCGTCGAACAGCGGGGCCGCCACGCGAATGGTGGGCTTCAACGGCTGTTCGATCACGCCGTGTTCGACGTTCAGATCCAGCGGCGAGACATAAATCTCGCTCGGGGACAGGTCCAGCGCGTCGGTGAAGTAGTAGCGGTCCGACTTGGACTGCAATTCGCCTTGCGAGACAACGGTGGGCTGGCCGTTGGCATAGTCCACGCGTACACGTTCCCGGCCGTCCAGGCCGAGGACGCGCATCTGGTCGTAGTGGCCATCGTGTTTTTCCAAGGTCCGGAAGAGGTCGGTCAGGTCTGGTGGTGTCGCGGTCCGTGTGGGACACATAGTTCCGCAGTTGATCCGAATTGCGGATAATGCGGAGCGTGGCGATGACGTCTCGAAGATCCTGACCCAGAGTGCCCGCGGTGAGCGCGAGTCGAACCCTGTCCTCCTGGCGTTCGGAGGCCAGCCGTTGTGCTTCCAGCGTGCCCAAAGACGCCAGCACGGCGGCTACGCCCAGGGCGAAGAGACAGCAGATGAGACACAGGGAGACGGCAAAAATGTCGGTTCCAAGCAAGGAGCCGCGCACGGCATACCTCCGCTTCCGGTGGCGCGAACGGGAGCGGCTTCCCTGCCGGGCGATGCGAGCGTCGATTGCTGGTCCCCCCAATATCGCCATTCTCTCATTGGCCCGGGCGGCGATCCATGATTTGGATCATCAGGCGGCGCCGTACGCCTTCGAGCTGCCGTATAATCGCCGTCTTCCCCATTATGATTGAGAGGATTTGCCCGTGACCGGAGCCTTGCAGCGCGTTGGAGCGTTACGCATCGTCTTGTTTGTGCTGGCGCTATTGACGTTGGCGTTTCTACCGACGCCGGGTACCCCGCCGGGGCATAGCGGCTGGGCGCTTTTTGACCACGGTGATCGCCCCTTCCATCGTCCCCATGTTCATTGCCGGGATTGGCGTTCGATCTTCTCGATGGCGCCCATCATGCTCAAGGGTGGCGAAGGCCCCACGCCGCGCGATCTGAGGCTGATCGTCTCCGGCGACATCGTCGCCCTGGCCGCACTGCTGATCGGCTGGGGGCCGGTGTTTGTCGCCATG
>CAVQFO010000033.1:0-74445 GCA_963711725.1 uncultured Gammaproteobacteria bacterium | reverse complement strand
CCCACATACTGCAGACAAAAGGGAATCGTTCACGCCAAGCGCCGCAGCTTGTCAGCGGTTCGCGGGCGGGGCAAAGTGGACGCCAATCCCAAGCATGCGAAGGCCTCGGAGTCTCTGGGGCCCGACAAAACTCCTTGAAAGGTTGGTATATGCCCGATAAGCCGGAGACACCCGACAATCAGGAAACGGAAGACTATCGCCTCAAATTGCGCAACTTGCGCCTGGACGACTATCCGGATGTCAAACGCATCATGGATCAGGTCTATTCAGGAATGGGCGGGGCGTGGACCCGCCGGCAGTTCGCGGCCATGCTCAACCGCTTTCCCGAAGGCCAGATTTGCGTGGAGGACCACGGGACCGTGGCCGGCGCGGCGTTGACGTTGATTGTCGACTACCATCGCTTTGGCGACAAACACACCTACGATCAAATCACCGGCGACGGTTATTTCACCACCCACGACCCCGACGGCGACGTGCTCTACGGCGTGGATGTGTTCGTGGATCCGGAGTATTCCGGCATGCGTATCGGGCGCCGGCTGTACGACGCGCGCAAGGAGTTGTGCCGCAAGCTCAATCTGCGCTCCATCGTCGCCGGGGGGCGTATTCCCGGCTACAAGGACTATTCCGACGAGCTCACGCCGGAGGAATACATCGACCTGGTTCGCCGCCAGGAGACTTACGATCCCATCCTCAGCTTTCAGCTGGCGAACGACTTCCACGTCCGGCGCATCATCCGCGACTATATCCCGGACGACGACGAATCCCACGGCTTCGCCACCCTGGTCCAGTGGAACAACATCTTCTACGAGGACAAGAAGGAGCCGCTCATCGGTGGCCGCAAGTCGGTGGTGCGCCTGGGCACCGTGCAGTGGCAGATGCGCCGCACCAAGGACGTGGACGAGCTGATGCAGCAGGTGGAGTTCTTCGTGGACGCCCTGGCGGGCTACAACGCCGACTTCGCGCTGTTTCCGGAGTTCTTCAACGCGCCGCTGATGGGCAAGTTCAATCAGGAGAATCCCGCCGAGGCAATTCGCGGCTTGGCCCAGTTCACCGACGAGATCTGCGAGGCGCTGCGGGAGCTGGCGGTGAGCTACAACATCAATATCATCGCCGGCAGTATGCCCGTGTATAACGAGCGCGAGCTGTACAACGTCTCCTTCCTGTGCCGGCGCGACGGCACCATCGACAGTCAGTACAAGCTCCACATCACGCCGGACGAACGGGCCTATTGGGGCATCAAGGGTGGCGACAGGCTGCGGGTGTTCGATACCGATGTCGGCAAGATCGGCATCCTGATCTGCTACGACGTGGAGTTCCCGGAGCTGACCCGGCTGCTGATGGAGCAGGGCATGCGGATCCTGTTCGTGCCCTACTGGACCGATACCAAGAACGGATACCAGCGGGTTCGGCATTGTGCCCAGGCGCGCGCCATCGAGAATGAATGCTATGTCGCGGTGACCGGCAGCGTGGGTAATCTGCCGAAAGTGGAGAACGTCGACATCCAGTATTCCCAGTCGGCCGTGTTCTCTCCCTCCGACTTTGCCTTTCCCCACGATGCCGTGGTGTCCGAGGCCACGCCCAATACCGAGATGACCCTGATCGTCGATCTGGACATGGAGAAGCTCAAGGAGCTCCGCAACGAGGGCTCGGTTCGCAACTCCAAGGACCGGCGGCTGGACCTGTACAAGGTCCAATGGATTGGGCATGAGGATTTCGAACAGGGCGACTGAATCCCTCGGGGACATCGCCTCTGGGACTGGGAGCCATGGTGGAAGTCTGGCCGTTATGGCTGAGCATCTTGCTTTTCGGCGGCGCCGGGCTCGTGATTGCGCTCACGGGCACCCGGCTTAGCGGCTACGCGGATCAACTGGCGGACCGCACCGGGTTGGGCGAAGCGTTCGTCGGGGCGGTCTTCCTGGGCGCGACCACCTCGTTGTCCGGCATTGCCTCCGTTGCCACCGCCGCCGCCGACGGTTTCCCGGCGCTCGCGCTGTCCAGCGCGCTGGGCGGGATTGCCGTGCAGACGGTCTTCCTGGCCATCGCCGATCTCTTCTACCGTCGGGCGAACCTGGAACACGCCGCCGCCTCTGTGCCCAACATGATGATGGGCGCTCTACTGGTCATACTGCTCGCCCTGATGTTGCTGGCGATGATCGGTCCGCCGGTTGCCCTGTTCGGTGTGCATGCGCTGACGCCGATCCTTTTCGTTGGGTACGCGCTGGGCATGCGGCTGGTCTACAAGGCGCACGCCCACCCGATGTGGCAGCCGCAGATGACCCGTTTCACCCGGATCGACCGCCCCGCCGGCCGTGGAGCCCGCGCGCAAGGCTCGACCCGACGGATCGGCGCGGAGTTTGCGGTGGCCGCTGCGCTGGTAGCGCTGGCCGGGTGGGTGCTCACCCGTTCGGCCGAATCGCTGGCCGTGCGGACGGGCGCTTCCGAGAGCCTGATCGGGGGGCTGCTGGTGGCCGTGACCACCTCGCTGCCCGAGTTGGTGACCTCGGTGGCGGCGGTGCGCCGGGGCGCGCTGACCCTCGCGGTGGGCGGTGTATTGGGCGGAAACGCCTTCGACACCCTGTTTGCCGGGCTGGCGGACGTGGCTTATCGGCCGGGGCCGGTCTACCAGGCCGTGGGTAGCCGGGAGCTTTGGCTGGTGGTTCTGACCATTCTGATGACTGGCGTGCTCCTGCTGGGTCTGCTGCATCGGGAACACAAAGGCTTCGCCAATATCGGCTTCGAGAGCGTGCTGGTGCTGCTGATCTACGCGCTTGGGATGACGGCGCTTGTTGCGGGGTTCTGAGAGCCGTAGCGCGCCGGCCCGTCTCGCTGACAGGGGCGAGCGCGACCGGTATCATTCTCGGGGTTGCCGATGTCGGCGGGAAGGCCGGTGTAATGTTGGATAAAGACAGTAAAGACGCGCTGGAACAGTTGAAGAGGAACAACAAGGCCTGGTCCGAGGCCATTCGGGCCCGCGACCCGGAATTCTTCGACAAGCTGTCGCGGCAGCAAGCGCCCGATTTCTTCTGGATCGGTTGCGCCGACAGCCGCGTGCCGGCCAACGACATCTGCGGGCTGTTGCCGGGCGAGGTGTTCGTTCACCGCAATGTCGCCAACGTGGTGGTGCATACCGATATGAACTGCATGTCGGTGCTGCAGTTCGCGGTGGAGGTGCTCAAGGTCGAGCACATCATCGTTTGCGGCCACTACGGCTGCGGCGGTGTGAGAGCGGCCATGGACGAAACGCAGCTGGGCCTCATCGACAACTGGCTGCGCCATATCAAGGACGTTTACCGCCATAATTCCGAGGAATTGGAAGCAATCGACGACGAAAGCGCCCGGATGGACCGCCTGTGTGAGCTCAACGTCATGACGCAGGTCCACAACGTCTGCTACACCACCATCGTCCAGGACGCTTGGCGGCGCGGCCAGCGTTTGACCGTAAACGGCTGGGTCTATGGCCTGAAGGACGGCTTGGTCAAGGACATGCGCGTCTGCATATCGCGGCCTGAGGAAATCCCCAAGATCTACCGTATGACCAACCCTTCAGCCTGAGTGCTTCCGGCCGGGCTTCTTGCACCACTGGGCGGCATTTCTCCGATGCTTATCGGGAACGAGTGCGGCGTGGTTGTGTCGTGCTGATACACTGGCCGGGTGACACACGGCGATAACAAGATGAAAACAGCCAGGTTACCTTTAAGCCGCCACGTTCTGCCGGCCGCCCGACTCGCATCGGGTCTGGCACGCTGGTTTTGTTTTGCCATCCTTTTGGCCGGCGCCTGTGCGGTGTCCCAGGCCCAGGCTGCGTGTTCGCCGTACCACGGCTTTTCCTCGATCAACGAAGTCTATCGCAACGGCAACAGCGATCGCTTCATCGAAGTGAAGCTGCTGGATACCGGCATTGATTCGTCCATTTACGGGAACTGGACCGTCACCGCCTGTGCTGGGGGCAGCAAGACTATCTGGGGATGGTGGTGGGGCGCAACCTGCTCCGGTCCCCTGTCACTGTCGGGGGCGGATTCATCGAATTTCCCGTGGGTGGTTATCCCCAAGGCGCAACTCAATAGAAACGCCATCAACTTGAGTAAAGGCGGCATGTCCGTGCTGCTGCAGGACAGCAACGGCGATACCATCGACTACCTCAGTGTCGACGGTTACGACAATAATGAGGACACAAGTTGCACGCCGGCCTACGACTGGCAGGCGCCGTACACCAATACCCACGCGCTTTACCGCGACCCGGACGGCAACGGCACCTGGGTCGACGAAGCGGGCAATTCCGGTGGCAACACCCAGGGCGGGACCAACGCCGGGAGTGGGTCGCCGCTGGTGAGTATCACCGACGCCATCGTCAGTCCCGGTGATACCGCCGTCTTTGACGTCACCATGGATCAGACCAGCGGTTCGGACGTCACGGTCACCTACCAGACACAGGACGCCAGCGCCGTTGCGGGCACGGACTATACGGCGCAAAGCGGCACCATAACCATCCCGGCGGGCAGTACGGGGCCGATCACGATCAGCGTACCCACGGCATCCACCTCCGGCGGCGGGCTGTTCTACGTGTTCCTCTCCTCGGCCACCAACGCCAGCATGAACGACCAGTTTGGCCAGGGCTACATCCGCGAGGGTGGGGCCGCCTACTACCCCATGGACGAACCCATTTGGAACGGCACCGCGGGCGAGGTGACCGACAACTCGGGCAGCAGTTTCGACGCCACGGCCAAGGGCGGGGCGACGACGGGCAATACCGCGCCAGCGCTGGCCGGCGATCCGGGCACCTGTGGCTACGGGGTGTTCGACAACTACAACGACTACGTGGCCCTGCCTTCGGGGTTCCCCAACGAGACCGCTGGTTTCACCATCACGGCCTGGATCAAACCCCAGCGGATTTCAGGGGATCAGCGCATCTTTGCCGATGACGCGAACAACAACGGAGGCTATGCGTTCAGCCTGGGCGACGGCGGCGATGGCAGGCTGCGATTCTTTTCCAGGACGGTAAACCCCATAAGCCTAGATTCCGGTCCGGTGGTAAACACCGGCACGTGGCAGTTCGTGGCCGCGGTCATGGACGCAAACAAGCGCCAGCGGCGGATCTATCTGGGAACGAGCCTGGTTGCGCAGGACGCCAGCAGCGGCTATTCCGGCTCCTGGGGCGCCGATTCCGGGATTGCCACCATCGGTGGGGAAACGGCCACCAGCTCGGAAGGCGCGGCGGGTTCCCGCTGGCATTTCGACGGCAATATCGACGAAGTCCATGTGTTCGCCAGGGCCCTGACCGCCAACGAGCTGCGCGCGGTCATGGACGAACGCCACTCTTGTTCAACCCCCGCCGTCGATCACTTCGAGATCGTGCACGACGGTTCGGCGCTCACCTGCCAGCCGGAGACTGTGACGGTGCGCGCCTGCGCGGACGCCGCGTGCTCGACGCTGTACACGGGTTCCGTGACGATCAAGCTCTCGCCGGCGGGCTGGGTCGGTGGCGACACCCAAACCTTTTCCGGCGGCAGCCACGACTTTCAACTGCGCCACTCCACCGCGGAGGTGGTGAGCCTGGGCGTGGGCTCCTCCACGCCCGCCTCGGTGAACGGCTATTCCTGCACCGGCGGCGCGCCGGGGGCGTGCGACATCAACTTCCACGACACGGGTTTCGTATTCGACGTACCTGATCAAACCGCCTGCACCGTTTCCAACACCGTGACCGTCTCGGCGGTGCGCAAGGACAATACCTCCGAGGCATGCGTGCCCGCCTTCGGAAACGTCTCAAAGCAGGTGAATTTCTGGTCCACTTACAGCAGCCCCGCGACCGGTGACGACCCCTTGTACGTTACGCCGTCCGGCGGAGGCGCCACGGCGGTGGGCAACGGCGCCGCCAATGCCACTCCGCTGACCCTCAACTTCGACGGCAACGGCCAGGCCGGCATCGCCGTGAACTATGCCGATGCCGGTCGTCTGCAACTGGACGCCAGCTACACCGAGACGGTGGATGGACAGACACTGACCATGACCGGCAACGACCTGTTCGTGGTCAGTCCCGACAGCCTGTATCTTCGTGCCACCACCGATGGCACCACCCCGCTCGATGGGGCCGACGCTTCCAGCGCCGTTCACTGGAAAGCGGGTCAGAACTTCCGCATGCAGATCCGCGGTCAGTGCGCCGACGGCACCATCACCAACAACTACCAGCCCACCAACGCCGAGATGCGGGTGGAGCAGGTGCTGCCGGCCTCCAGCGCCGATACCCGTGGTGGCACCTTGTCTTTGCGCAACGGCAGCACGTCCGTGGCCGGCGACTACTCCGGCAGCGCCGCCTGGACCAACATCAGCGGCCAGTTTGCCGGCGGCGTGGTGGTCAACGGCGGCCAGAGCCTGAGCGATCCCAACAGCTACGCCGATGCATCCTACAGCGAAGTGGGCGTGATTCGGGTTTCAGTGCGGGATTCGAACTACCTCGGCGGCGCCGTGGCCACAACCGGACCACTGACCGTGGGGCGTTTCACGCCGGATCATTTCCAAACGCCCGATCCAGGCTCTACCGGGACGTTGGGTAACGCCTGCACGGCGGGGGCCAACGCCTTCACCTACACCGGCCAGGACTTCCAGTACGCCATGGGCGGCGAGCCCAGCTTCCAGGCCCAGGCCAAGAACGCCGCCGGCGCAGACACCTGGAACTACAAGGGGGCCTTCAACAAGCTGGCCGTCGGTCCGGTGACTGCGACTCTTCCCGCCAGCGGCGGCGACGGACTGGTAAACGACGCCAACGGCAATCCCATGCAATGGTCGCGAACGGCGGGTTCCGTGTCCGCCACCGACGTCCCAGGGAAGGGCCTGAGCACGGTGACCTTGAGCGGGGATACCTACCAATATCCGCGTACCGGCGGTGACGGCAGGACCCAGGTCAAGCCGTTCAGCCCCACGATTTCCCTGGATATCAATTCCGGCAGCTATTCGGATTCCGACGGCGTCAGTAACGTTGAGAGTTCTCCGGTGCCGGCAATGGACCTTTCCGGTGGCGGAACCTCGATCCGTTACGGGCGATTGAACATCCTCAACAGCTACGGGCCGGAGACCCAGGATCTTCCCGTGAAGATGCAGGCCGAACAGTTCAACGGCCAGGCCTATGTGGCCAACACGGACGATGCCTGTACCAGTGGTTTGACAGTGGTGTTGAGCGACGCGGATCCCTCGGACTCACTGGCGCCGGCCAACACCTGCGTCATCGGTGTCGGCGGCTGTGCCGCCTCGGGCGCGGTATCCGGCCGAGACCTGGCCCAGCCCCCGTCGAGCGGTGATTTCAACCTCTGGTTGAAGGCCCCGGACAACGGTGCTCAGGGGCCTCTCAACGTAACGGCTACCGGCCTGCCGGCATGGATGCAGTACGACTGGGACGGTGACGGCAATTATGACAACGCGCCCAGCGCCCAGGCCACCTTCGGCGTCTACAAGGGCTCGGACAACATGATCTACCGGCACGAAATCACGAACTGAGGGCCTGGTTGTCCCACGGATGTTTTGTGGACCTCTCCGCCGTTGTCGGCGCGCTGTCGCGCAACAAACGGCCCGCGAACCCGGCGGGTGAGCAGAATCCAGGCAGGGAAAAGAGATCCTCTCGCCAAGACGCCAAGGGATCAGGGGTTTTCTATTTCGGTAACCCTTAGCGTTCTTGGCGCCTTGGCGAGAGCATAAAATTCAATCGGTTGCGGGACGTTAGATGGGAGAGCTAATCGAAATGAGAGGTGGTGTTCCTCGGTGTGCTCCGTGTCTCTGTGGTGATCTTCATGCTTGGAGCTTCTTACCAAGCCCGGATTTTAACCACACCGCATGCGGCGCAATGCCCTTCGGTTATTGCGCCCTACGCGTTCTTGCCACCGCAAGGAGGTTCGACCTCCCGTAGGGTGCAATAACCGAAGGGCATTGCACCTGAGCGCCGGGGTCCAGCCTCGAGCCAAGCGGTCCGCTGCCGCCGAGACCTACAAACACGCCGAACCCCGGGTGCTCACCACAGAGTCTGCTCTTCCTTTGTGTGACTCTGTGCCCTCTGTGGTTCGAATCCCGACATGAACTTCCGATTGCGACAAGCGGAGCACGCCGTGCCATGCAATCCATATCAGGAGCGGCGCGTCGCACACGGAGGAAAGCGCGGCGTAGGAGTGGTCGTGCCGACCGCGAATGGTCCAGCGTTGTCGGTCACGAAGGCACGAAGGGCTCGCGAAGGACCACGAAGCTGCTTGCGTGGCCAAAGCCGTGGCTGCGCGAAGAGCTTCGTGCTCTTCGTGACCTGAGGCGTAATTGGGATTCGCGGTCGACACGACCGCACCTACACGGCTTGGGTGTGTATATACAGGTCAAGGGATGCGCGGCGATGAACGCCGCGCCTGGAGGGCTGCGCCCCTCGCCCAATCAGGAAGAGGGGGCAGTCAACGCTTGCGCGACGTCTTACTCGTGGTGGCCGCCGGCGCCGTGGACATGGCCGTGCTCCAGCTCTTCCTCCGTGGCCTCGCGGATGTCCTTCACTTCCACTTCGAAGTTCAGAGCAACACCGGCCATGGGGTGGTTGGCGTCCACGGTGACCTGGTCGCCTTCGATGCCCACCACGGTGACGATCTGCGTCTGGCCGCCGGCGTTGGCCTGGAACTGCATGCCGACCTGAAGGTCGTCCACGCCCTGGAACATATCCCGCGGCACGGCCTGCTTGAGCTCGTCGCTGCGCTCGCCATACGCCTCTTCGGGCGGCACCCGCACGGAGAAGGCTTCGCCCGTCTCCTTGCCTTCCAGAGCCTTTTCAAGGCCCGGAATGATGTTGCCCGAGCCATGGAGGTACGCCAGGGGTTCCCGTCCCTTGGAGCTGTCCAGCACCTCGCCCTGGTCGTCCGTGAGGGTGTAGTCGATGGCGACTACGGTATTCTTGCCAACTTGCATGATGAAAAGGCCTTGGTTAATGAATGTAACGAGCAGTGTAACGGCGGGGGCGTGGGGAACCAAGCCGCGGGCCTGGCCCGTCATGCTGGCCATGGTGGTTCCGTTGCTCGGCGCCCTGGGCTATTTCGGCATGGGGACCTCCGGTTCCGTGGCCGAGGCGTTGTATACGGGAACCAAGGTGTTCACCGTGGTCTGGCCGGTATTTGTCCTGTTTGCGCTGGAAGGCTACCGGGGTTGGCGTATCGTGCCGCTGCGCATGACCCGCAGAGCCCTTGGGATCGGATTGTGTTCCGGAGCAATCATGGCTGTGTTGGTCCTCGCAGCCAGTTGGTCTCCCCTGGGCGAGGTGCTTGCGGCGGCGCGCCCCCAGGTGCAGGCCCGCGCGGCAAGCCTCGGCGTGCTCCGCCACTACGTGTGGTTCGCGGTGTTCCTGTCGGTCGTTCATTCCGCGATCGAGGAATACTACTGGCGCTGGTTCGTGTTCGGCGGTTTGCGCCGGCTGATTGGCGACGATGGCAAGGTGGGGCTCCGGAGACATGTCCCGAGCATACTTGCGGCCATGGCGTTTGCCGCGCATCACGTGGTCGTGGTGAGCGCGTTCGCCGGCCTGTCCTGGGGTGTGGTGGGCGGCGCGGTCGTGATGTGCGCGGGGCTCGTATGGAACAGCCACTACGCGCGCCAAGACACCCTGGCGGGCGCCTGGGTTTCCCACGCGATGGTGGACGCCGCGATCATGGCCGTGGGGTATCGCCTGTTATTCGGTTGACCGGCGCCGTCTGCGAGCGTCCCCCGGGGCCGCCATCGCGCCGCGGCTATTACTCGCGATACATCATCTTCCGGGTCATTCCACCGTCGATGATGAAGTTCTGCCCCGTGATGAACACCGCGGCGTCCGACAGCAGATAGGCGGTCATCGATGCGATGTCCTCCGGTTCGCCGACCCGGCCGGACGGGTGCTGTGAGTGGTCGGCCGGATCCAGACGAGTCTCGTCCCGGTGCTCTGTCTTCCACCAGGCGCGGGTATCCACCCAGCCGGGGCTGATGCAGTTTGCGCGGATTTCCGGCCCCAGGCTGATCGCCAGGGCGTGGGTCAGGGCGACCAGGCCGCCCTTGGCGGCGGCGTAGGCCTCCGAATGGGGTTCGGACTGGATCGCGCGGGTCGAGCCGATGTTGACGATGGCGCCGGCGTGTTCGCGAAGGTATGGAACGCAGTACTTGGCACATAGGAAGGCACCGGTGAGGTTGACACCGATGCGGCGGTTCCATTCCTCCAGGGAAAGCTCCTCGATGGGGCCGTTGAACGGATTGGCGATGCCCGCGTTGTTCACGAGAGCGGTCGGAGCACCAAGTCGTTGCGTCACTTCGCCGATGGCGCGCCGGACCTGGTCCTCGTCCGAAACGTCCGCTTCGACGAAGCAGAGTTCGCCAATATGGGAAAGCTCCGCCTTGGTTTCCTCTCCCGCTTCGCGATCGAAGTCCAGCAGGGCAACCTTGTAGCCCCGCCCGAGCAGGTTCATGGCGATGCCTTTTCCGATCCCTTGGGCTCCGCCGGTAACGACGGCGACGAATTCCGGTTCCATGACTGATGTCCTCCGGGTCGGTGTGGCTGGAGCAGCGTCGCGCCGTGGGTTGTGCGGCGACGGGGGCTAGCTCTCCTTGAGTTGAGTGTCGACGACAATCTCCGAATGCAAGGTGCGATGCACGGGGCAGCGGTCGGCAATTTCGAGCAGTCGCTGTCGCTGTTCATCGTCCAGCGGCCCCTCCAGTTCGATCTCGCGCTCTATCCAATCCACCCGGCCTTCCCGGGTTTCGCAGGTCTCGCAGTCCTCTGCGTGGATCTTGTCGTGCTTGAGCCGAACCGTTACCCCGTCCACGGGCCATTGCTTGCGATCAGCGTACATGCGAATGGTCATGCCCGTACAGGAGCCGAGGGCCGCGAGAAGGTATTCATAGGGGCTCGGCCCGGCATTGGATCCGCCCACCGACTCCGGTTCGTCGGCAATCAGGGCATGGCCGTTGGCGAGTACGTCGCTGCGGTAGCCGCTGGCGCCCGTGTGTACCACTACCCGGTTGGGCGCCTCGGGGTGGCTGTCCTTGTCGGCCTTCCTGACATCGAGGTACTTGGATGCCCAGGCCGCGATAACCGCCGCCGCGTATTCGGCGTCGCTTTCCGCGGAAAGCAGATGATCCGCCCGGTCCAGCGACACGAAGCTCTTGGGATGCAGCGCCGCCCGGAAGATCGCCTCGGCATTGTCGATGCCCACGATGCGGTCAAGCGGTGAGTGCAGAACCAGCAGGGCGCGCCGCAGGTTGTGGATGGACTGCGTCATGGAATGGGAATCCAGATCGTCCAGATACTTTTTGCTGAGGTTGAACGTCCGGCCGGCGAGCGAGACCGCATAAGGCCGGGAATCGCCATCGTCTCGATTCTCGTGCTCGAGCAGGCGTTTCACATGGCTCGGCTCTGACGGGGCGGCAATAGTGGCCACGGCCACCGCCGAAGGAATATCGCCGGCGGCCTTGAGGACCGCCGCGCCGCCCAGCGAATGCCCGATAAGCACCTTCGGCGCGCTGTATTGCCGGCCCATGAATTCGGCCGCACAAATGAGATCGTCGACGTTGCCGGAGAAACCTTCATCGGCGAAATCTCCGGCGCTTTCCCCGATTCCGGTGAAGTCGAACCGCAGCACCCCGAAACCCCGCTGGGCCAGGGCCCGGCTGATTCGAACCGCCGCCTTGAGATCTTTGCCGCAGGTGAAGCAGTGCGCGAACAACGCATAACCGACCGGCCGGCGGTCCACCGGCAGTTCCAGGTATGCCGCCAGTGTCAGGCCGTCGGAATTTTCAAAGGTGACGCGTGTGCTCGTCATAAGGCCCTCGTAGCGCTTGCCGCCCATTTCGTTGCCGCACGATCTCCCATAACGCCAGGGGTACGGCCCCCAGCGCACCCAGCAGGTGCGCATCGATGACAACCGGAACGCCCACCAGGGCTTCGGTCCCCAGCGAAGCCCCCGTGGCCTGCTCGGCGATCAGTTTGGCAGTGACGCCGAGCGTGAGCAAAGCCCCAACCAATGTGCTTTCCCGCCACAACCGCGGGAGCAGCATGACCAGCAGGCCGTGGAGCACGCCCGACAGGCCGACATACCACCGTAGATTGGGGTCCCAAAGCAGAAGTCCACCGCTGATGAAGATCCCGATCCAGGCCAGGGCCGGCAGTAATCGTCGGGGAGCAAAGGCCTCGGGCGTGGCCGGCAGCGAGCAGATGATGAACAGCCCCGCCAGATCGGGGAGCAGGTGGGCCCACCCGGCATGCACCAGATGGGCCGTCAGAGCCCGCCAGAGCTCGCCGTGGAGCAGGGCTGTGCGCTCATAGCGAAGCGCGAGGCCCACCGAGGAGGGCGCAATCTGAATCACGAGCGCGACGGCCGCGATTACGGCCGCCGTGCCGTAGCGGACCGCGGCGTTTGCTGCAATTCGCCGCCGGCCGCGCCCGTTCACGCTTTGATCGGTCGCCGACGGCGCATGCCGAGAGCGATCAGACAGCCGAGAAGCCAAAGCGGCCCGATGCCACCGCCGCCACCGCCGGAGCTGGAACTCCCACCGGTGACGTTGACCGCGACAGTGTCCGAAGCAGTCTTGCCGCCCGTGTCGGTCACGTCGACCCGGAACGTGAGCGTGTCCGCAGCCGACGGCGCGGTGAACGATGGCGTCGCGGTGTTGACGTTGTTCAGCGTCACGGTACTGCCCCCGGTCTGGGTCCAGTTGTAGGTTACGGCGCTCTCCGCGTCGCTGCTGCCACTGGCGTCCAGCGATACGGAGCTGCCGGCGCTGACCGTCTGGTCGCTGCCGGCGGCCGCCGTCGGTGCGCTGTTCGTCACTGTCACTGCCACGGTGTCCGTCGCCTCTTGGGAGGAAGTGTCCCGAACCGCCAGCTGGAAGGTCAGGGTTCCGTCCGTGGGAGGCGCCGTGAACGAGGGAGAGACCCCGTTCGCGCCCGTGAGGGCCACAGTGGTCCCGCCGGTCTGGGTCCAGGTGTATTGGTTGATGCCCTTGTCGTCAGAGCTGGCGGAGCCATCCAGGGTTACCGAGCTGTTCGCGGCCACGCTCTTGTTACCGCCGGCGTTGGCCACCGGAAGCCCGTCGCAAGTGTATATCCGCATGTCGTCGATGATCCATTTCCACGCCGAAACAGCTGTATCGGTGCCCATTCGGAAGCGGAAGCGGACGTTCTTGTTGGCGAGTGAGGCCCAGATCATAGCGGCTCGAGACATAGCCGTGGCTGAGCCCGCTGAAGGCATTCCGGCCCGCCAGCGGATTCCCGGCGGAGTTGTCGATGGCTCCGTCGTAGTTCTTCCCGGCATCGAACAGCGCGGAGGCATCCGTCCAGGTGGTTCCGCCGTCAACGCTGTATTCCACAACGCCGCCGTCGTAGTAAGTGGTCGGCGTGGTGCTGGCGTCGATTTCCAGGTCGTAGGCCTGGCGGAAGTGGAGATAGGCGCCGGCGGGAACGGCGGTGTCGGAATTCTGCGCGAGCACCGTGTCCGAAATGCCGCTCTGGTCGTCGATGGAAACAGCTTTGGTGCCCGAAGTCGCGTACCCGGTGTATACGCTCCAGAAGCGGGATCCGGTCAGCGCGGTTGACCCCAGGTCGGTGATCGCCCCTTCCATGTCCTCGTAGAAGAGATCATTGGGTGTGCCGCCACCGGGGCAAACCTCGGCTTCAGGGTTGAAGCCGGATGTCGGCTGCTTGTTCATCTCCACGGCGTCGGTGGCGTTGCGAACCTGGTCGCAATCGGCGGAGACGATGCCGTGTTGGCCCACCAGGTTCAGGCAGCCTTGGTAGAGCGCTTCATACAGATCCCCGTAATTGGAGCCGGAGGTCAGCAGGTTGGTCTGAACTTCGTAGTAGATTGCCGCGGCCTTGTCGATGCCCAGGCCGGTCACCGTTTTGCCGTTGAATGTGTCGCCGTCGGTGATCAGGTAGGCGGCCTTGTTGTTGATGCCGCTGTTTTCGTGGACGCCGCCGCTGTCCCCGATGTCCGCATAGTAGTGCGCGCTCGTCATCTTGTCCGGGTCGCCGAAAGCCGGCGGATCCGCCATGTCCCGAATCACGCCGAGGCCGGGGAAGTCTTCACCCATCTTCCAGCGAACCGATGCCGTGTCCGTTCCCGAGCCGTTAGTGAGGTCCACGAATTCCCCCCAGACGTCGGAAAGGGATTCGTTGATGGCACCCGATTGGTAGTAGTAATAGAGGCCCGACTCATGCTGGGTGACGCCGTGGGTGAGCTCATGGCCGACCACGTCGTCGGCCTGAGGCGCGCTGTCGCAGTAAACCATTTGGCTGCCGTTCCAGAAGGCGTTGGGACACGAGAATCCGTTTGTCCAATCCACGGTGGAGATGATGGTCATGCCGTGGCCGTCAATGCTGTCGCGGCCATAGTGGTTCATGTAGAAGTCGTAGGTGTCCTTGGCATAGAGGTGTGCCAGGTCCGCGTCCACGTCGGCGCCGTTCGAGCAGTTCGGCTGGCTCTCGTCGCAGACGAGAGTTCCGGGCGTCGAAGGCGTTCCGGCAGCCGTGTAGGTCTTGCGATCCAGGGCGCGGTCGATTTGATCGATGTGCAGGCGAATGCCCCCGGCTGCCGCGTCCACCAGGACCAACTCTCTTATGGCCAGGTCGCGGTTTCCGGTGACCTCGAGTTTCCAGACCAGGCCTGTGGGTGCGTTTCCAGGACCGATGAGATGAGGATCGTAGATCGTGAGTTCGGGGCTGGACGCGTTCAGCTGTGTTTTCGCGGTGCGATACCACTTGGCGACGGCGGTCAGGGCCTGTCTGGAGGCCTCGCTGGCCGGGATCTTGGGGGTTGTCGAGATCTTGGTGGCCTTGCGGGAAATTTCGCCATTCAGTGACTGCAGTGCCTTGCCGGCGCTAAGGTTGACCAGCAGTTCGCCGCCCATCACCGGAATACCGTCGACCACTTGCTGATAGCGCGCGTTGCTGCGCCCGCCGGGAGCGGCGTGCTGGCGTTCAAGGCGCAGCTGCCGACTGGGGTCCTTGACGCCGAAACGATCGGCGAAGCGGTCCAGCGCCGCGTCCGCCGCTTGGCGGGGCGTAGTGCCCAGCGGTTCCGTGAGGGTTCGCCCTGCCGGAGCCGCCAGCATGCGGACGGTCTGGCCGTCCGCTTTGAACGCGGTGCGTGGGGCGGCGATGGTCTCGGCGCTGCGCGCCGGGCCTGCCCCAGCGAAGAGGACTGCGGCCAAGCAGATGCCGCTGACGGTGGAGATTCTCGTTGTGCCCATGGTCAGGTCCCTACCTGATTATATTGTCGTGTTCGTCGGGACAGCCGCCGGTGCCCGCCGCGGCCGCCCCCCAGTCGCTATCGTTGGTGCAAAAGGGGTTGTGCAAGTCTTAGCAGTAGCCGCGCCAGTTCCGGGGCTGGCGCACCAGTGCCCGAAGTCCAGCTCTCGGCGATGGGTTTGCGCTGGGATCGTGGTTGCACGACCAGCGTAAGAGTGACGCAGTCCGCACACGGCGGGTGGCTGCCGGATGTGGCCGCCGGATGCCGGCGTTCCAGGAATGCGGATACGGACTCGTCCAGCGTGCGCAGCTCCTGATCGGTGAGCTCGCGTTCGTCGCGGCTCTTGTGCTTGTCATCGGCGACCATTAGCTGGCCGCGAGGATAGGCTCGAATGCTGCGCCGGGCGCCCTGTATGCCGCCTTCGATCTGAAGGCTGACGCCGGTCCAGGCCGTTTGAGAGGGGGCGTTCGGCTGGTTGCGGCGCAGGCGGAAAGCAGGATGCTGGCGAGGAGTGCTGCGGTGAAGGATGTCTTTTCCATTTGGAAGAATCCCTTCTTCTTCGGCTTGGCTGGCGCTATGTTATCGGGATCACCAACGTGTTGAAGTGATATTTTGCACGTTGACGCCTTATCGAGCCAAACGGTCATGTTAAATTTCGCAGGAATCGCGGGCAGCCCGCCTCCGAATATGTTCATCCTCGTTGAGTCAATCGGCACTATCCATGATTTTTAAGCGCCTTACCAAGCCGAAGTGGGAACACCCCAATCCGAAGATCCGAGCCGAGGCGGCCGCGGAGGTCTCCGAGGGCACGGAGGATGGAGTCATCGTGCTGGATGCGCTGATGCGGGATTCGGATCCCACGGTGCGCCGCGCGGCGGTGAAGCGCATCTCGCGTCTGACCCAGCTGCGAGAGCTGATGGCCGAGGACCCCGAGCTCAATGTGCGGGAAGTTGCGGCGAATCGATACCGTCATCTCCTGGCGGGCGGGGATCAGGATTTGCGGTTGGAACAGCGGGTCGCGGAGCTGGGGGCGGTGGACGATGAGTCCGTGCTGGCGCACGTGGCGCGGCGCGGTCGGGAGCCGGATGTCCGGCTGGCCGCCGTGGAACGGCTTTCCTCGTCTTCTTTGCTGGTGGAGGTGGCCATGCACGATACCGCCTCCCGTGTTCGATTGGCGGCGGTGGCGCGCATACGGGATTCGGAGTCCTTGGAAGCGCTTGCGGCGCAGGGCCGCGATCACGACCGTCAGGTACGGAAAATGGCACAAGAAGCATTGGCGGAGATTCAGCGCCGGCGCGAGACGGAGGCCCGGGACCTGGCCGAGCGGGAGGGGCTGATCGAGGAGTTGAGGGTGGTCGTGGAGCGCGGGCGCAGTGCCGAATCCGCCGCCCACCGCGCGCGCATCGAAAACCGCTGGCGGCATCTGGGTTCGACCGATTCCACCGCCCATGTGGAGCGTTTCAACGCGCTGCTCGAGCAGTTCGACGCCTTGCCCACGCCAGATCGAATCTCCTGCGCCGACGCAGCCGGCAGCGGTTGCGGCGGGAGCCGATCCGGAGCTCGTGGTGCAGGCGGTCGAGAACTTGCGCTCGGATCTCGCCGGAGACGCCCAGGAGGCAATGGCGCGCCTGGACGAGCTGCGTAGCCGGTTCGCTCAGGCCCAGTCCCAATGGGAGGCCGCAGGGAAAGCCGCCGAGGAGGTTTTCCAGGCGCGCTACGAGGAAGCGCATCACGAGGTGGAACGTTTCCTGGTGTGCGCCGATGCCTTGCGCCGCGCGGAAAGCACCATGGAGGCGACGCTGGCGGCCGTGGGGGCCGCCCACGATGATCCGGAGGCGCTGGCCCGGACACGCAGGCGCCTGGAGGCGTTGTTGACGGAGGTGGATTGGGATCTGGACCTGGCGCACCCGCCGATCCTGGATCGCGCCTACGCGGCGCTGGACGAAGTGCGCCGGGAGCGCGAAGCCCTGCTGGAGGACCGCGAACGGAGGATGGAGGAATTGGAGCGCATGGTCGAGTCCTGCGATCAGCGTATCGCGGAGGGCTTGCTGCGGCCGGCGCAAAAGATGCTGCGCCGGGTTCGCAAGAGCGCCGATGCCATCCCCGGTGTCCTGCCGAAGCGCATGGAACGGCATATTCGCCGGCTGGCCGCGCGGGTGGCGGAGCTGCGGGATTGGCAGGGATTCGCCACGCTTCCCAAGCGCGAGGAGCTCTGCGCGGCCATGGAGTCCCTGGCGGAAACGGAACTGGATCCGCCGGAGAAGGCAGCCCAGATCAAAGCCCTGCAGGAGTCCTGGAAGGAACTGGGCCCCTCGGATTCACCGGACGCGCAGGCGTTGTGGCATCGATTCAGCGAGGCCGCGGACCGGGCATTCGAGCCGTGCCGTGCGTATTACGCGGAACAGGAAAAGGTTCGCGACGCCAATCTGCGCCGACGCCGGGAGATTTGCGATCAACTTGACGAGTTTCTGGGCCGGGCCGACCTTCACGCGCTGGAGACCGGCGCGATCCAGCGCATCCGCGATCAAGCCCGCCAGGAATGGCGGGAAGCCTCGCCGGTGGATCAGCGTGCCGGCAACAAGCTGGGCGCCCGCTTCAAACATCTGACCGAGCGCCTGAACGCCGAGGTCGAAGCACGATTCGATAGCGCGGCTGAACGCCGCCAAGCCCTGATCCGCCGCGTGGAGACCGCGGCCGAATCCGACGATCTTCATCATGCCATCGAAGAGGCAAAGGAGGCGCAGGCGCAGTGGAAGGATGCGGGTTGGTTGCCCCGGGGCCGTGATCAGAAGCTCTATCGGCAGTTCCGCAAGGCCTGTGATCGGGTGTTTGCGCGGAGAGACGAGGCGCGGGAGCATCGTCAGCAGGAGCGCCAACAGGCGGTGGGAGAGGTTGAAACGCTGCTGAACCGGGCCCGAGAGCTCGTGGACACGGCCGCCGGCGACCTTTCCGGCGCAGAACGGCAGTTCCGCGAATTGGAACAGGCCCTGCGTGAATTCCGGGGACTGCCGAAAGGGGTGGAGCGGGACGTCGGACGGGTGTTGATCGAGGTTCGCGAGAACCTCCAGCGCCGGCGCGGCGAACTGCGGGCGGAACGGGAGGCCGAAGCCGCGCGTGCCCGCGCCCGCGGCATTGAGCTGGTGGAGGGGTTGGAGCGTTTGGCGATGCAAGCCGAGACTGCGCCGGCGGATGGCGTGGATGCGATGGACGACGAGTGGAAGGCGTTCACGGCCGAGCATGGCGAACAGGGGATGGCCGCCCGCTGGGAGCGTGCCCGGGCCGCGGCGACGGGAGCGCGACCCTATACCGAGGACGAGCTGACCGCGAACGCCGAAACTCGGCGGCAGGCGGTGGTTCGCCTGGAAATTCTGGCCGGGTTGGAGTCTCCGGAGAAGGATTCCGCGTTGCGCATGGAATTGCAGGTGGCTCGTCTGGCCGAGGGAATTCAGAACGGCGAACGCAAGGATCGACTGACCGAGGCGCGGCATCTGGTCGGCCAGTGGGCCGAAGCCGGTCCGGCCGGTAGCCGGTCCGATCCGGAATGGGCCGCGCGTTTCGAGGCGGCGACAAAGGTCTTGTTCGGCTAGGGAGACGCTGCTCTATTCACGCGTCCGCGTTACGGCCTGAGGAGCCGGCATGGTAGGCGCGCCGCGGAGTGCCGTAGTTATTTTCTGCGGTCAAGCGGCTCAACACCCAGGGCGGCTTCTCGGCCGTAACCCGAAGGGCTCAGCCTGTTTTGGCCCCTGGCGGTGTTGCGCCACCGGCCCCGTAGCGACGGCTACGCGACCGGCACCGCGCCTACCCAGATGACCAAAACAGACCTGAGTGCGGGCGCGTGAATAGATCAGCGTCTCCCAAGAAGCTTGCTGGACCCGCTGGTATTGAAGCTCGGGCGTGTGAAAGGATCAGCGTTTCCCTAGAGTGGCAGCTCCAGCAACTCGCATTCCCCGCCCTGACAGCGAAGAACGCTACCCTGGTCGTACCAGTCTCCAAGGACGATACGCTCCGCTTTGCCGTCGCGGGTTTCCAACTTGTGTACGGCGGGGCGATGGGTATGGCCGTGGATCAGCCTCCGAACACCGTGTTCCTCCAGAGTGGCGCGCACGGCGTCCTGATTCACATCCATGATTTCCTCGGCCAGGGTGCTGTTTCGCGACATGCTCTCCTGACGGGCCTGTTTGGCCATGGCGATGCGCTCGGGGATCGATTTCGCGAGAAATTGGGCCTGCCACTGGGGATTGTGGACCATGGCGCGGAACTGTTGGTATTCCCGGTCGTCGGTGCACAGGCTGTCGCCGTGCATGAGCAGGGTGGGAGTCCCGTGCAGATCGATCACGGTGGGATCGGCGAGCAGCTTGGCCCCGGTCATTTCCTCGAAGCGGCTGCCCAACAGGAAGTCGCGGTTTCCGCGCATGACATAGAGAGGCACGCCCGAGGCGGTCAGAGCCCGGAGCGCGGCGATGACAGGGTGTGCCGGTGGCACCGCATCATCCCCGATCCAGGCCTCGAAGAAATCCCCCAGGATGTAGAGCGCTTCCGCCCGCGCCGCCCGCTGTTGCAGGAAGCCCAGGAACAGTTGGGTGACAGCGGGCCGGCTCTCGTCCAGGTGCAGGTCGGAAATGAAAAGTACGGGTTTGTCGGTCATGGGGGTCGATCACCTAGGGCATTTTGGGGGGAGGATAACCGCAAACGGGGCCGCGACAAAGTGGGCAGGGTGAGGCCCGCTTGCGCGGATATCCCTGCGTTGGCAAAGGGTGACCGTCCGGGTTCCGGTCTGTGCCGTGCTGAGGGTCTTGGCAGACGCATATTCAGTATCCGGCCGTGACGAACTCCGGGCGGCGCGAATCGCCCGCCCGGCTTGCAGGTGGCTGGCTCGGGTTGTCAGCGCCCCAAGTTGCCCAGACGCGCCGCTTCGATGATTTCGATCCAATAGCCGTCCGGGTCCTTGATGAACGCCACATCGGGCATCTTGCCTTGGTCCGGACGTTTGACGAATTCCACGTGGTTGTCATCCAGCCATTGGATCGCGTTGTCGAGCTCCGGCACGCTGAAGCAAATGTGGCCGAAGCCCTGGGGTTTGCTGTTGCCGTCGTGGTATTTCGCGTCGGGGTCGTTTTCGGTGCCCCAGTTGTGGGTCAGCTCGAGGATCCCTCGCTGGCTGAATGTCCAGACGGTGCGATCGGCGGTGTCTTCCGGCACCTGGTCTTCATTTTCCACCCGTGCCAGGAAGTACAGGGAGAACTCCATTTCCGGAAAGTCGAGCTTGCGGAGCACCCGCATGCCGAACACCCGGGAATAAAACGCCAGGGAACGCTCCGGATCCTTCACCCGCAGCATGGTGTGGTTCAGTTGAAAGCCTTGCGTCTGGGGTGCGATCTGCTCCTGGACTCCGGCATGCTTTTCCGTGGTGAAACTCATTCCGATTGCGTCTCCTTTGACTGAGTTGTGCGCGCCATGATCCGTTCCCGCGGGGACGGAATGAATCGGCGTTTCCCTACATAAGGGTCGTTCCGTGGTGATCCAAACCGCGCAGGCGTTCATCTGCGGTTGACGGAGCAACCAAGCGTGGGCCGGCCCGGCTTGCGGCCGTGTGGGAACACGGCAGGCCTGCTTTGTGGGCCTGGGGCCTTTCGGCTAATATGGCGCGCCTATGATCAAGCCTACCGTCAAGACCCGTTTTGCGCCCAGTCCCACGGGCCTACTGCACCTGGGCAACCTGCGGACCGCGCTGTTCAACGCCCTGTACGCCAGGCACCATGGCGGCGTTTTCCTGCTGCGCATCGAGGACACGGATCGCGAGCGTAGCAAGGACGAGTACACGCAGGCGCTGCAGCAGGACCTCCAATGGCTGGATTTGTCCTGGCAGGAAGGCCCGGAAGTAGGCGGGCCCCATGGCCCTTACGCCCAGTCCCAACGGGAAGCGATCTATCAGGAATACTTCGCGCGGCTGGAGAATGAAGGGCTGGCTTATCCGTGCTTCTGCAGTGAGCAGGAGCTGAAGCTCTCGCGCCGGGCTCAGCGGGCCGCCGGATTGCCTCCCCGGTATGCGGGAACCTGCGCTCATTTGAGCGAGGCGGAAGTGGCCCGAAAGCTCGAGCAGGGATTGCGGCCGACGTTGCGTTTCCGCGTCCCCCAGGAGCGTGTGGTGACGTTCGAAGACGGCGTCCGCGGCCCCCAGCGTTTCCCCGGGCTGGAGATCGGCGATTTCATCATCCGGCGTGGGGACGGCTCCCCCGCGTTCTTCTTCAGCAACGCGGTGGATGATTCCCTGATGGGGGTGACCGACGTCTTTCGCGGCGAGGATCACCTCACCAATACCCCGCGCCAGCTTCTGCTCCTGGAAGCCCTCGGTCTGCCGGCACCCCGGTATGCGCACATTTCCATGATCGTCGGCGCGGACGGCGCGCCGCTGTCCAAGCGGCACGGAAGCCGGTCGGTGGCCGAGCTTCGCGAGCAGGGCCTGCTGCCGGGCGCGGTGGTCAATTATCTGGCCCGCCTGGGCCATGTCTTCGAGGACAACGGTTTTCTGGATCTGGATGGTCTGGCGGCCGGTTTTTCCATGGGACGCCTGGGTCGGGCGCCCGCCCGGTTCGATGAAACGCAGCTCACCCACTGGCAGCACGAGGCTGTGGCCGCGGCGCCGTCCGCGGAGTTGGCCGAGTGGCTGCGGCCGAGGGTCGTGGGCCGGGTGCCGGATGATGTGTTCGAGGATTTCGTTGAAACGGTCCGCCCCAACGTGGTGACTCCGGAAGACGCCAGCCGCTGGGCGGAGGCGTTCTTTGCGGAGGATTTCAGCCTGGGAGCCGACGACCGGGCCGTGATGGCGGAAGCCGGCGAGGGCTTCTTCAAGGCCGCCGAGGCGGCGATCAGCGAGCACGGCACGGAATACGCAACCGTGGTATCCGATCTCAAGGCGAAGACCGGGGCAAAGGGGCGGGGGCTGTTCATGCCTCTGCGGCTGGCGCTCACCGGTCATGGACACGGGCCGGAACTCGCCCGGATTCTACCGTTGATGGGCGCCGATCGCGCCCTGCGCCGCCTGCGCCGTGCCGCCGAGATGGTTAAACAGGATTGAGCCGGATGCTGGAACTCTACAACAGTCTCACCAAGCGCAAGGAACCCTTCCGGCCCATCGAGCCGGGCAAAGTACGGATGTACGTCTGCGGCATGACCGTCTACGACTTCTGTCATTTGGGCCACGCGCGGGCGCTGGTGGTGTTCGACGTGGTGGCGCGCTGGCTTCGGGCCAGCGGTTACGAGTTGACCTTCGTCCGCAATATCACCGACGTGGACGACAAGATCATCAAGCGCGCCAACGAGCTGGGCGAGCCCATCGATTCGGTCACCGCCCGTTTCATTCAGGCCATGCACGAAGACGCCCAGGCGTTGGGCTGCCGGCCGCCGGATCGCGAACCCCGGGCCACCCAGGCCATGGACGCCATGCAGGCCCTGATCGGCCGCCTGATGGACAAGGGCATCGCCTATGTAGGTGACAACGGTGACGTCTATTACGATGTCTCCCGATTCGCGGACTACGGCAAGCTTTCCGGGCGCAAACAGGAGGAACAGCTCGCCGGAGCCCGCGTCGAAGTGGAATCCGCCAAGCGCAATCCCGCCGATTTCGTGTTGTGGAAGGGCGCCAAACCGGGCGAGCCCAGTTGGCCTTCGCCCTGGGGTGACGGCCGTCCCGGTTGGCATATCGAGTGCTCGGCCATGGCCATGGAAAACCTGGGCGAGAACTTCGACATCCACGGCGGCGGTGTGGATCTGCAGTTTCCCCATCACGAGAACGAGATTGCCCAGTCCGAGGGAGCAACCGGCCACCCGTACGCCAACTTCTGGCTGCACAACGGCCACGTGCGCATCGACGACGAGAAGATGTCCAAGTCCCTGGGCAATTTCTTCACGGTCCGGCAGATTCTCGGCGAGCACAAGGCGGAAGCGGTGCGCTATTTTCTTCTTTCAAGCCACTACCGCAGCCCGCTGAACTACACTGCCGATGCGCTCTCCAACGCGGAGGCGGCTTTGACCCGGCTCTATACGGCACTGCGCGGGATCGAGGCCGCGCATCCGGGAGAGTGCCGGTGCGGATTTCCGGGAACGCTTCGCCGCGGCCATGGATGACGACTTCAGCACCCCCGAGGCGCTTGGCGGTGCTGTTCGACGTCGCGCGCGAGCTGAACCGGCTGCGCGAGTCGGATGCGCGACAGGCGGCGGCCCTGGCAGGTCTGTTGCGGGAGCTCGGCGCGGCTATTGGGCTTGCTGCAGGCGGACCCGGAAGGCTATCTCAAAGGCGGCACGGAATCCGGATATGCCGAGGCCATCGAGGCCCTGATCGCCCGGCGCGCCGAGGCCCGGAAGAATCGCGATTTCGCCGAGGCGGATCGCATTCGCGACGAGTTGGCCGCGCAGGGAGTCGTGATCGAGGATTCGGCAGGCGGCACCACCTGGCGCCGCGGTTGACGGTCGCGGTCGGAACCGGCTTCAGCCGGTTTCCCCGCCTTCCTTGCGATTCTTGGGGATCGATTGCGGCGGAATCTCCACCATCTTGACCTTGTTCTTCTTCGTCTGCAGTACCGTCACGGGATAGCCTTGCAGCATCAAGCTGGTGCCCGGTTCAGGAATGGTCTCCATGTATTCCAGGATCAGCCCGTTCAGCGTCTTGGGACCGTCGGTGGGCAGCTTCCACTTCAGGGCCCGGTTCAGTTCGCGGACACTGATGCTGCCCTGGGCCAGATAGCTTCCGTCGTCCCGGGCTTCCAGTTCGCGCACATTGGAGGAGGGATCGGTGGTGAACTCCCCGACGATCTCCTCCAGGATGTCCTCCAGAGTCACCAAGCCCATGATGTCGCCGTATTCGTCCACCACCATGCCGATGCGGCGCCGCTTGCGCTGGAAGTTGAGCAGTTGCGTGTGGAGGCTGGTGCCCTCGGGGATGAAATAGGCCTCGCGCATGGCGTCCACCAGGTGCTCACGGCCAAAATCCTCCCGCCGCATATCTTTCATCACCTTGCGCAGATGGAGCAACCCCTGGACGTCGTCGATACTGCCCCGGTATACCGGCAGCCGGGTGTGCTGGCTATGGGTGAGTTGTTCGAGGATAACGTCCCAGTCGTCCTCCAGGTCCACGCCCACGATCTCGTTGCGCGGCACCATGATGTCTTCCACCGTCGCCTTTTCCAGGTCGATGATGTTGGTGAGCATCTTCTGGTGGCGGCGCGGGATCATGGCGCCGGCTTCGTTGACGATGGTGCGCAGTTCCTCGCGGCTGAGGTTGTGCGGGGCCGTCTCCTTGGCGCTGACTCCGAAGGGCCGGAGCAGGCCGTTGGCAATGGTGTTGATTACCCACACGACCGGGTAGAACACCTTCAACAGGCCGGCCATCACAAAGGCGGCCGGGTAGGCGATCCGCTCCGGATGCAGGGCGGCCAGCGTCTTGGGTGCCACTTCCGAGAAAATCAGGACCACGAAGGTGAGAATGAACGCGGCGACGGCCACGGTCCCTTCGCCGCCCAGCTGAAGCGCGATCAGCGTGACCAGCGACGAGGCCAGGATGTTGACCAGGTTGTTGCCCAGCAGAATGATGCCGATCAGTCGGTCGGGCCGCTTGAGCAGCTTCAACGCCAACCGCGCGCCCCGGTTCCCGGCCTTGGCCATGTGGCGCAGGCGGTACCGATTCAGCGTCATCAGCCCCGTTTCCGAGCCCGAGAAGAAGCCGGAGAGGAGGAGCAGCACCACCAGCGCGGCGAGCAGGAAACCTAAAGGAATGTCCTTCAAATGCGGGGCCTCGCGAAACGGTTCAGACGGAGCGGTGGAGAATGAATTCAAGCACCAGCTTGGTGCCGAAATAGGCCAGCATCAATGTGATGAAGCCGCCCAGGGTCCATCGTATCGCGATCCGGCCACGCCAGCCGTAGCGCCAGCGGCCCCAGAGCAGCGTCGCGAACACGACCCAGGCGACAATGGAAAGCACCGTCTTGTGAACCAGGTGTTGGGCGAAGATGTCCTTGATGAAGACGAAACCGGTTACCAGTGAAAGGCTCAGCCCGATGAAGCCCAGCCACAACATGCGGAACAGGAGCTTTTCCATGGTCTGCAGGGGGGGCAGGGCGCGGATGATGCCGCCGGGGTGTTTGTTGCGGATCTGGCGATCCTGCACGGCCAGAACCAGGGCCTGAAGCACGGCGATGCTGAGCAGGCTGTAGGCCAGCACCGAGACGAGGATATGGATTTCCAGGCCCGCGGGCAGCCGATTGAGCACGATCCCGGGCGGCGAAAACGCCGCGTTCAACGCCACGGAGACCGCCGCCAGGGGCAAGATCGCAATATTGAGGTTTTCCACGGGTTGGCCGAAAGAGGCGCTCAGGGTCAGGGCGGCCATCAGCCAGGCGATTACGGAGGCGGCGTTGAAAAAACTCATGTTGAGCCCGCCGGGCGCTAGCGCGTTGCCATAGAGCAGCACACCGTGGGCCATGACGGCAGTTATGCCCAGGCCGAGCACAAGCGCCCGATTGCGGCTCTTGCCGGACGGCCGGATGAGCCCCAGGGAAAAGCCGATGCCGGCCGCCAGGTACAGTGCGATGGTGACGAGGACCAGTACGAAATGCTCCATTATCGGCGTTAGGCTGAGTAGACTGGTTCGGCGATCCGGCCGATGCCCGGATAATCGCATAGAACCCGTTCGGGTTGAAGCTTCGGCGCTTGTCTGCGGCGATTCAGCCCGGCTCCGCCGATGGCCGCAAGACCTGTATAATACCGCGATCTGAAAACTCTCCGGACCCGAAGGTCGATTCCATGTTCGACAATCTAAGTGACCGCCTGGAAGGCGTACTCAAACGCATGCGCGGTCAGGGGCGCCTGACCGAACAAAACATTCAGGACACCCTGCGCGAGGTGCGGATGGCCTTGCTGGAGGCCGATGTTGCGCTGCCCGTGGTGCGGGAATTCGTGGGCCAGGTCAAGGAGCGGGCCCTGGGCGAGGAGGTGAGCAAGAGCCTTACTCCCGGCCAGGCGTTCGTCAAGATCGTGCGCGACGAGCTGGTGCACGTCATGGGCGAGGCCAACGACGAGCTCGACCTCAGCGTGCGCCCGCCCGCGGTCATCATGGTGGCGGGTCTGCAGGGTGCCGGCAAGACCACCAGCGTCGCGAAGTTGGCGCGCTGGCTGCGGGAAAGAAAGAACAAGAAGGTCATGGTCGTCAGTTGTGACGTCTATCGCCCGGCCGCCATCGATCAGCTCAAGACGCTGGCCCAGGAGGTTGGGGTGGAGTTCTATCCCAGCTCCGGCGGCGACAAGCCCGTTGCCATCGCCAAGGCGGCCGTTGACCACGCCCGCAAGCAATATGCCGACGTGCTGCTGATCGACACCGCCGGCCGGCTCCACGTCGACCAGGAAATGATGGAGGAGGTCAAGCAGCTCCATCAGGCCGTCGACCCCGTGGAAACCCTTTTCGTGGTGGACAGCATGACCGGCCAGGATGCGGTGAATACCGCCAAGGCCTTTGATGAGGCCCTGCCCCTGACCGGTGTGATTCTTACCAAGACCGACGGCGACGCCCGGGGTGGTGCGGCGCTATCGGTGCGCCACGTCACCGGCAAGCCCATCAAGTTCATGGGCGTGGGTGAAAAGACCACGGCGCTGGAACCCTTCCATCCGGACCGCGTGGCCTCGCGCATCCTGGGCATGGGCGATGTGCTCAGCCTGGTGGAGGAGATGGAGCGCAATGTCGACCGGGATCAGGCCGACAAGTTGGCGCGTAAGCTCAAGAAGGGCAAGGGCTTCGATCTTCAGGACTTCCGCGACCAGATGTCGCAGATCGGCAAGATGGGTGGCTTGGGCGGCCTGATGGAAAAGATGCCCGGTATGGGCAACGTCTCGGCCCAGCTCAAGGGCCAGGTGGACGACAAGCAGGTGCGCCGGCTGATCGCCATCGTCGATTCCATGACGCCCCGGGAGCGAAGCAAGCCCGACATCATCAACGGCTCGCGCAAGCGCCGGATCGCGGCCGGCTCCGGCACCCAGGTTCAGGACGTCAATCGTCTTCTGAAGCAATTCAAACAGATGCAGAAGATGATGAAGCAGTTCAAGAAGGGCGGCATGGCCAAGATGATGCGCCAGTTCGGGGGCGGTATGCCGCCGGGCGGTGGGATGCCCCCGGGTGGGGGATTGCCGCCGGGCTTCTCATAAGAACAGCCGAAACCTGGGCCAAGAACCATAGATTGAATTGAATGGGAGCGGCGTTCATCGCCGCGAACCCCACGATAGTCAAGGAATCGCTCGGGTCACGGAGGGCACGAAGGATACACGAAGAAAAACGAAGGTAGGGCTGCGGGTGGAAAGCAGTGCCCGGGCCCCTGGAGCTTCGCGCGCTTCGTGCATCCTTCGTGGTCTTCGTGTCCTTCAGCGTAATCAATCGCATTCCGGGCCGGGACGGCCGCGGTTTTTGCCTTCACATTTTGTTAAAAACCAGTAAAATGCGCGGTTCACTGACCCGGTGGAACCGTCCATCGCGAACAGCACAAGAGGATATTCAAGGTAATGGTTACGATTCGTCTGGCACGCGGCGGCGCCAAGAAGCGTCCCTTCTATCACATCGTCGTGACGGACAGCCGCAATGCGCGGGACGGCCGGTTCATCGAGCGTTTGGGCTTCTTCAACCCCCTGGCTGTCGGCCACGAGAAGGACGAAGGCCTGCGGATCGATCTGGAGCGCGTGAACTTCTGGATCGGCCAGGGCGCCACGCCTTCCGAGCGCGTCTCCCACCTGATCAAGCAGGCTTCCAAGGCCCAGGCGGCCTGAGGAGCTTTTCCGGGCGCGGACGCGTATGAGCGCCGAGCCGGAGGGAATGCTGGTATTGGGCCGGATTTCCGGCCTTTACGGTGTTCAGGGGTGGGTGAAGATCTACTCCTTCACCGATCCGCGGGACAACATCCTGCACTACGGCCGCTGGCGGCTGCTGCGGAACGGGCAGTGGCAAACCGCGAGGGTGTTGGAAGGCAAGCGGCACGGCAAGGGTGTCATCGCCCGCCTGGACCTGTTCGATGACCGTGAGCGGGCCAGGGAGTACATTGGCGCGGAAATCGCCGTCCCCCGGGACGCGCTTCCGCCGCTGCCGTCCGGCGAATACTACTGGGCGGATCTGGAAGGGCTTCGGGTGGAAACCGTCGATGGTGTGGACCTTGGCGTGGTGGACCACCTGATGGAAACCGGAGCCAACGATGTGCTGGTGGTCGAGGGTGAGCGCACCCGCCTGGTGCCCTTCGTTCAGGGCACGGTGGTGACGAGCGTGGACCTCGATTCCGGCGTCATCCGGGTGGACTGGGACCCGGAGTTTTGACCGCCTCCGGACGGAAGATCAATGCGAATTGATGTCGTCACGCTGTTCCCGGAGTTTGTGGACGCGGTGACGAACTATGGGATTCCAAGTCGCGCCGCAGCCGCTGGCTTGCTGGAGCTGGCGACATGGAATCCCCGGGATTTCACGACGGATCGCCATCGCACGGTGGACGACCGGCCCTACGGCGGCGGGCCGGGAATGGTCATGAAGGTAGAGCCGCTGCGCGCGGCCATCCGCGCCGCACGCGAGCAGGCCGGGCGCGGGGTGTCCGTGATCTACCTCAGCCCCCAGGGGCGCCGGCTGGACCAGGATGCGGTCCGGCGTTTTGCCGGGCAAGCCGGGATGATTCTGGTCTGCGGGCGCTACGAAGGCATCGACGAGCGCCTCATACAGGCCGAGGTGGACGAAGAATGGTCGGTTGGCGACTACGTGCTCAGCGGGGGCGAGTTGCCGGCCATGACGGTGATCGACGCGGTCGCCCGCCTGTTGCCCGGAGCTTTGGGCGATGCGGAATCCGCCGAGCAGGATTCCTTCGTGGATGGCCTGCTGGATTATCCGCATTACACGCGCCCGGAGTCGGTGGATGGAATGCCGGTGCCGGATGTGCTCCTGGGGGGTAACCACCGGGAGATTGATCGGTGGCGACGCAAGCAGGCCCTTGGCCGGACCTGGCTTCGACGCCCCGACCTGTTGGACGGAATTGAATTGGATGCCGGCAGCCGCAAGCTGCTGGAAGAGTTTATAGACGAGTATTCGGACACTAACGAACGACCCGGAACGTAGGGGATAGCGGTATGAGCAACATCATCGAGCAGATCGAGAAAGAACAGGTGGAGGCCGCGGGCCGCGAAGTGCCGAAGTTTGGCGCCGGCGACACGGTCGTGGTCCAGGTCCGGGTTCGTGAGGGCAACCGCGAGCGGTTGCAGGCGTTCGAGGGCGTGGTGATCGCCAAGCGCAATCGCGGCCTGAATTCCTCCTTCACGGTGCGCAAGGTCTCCCACGGCGAAGGCGTGGAGCGTGTTTTCCAGACCTACAGCCCCCTGATCGAGAGCATCAGCGTCAAGCGTCGCGGCGACGTGCGCCGGGCCAAGCTGTACTACCTCCGTGAGCGTTCGGGCAAGTCCGCACGCATCAAGGAAAAGGTGTAACAGCGCTCGGCCGGGCCATCAGGCCCGCTGCGGCGAAGAGGGCGGCCTTGTGCCGCCCTTTCTTTTTGTGCATGCCTCGGCGAGCGGGGTAAGGGGAGTTGTCCTCGCCAAGCGCGCCAAGTACGCCAAGCGAAGAAGAACAAGAGCTGAAGATCGGCGTGCAAAATATGTTGTTATCTCCCTTGGCGTTGTTGGCGCCTTGGCGAGAGGGAAAGGATCCCTTCCTCGGAACACAATCGAACCGCCACACACGGTCTTCTTTGTGATTAGTCCCGTGAATGCCTATTCGAGCCAGACTGGGCTTGCAGGTTCAGCGAAGAAGCCTCTTTCCCCGTGCCGCCCAAGGTGAAGTAAAAGCAGGCGCCTTCGGCCACTTTTCCCTCCGCCCAGATGCGGCCGCCGTGGCGGCGGATTACCCGCTGCACCGTGGCCAACCCGATACCCGTCCCCTCGAACTCCTCCGGCGCGTGCAGCCGCTGGAATGCGGTGAACAGTTTGTCGGAAAAGGCCATGTCGAAGCCGGCGCCGTTGTCGCGCACGAAATAGGTGGGCTGATCGGATTGGCCGGGCACGGTTCCAAATTCGATTAGTGCCGACGGCGTCCCGCCGGTGTACTTCCAGGCGTTGCCGAGGAGGTTGTCCAGGACGACCCGCAGGAGCCGCGGATCGCCCACGGCCTGTACTTCGGGTTGGATGTGCACTTCCACATCCCGACCATCGGAGCGGGCGCGCAATTCCTCGGAGATGTCCTCGGCCAGCTCGCTGAGGTTCACCGGTTCGTGATGCATGATCCCGCGAGTCAGGCGGGAGAGCTGCAGCATGGCGTCGATGAGCGTGGCCATTCGGTGGGAGGCGCGGCGGATGCGCCGCAGGTAATCCGCCGCCGATTCGTCCAGTGCGTCGCCGTAGTCTTCCTCCAGGGCCGAGGAAAAACCCTCCATGCTGCGTAGCGGGCCCCGCAAATCGTGGGACACCGAATAGGAGAAGGCCTCCAGTTCCTCGTTGGCGGCCCGCAATTCGGCGGTGCGTTGCACGACTCGTTCTTCCAAGTCCCGGTTCAAACTCCGCACTTCGTATTCGGCCTTCAGCCGCGCGGTGATGTCCTCGCCGATACTCAGGGTTCCTATGATCTCGCCCTCGCCGTTGCGCAGAAGGGCATTGGACCAGGCGACGGTGCGCTCCTCGCCGGAGCGGGTAAGCACCATCCCGCGCAGATCCGTATGGAATTTGCGCTTGAGCAGATCGTAGTAGCGATGCTTGAGGTTGGGCCGGCGGTGACGGGCCGGCAGAAACTCCTGGAACCACTGTCGCCCCATTACTTCGTCCCGGCGATAGCCGGTCAGTTCGAGAAAGTGGGTGTTCACGAACTCAACCCGGCCTTCCACGTCCAGCCCAACCACCGCCAGCCGCACATTCTCGAGAAACCCCAGCCAGCGCCGTTCGTTGGCCAGGGCCGCCGCTTCCGCGCGGCGTCGTTCCACGATTTCGCTCTTGAGGTCGTTGTAGAGCATGGCGTTCTCGAGCCCGGTGGAGGCATGGGAGGTGAGCAGCTCCAGTATGTCCAGATGGGCGGGGGTGAATGCGTCGGCGATCAGATGGTTTTCCAGGTAGAGCAGGCCCAGCAATTGGCCCTGGCGAACAATGGGCATGCACAGGATGGAGCGGCGCGGAGCGGCCTGGATGTAAGGATCACCGGAGAAGGTGTGTTCCCCGGAAGCATTGGAAAGGACAAGGTTCTGGCGGCTGCGGCGCACATAATTGATGACGGACAGGGGATAGTCGCCGCCGGGTTCGATGGCTTTGCCTTGAAGAACGCTCAGCGCCTTTTCTTCGGCGCGTCCTTCTGCCTCGATGCGCAGGGTGCCGCTTCGGGCGAGGATGAGCAGGCCACGCTGGGCGCCGGCGTGTTCCAGCACCAGTCCCATCAGGCTTTCCAGCAGACGGTCCAGTTGCAGTTCACCGGCGATGGCCAGAGACGCTTTGGTAATGGCGTTCAAGTCCAGATATTGGGCACGCGCGTCGGCGCCGGATCTTTCCAGCGGCAACTGCCGCGCCAGTTCCGGGTGGGCGAGCCCGATGCGGCGAGCCTTTTCGGTGGCCCCCCATCGCTGATAGAGGTAATGAGCCTCCGTGAGGTGAGCGTTGGCGGCGGTGGTCAGGCCGCGTTCCCCATAGAGCCCGGCTGCCAATTCATGGGCCAGAGCCTGATCCTGGGTAAAGCCTTGCTCGCCCGCGGCCCGGGCGGCCTCGTTGAACAGCGACATGGCTTCGGCGTGATCGCCGCGCAGGCGGGCAAGTTCGGCCGCGACGAGTCGTCTCGCGGTGGCGAAAATTGGCTGCGCAGTGGCGGGACCAGCCGGCCAACCTGTCTTGGCTTTCGGCGATGATCTGTTCGTACGTCCGGGCTTTTTCGCCGCTGACCGTGGAATGCAGGGCTGCGTGAATCAGGGCGCGGTAGAACGTGTGCTCGGCCACGGCGAGGCGCCCGAACAACGAGGCAAGCGGCACCTCCGCGTTGTCGATGGCGTGTTTGGCCCGGGCGAAATCGCCGGCCATGTAATGGAGCTTGGCCTTGAGCAGATAGAACCAGTGATGGGGCGGTTTCGCGAGTCTGCTAACAATGGATTCGCGCAGTTCGTCCTCATCGAGCTGGTCGTCGCTGAAGGAGTCCAGCGTGCGGGTTCGTCCCTTGAGTGCCAATACCCACTGGCGGCTCACCCTCAGGGTGTTGGCGACTTCGGCGAAACGCAGGCGGTCCACGGTGGCCTGGAAGTGGTCGATCTCTTCCAGAATCTTGTTCAGAGGATCGCCCTGCATGATGAGATGGCGGACGAAATAGCTCACCGCCAGGCCGGTGAAGATCAGGTCCCCGTTCTGCAATGCGCCGGTTATGGCGGCGCGGATGTGCTTCGTGGCCTCGCGCAGTGGATGCGTCCAATACGCCACGGCCGTGCCGTAGAGGTGGGCGAGGCGCGCGCGCAAGGCCGAATCGTCGGTATGTTCGCCCATGTCCAGAGCCCATCGGGCGAACCGCTCACCCCGTTCGTAGTCCCCCAGGAACGACCCGAGGATGATGGCATAGCTCATGAAAGCGAAGGCGGAATAGGGAGTTCGGCCTGCCTTGAGGGCGGCGTCGACCAGCTTCAGGACTACCAGTACGAACATCTGTGGGCTGTGGATGTATGCCGATGCGTAGAGCTGGCTCAGGGTGCTGGCAACGGCGGCCGCATCGTGGCTGTCCGCTCCTCCGGCGAGGTCATCCGGCGGATGATTGATGTCGAATCCGGACAACTCGGCCTGTACGAGCGCCAGGGCGTCCTCCACGGCGGCGGCGATTGCCTCGTCCTCGGTGGGTAGATCCACGCCATAGGGAGCCAGCGCGGCGGCGCCCAGTTGAAGGGCGCGCACATGGTCGCCGGCCCGGACTGCGGCAACCATGTGCAAGGTATACGCGCGGTGCTTGTCCGAGGGGTTGCGCGCCTGGTCCAGTACGCGGTCGAACAGGTCCCGGGGTGTCTGGGCGCTGCCGGTTATGTATTCGCACTCGGCCAATTCAATATGCAGGCTGAAGGTGAGCTCGTAATGGGCCTGCCAATCGGCGGACTCCAGCAGCTCCGTTCCGGTGCGCAGATATCGCAGCGCGGAATGGTAGGCTGCGGCCGCCTTGGATCGCTGCCCGGCCACCAGACTGAGTCGAGCAATCTTGAGTCGTTCCCGGCGGGAGGCCTTTCCCGGCTCGGAGAGGTTGAACTGGTTGACCACGTCGAAAAGGCGGGTGCCCACCGTGAGGTCGTCCGCGTCTTTGAGCAGCAGCCGGGCGATGGCCCGGTGCGCCCGGGCCCGGCGGCCTCGCGGGAGCAGGGAATAGGCGGCCTGCTGGATCCGATCGTGAACGAAGGTCCAGTGTTCCATGTCGTTCGGGGTGGCCGGTTGGATCAGCTGCGTGTGGGCAGCGGCCTGCAGTGCGCCCAAAACCCGGTTGCGGGTTCCCTTGGTCAAGCTGACCAGCACATCGACATCGACCTTGGTCCCCAAGCAGGCCGCCAACGACAAGGTCTGCTTCACTTCATCGGGCAGGCGGCCCACCTTCTCGGCCATGAAGCCCACGAGATCTTCAGACAGGCCCAGCGCACGGATACGCTCCCAATCCCATTCCCAACGCTTCGCGTGGGCGTCAAAACTGAGGGCGGCGCCTTCGTAGAGGGAGTTCAGCAACTGGCGCACGAACAGGGGGTTGCCTTCGGTTTGGGCAACGACCCAATCCGCCAGTTCGCCCGTGGCAAGGCTGGATCTCCGGAATGTGTCGGCCACCAGTTGGCGCACTTCGTCGCCGGCCAGCGGTTGCAGATCGATTTCGGTGACTTCCGTCTGCTGATGCCGCAGGGTCGAGAGAAACTCGGCGACCGGGAGGTGGCCGTTGACCGGGATGTCCCGGTAGGTTGCGAGCACCATCAGGTGCTGTTGCCGCCGATCGTTGCTCAGGTTGGACAGCAGGCGGAAGGAGGCCGGATCGGCCCACTGCAGGTCGTCCAGAACCATGACCAGGGGCCTTCGAGGGCGCGCCAGAATGCCGATCAAGCCCCGCAGCGCACGCTCGAACCGGTATTCAGTTTCGGTCGGTTCCAGAGGCGGCAAGGCGGCCTGCTTGCCGACCACGAATTCCAGTTCGGGTATGACTTCGGTAATGGCGCGCAGGTTTCTGCCAATCCCTCCCACGAGCGTGCATCGCCAGCGCTGGAGCAGGGATTCCTCCTCGGTCAGCAGTACTTCCACCCATTGCCGAAATGCGCTGATCAGGGCGCCGTAGGGCATTTCCCGGTGCAGCGGTTCGAACTTGCCGGCGACGAAGCAGGCGTCCACGGTGGTCGGCCCGTCCCGAAATGCGTTGACCAGCGTGGATTTGCCCACACCGGAGGGGCCCGTGACGAATACCCATTCCAGTCCACCCTGAGCAGCGCGCCCGAAAGCCGCATCCAGGGTCTGGAGCGCGTCCGTTCGACCGTAGAGGCGGTTGGGCAGTTCGAAATGTTCAGGGGTGTCTGCCGTGCCTGCGGTCCATGTGGCTTCGCCATCTTCGGTGTCGGGGTGCTCCAGGCAATGGCGCAGGTCGGCCATCAGCCCGGCGGCACTTCGGTAGCGCTCGGCGGGGTCCTTGGCGAGCAGGCGTAGCAGCACCTGTGACAGGTTCGGGGGCACGGCCGCGTTGAAATGCCGGGGCGGCGGCGGGGTTTTCGCTACATGGGCATGGATCAGTTCGGCGGTGTCGCCCCCCTGAAACGGCGGTCGGCCCGCAAAGAGTTCGTAGAACAGGGCACCCAGGCTGTAGAAATCCGTGGCCGAACCCACTTGAAGGCCGGCGTGCCCGAGTTGTTCCGGCGCCATGTAGGGCAGAGAGGCTTCGAACACGCGCGGCCGGCCCTGGCTGGCGCTGCGGGTGGCGGCCGAGATCGCGTGGGCGAGCCCTGAAAGGTAGATTTTGCCGTCTTCCGCGATCCAGACGGTTTCGGGGCGGAGGGTGGAGTGGACCAGACCGCGCCGGTGGAGATCCGCCAGGGCCTCGGTGATGCGCATGGCCAGCTCCAATCCCTCCTTGATGGGCAACGGAAGAGCGACCGCCTGCCGAAGGGTCAGCACCTGGGGATCGTCGTAGACCAGGGCCTGGCCGCGCGAGCAGCCGCAGATGTCGATTAGCGGGAGGACATGGGCCGAGCCCACGGTGCGGCCGATGGCATACTCCTGGCGCAGTTCTTCCAGGTCTTCGGGCGGCGGATGATCGGTCTCGGGGAGCTTGAGGAGAACGCTGGCCTGGTCGGAGGCACGGCGCGCCCGATAGACGCCAAAAGCCGGTGTGGCTGTTACGCGGTCCAGGACCTCGTAACCGGGGACTGTGAAAAAAGCCGGCCGCTCATTGCGCCCCATCGCGGGGTTCCGCCTCCGCAATGGGGTGGGGGTGGCCAATCCAGTAACCCTGGGCGTAGTCGATCCCCAGTGCGCGGAGGCTTTCCAGGGTTTGCTGATCCTCCACGGATTCGGCGATGGTCCTGAGGCCCATGACATGACCGATTTTGTTGATGGCTTCGACCATGGCGCGGTCGATGGCGTCGTCCACCATGTCGCGGACGAATTCGCCGTCGATCTTGATGAAGTCCACCGGCAGATTCTTGAGATAGGTGAAGGACGAAAGGCCGCTGCCGAAGTCGTCGAGGGCGAAAGAGCATCCCACCGCCTTCAGGGCCTGGAACACGGGCACGGCCTTGCCCAGGTTGGCGATGGCCGCAGTTTCCGTGATCTCGAAGCACAGCGCCGCCGGCTCCACACCGTGACGCTCCAGCAGGCCCCGCACGAGCGGCAGGAAGCCGTCGTCGCTGATGGTGCCGCCGGAAATATTGACGAAGGTGATGTGGCCCGGCTGGTTGAGCAGATCGTGATACCGCTCGAACAGTGTGGTCAGCACCCACCGATCGACGGTGGGCATCAGCTTGTATCGCTCCGCGGCCGGAATGAACGCGCCGGGGAGGGTGATCCGGCCGTCTTCGTCCACCATCCGCACCAGAACTTCGTGGCGGTGGGGTGCCTGGTCGCCGGCGGCGAGGTCGAGGATGGGCTGCTTGTGAAGGACCAGCCGGTCCTCGTCCACGGCGCTGGTGACTCGGGAGACCCACTGCATCTCGCTGCGCCGGCGAGCCAGTTCCTTGTCGCCGGGCTCGTACATATGGGTCCGGTTGCGGCCCATTTCCTTGGCGGTATAACAGGCCACGTCGGCCGCGCTGAGCAATTCCGTGATGCTCTGGACGTCTGCGGTGATCTGCACCATTCCGATGCTGATGCCGATGTCGAAGGTTCGCTCGTCCCACACGAAGCGGAAGTCGTCGACGGCCTCCCGCACCTTGTCGAGCACCTGAACGGCCTGGTCGGGAGGGCACCGTTCCAGCAACAGGCCGAATTCGTCGCCGCCCAGCCGCGCCAGCGTGTCGGTGCCGCGGACCTGGGTTTGCAACAGCGCCCCCAGCTGTTTCAGCATTTCGTCGCCGGCTACGTGGCCGCAGGTATCGTTCACCAGTTTGAACTGATCGAGATCCAGGTAGCACAGCACGTGGGTATGGCCGTGGCGCCGGGCATCGGCCAGCGCCTCCTCGAGGCTACGCTCGAATTCCCGCCTGTTGAGCAGCCCGGTAAGGCCGTCGTGATAGGCGTGGTAGCGAAGTTCGCTTTCGGCCATGCGCCGGGCGTGGCGGACTTCGGCTTCGGTCAGTTCCCGTTCAATGGCGGGCAACAGGCGCGCGAGATTGTCCTTGAGCAGATAGTCATGGGCGCCGGCCTTCATGGCGGCCACGGCGTCCATGTCGTTGATATGTCCGGAAACGATGATGAACGGCAGATCGCAGCCGGATTCCTTCAGCACGTCCAGAGCGGCGATGGCGCTGAAGCCGGGCATGGAATTGTCGGCCAACACCAGGTCCCATTCCGCGGAAACCAGGTTGCTGCGCATGGCTTCCGGGGTTTGCACGCGCACGAACTCCGGCTGGTATTCGCCCTTGCGGAGGTGGCGCAGGAGCAGTTGCGCGTCGTCGTCCGAATCCTCGACCAGCAGTACGCGCAGGGATTTGCTCATACGGCCCTTCGCGGTTCGCCCGGCAGGCGGTTGAGGGTGAGCCAGTAGTGCTGAAGCTGGCCGACCACATCGGTGAATTCGGCAAACTCCACGGGTTTTCGCAGGTAGCTGTTGGCCCCCAGGCGGTAGCTGCACTGAATATCGCGGTCCTCGTCCGAGGAGGTCATCACCACCACGGGCAGCAACCGCGTGCGGTCGTTGTCGCGCATCGCCTTGAGCACGTCGAGTCCGCTCATGCGGGGCAATTGAAGGTCGAGCAGAACCAGGCTGGGGAGGTCTTCGTCCGCAGCCTCGGAGAGCAGGTAGTCCAGGCCCTCCTCGCCGCTATTGCACACGGTCAGCTCGGTGGCCAATCCTTGCTTGCGGAAGGCGCGCACGGCCAGCGCGGCGTCATCCGGATTGTCCTCGATTAAAAGGATGCCCTTGTTCATGGCCTGGAGTTCCTCGTCACCGGCCGCGATGCCCGTAGCGCTTTGTACGGTGTCGCCGCTAGATTGGCCCCACCGGCGTGCAGAAAACAACGGGAAGGCCGAATGCCCATCCGTGGACTTCGCGAGTCGATCCGCGCAGGGTAATGCCCTGCCGGGTCGACATGCCGGGACTCAGCTGCCCTCTGTAGTCATTATTATAGTGTTTTCCATCCTAGCACAGTCGTCTCGAAAACAAATTGCCGCACACCGGCGACGATTTGTCGACGTCGAGGCGGATGGCGCCGGGAAATTGGCGCTGTCGGGTCGTTGTCAGCCCAGCGCCGTCAGTGCGCGCTGGAGGCGATGACTTTCCAACTGAGCGGTCCCCGTTTGGACGCTCAATGCCTGATCCGGGTTGGCGCGGATTCGCGATGCCAGGGATTCCGCCAGGGCGCGCGCGCCCTCGCCACCCACTGCGCCGGCGCCGGCGCCGCGCACAGCCAGCACATGGACGGTGCCGGTGCCGCCGATTCCGTGGAGCCGGACTCCTCGGTTCCAGCCCTCGCGCCGGTGGCCGCCACCTCGGCGCGTTCGCGCCGGCCGGCTTCCCCCGTCCGTTCCTGCCTGGCGTGGTTGTGGTCCGGAGTGATGCGATCGATCGCCATGGTCGTTCCCCTTGGTTGCATGGTCCCGGGAGGCTACTTGCAGGAACAATGCCAGCGATCGTGTCAGGTCGCGTTGTCAATAGGGGGGATTCTTGCTATTGATGCGGTCTCGGAACGACCGCGTTATGTCTGGGGAGGATGCATTCGGTCGTACCGCGACGCGATTTGACAATAAACACAACAAAAGCGGCCCTTCGAGGCCGTGCCGGGAGGTTCTGAATCCATGCCGCTTGAAACCAGAAAAATCAACGGGCTATACGTTGACCACGTTGCCGGTGAGGGGGCCAAGATTTTATTCATCCACGGTTCCAGTGGCGGATCGTGGTATTGGGAGCACTTCATGCATCGGTTCGCGGCGGCGGGTTACGACTGCTACGCCGTGAATCTGCGCGGCCATCACCCAAATCCGGAGTTGCCGGAGCTCGGCAAGGTGACCATGGCCGACTACGTGGAAGACGTTCGGGGCGTCGCGCGTGAGTTGGGCGGCGACGTGGTGCTGGTGGGCCACTCCATGGGCGGCGCCGTCGCTCAGATGTTGGCAGCGGAGATGCCCCTCAAGGCCGCCATATTCGCTTCGTCGGCGCCCGTCAGCGGCGTCAAGTTCCAGAATCCGCCCTTCAACATATGGTTCCTGCTCCACATCCTGCGTTCCCTGCCCGCCATGGCACGCAAGAAGGCCTTGAAACCGGGCTTCAAGGTCAACCGGGCGGCCGTGTTGAACAAGGTGGAGCCGGAACGTCAGCAGGAGCTTTCCGACCGCATGGTGCCGGAATCGGCCACCGTCGGCATCGAAGTGCTCAAGGGCACCATCGAGGCGGATCTTTCCGCCGTGGAGTTTCCCTTGCTGACATGCGGCGGTACCGAAGATCACACCACGGTGCTGGCCATGGAAAAGGAGATCGCCGCGCTCCACAAGACGGATTTCATCGAGTTTCCCGGCCACGGCCATATGTTCATGCTGGAGCCGGGCTGGGAGGAGTGCGCCGACCGCGTCATCGAATGGTTGCGGTCCAAGAGCGTTTGAACCCCGGCGTTTAGGCCCCCTCATCATATCCGCGCAGGCGGGAATCCGATCTTCTCAAGAACATCGATTCCCGCCTGCGCCGGTGTGACAGCGTGGACGAGACAGCGCGACCGGGCGTCGAGGTCTCACAAGCCTGCCGTGCTTTGGTGAGATCTCCCAATCGGGGCCGCGTGGAATGATCTCGAATTGAGGAAAAGCGCGCTTGGACCGTTGTTTCAGGTCAGGCCGATGATTCGGTGTGTCGGCCGGAGGCGATGCGTTCAAGCAGTGCGCGGGCTTCCCGGAGGTCTCGCGTGCCCAGGCCCTCGTCGAAACGGGAATACACCTCCCTCAGCAGTTCGATCCCTTCCGCATGTCTATGTCCGCCGAGCCAGAGCCTGCAGATGCTTGTGGCCGCGCGCAGCTCAAACGAGCGGCAGCCCTGGGCGCGGGCAAGCGCGAGGGCGCGCTGGAAGGCTGCTTCCGCCTGCTCGGCCCCGGCGCCGTCGGCGGCCAGAAGCAGTTCGCCCTGGAGACGGTGCAGCTCGGCTTCGTGAAGCCGGGCGTTGTGTTTGTTGACCCAGCTCAGCGCTTCGGTCACTACGGACAAGCCGTCGTCGTGGTGGCCGGCTTCCAGGCAGATTTCCGCCCACAGTGCGAAAGCGTAGGGGCGGCCCATGGAAGCCCCGACCTTGTCGTAGCGGGCGCAATCTTCCTGGATGACGGCGATGGCCTCGTCGTTGTGCCCCAGCTCGGCCAAGGCCTTGTCTCGCATGATGCCGCTCCAAAGCGTCCACATGGGCATGTGATGGCGCTCTGCCATGGCATTGAGCTCCTTGGACAATTCCAGCACGCCCTCGGCGTCTCCACAGAGCTGCAGCACGATCAGACCGATGTTCAGGGCCCAGCCCATGCTGGAGGGGTGATCCCGCTCCCGGGCCACCGCCAGGGCTTCCAGGACCTGTTCCCGGGCGTGATCGGGATAGCCGCGGGTCCAGGCAAAGATCGAAAGCAGGGTGAGCGCCGCCAGCCCCGGATCCATGCCGTACTGGAAGGCGAGGTTGTAGTCCCGCTCCGGTCGGTACAGGGCGAGGCTGTGTTGCAGGTGCTGGGCGGCGGGGTTGAGTTCCCCGCGCAGCAGGAATGTGGTGCCCAGGGCGCGATGCGCTTCCAGCAGGAGTTGCTCGTTGTCCTGTTCCTTGGCGATACCCAGAAGTTGATAGGCCAGCCGCTCCGAGGTCTGGTAGTCCGCGCGGCCGGCGTAGTAGCTGTACAGGCCCCGAATGGCCGGGAATACGTCGGTGCTGTTGGGGATGCGTTGGCTCAATTCCAACGCGCGGGCGTAGGCCTGTTCCATCTCCGGTACCGGTCCGGATGAGAGCATCAGCGGCATGCCCAGGCCGATCTGCAGCGAAAGCTCGCGCTTGTTTCGGCTCGCGTTTTCCGGAACCTTGGCCAGAACCTCCAGGCCGCGCCGGAAGTGGCTGACCGCCTCGCTGTGGGCGGATTGCTGGCTGGCCTGGGTGCCGGCCAACAGCCAGTAGTCCAAGGCCTCGTCGTACTGGCCGGCGGCCGTGAAATGCTGGGCCAGCAATTCCGGCTGGAGTTCGGCGCCGGCGGCGCGACGGGCGCTGAGCAGCGCGGCGAGCCGGCTGTGCAGCTCCTGCCGGTCCCGGCGCAGCAGGGATTCGTAGGCGGTCTCCTGGATCAGAGCGTGCCTGAAGCTGAACCAGGCGCCGGCCCCGCGTTCCCTTCGATCGATCAATTCCGCGTCCACCAACTGTTGCAGGGTGGCCTGGAGGCTGGATTCATCCAGGTCCGATATTTCCGTCAGCACGTCGTAGGCGAAATCCCGACCGATGACGGCGGCCAGTTGGGCCGTGCGCTTCGCTCCGCCGAGTCGGTCCAGCCGAGCCATTAGCGAGTCGTGTAGCGTGGCCGGCAGGGCGAGTTGGGAGAGATCGCCCACCAGGGCGTAGCCCTCATCCGTTTCCCGGAGCAGCGGTGTCTCCAGCAGAGTCTTGGTCAGCTCTTCCACGAACAGAGGTATGCCGTCCGTGCGATCCACCAGTTGTGCCAACAGTTCGGCGGGCAGCGACTGGCTGTTGGCCACGTGGCTGGCCAGCCGCCGGATCTCCTGCGGATCGAGCTGGGTCAGCGGGATCTGGGGGATGTCGCTCCAGGGAGGTTGATAGGCCGGTCGATAGGTCAGCAACATCAAGATCCGGCTGCCGGCGAGGCCGTCCTTCATCAGCTTCAGGAGTTCCAGCGTGGAGGGGTCCACCCATTGCAGATCCTCGGCAATCCAGACCACGGGCTGGTGTTCGGCCGCCTGACGCTGGAGCGTGGCGATCAGGTCCAGCGTCTGTCGCTTGCGTTGAAACGGGGCGAGGCTGTCGTCGGCGGGCTGACCGCCTCCGAGGTTCAGCAGGCCGGCCAGGAGATCGAACGCGGTGCCGTCGACGTCATACTGGGACAGCGTTCTGGACAGCTTGGTGCGCTTCGTGTCGTTGCTGTCGCTGTTGCGGAAATCGCAGATCTGATAGAGCAGTTCGATCACCGGCTGCAGCGCCGTGGCCTGATAGTGCGGTTGGCAGCGCAGTTGGCGCACCGTGTGCGGCTGGTGCGCGATCTGCTTCTTGAACGCCAGCAGCAGGCGGGTCTTGCCCATGCCCGGCTCGCCCACAAGTTGCACGGCCTGGCCGTCGCCGTCGCGGGATTGCCCCCAGGCGTCCAGCAACTGTTGAAGCTCCGCCTCCCGTCCCACGAAGGGCGTGAGCTTGCGGGTGCGGGGAAACTCCGGCCGCTGCCGGGACGAATGCGCGCGCAGGACGTGGCTGGCGGGCAAGGCGGGCGCGATCTCGGCGTGCTGGGACACGGCATGCGGCCGTGTGGCGTAATGGGATTCGACGAGGCGGTGGGTGTCGGCGCTGATCAGGAGCGAGTTGGCGCCGGCCAGGAAGCGCAACTGCATCGCCAGGCTGATAGGCGCGCCCAGCAGATCCACGCTCTCGCCATCGCCACCGGCGGCAACCAGCAAGCCGGTGTGGGCCCCGGCCCGAACGGTGAGGGGGTGGTCGTGATTCTGATTCAGCCGGCGGGTCTCCGCCAGCATTTCGAGTCCGGCCTGGACCGCCCGGCGGGCGTCGTCCTCATGGGCGCGGGGATAGCCGAAAACCAGCAATTGCGAGCCGCCGTGTCCCGGTTCGAGATGAGCGTCGTAGCGATGTGCCAGCTCGCCGCATCGCTCTTTCAGGCCGCGCACGATGTCGAGTAGATCTTCCGGGTCCATTCCGGCGGGCTCTTCCAGGCCGCAATAGAGCGCGGTCACCTGGCGCCGCCCGGAGGCGTCTGTGGAGCTCCGCAGGCCGACCTGGGTTTCACCCTCCGTCCGGCCTTCCATGATGCGATCGCGCAGTGCAACTGTTTCGGGCTCGGGGTCGATGCCCAGCTCTTCCTGGAGGAGCGCTTCGCAGGTGTTGTACTGGGCGAGAGCGGCGGCACGCTGACCGGACCGGCCCAGCAGTTCCATCAATTGCCGGTGGGCGCTCTCCAGCCAGGGCTCCAGCTCGATCTGGCGGCGGGCGGCGGCAATGGCTTTCTGCAGATTTCCGGTGACGGTGTGATGGCGGGCCAGAGCCCGCAGATAGGTTAGGGCCTCGTGCTTGTATTCCTCGCGCTTGCCGGTGATCCACTGGTCGAAGGCCAGATTGTCCGGCAGATAGAACTGATCCAGGAAGTGTCCTCGATAGAGGGCCGCGGCTTCCTCCAGCCAGGGCAGGTCCGCCGGGGTCAGCTGGCTTTCCTCCACCGATCCGTCCTGGGGGCGACACTCGAGAAACGCCGCTACATCAAGATAGTGGGGGCTACGCCGGTTGAACTGCACGGTGTTGCGGTTCACCAGCAGAAAGGGGACATCCCGGTCCCGATCACCCAGGGCGCCTCGAAGACGGGACAGGGCCTGGCGGAGGTTGCGGCGGGCTACTTCCTCGGACTCATTGGGCCACAGGAGCTCCGCAAGGGCGTCGCGCCGGTGGACGCGATGGGGTTCCGCCGCCAACAGCGTCAGCAGCGCGCGCACGTGATCGTAGACGCCGGTCAAGGGTTCGTTGTCCAGGAGCGCTTGAAACCCCCCGAACAGAAAAATGGACAAACGCGACATGCGAATTCTTGTGATCGCTCTTGTTGGCCGCTCGCATCATTCTGGCGGGGTACGCCTCCAACGTCACCTCGCCGGGAACGGCATCTGTTTGATCTATTGTAGTCGCTATCCGGCCCCTTCCCCCGGGGGCAGGCGCGCGATTTCGCCTATGAGTAGGTCACTACCATAAACCGAACGTGAACCAGAACCCCTTTGCCTGGTGCGCCGGCTCGCGCCCAATCATCATAGCCGTCCCGCCAAGGCGGACAAAAGGCGTGTTTGAGCAAGGCACGCCCGGTTTGGCTTTTACGTTCCCTTTACACGGCGGTGCTTGAATAGCCAGGGTCGCGCGACTCGTTGCAACGGAAGGCGGCGGGGATGCGGTAATGATTTCAGCGCGGCTCTCAAGTGTCGTGCCGGACCGCTCTCGTACCCGGCATGGCTCTCCTCCTGAGGGTCAAGGGGATTTTCCCCTTGACCCTTTTTAATTGCTCCAGGGCGAAGGTGGCTAGCCGGGGGTGTCCGTGTCCTTGACGCCGATCAGGTAGAGAATGCCATCCAGGCCCAGAGTGGATATGGACTGGCGGGCGCTGCGCTTGACCAGGGGTTTGGCGTGGAAGGCGATGCCCAGGCCCGCGATGCGCAGCATGGGAAGGTCGTTGGCGCCGTCGCCCACGGCGATTACCTGCTCCAGGTTCAGACCTTCCTTGGCGGCGATTTCCCGCAGCAGCCGGGCCTTGCGTTCGCCGTCCACGATTTCGCCGGCAACCTGGCCGGTCAGTTTGCCGTCCTGAATTTCCAGTTCATTGGCGAACACGTAGTCCACGCCCAGCCGTTCCTTCAGGAACCGGCCGAAGTAGCCGAAGCCGCCGGAGAGAATGCCTGTCTTGTAGCCAAAGGTCTTGAGCGTCCGGATAAGCCGCTCAGCGCCTTCCGTCAGGGACAGTTCGGCAGCGGTTTCGGAGAGCACGGACTCGTCCAGTCCGGCCAGCAACGCCACGCGCTTGCGCAGGCTTTCGCGGAAATCCAGCTCGCCGCGCATGGCCGCCTCGGTGACACGGCTGACTTCGTCGCCCACGCCCGCGCGCTTGGCCAGTTCATCGATCACCTCCTGCTGAATCAGGGTGGAGTCCATGTCGAAAACCACCAGGCGGCGATTGCGGCGGAAGACGTTGTCTTCCTGGAAGCTGATGTCCACCCCCAGTTCCTGCGAGATGCCCATGAATTCCTGCTTCATGGCATCCAGGTCCAGCGGCTGGCCGCGGAGGGAGAGTTCGATGCAGGCGCGGCTGTTTTCGCCGCCCTTGTGCAGCGGCGCGCGGCCGGACAGCCGCACGATATCCTCGATATTGAGGTCGTTTTCGCTAATTACGCGGGCGATCCGCGAGATCTGTTCGGCGGTGACACGCCGCCCCAGCAGCGTGATGATGTAGCGGGGTTGTTCCTCGCCGCGGACCCAGCTCTCGTACTGCTCCTCGGAGATGGGCGTGAATCGTACCCGCATGTCCAGGTGGTGGATGTGGAAGAGCACGTCCTTGAGTACGGGGGAAAGCTTTTCGTGATCGGGGATCTCCACCAGCATGCCCAACGACAAAGTGTCGTGAATCATGGCCTGGCCAATGTCCAGAATGCCCACGTTATACTCGGAGAGTATGCTCATCAGGGAGGACGTCAGGCCGGGCTTGTCCTGGCCGGAAACATTGATGAGGATGATCTCGCTCATGGATGGCCCTGGTTGCTGGCTGGGTCGCTGGGCCGCCCATTGTATGCGATTCCCGAGGGAATGGGAGTGTCGGGCACTGAAGAACTAAACGAAGAACGGGAGTGAGCATGGGTGAGGTGGATGTGGGCGAGCACGCCGCCGTGATGCGGGAGGCGCGCCGCGTGGTCGTGTTGACCGGAGCGGGGGTGTCCGCCGAAAGCGGGGTTCCGACCTTCCGGGATGCGCAGACCGGGCTATGGGAGCATTACGACCCTCAGGAGCTTGCCACGCCCGAAGCCTACGCCCGCAACCCCGCGCTCGTCTGGGACTGGTATCAGTGGCGGCGGGAGCTGGTGAGCGCCGCGAAGCCGAATGCGGGGCACCGGGCCCTGGCGGTGTGGGAGCGCCAAGTGCCCGGACTGCTGGTGGTCACCCAGAATGTTGACGGCCTGCATCAGGCCGCCGGCAGCGCCAACGTCATCGAACTGCACGGCAACATCCATCGCAACCTGTGCATCGAGGAGCGCAAGCCCGTGGAGGCCGCACCCGGCGACGAGGGCCATCCGCCCCATTGCCCGGATTGCGGTTCGCCGCTGCGCCCCGATGTGGTGTGGTTCGGGGAAATGCTGCCCGAGCAGGCCCTTCGGCAAGCCTTCATCTCCGTGTGCGAGGCGGACCTGGTGCTCAGCGTGGGTACATCCAGTCTGGTTCAGCCGGCCGCGTCGCTGCCCTACGAGGCATTGCGGGCGGGTGTGCCCGTGTTCGAGGTCAACCCCCGGGAGACACCCTTGACGCCCCACTGCACGGCATCCTGGCGGGGCTGTGCCGGCGATGTCCTTCCGGCGCTGGTGAAGGCCGCGTTTCCGGAGGCCTGATTCCCCCGGAGATCAGCCGTCGGTGGCGGGGATCTCCACGCTCTTGGCCCGGCCGTGGCCTAATGCGCTCATGCTTTCCTCGGCCAGCTTGAGCACGTCGTCGCTGGCTTCTCCATCTTCCAGCATGCCTTCCAGATACCATTGGACCGCCGCCAGCGCGTCGGCGATCAGTATCAGTCGATCTTCGGCCTGTTCCTGGTCCGGCGGAAGCCGGTCGATTTCCCGCCGCGCCCGCTCGAGGATCGCGGCCGCCCGTGAATGGCCCAGGATGACGAGACTGCCCCGGGCTTCGTCCAGCGGTGTGCCCGCGGTGGAGAGTTCGCTGCCGTTGTCGAGATCGCCGTTGAAGTATTCCAGGACGCCGCGCACCTGCCCCAGGTTGCGATTGCATTCCTCGATCACCTGATGCTCCGCGGCCAGGAGCCGGGGCACCCGGCGCTCGGGCGCGGTGCGGGGACGGATCGCACCCAGGCCCTGTACGTTCTCCTCGATCCAAGACAGGGCGTCGGCGAGTTCGGCCATCAGCTCCTGGATGCGGCGGGGCTCGGCCGTGCCGGGCAGGGATTGAAGGCGGGTGACCTGGCGTTTCATGTTCGCCGCCGCCTCGGACAGGCCGATCAGGGTCAGGGTGTGGGCCAGGTCGTGCATGCGCTCGACCAGGTCGGCCCGCTCGGTTTCCGTGATGCTGCTGAGACGGCTGAAGTTCTCGATGTTGGCCTTGAGTTTGTCCAGCTCTTCGCCCATGGCCTTGCCCACCGCTTCCATGACGGTCTCGTCCGGCGCCGCCATGGATTGCCGTTCGGCGTCCACGATTTCTTCCGGGGTGATGGCGGAAACCAGATCCAGGCGATCCCGGAGTTCAGCCAGCGGCGTGCCGTCGGATTCGCAGGCGGCTACATAATAGAGCAGGGCGCGACGCAGGAACTCCGGGGGCTGCTCGGTGGCCACGCGGCTGCCCTGGCGTACCAGTTGGCGGATCTGGAAATCCAGCCGGCCCAGGGTGAGCCGCATGGAGGGCGAGACCATGCTCGACTCCCGGACGACTTCGTCCACCACTTCCGCGGCGACGCCGAACCAGCGGCCGTGGGCGCTGTCGCCGCACAGGCTGGCCAGCCGGCGCAAGGCCCGCTGAATTTCCTTGGCGTGAACCGTGGAGAGCGGGTTGCGGAACAGCCCCAACAGCCCGAGTTGGTACATGTGCCGCAAGCGGCGGGCGCTTTGTTCCAGGTCGGCCGAAGGCCCCTTGTCCGTCAGCGGCGCGGGCAGCTCGAAGCGGCCCGGGTCGATTTCGAAGAACTGGTAATCGGGGAGGAATACCACGCGCCGCAGTCCGCGCAGGGCATTGATCATGGGCAGCAGCGTTTCCGGAAGCTCCCGCTGGTGCTGGCGCGCCTGGTAGACGTAGCGGGGGATCAGCAGCATGCCGTGCATCAACAGATCCAGGCCATGTTCCCGGGACAGCGCGGTGTTGTTCTCCAGCGCATCGGTCAGGGCGATGGCCTCGTCGCAGAGCCGGATCGCGCCCTGGAGGTCGATCATGATCAGCGCGCCGCGGACCTGTTCCAGGAGATCGCGGCAGTTACCCCATGGCGGCGCCGCATCCTCGTTGTCTTCGTAGGCGTCCAGATAACCGGCGGCCTCTTCGAGGGCCTGCTGGATTTCCTCCTGGACCAGACGGATGGGGTTGCTGATGTGTCGTACGGTCATGATCGGGACCTGCTTGTTCGAGCGGCGGTGGGGTCGGAAACGGTTGCGACCGCGTGTGGCGGGAACGGTATCGTGGCCCCTGTTTATTTTCTGATTGCTACCGCTTTGGGTGAAAACAGTATAGCCGTGAGCCCGGCGATTCCGCCAACGGCTGTTGGCGCGCCGGGGGATTGAAGCGGTGCATCCGCAGGTGCATTTTGACGTGAAAGCCGGATGTATGCGCACACCCCTGGATTCGGATAGGATCGACGGGTGTCCAACACCGCCACCAAGGGTCCGCCGGTCCAGTCCATGCCGCCATACGCGCAGGTCAATGATCTCAGACTCGCCTATCGGGAAACCGGGCGTGGCGAGGCGGTGGTCTTCGTCAATGGGGTGTTGGGCAGCCTGCGAGGCTGGAAGCCGCAGATGAACCTGCTGGCCCGCAACCACCGCTGCATCGCCTATGACATGCGGGGCCAATCCCTCAGCGACATGGGCTCCGTCGGGGAGTTCTCCATCGACCACCACGCGGCCGACATGGCGGGACTGCTGGATGCGCTGGGCGAGCGTCGGGCGCACTTCGTGGGCCTGTCATACGGCGCCTCGTTGGCGTTGTACTTTGCGGCTTGTTACCCGGAGCGGGTGCGCAGCGTCAGCCTGATCGGCGCCATCGGGCGCACGGACGCACGCCAGCAGGCCGTGTTCCAGTCCTGGCTGGATGCCGCGACCCACGCCCCGGCCGATATCTATCGGGTCAGCGCCCCCAGCGTCTACAGCCGCCGGTTCCGGGAACAAAGCGCGCGATATCTGTCCCGTGTGGAAAACTGGATGCAGCAGGCCGGAGCGGACTATTTCGAAGGCCTGCGGCGCCTGTTGCCGGCGCTGCGGGACATCGACATCATGGCGCACCTGCCGAGGATTCGCTGCCCGGTACTGACCATCATGGGGGGTGAGGACCGGCTGGTTACCAGCGCGGACAGCCTTCAGATCCTGCATAACGTTCCCGATCTGGAAGCCTTGTTGGTGCCCGGCGTCGGCCATATCGTCAACAGCGAGAAGCCCGCCGAGGTCGGCACGGCGCTGTTGGGCTTCATCGGCAAACATACGGCGGCCCGGGAGGCCGCGGAACCCTGATCGAACGAACGAGAGTGGTATGGACAAGATCCGCAAGACCGACGCGCAGTGGCGCGAGGAACTGACCCCGGAGCAATACCGGATATGCCGTGAAAAAGGCACCGAACGCCCGTTTACCGGCGAGTATTACGACTTCAAGGGCGAGGGCGTCTATCGATGCGCGTGCTGTGGCGAGGAATTGTTCGATTCCGCAACCAAGTACGAATCCGGCTCCGGCTGGCCCAGCTTCTACAAACCGGTATCCGAGGACCACGTCGACTCCCACGAGGATCTCAGCCTGGGGATGCGGCGTGAAGAAGTGCTTTGCGCCCGCTGCGATGCGCATCTGGGGCACGTGTTCCCCGACGGCCCCGAGCCCACGGGGCTGCGTTACTGCATCAATTCGGCGGCGCTGAAGTTCGATCCGGAGGATTGAGCCGCCCACCCATCAATCAATAGTGATTCCACAAAGTATGCAGGTCGGATTAGCGAAGCATAATCCGACAAGGTTTCGTGGCTTCGCCGGATTGTTGGGTTACGCTGCGCTAACCCAACCTACATTGTCTTGTCCCGTCAATTTGACGCTGGCGCCGCACCGGCTTGTGCGGTTGGATGCGCACCTTATACTATGTGTCGTTTCGCGGGCCGCGCCTCTTGGTGTGGTCTCCATCCCCCAGAACCCGACAGTCAGCGAATGAGCAAGCAGAAATCGAAGAAGCACCCCATGGCCGGCAAGACCATGACCGGGGCCGAAATGGTGATCCAGGTTCTCGCCGACGAGGGCGTGGATACCGTATTCGGCTACAGCGGCGGCGCCATCCTGCCTTCCTACGACGCCATCTTCCGTTACAACGAGGAGCGGGCCAAGAAGGAGGATGAGCAGATCCGCCTGGTGGTTCCCGCCAACGAGCAGGGCGCGGGCTTCATGGCCGCGGGCTACGCCCGGGCCAGCGGCAAGGTCGGTGTGTTCATGGTGACCTCCGGCCCCGGCGCGACCAATACGGTTACGCCCATTCGCGACTGCATGGCCGATTCCATTCCGGTGGTGCTCATCACCGGGCAGGTGCCCACCAACGCCATGGGCACCGACGCCTTCCAGGAGGCGCCCATCGTCAACATCATGGGCAATTGCGCCAAGCATGTGTTCCTGGTCACCAAGCCCGAGCGGCTGGAGGCCACCATCCGCACCGCGTTCGAAGTGGCGCGCTCCGGGCGGCCCGGGCCGGTGGTGGTGGATCTGCCCAAGGACATGCAGAACTGGGCCGGCGAATACGTGGGCTCCGGCCAGCTCGAGGTGCGCGGCTATCGCCAGCGCATGGAGTCGCTGAAGGCCGCCAAGCTCTCCGAGCGCAAATGCAAACAGTTCTTCGAGATGCTGCAGGAGTCCAAGCGGCCGCTGATCTACGCCGGCGGCGGTGTGATCAACGGCAACTCTGCCGAGGAGCTTCGCGCGTTCGCCGAGGCCTACGATATCCCGGTGGTCACCACGCTGATGGGGCTGGGCGCCGTGGATACCACGGACAAGCTTTCCCTGCACATGCTGGGCATGCACGGCATGGCCTACGCCAACTATGCCGTGGAAGACTGCGACTTTCTGATCGCCGTGGGCGCGCGTTTCGATGACCGCGTCTGCAAGGCGGATGTGTTCGCGCCGCTGGCCCGGCACATCGCCCATCTGGATATTGACGCCGCCGAGATCGGCAAGGTCAAGACCGTGGACTGGGCCCACGTCGGGGAAGCCGGACGGGCGCTGCGCCAGTTGATCGAATTCGGCAAGTCCATCGACTTCAAGAAAGACCATGGGCCGTGGATCAAGCATGTTACGGAGCTGCGCAAGAAGTACCCGATGGGCTACGACCGCGACAGCAAGCTGATTCAGCCCCAGCAGGTGATCGAGGAGCTCAACAAGCTCACCAAGGGCGAGGCGGTGGTCAGTACGGGCGTGGGCCAGCATCAGATGTGGGCGGCCCAGTATTTCGACTTCAGGGATCCGCGCCTGTGGATGACCTCCGGCAGCATGGGTACCATGGGCTTTGGTCTGCCCGCCGCCATCGGCGCGCAGTTCGCCTGCCCGGACAAGCTCGTGATCGACGTCGACGGCGACGGCAGTATCCGCATGAATCTGGGTGAGATGGAAACGGTCACCAACTACGACCTGCCGGTGAAGGTCCTGCTGCTCAATAATCTGGGCGACGGCATGGTGCGCCAGTGGCAGCGGCTCTATTTCAACGACAACTTCTCGGGCAGCGACAAGTCCCTGCACCGCAAGGACTTCATCAAGGCTGCCCAGTCGGACGGCTTCGAGTACGCCGTGCGGATCAGCTCGAAGGCCGACCTCAAGAAGACGCTGAAGGAGTTCGTCGCTTTCAAGGGACCGGCGTTCCTGGAGGTGATGATCGATCCGGACGCCGGCGTCTATCCCATGGTGGGGCCGGGTTGCGGCTACAAGCAGATGATTACCGGCGATCACATCCCGGCCCGGGAAGTGCCGGTGAGCTCGGGTGCCCATGTGGATCCCGTGTCCACACCCGATCTGTTCTGAGCCGGCCGTCTCGCCTCGGTAAGCGCAAGGCGGGGCTTGGCCCCGCCTTTGTTTTTCGCGGCCCCCTCAATCGCGCGGTATTTCGGAATCCGAGGAGAGCGAGTCGTCGCCGTCTTGTTTGTCCGGTGTGCCGGCTTCCCCCGCCGAGGCCGGGCCGGCCAGCGGTTCGGCTTCTCCGGTCTCGCCCGCGGACTGCGATTGGGCCTCCGCAAGAAGGCGGTCGATGTCGTCCATCTCTGTCTCGGCTCCTTCAGCCGTTGCCGCATTATCGGCGGGCTCCGCCGGCGTCTCGTCCATGTCGGCGGGGTCCGGCGGCGATTCCTCTTCGGGTTCTGCTTCCTCCCGAGGCGGTTCCGGGGCAATGGGGTCGGCTGGTTCGGCAGGGGCCAGCGGCTCGGTGGGTTCATTGACCGGGGCGGCCGGCGCGGCCTTGGCGCCGTAGCGCTCCTTCATGTGTTTCCAGAAGCTGTCGCGGGCCTCGGTGAGATCGAGTCCGTCCAGCTCGGCGCTCAGGGCTTCCAGCCGCAGGTCCAGGGCCGGGTACATGTCGTGGGCCTCGCCTCGGGCCGCCATCTGTTCCCGGGTGCTGGCGATTTCGTTCTCAAGAAAGCGGCGGGCATGGCCGGCCAATTCGTCGGGGAAGCTCAGGGCGGGGCTCTTGGCGGCCGTTGCCCGGCGGCTTTTCAGCAGCCAGAACGCGCCGCCGGCCACAATCAGCAGCAGGAGAACGGCTTCGATCAGAACGGCGGCAAGGAGCGATGCGCTTTCAACCATGGTTTTGTTCTCGGGTCCGGGACCTGAATCGCGGCGAGGGCACATCTGCTCGCCGGGGGACGGCTTATTTTCAGCTAATCATAGCAGCCTACACCCGTGCCCGGCCCCACGGGAGCGTCGCCACCGGCCCCAAGGGGTTGAATTCCGGCGGCGGTCCGATTAGAAATCACGCCATATTCCGGCGGTGCTCGCCACCTCCACAAGACGATAACCAGTTAGGGAGCTTGAGACGACCATGACCGTGGACGCACAGAAGGAGAATCTGGAGTTCCAGACCGAGGTTCGGCAGCTACTGGACCTGATGATCCATTCCCTCTACAGCAACAAGGAGATCTTCCTTCGGGAGTTGATCTCCAACGCCTCCGATGCCGCCGACAAACTGCGTTTCGAGGCGTTGAAAAACGAGGATCTCTACGAAGGTGATGCGGATTTGCGGATCCGGGTGGAATTTGATCCCAAGGCCCGTACGGTCGCGGTGGCCGACAACGGAATCGGCATGACCCGCGATGAAGTGGTCGACAATCTGGGCACCATCGCCAAATCCGGAACCCGCCAGTTCCTTTCCGCGCTCACCGGCGACCAGGCAAAGGACGCCAACCTGATCGGCCAGTTCGGCGTGGGATTCTATTCCGCGTTCATCGTCGCCGACCGGGTGACGGTGATTACACGGCGCGCCGGAGTGGACAAGGAATACGGTGTGCGCTGGGAATCCGACGGCAAGGGCGCCTACACCGTCGAGAACGTGGAAAAGGCCGGTCACGGCACCGAGGTGATTCTGCATCTGGGCGAGGGCCAGGACGAATTCCTGGACGCCCATCGCCTGCGCCATGTGGTCCAGACCTATTCGGATCATATCTCCTTGCCCATCGTCATGAAGGGCGAGGGCGAGGACGCCGCCGAGGAGACCGTCAACCGGGCTTCCGCCCTTTGGATGCGGCCCAAGCAGGAAATCAGCGACGAGGAATACAAGGAGTTTTACAAGCACGTTGCTCACGACTTCGAGGAGCCGCTGACCTGGGTACACAACAAGGTCGAGGGCAATCAGGTCTATACGTCCTTGCTGTTCGTTCCCAAGCGGGCGCCCTTCGATCTCTGGGACCGGGAGCAGCGCCACGGCATCAAGCTTTACGTGCGGCGGGTATTCATCATGGATGACGCCGAGCACCTGATGCCGCGCTACCTGCGGTTCGTGCGGGGTGTCATCGATTCCGACGATTTGCCGCTCAACGTCTCCCGCGAGCTGCTGCAGCACAACCAACTGCTGGACAAGATCCGTTCGGCGTCGGTGAAGCGCGTGCTGGATGTGCTGGAGCGCATGGCCGACAAGGAGCCGGAGCGCTATGCCGAATTCTGGGCGACCTTCGGCCGGGTGCTCAAAGAGGGCCCCGGCGAGGATCCGGCCAACGCCGAGCGCATCGGCAAGCTCCTGCGGTTCTCCTCCACCCAGGCTGATACTTCCGAGCAGGGCGTGTCCCTGGCCGACTACGTCGGCCGCATGAAGCCCGACCAGAAGAAGATCTACTACATCACCGCCGACAGCCCCACGGCCGCCCGCAACAGCCCCCATCTGGAGGTCTTCCGGAAGAAGGGGATCGAGGTGCTGCTGATGTCCGATCCCGTGGACGAGTGGCTGGTGGCCCATCTGACGGAGTTCGACGGCAAGAGCCTTCAGTCCGTGGCCAAGGGCGACCTGGATCTGGGCGAACTGGAAGACGACAAGGACAAGGAAGAGGTGGAAAAGGCCGAGGGCGAGTACAAGGCCTTGCTGGAGAAGCTCACCGAGCGGTTGGGGGAGAAGGTGAAAAGCGTGCGCCTGAGCCATCGGCTCACGGATTCGCCGTCTTGCGTGGTGGTGGAGGACTACGAGTTCAACGTGGCCATGCAGCGCATGCTCAAGGCGGCCGGACACGAGCTTCCGCAGACAGCGCCCATTCTGGAGATCAACCCGGATCACCCGCTGATCCGTCGGCTCAACGAGCGCCTGGATGCCGGCGATTTCGATACCTGGGCCAACGTGTTGTTCGAGCAGGCGTTGTTGACCGAGGGCGGGCATCTGGAAGATCCCGCCGGCTTCGTGAAACGCCTCAATGATCTGCTCAAGGCCCAGGGAGAGTGACCGGGGCCCTGGGTTTCACCGGTTGAAGCGTTCCGGGCGGCGGGTTATACAGATCGTCAATCGGGAGCGCCTTTGGATTTGGTGAAATGATTCGGCCGGGGCTCTGAAACAGGGCCCCAACTGTGAGAAGATCTGTAGCGACCCGACAGGGACATCCGTTCCTCCCGTGCCCCCTCGCTCCGAAGGGGCACGTTGCTATTAGCGAGCCGAGCAAGGATTCATGGCGATACCTTCCGACGAAACTTCCCAAAAAGCGGCCCTGGAACTCAAGGGCCGGAGCATGACGCTGACTTCTCTGAGACCACTGCGGGTGGAAATCGACGACATTCTCGCGGAGCTCGATGCCAAGATCGCCCAGGCGCCCGCCATGTTCCGCAATGCGGCCGTGGTGGTGGACATGGAGGCCCTCGACGCCGACCAGGCTGCGCGTTTCGATCTGAGGGGGCTGGTGGACGCGCTGCGTCAGCGCTGGTGCATCCCCGTGGCCGTGGCCGGTGAGGCCAGCGTTTGGGCGGAGCGTGCAGCCGACGCGGAACTGGGCATACTGAGTCCGGGCGGCGGCCAGGAACCGAAGCGTGCCAAGGCGGCCAAAACGGCCAAGGGCACCGAAAGCCCGGGCGGGCGGACGCTGCTGGTGCGTCAGCCGGTGCGCTCCGGTCAGCAGGTCTACGCCCCGGGTGGGGATCTGGTGGTGTTGTCTTCGGTGAGCCCCGGCGCCGAAGTGCTCGCCGACGGCAATATTCATATTTACGGCACATTGGCCGGGCGGGCCCTGGCCGGCGTGCGCGGCGACACCGAAGCCCGGATTTTCTGCCAGAGTCTCAAGGCCGAGTTGGTGTCCATCGCGGGAAGTTACCAAATCAGTGAGCAGTTGGGAGATGCCGGAGCCGCCGGGGCGGTACAGATTCGACTGGATGACGGGGCGCTCTGCATCGAACCCCTGTAGATCCTTAGGGAGACGCTGGACTATTCACGCGCTCGCATGAATAGTCCAGCGTCTCCCTAACCCTAGGCTCCCGGGCATGGGAATCCCCGATGTCGGCATGTCATAATGCCGTCACTCTCGCCGCGGGCCTCCTGGCGCGCGGTCAGTTTTTGAACCGTTGGAGGTAAGAGCAAGTGGCAAAGATTATCGTGGTCACCTCCGGAAAGGGGGGCGTAGGGAAAACCACCACCAGTGCCGCTTTTGCCACGGGTCTGGCCAAGGCCGGCCACAAGACCGTGGTTATTGATTTCGACGTGGGCCTGCGCAATCTCGATCTGATCATGGGCTGCGAGCGCCGGGTTGTGTACGACTTCGTCAATGTCATCAACGGCGAGGCCAATCTCAATCAGGCGCTGATCAAGGACAAGCGGGTCGATACCCTCTACGTGCTGGCCGCGTCCCAGACCCGTGACAAGGACGCCTTGTCCTCGGAAGGCGTGGAGAAGGTGCTCAACGATCTCAGCGAGGATTTTGACTACATCGTCTGCGATTCCCCCGCCGGTATCGAACGAGGCGCGTTGTTGGCCATGTATTTCGCCGACGAGGCGGTGGTGGTGACCAACCCGGAAGTTTCCTCCGTGCGCGATTCCGACCGGGTGCTGGGTATTCTCCAGAGCAAGACCCGACGGGCCGAGCAGGGCAAGGAACCCGTGCGCGAGCATCTGTTGCTGACGCGCTATTCCCCCGCCCGGGTGGAAAAGGGGGAAATGCTGAGCGTGGAGGACGTCAAGGAGATTCTGGCCATCGACCTGCTGGGCGTGGTTCCCGAGTCAAAGGCGGTACTGCAGGCATCCAACGCCGGCGTGCCGGTTATTCTGGAAGACGAGACAGACGCCGGCCAGGCTTATGCCGACGCCGTCGCGCGGTTCCTGGGCGAGGAGCGGCCACACCGCTTCCTCAGCGCGGAGCGCCGTGGTCTCCTGGGTCGACTGTTCGGGGGTTAGGTTTATGAATCTACTCGGATATTTTCGGTCCCAGAGGAAAAACACCGCCTCTGTGGCCAAGGAACGGCTTCAGATCCTCATCGCCCGCGAGCGCTCCACCCGCGGGGGGCCGGATTACCTGCCCATGATGCAGGAGGAATTGCTCAACGTGGTCCGCAAATACGTGCAGGTGGATCAGGACGCGGTGAAAATCCAGGTCGATCGCGAAGGCGACTGCGAGATCCTGGAGCTGAACATCACCCTGCCGGAGCATTGATCACGGCCGTATGGCCCTGATTCGCGGTCGGAACGACCGCTCCTACGGCTGACGGGGGTGTAGGAGCGGTCGTGTCGACCGCGAATGATCGAGCGTTTCGGGTCACGAAGGGCACGAAGGCGAAGGGTTCACGAAGCAACACGAAGGATTTTGCCTGGGGAAGAAAACGCGACCTCCCGACTTGAAAGCCTTCGTGCTCTTCGTGTCCTGAAGCGTAACTCCAGTCGCGGTCGACACGACCGCACCTACGGAAGAGCCTTTCATTTAAGCGGCGCTCATCGCCGCGAACCTCAACAACCCTCAAATATTCCCGCTTTGCGCCCGCACGTCCACGTGCAGAGTGAGGCGCTGGCCCGGTTGCAGGTAGCTTTCCGAATCTATGTCGTTCCAGCGCTGCAGATCGCGGATGCTCACGTTGAAGCGTTGGGCGATGCGGTACAGGGAGTCGCCGCCGCGCACGGTGTAGCGGATGGACTTGATCACCGGCGGCATGCTGGGCGGGCGCGGCGCGAGTTGGGCCACGTCGCCGTCCACCCATAGCACCAAGGTCTGGCCGGGTTTCAGAGGATCGCGGGGGGACATGCCGTTCCAGCGCGCGATCTGGCCCACGCTGACATCATATTCCCGGTGAAGGTCCCAGAGGGTGTCGCCGCGGCGCACGGTGAGAGTCACCTTCTCGCCATCATGGGCCTTGTTCTGCAGCGCCGCTTTTCGCTGGGATTGGCTCAGCGCATAGTCCTCAACCGGCTGGCTGGCCGTGGGCACGAGCAGATAGTGGCCCGCCCGGATCATGTGGCCGCGCAGCTTGTTGGCGTTCTTGAGGACGCTGACGGTGGTATGGAAGCGCCGGGCGATGCCGCCCAGGGTCTCGCCGGAGCGGACGCGATGCCGCCGCCAGGTCACCCGTTGGCCCGCCGGGACATCGGCCAGGGCGTCCTTGAACGCGTCCACATGGCTGAGCGGCAGGGCCAACTTGTACGGGCCGTCGGGGTCCGTCGCCCAGCGGTTGAAGCCGGGATTGAGGCGGTAGAGTTCCTCGATAGGCAGCTTCGCCAGGTCCGCGGCGAGGGCGAGGTCGATCTGGGAGCCGACGTTGACCTGGGCCAGGTAAGGCTTGTCCGGGATGCTCGTGAGCTCCACACCGTACTTGTTCGGATCCGCGACGATCGAACTGATGGCCAGCAGGCGCGGCACGTAGGACCGGGTTTCCCGGGGCAGGTTCAGGTGCCAGAAATCGGTGGGGCGCCCCCGGCGCTTGTTGTAGCGGACGGCCCGCTGAACGGTGCCCTCGCCGGAGTTATAGGCCGCCAGAGCCAGCAGCCAATCACCGAAGTACTCGTGCAGGCGTGCCAGGTAATCCAGCGCGGCGTCTGTGGAGGCGAAGATGTCGCGCCTGCCGTCGTACCACCATGTTTGCTTCAGCCCGAAGTGGCGCCCGGTTCCGGGGATGAACTGCCAGATGCCGGCGGCCCGACCGGGGGAGTAGGCGAACGGCTGGAACGCGCTCTCCACGATGGGCAGCAGCGCGATTTCCATGGGCATGTCGTTGGCGTCGACTTCCTTGACGATGTGATACAGATAGGGGCGTGCCCGATCCGCCACACGTTCCAGATAGCCGGGGTGGTTCGCGAAATAGTCACGTTCCACCTTTACGATGGCCGCATCCTTGGTCGGAAGCTCGAAGCCGCTGCGAATGCGCGCCCAGAGATCGTTCGGATACTTGGGGATCGCCTTCGCCGGCGGCGAATCGTTTGCGGCGGTTTCGTCCTGGGGGGGCGCGGCAACAGCCTGCGGTATGAGGTCGTCCGGCCGGATGGATAGCAACGCGTCCAGCGACGGCGCATCGGCGACGAGCGTATCCGTCCCCTGGCCGCCGACAACGGTGTCCTCCTGCCGGGAGGCTGGTGCCTGCTCGGGAACGGACATGGCTTCCCGCAGGGGCGTGCATGCGGCCGTCATCAACCCCAAGGCGGCCGCCACAAAAAGTGCGCTGCGACCCACTAAATCAACTCCTTGTTCTTCTTACGCATCAATTCCGCGGTTATCGAACGATCGGCGCGCCGGAGGCGGCTGGAGAAGTGTGTTGCGCTAGCCTCCGCCGTCCTTCCATCGCCTGACCGTGGCGAATACGTCCACCGGTGATGATAACCCGTGCCCCGCGTGGCGTTCCGCGTTCTGTATCACGTTTGGCTGATCCGAGCGCAGAAAGGGATTCGTGTCCCACTCCTGCGCCATGGTGCTCGGCAGCGTGCATTCTCCGCGCTTGCGTTGTGCCTGAACGTCGCGCAGGCGCTGCGCCACGGCCTGGTTTTCCGGTTCCGCCTTGCTGGCGAAGCGCAGATTGGCCTCGGTGTACTCGTGGCCGCAGTAGATCCGCGTTTCGCCCGGCAGGGCCGCGAGCTTTCCCAGGGCTTCGTGCATCTGTTCGAAGGTGCCCTCGAAGACACGCCCGCAGCCGGCGGCAAACAGAGTGTCCCCAGAAAACAGCATGCCGTCCCCGAAGTAGGCGATATGGCCGCTGGTGTGCCCGGGGATATCCAGTACCCGCAACCGCACGGCAGGGCAGTCCAGTTCCACGACGTCGCCCTCGGCCAGCGCATGGGCGCGCTGGGGAATGGACTCCCGGGCCGGGCCGTAAACCGGTACGCCGAAGCGCTCGACCAGGGCATCGACGCCCCCGACATGGTCCGGGTGATGGTGGGTGATCAGAATGGCGGTGAGCCGCAGCCCTCGCTCCGCCAGTCCGGCGACTACCGGGTCGGATTCGCCCGGATCGACCACGGCCGCGCAGCCCCGGTCCGGGTCCGCAAGCACCCAGACGTAGTTGTCCCGTAGAGCTGATATGGGAAAGACCTCAATCATGCATCAAATCCTACCGGCTTTGCCGGGGCGTGCAAAGCGGAACCACTGGCGGGCTGTGCCGGGCCAGCGTTAAGCTAGCAGGAAAGCCGCCCGGCGCAAATTTGCGCGCGGGCGGCGTGGGATTCCGTGATCTGCCTTGGGTTTGGTCGACGATGAATGGACTGGCCGGTTGGTACAGGACAACGCTGGGACGCCACCTCGCCGCACTGGAGCGGCAGGCGGTAAGTCGTGTCCTGGAGAGGGTATTCGGTTATCACCTGATCCAACTGGGCGGCTTCGGCGACCACGAGCCTCTGCCCAAGGTGGGGCTGGTCAAACAATGGGTGGTGGACTCCAATCCCAAGAGCGGCGGCGATGTCCGCGCGGTCGGCGACGAACTCCCCTTCACCGATGAAAGCGCGGACGTAGTGGTGATTGTCCACACCCTGGAATTTTCCGCTTCGCCCCATCAGGTCCTACGTGAAGCGGAACGGGTGCTGGCGCCCGAAGGGCGGCTGGTGATCGTAGGCTTCAACCCGCTGAGCCTGTGGGGGCTGCGGCGCGCGCTCAGCCTGCTGGGACGCTCCCGGCGGCCGCCCTGGGCGGGCCACTATTTCACCATGCATCGCATCCGGGATTGGTGCGACTTGCTGGGATTGGAGCCCCTGGCCACCGAGCATGTATTCTTCCGGCCGCCGGTGCAGAATCGTCGGCTTCAGGCACGACTGCGGGCCGTCGAACGGGTCGGGCAACGGTTATGGCCCTGGCTGGGCGGCTCCTACGTCATGTCCAGCCGCAAGCGCGTGGCGCGGTTGATTCCCATGGAACCGGCCTGGAAGTCCTCGAAACAGGTGGTGCCCGGGCGGTTGGCCCAGCCCAGCGCCCGGGGAACACTGGCTGTTCGGCGGGATGGCCGGTAGTCTGCGAAGGCCGATGGCGGCACCTGTGCCGCCCACTCACTTGCATCAGAGAAATCAAGAATGGATCAAGTCGATATCTTCACCGACGGCGCGTGCCGGGGGAATCCCGGTCCGGGCGGCTGGGGCGCACTGCTGAGTTGCCGGGGCAAGGAAAAGGAGCTGTTCGGCGGCGAACCGCTGACCACCAACAACCGCATGGAGCTGATGGCCGCCATCGAGGCGTTGCGTAGCCTGCGGCGGCGGTGTTCGGTTGTGCTCACCACCGATTCCCAGTACGTGCGCAACGGCATCACCGAATGGATGCCGAACTGGAAGCGCCGCGGCTGGAAGACCGCCGCCCGCAAGCCGGTCAAGAACGAGGATCTTTGGCGTGAGCTGGACGAGCAGGTCCAGCGCCACGACATCCAGTGGAAATGGGTACGCGGGCACACCGGGCATCCCGGCAACGAACGGGCCGATCAACTGGCCAATCGCGGCATTGACGAAATGCAGGCAGCCGGATAACGCGGACAAGGCGGCGCTATGAGACAGATCGTTCTCGACACGGAAACCACGGGCCTGGAGCCCTCCCAGGGGCACCGGATCATTGAAATCGGCTGCGTGGAGATGGTCCACCGCCGCAAGACGGGGCGGACTTTCCACTGCTATCTCCAGCCGGATCGCGAAATCGAAGCCGGCGCGGTGGAGGTCCACGGTATTACCAACGAATTCCTCCAGGACAAGCCCCGTTTCGCCGATATCGCCGAAGAGTTCGTGACCTTCATCCGAGACGGCGAGTTGATTATTCACAATGCGCCGTTCGACGTGGGCTTCCTCGATCACGAGCTCCAATTGATGGCGAACGAGGCCGGGCGGATCGCCGACCTGTGTTCTGTGATTGACACCCTGGTCCTTGCCCGCGGCATGCACCCCGGGCAGCGCAACAGCCTGGATGCGCTGTGCAAACGCTACGATGTGGACAACTCCCGGCGCGACTATCACGGCGCTTTGCTCGACGCCGAGATCCTTTGCGACGTCTATCTGGCCATGACCGGCGGCCAGGGCGATCTGTCGCTTGACGCCGGAGAGAGCCGCGGAGCTGACGGTTCCGTGACCCGGGGGCGCCGTCCCGTCAGCAGGTCCGGCGCGCTGCCGGTGATTCGTGCCACCGAGGAAGAGCTGGTGCTGCACGAGCAATGGCTGGATCGCCTGGACAAGGCCGTGGACGGATCTTGTGTGTGGCGGCAGGCGCCCGAGTCCATCCAATGAACCAGGCGCGCCGCTGGCCGCCGGTGCGCGCGGTCAGCTTCGATCTCGACTACACGCTGTGGAGCCTGGATGGCGTCATTCAGGCCGCCGAGGAACAGACCATGGCGTTCCTGGCAGAGCGCTACCCGCGGGTCGCCGAGCGCTATACGGTGGACGACCTGCGGGTAATGCGCGTTCGCATGGCACAGGATCACCCGGAGATCGCCCACGACTTCACCACTCTGCGCACCCGCACTCTGGTCGAGGCGGTTACCGCCTGCGGTTATCCGGAACGGGCGGGCGAAGAGGCCTTCGAGGTGTTCCTGGATGGCCGCCACGCCATTTCCCTGTACCCCGAAACCATGGACATCCTGCACTCGCTGGGCGGGCGATACCGCATCGGCGCCATCACCAACGGCAACGCCGACATCGCCCGGCTGGGCCTGGAAGGGCACTTCGACTTCCGCGTCTCGGCCATCCAGGTGGGCGCCGCGAAGCCCTCCCATTTGATCTTTGAAGCCGCCTGCAACCGGGCCGGCGTGGAGCCGGCGGAAATCGTCCACGTGGGAGACGATCCGGAAGCGGACGTCTACGGAGCGGCCCGATTCGGCATGCGCGCGGTATGGGTGGATCGGTATGAGCAGGACTGGCCCGCGGAGGTGGAGGCAGTGGACCACGTGCGGGTGACTTCGCTGAGCAATCTGCCGGAGTTGTTGGAGGATTGGCCGCGTTCGCGGCGATGAACGCCACCGCACATCCCGGATGTAGGAGCGGTCGTGCCGACCGCGAACCCTATTGAGCGCGGATTACGAACGGCACCAACGCCAAACGAAGATGCACAAAGCGCTTTGTGTTCTTCGTGACTCCCAGCGGTGAATCATTCGCGGCGATGAACGCCGCTCCTACGGGCTGCACGCAAATGTAGGAGCGGCGCTCATCGCCGCGAATCTTGGCTCACCCTCTCCCCAACGCGGGAGAGGGGTCAGGGGAGAGGTGGAAATTACTCCCCCTTCAAGAATTCACTTCTTCTGATTCCCGTACCAGTACCACTTGCCGTCCTGCTTGATGATCATGGCACCTGCCGGCAGCTGCTGGACGCCGTATTCCGTCTTCACGGTGCCCTGGATCACGGCCTTGTTGCCCTTCATTTCGTAGTCGGTGATGTTCACCTGATATTGCTTGATCACGGGCATGACCTTGAGCAGGAACTCGCGCTGCTTGGCCTTGTCGCGGCCGTCGTCCAGGTAATCCTTGTGATACAAGGCCATCACCTTCTCGATGTCCTTGCTCATGAAAGCTTCTTCGTCGGACTTCACGAAGGCCTGCATGTCTTCGGGCAGTGCCCGGGCGGCGGCCTTGTAGGTTTCGGGATGCTCCACCGGTCCGCTGACATCGCCGGTGTAGACGAAATCGACCACGTCCTCGTCGAACTGCTTGGGCCGGTCCGTGTGGATGAAGTGGCCGGCGTTGTCGTACAGCTTCACCACCGGGGCCGGACCGGTCTTGGAGAGCTTTTCGAAGGCCGGCTTGATGATATCCATCTTCAGGCTGGTATTACCGGTTGCCACCGTGGTCGGGATGAAGGGTTCCTCCTTGCCGAAGGCGATGAACACCGGCACGGTGATCTGGGTCAGGCGCTTGTAGAGGCTGTTCGGGTCCTCGCGGTTGAGCTCCATGCCCATGGAGTAGATGTCGCGGGTATAGGCGACGATCCAGGCTTCATATTCCTTTTTCGGGCCGGTGATCATCCCCACGCGGGTGTCGGTCAGCCACTTCGCGTCCGGGCCGTCCTTGTGGAAGAAACCCACCTTGGCGGGGATGATCTCGCCGGTTTTCGGGTCCTTCTTCTTGAAATAGTAGAAATTCCTGATCTGCTCCGGGGTCTGCGCCTCTTCGCTGGCCAAGCGATGGAAGGTGGGCTCCCACACCTGCTTCCAGCGATCGAAGTCGTGGGCGTAGGAGGGGTCCATCCACGGCAATTCGCCGCTGGGCAGCTTGATCGAGCGCGGGTATTCCTCCAGCCCGGCGGAAGATTCCAGAATGATCTTTTCCACGTTCCGGGGATACATCAGGGCGAAGCCCAGGACCCATTGCCCGCCCATGGAGTGGCCCAGATACGTGGCCTTGGCGATGCCCAGTTGATCGACCAGGATTTTGTGTAGCGCCACGCGGGTATCGTCGAAAGTGCGCGCGTAGGAGTTCTTCAGGTTGCCGGGAATGGATTTCCCGTAGAACGGGAGATCGAAGGCCACCACGTGGACGCCCGCTTCCAGGGCGGTCTTCATCAACTGGCTCCAGTAGCCCGAGGCCGCGCCCTTGCCGTGGACCAGAACCAGCGTCGGCGCCTTGGACTTGGCCCTCGGATCGCCGGCGAATTCATCCATGTACGCCACTTCCCAGGACACGCCTCGCGAGTCGGTGGCATGGGCGTACTTCACCGGGAAGGGGTAGGTCACGGAGTCCTTCCAGAAGCTCTTGCCGGGGACGCCGGGCTCAACCGTCGCCGCCTGCATGTCCGTAACCTTGAGCTGCGGCCGGGTTTGGCAGCCGGTCAAGGCGAGGGCGAGCAAAATCATGCCGGCAACAAGCCGGAGGGGGGACCTTGACTGGATATTCATCGTACCTCCGCGCCCGGGGCGCTCTTCGTATTGCCGGCTGTCAGCCTTACACCGGCCTATTGTTATATTGGAAAGCGCAAGATTAACTGACCATCGTCAACGTTTCGCAAAAAAATCGCGGAACAGCCGGGCATATTGCTCCGGCCGCTCGACGTTCAACGAATGGCCGGCCTCCGGAACGGTCTCCAGCCGGCAGTCCGGCAGGGCCGCCGCGAACTCCTCCACGTCCTTGCGGGGGATCCACACATCCTGCTCGCCCCAGACAATCAGCCGGGGTTGCTTGAGTTCAGCCTGTCGCCCATGCAGCTCTCCGGAGGCGTGTTCCCGGGTGAGCTGGATCGGCGTGCCCAGCCAGATGCCGTCGCTGAGCACTCGGGTCCGGTCCACGAGGCGCTGGTAGAGCTGGCGCTGCGCGCGGGTGGTCTCCGGCCGGAACTCCGGGGGCTTGCCCGGTTCCAGGCTTTCAGCCGTGAACAGAGTGGGCACTGCGGTGGCCAGCCCGGCATATGCCACGGCCGGGTCGTCGCGCATGGCGCGGAAGAACGCCAGGCTGTTGTCGTCGAAGGCCAGGCTCTTGGGGGTGACCGGATCCAGGCTGAATACCCGGGTAAACCTCTCCGGCGCCATGAGCAGCATATGGGTGGCGATGATGTCGCCGGTGGAGTGGGTGGCCAGGCCGCAGCGCTCGATGCCGAGATCATCCAGGGCGTGGAGCATGTCCCGGGCGTGCTGCTGCATGGAGTAGTTGGAATAGTCTTCCAGCGGTTCCGGCTTGTCGGAGTTGCCGCAGCCGCGCCAGTCGAAGGCGCCCAGGTGGATGCTGTCGGGCAGCAGCGGGCGCACCAGGTCCAGCCACTGTACGCAGCCCAGGTTGCCGTGCAGAAAGATCACCGCGTTGTCGCGCTTGCCCTGCTCCACGTAGTGCAGACGGATGTCGCCGGCTGTTACGAATCCCATGGCATCGTCCTCCCTTCGTCTTCCCGTTGACCTTGGCCGTGCGGTGTTGTTGTTTTCGTCAAGAGTGCCCCAGCCGGGCAGGCGGAGTAAATACAATCGTTGCGGATTGCCACCAGGGCCCGTGATATGCTGGCCGCCGGTACAGCGGAGGCAGTTACTAACCTTTCAGGAAGTATTGTCCTGTCTCAGCGGCCCCGAGAGGCGCTGTGGCAAGGCGCGAGGAAGGCGGTGTAACCGGGCTACATAACTGACGAGCAAGGTTAGTACGAGCACCCATGCGCGACAGGACTTCTGCGGCGAATTTCGAACCCCCAGCAGGTGACGATAGCCCCATCCGGGTAGGCGTGAGTTCCTGCCTGCTGGGCGAGCAAGTGCGCTTCGATAGCGGCCACAAACGCGACAGCTTCGTGGCCGACGGTCTGGCTCGGTACTTCGATCTGATCCCCGTCTGCCCCGAAGTGGCCATCGGCCTGGGGATTCCCCGCGAACCGATCCGCCTGGAAGGCGACGCCGAGCACTTCCGGGTCGTGGGCACGCGCAACAAGGAGCTGGACGTCACCGACGATCTGGCCGCCTACGGCCGCAAGATGGCCGGCGAACTGGCGGGCATCACCGGCTACATCTTCAAGAGCAAGTCGCCGAGCTGCGGCATGGAGCGGGTCAAGGTCTACAACCCCGCCGGCGGCCCCGCCGTGAAGTCCGGCGTGGGCGCCTACGCCCGCGAGATCATGGCGGCCAACCCCATGTTGCCCGTGGAAGAGGAAGGGCGGCTGAACGACCCGGTGCTGCGGGAGAACTTCATCGCCCGGGTTTACGCCTACCGCCGCTGGCAGGATCTGATCGCCGCCGGCGTCACCCCGGATTCCCTGGTGGCGTTCCATACCGCCCACAAGATGATTCTCATGGCCCACGGCAAGGAGCGGCTGCGCGAGCTGGGGCGGATCGTGGCGGAGGCCGGGCGGGGGTCCATCAAGGACCTGGCCGACGAGTACGGCCGCAAGTTCATGCAGGCGCTGAGCTACCGCGCCACCCGCCGCCGCCACACCGACGTGCTGTTCCATCTGATGGGCTATCTCAAGCGGGTGCTGGACACCGAGGACAAGGCGGAGCTGGTGGAGGTCATCCATCAATACCGGCAGGGGCTGGTGCCCCTGATCGTGCCCGTGACGCTGCTGCGCCATCATTTCCGCGTGCACCCGGAGCCCTACGTGGAAAAGCAGCTCTATCTTCACTGGCAGCCCGCCGGTCTCAGCCTCTGGAACGCGATCTAAGAACACGACAAAGGGGATTCCATGGCCGATCGCAGGAAACTGCTCAAGGGACTGCTTCCGCTTGTCGTGCTCGCCGCCGCCGTGGCGGTGGTGGGGGCGTTGATCGCCACCCGCCCCGAAACCCCCGTCGAAAAGCCCAAGGAGCCGGTTTCGCCGGTGAAGCTCGTTACCGCGCACCCGGCCAGCCGTTCGCCCCAGCTCACCTTGTACGGCCACCTGGAATCCAAGCGTTCCAGCACGGTGGAAGCCGCCGTCGCGGCGGAAGTGCGGGAGACGCCGGTGCTGGAAGGGCAGCGGGTGAAGCAGGGCCAGGTATTGGTGCGCCTGGTCCGGGACGATCTGGAGCGCGCCCTGCGCCAGCGAGGCGCCCAGGTGGAGCGTCTGGATGCCCAGATCCGGTTGGAGAACCAGCGCCACAAGGCCGACCAGGCGTCGCTGGAGAGCGAACGCCGCCTCCTTGAGCTCGCCAACAAGGAGCTGGATCGCATCCAGAGCCTGCGCAAGCGCGGCGCGGCCTCCCAGCAGCAGGTGGATTCCGCCCGTCAGGCGGTGGAACAGCGCCGGCTTGCCGTCACCAGCCGGGAGCTGTCGGTGAACAGCTATACAAGCCGCGTGGCGGATCTCAAGGCCCAGCGTGAAGCGGCCCAGGCCGCGCTGGAGCAGGCCCGTTCGGATCTGGAGCATACCGTGATCCGCGCGCCCTTCGACGGTCGTGTTGCCAAGGTCCAGGTTGCCGAAGGCGAACGGGTGGCGCCGGGCCAGCCCGTGGTTTCCGTGTACGACACCTCGGCGCTGGAAGTGCGCGCGCCCATTCCCAGCGGCCACTACCCAATCGTCAGCCAATCCCTTGAAAACGGCCGCCCGCTCACGGCCACGGGCAGCGCGGATGGGGTTCATCTGCAATTGGTCCTGGACCGCCTGGCGGGCAGTTCCGCCAAGGGCCAGGCCGGCGTACAGGGCTTGTTCGCGGTGCGCGGCAGCCACCCGGATCTGGTTCTGGGGCGGTTCGTGACCGTGGAGCTTTCCCTGCCGGCCCAGCCGCACGTGGTGGCGGTGCCCTATCAGGCGCTTTATGGCCGCGATCGCATCTACCGGATGGTGGACGGGCGCATGGAGGGCGTCGCGGTCGAACACGTGGGCGATCAGGTGGGCGATTCGGGCGAACGCCTGGCGCTGGTCCGTTCCCCCGAACTGCGCGACGGGGACCGCATCATCGCCACCCAGATTCCCCGCGCCATGGACGGGCTGCGCGTGCAGGAGGCCTCAACGAAGGAGGGCAAATGAACGGCCGGCCCTCGAACCTGCTCAGCGCCTTCGCCCGCCACGACGTGGCGGCCAACCTGTTCATGCTGATCATGTTCGTTGCCGGGCTCTATGCCCTGAGCCGTCTCAACGTGCAGTTCTTCCCGGATTTCGACGTGGGCACCATCAACGTGCGCGTGGAGTGGCGCGGCGCCGCCGCCGAGGACGTGGAAGAGGCCATCACCACGCCCCTGGAGGACGAGCTGCGGGATATCGACGGCATCAAGCACATGAACTCCACCTCCCGGGAGGGGCTTTCGACCATAAGCATCGAGTTCAAGGAAGGCACCGACATGGGCGGGGCGCTGGATAACGTCAAGGAGCGCATATCCCGGGTGCGCAACCTGCCGGAGAACTCGGAAGATCCGCAGGTGATTCGGGTCACCGACTACACCCCCATAGCCCGAGTTCTGATTACCGGCGACGTGCCCCGCCACGAACTGCGACGGCTGTCCCGGGATCTGCGGGATCAATTGCTGGATCGAGGGGTGTCCAAGGTCACGCTGTTGGGCCTGCCCGCCCAGGAGATGGACGTGGACGTGCCCAACGCCCATCTGGGCGAGCTCGGCATCTCGCTTCAGACCCTGGGCCAGCGCATTGCCTCGGAGACCCAGGACGTGCCCGCCGGCGAAGCCGGCTCCGCCGACGTCTCCCGCCAGCTTCGCGGCCTGGGCCAGCGCCGCCAGGCCGATGAGTTCCGCCGCCTGCCCGTGGGCGTGGACGCGCAGGGCACCGTCCACCGGCTCGGCGATATCGCCCAGGTGAAGCTGCGGCCGCGGGATACCGAGCTGTTGATGAGCCAGGGCGATCACCCGGCCATCGAGATGCTGCTCCAGCGGGGCGAGAACGAAAACGCGCTGACCGCCGCCGAGACCCTGGACGCCTGGCTCAAGGACGCTCGCCCGACACTGCCCAAAGGGATTTCGTTGAAGGTCTACGACCAGCGCTGGACCTATATCCGCGACCGCATCGAACTGCTGCTGAAAAACGGCGCCACCGGCCTGTTGCTGGTGGTGGCCATCCTGTTCCTGTTTCTCAACGGCCGGGTGGCGTTCTGGGTGGCCATGGGGATTCCAGCCTCGTTCCTGGCGGCGCTGGCGGTGCTTTACGGGGTCGGCGGCAGTATCAACATGATCAGCCTGTTCGCGCTGATCATGACGCTGGGCATTATCGTCGACGACGCCATCGTGGTGGGCGAGGACGCCCTGGCCCACTATGAACAGGGCGAACGCGCGATCGAAGCCGCCGAAGGCGGGGCGCGGCGCATGCTGGCGCCGGTGATGTCGTCCTCGCTGACCACCATCGCCGCCTTCCTGCCGTTGATGATGATCGGCGGCATCATCGGCCAGGTGCTCTACGACATCCCGCTGGTGGCGATTTGCGTGATATTCGCCTCGCTGGTGGAGGCGTTCTTCGTGCTGCCCGGGCACCTGCGCGCCTCGTTCCTGCACATGCACCACGCCCGGGCCGGCGGGCTGCGCCACCGCATCGACCGCGCCTTCAACAACTTCCGCGACGGCCCATTCCGGCGCTGGGTGCGCCTGTCCGTGGAATACCGCTGGGTGACGCTGTCCATCGCCGTGGCCATGCTCATCATGGCCTTCGGCCTGCTGATCGGCGGGCGGCTTCCCTTCACCTTCTTCCAGGGCGTGGAGGGCAATCTGCTCTACGCCAACGTGCACTTCGTGGCCGGCACGCCCCGCGAGCGGGTGGAGCAGTATCTGGACAAGGTGGATGCCGCGCTGCAGGCCACCAACAAGCATTTCGGCGGCGATCTGATCGTCAACCGGGTCAGCCGCGCCGGCAGCACCTTCGACGCCGATCCCCGGCTGATCCAGTACGGCGAGCACTACGGCGCCGTGTTCGCCGAGCTGGTCTCGCCGGATGCCCGCGACGTGCGCAACGCCGATTTCATCCGCTACTGGAAGGCTCACATCCCCCGGCCGCCGGGCCTGGAGAACCTGGTCATCAAGGAGCCGGAACAGGGCCCGCCCGGCAGCCCCATCGACGTGGAACTCACCGGCGCCGACGTCAACCGGCTGAAACAGGCCTCCGAGGCGCTGCAGAACGCCTTGCAGCGCTATCCCGGCGTCAGCGCCGTGGAAGACGATCTGCCCTACGGCCAGGAGCAGTGGATCTACCACCTCAAACCCGAGGCCCGCACCCTGGGGCTGACCACCGCCGCCGTGGGCCGCCAGCTTCGCGATGCCTTCAGCGGCTATCTGGCCCAGATCTATCAGGACGGCCAGAACGAAATCGAACTGCGCGTACGCCTGCCCGAGTCCCAGACCCGCTTCCTGGGCCGGCTCAACGACTTCGAACTGGAGCTGCCCGGCGGCGGCAAGGCCCCGCTGACCAGCGTCGTGGACCTCACCAGCCGCCGGGGCTTCGAGACGCTGCGCCACACCGACGGCCGCCTGGCCGTGCACGTCACCGCCGACGTGGATACCCGCGTCAACAACGCCAATCGCATTCTCGCCTCCCTGCAGGCCTCCAAGCTGCCCGAACTGCGCACCCAATACGGCGTCAAGACGGATTTCGCCGGCCGCGCCGAGGATCAGGCGCAAACCCTGTCGGACATGGAAGGCGGGCTGGTGCTGGCCCTGGCGCTGATCTACCTGATCCTCGCCTGGGTGTTCGGCTCCTACGGCTGGCCGCTGGTGGTCATGGCCGTGATTCCCTTCGGGCTCATCGGCGCCTTCCTGGGGCATTGGCTTATGGGGCTGGACGTCACCATATTGTCCCTGTTCGGGCTGTTCGGCCTGACCGGCATCGTGGTGAACGATTCCATCGTCCTGGTGACGTTCTTCAAGCACTTGCGCCGGGACGGCCACAGCGTGGACGATGCGCTGGTGGATGCGGCGCGGCTGCGGCTTCGCGCCGTGCTGCTCACCTCGCTGACCACCATCGGCGGGCTGCTGCCCCTGCTGTTCGAGACATCGCTGCAGGCGCAGTTCCTGATCCCCATGGCCGTATCCATTACCTTCGGCCTGGCGGGGACCACGCTGCTGGTGTTGTTCATGGTGCCCGCAATGTTGTCCATCCACGAGGACTTCGCGGGCTGGCTCAAAGGCAAATTCAGCCCGCGGCACCGCACGCTGCGGCAACTGGAGGCGGAGGAAGACACCCGGTGAGCAACGCATCCGCACCCGGAATCGGCCTGATCATCATCGGCGACGAAATCCTGTCCGGAAAGCGCAAGGACAAGCATTTCGCCACCGTCATCGATCTGCTGGATCAGCGCGGCCTGGAGCTGTCCTGGGCCCGGATCGTGAGCGACGACGCCGATCTCATCACCCGCACCCTGCGCGAGACCTTCGCCACCGACGACATCGTCTTCAGCTTCGGCGGCATCGGCGCCACCCCGGACGACCGCACCCGCCAATGCGCCGCGGCCGCCACCGGCGTCGAACTGGAACCTCACCCGGAGGGCGTGCGTATCCTCGAAGATCGATTCGGCGACGAACTCACGGCCCAGCGCCGGCGCCTGGTGGAGTTCCCCCAGGGCAGCGACCTGATCCCCAATCCCGTCAACCGCGTCCCCGGCTTCACGCTCCGCCGCCACCACTTCGTCCCCGGCTTCCCCAACATGGCCTGGCCCATGGTGGAGTGGGTGCTGGACAACCTCTACGCCGATCTCCACGCCCCCGGCGTGCGCTCCGAACAGGCCATCACCGTCTGGGGCGCCAAGGAAAGCGACGTCATCCCCACCATGGAGGATTTCGTCCAACGCTACCCGGACCTGCGCATGTCCTGCCTGCCCAGCAGCCAATCACGCGGCTTCGAACTGGAACTGGCCTTCCGCGGCGAATCCCATCAAGTAGGGGAGGCCATGGAAAAACTGAAATCCCGCCTGGACGAAATGGGCTTCGAATGGGCCCCAAATGCAAAAATGAGATGTAGGTCGGATTAGCGAAGCGTAATCCGACAAAAGCCAAACGCCCCTTCGTCATTCCCGCGAAGGCGGAAATCCACCCCAAAGCCACACATCCGTTTTTTTGTCATTCCCGCGAAAGCGGGAATCCATCCCCCAGATCAGCAACCACCATCCGAACAACACACCTCAAACCACCCCCTCCAACGGACTGCGAACCGCCATCCCACCCCGCTGAATCACATGCGTGTAAATCTGCGTCGTCCGCAGATCCGCATGGCCCAACTGCTCCTGCACCGTGCGGATGTCGGCGCCCCGTTCCAGGAGGTGAGTGGCGAAAGAGTGGCGCAGGGTGTGGCAGCTGGCGGGTTTTTCGATACCGGCTGCGCGAACGGCGTTCTTGACTGCCTTCTGCACGGTGCTTTCGTCTATGTGGTGCCGCCGTTCCTGCCCCGAACGCGGGTCCTCACTGGTTCGCCCGGATGGGAAGACGTATTGCCACGCCCACTCCGTAGGTGCGCTCGGGTATTTGCGCGCCAGCGCATACGGCAGGTAGACCGTCGCGACGTTGGCCGCCAAGTCCTGATCAAAAAGATTACGGCGCCCCTGCAAATGGCGCCGAAGCGGAGTGATCAGGGGTTCGGGCAGCGTCACCACGCGATCCTTGCCGCCTTTTCCATTTCGCACGAAGATCGCACGGTGCGTGAAGTCCAGGTCCTTCACCCGGAGCCGAACGCTCTCCATGAGCCTCAAGCCCGAACCATATTGAATGCACGCAATCAACCAATGAATGCCCGAGAGGCGCGTCAACACCGCTCGAACCTCGTCCATCGTTAGAACCACGGGCAGTTTCTCTTTGGGTTTCGCGCGAACGATACCCCGAATGTCGCCGAGCGGGCGATCGAGCACCGCATCGTAGAGAAACACCAGCGCGTTGAGGGCCTGGTTCTGAGTCGCCGGCGCAACCCCGCGCACGACCGCGAGATACGTCAGGAACGCCGCCACCTCCGATCCGCCCATATCGGCCGGATGGCGCTTATCGTGGAAGAGAATGAACTGCCTGACCCAGCGTAGGTAGGCCCGCTCCGTCCTGATGCTGTAGTGGCGAACACGAATGGCGTCCCGGACGGTGCGGAGAAACGGAGATGATTGATCGCTCAAGGCTTTGCCCTCCTTGGAAAGCTGTACACGCATACAGTACCTTGGCAGATACCCCGGATCAAGCGGCGAATATGCCATTTCCGCCTTTCCGCAAAAGTGGTGGCCGGTTTTGGCGAGAGAGACGGAACGTAGAGTCGTTGTATTTGCTGGTGTTTTGTGGTTTTGTAACTCAAAGCGAGGGCGAAGCCTTCGCCGTGATATTGGTGATATCCGGAAAGTTTCCGTGTTTAAACACGGAATTTTTCCGTTGATTAACTGTTAGCGTTTTAAAAGGATGAGCAATGAGTTTGGAAGATAAGTTGTCTGGATGGACAGGCCCTTCTAGTGACACGGAGAAGGATAAGCAAGATAGAACGGAGCGGATGATTCGCGAAGCGATAGATGCACATGAACCATTCAATAATTGTTCATTGAAGGTTTTTGCGAAGGGGTCTTACGCTAACAATACTAATGTGCGGGCAGATAGTGATGTAGACATAGCAGTGGAGTGCACGGAATGTCGATATTGGGGGGAATCTGAAAAAGGCAATCATCCGCCTAGTGGCTCATATGAGGGAATTTGGACTCCAGAAAAGTTAAGAGCAGAGCTTCTTGCTGCTATGAAAACAAAATTTCCGGGGCAAGTAGATTCTTCGGGATCTACCGCGATACAGATAAATTCTAACTCAGCACGCGTAGATGCCGATGTAGTTCCATGCTTTAGCTATCGCTACTACATGAACCATGGATCGAGAGATGGAACAAAAATATTCAAAACTGATGGCAGTAGCATCGTTAACTATCCAGTTCAACAAAAGGAAAATGGTACAGCAAAGAATAATCGAACCGGATATGCCTATAAAAAAGGTGCGCGTCTATTAAAGCGAGTTGAAAATGCGATGGCACAAGATGGCACATTTCGTGAGTTGCCGTCATTTTTCATGGAGTGCCTAGCGTACAATTGCCCAGACCATGCGTTTTCTCACCCAACATGGACAGCGTGTCTACGGGCCATGCTTTTGCATATTTGGAATAACCTTCAAGGTGATGAGCCGACCTCTGGCCGCTGGTTTGAGGTGAGTGAGTGCGTTTTCCTGTTTCACCCAAATCAAAAATGGACTCGCGAGGATGGTCGTGAGTTTGCTAAAGCGGCGTGGAACTACTTTGGATTCAAATAATGCGTAACGTGACAATTAAAAGTTCGTTGTATCTGCTGGTCGGAATCTCAGCAGTTGCTTGGTTTTCGCTCGCTTACTTTAGCGGCCTTGATTTGTCAAAGGTAAAAGATTTCTTTGGGCTTTCCAAAGGTTGTAACTATTGATCTTTTAGTAGTTGCAGTATTTGTCAAATGGGGCTGGAAACTTAAAATATTTAGAGGGTGGCTTGTTCCTTTTCCTAATTTAAATGGAAGTTGGGTGGGTTTTATATACTCCGATTGGAAGAATCCAGAAACAGGAGAAAAGCCACCTCCCATACCCGTAATGCTCACAGTAAATCAGTCTTTCTTTCACATTCATTGCATGATGCGTACGGGTGAAATGGAAAGCTCTTCATATTCTGAGGGCTTTCTTATCGAACCAGATCGACAAATTAAAAACATAGCATATTCGTATACTAGCAAGCCCAGATTAAGTTTGAATGAGCGGAGTATTCCGCATGATGGAACGGCAGTGTTTAAGATCATTGAAAAGCCTAAGCAAAAGCTAGTAGGCAAGTATTGGACGGAGAGATTAACAAAGGGTGAAATCGTCCTTCAGTATCACTCTAAAGAA
>CAVQFO010000032.1:0-99222 GCA_963711725.1 uncultured Gammaproteobacteria bacterium | reverse complement strand
TGAGGCGCTCGGTGCCCGCGGGAGGGATGTAGACGGGATGAAAGTTGCGGACGCACTGGGCGGTATCGTGCTCGAAATTCAGCTCGTCGGTGATTTTGTAAGCATGCCGCAGCTCCGGCGGGATGCCGGCGCGGTTTCGATGAACCGCCGGGTCTTGGCATCCTGCGGTTCATAGTAGTAATCCTCGATACCGGGGTCCCGGTCTTCGTCACGATTGGCGATGATCCAGGAAAGATCGTATAGCTGGCCGGCTTCAAGTTCACAACCCGTAATATCCACGCGGAACAGGTGATGCAGCTTCATCAGGCCGATGTACTGATGCACGGCGCCGCCGCGCAGCCTTGCCCAGGGGTGGCGATCGCCGAGGCGCCGGGGCAGGGCGTCGATGCCGGAGTTGCCCAGATACTCCACGCGAATGTGTTCGACTGCTTTCCCGGTGTCCGGAAAAGCAATTTGTCGGCCTTGGTAGAGGTGGCCTTGTCGCTGACCGCGTCCTCCCAAGACTGCATCTTCAGATGGTAGTTGATGGCCCGCACCACGGAAGGGTGTCGGCCTTTGTTGTCACTGCACGCTTCATCGTGGCGCCAGGCGCGCGCGAAGAAATCCTCGGCAAGGAGATAAATCGTCAATGTCGAAGGTGGGCTTCTCCAGCACCACCGGGCATCCCAGGGACGGGTGGATAATCACCGCTCGGGCATTGGCAACCTTGATCGTGGTCTGCGTCGCCGTGCACTCAAACGTGGTCCCCGCGTTATCGAACTCGTCCGTCATTGCTCGTTCCCTGAGTCAGTCTCGTCTTCACTTTTGTCCGCGGCCAGAGTGTTCAACAGTTCCAGGCGGTAGCGCTGTTTCAATGCGACACCGGCTTCCTGGATTTTCCCGTCCTTGACCTGCCCCGTGCGAACGGCGCCCACGTCGGTCGTTATCCGATAGCACAGGCCGTTATAGGCACTGCGGTGTTGGCCCAGCTCGCCGCCGAAGGCGTCCACCACGTCGATGGTGATGTCCTGATATTGCTTATCCTTGTTGACGCTCTGGTCCTTGGTATCGTCGGACAGTGCGTCGATGACCATGGCTTTGGCGACGGAGGGCGCCGCCGGTTCGGGCGCCTGCGGCTGTTCCGGCACCGTATAGTCCACCGGGCCATCCAGCTTCACGTCCCCCTGGGTGGCCTTCAGGTGATCCGTCTTGCCGAACAGCTTGACGTTGCCGCTGCCGTCGACGGAGAAGCCGCCGCCGTTGTTCTCGAAGGTGATGGTGCCGCCGCCCTGGCCCTTGAGGGTGACGTCGGTGGCGGACTGGACGAAGATGCTGCCGTTTTTGACGACGGCGCTCATGCCGTCGCTGCCTTTCACCGTGACGGTGACGTCGCGCTGGGCGTTGATGCGCATCCGCTGTTTGGAGGTGAGCTGGGTGTCCTTCTTGGATTGGGTGCGCAGGTTGTTGGCGGCGCGGAGTTTGGCGGTGCCGTAGACGTGGTGGTGGATTTCCTTGTTCTTGGTCTGGGTCTTGTGGCTTTGCTCGATGACGTGGGTGCGGGCGCCGCCGACGCGTTCGGTGAGGTCCTTCTTGGATTCGATGTGCTGGTTGCGGCCGGCCTCCAGGCGCAGGCCGCCCATCTGGCAGGCGAGGCGGACCAGATGGTTGTCGGACTTGGCGTCGAACTCCAGCAGGGTCTGACCTTCGAAGGTCTGCAGCAGAATCCGTTCGGCGTCCTTGGTGTCGTCCATCAGCAGCTCGTTGGCCGCTGGGGTGAGCAGGCGGTTCTGCGCGCGGTTGGCGGCAAGCACGGGGCCGGCCTGACGGCTGGACGGGGCGTAGCCGACGATCAGGGGCCGGTCGGGATCGTTGTTCAGGCAGGTGACCAGAACCTCGGTGGCGTCCTGCAGCGGCAGGTGCCAGCCCACGGCCTGGCCTTCGACGGGGGTGCCGCCATGGGGCGTGAGGTGCTGTACTGGAGGCGTGGCTTCGGTGTAGTTGTGGGGTTCGGTTTCGAAGTCGGCGCGCAGGCGGTATCGGCCGAGGCCGTCGACCTGGGCGTGGCGGCCGGCGGCCTCGATGCGGGCGGGGAACAACAGGGGAAGTTCGGGCCGCGGCGTCGCGTTCGGGCGATACGGGGTATCGCGCCGGATCAGGTCGGCTTCGCAGGCGTAAGCGTGGGCGGCCCGGCCTTCCATGTCGTCGGGCTGGCGGATTTCGTGGCGCAGGCTGCGCACGATGTAGTCGCCGCTGTAGGCGCTGTCGAATCCCTCGGCGCCCAGGCTCAGCGCACGACCGGGAGCGAGATCGGCGACATTGCCGGCGGCCTGGACGTGCAACCGGTTCAGCTCCCGCGCTTCGACCATCAATTGCCGGCTGCGCTCGCCTTCCGCCTGTTGGGCAGCGGGTGGACGGCCGTAATATGCGTTCGTCGCATCGCCCGAGGCCATGCGCGGCTCTTCCGGCAGCGGGTCCGGCGCGATATTCACGCCCGGCTCATCCCACCGCGCAACCGCGACTGCGGCCATCCGATTGAACGCAGCGATGGCGGCGGGCCCGGCGGTGCGCGACTGTCCGGATTCCGGTACGTAGAAGATGCGGCCGCGCTCCAGATACGGGCAGGCCGCGTTGTGATCCGCCAGGACGATGGTCTCCACGCCCTCCCGCACCTCGAACCGATAGAAGATGCCGGCACCGGCGAGTAGACGATGGAAATAATCCCAGTCGGTTTCCTGGGCCTGAAGGGTATAGGGACGAACGGGGTAGTGACTGCTCAACTGCAGATCGACCTGCGCCGCCGTATAACCATGTTCGGTCAGCAGGCGGCGGGCGATTTTGGGGACACTGAGGTTGCGCAACACCCGGGCGTTGCGCGTTTGCTTGAGCAGCACCAGCCGCGGCTCGACGCAGACTTCGGCGCGGGTGCGCCCGCTTTCGTGGGGCGAAAGCGTTTCCACGGCGGTGATCATGCCGGCGACTTCGCGCACGGCGCCGTCTTCCCCGCGCCAGCTCAGTTCGGCGGAGCGTCCCAGCGCCATGGCCGGGTCGAATCCCGCCGGCAGCAGTAGCTCAACATCGAAACGGAACGCCTCGGAGAGGGCTTCGGTACCGTGCAGCGATAAGGCGTGAAGACGCGTGCCGCCCGCGCGCAGACTTAACCGCGCAGGGTTGGGGGGTGCCTGTTCCATGGTCGCGACATCCGTGTTGTTATCCGTTCGTTCCCTGACAGCCGCCGGTTCCTGTGGCGGCTATTCGTTCCTCACCTGCTCTCCGGCAGGCGCGCCAACCGTAGCATGAGCCCAAGTGAATTGTGAAGACCGCCCCGCCGGGCGGCATTCCTCACTCGTAGCGCTTCAGCCGCGGGTCAGTCACCGGCTGCGCCGGCAGGCCGTAGATTCCGGGCAGCTTGGACAAGCTCGGCAGGCCGACGAAATGCTGCACCTTGCCGTGGCTGTCGCGGTAGAACACGCCGGGGGTCCCGTTGACGCCGAGTTCTTCCATCAGGTTGGTGTTGGCTTCGACCTGCTTCAGAGCATCGGGATCGGGGTGCTCGGGGATAGGGATACCGCCGGCGTGGGATTCCGGGACGCCGCTGCGGTATTCGCGCTCGTTCTTCTCGTAGGCGGCGGCCGGATCCTTGGATGCGAGGATGGCGGCGGCCTTGAGTTTGCTCTCCTTGGAGAGGAAACCGACGATGATGTGGCGAACCTGCAGGCCGGCCTTCATGTAGGGCTGGTTGGCGAGCCAGAACAGATGGCAGAACGGGCAGTTCGGATCGGTGAACTCATAAATCACCGTCTTCGGCTTGTCCGCTCCCTCGGCGATCCAGGCGGCGCTTTCCAGCTTTTTCCAGGCGACCTCAGGGTCCTGCACGCCGGAGAACTTTCGCAGTTGCGCGCCGGTGAGGTTGTTCCCGGCAGCGTCGTACATGTGGCCGACAATGACGTATTGACCGTCCGGCGTGGCGTAGAACACGAAGTCCTGCCCTCTGCTCTTGCCCACAAAACCGGTCATGCCCGCCGGCGCATCGAATTGCCCGATGATCTTCACGCCCTGGTTCACGGCATTCTGCACGGCGGGCGGATACTTGGGCTGATCGGCGAAGCCGCTGACGGACACCAGCAGCGCGACAACGAGGACAACTAAGCGCGAGGAACGCACGATGCGGGACTCCCGAATGACTGCGATCGAGGCGTCACTTTAACATTATCGATGAAACCGGGAGGGGCGAATTCAGGAATCCCGGCCCGCGGCCACGGAGGAGCGCCGGCCCTCGCCGGGGGCGCTGCCGACCAGCTCACGAAAAAGGTCGGTGGTCTGCGCCGATGGCGTTGCGTCAAGCAGACCAGCGAGGTTTTCGCGGCATTGATCGTAGAGATCGAACACCTCGGCCCTGCGGCCGAGCTGGGCATAGCAGTACATCAGCCGTTGATAGAACCCCTCTCCGGACGGATTGAGCTTCAGCCCGCGGCGATAGGCCTCGATGGCGCGGTCCCAGGCGCTGCGCTGCTCCCAGTATTGGCCCACGCGCTCCACGGCGTGGAGAACCTGTTGGCGCAGATTGACCACCGTGCCGCCGGCGGCGCCGTAGTCCTCTCTGGCGCCCGCGGAAAACAGCCCACATAGCCGACGGCAGAAGTGGTTCACATCGGCGCCGGCATCCGCCGCGTTCATGGCTGCATCCAGGCGCTTCAGCAGATGTTCGGCCGCCCACAGGTCCACCCAGCAGTAGCTGGGATCCAGCCTCACGCGGCGATCCTGAAACTCGATGGCCTGGGGGCAGCCCAGGGTCTTGCGCAGCCGATAGAGCGTGGTCTCGAAACTGTGATGGGCGGCGTCACCGTCCGCGTCGGGCCACAGATTGTCGGCCACAGTGCCGGCATTCAGCGCCCGCCCCGGGCCGGTGGCCGCCAGCGTTCGGATCAGTTCAAGGGGTTTGCCGGTGACACGGCAGGCCTTGCCCTGGCTTTCCACCGCCGGCTCGGAGAGTACGTGGATCCTCACCGGCCAAGGCCAGCCCTCCAGATCAAGGGGCGGACTCTCCGGCACGAGTTCGCGTTCGCGGATCAGGGATTTGACGTAGGCGGGCTCGATGTCGTGCTCCAAAGCCACTTGCAGCAGACGACTCATCACATCGTGACGCCAACCGATGGCGGGATGCGTAACGTAGCCGCGTTCGCGGCCGAAACGCAGAGCCCGGCGCAAGGTCCGCAGCCCCTGCTCGAGATCTCCCCTGCCCTCCAGCGAGATCAGCGCCTTGGCCAGCAGACAGTGATGCACGATGAAGGCATTGTGCATGCGTCGACCCGCCCACCACGCCGTGGCCAGCAGTCGGGAAGCCTGCTCGTATTCGCCGCTCTCGATATGGACCTGGGCCAGCGTGAGCTGATTGAAGGTGTGGGTGACCTTCACATCCGCTTCTTCGGTATGGCGCAGGGCGAGAATGGCATGATCCCGCGCCTTGTTCAGCTCGTGCCGTCCCATGGCCACCCAGGCCATGAGGTAGTGGTAGTGGGCCAGCTCGGCGTTGGCGTTGTCGCGCTGCAAATCGCGCACGACTTCCAGCTCCCGCGCCGCACCGTCCAGATCGCCCTTGACCAGACAGCAATAGGCGCCCAGACCCGCCAACAACAAATCGAACACATGGACGCCGGTCTTGCGCGCCAGCGCCAACCCGGAACGCACCGCACGCAGCCCCTCGTCCGGGGAGTTCACGACCCAGCCATAGGCGGCCTGCATCAGCTTCCAGAGCAATCGCACGTAGGGCGAGCTGTCGCGGCGGCGAATCATGGGGCGAACCTTGTCCATGATCATCGCGCAACGGGGGATATCACCGGTCCACCGCATGTAATACAGGAACAGGCCATAGCCCAGCAGCACCCGTTGCCCCACCGGCTACCTCGGCCTGCATCATGGCCTCCGCCCGCTCCACCCAATAGGCGAGCTCGGGGCTGTCCGGCCTGCGCCACATCACGCAGGAAAGCATGCCGTAGGTAACGCGCGCCTCCACGAACGGCGACGGATAATCCGGATAGGTTGTGATCAGATCGCGCATCTCCCGCAGCCAGCCGTCCAGCGGCCGGAAGTCGGTGAGCACGTAGAAGTAGGTCTCGACGATGGACACCAGCGCCAGATAGGCGCCGGTGGGGTCGCCGTCCTCCTTGAAGGTCCAGTAGGCGCGCTCGAACTGTTCGCGGCTGCCTTCCACGTCATAGGGATACATGCTGGCGCCCTTCCAGAAGGCCAGCCAGGGCTCCCGGTCGAAGTCCGCCGCGGGGATCTTCTTCAGCCACCCCACCAGGGTGCGGCGGCGGCCCTGCTCCAGCAGCGTGGCCGCATTTTCGCGGATCAGCTTGCCCAGGCCCTCCCAATCCTCGGTGGCGATGAACAACCCCGCCGCGCTTTCTGGATCCTGCTCCTCCAACAGAAGCTGGGCGGCGCGGCGCTGCAGGGCGGTCAGCTCGTCGGCCGAGAACACCCGTGCGGCCCGCTGCCGCAGAAACTCCCGGAACAGTGGATGGTATTCGTAGGAGACCACCTCGCCGGGGCGCTTTACCGTGAAGTAATTGCTGGACACCAGCTCGCGCAGGAAGCCTTCAGACTGGGCGAAGCCCGTCAGACAGCGCGCCAGCGGCTCGGTGATGCGCGGCAGGAACGCCGTCTGCAGGAGGAAGGTGCGAAAATCGGGACTGCGCCGGTCGAACACCTCGCCGGCGAAGAAATCGAACACCACGTCCCGCTCCACGTGCTCCAGGCGGGTACGCGCACTGGGCACGTTCACCGACTGCTCCAGCATCAACACCAGGCCGGCCACCCAGCCCTCGCTGACACTATCCAGCCGCCGCAGGAAGGAGCCGCTCAGCTTGGGCTCCGGGCTGCGGGAGCGGGCAATGCCGGCACTTTCATCGTCGGAGAGCTTGAGCTCGTCCCAGCCCAACGTCGCCACGGCGCCACGGGCCAGCAGCCCGGCCAACGCGGTGCGCGGATCGGAACGGCTGATCAGCATGACGGTCAGGCCTTCGGGCACCTCGGAAAAAGCCGGCGTGAGGACATGCTCCAGGTCCGCGGCCGCCGGCACATCCAGGAAGTTGTCGAGCACCAGAATGCCCGGCGCCGTGAACCGGCTGAACAGCTCGCGGAAGAAATTGCGGGTGAATACGGTGAGGCTGGCCTCGAACTCCCGAGTCAGCATCGGCAGGGCGCCCTTCCGGCGTCCACCCAGTTGGCGGGCGGCCTGGCTCAGGTAGTAGAAGAACGACGCCACGTCGGCATCGCCTTCGTCGATCTGATACCACAGATGCTGGAGATCGCGATCCGCCAGATAGCTGCTGACCAAGGTCGTCTTGCCGCAGCCGGGCGGGCCGCTGACGCAAACCACCGGCCGCTTGCAGGCCTCGTCCAGCCGTTCGAAAAGCCGGGTCCGCCGGTAGGCGCTCTCGGTGGCCGGTCGTGAAATCTTTGCGACGGGCGTGGCATGGGCCATCAACGATCACCCTTTATCGGTGGCTTTCCGTGGAACCGTGGAATCGCCACTCTTCGTTGCTCTTATAGGTTCGAATCATCCTCCGACGAGCCCTGTGCGCTTCATTCCGCAGGCACAGCACCCATCGCTATACCATATCGGCGACGGCTCACACAGAACTCACACCCCGCGGGCGGGACCGCGCCGCCAACCGATTCCGGTACATCAGACAATACTAACTCACATCGGCGCCACGAAGATGACGATCTTCTCAATGGTGAAAATTCTTGTGAGTCGTGTGTGAGTCGGTGCTGGTAGCTTCTGTTTTCGACGGGGCCGATCCCTTTTCTCGGACAGCCTCGTAGGTAAGGCTCAAATGGTTTCACCATACCTCCGGTGTTCGACCCGGCCGCGTGGAAATGGCCGGGTCTTCTTTTATCCCCCTTCGAAAAACAGCCCCACCCTGGCGCTCCGCCACCTCTAAACCCATACTCTGCGGATAGCGGCCGCCCCCTTGGCGCGGCTCTCGCACCGTACAAACTGAATCGTCCCCGCTGCACAAGGAGAATGACAATGGCGGTCAACGCGCGGTTTCTGGTTTTGGACGTGCTCGGCAGCATCGCCCTGGGGATCGGCCTGGCCGAGAAGTTCGGCCGGCACGGCCTGATTGTTCCCCCGGCTCTTCAGTTCCAACACTATGATTTGGCCCTGCTGGCCGTGGGCGGGATCTTCATGGCCGTGGGTGCCCTCGTTTTCTTCGGCTCCGCACGCGATGCCGGCGACGGCCCATCCTGATTCCGGGGGATGAAGACAGGGGCGCGAAGCCCCATTTCCGATGGTCCACATTCACCAACCCATCGGAGTGCATCATGCTGCTGGAAGGTTCGTGCCACTGCGGCGCCGTGCGCTTCAGCGTACGCTCGCCCCACCCCTACCCCTTCAGCCTCTGCTACTGCTCCATCTGCCGGAAGACCGCGGGCGGAGGCGGCTATGCCATCAACCTGGGCGCCGACGCCGAGAGCCTGGAGGTTACGGGTCGGGAGCATTTGAAGGTCTATCGGGCACGCCTGCACGAGGCCGAAGGCGAAACCACCACCAGCCCGGGACAGCGCAATTTCTGCGGGGAGTGCGGCAGCGCGCTCTGGCTCTGGGATCCTCGCTGGCCCGAACTCATCCACCCCCACGCATCCGCCATCGACACCCCGCTGCCCATCCCGCCGGAGCGCACCCATCTCATGCTGGGCTCGAAGGCGAACTGGGTGCCGGTGCATGCCGGGGAACACGACCGCACATTCGAGGAATACCCGGATGAGTCCCTTGCCGAATGGCATCAACGCCTGGGCCTGGAAGATGACTGATTTGGAGCGGCGCGCCGGTGCTGGCAAACTGGAAGGTAACTTCTAGCGCAGTCGAGTGATGAACGCTTTTCCCATTCCGGGCTTTACCGACCCCGTCTCCAGCCTCAGCCACCTGGGCGCCGTGTTCCTGGTGCTGGCCGGCGCGCGCCCCCTGTTCGCCCGCGCCGGCCACCACTGGGGCCGACGCATCGCCCTGGCGGCGTTCGTCTTCGGCTGCGTGTTCACGCTATCCATGAGCGGCGTCTATCACATGCTGCCGGACGGCACGACCGGCCGCTACGTCATGCAGCAACTGGATCACGCCGCGATCTTCACCCTGATCGCGGGCACGTTCACTCCGATCCACGCCGCCGTTTTTCGGCGCTGGTGGCGCTGGGGGATGCTGGCCGTGATCTGGGGCATCGCCGTCACTGCAATCAGCGTGACCACCGTGTTCTTCGACAACATGCCGGAATGGGGCGCGTTGCTGCTCTATCTGGGGATGGGCTGGATCGGGGCGTGTTCCGGTACCGCCCTGTGGCGTCACTTCGGGTTCGCCTTCATCCGCCCCCTGCTCTGGGGCGCGCTGGCGTATACCGTGGGCGCGGTGGTGGACTACCTACGCTTCCCGACGCTGATCCCGGGCGTGATCGGCCCGCACGAGCTCTTCCATTTCGCGGTGCTGGCGGGCATCGCCTGGCATTGGCGCTTCATCGCGAACATCGCCGACGGCCAAACGGTCTACATGCCCGCGGCGCTGGAATCGCAAGACAACGCGCAGCCTGAGGCGGCCTGAGCGAAGCCTGGCGGCAAACCGAAGACTCGGGGCGGCGTTGACCTCCCCCGTCCCGTCATCCCTCAGTCGCCCGCGTGGCCGCGGACGATGTAACCACCGGACTTCTCGTCCCGCTCGAGGCTCAGCAGGTTGCGCTTCTGCGCCTCCTCCAGCAGTCGGCTGAACGAGCGAAACCCGTAGTAGGATTCGTTGAAACTGGGTTTGCGGCGCTTGAGCGCCTGCTTGACCATGGAGCCCCAGATCGTGTCCTCCTCGCCACGCTCGGCGAACAACGCCTCCACGGTCTCCAGCACCAGGTCGATGGCCTCCTGGGAACGGTCGGCCTCCTTCTTCTGGGGCTTGTCCCCGCCTTCAGCGGCTTTCTTAGCTGCGGTCTTGGGCGCGGCGCGGCGCTTCTTCTTGGTCTCGTCCTCGCGAATGAGGTCGTCGTAGAAGATGAACTCGTCGCAGTTGTTGATCAGCAGGTCCGAGGTGGAGCTCTTCACCCCCACGCCGATCACCACCTTGTTGTTCTCGCGCAGCTTGCTCACCAGCGGCGAAAAATCGGAATCGCCACTGATCACCACGAAGGTGTCCACGTGGGATTTGGTGTAGCAAAGGTCCAGGGCGTCCACCACCATGCGGATGTCGGCCGAGTTCTTGCCGGACTGCCGCACATGGGGGATCTCGATCATCTCGAAAGACGCCTCGTGCATGTCCGCCTTGAAGCCCTTGTAGCGCTCCCAGTCGCAATAGGCCTTCTTGACGACGATATTGCCCTTGAGCAGCAGCCGCTCCAGGACACGGCCAATGTCGAACTTGGCGTAGTTCGCGTCGCGCACACCCAAGGCGATATTCTCGAAGTCGCAGAACAAGGCCATGTTCTGAATGCCGGCGTGGTCGGCCATGGGGCCCTCCATTGCTATTTTGATGACGGCCAGTGTGCATAGGGCCGGAACAAAAGGAAACAGATCGTTTTGGGGAACGTCGCATGAAACACGGGAATCTGTTCGCCGGGCTGCCGGCGAACCTGGAACAGGAGCGGTTCGAAATCCTTGCCGATGCACCGGCCGTGCGCGTGGAACGGATCGTGTCCACCGGACAGTCAACCCCGGCCGGGAGATGGTACGACCAGACCACCACCGAATGGGTCTGCCTGCTTCGCGGCTCGGCAGCCCTGTTTTTCGAGGGCGAGACCACGGAACGGCGGCTGCAACCAGGCGACTGGATCGAAATACCCGCCGGCACTCGCCATCAAGTGGCCTGGACCGCCGACCACGAACCCACGGTGTGGCTGGCCGTCCACTACCCCGCGGCTGGCGGCGGCTGATTCACGGCCGGAACAGAAAACCCACTTCCAGCAACGCCCCGCCGAAGTCCATGCGGGAATCCGTCTTCGACCAGCCGGAACCCCGCGGATGGGCACCGAAGCCTTCCGGCACGCCGAATGCGCTGAGGCGGACACTGACGGCGAACGGCTTGCCGCCATAGTTGGCCTGAATGCCGAGCGAGTTGCCGAGATGCGCGTTCAAGTCGATGTGGTCACCGCCCCAATCCGGCCAGAACTGAATCACCCCCACGTGGCCACCCACTTCCCATTTGTCGGTCACCACGTAGTTCACCGAGAAATCGAGCCCTCCGCCGCGCACGGTGAGGTCCGAGTTGTTGAGGCGGTAGAAGGCGCCGGTCAACGCATAGCGGAGCCGATCCGAGCGGACTTCACCGCCCAGATAGAGGCTCATGGCCGGCAGCTCGCTACTACCCACCGTTTCCCGCTCGCCGGTGAAATCATTCTGGGCGCCAAAGTCCTCCATTCCGGCGTTGCTCATTACACCCAACGGATACAGACCGAAAACGAACGATTTCTCCGCAGCCATGGCCGGGCCCAGGGGAAACAGCATCAACAAGGCAATCAGTGCAATTCGTTTCATGGGAAGCTCCTTCTTCTCGGGTGTCCCTTATGGCGGTGAGGATACACATGACCCCGCAATTATGGCAGGATGGCAAAACGGTGCGCCATGGAGTGGAAACAAACAATGAAAAATGTCACCGGATACCGCCCGACCGCGCTGGGTCTGATCGTCATTCTGCTGCTCGGGGCCTTGGCCCTGAACCCGGCCGCTGCCCGCATCTACCACTGGGTGGACGATCAGGGCCATACCCACTTCACCGACAGCCCGCCGCAACAAGGCAAGTCCGACCGCGTGAGCGTACGGGTCAACACCTACGCCGCGCCCACCTACGAATCCGCACCAAGCGAACAGGCCGCGACTGACTCCAAGGTGATCCTCTACGGCACCACCTGGTGCCCCCACTGCGCCGAGGCGCGCAGCTACTTCCGTTCCCACAACATCCCCTTCGTTGAATACGACGTGGAACACAGCGAAAAGGGAAAGCGCGACTACGCGCGCATGGGCAAGGTCGGTGTGCCCGTCATCCTGATCGGCCAGACCCGGCTGGTCGGCTTCTCCGCGCCCCGGTTCCAGCAGGCCTACGACAACCGCTAGCGCGTCGCCCCGAACCGCTCGTCCGATACCGGCCAAGCCCCTCATCCCGGTTCCTCAAACTGCGAACCCTTCCACCGCGCGGCGCATCGGCCATGCCTATAGTCGAAGGTCCCAGACGGAACACGGAACTCCAACAAAATGGACGGACATCGACTCGTCGACGAGATTACGCTCTCCAGCCTGGAGCCCTCGCTCGATGACGACGCCGCCGAGAGCGCCCTCGTCGACGAACTGATCCAGCAGGACCGAATTCGCGGCTACAACCGCGTGCTGCGGCTACTGGAAGGCAATCGGCTGAAGGTGGAAGACCGAAGGCGCTTCCACCGGGCCCGCCGATTCACACTCGACCTCGGTTTCGTGGATCAAACGCTTGTCCACGACCGGCATATCGCCTGGCGCCTCCTGGCGGCCGGAGTGGCCGCGCTGGCGCTGGCTGCGGCGGCCGCCTACTACGGGTCCGGCTGGATACTGGGCGCGGCCGGCGCCGCCGCGGGTGCGGGCCTGGCCTGCCTGGCGGCGAGCTGGTACCGCTACTACGACCGCCAGACCCTGCGGACCTGCGTCGCCGGACTACCGCTGCTCGCCATCGATCGCAACCGGCCCGAGCCGGAAAGTCACCGCCGTTTCATGGCCGCTCTGGATCATGCGATCGCCCAGGCCCATTCCAGCCAACCCTCCGACCGGGGAGAACTGCTGGCGGCGGCGCTTCGGGAGCACAGACGCATCAAGGAACAGGGCGCCCTGGGCGAGGCCGAATACGAACAGGCCAAGGCCGCCATCCTGCAGGCACACTGAACGGGCCCCGGAGCACGGCCAAGGCCTGCCGCCAGCCATCTCCGCCTCTTCCCCAGGGTGACGGCTTCGCGCCGTTGGCCGGTTCCGCTAAGATGTGTGTTCGCAGTTCACCCCATACCGCGCACTGGACGCCGAGGTTATCCGGACTCATGGCCAATTCTCTCTCCGATCAACTGCTCAAAGCCGGCCTGGCCACCGAACAGGACGTCAAACGCGTCGATTCGGAAAAACGCCGCCAGAAGCGGCAGAAGAAACCCCGCAACATGGCGCCGCCCAAGACGGAGGCCGCTGCCGCGGCGGAGCGCGCCCGCGCCGAAAAGCGGATGCGCGATCAGGCTCTCAATCGTGAACGCGAAGCGGAGAAACGGCGCAAGGCCAATGAATCGGCGGCACGGGACCTGGTGATCAAGCACGAGATCCCCCACGGCAAGGAAGGCGACATCGCCTTCCACTTCACCCAGGACAAAAAGGTCAAGCACATCTACGTCACCGCCGCCCAGCAGAAGAAGCTGGCCGCCGGCGAACTGGCGATCGGGCGGACCCGGGGGCGCTACCGCCTGCTGCCACGGGAAGTCGCCGAGCGGGTCAAGCCGCTGGCGCCTTTCCTGATCGTCTACCTGGACGACGGCGCCGAAGCCGAAGACCCGGCGTACCAGGATCACCCGATTCCCGACGACCTCATGTGGTAAACCTCAGCCGGCCGGGCGCCGTCGCGGGCTGAGGCCCCAGGCGGCCATGTAGGCCATCTGCCGATTCGCCGCGCCCAGCCGCTCGACTACCGTCTGAAACAGCGCCTTGACGATTTCGTAGCCCACCGCCGGATCGGCTTCCATGTACTCCCTCAACGCGGCGCTATCGAATTCGATCAGCACGCCATCGCTCTCGCCGCGCACGGACGCCGTTCTAGGCCGCTCCAGGAACAGCCCCAACTCGCCGAACACCTGGCCGGGGCCCAACACGCAAAGCGCCGGCACCGCCTGAAGGCCTTCGCCCAGCTCGATCTTGGCGGTAACCTCCACCTTCCCTCGATCCACGAGATACAGGGCATTCGACTGCTGCCCCTCCCGAATCAGCGTATCCCCCGCCTTGAACGGCCGGTAGTGCCAGCGCGCGCCTTCCGGGAACCCCGGGTCTTCAATCAGTTTGCGAAGAGCTTCCACTGGGACAACCTCCTTTTTCTCATCGTTATATAGAGCCGCCACACGACCTGGGACCATCCCCCGTTAAAATGCTTGGCGCGGGCCACCCGGCAGGTGTATAGTTCCTCTCGCAGTGTCCATCTTGTAGTTCCTCACGGCAGTACCCTCCTTGATTAAGGCAGTCACTCCCGAGATCGTTCTTCAAGGACGACCTGCATCACCAGTAAGTTAATTTGTTCGATCTATTTAGGAGAAGACTCCATGATCACCGGTACCGTCAAGTGGTTCGACGACGCTAAGGGCTTCGGCTTCATTACCCCGGAAGACGGCGGCAAGGACGTATTCGTCCATCATTCCGCCATCGAAGGCAGCGGCTTCAAGAGCCTGGCCGAAGGCCAAAAGGTGCAGTTCGAGACGCAGACGACCCCCAAGGGTCTGGCCGCGGCGAACGTTAGCGCCGTCTAAAACGGACACTACGGTCTGTTTTCCGGAACCCCGCCCTCGGCGGGGTTCTTTCGTTTGTACCCCTTCCCAACCTCCCGCCAATTGGGCAATATGGAAAAAAGCCCTGGGTTTTCCGACGGTTCCCGGAAGAACTTCGCGGCATACCCGAGAATAACAACTGGTGCACGGTCGCCCGCCTGATCGACACCGCAACCGATTCAAAACTCGAACACAACCGCCCCGACACCATCCGCCCCTCGGAGGTACGCGACTTGGGCGAAGAGCAAGCCCCGACGCGGGAGACGACCGGACTGACCCTGCGCGCCTCGGAAGAGACCGGGCGCCTGCATGCCTCTTTTGTCCCCGATACCGAGCTGAAGGCCGGACTCGACGAAGAAGAGCTCCGGGATCGCATGCGGGAAGCGGGCTTCGCCGACTGGCTCATGCTGGACAAGGCCTACACCGAATTTCTCCAATTGGCGCGCAAGGCGGAAAGCCCCATCACCCGGGAGATCGCCGAGCGTCGCGATGCCGAACTGAGCATCGCCGTCGGGCGCGACGAGATGCACGCCACTCTGACCCTTACCCGGGCCTACGGCGGCAAGCCCGTCACCCGCGCCGACGTGGACGAAGCCCTGGCGGAACACAACGTCGTCCACGGCCTCGACCGGAAGGCGATCGACGCAGCCCTGGCCGCAGGCGAGTGCGAACCCCGGGTGATCGCCCGAGGGGAACCTCCCGAAAACGGCGAAGACGCCCGTTTCGAGTCGCTGATCAAGGATACCGGGCCCACCGGTCCGCGCATCGACGACAACGGGCTGGCCGATTACCGCGAGTTGGGCACCTTCGTCACCGTGGAACCGGGCGATCCGCTGATGCGGCGCATTCCTCCCACCCCCGGCAGGGGCGGGCTGAACGTTCACGGCCTGGTGGTCCCTCCCAAACCCGGCAAGGACACCCATTTCTCGGGCGCGCTCAAGGGCGCCGTGACCCAGCCCGAAGACCCGGATCTGCTGGTCGCCGAAATCGGCGGCGTACCCGTGATCCTTCCCGATGGGGTAATGGTGGATCCGCTGATCCAGGTGGACGCCATTGACTTGTCCACCGGCAACCTGGATTTCGACGGCAGCGTCAGTGTTCGCGGCGATGTGGTCAGCGGTTCCCGCATCCGCGCCACCGGCGAGGTTCGCATCGGGGGCACCCTGGAGGGCGCAACCATCGAGACCCCCGGCGCGGTTACCGTGACCGGCGGTGTCGTGGGCCAGGGCGCGACCGGGGAAGGCGCGGGCACCGGCAGCACGGCCCGTATCCGCTGTGGCGGGACGCTCACCGCGCGCTTCATCGCCAACGCCATTGTCGATGTCGGCGAAGACGTGGTCGTCAGCAATGGCATCACCCATAGCCGCATCTCGGCCAAGCGCCGGATCGTGGTGGGCACCCGCTCATCCCAGAAATCCCAGGTTGTGGGGGGAGAACTCAAGGCCGGGGAGTTGGTCCAGGCCGCGATACTCGGCTCGCCGGCCTCCATCACCACCCGCATACTGGTCGGCCACGACCCCGAAACACGCAGCGCCCACGAACACCTGCAAAGACAACGCCGCGCGAACGAACAAAAGCGGCAGGATCTGGGCCGGGCGTTCCAGCTGCTGACCCGGAAGAAACCACCGGATGCCGCCCGCATCGAGGCGATACGGGTCCAGCTCAAGGATCTCTACCTGGAAATGCAGGACCTGGAACGGCGGGGGAAGAAGCTGGAGGAGCGAATGGCCGTCATCGCCAACGCCCGAGTCGCTGTCGGCAAACGGGTCCATGCCAACGTGGAAATCGTGATCGGCAATGACCGCGTGGTGCTCCGCGAGGATCGCGGAGGCGGCACGTTCACCGTCCACGAGGGCGAGATCGTGGTCGCCTAGCCCGGGAGTCGATAGTCCGGCGCTGCCCGCGCGGCCGGTTCCGTCCTCGAGTCCGCCACAATTGCTCACCGCCGTTCCCGGCTGCGGCGCCCCGAGGCGGCTAGCCGAGCAGTTCTCGCAAACGCCCCAGGCGGGCCCGAACCTCGCCATTCAGTCCGGGATATTCCAAACCCAGATCTTCCAGGTGCTCGGCAATAATGCGCGCCACCACGAGGTGGGCGTAGTGTTTGTCGTCCGCCGGCACCGCGTACCAGGGAGCCCAGGAACGGGAGGTGGCATCCAGGGCGAATTCGTAGGCACGCATGTAGTGCTCCCAGTGCTGGCGCTCGGCGATATCGGTCTCCGAGAATTTCCAGTACTTGCGGGGTTCCTCCAGCCGGGACAGGAATCGACGCCGCTGCTCTTGCGGCGAGATGTTGAGCCAGAATTTCAGGATTCGGGTGCCGTTGCGCGCCAAGTGCGCCTCGTGTTCCCTGATGGACTCGTAGCGCTGCTGCCAGATGAGATCAGGATCTTCCGGCCGGGCCATTCGCTGGGCGTCGAGTAGCTCCGGGTGCACCCGGGCAATCAACACTTCCTCGTAATAGCTCCGGTTGAAGACGCCGATGGTGCCGCTGGCGGGAAGCCGAAGCGAGGTCCGCCAGAGGAAGTCGTGTTTCAATTCCTCAACGGACGGTTCCTTGAAGGAATGCACCATACAGCCTGCGGGATCCACGCCGCCCAGGACGGCGCGGATGGTTCCATCCTTGCCGGAGGCATCCATGCCCTGAAGGATGATAAGCAGCGCCCAACGATCCTCCGCATACAGAACCCGCTGCAGCTCGGCCAGGCGAAGGCCGATCTCCTTCAACTCCTTGGCGCACTGCTTCTTGTTCGGCGCCCCCTTGGGGGGCGTGGTCGCCACCTCCGCCACCCGGAAGGAGCCGTCGAAGGGAACCCGGAAGCCGGCCTCGAACGCCGTCATGCAATCGCGCCGCCGGTTCAGGCGCTACGCCCAAGAATCATGGCGTAGAGTTCATCCTTGAGGTGGAGCCGCTTCTTCTTGAGCGTTTCCAGATACTCGTCGGCAACGGGTTCGACGTCCTGCTCATGCCGCCGGACCTCCCGATCGACCTCGTGGTACTCGGCAAAAAGCTGCGCAAAGCGGGGATTGCCGACCTTCAGCTCGTGGATGCGGTCGCGGTACTCGGGAAACTCGTGGATCAGATCGTGGTGCTCGCCTTGCATGGCAGTCTCCTTTGTCAGTTGACCGCATTTTCCGCTGCCGGCGAAACCGGCGGCTTGATTCCGGTCAACTGGGGAGACAACGGCCGGCGCGGGGCGCCGACCGAAGCAAGGCCGTCTACTGGGCGCGGGCGGTCTCCAGCGGCGCGCCGTCCGGCTGCCCTGAAGCCACCAGGTGAGGCGGCCAGGCCTGTCGGCGCTGGGCCAGTTCGGTGGCCGCTTTGCGGGGTTCATCCAGGGCCAGGGACAGGCGCTGGGCGCGGCTATTGAATGCCGCCATCTCGCTTCCGGGCACCGGCGAGGCGTTGGGTAACTTGACCTTCAGCGGATTCCGGGGCTTGCCGGCGACGCGGATTTCGAAGTGCAGATGCGGCCCCGTGGCCTCACCGGTCGCGCCCACGTAACCGATGACCTGCCCCTGATGCACGTGACTGCCCTTTCGCAAGCCTTTGGCAAAATGCGACATATGGGCATAGCGAGTCTGATACTGACCGAAGTTTTTGATTTCCACGAGGTTGCCGTAGCCCGCTGCGCGGCCGATGTAGCGGATCACCCCGTCACCCGCCGCCTTGATGGGCGTACCACGGGGAGCAGCCAGGTCCACGCCGTAATGGGGACGCCAGACATGGACCACCGGATCGTAGCGGCGCAGGGAAAACGGCGAACTGACGCGGGTATAGGCCACCGGGGTTCGCAGCAACGAGGGCTTGAGGGAATGGCCGTCGGCGTCATAGTAATCGGCGCGGCCGTCGGCATCGGTGAAACGAAACGCCCGCACCACCCGGTCACCGATTCGCAGTTCGGCGGCAAGCAGAGGCCCCACGCCGATTTCATGGCCGGCGTGCCTCAATCGTTCGTAGACAACGGAGAACTGGGCACCGGGCCGCATATCGTGCCGAAAGTCCAGCTTCCAACGAAACACATGAACAACCTGCGCCGCGATCTCGGCAGGCAATTCCGCCCGTTCCATGGCCTGCGACAAGGAATGGTTGACGGTGCCGGAGGCAATGACCGGGCTGCGCTCGGGTTCCACGTGACGCACCCGGGCCGTCAACGCCGAAGCCGAGCGGCGAACCTGCCAGGTGTCCAGGGGCCCCAGGGCATAATCGAGGCCTTCCAGGCGACCGTCGGCGTTCCGCTGAATCCGGATGGTCTCTCCCGGACGAAGAGAGATCAGATCCTTGGCGTGACCACCCAAGGCGATGATTTCCCTCAAATCGCCCTGACCGAGTCCCGCCCGTTGAAAGATGGCGGAAAGGGTATCGCCGCGATGCACCGTATAATCAGCCCAACGACTCGCGGGGTGGGCCGCGGCCTTGGCTGCGGCGCCATCCTCGGGCACCACGCCGTCGCGCTCACCATCACCCACGCCGTGCAGAGCCGGCAGGACCTCCAACTTGATGTCCTGGGGCCGCGCTTCGTCCGCCACCGCCACGGACTTGGCCTCGCTGGGGCTGCCGTGGGCAACCCAGCCCACCAGCACCGCCAGCAGGGCGCTCGCAAGACCGGCACTTACCCAGTGCCCGACGCGTGGCCGCAATCGTCCGTTGGCGAGCCGGCCGGGACGTTGTTCGTCTTTGTCGGACTTATCGCCATGCACGCGATAATGCTCCTGTTCTACACTTAAGGACGCGTATCGGCGATCACCGCCGCGATCGTCGATGAGTGTCTACTTGCGTTGTATGGCACTTCGTTGCCGAAGGCCGCCGTGGAAGGCAGGCAGCATAACACCCTGCCATAGCGCCGCAGAAGTCGTCCAGGCCCGACACTAGGGACACGCCGACCTATTCGGACGCCCGCGCTCCAACGGCTCATCGTGGAACCCGTCAGAGAGAAACAAAGTCATTCGAACCGCCTTTTGAAAAGCATCAACGCTGTGGGAGTGCAGTCGCATGTTCAAGGAATTTCGCGAATTCGCCGTCCGGGGCAACGTGGTGGACATGGCGGTGGGCATTATCGTCGGCGGCGCCTTCGGCGGCCTGGTAAAGAGCCTGGTCACGGACGTGCTCATGCCGCCGCTGGGGCTGCTGATCGGCGGGGCGGACTTCTCTGATTTCTTTGTCGTGCTGCGCGAGGGCGCCAAGGCGCCCGGCCCGTACGCCACGCTGGCGGCGGCCCAGAACGCGGGCGCCGTGACGTTGAGCTACGGGCTTTTCGTCAACACCGTGATCAGCTTCATCATCGTCGCCTTCGCCGTTTTTCTTCTGGTCAAGGCCATCAACCGGCTGCGCCGGCAGCACGAGGAAACACCGCCCGCCGAACCCACCACCAAGACCTGTCCCTATTGCTTTTCGGTGATTCCCGTCAACGCGACGCGATGTCCCCAGTGCACCTCCGAACTCAAGCCTTAGCGGCCTTCAGTCCGCGGGCGGGGGGACCTCTTCCGGTGGCGTCCCACGCAGGCCCGCCAAGCTCAGAATCAGCAGCCCCGCCAGGATCAGAATCATGCCCGCGCGCTCCCACCCGCCCGGGCGCTCGCCCAGTTGTATCCAGGCCGCCGAGACGCCTATCAGAGGCACCAGCAGAATCCCCATGCCGGCGACCCCCGCCCGCACGCGGTGCAGGATGAACAACCACAACACCCAGGCCAGGGCCGTGGCGAGCACGCCGTTGTAGATCAGCGCGCCGACGAAGTACGGGGCCCACACAATCCCGCGTTGGGGAACCAGCACCGCCGCCAGCACCAGGGGCACCGCCCCGAACACCATCTGCCATGCAGTGAGCGAGAGCAGATCGTGCTCGCGACGCGCCCGCATGCGCTTGGCCCACACCGCCGACGCCGCCCAGGACAGACCGGCCAGAACGGCCAACAGGGCGCCCAGCACGTCCTCGTGGTATCTCCAAGGTTGCAGAATGCAGACCAGCCCCACCAGCGCCGCGATCACCGCCAGCCAACGCACACCGTGTATTCGCTCGCCGAGAATCGGCCAGGCCAGCACCAACGTCCACAGCGGCATGGTATAGGCCAACACCGCGGTCTTGCCCGCGCCCCCGCTCATCAGCGCCCAGGGAACCAATCCCATGAATCCCGCGGTCTGCAACAGACCCAGGACGATCAGCCCGGGCACGTCGTTGGGCACCAGTGGCCGGCGCAGGGCCAGGAGAACCAGGAACAGCGAGACCACTGCCAGCACCGTGCGCGCGGCGGCAAAGGTGAATGGCCCCACGTAGTGGAGAATCTCCTTCATCACCACCCAGTTGTAGCCCCAGATCATCGAGAGAACGACCAGCGCGATCAGGGCGACGAGGGAACCTTGTCGAGACATGTGAGCCTTTTGATGTGCCTTGCCGAACAGGAAGCCTACGTTAGCGGAGCCGGCGCCGCGCGTCTAACGCGCAGATAACTGATTGATCCTGCCGGCCCACGGCATTGCGGCGCCACCCGTGCTTCGCTACGCTGCCGAAACGTCAGGGATCAATCGCAGCGCAAACCAATGGACGCCAAAACCATCACAGCCGGTGCCCAACGCCGGATTCCTTCAGGGCCCAATGCCCTGAAAATCGCCACGTTCCTGTCTTTCCTCGCCGTCTCCTTCGGCGCGGCCCAAGCCTTGGCCGATTTCGGATGGACCTACGCAACGGCGCTTTCCGGCCCCCCTGTGATGCTGGCCAAAGCGGCGACCGTAGCGGCAGTAATGGCCTTGGCCACGGTCAACGCCGTGGTGATGCTGGGCATGGCCGTTCTGGCCCATGAGGCCGTACACCGCATGCTCTTCAGAAGCCGTTTCTGGAACGAATGCTGGGGCGGCCTGCTCTCGGCACTGGCGCTGATTCCCTTTCATGCCAACCGGCAGTTTCACCTCACCCATCACGCCCATGCCCACCAGCCGGGGCTGGACCCTGAGAACGAGATGCATGACGGCTCGTTCCTGAAAGCGTTCTTCGTGGGGTCGACCCAGGGCCTGTACGTTCAGTACCGCACCTGGCTGAAACAGCTGACCGGGCAATCCGGCCGCAAGGGCCAGGCAAGGAAGGCACTGCTGGACTTGATCTGGGTCCTTGTCGCCGGTGTTCTGTACTTCGGGCTGCCGCCGGTGTTCGGCGTCTCGCCCCTGGTCTCCTCCCTTCCCATGATTCTGTCGTTTCCCCTGGTCTTCTCCTTCCGAGCCCTGTCGGATCACTACGGCGTACCCGCCGTGCAAAGCCTGGAGAAGACCCGGCGGGAGATCCTCGATCCGGACGACCCATGGCGCCCCAGCGAACGCCGGGTCACCGGCTGGGTGGTACGCACTCATCCCTTCATGGAATGGGTGTGGAGCAACGTGAACTACCACGAGGTCCACCACAAGTTTCCATACCTGCCTCACTCCCAGCTCAGGGCCGCGTTCGAAGCCACCCGGGAGGAACTGCCTTATCTGGTGGTGAACGGCTATATCCACTCGCTGCTGCGCCTGCGCACCCAACGCTACTACAGCCAGGAAGAAGACGTCGCCCCGCTGCTGACCTGCCGTCCGTCATGAGCGACCGTCCGGCCGCCGAATCCGCCTGTCCCTGCGGCTCGGGCCTGGCATTCGCCGACTGCTGCGAACCGGCGCTGAACGGCGTCCCCGCCCCTACCGCGGAGCGCCTCATGCGTTCGCGGTATACCGCCTTCGTCCTGAGCGAGGAACGCTATCTGAGCGAGAGTTGGCACCCATCCACCCGACCCGCCCGCATCGACACGGCAAACGCCCCCCGCTGGTCCGGTCTGGAAATCCGACGCACCGAAGCCGGCAGAGAAAATGACGATCGCGGCATCGTGGAATTCATCGCCCACCACCACGCCGGCGCCTTGCACGAAACCAGCCGGTTCGTGCGCGAGGACGGGCGCTGGTATTACCTCGACGGGGAGATCCATCCGAAGACCGGGCAGCCGTCACGCAACGGGCCGTGCCCCTGCGGCAGCGGGCGGAAGTACAAACGGTGTTGTGGCCGGGATCGGTGAGGTGGATTGTCGGATTACGCTGCGCTAATCCGACCTACATTTGGTCTACGGTCTTGAGCCGCTACGCGGCGGTTTATTGGTCGGGGCTTTCGCGCCCCTACGACGAGTTACCTTTCTTTGCTTGCCCGAGGGAAGCCCGAAGCCTCCATATGCAGCCGCGTTGCGGTCTGAGAGGCCTCCGTGGTAGGCGCGCCGCGCAGCGCCGTAGAACTCCTACGGTCAAGCGGCGCAACACCCCAGGGTGGCCTCTCAGACCGCAACCCGAAGGGCTCAGGTCTGTTTTGGCCTCTGGCGGTGTTGCGGCGCCGGCCCCGTAGCTCAGGCTACGCGACCGGCACCGCGCCTACCCAGACGGCCAATACAGACCTGAGCGCGGCTGCATATGGAGGCTTCGGGCTTCCCATAAACGTAACCCAAAGAAAGGGCACCCCGGGATGTCGCCCTTCGGGTTCCCTGCGCGCGGGCCCAAATGAAGGCGGTGGGCCTACAGCACGTCCTTGTGCTGGAGGCCCACGCGGGCAATCCATTGCCCGCCCCTAACGGGCTCAGACCTTCATTTGCACCCGTGCTCGGCGCCATCAACGGGGGGGTAAGAGGTGCCAACTCCAAGACTAGGTGCCCTTAGATGTAGGGTGGGTAGAGCGCAGCGAATCCCACCAATCCGGCGAAGCCACATCACATCTCCCCCTTCCCCAAGCGCCCAAAATAATCCCGCGCCGCCGCCACAACCCGCGGCGACAACCTCAACGTAGCGATCATATTGGGCAACGCCATCAAGCCGTAAAAGCCGGTAATCAAACCCACCACGGCCTTCACCGAAATCACGCTTCCACCCACCACCAGCGCCAGGTACAACCACCGATACCAATGCTGCCGATGCGCCCCGATCAGGTAGCCCAGGCACTTGGCGCCGTAGTACCAGAACGTGAACATGGTGCTCATGCTGAAAAACACCACGATCAGCGTCAGCAGCCACGCACCGTAAGGGCCCATGGACTGTTGGAACGCGTTGTTGGTCAACGCCACACCGTTGTCGCTGCTGTGCCAGGCGCCGGTGACCAGGATGGCCAGGGCCGTGCAACTGCAGACAATGATGGTGTCGATCACGGGACCCAGCATGGCGACCAGGCCCTCGCGGATCGGCTCCCGTGTCTTGGCGGCGCCGTGAGCCATGACCGCCGTTCCGATCCCGGCTTCGTTGGAAAACGCCCCCTGGCGCACGCCGATCGCCATCACACCCAAGGCACCGCCGGCGATGGCCTTGCCGGAAAAGGCGTCCGTGACGATCATGGCGATCGCGTGCGGAATCTCGGCGGCGTTTACCGCCAGGATGAACACGGTGGCGGCCAGGTACAGCAGCACCATCAGCGGCACCAAACGGCCGGCGGTACTGCCCACGCGCTTCACGCCGCCGAAGATCACGTAGCCGATGAACACCGCCATGGCCAGACCGAAGATCAGGTCGAAGGTGAAGTGGTGCTCCGGGCCGGTCCAGCCGTTGGGAACGGCAACCACATCACGCACGATCTGGGTCAGCTGATTGATCTGAAACGCCGGCAAGGTGCCGAACAGGGCCGCCACACAGAAGAAAACGGCCAACGGCTGCCAGCTCCGCCCCAAGCCCTCCCGGATCACGTACATGGGCCCGCCCTGCAGATGCCCTTCACTGTCGTATCCCCGGTACATGATCGACAGGCTGCAACTTACGAACTTGGTCGCAACGCCCACCAGCGCGGTCACCCACATCCAGAATACGGCGCCCGGTCCGCCGGCGTGCATGGCCACGGCCACGCCTGCGATGTTCCCCAGCCCCAGCGTGCCGGACAAGGCTCCGGATAGTGCCTGGTAATGAGGAATATCTCCCGGATCCTCCGGGTCGTCGTATTGCCCCCGCAAAATGGCCAGCGCGTGGCCGAAGTGCCGAAAGGGGATGAACCGGGTATAGACCACGAAAAAGAGCCCGCCGCCCACCAGCAGCACCACCAACGGTGTGCCCCATACGTAATCCGTGAAGGCGCTCAGCGCGTGGTTGATCGCGTCCAGCATTGTTCGTCTCCCGTTCCACCTCCCCGTTCACCCTACTTGTGCGCCTTCCGGCGTCAAACCAAATCGCCAGTCATCAAACCTTCTTCCCGCGGTCATCGACGCGTCGTCGGGCTGTCAATATCGCGCCCTATGCTGCGGCCCGTGACCTCCGAAGCCGAGCCCGCGTCCGGCCTTCGGTGTTCGCCGACACCTCATCGCAATCGCTGTTCGTCCGGGGCTCCACCCGGATCCAACACCCAGGAGAAAACCATGTCGATGCTCAACACTTCCCGCCGATGGTGTACCGCTCTCGCACTGGCGGCCGCAGCCACCGCGCCGACCGCACAGGCAGCGCGCACCCCCATTCGCCACGTGGTCGTCATCTTTCAGGAAAACGTGTCCTTCGATCACTATTTCGCAACCTACCCGCAGGCACTCAATCCCGCGGGCGTCCCACAGTTCCACGCGGCACCGGGCACACCGGCCGTCAACGGCCTGGGCGAGCAGTTGCTGCAACACAATCCGAACGCGGCGAACCCGGAACGTCTCGCTCGCATCGAAGCCCTGACCTGCGATCAGGACCATCACTACGGCGATGAGCAACGGGCCTTCAACCACGGACTGATGGACAAGTTCGTGGAATTCACCAATCGGGAGTCCTGCGCCACCCCCGAAGTCACCAAGCCCAACCTGGTGATGGACTACTACGACGGCAACACCGTTACGGCCATGTGGAACTACGCCCAGCACTTCGCCATGAGCGACAACTCCTTCAACACCACCTTCGGCCCGTCCACGCCCGGCGCCCTTAACCTGGTTTCCGGCCAGACTCACGGCGCCATCTCCACCGACCCGGCCAACGACACTTACGGAGTGGTGAGCCCCGATGCCAACGGCGTGGGCACGGTGATCAACGATCCCGACCCCACCTTCGACGACTGCTCCACCAGCCGCTATCCCACCGTATCCATGGTCGAAGGCAACAAGAACGTGGGCGACCTGCTGAACGAAAACGGGGTCACCTGGGGCTGGTTCGAGGGCGGCTTCAAACCCAGCAGCCGCAACCCCGACGGCAGTGCCGTGTGCGACACTCACAGCACCAACATCGGCGGGGTCAGCGTGCGCGACTACATCCCGCACCACGAGCCGTTCCAGTACTACCAATCCACCTCCAATCCACACCATCTGCCGCCCAGCTCGGTGGCCATGATCGGTCGCCAGGACCAAGCCAATCACCAGTACGATCTGAGCGACTTCTGGACCGCTGTGAACGCCGGCAACCTGCCCGCCGTCAGCTTCCTCAAGGCCGCCGCCTACCAGGACGGCCACGCCGGCTACTCGGATCCGCTGGATGAACAGACCTTCCTGGTGCAGACCATCAACCGCCTGCAACGCTCGCCGGAATGGCGCGACACCGCCGTGATCATCGCCTACGACGACTCCGACGGCTGGTACGACCACGTCATGGGCCCCATCGTCAGCCACTCCTCCGATCCCGCCAACGACGCCCTGGCCGGCCAGGGCCTGTGCGGCGACAACGCCGGCGGCGCCTACCCGGACCGCTGCGGCTACGGCCCCCGCCTGCCCCTGCTCGTGATCTCGCCCTGGGCCAAGGAGAACTATGTGGACCATAGCGTCACCGATCAGGCATCCATCCTGCGATTCATCGAGGACAACTGGAACCTGGGCCGCATCGGTGACGAATCCTTCGACGCCAAGGCGGGCAGCCTTGAATCGATGTTCGACTTCGGACACCGCCACCACCGCAACCGGCGGTTGTTTCTGGATTCGACTACCGGCACCGTGGCGACCCGGAGCTACGGCCGCTACGGCGACCGCGACTGACCTCGGCGCAGCGCCGCCATCAGCAAACAGGGGCGGCTACGGATGGGCCGCCCCGCCCTCCAATCGCATGGTGTCGCAACGTGGCGACGTTTGACGCCCACCCCCGGGCCACCTATATTGGATTCATCCATATACTACCGGGGGTATATAAATGCTGACCTTTCGATCCATCAGAGCCGTTGCTCTCGTCGCCACGCTAAGCGCCGCATCAACAACCGCTATGGCATGGGGACCAGGCAAAGGAGCCACTGACGAGGCCACGGCCGCTCCCCTTGGCGAAGCCGAGGTCGCCACGCTGAAATATATGCGCGAGGAAGAGAAGCTGGCACGCGACGTCTATCTCACCTTTTATGGGATCTATGGCCGTGACGTCTTCGCCAACATCATGGAAGCAGAACAACAGCACTTCGATGCCGTCGGCGACCTGATCGCCAAGTATGGCGTCGAGGATCCCGCCGCGCGGGACGTCCATGGCTATTTCGTCAATCCCGACCTGCAGGCTCTCTATGACCGTCTCGCCGCCGCGGGATCGCGGGATCTGCTCAGCGCGCTCTATGTGGGCGGGCTGATCGAGGAGACGGACATGGACGACTTGGCTCACGCCATCGCCGAGGCGGACGGTCAGGATTTGGACCGGGTCTACGACAACTTGCGCGAAGGATCCAAGAACCACTTGCGGGCTTTTGTGACCAATATCGAAGCTGCCGGCGAGACCTACGAATCGCAATATCTGCCCGCAATCAGAGGTCGAGCAGATTCTCCTGGAGGAAACGACACGTCCCACGCGCCTGTAACGGCGTCGCGGAGCAACCAAAAGAAAGGCCGGGCATGTTGCCCGGCCTTTTGCTTTGATGGCAGGCGGAGGGCAAATCTATTTAAAGATCGCCACGCCCCCATCGCTGTCCGCCGCGTAGACGCGGCCATTGGCAATGGCCGTATCGACCGCCGTACCCACGGTTTCCTTGTGCTGAAGCAGCACGGGGTTCGCCGGGTCGATCCAGTCGAGCTTGACGACACCGCTTGCGCCGTAAGCCACGTAGAAGAAGAGCTTCGGCTTGTCCAGAACATAGACCTTGCCGTTTTCGTCCATCAGCAGGCGATCGGCCGGGAAGTACTGGGGCGTCATGTACTGAGCGGTTCCGTCCGCGGTCTCGAAACCGGGCTGCTCCTGCAGCCGGAACCGGGAGACGGCCACCGGGCGGTAGTCGTAGGTGCCGCCCTTGTCCCATACCTCGGTGGGCGCGATACCGGTGGGGAGCGGCGCGATCAGGTCGGCGATGCGATAGCAGACGATGCCGAAGCTGTCATAGCTCACGTAGGCATAGTCACCCACCACTTCGATATCGACGCTATGGCCGTCGGCGGCACCCACGTGGTCCGCCTCCGTCTTTATGGGCTCGAACAGCTTGACCAAGTTCATGCCCGGCGTCTGGCCATTAACCAACAGATCGGTCATGTCCACCACGCCAATACCGCTGGACCCTGCAGCCACCAGGGCGTAGACCTTGCCGGTGGCGCTGTCGGTCCAAAGCTTCACCGCCTGGGCCCGGCCCACTTCCGGCTGGCCGCTGGCCGCACCGATATTGGCCACCACCTGGGTGCCCGTGGTGGGGTCAACGCTGAGGTCGTAGACCGTGAGGCCGTTGCTGCCGTCGGCAACCACCCCGTAATGACCATAAACAACCATGTCGTAGGCGTGGTCCTGACCCTTGATGCCGCCGACCTTGCCCGTCTCCAGGCTGTGCTCGTAAACATCCGAGGCACTCGGCGCCAGCAGCAGGGGCGCACCGACGGCGCCGTTACCGCTTTTCACCCCGGCGACGTTCACCCGCCGCACGCCCAGGCTCTGGGACATGACGTAGGCATCGTTGCCGGCTGTGCCCATGATCACTTGATAGGCGTGCGGTGTCGGAAGAATGTCGGCACCACCGACGGTCACCGTACCCTCGCTCTGCACGGTATTCGCGACAACGTGGGGATCGTCGATGGGCTTGCCGCTGTCGTCGGCGATACGCCAGATGCTCATCCCGTGCGGACCGTCAGCCACGTAAAGGAAATGATCGTCGGCGGTCACCCCCCCAGTGTGCCCCACGGACATGGCCTGGGTCGCGGAGCCGTCGGCGGCGGCTCCCACTTCCGATGTAGTCGGAAAGTAGACGGGTGCCGAGAAGCGGTCGGCCATGGCTGCGGCGCCGAGGTTGCCCAGATCGATGAAGTTCACGCCGCCTGCCCCGGTTGTCTGCACGATATCGACATTGCCCGTGGCATTGTCGATGGTCGGCATCAGGAACATGGCACCGCCGTGTCCGCTGATCTCGCCGGTGGCCAGCATGGCGGGAGCCTCGGTCAACCACTTCGGCAGGGATTCCTCCTCGGTGGGATCGGACGGCGACATGTCATAGGAGGTCACGAACTCGTAGTCGGGCCAGTGGTCGCCCAGACTGCCCATGGTGTTGTTGTCATAGGCATTGGCGCCGGCCGGACCATGCCAGTTGGCCGCAGGTGTTGAGGCGTGATCCAGCACCACCAGCCCGGCGAAATGGTCCGCGTAGTAGACCTTGTCGGTAGCCGTATCCACCTTGACGTCGACGACGCCGGCTTCCTTCAACATGCCCGAACCGAAGTGCGGAAAGATGCTCTGGGACTGCTGGCCCGTCGCCTTTTCGGGGCCGTGAGCCGGCACGGCCGGTGCGTAGCCCAGATACTGGATGTTGGCTGGGTTGGTGGCATTCACCGCAACCAGGCCGCCCAGGCCGTAGGCGATGTAGACGTACGTCTCGGCACCCACGGTCGCCACATCCAATTTGCGGGCGTTGTAGTAGTACTTGCCGTAGCGGTCGAAGTCCGCCCACGGGGTGGCCGCGCTGACGCCATCACGCCAGACTTGGTTGATCTCGAAAGCGGCCTGCTTGTAGTTGGGCATGCCCGTCACGGGGTCCGTGTAGTCCGCGGTTGGCGACTGAACCTGACTGGCCACGCTCTTGTTCACCTCCCAGTCCTCGGTCACCGAAGCGTCGGTGTAGATGTTGTAGCCGCCGTCCCGGGCCAAGGTAGTCGGGTTGTAGATGCCGATGCCCAGGAAACCCAAGGCCGCGTAGAGCTTTCCGCCCACCAGCTTCAGGTCCAGCGGGCCTCCCCAGGGGTTCTCGCCGGCGTACTGGAGGGTATAAGTCTCCGCATCGATCTTGAGGGTACCGTCCGATTCCTTGACCGGCGCGGCGCCAATGAGGTTGCTCAGCGCCGTTTCGTGAATGCCGTAGCCTTCGTCGCCGATCCACAGCGTCGTGCCGTCGGTCACCAGGGAACTGATCGGGGCATCGGCGCTGGAGATCGTCTGATCGGTGAGGATGTCGCCCCCACCCTCGGTGAAGCTGATTCCGGTCTGCTCGTAATTCACGTTTACCGTGTAGCGCAGAGTCATATTGGCGGGGTCGCTCAGATCCACCACGCCGATGCCGCCGCGGCCCAGGGCCAGCAGTGCGTAGCGCGTGCCGCCGTAGGTGACGATCTCGATGTCCTTGATAAAGGACCCGGTGGAGATCTCGTAGATCGGCCCTTTCGTCGTCGCCACCTGCGTGGCTACCAGCCGGTCGGCCATGTTGTAGACCGCCCAGTTGGCGCCGGAGCCGTCCACGAACCGGGCCACCGAAGTGGCGGCCCCGCCGATCTGGTCAACTTGTTCGTTGAGGTTGGCCTCGACGATCTTCTCGGCCGCCAAATCCTTGCTGCTGCCCCCGCCGCCACAGCCGGCGAGGATCAGGCCCATGGCCATCGGAATCAATGCCGCAAGGACCGGGACTCCGATTCGTGATTCTGCTTTTCTTCATTCTCATTGAGAACAATTCCTTACGCATTGATACGTTTAGCTTTTTCAAAGCCGCCATCTGTAGCACTTGCGGGAACTCAGCCCGCAACTCGACCCCAACATACTATACCGGGTATGGTTTACAAGCGTCCCAACCGGAAGGCGACTCGAGTCGCCGCGAGGCCAAACTAGGCGTTCCGCCAACGTCGGCAATTGACCTCGATCAACCGGGCGCACCAGCGTCCGCGGCGCACCGACTGGGATTGATCTGGGTCAACGAGCGGGACGACGCTGCGCCTAAATTGGCGACATCCGGCTGTTGGCGGTGGCGGGTCACGAACCCTCCGCGCGCCGCCCGGACACTGGCTCAATGCGTCTTCAGACAAAGCGAAAGGAAAGAACGATGAATAAAGCGATCACGGCACTGCTGCCGGCCCTGGCCCTGGGCATCTGCGTGGCTTCCCCGGCAAACGTCCGGGCGGCGCAACGGGGCGACTGGCTCGTGAAGGCCACGCTCACCGAGATCAGCCCGAACACCGACAGCGAGTCGTTGAATCGAATCTCCCGCAGCGAGATCTACCTGGACGACGCAGCATCTGCCGGCTTCACGGTGACGGGGATGGTGACAAACAACATCGGCGTGGAGTTCTTCACCGCCTGGCCGTTCACGCAGGAGCTCAACGGCAACACGCGGCTCGCGAATCTGGGCATCGACACCTTGGCGGAAGTCAAGCAATTGCCCGTGGGCATCAACCTCCAGTACCACTTCCAGACCGGCACCGGATTCCGCCCCTACATCGGCGCGGGCGTGAACTACGCACATTTCTTCGGCGAAAAGGACCGGATCAACGGCATCCACGTCAAACTGGACGATGCCTGGGGCTACGGCGGCCAAGCGGGCGTGGATCTGGAAATGGGAAACAACTGGCTGGTCAATCTCGATGCCCGCTACATCCACATGGACACCAAGGCCAAGCTTTCGGGCATGATCGATCAGACCGTGGACATGAGCCTCAACCCCTGGTTGTTCTCGGTGGGGCTGGGGTACCGCTTCTGAAACTTGGCAGTCAGGGCGTCGGTAATGCCGACGCCCTGCCGGGCGACTATTGCTGCCCGCGCATGTTCTCGTAGTCCCACATGTGCTGCATCAACTCGCGCATCTGGGTGTTTCGCTGCTCCATGTAGCGCAGACGCTCATCGGCGCTGGCGTTCGGCCCCGGACCGCCCCCCGGCCCCATTTGCTGCATGGCTCCATCAAGTTGCCGACGATATTGGTTCATCAACTGCTGCCTCTCGGCCTGGCCGACCCCCTGATTCAGGCGGCCGCGGATTCGATCCATGTCGCGGATACGATCCTGCATGCGGGTCTGATCGCGGGCTTGGTCGCGAGTCTGGTCGCGGGCCTGGTCCCGCTGTTGATCCCGGTCTCCCATCCCGTTGCCGCCACTCATCCCTCCCGCTCCGCCACCCATGGCTCCCGATCCGCCGCCGGTGCCGCGCGCCACCGCGAGGCCGGCGCCCAAACCGAGCGCCACAGCCATGGAACCCACAATCGCAAGCCGAGCCAGATCCGATCTTCCTTTGACTTTCATTGCCGTGTCCTCCTGCGGACGTGAACCTTCACCGCCGACTTTGGCGCCACGGCGAGAAGACCGCGTTGACGCGGGTCAAGCCGGAGTCGCGATCCCTCGGCGGCGGAATCGCCTCCGCCGGATCGCACGGCTAAACTGAGGGCTCACTTGAAGATGCGAGCAACCCCAGACGTGCCCAACCGCTCCTCCATACGCCGCCTTGCAAGACTGCTGCACCGCCACCGTGGCCTGGCGGTCCTGGCGGTACTTTTTGTCGGAGTCCTCTGGGTGACCCAGCAGGTCGCCCGGGAAGCGGCGCTGCAACGGCTCCTGGACCGCGGCGATCATGACTTGGCGCTGTACATGGCGAATATCCGCCGTGAGCTGGACAGCTACAAATACCTGCCGCGCCTGCTGACCAACGACCATCGATTGCGGAACCTTCTCGTCCACCCGTGGAATCCGGCGGCCCGGGAAGACGTGGACCGCTATCTTCAACTCGCCGCGCGGGTCTCGGGCGCATCCGACATCTACGTCATGGATCGAACGGGCCTCACCCTCGCCTCCAGCAACTGGCAGCAGCGCGACAGCTTCGTGGGCGACAACTACAGCTTCCGCCCGTATTTCCAGGAAGCCGTCAAAGGTGGGCTGGGCCGCTACTACGCCCTGGGCTGGTCTTCCGGCAGGCGCGGCTACTATTTCGCTTATCCGGTCACGGGACCGGGCGCGACGGTGGACGGTGTGGTCGTGGTAAAGGTCTCGCTGGAATCACTGGAGCAGGAGCCCGGCGACAACAAGCATTACGAATTCGTCGTCACCGGCCCCCACGGCGTCATCTTCCTCTCCACGCGCCCGCAGTGGCGGTACCACACGTTAACGCCCGTTCCCGAGGACATCCGCCAGCAGGTCGTGGCCAGCCGCCGCTACGCCCAGCATGCGCTGACGCCGCTGCCCACCGGCACCATTACGCCGTTCGGCGGTGACGCCCGGCTGCTGACCCTGCACAGCGCCAACGGCGACACGACCTATCTCGAACACGGCCAGGACATGGCCGAGGCCGGCTGGCGCGTCCACATCCTCACGAACACCTCATCGGTGCTCACCGACGTCGTCAGCGCGGTACTGCTTGTGGGATTCGTGATGGGCGCGACCTTCCTGATCGGGCTCATCCTCTATCAGCGGCGCCAGCGCCTGGCCGAGCGGTTGCGCTACGAGCACGAAGCCATGGAAACGGCGGCCGCCAATGAATTGCGGGTTCAGACGATCATCGACAGCACCCGGGCCGGCCTGATCACGCTGGATCCCGAAGGGCGCATCGAAACGTTCAACACCACGGCGGAAGTCCTGCTGGGACGGCAAGCCTCGGAGGTGGTCGCAAGCCCGGTGGAAGCGTTGCTCAAGCCCGCGGACGGATTCGACTTCCAGTACCAGACGCGGATTCTGAACGACCGGCCGGGCCCCCTTCCCGTGCTGGAAGTGACCGCCCGCCGCGCCGACGGCACGACGCTGCCGCTGGAATTGGCGATCAATCGCACCACGCTCCCGGAGGGCGTGCGGTACATCGTCACGCTGCATGACATCACCGAGCGCAAGGAACACGAAGCACAGCTGCAACAGGCCCACGATCAACTGGAAACACGTGTCCGCGAGCGAACCCGGGATCTGCTGGAAACGAATCGACGCCTGACCCGCGAGATCGAGGATCGCCGACGCGCCGAGGAAGAGCTGCGGCGGACCCGGGACGAGCTGGTTCAGGCCGCCAAGCTCGCCGCCATCGGCCAACTCTCCGCCGGCATCAATCACGAGCTCAACCAGCCGCTCACGGCCATCCGCTTTTATGCCGGCAACGCCCGAGCCTTCCTCGATGCAGACCGCGTCGACGACGTCCGGGAGAATCTGAGTCGTATCGACGGCCTCAGCGAACGCATGGGGCGAATCATCACCCAGCTGAAGCTGTTCGCCCGCAAAAGCTCCGGCCAGCCGGTTCCCGTCTCCCTGTCGGCGGTCATCGACGGCGCCCTGGCCCTGCTCACCCCCCGGATTCAGCGTCTGGCGGTGGAAATACGCAAACCGCCCGACGCCGACATTCGCTGCATGGGCGACATGGTGCGGCTGGAACAGGTATTCGTGAATCTGATCGGTAACGCGATTCAGGCCATGGAGGACAGCGAACGGCCGGTCGTGGAGATCGGCATCGATCACCTGGGCGATCGCGTTTGCGTGTCCGTGCGGGACCACGGCCAGGGGATCGACGGAGGCGCCCTGTCCCAGATCTTCGATCCATTCTTCACCACCAAGAAAGCGGGTGAAGGCCTGGGCCTGGGTTTGTCCATTTCCGTGCGCATCGTCGAGGAACTGGGTGGCACGATGCGTGCTACCAATCACCCGGAAGGCGGCGCCGTGCTGACCGTCGAATTGCCGGCCGTGCCGGCGAGGGAGATTGCGAATGAGTGAAGCGGGCCCGGTCCTGTTCATCGACGACGAAGCCCATATCCGGGATGCCGCAAGGCAGACCCTTGAGCTTACCGACACCGAGGTGGAATGCTTCGACCACGCGGAAACGGCGCTGAATCGCATATCGGCGGATTTCCCCGGTATCGTGGTCTGCGATATCAAGATGCCGCGCATGGACGGACTGACGTTCATGGAAAGAGCCCTGGCCGTGGATCGCGACCTGCCCGTGGTGCTGGTGACCGGCCACGGCGACATCGCCATGGCTGTCGGCGCCATGCGCGACGGTGCCTACGATTTCCTGGAGAAACCCTATTCGCCGGAAACCCTGACGGAGGTGGTGCGCCGGGCCCTGGACAAGCGCGCCCTGACCCTGGAGAACCGCAACCTGCGTCGGGAGCTCGAAGCCCAAAGCGCGCCCGGCCCCCGGATCCTGGGCGGCACGCCGGCCATGCAACGCCTGCGGGCGCTGATCCGGCAGGTGGCGGATACCGATGCCGACGTGCTGATTCTGGGCGAAACCGGCACGGGCAAGGAAATGGTGGCCCGCGCCCTGCACGAACAGAGCCGCCGCAACAGTCGCAACTTCGTTGCGGTGAACTGCGGCGCGGTGCCCGAACAGCTGATCGAAAGCGAATTGTTCGGCCACGAAGCCGGCGCCTTTACCGGTGCCCGGGGCCGTCGGGTGGGCAAGCTGGAACACGCCAGCGGCGGAACGCTGTTTCTGGATGAAATCGAAAGCATGCCGCCGTCGCTGCAAGTGCGGCTGCTCCGCGCCCTTCAGGAAAGATCCATCGAACGACTGGGCTCCAACTCACCCATCCCGCTGGATCTGCGCGTGGTGGCCGCCACCAAGACCGATCTGCGCGAGGCATCGGATGACGGCGACTTCCGGGAGGACCTCTACTACCGGCTCAACGTGGTCTCGCTGCATATCCCGCCTCTGCGCGAGCGCCGCGAAGACATTCCCCTGCTGTTCCAGCACTTCGCCCTGGTGGCCGGGGCACGCTACGAGCGCGAGGCGCCGCCGATCGACTCGGATCAACTCTCGGTCCTGCTTGCCCACGATTGGCCCGGCAACGTTCGGGAACTGCGCAACGCCGCCGAACGCTATGTCCTGCTGGGGGAAAACCACGGCTACGACCTGGACCGGCTGGTATCCGTCGGATCTTCGGAAGCCCCGATGAGCCTGCGCGAACAGGTGGAGAGCTTCGAAAAGAGCCTGATCGAGCAGCAGCTCCAGGCCTCCCGCGGCAATCTCAGCGAGGCCACCGAGGCCCTGGGCATCCCCCGCAAGACGCTGCACGACAAGGTGCGGAAATACGGGTTGGATCGGCGGCAGTTTCGACCTTGAATCAGGCGCGGCGCCTATCGCCGCGAATGGTTTGCCCCTCCCCCCCCTCTCCCGCCAGGGGCGAGGGGAGTTGTCGTGGTCGCTTCATCCAACGCGTAGGGCGCAATAACCGAAGGGCATTGCGCCGCATGCCGTGTGGTTAAAATTCGGGCTTCGTAAGAAGCTCGAAGCATGAAGATCACCACAGAGGACACGGAGTTCCACAGAGAAAGACAAGAGGGCTTTATTGTCCTCCCATCAAACATCCCGCAACCGATTGAATTTTATGCTCTCGCCAAGGCGCCAAGAACGCTAAGGGTTACCGAAATGGGTAACCCCTGATCCCTTGGCGCCTTGGCGAGAGGATCTGTCTTCCCAGCCCGGATTCTGCCGACCCGCCGGGTTCGCGGGCCGTTTGCCGCACGACAGCGCGCCGCCAACGGCGGGGCGTAGCCTCTGTGGTTGAACTCCGGTCGATTTGCCGGCTTGCACGCCGCGTCAAGGCGGTCTGGCTGCGTGGGAAGCTCCTGGATTCCACTGCGTTTCATCCAGGCTACCGCCACCTGTTTGGTCACCCTCTCCCCCGGCCCCTCTTCCACCGGGGGCGAGCGGAGTCTTGGTAACCAGCGTTTGAGAGAACGTCCCCTCGCCCCTGGTGGGAGAGGGCCAGGGAGAGGGGGGGCGACTCCATCCGGCGGCCATCCGCCACCTCTCACCTGACAAAACGGCGGTTTTCCGCCATTTATCGGTCCGAAACCTGCCGAAAACCCGCATCCCCTTTTGCTTCGCGCCCCTGGCACCCATATTGCTATTCCAAGCGGGACGCCCGCTATCGAAACATTAGGGCGTAGACGACGAAGAACGAATCGTTTTGGAGGAGTGGAAGATGAGCGTCCGCCAGCTCGCCGAGACGCCGAAGACCGTTCGTATCCGGCGTGCCCGCTTGCCTGGCGGCCCTGACACCTCGCTCCTCCGTACCGTCCTCATTCGTCCGAACTATCCATAAACCAGGAGGAGAGCATCCATGCGAAAGCTCGCTTTAGGGATTGCCATCTGCGTCGGTCTGGCGCTGCCAGGCCTGAGTTTCGCCAAGGACATCGTCATCGGCTTCACGTCTTCGGAAACCGGCAAACTGAACGCCGACTCCACGCCCCAGTTGCACGGCTTCGAGCTGTGGCGCGACCAGGTCAATGCCGAAGGCGGCATCAAGGTCGGCGGCGAGAAGTACAAGGTGAAATTCGCCCACTACGACGACCAGTCCCAGTCCGGCCGCGTCCAGCAGCTCTATTCCCGGCTGGTCACCGAGGACAACGCCGATTTTCTGTTCAGCCCCTATTCCTCGGGCCTGACAGCCACGGCGGCCATCATTTCCGAGCAGTACGGCAAGGTGATGATCACCACCGGCGCCGCCGAGGGTAAGACCTACACCCTGGGCAACCAGTACCTGTTCCAGATGTACACGCCGGCCCACCTCTACCTGGCCAGTGCTCTGGACGCGATCAAGGCCAAGGACCCCAAGGCCAAGATCGCCCTGATCTACGAGAACAGCGGTTTTGCCAAGGCCGTGGCCGAGGGCGCCAAGAAATACGCCGACAAGAACGGGCTCAACGTGGTGATCGACGAGGGCTATGACTCCTCCACCACCGATTTCAGCCCCATCCTCAACAAGGTGGTGGGTTCCGGCGCCACCGTGCTCATCGGCGGCGGCCACTTCGCCGACGGCAGCACCCTGGCCCGCCAGCTTCACGAGCAGAACATGAAGCTGAAGATGATCTCCCTGCTGGTGGCCCCGGACGTGCCCAAGTTCGCCGAACTGGGCCAGGCCGCCTACGGCGTGAGCGTGCCCTCCCAGTGGGAGCCGTCCGCCGCCTTCAAGCCGGACTTCGGCCCCACCGGCAAGGCCTTCACCAAGGCTTACCGCGACCGCTACCACGAGACCCCCGGCTACCACGCCGCCGGCGGCTATGCCGCGGGCCTGGTCCTGCAGCACGCCATCGAGCAGGCCGGCAGCCTGGATACCGACAAGGTGGCGGCGGCCCTGAACAACATGGACGCCACAACCTTCTACGGACACATCAAGTTCGCCAGCAGCAAGGATGAACACGGCCTGCAGGTGGGCCACGCCATGATCCTGGCCCAGTGGCAGAAGGAACACGGCAAGCTGGAGAAGAAGGTGGTCTGGCCCCAGTCCGCGGCTACGGCCAAGCTGGTTTACCCGATTCACTGATGCCGGCCGGCGGAGCCGTCCGCGGACGGCTCCGCCCCCTCGCTGCAACAAAAGGGCACTGACGTGACCGGAATTATCGTATCGATTCTCAACGGCCTGTTGTTGGGGGCGGTCTACGGGCTGGCGGCCATTGGCCTGACCCTGATCTTCGGGGTCATGAAGGTCATCAATCTGGCCCACGGCGCCATGATCGCCCTGGGCATGTTCGCACTGTATTTTCTGGTCTCCGGGGCGGGGCTCAACCCTTACCTGGGCCTGCCGGTGGTGGCGGTGGGCGGTTTTCTGGTGGGCGTGTGCATCTACTGGATCGCGGTTCACCAAGTCATCGGCCGCGCGGAGCTGATGAGCCTGCTGGCCACCTTTGCCGTGAACATGATCGTCATCGGCCTGGGCACCGCCGCCTGGAGTACCAGCCCGTACAACGTACCACTCAGTATTCCCGGCGTGGCCATCGGCGGCTATACCATCCCGGGCAACCATATCGTCGCCGCCGTGGTCGCCATTCTGGTGGCGGCGGCACTGTACCTGTTCATGTATCACACCCGCCTGGGCAAGGCGATCCGCGCCGTGGCGAGCAACCGCCAGGCCGCCGAACTGATGGGCATCCCCTCCTGCTCGGGTGCTGGCCATCGCCTTCGGCTTGGGTATCGGCATCGCCGCCGTGGCGGGCGGGCTGATCGCCACCCTGTTTCCATTCACCATCCTCTCGGGCGGCGGTTATGAGCTGAAGAGCTTCGTCGTCACCGTGCTCGGCGGGCTGGGCAATCCGGCCGGCGCCCTGCTGGGCGGGCTGCTGCTGGGCTTCATCGAGGGCGCGGTCAGTCCGTTCGTCGCGGTGAGCTGGACGCCGGTGATCGAGTTCAGCCTGTTTGTGCTGATCCTCATCGCCTTCCCGATGGGTTTGTTCCGCGTCGGGAGGGGCCGCTGATGCTTAAACGTCCGTTCTTCTGGATCATTCTCGCCTTCGCGGCGGCATTCGCCATCATCCCGCTGTTCAGCGGCATCGGCACGCGGGAGAGCCTGTTTCTGGCCGCGCTGTACATGATCCTGGCGCTGAACCTGAATCTGATGATCGGCTACACCGGCTACGTGAACTTCGGCAGCATCGTGTTCTTCGGCCTGGGCGGCACGCTGGGCATCTATCTGATCACCGCCTGGGGCTGGCCGCTGTGGTGGGCCATGCTTGTCGCGGCGCTGGTGGTCAGCGGCCTGGCACTGCTGTTGGGCCTGGGGATCCTGCGCCTGCGCGGCGCCTATTTCGCCCTGGCCACCATTGGCGTGGTGGAAGGCACCAAGGCCTTTGTCTCGAATTTCGATCCCTTCGGCGGCTCCACGGGCATGTACATCTCGTTCACGGCCTACAAACCGCTGGGCGGGCCCCGGGATGCACTTTGGTGGGCCTATTTTCTGATGATCGCGCTGCTCGCCGCCTCGCTGCTGCTGGGCTATTTCATCAAGCGCTCACGCTTCGGACTGGGGCTTTTCGCCATACGCGAGGACGAAGACGCGGCCATGGTGCTGGGCGTCAAGGCGCCGCTCTACAAAGCCATCATCTACAGCCTGTCGGCCGTCATCCCGGCCATGGCGGGCGTGTTGTTCTTCTTCAAGAACGGCGTGGTGCAACCCGATCAGGCCTTCGATCTGACCCTGTCCATCGAGGCCATCGTAATGCTCATGCTCGGCGGCCAGGGAACCGTGGCGGGCGCGGCCCTGGGCGGGCTGGTCTACGAACAGTTCCGGGGCTACCTGCTCACTTCCGCCACGTTTTCCAATTTCCATCTGGTGATTGCCGGCGGCCTGCTGCTGCTCATCGTGTTGTTCGCCCCGGGCGGATTGGTGGGCGTGCTGCATGACAAATGGACGGCAACGAGGAAGGTGCTCGAATGACCCGCTTGATCGAAGTCGAAGGCGTCAGCAAGCGCTTCAGCGGCGTCCAGGCCGTCAACGACGTCAGCTTCCACATGGACGAGGGCGAAATCCTCGGTCTGATCGGCCCCAACGGCGCGGGCAAGACCACCTTGTTCAACCTGGTCAGCGGCGTGATTCCGCCGGATACCGGCACGGTGAAGCTGCTGGGCGAGGACATAACGGGCGCACCGCCCTACTCCGTGGTTTCCCGCGGCCTGGCCCGAACTCACCAGATCGTGAAGCCGCTGAACGACATGACGGTGCTGGACAACGTGGTGGTTGGCGCCTGCTTCGGGCGCGAGCGCATGGGGCTTCGCCAGGCAGAGAATCACGCCCGCGAAATCCTGGAAGAGGTGGGCCTGGCGGACCGCGCCAGCGTGCTGGCCATGCATCTGACCATCGCGGGCAAGAAGCGCCTGGAGGTCGCCCGGGCCTTGGCCGGCAATCCCCGGCTTTTGCTGCTGGACGAGGTACTGGCGGGGCTCAACCCCACCGAGGTCGGCAGCATGATCGAGGTCATCCGCAACGTGCGTCAGGAACGCAACATCGGGATTCTCATCATCGAGCACCTGATGCAGGCGGTCATGAGTCTGTCGGACCGGATCATGGTGCTGAATTTTGGCGAAATGCTGGCCCAGGGCGACCCGGAAGAAGTCGCCAACCACCCTGAAGTCGTGGAAGCCTACCTGGGCGATCCCGACATGGCCGAAAAACTGATGGCGGAAAAATGAACGACATCGCGCTGGAAGTTGACAATCTGGAGGCCGGCTACGGTGAAGTACAGGTGCTTTGGGGCACGTCGCTGAAAGTGCCCGCTGGCCGGCTCACCACCATCGTGGGCGCCAACGGCGCCGGCAAGACCACCACGCTGCGCAGCATCACCGGCACGGTCCGCCCCACCGGCGGCGCCGTGAAGCTGGAAGGCGAGGACATCACCCGCGAGCCGGCTTACCGCAAGGCGGAGCTGGGCGTGGTCATGGTCCCGGAGGGCCGGCAGCTGTTCGGTGACATGACGGTGCTGGAAAACCTGGAAATGGGCTCGTTCACCAAGCGTTCCCGGCCGCACCAGGACCGCAACCTGGATCGGGTCTGCCACTACTTCCCCCGGATCAAGGAACGCCTGCATCAAAAGGCCGGCACCTTGTCCGGCGGCGAACAGCAGATGGTGGCGGTAAGCCGGGGGCTGATGGCCGAACCCAAGGTGCTGATGATCGACGAGATGTCGCTCGGGCTTTCACCGGTGCTGGCCCAGCAGCTGTTCATGACGCTGAAGGAGCTCAGGGCGGACGGCCTGACCGTGCTTCTGGTGGAGCAGAACGTCCATCTGGCCCTGGCGCTGGCTGACCACGCCTACGTGCTGGCCGAAGGCAAGGTGCATATCGAGGGCCCGGCCAAGGAAATCGCCGACAACGACGAGATCCGCAAGGCCTACCTGGGGTTGTAGCCGGGCTCGGCCGAGAGGAAGAATTCAAACCACGAAGGACACGAAGTCGGTTGATGGGTTCCGCTGCTCTCAACGCATCCTACGGGGTTGGCTTCGTGATCTTCGTGCCCTTCGTGGTTTACAAGCCTACGCAATCACATCGGCCGGCATCGTTTCGTCGGTGTTGACAAGACCCCACCCGGAATCGAACTATCTGAAAGCGACATCGGCCCGCCGCCCGCCCGGCGGCGGGCCGTCACACGCTGGAGGATAATAATGAAAAGACTTCGATTCCCTTGGGCCCTTCCTTTTCTCGTCGCGGCGCTGTTCATTCTCGGATTGCCCGCGGCTTTCGCTGCCCCGTCGTTGACCAAGGTCGACGACTTCGGCGACAACCCCGGCAGCCTGGGCATGTACGAATACCTGCCCGCCGGGCTCAAGGCGGGGGCGCCCCTGGTGGTGGCGCTGCATGGCTGCACCCAGACACCCCGAGACTACGACGACGAACCGGGCTGGCTGCAGGTGGCGGACCGCTACGGTTTCGCCCTGGTGTTTCCGGCGCAAAGCAGCATGAATCAGCAATTGAGCTGTTTCAATTGGTTCAACCCCGCCGACCAGCATCGCGGCAAGGGCGAACCCGCCTCCATCGTCGCCATGGTGGATTACGCGGTGAAGGAGCACCACCTGGATTCCAAGCGGGTCTACGTGGCCGGCCTGTCCGGCGGAGCGGCCATGGTGTCGGTGATGCTGGCGGCCTATCCCGATCGCTTCGCCGGAGGCGCCAGCTTCGGCGGCATTCCGTACCTGTGCACCACGGGCGACAACGTACTGGGTTGCATGGGCGGCGTCTCCGAAAGCCCGAAGGCGTGGGGTGACAAGGTCCGCGAGGCCAACCCGGACTACCACGGCCCGTGGCCCCGGGTGTCCATCTGGCAGGGCAGCGCCGACAGCGTGATCAGCCCCGACAGCCTGCGTGAACTCATGAAACAGTGGACCAACGTCCACGGGGCCGGTCAGGAACCGACCGTTACCGAAAACGTGGGCCCGGCGGAGCACAAGATCTACGAAAAGGACGGCAAGGCCGTGGTGGAGACCTGGATGATCAAGGGCATGGGCCACGGCACCCCCATCGATCCGGGCGACGGCCCGCACCAGTGCGGCAAGCCCAGCGAGTACAGCCTGGACAAAGGCATTTGTGCCGCGGACTACGTGGCGCGGTTCTGGGGCATCGCGAAGGACTGACGGCCGCGCGGCGGCAAGGAGCAGCGGGTGGCGGGGGCAACCGGACGGCGCCCGCCTATTCCGCCAACGCCCTGCGGCAGTGCTCCTCCAGATCCGAGACGATCTGATCGATTACACCCTTTTCCTCCACCAGGAGATCGCGGTCTCCCGCCTCGGCCAGCAGGTGCTCGATACGGCCCGCAAGCTCCGAGACTTCACCTACGCCGAAGCTGCCCGACGTGCCCTTCAGCTTGTGCGCCGCCGCGCGCATCTGATCCCTGTCCTCCGCCCGGACCGCTTCCCGAACGGCGTCCACATACTCCGGCAGGGCTTCGAGGAAGCTCGCGCGCAGCGCGGCATACTCGTCGTCCTGAGCCGGCATGCTGCCGGACGACGAGGAGGCTTCGGGCAGATGGCGTGCCAGCAGATCGAAAAACCGGCGTCGATTGATGGGCTTTGCCAGCCAGTCGTCGAAGCCGGCCTGGCGATACCGCCCCACGTCTTCGGCCATGACGTTGGCGGTCAACGCGACAATCGGCCTGGAGAAGCCCGCCTGCCGCAACAATTGCGTGGCCTCGATGCCGTTCATCTCGGGCATTTGCACATCCATGAGCACCAGGTCGTAGTCGCCGCTCAGCGCGGCTTCCACGGCATCCCGGCCGGTTTCCACCAAGGTCACCGTGGCGCCGGCGGTCCGCACATAGAGATCAATGAGCCGTTGGTTGTCCATGCCGTCTTCCGCGCACAAGACCCGGCCGGCAAGCCGGCCCTCAAGCATCGAGCTGCCGCGCTCAGAAACCGAGGCGGTGGGCCTGACAGGGGAATCGATCATTTCCACCCCGTCCAACGGTCCGGTGGGAATGGCGACGGTGAAGACGCTGCCCTCACCGGGTTCGGTTTCAACATCCACGTGGCCGCCCATCAATTCCACCAACTGCTTGGCGATGGACAAGCCCAGGCCCGTGCCGCCATAGCGCCGGGTGGTGGAGGCATCGGCCTGCATGAATGGGTGAAACAGCCGCCTGAGTTGGGGGGCTTCGATTCCGACCCCGGTATCCCGCACCCGGAATTCAATACGGCCCTCGCCGAAATCGCATCGAACGTAGACGGTAACGCCGCCGGATTCGGTAAATTTCACGGCGTTATTGGCCAGATTCAGCAGGACCTGGCGCAGGCGGGTGGGGTCCCCCCGCAGCCGACGCGGCAGCGGTGTTTCGTACACCACCTGGAAATCCAGGCCCTTGGCGCGAGCGATCACCTCGACGATGGAACCCACGTCGGCGAGCACGCCGCTGGGTGAGTAGTCGATCTGTTCCAGCTCCACGCGGCCGGCCTCGATCTTCGACAGATCAAGAATGTCGTTGATCAGGGCGAGCAAATGGCGGCTGTTGCGCAGAACGATGGCTGCCGCCTCGCGGGCCGCCGGGGGAACCGCGTGCCGCGACTCTCCGTCCACCAGGCTTTCGGAGAATCCGATGATGGCGGTCAGTGGCGTACGGATCTCGTGGCTCATGTTGGCCAGAAAACGGGACTTGGCGTCGTTGGCGGCCTCGGCTTCCTCACGGGCGGACTCCAGTTCGGAGGTCCGCTCCTGAACCTGGCGTTCCATGTCGGCGTAGAGCGCCGCGTTCTCCAGGGAGATGGCGATCTGGGACGAGAGGGCTTCCAGAATCGTCAGGCGCTCCCGCGTAAACGCGCCTTCAGCCAGATTGTTCTCCAGATAGACGATGCCTCGCAGCCGGCTCTGGTGCACCAGCGGAATACAAAGCACGGACCGGGGTTGCTGGGCGCGGATGTAGGGGTCGTTCATGAATACCGAATCCCGGGCCGCGTCGGCCAGCACCACGCTTTCCAGGCTGCGCGCGACGTAGTGCACCACGCCTTCGCTCACCAGCGGCACACCGCCGGCCCCGGCGGCGATGGGCACCGAGTCGAGCATGGTAACGCGGTCCTCGTCGGGTCCCACGCGGGCGTGCGCGACCCAGTGGCCGCGTTCCTCGAACAACAGATAGCCCAGTTGGGCCCCGGCCGTGGCATTGATGACGCGCATGAGCTTCTGGGTCAGCGCGGAGAACCGGATTTCCTCCGAAATCGCCCGGGATGCCTCGATCACCGCCTCCATGTCCAGCGAGCCTCCTCCGCTGCCATAGGAACCGGAGCCCGAGTGCAAGGTGGCCTCCCGCGTACCCGCCGTCGACGGTCGCCTATCACCGAAGCGCCCCGGATAGAGGCGTTCCAATTGGGCGGTCTTGCCCACCGCGCCCCAGCGTTCGTAGGCGTAGTGGGCATCGCGGAGAAGGGTGTGGGCCAATCGATCCTGGCCGATCCCCGAATAGAACAGGGCGGCCCGTTCGCAGGCCAGGCCTTCGTCGTGGAAGTTGTCCACGCCGTGAGCCAACTCGATCGCACTGCGGTATCCATCCATCGCGCCGTCGGTCTCCCCACGCAGGCAACAGGATTCGGCGTTCAGCAAGGCATCCATATACCGGAAGTCCCGATGCCCATCGGCTGCCCACTTGCTGATTTTTCGACGAATCTTAGCGATCTGCCGACGCGTGCCCCGCCTTTCGCGATCATCCAAGTAGGGATAGGCGGCGAGGTGAATCATCGCGTCCAGGAACAGAGATCGCACGAACAGCGGCGTCCCCTGAACCACGGATCGGTTTTGGCGGCTGTCGCGCACATGGCGCACCGCCGCAGGGTACTCACGGTACAGAAACGCCATATACGCCTTGGCCAGGCTCAAGTGGAACGCCACCGTGCGGTCGCTCTGTTGCGCGGCGCTTTCGTCCCCGGCCTGGTCGCCCACGTAGGGCTCGGCCATCGCCAACGGATCGGCGGCCGGGTCTGCCAGGTTATAGGCCTGCTGCCGCAGGATATTGAACACGGAAAGCTGGCGCCCTAGCCCAAGCTTGCGCAGAGTCTCCGCATAGGGCTCCACTTCCAACAACAAATCGCGCAGGTTGTAGCCCATAACAAAGCGAAAATAGAGGTGGCTGGTCGCTGCGTATCCGGTGTATTCCGGATCACCCAACTCGAGTGCGTCCTGATAGCACTCGAGAAACCGAGAGGCCAGCTCGCGACGGTCCTGAAACCAGAAATCTACGAAATACGCGGTCCGAAAATTGATGTTGGCGCGCAGGGAACCCGCGTCCAGCCGCTCCATCAGGTCCATCGCAACCTTCGCAATCTACCGGGCGGCGTCGCGCTGACCCAGCCATCCGCCCAGGAACGATGCGTAGGACAGATACGCCTTGCACGAATCCGCTTGATTGCCGTGGCGCAGCGAGAGCCGGATCTGTCTGAAGACCAGCAGCAAGGACAACATGGGGCGCGAATGATAGGCGGGAACCTGCAAGGCGCTGGCAAGCTCCATCATCGCACTCACCCGCGGCTCCTCCGTGCGCGGCAACTCCACCAGATCCCTGGGGCTCTTGCCGGCCAATGCGATCCGCGTGCGAAGATATTCCCAAACAACACGGATGCCGCCCGGGTTCGGCGGCAACTTCATTCCCAACCGAGCCAAGCCCTCCAACCCCGTGCTGACACTGCCTGCAGCATCGCGACGATGGATCGCGGCCAGGATCTTGAGGTGATACGCCGGCACGCGATCGAGAATATCCCGGCCGTGGGCCATGATTTCGCCGATGAATGCGTCCAGTTCGTCGAAGCGGGCGGTGCTGTAGGCCGCCCCGGCGGCGGCATGATACAGGGCGCGCGTCACGCCGTAGCACTCTACCCAGGGGTTCTCGGGAAGCAGGGCCAGACCCTGCCTCAGGAAACGCAGGGCGATGTCGTAGGCGGCGGACGCCAGGGCACGCTCGCCGGCAGCGTGGTTCAATTCGATCAGTTGGGTGCGCTCGGCGCCCTCGGTAATCAGGTCTTGCGCTCTGTTGAGGTGGTCGACGATTTCGAATAAACGTTCGCTGTCCGAGGGATCGGCAACGGAATCGCGCAGCAGCCGACCGGCGGCCAGGTGCAGCCGGGGCGCATCCAGCTCCTCGGTCACCGAGGCCGCCGCCTGTTGCACCCGGTCGTGCAGGAAGCGATAGCGCACCACGGTTGGATCCGTGCCGGGCCCGACATACTGGTAGGCGTCGTCCAGGGGAAGCAACAGACCGTCACGCACGGCCGGCCACAACAGCTCCGCCACCTGTTCGGGCTCACGATCCAGAACCAGGGACACGGTTTGCAGATCGAAGGCGTTCCCCAGGATCGCCGCCGACTCCAGCGCCTCGATGGTGTCCGGGGGCAGTGCGCGGACCCGGTCGGCCATGAAGTCCACCACGTTGTCGGTGAATTCCTGTTGTTCGATGGCGGCCAGATCCCATCGCCAGCACCGGCTCATGCCGTCGTAGCGCAGCAGGCCGGCGGTGCAGAGCGTGCGCAGGAATTGCCCCACGAAGAAGGGGTTCCCCAGGGTCTTGCGGAAAAGCAGCCCGGCCAGCTCGGCGGCGTCGTCCTGGCCACAACGCAAGGTGTCCGCGAGCATCTGAGCGATGTCTTCCTGGGCCAGCCCTCCCAGTGTGACCATGCGCACCGCTCGTCCCGCTTCGCGCAGGTTGCGAATGGTGGCCATCAGCGGATGGGCGCCGTCGACTTCGTTGTCCCGATACGCGCCCAGTATCAAGGAGTGGCGGACGGAAGGGTCGCCGGCGATATCCGCCAGTAATCGCAGGGAAGCACCGTCGGCCCAGTGCAGATCGTCCAGGAAAAACACCAGGGGACGGTCCTCGCCGGCCAGCGCCGAGACGAAACTGCGAAATACCCGCGCCACCCGTTTCTGCGCATCCTGGGGCTCCAGCGGGGGCAAATCCGGCTGCGGCCCCAGAATCGCGCCAAGGTGAGGGGCGATCTCCACGAGTACGCGGCCGTCGTCACCCACGGCGGCCTGAAGTTGCGGCAGCAGCGCATTGAGTCCGGCCTCGTCGTTGCTCAGCAGCTGGCGAGCCAGGTGTTCGAACGCCTCGGCGAAACCCGCATAGGGAATGCTGCGTTGGAACTGGTCGAATTTGCCGACGATGAAAAACCCACCCTGGGCCACCACCGTGCTGCGCACTTCCTGCACGAGGGCACTCTTGCCCACGCCGGCATAGCCCGCGACCAGCACCACCTCCGGGCGGCCGCCGGCGGAGGCGGCAAACGCCCGCAGCAGGGTTTCGACCTGCGCTTCCCGGCCGTAGAGCTTTTGAGGGAGCCGCAGCACGGTGGGCACGTCGTTGCGGGCCAGCGGAAACGGCCGAACGACCCCTTGCTCCACCAGCCGGCGCTGGCACTTTTCCAGATCGAAGACCAGGCCCTCGGCGCTTTGATATCGCTCGTCGGCGCTTTTCGCGAGCAGCTTGTCGACGATTCGGGCGATGGGCTCGGGAATGGAGGGGTCCAGGGAATCCAGTGGCGGCGGCGATACCGCGATGTGCCGATGCACCAGGTCCAGGGCCTGGGCGCCCTCGAAAGGAAGGCGCCGCGAGAGCACCTCATAGAACAGCACACCCAGGGAGTAGTAGTCGCTGCGGTAGTCCACGGGCCGGTTCATCCGCCCCGTCTGCTCCGGCGCGATGTAATCGACGTTGCCGGCCATGGGCCCGGCCGTGCCGCTGCCGGTTTCGCCATCCACTTCGGCGGAGATGCCGAAATCGATGAACTTCAGTACGTCCGTTTCGATATTCCAGACGATGTTGGCTGGATTGACGTCCTTGTGAATCACGCCTTCGCGGTGAATGGCATCCAACCGGCGGACCAGACGCACGAATAGCCGCAAGGCGTCTTCAATGGGAAGCCGGCCCTCGGCCAGGATGTCGGCAAGAGATCTCCCGCCGAAGTCTTCCGTCACCAGGATCAATGTGTTGCGGTGGGAGAGCAGATCCAGGGCCTGAACCGCGGCGTCGGCGGGCAGACGCCGGGTCAGCGCGTATTCGTGCCGAAACCGCGCAACCTCGTCCGCGCTGGGGTATTCGCGGTCCAGCATTTTGAGAATGACCGGCTGCGAATCGGCGGTGCGCATCCCGCGATAGACACGGGAATTGCGGCCGCTGAACATGAGCTGGTTAACGTTGTACCCGGGAAGTGCTAACACCGTTTGATCCCTGTCGTTTCCGCCTGCCGGGCGCTGCCCGAACGCGCCGGGCACCGCGCACCGGAGTGCGGTCTAAAGCTGCTCCTCGTAAAGCGGACAGTCCCGGCCTTCCTCATAGTAACGGGCCGTGGCCGTCGACCCCTCCAACTCAATGATGGCATAACCGTGGCGATAGAGGGCGCCGTCTTCGCCCAACATCACCGGCTGGCCGTCGGCACCGTCCACCAGACCCGGAAACTCGGGCACGCCCTCGACGACGGCATACGGCTGCGCCTCGCGGAACACCGGCACAGCGCCGCAACCCACACAGCGGCCCTTGTCCAGGCCCAGATAGGAATCATACAGGCCCAGCAGGTGCTCGTGGCCCCAATACCATGCCGCCACGTCGCCCTCGTGGGCCAACCGTCGATAAGTCTCCAGCAGGTTGGAGTTGACGATATGCATGGCGGGGGGCTTCTGGTCGATCCTGCCGATGGTGCAGAACCGCGAGAACAGCTGATGATGCGACAGAAGAACCACCCGGCCGTTGCGCGCCCGGGCCTGGCGCATCTGGTGCAAGTGCCACTCGACTTCCGCCGGCTCGAGAAAGGTCTGGCTGTCGGCAACCGCGAAGGGGTCGTGGTCGTTGAGGCCGGTATCCATCGCCTGGAACTGCCAGGCCCCGTCGACAGTGCGCAGCGCGAAATAGCTGGCCTCCTGGCGGTGCGCCGGATCGGCGTTCAAGGCCTTGATCATGTCGTAGTAGCCCGTGCCGCCGGAGTACATGTCGTGGTTACCGCTGAGGGTGTAGACCGGTATGGGGCGGTCGCCGCGTTCGAAAACACGATCGACCACGGCTCGGAATTTCTTGTTGCACTCGTCACCGGTGCCGGCGTAGTAGATATCGCCCAGATGTATCAGCACGTCCGGTTGCCGGGTCTTGACCTCCCTGAGCAGGTTCACGGCCTCGCGGGTACCGGTGCCCCAGTCGGAGATAATGGCAATCCGGGCGTCCGGCGCGAGAATCGGCATCACGAAGTCGTCCAGAGACCGATGACGGACATAGGGAATCGCCGCCTTCTTGCCGTCGGAGCCGAAATAGTTCAAATAGCGCTCCACCACGGACAACCAGTCCGGGTCGCAGACGTTGTAGCGCAACTCCTCCCGCAGCGACATGGCCTTGGCGTCGTCACCCTCCAGGCGTGCCAGAAAATACTCGGCATAGAGCTTCGCACACATCCACACCAGCTCGATCCGGTTGCCGGTGGCGATCCGGTCGTCTTCGGGAGGGGCGTCGGGCACCGCCTCACCCCGCTGATGGAATTCGCACACCCGGCTGAAGGCACGAACAATGGGATGAGACATATCCGGCATTCCGGAATCTTCAGCGTTCTCGTTGTCGTTCGGCTCGGGCTTGTCCTTGACCCGGGCGATGTCCGTGGCCGCGGACTGAAGCAGGGACAGTTTGTCGTTGTGCAGGCTGAGGAAATGCATCAGGCCGCCCCCTCTGCCTGTCCGCCCGGATGGGCGGTTTCCTCCAGGTGTTCCACGATCAGCGGATAGACATCCCGGTAGGCGTTCTTGCCGAACATGCAGTCGGCATGGCCATAGCCGTCCACCAGCTTGCGGTCGTAGAGGTCATCGCCGTTGGTCTGGCACAGCAGGTCGTAGCTGAGCTTGGTGCTTTCGGGCAGCCAGCATCCGTTCAACGCGCCGTGAACGAATCGGATCGGCAGGCGCAGGCGATCCAGGTGCGGCATGTAGATCTCGGCGCCGTCGTGGAAGATGGCGTGGCCCACCCGTACCAGCTCCGTGAGATGTTCGAAGGAGCCGATATTGGCCACGCCGAAGATCTCGTGGAGCCCCCGGAACAGCGGCCCCGACAGGTTGTCGCGCTGATAGACGCCGCCGTAGAGGAACCGCAGGCGATGGTCCACGGGGCTGCGGCTGTCGTTGTCCTCGCCCTGGGCGGGCGGGAGTTTCAGCAGATCGTTCCAGAGCCTGTCTTTCCAGTCCGCGTGGCTGTCGGTATACGAGGTAAGGCTGTCCACACCGAGCAAGTCCAACAGATGGGGCAGGTGCATATGGGCCTTGGCCGCCATCCAGGCCGGCACTTCGTAGTGCAGGGCGACCTGGGATGCCACCACCGAGCGCACGCCCTCCAAGCCCTGCAGCATGGACATGAAGAAGCAGATGCTGCCGTAGCAGTGGACCATCGCCTGAATGCTCTCGGCGCCGGAGAGCCGGCGGATCAGCTTGACCGCGGCGGGGATGTCGTAACGGGCCACCTGGTCGCAGTCGGAACGCTGCTCGCAGGCCGGCAGTTTGATGGACATCCGGTAGTCCAGCAGCCAGACGTCGTAGCCGTGGGCGTAGAGGTATTCCACCAGATTCGTGTCCACCAGATCGGTGGTGAACATCTCGCTGGAGGTGGCGCACCCGTGCACCAGCATCACCGGACCCTTGGGTCCGCCCCGGTAGCGGGTCAGCAGGAGGTTCACCCCGTCCCCGGTGGCGAAAGGATGGACTTCCGGCGCCCCCAGCCGCAGCGGCCGGCGCTTGCGCGGCGGCGCGTCCGGATCAAAGTAGGCCTGTTCCGAGAACACCCCACCGTAGGCCTTCCACATCACCCCGGCGAAGAATTCGCCGAACTCGGCCAGGGCCTTGAGCTTGGCGGTCTCGCTGGGGGCGTTGGTGACCGTCATGGTGGTCATCTGCTTGAGGAAGTCCGTCGGCTTGATGTGCAGAATGCCTTTGGCCACCACCGGCCCCGAATCGTCGCCGCCCTCGTGCACGGTGATGTACAGCGTGGTGGTCTGCGGCCAGGCCTCCAGCACCGAGCTGGTATCGACCCGCTTGTAACCGCTGAAGTAAAGATCCCGGCCTTCCTCCGTGGCGAGCCGCATGTTGTAGGTCATGAAGCGGCTTTCCACCGCCTGCTCACGTTTGACGAACAGATTGAAACGCCCCTGGCTCACCGTCATGGGCGCCCTGGACAACGCCGCGCAGGACACCGTGCCGACCATGCCCGCCTGATGCTGGGACTGGTCGATAAGCGCCTTCACGTCATCGGAGATGATCGTGAGCGTGAACTCCATGGCGCTATCAGCCGTCTTGCCCGCCTCGGCGGCAGCCTCGTAGTCGTCCAACACCTCGGTCGAGGCATACCCGCGCATGGTCTCCGTGAAGCGCAGGCCCATGGCCTTGGGTGCCTCCGGCTCGCGCGGCTTGGACGGCAGCGTGTAGTCGATGGTCCAGCCCCGCGCCCGGGCCAGATAGGCCATGGAGCGCTCGGCCAGCGCGGAGATGGTGAGCAGGGGATTGACGCCCAGTGACATGGGCATGACGGCACCGTCGGCCACGTACAAACCCTCATGGACGGCGTCGCCGGAGGCCCCGGAAAACACCTGCCCCCGGTCGTTCACCACGCCGCTGCCGGCATCCTCGCCCATGCCGCAACCGCCCAGCGGGTGCACGGAGATCAGGGATTCGTCCAGCCACTTGGTCCAGATGGGGTTCTTCAGGAATGTCCCGCCCAGGGGTTCGGTGGCTTCCGCCAGGGTGTTATTGACGGTGTCGAAAATGGGTTCGCTGCCCACATCCGGCCAGTCCACCCGGATGCGGTCGTGTTCCAGCCGGGCGGTGCCGTGGGCGCCGTCGTGGCACATCACCAGATAGGTCTGGGTATTGTGCACGGCGCCGTGGTAGGGCCCGCGCACGATGCTCTCCACGGCCCGGCCGCCTTCCTTGATGCGGTCCCAGAGGCCGGTGTCGGTGTCCTCGCCGATGAGGCCCGCGGCCGTGGCCATGGCGATGGGCATGGCCGCGCCCACGGCGCCGGGAATGGAACCTTCCTCGATCACGAAGCCCTCGCTGACCGGGTCGGTGGCGCGGTGGTCGATGATGCCCGTGATGCACGGGCCCACCGTCTCCATTTCGTCGGGTTTGCGGTCGCCGAAACCGATGCCGTTCATGGGCTCGTCGCAGTTGTAGCCGAAGCCCAGCACATCGCCGTTGCCCGAGAAGTGATGGCCCACGTTGTCGGAAAGCGGCAGGCCCTTGGCCTTGGACCGCAGCAGGATTTCGGTGGAGCCCACCGTTCCGGCGCCCAGCACCACCACGTCGGCGGTCACGATCAGCTCCGGCGCGTCGAACTTGTCCCGATCCAGGCCCTGCAACTGGTAGTGCACGTTCCAGACGCCGTCACCGCGGCTGACGTGGCTCACGCGCACTTCCGTGAAAATGTCGGCACCGTGATTCCAGGCGTCCGGCAGGTAGTTCATCAAGGTGGTGTTCTTGGCGCCGTAGTTGCAGCCCGAGCAGCAATCGCCGCAGCCGACGCAAGCCGCCTGTTCCACACCCACGTGGTTGACCCCATCCTCGAAGGTCACGTTGATGGGCGGGCGGTAGAACTGATCCTGCCACCCCAGCGCCGTGGCCGAGGCCTCCAGGGCATCGAGCTTCGCCAATCGCGGCGCGTCCTGGGGATAGGGCTGGGGCTTGAGCATTTCCCGGGCGCGGTGGTAGCCGTCCGCCACGGCGCCATCCAGGTCCTGGATCAGCGCCTGGGGCCAGCGAGGGTCGCCCCACACGCCCTTGACCGGCTCCAGGGCGACGTTGGCATTGATCAGGGAAGTCCCGCCCAGACCGCAGCCCACCAGCACGTTCTGGCCCTTGTTGACGTGAATCTCCACCATGCCCAGGCGCGAACCCAGGTGGCCCTCGGGCGTGTTCACCTGGATCTCGGTGGCACCGGAGAGTTCGGTATTGGGGTATTCGCCGGGACGGATCTCGCGGCCGCGCTCCAGCAGGCAGACGCTTTGCCCCGCGCGAGCGATGCGCGAGGCGGCAACGCCGGCACCGTAGCCGGAGCCGACGACCACGGCCGTGTAGTGGCCTTTCATGGATTCGATGGGGGCGGAAAGGCGGGTCATGACGGTATCCCCGTTGTCGCTATGTCCCTTGGAGAAACGCGCGGTTGCTGCCCACGGCCCGACCAAGAGAAGGGGGTACTCGCCATCCTCGGCCCGGCAAATTGACTTACTCGGATCACATCACACGGACAAGGCATCGAATCGCACCGGATTGCCGCGAATGCGGCGGCCCGAAACGGCGCGTTGCATCACCCGCCAGGGAGAGATGTACCACGTAGAGAAGCGGCCCGACTGCAACCCAGCGCACATTCCTGTCGCTCCATGGCAACAGAATCGGCCAAGCACTCGCGCGAGCGTCGGGGAATCACCGAGACCCCGGCCGGGCCCGGTGGAGAAAGCGATCAATCAAGCCGCGGAGTCGGCCCGCCCCTTCGTTATCGGACCTTGGGATTCGGAGACCACGCAGTTGCGGCCACGGGCCTTGCAGGCATAGAGCTTGGCGTCCACCGCGGCATACAGCTGCTCCAGGGTGTCGCCGTCGGTCCCCAGCTGGCCAACCCCGGCACTCAGTGTCAGCGGCACCTCCTGCCCCTTGAACCGGAACGGCGTATCGGCCACCCCGGCGCGCAGCGCCTCGGCAACACGCTCGGCGTGGGCCAAGGTCGTGTCGGGCAGCAGCACGGCGAACTCCTCCCCGCCGAATCGGCACGGCAGATCCGTGCTCCGCAGCCGATCACCCAGAATCCTCGCGGTGAAGCGAAGAGCGGCATCGCCGGTATCGTGGCCGAAGCGGTCGTTGACCTGCTTGAAGTGATCCATGTCGATGAGCACCAGCGACAGCGGCCGCTTGCCGCGCTGGGCGCGCTTGCACTCCCGTGCGAAGAATTCGCCGAACTTCGTCCGATTGGCCAGGCCGGTGAGTGCATCGGTGGAAGCCAGATCCATCAATCGCCGCTCGGCCCGCTCCCGGCTCAATTCGTAAACATGGGACAAGGCCAGAATCACCAGGGAAGACGCCGTAATGTTGGCCACGGAAACAGGACTCAGGTACTCCGGGTGCCCCAGGTTCTTGAGCACGTAGATCAAGGCTGCGGCACCCAGGTAGGCCAGCGACATCCAGAACCCGAGCCGGCGGCCCAGCAGCAGATGAGACAGGATCGGGATCAGCAGGACCCACACGAAAATGGTCGTCGACACACCGGGCGTTGCCAGCGCCAGCATCATCACCGTGAAGAACGGCACCAGAAAGAGCAGCGTCCAACGCTTCAGGTAGGCGGTCCGCTGAATCACCGCGAAGATGGCGGTCGCGTAACCCCCCATGCCGATTTCGACCAAGGCCAGCATCGTCTGCCCACGGTGCATATTGATGACGAAGAACAACAGACCACCGAGAGCGGTGGCCACCAGCAGCGCGCCGAGCACCGCCCTTCGATGGCTTTGCTGAGGATCCAGAGCGGGAGGATGTTTTTTCTGCATGAACAACCGTTTTTGGCCCGTGAGCGGCCTGTCGAACGGCCACGTCGACCACTATACCCCGCCGCACCGACAAGCCGAAGAAGAGTTGTTTAGAAAACGCTGATATTCCGCCAGCCGGTACCGCCCGCGTGTTCAGCGGCCGTTCAGGCAACCGTCGCTACGCTGATCTCCAACAAACGGCAGAACCATTTCCACAGGAGATCGCCATGAACGGCCGCAAGACCAAAACCCTGATGATCATCGCGTTGAGCACGACCTTCGCGTTCGCGTCCGCCGCACAGGCTTATGAACCCGATTACGACTACGCCCGGGTGACGCGGGTCACCCCCATCGTCGAAACCTACGAAGTGGCCACCCCCCACGAGGAATGCTGGAGCCAACCCGTGGAGCACCGCGTCGAACGCCCCTCGCCGGCAGGCGCCATCATCGGGGGCATCATCGGCGGCGTGGTGGGCTCCCGGTTCGGCCGGGGCGACGGCCGCAAGGCCGCGATCATCGGCGGCACCATCGCCGGCGCCGGGATCGGGCAGACCCTGGGCCGGCACGGCAACGACACCTACACCTCCTACGAAGACCGTTGCCGCACCGAAACGGAGTACCGCACGGAGCAACGCACCGTCGGCTATCGCGTCCATTACCGTTATCATGGGCGGAACTACACGACCCGCATGGACCACGCCCCCGGCGCCCGCATCCGGGTTCGGGTTTCGGTGGAACCGGTCTCGCATTGAGGGGCACTGATGCGCCGCCGAGATCCATCCCATGCCGGCCGTGCGGGAACATGGCACCATCCCAATAAAGAGGACAATCATGGTCCGTACACTCCCAGTGCTCTTTCAAGAAGAGATCGCCGCATTCAGTTGGCCTGTCAGCGTTCCTGGCCAGACGCGAAACATCACAGGGGCACTGAATGCGTCAACATCTTCTTGAAAGAGCACTAGCCGCCACCCTGTTCCTGGGCCTGCTGGCCGGCCCCGGTTTGCCCGCCTGGGCGGCAGGCGCCCCACAGCCGCTGGTCACGGCCGCGCGGAGCGATGGCATCAGCCAGAACGAGGCCGCACGGCTGGTGGCGGCGCGAACGGGCGGCCGGGTTCTGAGCGCGCAGACCGTGCGCGGCGACGACGGCCGCACGGTCTACCTGATCCGCGTGCTGCTGGACAAAGGCCGGGTTCGCGTCTACCAAGTCGATGCCCGCACGGGCCGGATTCAGTAACCATCCATGCGTATCCTGATCGTCGAGGATGAACCGGCCCTGCGCCGGCAGATCGCCGAGCGGCTCCAGACGGAAGGCTATGTCGTGGACGAAGCCGCCGACGGCGAGGAAGGGCTCTACGCCGGCCGGGAATATCCGCTGGACCTGGCGGTGGTGGACATCGGCCTGCCCGGCCTCTCCGGCCTGGACCTGATCCGCACCCTGCGGGACGAAGGCAAGACCTACCCCATCCTCATCCTCACCGCCCGCGGCCGCTGGCAGGAAAAGGTGGAAGGCCTGGAGGCCGGGGCCGACGACTACGTGGTCAAGCCCTTCCACATGCAGGAACTCCTGGCCCGGCTGCAGGTGCTGCTGCGCCGTGCCGGCGGCTGGGCCGATCCCGTGCTGCGCTGCGGCCCCATCGCCCTGGACACCCGCAGCGGCCAAGTGCACCGGGGCGATGACCTGCTGGACCTCACCGCCTTCGAATACCGGCTGCTGGAATACCTCATGCACCACGCCGGCGAAGTCGTCTCCAAGAGCGAGCTCACCGAACACCTCTACCCCGACGACGCCGACCGCGACAGCAACGTCATCGAAGTCTTCATCCGCCGCCTGCGCCAGAAACTGGACCCAAACGGCGACCTGCAACCCATCGAAACCCTGCGCGGCCGGGGCTACCGCTTGGCCCGCCCAGCCCAGTCAGAGAACAGGCAGCCATGAAGCGGCAAAGATTCCCCGTAGGAGCGGTCGTGCCGACCGCGAACGACTCCCCCACCAAACCTCCCCCACGGCACCCAAACCAACCGTGACCCTCTCCATCCACAAACGCCAACTCCTGGTCGCCACCTTGGTCGTCGCGGCCTTCCTCGGCGCCACGGGCCTGGTCCTGGATCGCGCCTACCGCGCCAGCGCCCTGCAGGCCCAGCGCGAACGCCTGCAGGGCGACATCTACACGCTGCTCGCCGCCGCCGACGTGCACAACGGCCGTCTCACCCTCCCGGGCGGCCTGCCCGATCCCCGTTTCGCCACCCCCGGCTCCGGGCTCTACGCGGTCATTCAAAACGCCGCCGGCGAACGGGTCTGGGCGTCCGGCTCCATGCTGGGCGTGGAACTGCCCGTATCCGGCCCGATCCCCGCCGGGACCACGCGCTTCGTCCGGGGCGAACCGCCCGGCGGCGCCATGTACGTCCTGGGCTACGGCTTCTCCTGGCAGGAGGCCGACGGCCGCACCACCACCTTCACCGCCTACGTCGCCGAAGACGCCGCCGCCTACCGCCAGCAGGTCCAGGGCTTCCGGGGCGGGCTCTGGGGTTGGCTGGGCGCCGCCGCCGGTGCGCTGCTGCTGGCCCAGGGCCTGGCCATAAGCTGGAGCCTGCGCCCCCTGCGCCGAGTCGCCCGCGACGTGCGCGCCATCGAAGACGGCGAACTGGACCAACTCCCCGACCGCTACCCCCGGGAAATCCGAGGGCTGTCCGACAACCTCAACGCCCTGATCCGGGCCGAACGCGCCCGCAGCACCCGCTACCGCGAAGCCCTGGGCAACCTCGCCCACAGCCTGAAAACCCCGCTCGCGGTCCTGCGCGGAGCCCTGGATACCGACACCCCCGATCTCCCCGAAGCCCACAATCAACTCCAGCGCATCGACAACGTCGTCGACTACCAACTCCGCCGCGCCGCCACCGGCGGCCGCCGCCCCCTGACCGCGGCGGTACCCATCCGCCCCGTCGTGGAACGCCTGCAGCGAACCCTGGTCCGCGCCTACCCGGAAAAGGCCTTGGAGTTCGAGATCGACTGCCCCGAAACAGCCGTCTTCCCCGGCAGCACCGACGACCTGATGGAGATGCTGGGCAACCTGATGGACAACGCCTGCAAATGGGCACGCCAGTGGGTCGGCGTGCAGGTGAACCTCAACACGACCGGCGAACCCGCCACCCTCCGTATCACCATATCGGACGACGGACCCGGCATCCCTGCCGATGTTGGCGAGCGGATCACCGGCCGGGGGATACGGCTGGATGAGCAGGTGCCGGGGCAGGGTATTGGGTTGGCCGTGGTGCGGGAGTTGGTGGAGGCTTATGAAGGGCGGTTGGAAATTGGGGAGAGCGAACGCGGGGGGGCGGCGGTTTCGGTGGAGTTGGTGGTGTAAGTGGGATAAAGACAACGGGCTTGCTCGCCAATTGAACAAGTGTGTTCGCCCAAGTGCGGATTCCGTCTAACTCACTGTTTTTATGACCTTCTAGTTGTGGGTGTCCTGGTGCTCGTCCGGCTTCGCGTGAGCTTCTAGTCGTGGATGTCCCGGCTTCGCGCTCTGTTTTTGTGACCTTCGAGTTGTGGGTGTCCTGGCGCTCCCGGCGCTCCTGGTGTTCGTCGTTCGGATTTTTGTGCCTTTAGTTGGCTTTGTCGGTACCCCGAGAGACGTTCACTGCTCTTTATCCCATTGTTTGTGCGCAGCAATCAGCTTCTGAACATTTTTCGAAAACTCCGTGGTGTCCGCAAAATAGTTTGGATAAGCCTTTTTTAGACCATGGACAGACTCTGCCGAAACCAGCACCACGTCCTTGTCTGGGTTGTCGCGGAACCGGGTTTCTAGCTCCGCGTAACTATTCGTTGCCGCGTCAATGTGCTCCGGGGAAAATCTTCGAACCTGGATGTTTGATTTGTCTATCTCAAGGATAAGCAAGAAGTAATCGCCACGGTTCTTTTTGTCTTTCCCTAGGTGCCGTGTCGAGACAGCAAACGCTCGGAGCCGAGGGAGGACGCCAAGTCGGTCTATGTAGCGGATAAGCTTGAGCCGCTCCGGAGAACCGGCGCCCCTTTGAATATTCTTGTTCTCTATATCTTCGAAAGCGGAGCTAGCGAGTTTAAAGAACGTCAGCCAATCCTCTTGGCCCTCGCTTGCTTTCAACGCCTGCCCGGTGAAGGTGCCAACAACCTCTACTGCGGTGGCCCACGAGTGCTGAACCTTGCTGCGAATCTGCAGTTCGACGGAGTGCGCGGAGTACTGCGACTTTCGTCCGTTATACCGGTAGACCAAGTGGATACCGCGGTAGCCAGAGTCTTTAGGCTCTTTGATGTAGTCGCGCTGCCGGCGCAGAACATTGCGAGTGCGCCCGTCAACGATTGCGTCCCGCACCTGATATACCCGGCTCATGCTAGACACTACGATACGACAGCCCCCAATGTCCTCCATCCGGTCCAGCTTCATCCCGCTCTCGCGCCTGAGCTTGTTAAGAATGGACGGCGTACGCTTGAGGCGCTGTACGATTACGGCAGTTGGGTCTGTTTCGAACGCTTTCTGGCGAAAGTAGCCGAGCATGGACTGGATCGGGTACGCGTGGGATGCACGCCAGTTATCCAATATCGCGTAGGAACTGACGAACTTTTCCAGGTCGAGCTCGTTGCTGATCAAGTAGTCGCCGGCGCGGCGCACCGACTTCTTCGAAAAATTAAGCTCGACCCAACCCAACGTACTCTCCTCGGTTCATCTAGGCGCTAACAGTGAAGGGTAGCCGGTGCGACATCTGGGACACCCACAACTCTTCCAACTGCTTAACAATAACTTAGATGAATACAGTAGCCGAGCAAGTTTGTGGGTGTCCCGAACATTCCCCGTCGGCTGATGGAGTCGTTGGATAGTGCGCTGGTGGTGGTGGCTTGAGGGGATGGTGCGCGCTACGCCCGCGGGCTGGTGATCCCCCTTGTATGTTTTCGGAGGCCTTGACGTCTCCGCCGCCGACGGACTACACGACTGAGGCGCTCGAGATTCAGCCTTAAGGAATCGCTACCTTGGCACCACCCCGTCATTCCCGCGAAAGCAGTAGATGAAGAGCTGGGACAGCCACAATGTTCCCTACGCCCGCGGGTTGGTGATCCCCCTCTCCCCCAGCCCCTCTCCCGCCAGGGGCGAGGGGAGTTAACGACCGAATCGCGGCAAGGACGCCCCCTCGCCCCTGGCGGGAGAGGGCCGGGGAGAGGGGGACCAATCACTCGCTTTGCCGATACCGCTCCACCAAATAGTCAATAAACACCCGCGCCTTGGTCGATAGATACCGGTTGGGCAGATACAGCACATAAACATCGGTATCCGGCGAATCGTATTCTTCGAGCACCGCTTCCAGCCGGCCGGCGGCGATCTCCCGGTCCACCGTGAACGAAGTCAGCATGATCACCCCCAGGCCGCCCAAGGCTGCCTGCAGCATGGCCTCGGTGTTGTTGACCCGGAAGTTGCCCCGCACGGCCACGGTCTCCGCGCCGTCGGGCCCCACGAACAGCCATTGGTTGAAGCTGGGATTGGGCGCGTAGACGAGGCAGTTGTGGGCGGTCAGCTCGGCCGGGGTCCGCGGCCGGCCGTGGCGCCGCCAATATCCGGTGCCGCACAGACGAAGCGGCGGGTGGTGGCGACCCGGCGCGCGGCCAGGTTCTCCGGCGGCTCGCTGGTGATGCGGATTGCCAGGTCGATAGCCCTCCTGGGCCAGGTCCGCGCGCCGATCGTCCAGATCCATCTCCACGCGGATCTCCGGATAACGCTCCAGAAAGCCCGGCAGCGCCGCCGCCAACTGGTGGGACCCGAAGGTGACCGGCGCCGTGACACGGAGCAACCCCCGCGGCGCGGCATCCAGCCGGGCCACGGCCTGTTCCGCCTCCTGGGCCTCGGCGACCACCCGGGCGCAGTGGCGGTAATACACCGTGCCGGCTTCGGTGAGGCTCAGGCGCCGGGTGGTGCGATGAAGCAGGCGCGCGCCCAGCGCCTTCTCCAGTGCGGAGACCCGTTTGCTGACCACGGCGGTGGACAGCTCCAGCCGTTCGGCGGCGGCCGAGAAGCTGCCTTCCTCCACCACGGCGGCAAACACAGGCATGGCATTGACGGGCATCGATAGCGAGATTACCTCACATATGGAAACAATCGTTTTCCATTTAACCCGATTATCAAACAATCGAAAACAACTAGAGTAGCTTCCTCGGCAACAGGGAGACACGTCATGACTCGCAACCACACCGCTTTCGCCGTCGGCCTGCTGCTGGCGGCCACGCTTTCCTGGGGCGGCATGTTTCCGGTGTCGAAGCCGGCATTGCACCTGATCGACCCCTACTACCTCACCGCCATCCGATACGGCTCCGCGGCCGTTCTGTTCGCCCTGATTCTGGCCGCCGTCGAGGGCCGGCGTGCCTTCGTTTCGAGGGCCGCCTGGGCTCGGCGTTCCTGCTGGGCACGCTGGGATTCGCGGGCTTCAATCTGCTGGCCTTTGCCGGCCTGGCGCACACCCGCCCGGAGCATGGCGCGGTCATTGTCGCCATGATGCCCATGATCACTGTGTTGCTGAGTTGGTTGCTCAAGGGCGTGAAGCCGTCGCTGTTCACGCTGGGCTCGGTGACGATGGCCTTCGCCGGCGTGTTTCTGGTGATCACCGGCGGCGACCCGGCCCGTGCCCTGGAGGGCGGCGCCGCCCATGCCGATCTGCTGGTGCTGGCCGGTGCCTTCTGCTGGGTGGGCTACACCATGGGCGGGCAGCGGTTCCCCGACTGGTCGCCGCTGCGCTACACCACGCTGACATGCATCCTGGGCGCGCTGTCCATCGGCGCCATCACCGCGGTACTGACCGTGGCGGGGCCGCTGCACGTGCCGTCGACGGCCACGCTCTCGTCGTTACGCTGGGTGATCGCCTATCTCGTTGTCCTGGGCGCGCTGGTGGCGGTGCTGAGTTGGAACGCGGGCATCCGGCGGCTGGGGCCGGTGAATGGCGTTCTGTTCATGAACGTCGTTCCGATCACCGCTTTCGCCATTGGGGTGGTGTCCGGCCACGCCTTCAGTGCCACGGAACTGACCGGCGCGGGGCTGGTGATCGGGGCGCTGGTGGCGAACAACCTGTACCTGCGCCAGACCACCCGCCGGACCGCCCCGCGCCCCGCTCTGGCGGCGGGGGAATGCTGAGGCGGCCGGACGCGCCCGCCGGCTCAGGCCGCCACGGCGGCCTGGGCCATTTCCGCGCCGTTGATCGTCACCACGGTGGCGCGACGGAAGAAGTTGAATTCCGTGGCGCTGGCCCAGGTATAGGCCCCCATGGCCCGGCCCACGATCAGATCGCCGCACTGCAGCTCCGGCAGCGCGATGTCCTCGGCCACCACGTCGATGCTGTCGCAGGTGGGGCCGGCCAGCACGGAGCTTTCCACGGGGCCCTCGCCGCCGATCGCGGACAGCGGGTAGTTCATGTGATCGAACAGCAGGCCGCTGAAGGAGCCGTACACGCCGTCGTCCAGGTAATACCACCAGCGGCCGTCGCGGCGCGCGCGGCCCATGATGCTGCTGACCGAGATCATGGCCGGCGCGGCGATGAAACGCCCGGGCTCGGCGAACACCACCATGTCGCCCGGCAGGCGGGCCAGGGCATGGCGGATCGGCGCGCAGAAGGACTCGATATCCGGCACGGCGCTGGTATAGGGCACGGGGAAGCCGCCGCCGATGTCCAGCAGGGTCAGGCGGTGTCCGGCCCGCCCGGCCGCCTCGATCAGCCGGGCGCAGCGATCAATGGCCACCACGTATTGGCGGGGATCAACGGTCTGGGAACCCACATGGAAGCACAGGCCTTCCACGCGCACCCCGAGATCCCGGGCCTGGTCCAGCAGGGCCGGGACCTGCTCCGGATCGCAACCGAACTTGCGGGAGAGATCGATCACCGCGTCCGGGCTGCGAAAGCTCACACGCAGCATGACCCGCAGCTGGTCGCGATAGGGCACGAACTTCCGCAGCTCGTCGGGGTTGTCGGCGACGAACGTGGTAATGCCGTAGGCCAGGGCATCGCGGATGTCGCGGTCACGCTTGATGGGATGGCTGTGAATGCAACGCTCCGGCGCCACGCCGCAAGCCGCCACCAGATCCACTTCGCCGCTGGTTGCCAGATCGAAGCTGGCGCCTTCGGCCATGAGCACCTGAACCACTTCCGGATGGGGCAGCGGCTTGAGGGCGTAGTGGAGGTCCACACCGGGCAGGGCTGCGGCCAACGCCCGGTACTGATGGCGTATGACGTCACCGTCCAGAATCAGGAGCGGCGCGCCGTGTTCGGCCACCAGGCGGTGAATCAATGCGGTTTCGGTTTCGTCGGGATGGGAAACCAGGGGAATGATGTCGCCACCCACGGCGACGGTGCCAAAGGTATTCAGGGTCACCTCGACCTCCACATTCAAGCCGTACCATGACGGCGAGCCATAGTGACTGAGTCGAGTGGCCCTGGGAGGTGCGCCAGCCTGTTCTCGAACAGGGTCGGGGCGGGCGATCTTGCTGCTCTCGCGTTCAGTGCGAACGATCGCGAAATATACGCCGAACGTACGGGCGCGCAACTGTTTTTTTGGCCCGTCGCGGGCCCGGTTTCACACCAGATTCCGGGACCGGAGTTCGTCCTTGAGATAGGCGTAATAGATGGGGGCGGCGATGATTCCCGGGATGCCGAAAACCACTTCCAGGGTGACCATGGCGAGCAGGATCTCCCAGGCGCGGGTACGGATCCGCGAGCCGATGATGCGGGCGTTCAGGAAGTACTCCAGCTTGTGGATCAGGATCAGGTAGATCAGGGAAGCCAGGGCGACGCCGGCGGATTGATTCAGGCTGACGATGACGATGATGGTATTGGAGATCAGGTTGCCGAGCACCGGGAGCAGCCCCGCCACGAAGGTGATAAGCACCAGGGTCTTGGTGAACGGCAGATGCACGCCGAACAGCGGCAGTGCCACGGCCAGGTAGAGCCACGTGAACAGGGTGTTGAGCGCCGCGATCCGCACCTGGGCGAAGACCACCCGCCGGAACGACGTCGCCAGCAGGGTTGCGCGGGCCTTGAGTGAACGTGTCAGGGGGCGGTTGTGGTGACTGGGCACCGCCTCCTGCAAGGCAATCATGGCCCCGACGATCATGCCCACCAGGAGGTGGGCGAAAGTCCGCCCAACGCGCGTGCCCGCCAGCTGGACGGCCCCGGCATGGGTGCGCAGCCAGTCCACCACCGCCTGTTTGAGGGCATCGGCATCCGCCGGCAGGTGTGCCACCAGCCAGGCCGGGGCGTGAGTCCGGTAGGCGTCGATGATGGCCACGAGTTTGTGCAGCAGCAGAGAGAACTCGCTGCCGCCGTAGCGCACGTAGGCCAACACGCCCAGCACCGCCAACGTAAACAAGGCCACCACCACGACACCCAATGCCGCCACCACCACGGCGCGGGCACGGCTGCCGCTGAGGCGCCGGGTGGCAATGCGCGGCGCCAGCAGATGGACCAGCTCGTAGACCAGCAGCCCGCCGATCAACGCAGCCAACAACCCCGTTTGCAGAACATACAGCAGGCCCAGCCCCATCAGCAGCCAGGCCGCGATGTCGTAGCGCAGCGTCGACGGCGCGGCGGGGACCAGGGAGGTGCTGTTGTCGCTGTCGTTCATGGAAATCTGCTCACGGCTGCCGGCCGGCGAATCGGCGCGGCTCAAAGGTAACCGCAGCCGTGGCGCTTGTCACGCGGCCCGGCGATCGACGCTTGGCGACCGGTCACGCCTTGCCCGTCATTCATAAAACCTATCAATCAATTGCTAATAATCGATTTAACAATAGACGGCGCCATCACTATGCTCTTCACATCAACGGTCGCGGATCAACGCACCGAGTCAAACCAGGGAGATGACCATGAAGATCGATATCGGCATCAACGAACAGGATCGGGCGGAGATCGCGGAAGGCTTGTCGCGCCTGCTGGCGGACACGTACACGCTGTACCTGCAGACGCACAACTTCCACTGGAACGTGAAAGGTCCCATGTTCCAGACGCTGCACCTGATGTTCGAGACCCAGTACACCGAACTGGCCCTGGCGGTGGACCAGATAGCCGAGCGCATCCGCGCCCTGGGCTTTCCGGCTCCCGGCACTTACGCCGAATTCGCCCGCATGAGCAGCATCGAAGAGGTCCCGGGCGTGCCGGCCGCCGAGGAGATGATCCGGCTGTTGGTCAGGGGGCAGGAAGCGGTGGTGCGCACGGCGCGCTCGGTGTTCCCGGCGGCGGAGAAGGCATCCGACGAAGCGATCGGCGGATCTGCTGACCCAGCGCATCCAGCTCCACGAGAAGACGGCGTGGATGCTGCGGAGTCTGTTGGAGGAATAAGCGGCTGTTCGCGGCGATGACCGCCCGCTCCCACCAGGGGCGAGGGGAGTCGCTCACGCTAGCCATTACACCCCTGCCTTCGGGAGGGCACGGCCGTCTCACACGCTGACTGAATCCCCTGGCTCTGGTAGGAGCGGCGTTCGGGATGCCGCGAACCGTACTACCGCCCTTTCCACTCCGGCTTGCGCTTGCCGATGAAGGCGTCGATACCCTCGCAGGCGTCCTCGGCCATCATGTTGCAGGCCATGACCTCGGCGGCGTAGGTGTAGGCATCCTCGAGACCATGTTCCAATTGCTGGTAGAACATCTGCTTGCCGGTGGCCACGGCCAACGAGGACTTCTTGCAGATGGAATCGGCCAGCTCGGCCACGGCCTCGTCCAATTGGGCTTCGGTCACGACGCGATTCACCAAACCCTGCCGATGGGCTTCGGCCGCGTCGATGAACTCGCCCGTGAGCAGCATTTCCATGGCCGGCTTGCGGGGCATGTTCCGGCTCACGGCCACCGCCGGGGTGCTGCAGAACAGACCCACGTTGATGCCGGAAGTGGCGAACCGGGCGCCTTCGGCGGCCACGGCCAGATCGCAGGTGGCCACCAACTGGCATCCGGCCGCCGTGGCCATGCCGTGCACCCGCGCGATCACGGGCTGAGGGATGCGGGTCAGCGTGAGCATCAGGCGGCTGCACTGTTCGAACAGCGCCTTGTGCTGCTCCTTGGCGGTGTGAGCCCGCATTTCCTTGAGATCGTGTCCCGCGCAGAAGGCGGGGCCGGCGGCCGCCAGCACCACCACCCGCACGCTGTCGTCTGCGGCGATGGCGTCCAGCGCCTGCTGCAACTCCGCCAGCATGTCCGCCGACAGGGCGTTGTATTGGCGCGGCCGATTCAGCGTCAGCGTGGTGACGGGGCCGTCGTCGTGGCGCAGAAGAATGGAATCCTGGGTTTGGGCTGCTGCTGTGTGGGACATGGCAAACACCTGAAGCTTGGGCATGTACGGTGTTTGAGCGTAGCCCTGGGGCGGGGGTTCCGCAAGGCGTACGCTTTCTCGCCGAACGATCCCAATGCTATGTTGAGCCTCCCGAACACCGGCTGACGGAATTTCACATGACCACCCATTTCGACTTGATCTGTATCGGCGGCGGCAGCGGCGGCATCGCCACGGCACGGCGCGCGGCTTCCTACGGCGCCCGCTGCGCCGTCATCGAAAAGGACCGCCTGGGCGGCACCTGCGTCAACGTCGGCTGCGTGCCGAAGAAAGTCATGTGGAATGCCTCCCACACCGCCGAGACTCTGGACCGGGCAGGCGACTACGGGTTCGATCTCCAGGCCCGCCCGGCCCTGGACTGGCACACGCTCCATACCCGGCGCGAGGCTTATATCGAGCGGCTGAACGGCATCTACGGTCGCAACCTGGACAAATCCGGCGTACGCCACATCACCGGCTACGCCCGCTTCGTCGACCGCAACACCCTGGATGTGGACGGGGAACGTTTCACCGCGGATCACATCGTCATCGCCACCGGCGGCCGCCCCATCGTCCCGCAACTCCCGGGCGCGGAACTGGGGATCGACTCCGACGGCTTCTTCGCGCTGGACCATCAACCCCGCAAGGCGGCAGTGATCGGCGCCGGCTATATCGGCGTGGAACTGGCCGGGGTACTCCACGGCCTGGGCACCGATGTGTCCCTGGTTATCCGCCACGACCGGCCGCTGCGCCATTTCGACAGCCTGATCGGGGAACAGCTCATGGCCGCGCTGGCCGCCGACGGCCTGCACGTCATGGACCATACGCGCATCGCCATGCTGGAGCGGCAGACCGACGGCCGCATCTGCCTGCACGGCGAGGACGGCCGCCGCCTGGAAGGCCTGGACACGGTGATCTGGGCCGTGGGCCGGCGCGCCAACACCGACGACCTGGGACTGGAGAACACGGGATTGGAAGTCCAGGCCAATGGCATTATCGACACCGACCTGTACCAGGAGACTTCCGTTCAGGGGCTCTATGCCATCGGCGACATCACCGGCCGCGCAGCCCTCACGCCTGTGGCCATCGCCGCGGGCCGGCGTCTGGCCGACCGGCTGTTCGGCGGCCGCGCCGGGCGCCATCTGGATTACGAGAACATCCCCACGGTGGTCTTCAGCCATCCGCCCATCGGCACCGTCGGCCTGACCGAGGACCAGGCCCTGGAGCGCCACGGCGCGGATCAGGTGAAGATCTACACCAGCCAGTTCGTGGCCATGGAATACGCGCTGAGCGACCACAAACGCCGCAGCGCCATGAAACTGGTCTGCGTGGGGCCTGAGGAACGCATCGTCGGCGCCCACATGATCGGTCCGGGCTCGGATGAAATGTTGCAGGGCTTCTCCGTGGCCGTGCGCATGGGCGCCACCAAGGCGGACTTCGATGACACCGTCGCCATCCACCCCACCAGCGCCGAGGAAATGGTCACCATGACCTGAGAACGCCTCGAGCCATTAATGTAGGTCGGATTAGCGCAGCGTAATCCGACAATGCAGCGGGAAGCTTCACCACAGAGTCACACAGAGGAATCAACAACCCTTTTACCTTTCTCTGTGTAACTCTGTGTCCTCGGTGGTGAAACGCACTTCCGGCCAAGGCCTGCAATCCTGTCGGATTACGCTGCGCTAATCCGACCTACATGGAGAATTGAGAACAATGCTGCGCGCCTATGAAGGCAAGGAACCTGAAATCGCGGATAGCGCCTACGTGGACGAGACCGCGGTGGTGATCGGCGATGTGGCGCTGGCCGAAGACGTTTCGATCTGGCCGATGGTGGTGGCCCGGGGGGATGTGAATTACATCCGCATCGGCGAGCGCAGCAATGTCCAGGACGGCACCGTGATCCACGTGGCCCACGCCGGCCCGTACAATCCCACCGGCCATCCCACTCTGATCGGCAAGGACGTCACCATCGGCCACAACGCCACGGTGCATGCCTGTGAAGTGGGCGATGCCTGCCTGATCGGCATGGGTGCGATCATCATGGACGGGGCGGTGGTGGAATCCGAGGTGATCGTCGCCGCCGGCGCGCTGGTGCCACCGGGCAAGACGCTGGAATCCGGGCATCTGTATGCGGGCTCGCCGGCGCGGCGCGTTCGCGAGCTGACCGACCGGGAAAAGGAACAGCTCTACTACTCGGCGGCGCACTACGTGAAATTGAAGAACCGGCATCAGGCCAGTTGAAAATACTTCCAAAGGGTTAGCAAACCATGTCGAACGGAGCCTTCGAAATCGCCGGCGTGAGCGTCCCGCCCGGCAGCCGCCGCACGCTGGATCTTCCGGCCGCGCAGATGTATACCCACGCCCCGCTGACGCTGCCCATTCAGGTGATCAACGGTCGGCGCGCGGGACCGACCCTGCTGGTGTGCGCGGCCCTGCACGGCGACGAGATCAACGGCGTGGAAATCATCCGGCGCCTGCTGCGCCTGCCGGCATTGAAACGCATGTCCGGCACCCTGGTGGCGGTGCCCATCGTCAACGTGCTGGGCTTTATCGACCGCTCCCGCTATCTGCCGGACCGCCGCGACCTGAACCGTTCCTTCCCGGGCAGCGAGGGCGGGTCGCTCGCCGCCCGCATCGCCAACCTGTTCAAGACCGAGATCCTGGAAAAGTGCAGCCACGTCATCGACCTGCACACCGGCGCCGTCCATCGCGCGAACCTGCCCCAGATCCGCGCCAATCTGGCCGATCAAGGCTCCAAGGAACTGGCCCGGGCCTTCGGCGTACCCGTGATCATCAATTCCGGGCTGATCGAGGGATCGCTGCGTTCGGTGGCCGATACGGAGGGGATTCCGGTCATAACCTACGAGGCGGGAGAGGCCTTGCGCTTCGACGAGGACGGAATCAAGGCGGGCGTCACCGGCATTGTGCGTGTCATGCGCCACCTGGGCATGCTGCCGCCCAGCCGCTCGAAGAAACCGCCGAAGAAGAAGCGAACCTATTTCGTCGCCAACGCCAGCAGTTGGGTCCGCGCCAACCAGGACGGCATCTTCCGCGCCGCCGTCCCCCTGGGCGCCCGCGTGCGCACCGGCGAGGTGCTGGGCTGGGTAGCCGATCCCTTCGGCGAAAGGGAAATGGCGGTGGAAGCCAGCTTCGCCGGCATTGTGGTGGGCCGTAACCACCTGCCCCTGGTGCACGAAGGCGAGGCCTTGTTCCATGTAGCCCGCTTCGACGAAGTGGGCCAGGTGGCGGAACAACTGGAACAGTTCAAGCAGACGCTGGAAGGCGAAAACGAGCTGTGGCAGCTGGAGCCACCGATCGTTTGATATCCCCCGCGACATCCCCGTCATTCATGTAGGTCGGATTAGCGAAGCGTAATCCGACAAATCCGGCTCTCGCCAAGACGCGAAGAACGCCAAGTGAGAATAGCTTCCTTCTCGCTTTCCTTGGCGCCTTGGCGAGAGACTCCCTGTTCCTGTCTTCTCAGTCGAGTCCCGTGGTTGGCGTTTACCGCTAAACCACGAAGAGCACGAAGGACACGAAGATTGGGGTTCTCCCTTCGTGAGCTTCGTGCTCGTCGTGGTTTACCTTGAGTCGAAAATCGTCGGATTACGCTGCGCTAATCCGACCTACGTTGAACTACGTCGAGCCCCGCGGTGGCGGGCCCTGCTCGGCCAACTCTTTTTCCTCGTCCTCGGTGTACAAGCGCGAACGGGTGAGGAACCGCATCCCTTCGGGGGCCTCCAGGGAAAAGCCGCCGCCCCGGCCCGGCACCACGTCGATGGTGAGATGGGTGTGCTGCCAGTATTCGAACTGTGAGGCGCTCATGTAGAACGGACAGCCCGCGATCTCGCCCAGGCGCACATCCTGGCCGCCGACCCGGAACTCCTTGAGCGGGTAGCACATGGGGGAGCTGCCGTCGCAGCAGCCGCCGGACTGGTGGAACAACAGGTCGCCGTGCTGCTCGCGCAGGCGGTCGATGAGTTCGCGGGCGGCGTCGGTGACGGAGACTCGCGTTGCGTTCATGGCGGTCCTCCTTTGCCCTTCAAAAAGGCCGCCCGAGGGGATCGGGCGGCAATAGGTGGGAAGCTCTATCTGAAACGCTCGAAATCCATCAGAAGAAGCCCAGCGCCTTGGGGCTGTAGCTGACCAGGAGGTTCTTGGTCTGCTGGTAGTGATCCAGCATCATCCGATGGTTCTCGCGGCCGATGCCGGACTGCTTGTAGCCACCGAACGCGGCGTGAGCCGGATACAGGTGGTAACAGTTGGTCCAGACACGGCCCGCCTCGATACCGCGACCCATGCGGTAGGCCGTGTTCATGTCGCGGCTCCAGACGCCGGCGCCCAGGCCGTACAAGGTCTCATTGGCGATGCGCAGGGCATCGTCGGAATCCTTGAACGAAGTGGCCGAGACCACGGGGCCGAAGATCTCCTCCTGGAAGATCCGCATCCGGTTGTTGCCCTCGAAGATGGTGGGCTGCACGTAGTAGCCGCCTTCCAGATCGCCGCCGGGAGAGAACCGCTCGCCGCCTGCCAGCACCTTGGCGCCTTCCTGTTTGCCGATATCGATATAGGACAGGATCTTCTCCAACTGATCCGTGGAGGCCTGGGCGCCGAGCATGGTCTCGGTATCCAGCGGATTGCCCTGCTTGATCTGGATGGTGCGGGCAATGGCCTTGTCCATGAACTCGTCGTAGAAGGACTCCTGCACCAGGGCCCGGGAGGGGCAGGTGCAAACCTCGCCCTGGTTCAGGGCGAACATGGTGAAGCCCTCCAACGCCTTGTCCGCGAATTCGTCCTGCTGGGCGAACACGTCGGAGAAGAAGATGTTCGGCGACTTGCCGCCCAACTCCAGAGTCACCGGCTTCAGGTTCTCCGAGGCGTACTGCATGATCAGCCGCCCGGTGGTGGTCTCGCCGGTGAACGCCACCTTGGCCACGCGGGGATTGGCTGCCAGCGGCTTGCCCGCCTCCACGCCGAAGCCGTTGACGATGTTCAGCACCCCGGGGGGCAGGAGATCGCCCACCAGCTCAGCCCACACCAGAATGCCGGCCGGGGTCTGCTCCGCCGGCTTGAGCACGACGCAGTTGCCCGCCGCCAGGGCCGGCGCGAGCTTCCAGGTCGCCATCAGCAGCGGGAAGTTCCAGGGGATGATCTGCCCCACCACACCCAGGGGCTCCTTGAAGTGGTAGGCGACGGTGTCGTTGTCCACTTGGCTGATGGAGCCCTCGTCGGCGCGAATGCAACCGGCGAAATAGCGGAAGTGATCGACGGCCAGCGGCAGGTCGGCTGCCATGGTCTCGCGAATAGGCTTGCCGTTGTCCCAGGTCTCCGCAACCGCGAGCATCTCCAGGTTCTGCTCCATGCGGTCGGCGATACGGTTCAGGATATTGGCTCGTTCGCCCGCGGATGTGGCCGCCCAGGCCGCCTTGGCGCCGTGAGCGGCATCCAGGGCGCTCTCGACGTCCTTTTCGTTGGAGCGCGGAATCTCCGTGAAGGGCCGGCCGTTGACCGGCGAAACGTTTTCGAAATAGCGGCCGTCCACCGGCTCGCGCCACTCGCCGCCGATGAAGTTTCCGTAGCGGCTCTTGAACGTAACCTTGGAACCCTCGGTTCCGGGCTGTGCATACAACATATTGGGATTCCTCCGTCCTCGTATGGGTGGTTTTGGTATTGTCCCGAGGACTCAAAAGCAACCGCTATGCCAAAACGCTTTCAATGACAGATCGATATGCTATAAGTTATTGGTATTGAACGTTGTATATGACACGAAAATCACCAATTAGACCCCAACAAAGGGGCTTTTAGAGGTAAAAACTGTTGCAAATTGCAACAGTCGTCGCACTCCATGCGACAGGAGGAGCACAGACAATGACGAATTACGTATCCGAGGAGCTGGAGCGCCTCGCCAGCGCCCGACTGCAGTTCCTGGAACAGGGACACGTCCGGCACGGATTGGTCGACGCTGTCATCGAGCGCTCCTGGAAGCGTTGCGTGGGCCAGGGAGTGAACCCCCACCCCCGGGACTGCCGGCACATGGGCATCCGCGATCTCAAGGAAGTGCGGGAACGCAGCGAGCGGTTGCTCTGCCACGCCATGCCCGAGTTGGAGGAGCTGCGCAATCAGATCGGCGGCAGCGGCTACAGCGTGTTCCTCACCGATAGCGACGGCGTGGTGCTCTATACCGGCGGCGATTCCGAATTCGTCGACAAGGCGCAGCGCGTCGCCCTGCAGCCCGGCGCCTGCTGGAACGAGACGGACCGCGGCACCAATGCCGTGGGCACGGCCATTGCCGAACGCGCGCCGGTGATGGTGCATGGCTCGGAACACTACCTGCAGCAGAATCGCTTCCTGACGTGTTCCGCCGCGCCCATATGCGATCCACACGGACTGCCCCTGGGGGTGCTCGATATTTCCGGCGAAGCAGCCCAGCGGCAGTGGCATACGCTGGCGCTGGTGCGCATGGCCTCGACAATGATCGAGAATCGCTATTTTTCGTCGGAATACGCCCACGCCGCCTTGGTACGGTTCCATGCCCGGCCGGAATTCATCGGCACGCTGAGTGAAGGCATCGCAGCCTTCGATCCCACCGGACGGGTCCTCGCGGCCAATCGCAGCGCGCTGCTGCAACTGGGCCTGTCCGCGGTCGAGGGCGAACGTTTCGAGGAACTCTTCGCCATCGACTTCGACAAGGCGCTGACCGCCGGCCTGTCCGGCGGGTTCTCCGCACGCACCCGGACGGGCGTGCTGTTGAACGCCCGCATCGAGCTATTGGGGGAACGCAGCACCCCCGCTTTCGACAGGCCGCCCGCCCGCCCCGCGCATGCCCTGGAGCGCTTGCGCACCGGCGACGAAACCCTGGATCGCTGCCTGAGGCAGGCCGGCAAAGTCCTGGGCCGGGGCATTCCCATACTCATTCAGGGTGAAACGGGGACGGGCAAAGAGGTTCTGGCCAAAGCCATTCACGAAGCAGGCCCCCGGCGCAGCGGCCCGCTGGTGACCGTCAACTGCGCCGCCCTGCCATCGGGCCTGATCGAATCGGAGCTGTTCGGCTACGCCTCCGGCGCGTTTACCGGGGCGCGGCGCGACGGCGCGCGCGGCAAAATCCAGGCCGCCCACGGCGGCACCTTATTCCTGGACGAAATCGGCGACATGTCGCTGGAGCTGCAGACACGGCTGCTCCGCGTGCTTCAGGAACGCCAGGTGACCCCGCTGGGCGGCGGCACCCCCAAAGAGGTGGATTTCGATCTGGTCAGCGCCACCAACCAGGATCTGCAGGAGCGCGCGGCTCGCGGCGAATTCCGCACAGACCTGTACTACCGGATCAACGGCTTGCGCCTGACCCTTCCGGCTCTGCGCGAACGCAGTGACCTGTCGGCCCTGGCTCGGAAACTGCTCGCCGACGAGGCCTCGGGCGCAGCTCTCGCCCCCGACACCATGGCCTTGTTCCGCCGCCACCCCTGGCCGGGCAACATCCGCCAGCTCCGCAACGTGCTGCGCACTGCGGCGGCCATGCGCGAGGGCAGCGAGCCCATCCAGATCCATCATCTGCCGGAAGATTTTCTGGCGGAGGCCGACAGCCCGCCCAGCGGCGAGAGCCTGGCCGACCGGGAGGCCCGCACCATCCACGAGACGCTGGATGCGTGCAACGGCAACATGTCCGCCGCGGCCCGGCGCCTGGGGATCAACCGCAGCACGCTCTACCGGAAGCTGGACCGCCGGCGCTGACGGAGCGGCGTCGGCATCATGGACGGGCCATGAAGCGACGCTCATGCATTCACGCGCTCGCGCTCACACTGGATGCCGGCCCGGCAGTCGGTCTCGGGGCTTCGGCCAGCCGACCATCAAGCCAGTCCACCAATTCCCGGTAGACAAGCTCCCGATTGGTCTCGTTGAACACTTCGTGCCGCGCGCCGGGGTAAATGGAATCATCCACCCGGCTCACCCCGGCCGCTCGATACGCCTCCGCCAGCCGGCGCACCCGCCTGCCTCCGCCGTTGAGCGGATCCGCGCCGCCGGCCAGCAACAACATCGGCAGATTTGACGGCACGGCGCGGCGATGCCGCTGCCTGTTGATATACGCCAGGCCCCGGCACACGTCCCGCCAAAGGGTCGCCGTGGCGGCCCAGCCGCACAGCGGGTCCCGCCGATAATCCTCCACGCTTTCTCCGTTCCGGCTGAGCCAGTCGAAATCCGTGAGGCGGTTGCGGACGCTGTACTTGAAACTGCCGATGAACAGGAAGTTGATCCAGCCACTGCGGTGGAACGCCCCTCGAAGCGCGGATACGGAGCCGGCCAGCACCCCGCCGATCCGGGCCACCAGCGCAGGCCGCATGTCGCTGCCGGACAGCACCAGGGCGGCCAGCCGCTCGCCATGCAACATGGCGTGGTGCTGGGCCAGGAAGGAGCCCATGCTGTGCCCCACGAGCACCAGGGGCCGGGAGGGATAGCGCCCCTCCAGGTAGGCCGTGACCCGTTCCAGGTCGGTGAGATTGAGCTCCCAGCCGTCCCGCTCCGCGAACAGGCCCAACAACCGCGGCCCTCCGGCCGTTTGCCCATGGCCGCGCAGATCCTGGGCGTATACGGCATAGCCATTTTCCGCCAACCGCGTACCCACACCCTCGTAACGGCCGCTATGCTCCGCAACGCCGTGAACCAGTTGCACGACGCCTTTGACCGGCCGTTCCGGCGACGGCAGCCACGCCCGCAGGAACACGGAGGCCCCGTCAACGGCCGGCAGGCGAAAGGTCTGGCGCTGAAGCATGGCGAATCCTTCGGGTTGTGATCCAAGGCACGGAAAGCGACGCGCTGTTCTATGAGTGTATTAGAAATAATAAAAACAACGAGGGAGAGCGATGACCGACCAAGATCGCCGTCGGCACACTCGATTCCCCTGGCGGCAGGATGTCCTATTGTCTCGCGGCAACGGCGGTGAACTTGGCGCCCGGGCGGAAAACGTCTCCGTGGGCGGACTCGCCGTGGTCGTGGACAAGCCCCTGTACCACGGGGAAATAGTTTCCGTGCACCTGGATCTGCCCTCGGAGGGCGGCAGCGGCTCGCTGGACATGGTGTGCCGCATCGCCTATCTGATCCAGCTGACCCATCCCAGCAACAGCCTCCGAGCCGGGCTGGAAATCGTGGATATCGCCGAACGCGACCGTGACCGGCTGGATGCCCTGGTCAACTCCCTGCTCGGAAAACGGCCGACCCGTGTCGCCAGCGGTGCCATGGGCCGCCCTTAGCCGTTCAAGCCGCAGCCAGCTCCCGCACTTCCCGGCGACGCCCCCGATAAAAGACGTAACCGATCAGGATCGCCAGGCCCGCGCCGCTGACGTGAGCCACCACGTTGATGCCGTGATGGTCCTTGGCGAAAAACAGCGTATAGGTGTCCCAGCCGGCGAACCAGGCCACCAGCAGCCAGGCCGGCAGGGTGAATCGCCGGAAGAATACGATGGCCCAGAGGAAACAGCGGATCCGTCCCCGCGGCAGGAAGAAGGCGAACAATCCCATCATTCCCATTACCACTCCCGACAAGCCCAACCGTTGGCGGCGGATTGTTCACCGCCAGCATCGACAGGGAATAGAAGGTATGCGTGCCCAGGGCCAGCGCCAAAATGAGCAACAGGAACTGCCACCATCCCACGATGATCTCCACCGAGGCGGCAAAGGCGAAAAAGAAGATCAGGTTGCCGATGACGTGCATCCAGCTGCCATGGGCAAACGCCGCGGTCACCATGGAAACCGGGTCCCAGGAATCAGGCTTGTACCACAGCTCCTTGGTGTCGTAAGGGGGGACGCGGCGCTCGAACTCCGTGTATTCGTCATGCACCAACTGCGCCGCATACACCCGCGCCGAAGCGGCCTCGAAACCCTTCAGCGGCTGGCCCTTGCCCACCACCTTGTTGATGTAGTCCTCGGGATCGTCGGACATGCGGATGCCCCACATCAGGTCCACGCAATCGCGCTCCGTGTAGTGGCCGTAGGTATTGTTCATGACCATTCGAAACAGCCGGGGCGCGTCCCGCTGGCAAAACCAGTAGGTGTCTCGCTGGACCGCCTGGCTGTTATGGAACTGGTGATAGAACACCAGCAGACACAGCACCGAGACGGCGATGGTGGCGTAGGGCAGCCGGTGCAGGGAAAGGTCCACCCGGTAAGGGAAGAAGATCATGGGCGCTCCGTCGCGTTGTCCCCCGTGCGGGAGGCATGAGCTTGTTGTTATGGATGATCACCTCCTTATATCGAATCAGCCTTAGCGAAGGCAAATACGAAAGAAGGCTCACCCGAAACTGTGACGGGGTTCACGATTCAACGGATCAAAAAGAGACATAGTGAGGTTGTCAGCCTGTAGAACGGCTTAGCCGCAATCAGAACAATTAACAGACTGCAAGGCTGATTGTTAAGGTGCTATTTCGGTAGCGCCTTTTTTATTTTCCGCCTCGCCCGCTCCGCCGCCCATATCGAATTCCGCCCCCGCGCAGGCTATCCTGTGCCCGTCTTCCAACGGAACTCAAGGGGATCGGAATGCACGCCGTTGTTAATCGCCTGGCCGTTTGCTCCGTACTTCTGATGCTGGGCCTGCCGCCCTCGGCCATTGCGGCGGACCAGGCGCGCGCCAGCGCCGTGCGGGATTCCCGGCAAACACCTCAAGGCCAGGACCTACCCCAATTCGCCGACGTCCAGACCCGCGCCGGCGATCGCCTTTCCCTCGGCCTGACGGTCTACCGTCAGAACCTGGCTCTGATCCGGGACCGGCGGCAAACGGGATTCATCCCGGGCAAGAATCACCTCACCATTTTCGACGTCAGCGATCAGTTGATCCCCTCCAGTCTGCAGTTCAACGGCGGCGACGGGGTTCAAGCCCTGGCCTGGAGCTTCAACCAAACCCCTCTGACCGAGCAAAGCCTGCTCCAGGCAAACGTCGGGCAACCGGTTCAGATTATCGACCGCGGCCCCCAGGGCAACCACGAACGGGTTCGCACCGGAACGCTGCTGTCAGTCACCGGCGGGGTGCCGCTGGTTCGGGTTGACGGGCTGGTCCAGGCCGCCGGCCCCGACTCGCCCTGGCGCATCGCCTTCAAGGACCTTCCCCCCGGCGTGACGCCACGGCCCAGCGTGGGATTGGACCTGACGGCCAACCAGGGCGGCCAACAACCGGTGAACCTCACCTACCTGACGCATGGGCTGAATTGGGATGCTCAATACGTGGGCCGCCTCAACGCCCGTTCCGGGAGCCTGAACCTCCAGGCCTGGGCGTCGGTTGCCAATCGGACCGGCGTCTCGTTCCACCGCGCCCAACTGCAACTCCTCGCCGGGCAGCCCCATCGGGCGGAATCGCCGCAGCCGACGGCGCGGATGGCCTACGCCGCAGCCAAGGAAACCTCCGCAACTCGCGAGGCGGTAGCGGATTACCACCTCTACACCATCGACGGCACGGTTGATCTCCCGGCCGGGCAGGACCGGCAGTTCCAACTGTTCGCCGCCAGTGACATCGCCTTAAAGCGCAGCTACAGGATCGAGCAACCGGGCGGCGTCCGGCTCCCCTCGGGCACGCGCGACATCCCGGTGCGGGTGGCGCTGGGTTTCGACAACCAAGCCCCCGCACTGGGCAAGCCCATGCCCGCCGGCACCATCCGCATCTACGGGCCCGACGCCCAGGGACGTGCCCAGTTCCTGGGCGAGGACAACATCGGCCCCACACCGGCCGGCCAGCCCGTTTCTATTGAATTGGGACGCGCCTTCGACGTCACCGCCACCCGGACCCAAACCGATTACCGCCGGCCCGCCGACAAGACCGAGGAACTGGCCTGGAAGATCACGCTGCACAACGCCCGCAGCAATCCGGTCAGCATTTCGGTCCGCGAGGTGATGAACGGAGACTGGACCATCGAGAAGGAAAGCCAGCCTCACGAAAAGACCGACGCCGAAACGGCAAGCTGGACCGTCGACGTTCCCGCCAACGGCGACGCCTCGCTCGAATACCGCGTCAAGATCCACCACGGCTGACAGGCTCCGGGCGGTCTCGGCCGCGCGTCCCCTCACCTTTCGGGACGCGTTGCCCGGGGGCCGCGGGGACTTGGCGATTCCTCAGCCCACGATCAACACGACGCCGGCCAGCATCACCGCGCCGGCGGCCAGGTGCCGGGGCAGCCCCCGCTCCCGGAAAAGCAGCGCCCCGTAACCGATCCCGAACAGCAGGCTGGTGCGTTTCACGGCAATCATGTAGGCCACCTGAACCTGGGCAATGGCTGCGAAGTGGCTCAATACCATCACCGCCATCAGCGCAGCCACCGCCAACGGATGCCCCGGCCGCCGAATCAGCCGCGTCACGGCGGGTCGGTCCGCGAGCAGGAAATAGCCCAGGCAGGCCGCACCCAGCACGGCGAAATACAGAGGCCCGAAACCAAGGGGGTCGGTGTACGCCAGCGCACCCTTGCCCAGCACGGATGTCACGCTGTAGATAAACGCCGCCAACAGCATCCATCGGGAGCCCGGCTCCCGACCGACCGCTTTCAGGGGCTCCAGTAGCGCACGCCATCCGCGCTGTCCCCGCCCACGGAAGGCGTTGAGCAGATAAGCGCCAGCGACCACCAGGCCGATGCCCGCCGCACCGCGGATGGAAACCCGTTCGCCCAGCACCAGCCAGCCGATCAGGGATGCGAACACCGGCGTGAACGCCAGATACGGCACGGTCAGCGCCAGCGGGCTGACCTGGATGGCCCGCATGTACAAGGCCATGGCCGCCACCTCCAGTGGAATAGCAGCCGCCACCCAGCCCCAGAACGCCATCGGCAGGGGCCCTGGCGGATGGGCAACGAGCAGGGGCAACAGCAGAAAGGCCGTTCCCGTGAAACGCACGAGGACCAATTCCCGGGGCGAACGGTCGCCCAGAAAGCGCTTCGTATAGGCATCCGCCGAGGCCAGGCTGAATGCGGAGATGAGGCCCAAGCCGACCCAGTTCATGCGCTACACTATCCTCATTTCGGCAACCGACCCGTTGGCGGCATGCGGCAATGCCCCGAGTCTGCACCATGACCATCGCCTCCGACCACACCAGCCACACCCGCGCCCCGGCACCACTGACCCGCGATCACGCCCGCCGCATCGTGGACAACGCCGTGGAGCGCTGGGCCGCCGGTGCCCACGCCCGCGTACCCGGTTTCGTGGATCGCCAGTTTGGCCTTCGGGGAAGCCTCTCGCTGCACCGCCACACACTGGGCTGGGACTTGGTTCGCGCTCCCGTCAACGCCTTTGGCAGCGTCCTCACCGCCGGCAAGAACCTGGCCGCGGCGGGCCTGGCTGCCGGGGGCGGACGGGGGACGGCTCGGCGCCTGCGCAAGGTCAATCTCCTGCTGGAAACCGATCTGGGCCGCGAACTGGAGTGGCGCATTCAGACCGAAGTGCTGGTGCTGCCAATCCGCCAGAAGGGCCGCGTATTCACCCGCGATGCGCTGCTGGAAGCCGTGCTGGCGGATCCGGAGGTCACTGTTTATCTCGCGGAAACCTTGCGCGAACTGGCACAGCGCGGCAACGAGCCGGAGTTCCGTGGACGGCTGGAGGACACCCTCAATAGCTATCTGGGCAGCCGCGCCGCCGCCTCCGACATTACGGTCAGTCTGCTGGCCGCCGCCTCCGGGTTCGCCGCCTATCAGCAGGTCACCCCCGGCGTCGCCGCCTTGAGCAGTTCCCTGGCGGGAACCATCGCCTACCATTCGGCGGTTTCCGGCTTCTGGGCGGGCCCCTGGGCCGGCTCGCTGTACTACACGGCGGTGGGCGTATCCACACCACCCTGGCTCACCGCCGGCGTGTTCACGGGCCTGCTGGTGCCGGCGGCGATTCTGGCCGCATTCGCCGGCGTCATCGCCGACCCCGTCCAGAAGCGGCTCGGCCTGCACCGCCGCCGTCTGGATCGATTGGTGGATACCGTGGCCGGACGGCTTCGGCGGGAGGACGCTTATTTCCCCGTGCGGGATCACTACGTGGCCAGATTGATGGATTTGGTGGATTGGACCCAGGTCGCGCTAAGGGCACTGCGCTGACTTTAAAAAGGAGTCTCGCACCCAAAAATCCGTCATCTCCCTATTGACGCACCGCAGCGCAATTGGGTTATCTTTACGCAACACGCCGTACAGGAGGCCGCAAAAGCCCCGCAAAGAAGCACAAGAGGGCATGCGGAAGGCGGAGAAACATGGACAGACGGCCACGCAACGGGCTTTGAAGCCCCAGGAGCAACCCCATGGATGGTTCGGACAAACCCGATCACCTCTTACATTTCATGCCCAGCAAAAAGATAGCGGTCGCCGCATTCCGCGACGCCCTGAGCAACGACTTCGAAATGGCGCGCGAACGCGTCCGCGATCTCTCCTCTCCAGAGCTCAAGGAGCTGCAGAAAGCGTGCATGGCGCTGCAGAATATCGCCCAGGCGCGGTTGTATGCGCTGGCTCAGGGGCGCGAGACCAGCACCCAAAGCGGCGGCGGCTAGAAGCCTGGAACCCGCCGAATTCGGTGCATCGAAGCGACGGCGTGTGAGGGCGATCACCAACGGGGATCGCCCTCCCGGTACCGGCGCCGATTCAGCCAAGGTTCAACCCGCCCCCAACCACTCTTTCGAGTAAAGCGCGCAACTTCCTGTTCCGAGGCGGGATCGTCATGGCGCCCGCTCATCGGGCAATTTCCGCCCCCGGCCAACTTGCCAGGCGTCCACCGCCCCAGTGTTTGCGAACGAACACCTGTCTCAAACTGCAACACCTCCAACACGCCCTCACTGTACCGGCAATGCTTCAGCAGCCCAGCACACTTTCAATAAATATCAACCTGTTAAATCCCTCCAGACGCTAACAGCCAGCCCTGGCACTGCGCTTGCTATCGACCTTGTCGGTGTCCCCGCCGACTGGTCGGCCGCACCCGCGACCTCGTTTGCGAATTCTAATTAGACCTGGAGGAGAAACGATGACAATCCGTACTTCCGCACGACAGCGGATACCCGGCGCCTTGGCCGTCTTGTCGCTGCTGGCCGCCGTGGCCGCCGTCCCGGCGCTGGCCAGCACGTCCCCGGCCTACCGTCCGGTCACCAACGACCGACTACTGAAAGCCCAGGACGACGACGGCTGGCTCATGTATCGCCGCGCATACAACAGCCAGGGCTACGCACCGTTCACGCAGATCAATGCGGAAAACGTGACCCGGCTCAAAACGGCGTTCACTTACAAGACCGGTTTGAAACAGGGCCACGAAGCAGCGCCCATCGTGAACGGCCGGTACATGTTCATCACAACCCCGCTCGACCATCTCATCGCGCTGGACGCGACCACCGGCAAGGTCTTGTGGAAATACGTCAAGCCCTTGTCCAAAAAGGCGTTGAAGACGGTGTGCTGCGACGTGGTCAACCGTGGCGTCGCCCTTTCCGGGGACATGGTCTACATGGCCACGCTGGACAACCACGTCGTGGCACTGGACGCCAAGACCGGCAAGGTCCAGTGGGATAAGCAACTACAGGGTCCGGGCATCGGCTACGCCATGACGGTGGCCCCGCTGGCACTGGACGGCAAGATCATCGTGGGCGAGTCCGGCGGTGAGTACGGGGCCCGAGACTTCATCGCCGCCCTGGACGCCAAGACCGGCAAGCAGGCCTGGAAGCGCTTCACCATCCCGGCTCCCGACGAGCCCGGCGGCGACACCTGGCCCGAGGGCGCCTACAAGCATGGCGGCGGCTCGGCCTGGCTGACCGGCAGCTACGACCCGGACACCCACACCCTGTTCTGGAGCGTCGGCAACCCCGGTCCCTGGCTGGCCAAGCTGCGCCCGGGCAAGAACCTCTATACCGACTCGGTCCTCGCCCTCGACCCCGATACCGGCAAGATCAAGTGGCACTACCAGTACACCGAGCACGACACCTGGGACTACGACGGCACCAACCACAGCGTGCTGGCCGACATCCAATACAAGGGCAAGACGGTCAAGGCCCTGCTGCACGCCGACCGCAACGGCTACTTCTATGCCCTGGACCGCACCAACGGCAAGTTCCTGTGGGCCAAGCGGTTCGTCAAAACCACCTCGGTGACCGGTCACAAACCCGACGGCACGCCCATCGAGGACGCCTCGGTGCGGCCGGACGTGGGCAAGGAGATCTTCACCTGCCCCAGTTTCCTGGGCGGCAAGAACTGGTGGCCCATCTCCGTGGACCCCAAGACCGGCATGGCCTACGTGCCCACCTTGCACGCCTGCATGACCATGTCCGGCACCACCGTAAGCTACATGGCCGGCCTGCCCTTCCTGGGCGAGCAGTTCAAGGTGAAACCGGAGCCCGGCAGCCACGGCTGGGGTGAAGTTCAGGCCCTGGACATCAACAACAGCGGCGCACAGGCCTGGTCCCACAAGACCAAGCTCCCCTGGAACGACGGCATGCTCAGCACGGCCAGCGGCCTGGTATTCAGCGGCGGTGCCGACGGTCACTTCTACGCGTTCGACGCCAAGTCCGGCGAGGTGCTTTGGAAGAGCAAGGACCTGGGCTCCGGCATTATCGGCGTGCCCACCACCTACCGGGTCAACGGCCACCAATACGTTGCCGTATACGCCGGCTGGGGCGGTGCCACACCGATCTGGGGCGGCGTGATGGCCGACGATCCGGCGGTCAAGAAAATCCCGCGTGGAGGAGAATTGTATGTCTTCAAGCTCCAGTAAGTTCGCGATACTGGTAGCTGCCGCCGCTGTTCTCGCCTGGGCGCCCCCGCGCCCGGCGGGGGCCGCGGCCCCCATCAGCTTCTGTATCGACCGATCCAGCCCGTCCGCCACCGGCGACCGCAAGCTGGCCGAATCCGCGGCCTCGGCCGTGGGCGCCCAGGCCCGCATCGTGACCTTCGACGGCCGTTCCGGCGACGACGACGGCTTCGGCCTGGACGAATTCCGCAAGCTGGCCCGCAGCAAGTGCAATCTGGTCATGGGCTTCCCCGTGGAACCGGGCTCCGAGACCGTGCCTGCGGGCATGCGCCACACCCAGCCCTACTGGGATACCGGCTTCGTCCTGGTCAGCCCCAAAGGCCTAGCGCTGAACCAGCTCCCGGCGAACACCCGGGTCGGCGTCGCCTTCAACACCCCGGCAAACCTGTTCCTGGTCGACCGCAAGAGCGTCAAGGCCATCGTCTTCGACACCAACACCAAGGCCCTCGACGCGTTGGCCAAGGGTGAAGTGCAAGCCGTGGCCGCGTGGGAGCTCAGCGTCGCGGCCTACCAGAAGCATCACGCCCAAACGCGGGTTTGGCAGGAACGGGAGATCCGCCAGCCCCACGCCCGCTGGCAGCTCACGGCCCTGTACCTGCCCCGCTCGGCCCAGGCGGCGCAGCGCTTCGAGAAGGGGTTGGCGAGCCTGCATCACGCCGGTGAAAAGAAGACGGAGGACAGCGGTGGAACCGGTAAGACGTCCGACGGCTACCCGCGCCTCTACACCACCGCCCAGGCCGTACGCGGCGCCGAGATCTACCAGCAGCACTGCGCCCAGTGCCACGGCGCCAAGCTCCAGGGCGTGGTGGGCCCTTCGCTCAAGGGCGACGGCTTCGCCAGCGCGGATGACGGCTTCACCATTGGCGGCATGTTCGGCTTTTTCTCCCAGCAGATGCCGGCAGGCAAGCCTGGCAGCCTGAAGAAAGTGGAATATGCTGATCTCATGGCCTTCCTGTTGCAGCAAAATGGGTACCAGCCAGGCTCCCACGAGCTGAGCTACGACCAGGCCGCCGGATCTCAAGTCCCCCTGGTGGCTCACGGGGGTGGCGACGACGGCGCCCGCGATCTGGCCTCGGATGGCCGGGAAACAGCTCGAGCACCGGGCAAATAGCCCGGGCGGCGACATGGACACAGCCCTGGACAACTGGGATCCGCTCCCGCCGGGGCCGGCCCCCGGCCGGACTGCCACCTCGCCCCGCGTTGTGGTCGTCTGGTTCGGGGTGTCACTGGCGCTTCACGCGGCACTGTTGCAATGGGTAACCCTGCCGCCGCAACAGCCGAGGCCCACGACCCGGCTTCCGGTCCTGCACCTGACCTTGAGCCCGACCCCGCCGCCGGATTCCACCCTTTCGCAGGCGGCGTCAGCGGCCAAGACCCCGCCGCCGGCTCACCGCGCGAAACCGGAGGCGGCGCCATCGGCGCATCGCGGCGCGCCGCCGACCACCCACAAAACCCATGTCGCACCCGCGCCGGCCCACAACCTCACGGCCCCTGAGCCAAGGCCCACACGCCCACCGGCAACGCCGGTTGAGAAGAAGCCCGTCCCTCGGGCTGGCAGCCACGCCGCCCCGGCCATCCCAACCCCGCGACCGCCAATGCCGGTGGCTACGGAAAGCGCGGCCGCCCCGGCGACACCGCCGCAGGCGCAGACCGCATTGCCCGCCGCCGCCCAAACCCGCTACGCGGCAAGCCTCACCGCCTGGTTGCGAGCTCACGCCCGTTACCCGGCGTTGGCCCGCATCCGGGGCTGGCAGGGCGTGGTGAGAATCCGTTTGCGACACACCGGTAGCCCCGGCGGGACCGCCGTTGCCATCGCCGCATCCAGCGGCCACGAACTGTTGGATCGGCAGGCGCTGGCATTGGTCAAGCAGGCCCTGGAGGCCCAACCGCCCCCGGAAGACGGTGAACGGGACTTCGAACTGGTGGTCCCCGTGATCTTCCGCCTGGACGGGCGCTGACTTACAACGAGAAAAGTTTGGAGGAGTCGACATGCATCTGTTCCCGGTTCATCCCCGGCGCACGGCGCTGGCCACGGCCGCCCTGCTGGCCGCGGCCAGTAGCTACGCCGCGGCACCCGTCACACCCGATCCGACGGAAAGCTCGCCCGTGGTCGTCACGGCCACCCGGGTGGAGCAATCCGCCTTCGACGTACCTGCGGCGATCAATGCCGTGGACCAGCGGCAGATCCAGGACGCGCAGCCGCGCATCAGCCTCTCGGAAAGCGCCCTGCGCGTCCCGGGACTGGTTGTCCAGGACCGCCAGGATTACGCTCAGGGCCCGCAGGTCTCATCGCGCGGCTTTGGCTCGCGGACACCCTTCGGCATTCGTGGCGTACGCCTGATCGCCGACGGCATTCCCGCCACCATGCCCGACGGCCAGGGCCAGTCTTCCACCTTCGACCTGGGCTCGGCCCAACGAATCGAGGTCATGCGCGGCCCGTTCTCGGCGCTGTACGGCAACGCCTCCGGCGGTGTGATCCAGGTGTTCACCGAAGACGGTCCGCCGCAGCCGACCGTGGGCGCGCAAACCCAGTACGGCAGCTTCAATACCCGCCGTGGCCAGATCAAGGCCGGCGGCCAGGAAGGCAAGCTGAACTACCTGTTGAACGGCTCGCGGCTGCTCACCGACGGCTTCCGGGACCACAGCGCCGCCCGCTGGAGCAAGCTCAACGGCAAGCTCCGGTACGAGGCCAGCCCCGACACTTCGGTAAGCCTGATCCTCAACGGCCTGGAACAGCCCGAGGCTGAAGATCCCTTGGGCCTGACCCGCGAGCAAATGAATCAGGACCGCGAGCAGGCGGTGGATCGGGCCTACACCTATGACACCCGCAAGAGCGTCAGCCACCAGCAGGGCGGCGTGGTGCTCAATCACCGGCTCAACGGCCACGACCAAGTGCGCCTGATGGCCTACGGCGGCCACCGGGCGGTGGTCCAATACCTGCCCTTCGGCGGCAGCTTCGGCCTGTCCTCCGGCGGCGTGGTGGACCTGAACCGCAGCTTCGACGGCCTGGACGCCCGCTGGACCCGGGACACCTCGGCCGCATCGCGGCCCCTGCGCTTCACCCTGGGCATGAACTACGACAACCTCTGGGAACACCGCCGGGGCTACGTCAACAACCTGGGCACCAAGGGCGAATTGCGCCGGGACGAAATGGACCGGGTATTCGATTTCGACCAATACGCCCAGGGCCAGTGGGACGTGACCAAACGCTGGTCGCTCACCGCGGGCGTACGCCACAGCACCGTGCACTTCATCTCCAACGACCACTACGTCACCAGCACCAACCCCGACGACAGCGGCAGCCTGGACTTCTCCAGCACCGACCCCGTGCTGGGGGTGCTGTTCCACCTGACCCCCGCGGTCAACCTCTACGCCAGCTACGGCCAGGGCTTCGAGACACCCACTTTCGCCGAGCTCGCCTACCGGCCCGACGGCAGCACCGGGCTGAACACCGATCTCAAGCCCAGCACCAGCCAGAACTATGAAATGGGCGTCAAGGCGTTTCTGGGCCTGCAGACCCGGATCGACTTGGCGGTATTCCACATCGACACCAGCGACGACATCGTGGTGGACAGATCCAGCAACGGTCGCACCACCTACCGCAACGCCGCCAATACCCGTCGCGACGGTGCCGAGCTGACCGTGGACACGAGCTTCGGCCACGGCCTGGACGCTTCGCTGGCATACAGCTACATCGATGCCCGTTTCGCCGGCGGCGAACTGGACGGCAACCGCCTTCCCGCCGTTCCCGCCTCAAGCCTTTACGCTGAACTGGGGTGGACCTACCAACCGCTGGGTTTTCACACGGCCGTGGGTGCACAAGTGCGCAGCAAGGTCTACGTGGACGACACCAACTCGGCCTCGGCCGGCGGCTTCGGCGTCGTCAACTGGCGGGCGAGCTTCGACCAGAAGTTCGCCCGCTGGTCGGTAGGCGAATGGGCACGGGTGGATAACGTGTTCAACCGCGAGTACGTGGGCGCGGTCATCGTCGGCGACAGCAACGGCCGGTATTACGAACCGGCACCCGGAAGGAATTACATGGTGGGCGTAAAAGGGAGCTACGCGTTTTGAATGCTTCGGGTCACGAAGGGCAAAGGAAAAACTTCGTGTTCCTTCGTGGATCCTCTGCGGACTTCGTGACCCGAAGCTTAAAGAAGATGTAGGTTGGGTTAGCGAAGCGTAACCCAGCGATCCGGCGAAGCCGCATCGGCTTTGACCACTACGGGCTCCGCTGCGCCCTGCCCATCCCAAGGCTCCGCAGGGCAAACCACGAAGAGCACGCAGATTGATTTCCCTTCATGCTCTTCGTGGTTTGAATCCCGTGGGAAGGGTAGAGCGCAGCGGAATCCATCAAACAAACGACAACGCGTCTTCCCCGTGCGTCTGCGGCTCAATCCGTTCGACGCGCAGCAGCCCGATCAGGCCGCCCCCAATCCGCAGTTGTTCTTCTCCAGCACCCGGTCGGCGCGGTAGCTGGAACGGACCAACGGGCCGGAGACCACTTCCAGGAAGCCGCGCTCCAGGCCCCACTGGCGATAGCGCTCGAACTCCTCGGGCGTGACGTAGCGCTCCAGAGGCAGGTGGTTCACCGTGGGCCGCAGGTACTGGCCGAAGGTCACGATGTCCACCCGGGCTTCGCGCAGGTCGTCCAGGGTCTCGGCAATTTCCTCGTCGGTCTCGCCCAAACCCAGCATGAGGCTGGTCTTGGTCAGCACATCCGGCCGGTGTTTCTTGGCATGTGCCAGCACTTCCAGGGTCTGCTCATAGCCCGCGCGGGGGTCGCGGACTGTGTGGGTGAGGCGGCGCACGGTCTCCACATTCTGGGCGAAAACTTCCAGACCCGAGTCCACCACCGTCTCCACGTCGGCCTCGCGGCCGCCGAAGTCCGGGGTCAGGGCCTCCACGGCCGTCTCGGGGTTCACTTCCTTCACCGCCCGTACGCAGGCGGCGTAGTGGGCGGCGCCGCCGTCCGGCAGATCGTCACGGTCCACCGACGTCAGCACCACGTATTTCAGGCCCATCAGGCGCACGGATTCGGCCGTGTTGGCCGGCTCTTCGTGATCCAGCCAGCCGTGGGGGTTGCCGGTGTCCACGGCGCAGAAGCGGCAGGCGCGGGTGCATACGGAGCCCATCAGCATGATGGTGGCCGTGCCGTTGTTCCAACACTCCCCGATGTTGGGACACATGGATTCCTCGCACACCGTGCTGAGCCGGTGTTCGCGGACGTTTTGCTTGACCTGGTTGTAGCCCTTGCCGGTGGGCAGCTTGGCGCGCAGCCATGACGGTTTCTGTCCCCGCGGGATGGGCGTGGCGTTGGGATTCTGCTTGATGCCGTTCTTGACGGCCCGGAAGCCTTGTTCGGTTTCGAACTTGGTGCCGCTGACGACCACGGGAATGTCTTCGAGCTTGCTCATGGGAATCCTTGGGTCGGGGGTGCCTGCCGATCCTGCCTATTGTCGGACAATCGGAGCGCGGATAAAACGGCCCTCGCCTTGATAGTGTTGTTCCCGCCGGGAAAAGACCGTTGTCGAGATTCGCGGCGATGAGCGCCGCTCCTACGAAAAACCATCTCGTGTACGAGCGGTCGTGCCGACCGCGAATAAACGATCGCTTCTGGACAAGAGGCCCGCATTCTTCCTACGAGTCAGCCTTCGTGCACTTCGTGTCCTGAAGCACAATAAACATTCGCCGCGCGATTGTAGGAGCGGCGCTCACCGCCGCGAACCCTCCTCAATACGGTAGGGGCGACACCCCGAACAGCCAAGGATGCAGCCCCAGCAGCACGATATACGCCAGCACGCCAACCACCATCGGCACCGCCGCCGTTCCCGGGGAGAAATGCGCGCGACCCCGGATCAGCGCGACGAAGGGGATGTTGGAGGTGCGGGCCGCCAGTTTGCTCCAGGCCTCGGGATCGCGCCGACGGAGTTTTCCATCAATGACAAACGGACCGAACAGGGAGAGCGCCAGCAGTCCACCGAACAGAATCATTCCCGCGGCATCGCCGTTGGCGCACAAATGCGCGGCCGCCCACAGTGTGAAACCCCACAGCATGGGATGGCGCGTCACGGCGCCGATCCCCTGCTTGGCATCTGCCTTCCGAGGACGCCCGCCCACCAGCGTCGGATTGCGAGGCGTCAGCGAGGCGACCAGCAGTATCAGCGCGAAAGGCATGGTCAGCAGGGGAATCCAGCCCGTCCAGGCGGGCGGCTGCCAAACCACCACGTACGGCGCCCGGCCGTAGCTTCCCAGCAACCAGACAAAGGCGACCCCCACAATCAGCGAATAAACGCCCATAAACGGGCCGTCGCCCATGGCACCCGTCAAGCGGCCTCGCACGGACGCCGATGACAAAATGAAATGCCCGCCGGCGAAGGCAAACGACGCTACGGCCAACTCCCAAAGGGTATGTGTGAACATCCGCTTCTCCCTGCCTGTTGGGGGCGCCCGCGCCGGCACCCGAGCCACCCGGGGGCGCCTCGCGGCGCTCGCCCGGTTTTTCCATTTCGATTGTAGCCGTTCGCAGGGGCGTGTCGCAGCTTGCATCCCGCCGGCGGCCCCCTCATTGTCTGCGGGGAACCGTGCGGAACCTGACCACAACGATCGACAACGGGACCCCGCACCGGCGGGCCGCCGCGCCTGGATGAGGAACCTCGCCCGAAATTTCGCCATAATGAGCCGCTGCAACCCGTCGGGAGCGAATTGATGAGTCGGATGTACAACCGAGCCGGCAACGATGCCCTGCCACCCGTGATCACGGCGCTGTTGATCGCCAACGGCCTGGTCTACCTGGCTCAGATGGCCATGCCCGGAGTGCTGAGCAACTATTTTGCACTGTGGCCCCTGGGCACGCCCGACGTGGTCGCGACCCCCTACGGCATGGAGAATGTCCCCGGCTTCGCCCCCTGGCAGTTGGTGTCCTATGCATTCCTGCATGGCGGCCTGCTTCATATCGGCTTGAACATGTTCGCCCTGTGGATGTTCGGCGTGGCCATCGAAAACAGCTGGGGCTCTCGCCTTTTCGCCATCTACTATTTCGTCTGCGTAATCGGCGCTGCGCTGGTGCAGTTGGCCGTGGTCTCCTGGTCCGTCCATTCCGGCGGCGGCATCTATCCCACCATCGGCGCCTCGGGCGGCGTGTTCGGCATCCTGCTGGCCTTCGGGATGATGTTCCCGAACCAGATCATCATGCTGCTTTTCCCGCCCATCCCGATGAAAGCCAAGTATTTTGTGTTGGTGTTCGGCGGCATCGAGCTGTGGTCCGGCATTACCGGAACCCAGGCCGGAGTCGCGCATTTCGCTCATTTGGGCGGAATGGCGTTTGGATTTCTGCTCATTCTCTATTGGCGCGGCAAACTCCCGGTGAAACCCCGCCGGCGAATGCTCTGGTAAACACGGCGCGCTGTTACCGTTACCCACGTTGTTGCTACAGACAGTAACGCGCGCAGCTCCATCCCCACACCTCCCATCCCGCCATGGCGTCGTTTCCGGCACTGGCATGTTTTTCGCTACAGAGATCTCTGTTGTGGCCCCTGCGGACTTGTTTACCCGCCGCACCGGCCATAAGCAGACACAACGGGCATGCGTTTTTCCCGCGCCTTGCGCCGGGAAACGCATGCCCGTGGAGGAGAGTTACGGAGCAATAACTGGAGGATGGGCATATGCGTCGTCTAGACGGACAAGTCGCGATCGTGACCGGCGGCTCGCGAGGTATCGGCAAGGCCATTGCGCTGGAGCTGGCACGCCTCGGAGCCAAGGTGGCCGTCAACTACCGCAGCGGTGCCACCGAAGCGGACCAGGTGGTGGCGCAAATCAAGGAAAACGGCGGTGAAGCCATGGCGTTGCAGGCCGACGTCAGCGACAAACAATCGGCCCGCGATCTGGTCAAGCAGGTTGTGGACCGCTGGGGCCAGCTGGATGTCCTGGTCAACAACGCCGGCATCACGCGGGACAAGACCCTGAAGAACATGGAAGACGACGATTGGGAAAAGGTGATCAGCACCAATCTCAACAGCGTCTATTACACGGTGACCGCGGCCCGTCCGATCATGATGGAGAAAGGCCACGGCCGCATCATCAACATCTCGTCGTTCGTGGGCCAGGCCGGCAATTTCGGCCAGAGCAACTACTCCGCCAGCAAGGGCGGCATCATCGCCTTCACGAAGAGCGCCGCTCAGGAACTGGCCAAGTACAACGTCACGATCAACGCCATCGCTCCCGGCTTCACCGAGACGGAAATGCTCCAGCAGGTGCCGGAGAAGATCCGTGAAAAGATCCTGGCGAAGATCCCCATGGGCCGCTTCGGCAAGCCCGAGGAGATCGCCCGGGCCGTGGTATTCCTGGCCGCCGACGGCGACTACATCACCGGCCAGCAGATCAACGTCAACGGCGGCGTGTACATGTAATCCGCCGCCTACCGTCCTGCCCGGGCGCCGGCTATCGCCGGTGCCCGGATCCTGCGCCCGCACCCCTCCTTTTCCGCGGGCGTTTTTTTTGCCTTCTCCGACCATTCGTTGACGCGCCAGCGGCCCCTGGCCTCTTTTCCGCGCCGGAATTGATACCCATCAAGATGGATATCCCATACCCGGCTACGGTAAGCCATGGCCGGGCCGGCAATATCTGCAGAAGGTACGCACAACTCATGGAGTTCAAGGATTACTACCAGATCCTCGGCGTGAAGCGCGACGCAACCCAGGACGACATCAAGCGGGCCTACCGCCGCCTGGCGCGCAAGTATCACCCGGACGTCAGCGAACAATCCGATGCCGAGGAACGATTCAAGGAGTTGGGCGAGGCTTACGAGGTTCTGAAGGACCCCGAAAAGCGGGCCGCCTACGACCAATTCGGTGAAAACTGGAAGTCCGGCCAGGACTTCCGCCCACCGCCCAACTGGGACCAGGGATTCGAATTCAGCGGCGGCGGCTTTACCGATGCCGGCGAATTCAGCGACTTCTTCGAATCCCTGTTCGGGGGGCGCCGGGGCTTTCACGGCTCCGGATATCAGGCCCGGGGCCAGGACCACCATGCCAAGGTCGCCATCGGCTTGGAGGACGCCTACCGAGGGGCCGAACGCACCATTACCCTGCAAGTGCCCGAGGTCGACCCTCAGGGCCATGTCCACACACGGCAGCATGCGCTGCGCGTGAAGATCCCGGCCGGAATCCGGGAAGGCCAACGCATTCGGCTGGCCGGAGAAGGCGCCCCGGGGCTGGGCGGCGGGCCTCGCGGCGATCTGTTCCTGGAAGTGGTTTTCGAACCCCACCGCCACTTCCGGGCCGAGGGTCGCGATATCCACTTGGAACTACCGGTGACGCCATGGGAGGCCGCCTTGGGCGCCACGGTGAAAGTGCCGACGCTGGGCGGCCCGGTGGACCTGAAAGTGCCCGCCGGATCCCAGACCGGCCGCACGCTTCGCCTCAAGGAACGTGGCCTGCCGGGCTCTCCGCCCGGCGATCAGTACGTACACCTCAGCCTGGTCACCCCGAAAGCGGACACGGAGCGCGCCCGCGAGCTTTATGAACAGCTCGCCCGCGAACTGCCCATGAATCCCCGCAAGGAGCTCGTATGAATATGGAGATAAGGTCCGTGACCGGTGTGGTCATAGACGACGATCAGGTGCTGACACTGGCCCAGCTTTGCCGCTACTGCGGCGTCCATGCCGAGTTGGTGATCGAAATGGTCGATGAGGGTGTGGTTCAGCCGCAAGGCGATCACCCCCGGGAGTGGCGTTTCCCCGGCGGTACCGTAGTCCGCGTACAGCGGGCCGTGCGCCTGACGCGCGACCTGGGCGTTAACCTGCCCGGCGCGGCCCTGGCGCTGGAACTGATGGACGAGCTGAGCTATTACCGCAGCCGTTTCGGGCGCACGATGCGGGACTAGTTGCCCAGCCCGCAGCCGTGCGGGTCAAACAGACCCTCGCAAGGCGGCGTAGCAAGCCGCCTTGGTCCGATCGAGCCATCGCCGAACACGGTCGCACCCGCCGTTACCCGGTCCGGTGCGCCCCTCTCAAAGGGCGGCCACCGGCCGCGCGGCAAGCCTCAAAAGGCGCGCCAGCGCGGCCGCGCCCCCACCCCTCTGAGGAACGTACCAAGCGCTTCCTCGGCGGTATCGCGGTCCTCGAACGGGCCGTGGATCATCTTGCCTCTGGAACTGAAATACCAGGCGCCGTTCATGAATACGAATCGGCTGTTACGAGACGGCGGGTGGCCCCGCTCCCCATCACGATGGGTCGCCATCCAATGCTCTCCCTTTCTATCCGTTTGGCCGCAACCGTTGTCACCTCTGGTGTCCCATTTTTGGACTCCTTGAGGAGACGCCGAGCTGTGTGATCAAGCCAGCGTCTCCTTAACCCGGGTAGCTTAGACCAAACTCGGCCGGCTTCCAGTGGGGAATCCCCCGCCCGGGCCACCGCCCGCCGCGGAAGACTTGCGAGGCCTCCCGGCAGCGGAGACACTACGCAGCATGAAATCGTTCGATAACGTCTTTCTCATCGGTCCCATGGGCGCCGGCAAATCCACGGTCGGCCGCCGGCTTGCCGAATTGCTGGACTTCCGCTTCGTCGACAGCGACCGCGAGATCGAGGCCCGCACGGGGGTGGACATCCCCCTCATCTTCGAGCTGGAAGGTGAAGAAGGCTTTCGCAGACGTGAAGCGGCCATGATCGAGGAACTCACCGAGGCCACCGGCATTGTCCTGGCCACCGGCGGCGGCGCGATACTGCGCCCGGAGAATCGGACCCGGCTGCGCAGCCGGGGGACGGTGGTCTATCTGCAGACCAGCGTCGACGAGCAATTGCAGCGTACGCGCTTCGACAAGCGCAGGCCGCTGCTCCAGACCGAAGACCCCCGCGCCCGGCTCGAGGAACTCATGGCCGCGCGGGCGCCCTTGTATGAGGAAGCCGCGGACATCGTGGTGCGCACCGACAGCGAGCACTCCGCGCAGCAGGTGGCCAGGGAGCTGATGAAACGCCTGGGTAAGGAAGACAATGAACATGCCGGCTGAAACGAACCGGCCGCGGCGGGTCGAGGTGGATCTCGGCGATCGCGGCTACCCCATCTATATCGGCGGCGGCCTGCTGCCCGATCCCGGCCTGCTGGGCCGCCACGTGGCCGGCCGACGGGCGCTGGTGGTCACCAACACCACCGTGGCGCCGCTGTACGTGGACCGGCTGGCCCCGGCCCTGGAAGGCTTCGACTGGGACATCATCACCCTGCCGGACGGCGAGCGGTACAAAACACTGGAGACCTGCGACCTGGTCTATGAAAAGCTCCTTGAGCAGCGCTTCGACCGGGGCACGACTCTGATCGCCCTGGGAGGCGGCGTGGTCGGCGACATCACCGGCTTCATCGCGGCCACCTATCAGCGCGGCGTCCACTTCATTCAGGTGCCCACCACACTGCTGGCTCAGGTGGACTCCTCCGTGGGCGGCAAGACCGGCGTCAATCATCGCCTCGGCAAGAACATGATCGGCGCCTTCCACCAGCCTCGTTGCGTGATCGCCGACACGGACACGCTGGGCACCTTGCCGGAGCGTGAACTGAGGGCCGGGGTCGCCGAAGTCCTCAAATACGGGTTGATCCGCGACACCGAATTTCTGGCGTATCTCGACCGGAATCTGGACGCGTTGCTGACCCTGGATCCGGAGGTCACCGCCTTCGCCGTCGAACGCTCCTGCGTCAACAAGGCAAAGGTGGTGGCGGAGGACGAACGCGAAGGCGGCGTGCGCGCCATTCTCAACCTGGGCCACACCTTCGGCCATGCCATCGAAACCGCCACCGGCTACACCGAATGGCTCCACGGCGAAGCGGTGGGCTGCGGCATGGTCATGGCGGCGTTCATGTCCCACCGCATGGGCTGGCTGGACGAAGGCGAATGGAAACAGGTGGAAGGCCTGGTCTCCCGGTCGGGCCTGCCCACCACTCCGCCCCCGGGCATGGCACCGACGGATTTCCGCCATCTCATGAGCGCCGACAAGAAAGTGGCCGCCGGTCGCCTGCGACTGGTGCTGCTCCGGGGCATGGGCAACGCCGTGGTCACCGGTGACTTCCCGGACCAGGCACTCCAGGAGACCCTGGAATATTTCACCAGCGGCCGAACTCCCCCGATTTCCGCCATTTGAGCACCCCAGGGGTAGACGCTATACTATGCGGCCGTTTTGCCCCGGCGTAGCGCGCTGAAGCCAGCGCCCCGCGGGCAGCACCCCGACACGTTTCAGCACGCAGAGGCGTTCCCCCGTGAGGTATTTGAACAGCGAAATGCCGAGCCTGTATCGGCCGAGCTTCGAGAAGGACAACTGCGGGTTTGGCCTGATCGCCCACATGGACGGCAACCCCAGCCACTGGGTCCTGGCCACTGCCATCGATTCGCTGGCGCGCCTGACCCATCGCGGCGCCGTCGCCGCCGACGGCAAATCCGGTGACGGCTGCGGACTGCTCATGAAGCGCCCGGATGGCTTCCTGAAGGCCGTCGCCCAGGAAGAAGGGTTCCAGTTGGCGGAACGTTTCGCCGTCGGCTGCGTGTTCCTCAGCCGCGACGAAGCCCAGGCCGACAAGGCGCGCGCGCGCGTCAACGCCGGCCTGGAGGCCCAGGGCCTGACCGTCGCCGGCTGGCGGACGGTCCCCACCGACGCCGAAGCCTGCGGCGAGGAAGCCCTGGAAACCCTGCCGGTGATCGAGCAGGTATTCGTCAACGCCGCCGCCGACATGGACGACCGCGCCTTCGAGCGCAGCCTGTTCATCGCCCGCCGTCAGGCCGAGAAGGCCATGGACGCCGACGGCGACGAGGTGTTCTACGTTTCCAGCCTCTCCAGCCACGTGTTGTCCTACAAGGGCCTGATCATGCCGGCGAATCTGCCGGTGTTCTACCCGGATCTGAAGGACCAGCGCATGGAAACCTCCGTGTGCGTGTTCCATCAGCGCTTCTCCACCAACACCCTGCCCGAGTGGCGCCTGGCCCAGCCCTTCCGCTTCCTGGCGCACAACGGCGAGATCAACACCATCCAGGGCAACCGCAACTGGGCCAACGCCCGCGCGTTCCGGTTCGAGACGCCGCTGTTGCCGAACATGGAAGAGGTGGCGCCGCTGGTCAATTCCGACGGCTCCGACTCCTGCAGCCTGGACAACATGCTGGACGTGCTGCTGGCCGGCGGCATGGATATCTTCCGCGCCATGCGCCTGTTGATTCCGCCGGCCTGGCAGAACGTGGACAACATGCACCCGGACCTGCGGGCCTTCTACGAATACAACTCCATGCACTGCGAGCCCTGGGACGGGCCCGCCGGCATCGTGCTCACCGACGGCCGCTACGCGGCCTGCGTGCTGGACCGCAACGGCCTGCGCCCGGCCCGCTACGTGATCACCAAGGACCGCCACATCACCCTGGCCTCCGAGATCGGCGTGTACGACTACGCCCCCGAGGACGTGGTGGCCAAGGGCCGGCTCAAGCCGGGGCAGATGCTGGCGGCCGACACCGAAACCGGCCAGTTGCTGTTGCCGGAGGACGTGGACAACCTGCTCAAGGACCGCCAGCCCTACAAGAAGTGGCTGCACAAGCACTTGGTCCAGCTGGAATCCCAGCTGGAGGAAACGGACGCCGAGGAAGATCAGCAGCCGTTCGAGTCCGGCACGCTCAAGGCCTACCAGAAGCTGTTCAACCTGACGCTGGAAGAAGCCGACCAGGTCCTCCGGGTGCTGGCCGAGGCCGGCCAGGAAGCCATTGGCGCCATGGGTGACGACACGCCCATGCCGGTGCTCTCCAAGCAGCAGCGGGCCCTGTACGACTACTTCCGCCAGCAGTTCGCCCAGGTCACGAACCCGCCCATCGACCCGCTGCGCGAGCAGATCGTGATGTCGCTGGAGACCTGCTTCGGCCGGGAGAAGAACATCTTCGAGGAGACCGAGGACCACGCCAAGCGCATGGTGGTGGACTCCCCGGTGCTCTCGCGCACCAAGTTCCTGGCCCTGACCGAACAGGACGACCCGGAGTTCGCGGTCCACACCATCGACCTGAACTACCCGGCGGACAAGGATCTGAAGCAGGCCATTGAGGACGTCTGCGAAGAGGCCGAAAAGGCCGTGGCCGGCGGCAAGGTCATCATCGTGTTGTCCGACCGGCAGGTCGCCCGCGGCAAGCTGCCGATCCACGCCCTGCTCGCCACCGGCGCCGTGCATCATCACCTGGTCGCGAAGGGGCTGCGCTGCGATTCGAACCTGGTAATCGAGACAGCCACGGCCCGCGATCCGCATCACTTCGCCTGCCTGATCGGCTATGGCGCCACGGCGGTCTATCCGTATCTGGCCTACGGCAGCCTGCGCGGCATGATCCGCAGCGGCCAGATCAAGGGCATCGCCGCGGACAAGCTGCGGCGCAACTACCGCAAGGGGATCAACAAGGGCCTGTTCAAGATCCTGTCCAAGATGGGCATCTCCACCATCGCCAGCTATCGCGGCGCGCAGTTGTTCGAGGCCGTGGGCCTGAGCGACGAGGTGGTGGACCTGTGCTTCCTCGGCACCACCAGCCGCGTCCAGGGCAGCCGCTTCGACGACCTGGAACAGGATCAGAAGATCCTGGCCGAAGAGGCCTGGAACGATATCGCCGGGGTGCGCAAGGGCGGCCTGCTCAAGTACGTGCACGGCCAGGAATACCACGCCTACAACCCGGACGTGGTCCAGGCCCTGCAGGAAGCCGTGGAATCCGGCGACTACGACGACTACAAGCGTTACGCCGAACTGGTGAACAAGCGCCCTGTCACCGTGCTGCGCGATCTGCTCAAGGTGAAGGAAGACACCCAGGCCATTCCTCTGGACGAAGTGGAGCCGCTGGAGTCCATCCTGCCGCGCTTCGACTCCGCCGGCATGTCTCTGGGCGCGCTGTCGCCGGAGGCCCACGAGTCCCTGGCCATGGCCATGAACCGCCTGGGCGGGCGCTCCAACTCCGGCGAGGGCGGCGAAGACGAATCCCGCTACGGCACCGAGCGCATGTCCAAGATCAAGCAGGTCGCCTCGGGCCGCTTCGGCGTCACCCCCTACTACCTGCGCAATGCCGAGGTGCTGCAGATCAAGGTCGCCCAGGGCGCCAAGCCCGGTGAAGGCGGCCAGTTGCCCGGCCACAAGGTCAACGAGATGATCGCCCGCCTGCGCTACTCGAATGCTGGCGTGGCCCTGATCTCGCCGCCGCCGCATCACGACATCTATTCCATCGAGGATCTGGCCCAGTTGATCTTCGACCTGAAGCAGGTCAACCCGGACGCCCTGGTCTCCGTGAAGCTGGTCTCCGAAGCCGGCGTGGGCACCATCGCCGCGGGCGTGGCCAAGGCCTATGCCGACCTGATTACCATCTCCGGCTACGACGGCGGCACCGGCGCCAGCCCGCTGACCTCGGTCAAGTACGCCGGCTCGCCCTGGGAGCTGGGTCTGACCGAGACGCACCAGGTGCTGCGCGCCAACGACCTGCGCGACAAGGTGCGGGTGCAGACCGACGGCGGCCTGAAAACCGGTCTGGACGTCATCAAGGCGGCGATTCTGGGCGCCGAGAGCTTTGGCTTCGGCACCGCGCCGATGATCGCGATGGGCTGCAAGTACCTGCGTATCTGCCATCTCAACAATTGCGCCACCGGCGTCGCCACCCAGCAGCGCGTGCTGCGGCTCAAGCACTTCATCGGCACCGCCGAGAAGGTGGCGAACTACTTCAGGTTCGTGGCCCAGGAAGTGCGCCTGTGGCTGGCGCACTGGGCGTGCGCACCATGGAGGAGCTGATCGGCCGCACGGACCTGCTGGAGATCCTCACCGGCGAGACCCAGAAGCAGCAGCCTGGATCTCAGCGCCATTCTCTCGGACGGCGGCGTGCCCAAGGACAAGCCGCAGTTCTGCCAGTCGAGCGCAACGAGCCGTTCGATAAGGGCGAGCTGGCCGAGCAGATGGTGGCCGATGCCCTGCGCGCGCCATCGAAGCAAGCACCGGCGGCGAGTTCCACTACGCGATGAAGAACTTCAACCGCTCCATCGGCGCCCGGCTGTCCGGCGAAATCGCCGCCGCCACGGCAACCAGGGCATGGGCGACGCAGCCCGATCATGCTGCGGTTCAAGGGCACCGCCGGCCAGAGCTTCGGCGTCTGGAACGCCGGCGGGCTGAAGCTGTATCTCGACGGCGATGCCAACGACTACGTCGGCAAGGGCATGGCGGGCGGCAAGATGGTCATTCGCCCGCCGTAGGCGAGCGGTTTCAAGAGCAGAAACCACCATCATCGGCAACACCTGCCTGTATGGCGCCACCGGCGGCAGCTGTATGCGGCGGGCCTGGCCGGCGAACGCTTCGCGGTGCGTAACTCCGGGGCCGATGCCGTCGTCGAAGGCGTCGGCGACCACGGCTGCGAGTACATGACCGGCGGCGTGGTCGTGGTGCTCGGTGAAACCGGGCTGAACTTCGGCGCCGGCATGACCGGCGGCTTCGCCTTCGTGCTCGACCTGGACAACCTGTTCGTGGATCGCTACAACCACGAGCTGATCGACATCCACCGCATCCAGTC
>CAVQFO010000031.1:0-3636 GCA_963711725.1 uncultured Gammaproteobacteria bacterium | reverse complement strand
ACCGGAAACGCGGAAGAGCCAGGGCACCCATGAGTGTTTTTCAGTAACTTAGAATCGCGAGTAGCTGAACGGGCGGCCGAGATAGGGCACAGGACAACGACAGCACGGGGAGCTCCTGAAGAACCTGCCCGGCGAGAGCAGCTGCGAGGCTATCCAATACCACCTCTACGCCTAGTCCGTTCCGGCTGTTTGGATTGTCGGAATAAGCTTTGAGAACGAAGCATCCCCGGAAGCGGGCGTCGCACAGGAACAAGCCCTGCACGGCGATTTTGTCTCAAGCAAGTTCCAAATCAAGGAGTGAAAAGTCTCAATCCGTATTCCCACGATCCAAATTCCATTCTGCGTCGCAGCTACGCTATTCGACAGTTACCGATTTTGCCAAATTGCGCGGCTGGTCCACGTCCGTCCCCTTAAGCACCGCCACGTGATACGCCAGCAACTGCAGCGGCACGGTGTAGACGATCGGGGCCAGGTCCTCTTCCACCTCCGGCACGGTGAAGATCCGCGAGCCCGGGCCGTCGCTCATGGCGGCGGCCTTGTCGGCGAAGACGATGAGTTCGCCGCCGCGGGCGCGGACTTCCTGGAGGTTAGATTTGAGTTTTTCCAGGAGGTCGTTGCGCGGGGCGATGGCGACCACGGGCATTTCCGAATCCACCAGGGCGAGCGGGCCGTGTTTGAGTTCGCCCGCGGGGTAGGCTTCAGCGTGGATGTAGGAGATTTCCTTGAGTTTGAGCGCCCCTTCCATGGCGATGGGGAACTGGGAGCCGCGGCCCAGGAACAAGGTGTGGCGCTTGTCCACGAAGGTTTCCGCGAGCGCCTCGATCTCTGCTTCCATTCCCAGGGCTTCTTCCAGCTTCCTCGGCAGCCCCGTCAGCGCGGTGACCAGTTCGGCCTCCCGCTCGGCGCTGAGGCCGTGGCGGCGGCCCAGGGCGATGACCAGCAGCATCAGGGCGATGAGCTGGGTGGTAAAGGCTTTGGTGGAGGCGACGCCGATTTCCGGGCCGGCGCGGGTCATGAGCACCAGGTCGGACTCGCGGACGAGCGAGCTTTCCGGGACATTGCACACGGCCAGCGAGGCGCCGAAGCCCTGCTTTTTGGCCTCGCGCAGGGCGGCCAGGGTGTCGGCGGTTTCGCCGGACTGGGAGATGGTGACGAACAGCGTATCCGGGGCCACCACCGGCTTGCGGTAGCGGAACTCACTGGCCACGTCCACGTCGCAGGGCAGGCCGGCGATGGATTCGAACCAGTATTTGGCGACCACGCCGGCGTGGTATGAGGTGCCGCAGGCGATGATCTGGACGCGGCGGACGCGGTCGAACAGTTCGGCGGCGTCGGGGCCGAAGGACTCGGGGAGGACGCGGCCCTTACCCAGGCGGCCTTCCAAGGTCTCGGAGACGGCGCGCGGCTGCTCGTGGATTTCCTTGAGCATGAAATGGCGATAGGTGCCGCGGTCGGCGGCATCCGCCGACAGTTCCGAGCGGCGGACAGGCCGTTCGACCGCTTTGCCCTCGGCGTCGTAGATGGTGAGCTCGTCCCGCTCCAGCACGGCCAAGTCGCCTTCCTCCAGGAAGATGAACTGCTGGGTGACGGGCAGCAAGGCGAAGACATCCGAGGCGATGAAGTGCTCGCCGATGCCTACGCCGATGACCAGCGGGCTGCCGCTGCGGGCGGCGACCATGCGGCCCGGCTCCTGGGTGGAGATCACGCCCAGGGCGTAGGCCCCGTCCAGCTCGCGGACGGTGGCCCGCACGGCGTCGGTCAGGCTCAGGCCGGCGGCGGTGTGGCGGTGGATCTGATTGACCACCACTTCGGTGTCGGTCTGGGAGGCGAAGCTGTAGCCGGCGCCTTCCAGCTCCCGGCGCATGGCCTCGTGGTTTTCGATGATGCCGTTGTGGACGATGGCGATTTCGTCGCGGGCCACGTGGGGATGGGCGTTCTCGTCGGTGGGGCGGCCGTGGGTGGCCCAACGAGTGTGGGCGATGCCGGTGGAGCCCGCAACCGGGGATTGCTCCAGGGCTTCGGCGAGTTGGGCCACCTTGCCGGCACGGCGGACGCGATGGAGCTGGCCGTCGTCGCCGAGCACGGCAATGCCGGCGGAGTCGTAGCCTCGGTACTCCAGGCGCCGCAGGCCTTCGAGCAGGATTTTAACGACGTCGCGTTCGGCAACCGCTCCTACGATTCCACACATAATCTTGTTCCGGTTCCTTCCTGTTAACTTGGCTCAGGATAATGCACCGCAGCACGCTGGGGAAGCGAGGTGCGGTTGTGTATTTTGTCAAAGGACGCGTTTGATTGCGGGGCGGCTTTTCGCGGCGATGAACGCCGCTCCTACAAAAGCTGGCGTAGGAGCGGCGTTCATCGCCGCGAATAAGCGTGAGCGCGTCTTCCCCGGCGGTTTGTACGCGTTATTTCTGTTCCTTCTTCGGCCGTTCCCAATTGGTGAAGGTGCGCTGGCGGGCGCGGCTGATGGTCAGCTGGCCGGCCGGGGCGTCTTGGGTGAGGGTGGTGCCGGCGCCTAGCGTCGCGCCGGCGCCTACCGTGACCGGAGCCACGAGTTGGGTGTCCGAGCCGATGAAGGCGTCGTCCTCGATGATCGTCAGGTACTTGTTGGCACCGTCGTAGTTGCAGGTGATGGTGCCGGCGCCAACGTTCACGTTGCGGCCCAGGCGGGCGTCGCCGACATAGCTAAGGTGGTTCACCTTGCTGCCTTCGCCGATTTCCGCTTTCTTGGTTTCCACGAAGTTACCGACCTTGGCTCCCTTGGCCAGCACACAGCCAGGGCGCATCCGGGCGAAGGGCCCGATATGGCAGTCCCGACCGATGCGGGCATCCTCTATCACGCTGTTGGCGAGGATTTCGGTGCCGTCTGCGATTTCGCTGTCCCGGATCAGGCAGTTGGGACCGATCCGCACGCCCTCGCCCAGCACCACGCGACCTTCGAAGACACAATTCACATCAATGCTGCAATCCTGGCCCACGGTCATCTCTCCGCGCACATCCAGCCGCGCGGGGTCGGCAAGCGTCGCACCGGTGCGCATCAACCGCTCCGCCTGGTGGCGTTGGTAAACTCGCTCGAGATGCGCGAGCTGCACGCGGTCATTGACCCCGGAGACCTCGTCCCGGTCGTGGGCCAATACGGCCTTGACCGGAAAACCTTCGGCCGCTGCCATGGCAATCACGTCCGTGAGGTAATACTCCCCCTGGGCGTTGTTGTTATCACAGGCCGCCAGCCATCCCTTGAGGCGCTTGGCCGGGGCGGCCAGCAAGCCCGTATTGATCTCGTGGATGGCCTGCTCCTGGGGACTGGCGTCCTTATGCTCGACAATGCACTGAACGTCGCCGCGCTCGGACCGCACGATGCGGCCGTAGCCGTTGGGGTCGTCCAGTTCCACCGTCAGGACCGCGACGGCTTCGCCATTGCCGGCCGCCTCGGCGACCCGGGTCAGAGTCTCGGCGCTAATCAGAGGGACATCGCCGTAGAGCACGAGCACCGTGTGATCGTCAGGCACTTGGGGAATGGCTTGCTCCACGGCATGGCCGGTGCCGAGCTGTTCGGCCTGCTCGACCCAGCTCACCTCTTCGCCCGCCAGGGCTTGCCTGACGGATTCGCCGCCATGGCCATAGACCACGTGGATC